>CANNDL010000010.1 GCA_947503435.1 uncultured Kangiella sp. | reverse complement strand
CAAGACGTTCTTTAATAAGAAGTAAGACAATTTGTGTGGGCACTTGATTAGGTAATGCATCGCATTATCAATGAAGTGACCAACACCCTAAAATTAATTCGATTAATTGATTTATTTTTAATAAGTTGGTGATTCATTGAGCAAAAGATTAGAGGCTTTTTTCCAAGTCTCGAAAAACTTTAAACTGAAGAGTTTGATCATGGCTCAGATTGAACGCTGGCGGTATGCTTAACACATGCAAGTCGAACGGTAACAGCAGAGCTTGCTCTGGCTGACGAGTGGCGGACGGGTGAGTAACACGTAGAAATCTACCGAGTAGTGGGGGATAGCCAGAAGAAATTCTGATTAATACCGCATGTGCACTAAGGTGTAAAGGAGGCCTCTATTTATATGCTTTCGCTATTTGATGAGTCTGCGTCAGATTAGCTTGTTGGTGAGGTAATGGCTCACCAAGGCGACGATCTGTAGCTGGTCTGAGAGGATGATCAGCCACACTGGGACTGAGACACGGCCCAGACTCCTACGGGAGGCAGCAGTGGGGAATATTGGACAATGGGCGCAAGCCTGATCCAGCAATACCGCGTGTGTGAAGAAGGCCTTCGGGTTGTAAAGCACTTTCAATAGGGAGGAAAGGAAGTAAGTTAATACCTTGCTTCTGTGACGTTACCTATAGAAGAAGCACCGGCTAACTCCGTGCCAGCAGCCGCGGTAATACGGAGGGTGCAAGCGTTAATCGGAATTACTGGGCGTAAAGCGCGCGTAGGTGGTTATTTAAGTCAGATGTGAAAGCCCTGGGCTCAACCTGGGAACTGCATTTGAGACTGGGTAACTAGAGTACGGTAGAGGGGAGTGGAATTTCAGGTGTAGCGGTGAAATGCGTAGAGATCTGAAGGAACATCAGTGGCGAAGGCGACTCCCTGGACTGATACTGACACTGAGGTGCGAAAGCGTGGGTAGCGAACAGGATTAGATACCCTGGTAGTCCACGCCGTAAACGATGTCAACTAGCTGTTGGGCATATTAAAATGCTTAGTGGCGTAGCTAACGCGATAAGTTGACCGCCTGGGGAGTACGGCCGCAAGGTTAAAACTCAAATGAATTGACGGGGGCCCGCACAAGCGGTGGAGCATGTGGTTTAATTCGATGCAACGCGAAGAACCTTACCAGGTCTTGACATCCAGAGAAGTTTCTAGAGATAGATTCGTGCCTTCGGGAACTCTGTGACAGGTGCTGCATGGCTGTCGTCAGCTCGTGTCGTGAGATGTTGGGTTAAGTCCCGTAACGAGCGCAACCCTTGTCCTTAGTTGCTAACATTAAGTTGAGAACTCTAAGGAGACTGCCGGTGACAAACCGGAGGAAGGTGGGGACGACGTCAAGTCATCATGGCCCTTACGACCTGGGCTACACACGTGCTACAATGGGCAGTACAGAGAGTTGCCAACCCGCGAGGGGGAGCTAATCTCACAAAGCTGTTCGTAGTCCGGATTGCACTCTGCAACTCGAGTGCATGAAGTCGGAATCGCTAGTAATCGTGGATCAGAATGCCACGGTGAATACGTTCCCGGGCCTTGTACACACCGCCCGTCACACCATGGGAGTTGATTGCACCAGAAGTAGCTAGCTTAACATAGGGCGGTTACCACGGTGTGGTTGATGACTGGGGTGAAGTCGTAACAAGGTAGCCGTAGGGGAACCTGCGGCTGGATCACCTCCTTAACGACAACGATGTATTATCGTCAAGTGTTCACACAAATTGTCTTACACACTGGAACAATCGGTTGTTCAGGCTGTATGTCTGTAACAAGACAGATATAGGTCTGTAGCTCAGCTGGTTAGAGCGCACCCCTGATAAGGGTGAGGTCGGCAGTTCAAGTCTGCCCAGACCTACCAATTTTGCTATTATGCTTTGTTGGATATTCGGTCGTTTGCTGCGAGCAAACTTCCCTCCTATCCGCCGCGCCTAACAGCAAAAAGCTTATCTGAATCCAAAATGGGGCTATAGCTCAGCTGGGAGAGCGCCTGCCTTGCACGCAGGAGGTCAGCAGTTCGATCCTGCTTAGCTCCACCATTTTTCACACCGATTGTTAAGAGTATTTAGAGATATAGAGCGTTCTATATCTCTGGGTATTTATACCAGAACGAGTTCTTTAACAATTAGGTAGAAGCTAAAGTAATAAATGAGTAACAAAAGAGTTTTAAATTTGTAAGCGAATTTGTATTCATCATGTTGGCGTCAATCATTCGAAGTCGGATTGATTGACACGAAATACGGTTATTTGAGTGTACCAAGTGGTGGTTAGCGAAGGATGCGGGGCTATATACAAGAGGCCTGTATTTGGAGTTAGCCGAAGACTATTTGGGGTTATATAGTCAAGTGACTAAGAGCATGCGGTGGATGCCTTGGCGACAGAAGGCGATGAAGGACGTGGTAGTCTGCGATAAGCCCGGGGGAGTTGACAACAAACGTTATATCCCGGGATTTCCGAATGGGGAAACCCAGTCACTTTAAGGTGATTATCTTTATCTGAATACATAGGATAAAGAGGCGAACGCGGGGAACTGAAACATCTAAGTACCCGTAGGAACAGAAATCAAACGAGATTTCCTTAGTAGCGGCGAGCGAACGGGAATTAGCCCTTAAGCTTCTTATGTGTTAGTGGAACGGTCTGGAAAGTCCGGCGATACAAGGTGATAGCCCTGTACACGAAAGCGCATTTGAAGTGAAATCGAGTAGGTCGGGACACGTGATATCTTGACTGAACATGGGGGGACCATCCTCCAAGGCTAAATACTCTCTGTCGACCGATAGTGAACCAGTACCGTGAGGGAAAGGCGAAAAGAACCCCTGTGAGGGGAGTGAAATAGATCCTGAAACCGCATGCTTACAAGCAGTGGGAGCCAGATTTAGTCTGGTGACTGCGTACCTTTTGTATAATGGGTCAGCGACTTACTCTTCAGTAGCAAGGTTAACCGTTTAGGGGAGCCGTAGGGAAACCGAGTCTTAATAGGGCGCTTAGTTGCTGGAGGTAGACCCGAAACCCGGTGATCTATCCATGGTCAGGTTGAAGGTGAGGTAACACTTACTGGAGGACCGAACCCACTTATGTTGCAAAATGAGGGGATGAACTGTGGATTGGAGTGAAAGGCTAATCAAACCGGGAGATAGCTGGTTCTCCTCGAAATCTATTTAGGTAGAGCCTCGCATATTACCCTAGGGGGTAGAGCACTGTTTCGGCTAGGGGGTCATCCCGACTTACCAACCCGATGCAAACTCCGAATACCTAGGAGTACAATTGCGGGAGACACACGGCGGGTGCTAACGTCCGTTGTGGAAAGGGAAACAACCCAGACCGCCAGCTAAGGTCCCAAAGTGTATGTTAAGTGGGAAACGATGTGGGAAGGCTTAGACAGCTAGGAGGTTGGCTTAGAAGCAGCCACCCTTTAAAGAAAGCGTAATAGCTCACTAGTCGAGTCGGCCTGCGCGGAAGATGTAACGGGGCTAAACATACCACCGAAGCTGCGGATGCATATTTATATGCATGGTAGAGGAGCGTTCTGTAAGCCGTTGAAGGTGTACCGGGAGGTATGCTGGAGGTATCAGAAGTGCGAATGCTGACATGAGTAACGTTAATGCGGGTGAAAAACCCGCACGCCGGAAGACCAAGGTTTCCTGTTCGATGCTAATCAGAGCAGGGTGAGTCGACCCCTAAGGCGAGGCAGAGATGCGTAGTCGATGGGAATCAGGTTAATATTCCTGAACCGGTGTATATTGTGATGGAGAGACGGAGAAGGCTAAACTAGCGCGGCGATTGGTTGTCCGCGTTTAAGGTTGTAGGCTGGTGACTTAGGTAAATCCGGGTTGCCTTAAGGCTGAGGACTGATGACGAGTTCCCACGGGAATGAAGTAGTTGATGCCATGCTTCCAGGAAAATCTTCTAAACTTCAGATATACACCGATCGTACCCCAAACCAACACTGGTGGTCAGGTAGAGAATACTAAGGCGCTTGAGAGAACTCGGGTGAAGGAACTAGGCAAAATGGCACCGTAACTTCGGGAGAAGGTGCGCCGGTTTTGGTGATGGGACTTGCTCCCTAAGCTGAGACCGGTCGAAGATACCAGGTGGCTGCGACTGTTTATCAAAAACACAGCACTCTGCAAACACGAAAGTGGACGTATAGGGTGTGACGCCTGCCCGGTGCCGGAAGGTTAATTGATGGGGTTAGCGTAAGCGAAGCTCTTGATCGAAGCCCCGGTAAACGGCGGCCGTAACTATAACGGTCCTAAGGTAGCGAAATTCCTTGTCGGGTAAGTTCCGACCTGCACGAATGGCGTAACGACGGCCACACTGTCTCCACCCGAGACTCAGTGAAATTGAAATCGCAGTGAAGATGCTGTGTACCCGCGGCTAGACGGAAAGACCCCGTGAACCTTTACTACAGCTTCACACTGGACTTAGAGCCTGCATGTGTAGGATAGCTGGGAGACTTTGAAACTTGTACGCCAGTATGAGTGGAGTCAACCTTGAAATACCAGCCTTGTATGTTTTGAGTTCTAACTTAGGTCCGTTATCCGGATCGAGGACAGTGTGTGGTGGGTAGTTTGACTGGGGCGGTCTCCTCCCAAAGAGTAACGGAGGAGCACGAAGGTTGGCTAATCCTGGTCGGAAATCAGGAGGTTAGTGCAATGGCATAAGCCAGCTTAACTGCGAGACAGACACGTCGAGCAGGTACGAAAGTAGGTCATAGTGATCCGGTGGTTCTGTATGGAAGGGCCATCGCTCAACGGATAAAAGGTACTCCGGGGATAACAGGCTGATAC
>CANNDL010000009.1 GCA_947503435.1 uncultured Kangiella sp. | reverse complement strand
GTGAAGGGATATTAGAATTATTAGAGGAGCTAAACCCTGATAATCTTGAACTTAATATTTTACTTGTTTGCGGAAATAAAGGGCGTCCTTTATTAGAAGAATCGTTATCAGAAAAACACCAGATCAAGCGACTTGAAGTATATCAACGCATTGGTATTGCCCAAGCTTTCCCTAAAATCATCGAACCTGATAATACCGCCCTAGTGGTAACGAGTGAGCAGCTATTAAAATTGAGTTTGCATCAATTATCCTTGCAAGAGCTGCCAAAATTACGCACTTCTGACAATTCTTTACTTCGAAAGGTTGCCTTTATTTGCGCAAGTAGCAGAATAGAAGTAATAGCAAAGCAACATGGTGTAGCAAATTGCTATACTGCTAATAGTGCAGCCAATCAAGATCTAGTAAGCGCCTGCCTCGAATGGCAGAGCTTTGTACCGAATAAACCGGACTTATTAACCCAGAGTGAAGCCATGAGTGAATCGGATCAACACGAAAATGAAATAATTGAAGCTCTTGAACTGGATCAAGAGCATGAGTCATCTGAACCTAAGAAAAAGAAAGCAGGAATATTAAAGCCTTTATTTTGGTTATTGATACTTGCTGGTTTAGGCTATGGCGCCTTTTGGATATGGCAACAAGGTTACTTTCAAACCAGTTCATCAACTCAAGACAAAAACCAAAACAGTGAATTAACTCGCTTGGTTAATCTTGAAAAGCAGTTACAAACTCAAAATGATCAAATTCGTCAATTAGTCACCGAGCAAAATTCTCAATCTTCTACACAGAACTCTAACCAGCAAGAATTGCAAAGACAGATTGAATCTTTACAACAACAACTGGTAGCAAGCCAACGTAAATTTCAAACCATAAGCGCAGATGCAGCCAGCCAAGCTCGCGATTGGCAAATAGCTGAGGCCGAATACCTAATTCGTCAAGCTGCCCAGAAAATTCACTATTCTGATGACACCGCATCCGTTGTGGCACTTTTAGAAGCTGCCGATCAACAAATATTAGCCAGCGGCGACAGCAATTTATTATCCTTACGTCGAGCTATTAGCCAAGATATCGCACAGATCAAATCAACCGTCGCCATTGATATTGATGGCATTTTAGTAAAACTTGATACCATTGAGTCTCAAATTCCAAACTTATCTTTGGCCAGTGTAAAGTTTGACGAAAATAACCAAAATCAACCTGAAGTCATCGAGCCGGTAGAGAGTTCAACCGCTTGGCAAACTTTTAAGACCAATGTGAAAGATACTTTCAGTGATTACTATAAAGTTCACCATTATAATCAATCTGTTAAACCTTTTATTAATCCCAAACAATCGGATCTTCTACAACAGAATCTTTTAATGACTATCAAAATGGCACAGTTATCAGCCTTACGTCACCAGCAAACTGGATATGATAAATCCATTGCTGATGTTACCCATTGGATTAAAGAATTTTACCAAACCAATAATCAGTCTCAGCAAATATTAGAACAACTATCACTATTAGCTTCTGCCAAAGTCTCTGTACAGCTGCCTAATAAATTGAGTTCTTTAGATTTAATAAAGCAAAATAATCAAGAGCGCCTTAATCAATGGCTGCAATCCACAACAATCGACGCAAAAAACCTACAGGATACAGATGAGGCTGGCGAAAGCGGTAACATTGATAGAACCATTCAGCAAACACTAGAGCGTCTAGAAAGCACCAATGATGGCAATAATTCTGAAGAACCTAAAGAAAATGATGCTGATTCGGGCAGTGATGGAGATCAAGAATGAAATTTCGTTGGTACGTATTAGCGGGAGTTTTTATTGGTTTACTATCGGTGCCATTCATCCGAAACATAAAGGGCTCCACTTATATTTTATTTGATAAAACGGCCATTGAGTTCCAAAACTATTTTGCTGTCACCGTTTTAGTTGTCATTGCATTGACCATGTGGTTTGGTTGGATACTGATACGCTATTTACTCCAAACGAGCAACAAAACACTCGGTTGGTTTGGCGGTCGCAAATCGGTCAAAGCACGCCAAAAAACCATCGATGGCATGATTGCTTTATCCGAAGGGCATTGGAAAACAGCAGAGGGCTTATTAAGTAAAAGTGCTGCTGCTAACAATACTAGATTAATTAATTATTTAGGAGCAGCGCGAGCAGCTCAACAGCAAGGCGATATTCAAAAACGCGATCAATATTTAAAACTCGCCGCCAACTCAGAACCTGATGCACAAATGGCTGTTGGATTAACTCAAGTTGAATTACAAATTAGCAGTAAAGAATACGAGAGTGCTTTAGCGGGTTTGAAACATTTAAAATCCATTAATGCTAATCACCCTTTTGTACTAAAACTTTTACATAAAGTTTATACGCATTTAAATGATTGGAAATCGATCATTGATTTACTGCCTAAAATTAAAAAGCATAGTGTTTTCACTGATGACGAATTTGCTAGTAAGGAATTGCAAGCTTGGCAACAGCGTTTTATACGTGCGGAATCCAAGGGCACGGATAAAATTCTTGATTTGTGGGATCAATTATCTCGTTCATTAAAAAAAGACGTAACTATAGTAGCAGTTTACGCCAAAGCTCTATCCACTAATGGGCAAACTGAGCAAGCTGAGCAAATTATCAAGCAAAGCTTAAAACATCAATGGAACGATCAGCTAGTCAACCAATATGCTGACTTAGCATCTGAAAACTCAAGTAAATCCTTATCCAGTGCAGAACAATGGCTGAAGAGTCAGCCGAATAATGCTGAACTTTTATATTGTTTGGGCAGTTTATCGCTGAGAGCCAAGTTATGGGGCAAAGCCACCCATTATTTGGAACAGAGTATAGACATTAATCCAACAGCTAAAGCCTATTATGCCTTAGCGAAATCCTATGAAAATTCTGGACATCCAATTAATGCTCAAAATACCTATCAAAAAGGGTTAGAGTTTGTAGCCAATTAAAAAAGCGGATCATTTGATCCGCTTAATTAGTTTTATCAGAAATAGAAACCAAGCCGTTTAAAACTCCATTTAATCCATCATAAACATTAATTTTGTCTATTTTTTGAGTAACTTTTTCTAAAGTTTCTAATTCTTTCAACCGCATCAATGTAGCGTTGTTCTCCATCATTTTTGCAGTGTTATACAAAGACCTAGTAGCAGCAGTTTCTTCTCTCCGCTTAATTAAGTTTGCTTCTGCGGCTTTTTGCGCCTGCACAACTTGATTTAAGATCTCTTTCATTTCACCAGGCAAAATAATATCTTTCAGCCCTACATTTTTGACGATAACGCCATACTCTTTCACAACATTTTGAATATCCGTTTCAATTACATCGTTCAAAGCACTTTTATTAGCTAACAATTCATCCAAAGTTTTGGTTCCAACTGATTCTCTTAAAGCTAGCTGCATGGTTTTGTAAACAAAGTCCATGACATCATTCACCTTAGTCACTACAGTCATTGCATCATCAACTTGATAATTAGCACTTAAGTTAATTCTCAAGCTAACTCTATCTTTGGTTAAAATCTCCTGGCCTGACACTTCAATGCCCTGTAATTTCATATCCATAATTTTTACAGCCACATTCTGGTTATATCTCCAGTACCCATAAGTTCCAGTATCTAAGATTTGCATCACTTTTCCATTAATAGTTAACAAACCTTTTTCCTGAGTTCCAACTTGAGCCAAGTAAATAGCATCCTGCAATTTTTTAGCTAATCCTAACTTTGCATTACCTTGCATCAAACTGATTACTTTCTTGCTTACTTGTTTGCCTTCAGTCAAATCAAACTTTTCTATTCTCAAAGTTTGATTTGTCTTCCAGTAAGTAGCATATGAACCCGTTTTTAAAACTTCGGATAATTTATTATCTACATAAACCAAAGCCACTTCTTGATCAGAAGTTTCTACTACTTCAATCACTTTAGATAATTTTTCTGCATACTGTGACATCAAATATTTATTCTTTGAGTGCTCAAACTTAATATCGGTAATGTCGTATCTTTCTACTAAAACTTGATCAATTAAACTCGTGATCCAGTATTGACCGGCAGTCAAGACTCTATTTAAGTTCTTATTCCTATAAACCAATACTCTTTCGTTATCGGCAACTTTTACTTTATTAATTCCTAACATTTTCTTCTCCTTGCTTTAATAAGCATTAATTGCGAGGTGCCTGTCCATATAAACTGGTATTAAAGTTTTTGATAGCTCAGAATCCATAGGCTGCTCGACATCCTGTCTAATCCTTTTTAATTTTTTTCCTTGCTCCATTTCATGCATTCCATGACTCGGAAACTATCACATTGACCTAATACTCATTTATCGAGACTGATGCTTTAAGTTCTTTAACAGCAACTTCCACATCGACACCTCTTTGGTTTTACTTAATGGGGACTCGAACCCCAGGCTTTCACCTTTACCGTTTTGTCACCCTAAGACAATGGTCATCTTTGGTCGGAGTCGAACCGACAACACACAGATTATAAGTCTGCCGCTCTATCCACTTGAGCTACAAAGTGCGTCTGGATTCGTAATCCAGTTCTTAGCAATCAATATTCTTGGTACACAGTAAAGCAATGCCCCTGCGCCAGCCTGCATCAGATACAGAGCCGCTAATCCTATTGACAATCTAAGTCGTTTATTGAAGTTAGCCGCTACTAAATTCAAAATTTGGTGCGTCTGGTAGGGATCGAACCTACAACTTCTCGGTTAAAAGCCGAGTGCTCTAGCCTATTGAGCTACAAACGCTATTAATTTGGCGCACCTGGTAGGATTTGAACCTACGACCAACTGGTTAACAGCCAGCTGCTCTACCTCTAAGCTACAAGTGCTTTATTTATCTACAGTAGTAATCACGTCTACTACCGTCATATTTACCTGTTTTCATACAACAGTTTTTAAAAACTCCTCCATGAACCGCAAAGACAAGGATCATTTCGTCCTAGTTTTTCGTACAATTCTTTATCTCCATGCACTACTCTCAACCCTTTTTTTACTTGAGCCTCTGAAGGAAAACCCTTTCTCCGCTTACTCATGACCTCGAAAGGAATATTGCTGCTTATCTATATTTTTCATAAATCACCTCCATTGCAGGCATAAAAAAACCCTGTTAAACCATTGCCTAACAGGGTTGTAACCTGAGAGGCTTTAGCCTCTCTATTCTTAAGAAGCTAACTTTAAAAAATCACGCCATAAATTCTATCCATGTGTTTTTTATAGGCACACGGGCGCAAGAAATCACCATTACTAATCAGTAAATTTTCTAAATTAAATATATTTCTAACTAAGTTCATAAATTATTTTCAATTCTCCAACAAAAAACCCCGAGAGGTTTACCTTTCGGGGTTATTAAAAACACGAAAGGCGCTTATATAACAGCGCCTTTTTAATTTTTCAGGCGCACGCTATGCTGGGTTTATCTCCCAGGTATTTTTCATTAATTGATGTAAATTATTATAGCGTTTCATTTTTGTTTCTCTGTAAATTAAATTTATTTGCAAAGCTTTGTTTGCGTGGCGAAGAATAATACGCTTCAAAAAAATAATGTCAAATACTTTTTATTTTTATTTGCAATTTATTTTCTAATTTGTCCTCTTCACCCAAGATTTCTATAAAGGTGCAATCAATACATTCTCGCACTGGTTTTTCATCCTTCCTATAAAATACTAATACATCTATTTGGTTGCACTCAGGGCATTTGGCTCCCGCAATGAATTGTTTTTTGATGGTTTGTTTTTCGGTCATTGTAATTGTTAAGGCTTTGATTTAAGGTTTGCCTATTCCAATAAACTATAAAATTTTATGTCATTAGTAGAATACGGTTGGCTCACCATCTTGCCGCCCATTTTAGCAATAATAATTGCTATCTGGAAACGCCACGTGATCTTAGCACTAGTTGTGGCCATCTTCTCTGCAGAGATGTTGTTAACTAATGGCAATCCTTTTAGTGCATTTGTACAAATGGTTGATCGCACTGTTGACATATTCTCCAGCGGCTATAGCACTAAAGTTTTATTGTTCAGCTTGCTTATTGGAGCTTTAATTCATTTAATTCAGCAATCGGGTGGTGTTGGTGCGCTGGTTAATTGGTTAACCACTAAAAAGTATGTGCACAATCAAAGGAGAGCCGGTCTACTGCCAGCCGTAATTGGTTCTAGTATTTTTATTGATACCAATATGAGCGTCTTAACCGCAGGCGTATCATCCCAAAACCTATTCGATCGCTTTAAGATGAGCCGCGCCCGCTTGGCTTATATTATTGATTCAACTTGTGCGCCAATTAGCGTTTTGATTTTGATCAATGGCTGGGGTGCAGCAATTCTTGGTTACGTTAACGAAACATCTGTTGCTAATGCTAATTCAGTGGTCTTTGGTAGTATTCCTTTTAACTTTTATGCATGGATTACTTTAGCTGTAGTTTTCTATACGGTCATTAGTACTAAAGTCTACGGCCCAATGAAACAAGCCGAATTAAAAGTTGAGCAAGCCGAAGTCAGTAATGAAATGATTAAGTCGACTAAAAAGCGCTTTATGCTGATCCCATTGATGACCATGATCGCCAGTATTCTGATCTTTATGTACATCACAGGTAATGGCAATATTACTCAAGGCTCAGGTTCATCCTCAGTCTTATGGGCCATCATAATTTCAATATTAGTCGCTATGTTACTTCTTCGTTTTGATGGCAATAAAACCACCCAAGAGCTTACCGAAGAATGCTTTACTGGCATGGGCAAACTCTTGCCTCTTGTCACGCTAGTGCTATTAGCCTTTGTACTTTCTTCAGCGATGAAAGCATTGGGTACTGGTGATTTCGTAGCCTCCGCCATTAGTGAAACCTTGCCGACTTGGTCGATTCCAGCCATTACCTTTATTTTGGCGGGCTTTATTGCTTTTACTACTGGAACCTCTTGGGGAACCTTTGGCATATTGATTGGTATCGTTATGCCAATTGCCCTCAATCTTGGCATTGATCCAAGCTTATTGTTAGGGGCAGTTTTAGGCGGCGCAGTATTTGGTGATCACGCTTCGCCTATTTCAGATACCACGGTTGTTTCGTCATTGGCCGCAGGTTGCGATTTATTAGAACACGTCAAAACCCAATTGCCTTATGCGCTTTTTGCCGGCTCTATCGCCATTGTGTTTTATCTAGTTGCTGGAGTCATTGGTTAAATGAACGCTTTACGTTACGGAGTTATTGGCAACCCCATATCGCATAGTCTCTCACCACAATTACATCAACAGTTTGCAAAGCAATTTAAACTGAATATTGATTATGGAAAAATTTGCGCCACGCAAAAAGGCTTTAATCGCGTACTCAATGATTTTTTTGCATCAGGTGGTAAGGGCTTAAATGTCACTGCGCCCTTTAAACTTCAAGCGCTAGATTATGCTGACATGATCACGCAAAGAGCTGAAGATGCCAATAGCGTGAATACTTTGGTCATGACTAAAGATGGGATTTTAGGCGACAGCACCGATGGCATGGGCTTCTTAAGAGACCTTTATAACAAACAACTCGAGTTCAATAATAAGCGGGCAATTTTACTTGGTGCTGGCGGGGTGGCTCGCTGCATTGCCTCAGCTTTATTACTCGATGGATTTGAAGTTTACTTAATCAACCGCACTCAATCTAAAGCGGTACAACTTGCTGATGACTTATCACACCTTGGTCATATTAAAGTTTACAACAAAGAAAACTACATTGATTTAGTCGTTAATTCAGTTAGCAGAAATGGCGAACGATATTTAAAAGATATTTTCTTTGATCTAGATGCAAAGGCTTACGACTTAAACTATGGTGAAAAGGCAGAAGCTTTTTTAACCCATGCGAAACAATTCACCACCCAACAAGTTAATGGCCTAGGTATGCTAATCGAACAAGGTGCCGAATCTTTTGGACTTTGGACGGGTAAGCATCCTGATACATCTTCTATAAATTTGTAGTCTATGAAAATTCTACAACATATAAGCAAAGCTTTATTAATCTTACAAGCAATTCCTTTACTTTATATAACAGCCCTGTCTCTAATATATTTAATAGCTATGATTAGTATTGGCGTATCTACTTTTGATTTTATTTCACTATCATTAGGGCTTAGCACTTTCTTTTTTCTTATTTCAGGCTGGGCCATATTCTTTAACGTTTTATTTGACGGTCCTAAACAAAATAATCATGCACCTACGGTTTTTTGGATATCTTCTTTTTTTGCTGCTGCAATGTGTAGTGTAATTTATTTTTTTGATGAGGTATTAACCAATTACTCTGAAGATTTAACATACCTGGGTTTCGGAATATACTTCGTGCCCACATTAATACATTTAGCAATCGATAAAAGATTGCAGTTACACAACTAGCTTCTGTGCAAAGATAAGACGAGGCAAAAGTTAATTAGAAAGCGGAACGTACATTTGTACCTGAGCACGTTCTATTTAACTTTTAACGAAGTATTATCGAAGATCAGGAGCTAGTAATTGGTGGATGATGAATCATCTGCACCCGATTCCCATCCGGATCCGCACAATAAAAACTGGTCGCGCCATCGCGATGCAATCTCGGCTTAGTAAAAATTTCTACATCATTAGCCTTAAAAAATTCATACCACTCATACACTTCTTCGGCGGTATTCATAATAAAACCCAAGTGATCGAGCTTTTGTCCGCCTGAAGTATCTAGTTCTGGCTGTTTACGATGAAGTGCTAAGTTGTCATGGCCTTTTGAAGTTAAATAAACATTGTCTGCATCAGGTCGCCACTCGACTTCCATCCCTAACAATTCAACATAAAAGTGTTCGGTTGCTTCAAACTTCTCGACAAACAATGCCAAGTGACGCATGCCTAAATGATTAGTGGGTCTTTTCAAATCTAATATCTCTCCAACTAAACTGGAACAATTTCAAAGCTAGTAGTTACTGGCATTTTTTTATCTAAAGAATGCATTACTGAGCAATATTTCTCCACCGACAGGTCAATGGCTTTAGTCACATGCTTTACCGACAAATCTGTGCCTGCAACTACAAAATGAAGATTTAAACTGGTAAATCGTCTTGGCGGCTCATCTGCACGGCCGCCTTCTAATTTACATTTACAGCCTTTAACTTGTTGCCGAGCTTTTTCTAGAATCATCACCACATCAATCGATGCGCAAGCACCCACTGACATCAACAAAGTTTCCATTGGCGAAACATAATCACCCTCGCCACCAAAAGTGACTCTTTGCCCTTTTTCATTAGCGCCTACAAAGTTTAGTCCTTCCAACCAATCAACTGTTACTTTCATCTTGTTCTCACCAATTTGTCGTTTTGTGATCCAGTTATTATCTAGAGGCTTATAGTGTAATCGGAAATTTGCTTTTGGTCAGGTAGAAGATTAGTATTTAAAGCATAAATATGACAAATAGGACTTTTCAATGCCATTACCCTTTCATTTGGCACAAGATGAAACCATTTTAAGCTTTTTAGACAATTGTCAAAGAAGACGTTTCCCTGCCAAAAGCACTTTAATTTATGCTGGTGATTCCTCGAATACACTCTACTTTTTATTAGAGGGCTCGGTTTCAGTATTAATTGAAGATGATGAAGGTCGCGAGTTGGTATTAGCCTATTTGAATCCCGGTGATTTCTTCGGCGAAATGGGCTTATTTACTGACGAACATGATCGTACCGCTTGGGTTCGTACCAAAACGGAATGTGAAGTTGCGGAAATCAGTTATGACCGTTTCCGCCAAATCACAAAAGATAATCCAGACATCCTATTTAAGTTAACGACTCAATTAGCCATTCGCTTACAAAAGACCAGTCGCAAAGTTGGCGACTTAGCATTCTTAGATGTTACCGGTCGCGTAGCCCATGCGCTATTAGAATTGGCCAAAGAACCTGATGCCATGACTCATCCTGACGGCATGCAAATCAAAATCACTCGCCAGGAACTAAGCCGAATCGTCGGCTGTTCACGTGAAATGGTAGGTCGTGTATTAAAGGCTTTAGAAGAACAAGGTCATATCCATGTTAAGGGTAAAACTATGGTGATTTTCGGGGCCAGATAGCTTATTAAGTTTTATTAAAAGCCCAAGTTAAACTTGGGCTTTTTTATGAGCTTAAGAAATTTCTTAAAATCTGATGTCCATGTTCGGATAAAATAGATTCGGGGTGAAATTGCACGCCTTCCATCGCTAATTCTTTATGGCGAATACCCATAATGTATTCTAAATCTCCAGACTGGTGTTGCGTCCAAGCAGTAATTTCAAACTCTTCAGGCAAGTCTTCTTCTGCAACTATCAATGAATGATAGCGAGTGGCGACAAAGGGGCTTGGCAGACCTTTAAACACACCTTTACCCTCATGGAATATGCCTGAAGTTTTGCCGTGCATCACCTTATCAGCTTTAACTACTTGTCCACCGCAAACTTGCGCCATGGCTTGATGGCCTAAACAAACCCCTAGAATTGGTTTTTTATCACTGAAGTGAGTTATCACTTCTAACGAAATGCCTGACTCATTTGGGGTGCAGGGCCCAGGAGAAATTACAATATAATCAGGATTAATATTGCTGATTTCAGCAATGGTGACTTCATCATTGCGTTTAACGATTACATCTAATCCGCTTTGCCCGTTCGACTCTCTCTCCATTTCAAGGCCAATCTCACCAAAATATTGCACTAGGTTATAAGTAAAAGAGTCGTAATTATCGATCATCAATAAACGCTTAGTGTTATTTGCTTTTGACACTAATTCTGGAACTAATAGTTTTTGCTTTAAGCTTTCTTCATATTCAACCGGAGTTTTAACTATTCCCATAGTCAAACTTGCAACCGCAAAAATGGTTGCTATCAACCACATTAAGAAGAAAGGCATGTGATTGCTTATAAATGCCGAGCTGCCTTTATAAGTTTCTTTATAGGAACAAAAGTCTGTTTGGTAATTGAAATTACCGCCACCATCTAAACAACTATCAATAGCAGCTTGATCATTAAAGTAATGAACAATAATCCCTATCGTTAATAAGATAGCTAAGAGCCAAACGACTTTGCGCATTTATAGGGCCGGTATACTAGCAACAGGTCTTGGCATTTTGTTTCATTTGGCTAATGGTAGCCTGATAATCATCGGCATTAAAAATTGCTGAGCCCGCAACAAAAGTATCGACTCCACAAGCAGCAATTTCGCCAATATTGTCGACTTTTACACCGCCATCAATTTCCAAGCGAATATCATAGCCCGACTCATCGATCAGTTTGCGTACTTTCTTAGCTTTTTCTAAAGTGCTGGGAATAAATTTCTGTCCACCAAAACCTGGATTCACTGACATCAGCAATATCAGATCTAGTTTATCCATCACATACTCAAGACAGTCCAAAGAAGTTGCAGGATTGAGTACTATTCCTGCCTTACAACCTAATTCACGGATCATCGATAAGCTTCTATCAAGGTGTTCTGTCGCCTCAGGGTGGAAACTAATGTAAGTCGCACCCGCTTTAGCAAAATCAGGAATGATTCGATCCACCGGCTTTACCATCAAGTGCACATCTATTGGCGCGGTAATCCCATAATCACGTAACGCTTTGCATACCATTGGGCCAATAGTTAGATTTGGCACATAATGATTGTCCATCACATCAAAATGCACCCAATCAGCACCAGCTGCTAATACATTTTCGACTTCTTCACCTAAGCGTGCGAAGTCTGCTGATAAAATAGAAGGAGCGATGCGAATGTCTTTCATAAAATTCTCAATAGTATTGAATTCATTGGATAAAATGTATTGTACCCAAAGCCTTCATTAGATGACAGTAGCTCAAATATACTAACGACGGATTTGGTCCACGCGTTCAAATAAAAAGCCTAGAACCAGCACAATAATGAGATTTGTGATATCGGGCGTCTTATTAACCACAAATAGCTGTAACATACTGAATAATAAGATAATTATGAAAATAGAAACAGCCGCTTTAGCGTAACTTTTTTGCCATTTAGCAAGCGCATATACGATACCAGCTAACAATAATGAATATTCCAATAAATTACTTAAGTGATACCAAGTACTTCCTCCAAGAAAGGTTTTAAATGGGACCCATTGGATAGCATTAATCGATTCTGCCGAACCCGCCCATTGCCATGGCCACAAGAACTTAATAAAGAGTAAAAACAATGCTAATACTAGTATCAATAAAAACCTAGACTGATTCGAAATGTAGCGCTGAAGTAACAACGCAATTGGAACAGCGGTTAACTCACTCCAGCCTAACTGGGTTCTTAACATGGTCAGTTTAATGACAAGAATAAAGACACTAAAAATTAGAAAGAAGCTTAGTGGATAAGCGCGCCCCACCACTCGGCTAAAGCTGACATAAAATATCAGCCAGAATAACAAGAACTTTAGCCATAACTGCCATTGCCAATGACTCTGATAGACACCTTCAATACCCAAGCCTATTTGCTTTGCTTCAAACACCGGAATATAAGGGAAAAATGCCCAGCCAAGCCACAAGGTCAATACTAGTAATGCCGGAATTAGCTGGAATTGGAATTTCTGTGGGATCAAGCGCCTGATACGCTGGCTGTTGGTATAAGCAGCCATAGAGATACCGAGTAAAATACCTACCGTATTGACCAAAGCATCAGCTGCATGAGGCACTCTTGTGGGAAGAAAAAACTGTAACAGCTGCAAAAGCAAAGCGAACGCAATTCCAGATATAATCAGCCATAGTGCAGCCAAAAGTGGCGAACGTCTTTGATTTTGCTGGATGTTGAGAGCGCCAAAAAAGCCATATGGCATAAATAATAAAATATTGGCGATAAGGTCACTGCGAATAGTTCTTTGCTCCCAGTTGCCAAGCCAGGCCAATAAGTCAGTAGGCAAATCCCGATTTAAATCGAAATTGAACGGATATAATGATCCATAACCAATTAAAATAATAACCGTGATCCAAATTAGACGCATCTTTCCCTACACTTTCCTTTACACAATTTTATTAGAGTTTTTATCCTTAAAGCTGACGCAACTGCTTGAAAAAGCTACAATATCAGCAAATTATTTATCATTGCTATGATACTAGATGATCCATCAACTTGATCAGATTCTAACGCAAACTGCTTTGCATTATCCGCAAAAACTTGCATTAGATGACAATAAGAAGCAATTGAGCTACCAAAATTTAGAATCCATGGTAAGCCAATTAGCTGATAATTTTATTCGTTTAGGGCTATCTGTTGGTAGTCGAATTGGCATTTATTTGCCCAAACAAATCGAAGCGGTCGCCACTAAATTTGCTGCTAGTCGAGCCGGTCTGGTTTTTGTCCCGATTAATCCTTTATTGAAGCCGCATCAAGTTAGCTATATTTTACAAGATTGCAATGTTGAGCTATTGGTTACCAGCGGCCCTCGTTCTAAACAGTTATCTGAAATTTATTCGGACTGTAACGAGCTAAAGCAGCTTGTGTTGCTAGATGAAAAATATGACGCATCTTTGATTGCGTCGCTAAATGTACAAATTTGGGCAGAGCTATTATCAACTCCTTCTGACCAGACTCAAAGTCGCAACCGAATCGACCAAGATCTAGCGGCCATCCTTTACACCTCAGGCTCTACGGGTAACCCAAAAGGAGTTTGTTTATCCCATCGAAATTTGATTGCTGGCGCACAAAGCGTCTGTCACTATTTGGAAAATACTAAAGAAGACATTATTCTAGCGGTTCTCCCCTTAAGTTTTGACTATGGATTGAGCCAAGTTACAACCGGCTTATTAGTCGGCGCAACCGTGGTTCTTATGGAATACCTACTGCCTCGTGATGTCATCAGGCAAGTCGAAAAGCATCAAATTACAGGCTTAGCAGCGGTACCTCCGCTATGGTTTCAGTTGGCACAATTAGATTGGCCCGACTCCTGTAAAAAATCTCTGCGCTATATTACGAATAGTGGCGGCGCTATGCCCAAAGCAACCTTACAGCATTTGCGCGGTCACCTGCCAAATACCAAACCATATTTAATGTATGGGTTGACCGAAGCTTTCCGCTCAACCTATTTAGAGCCTAGCGAGATTGATAAACGCTCTGATTCCATTGGTAAAGCCATTCCTAATGCAGAAATTTTAGTTTGCCGACCTGATGGCTCCGAATGCGATGCTGGCGAAATTGGTGAACTCGTTCACCGAGGTGTCCATGTAAGTCTAGGATATTGGAATGCTCCAGAAAAAACGGCCATTCGCTTCAAACCAGTTGCTGCAAACTCTAATTATATACCTGAATTAGCGGTTTGGTCGGGTGATCAAGTTCGTCGCGATAATGATGGTTTTCTATATTTTATCGGTCGAGCTGACGATATGATAAAATGCTCTGGTTATCGAATAAGTCCAAGTGAATTAGAAGATACGTTATTTCTAATGCAGGGGATCAAAGAGGTAGCAGCATTAGGTATTAAAGATGACCAATTAGGACAAGCTGTAGCATTGATAATTATTACCGACGGTAGTATCGATGAAGCTGCTATTAAAAAGTATTGCATGAAGCAATTACCCAATTATATGCAACCAAAATATATTGAATTAGTTGATAAATTACCTCGCAATCCGAATGGAAAGATACATCGTAACCAGCTAAAAGATCAGTTTGCACAACTAGCCAATAAAAATCATTAGGAATGACCATTAATGAGCAAAGACAATAACAAGCCAAAAAAAGTTATTCAGCATGCGGCAATGGATCAATTTTCTGTTTTGAACGGCGAGATATGTATTGCCAATAAAACCATTAGTGAAATAAGCCTAATTGCAGGACAAACGCCTTTTTATGTTTATGCAAAAAGTGTCATTGCAGATAATTTAAAAAGACTACGCAGACATTTTCCTAAAATTAGTCTTCACTATGCCATTAAGGCTAACCCAATGCCGCAATTGGTTTCTTTTGTTGCTCCGCAGGTAGATGGACTAGACGTTGCTTCAGGCAAAGAACTTAAAGTTGCGCTTGCTGCGGATATGCCACCTGAAAATATTAGCTTTGCAGGTCCAGGCAAAAGCATAAATGAATTGTCGATGGCCATTGCTAGCGGCATAACTATCAATATCGAATCGCTTACTGAATTAGAACGAATTAAAACAATTACTGATAGTTTAAATAAAGCTGCTAATGTTGCTATCCGCATCAATCCCGACTTTGAATTAAAATCATCCGGTATGAAAATGGGTGGTGGCTCGCAACAATTTGGAATTGATGTCGAACAATTGGATCCTATTTTTGAATTGCTCAAAGCTCCAAATCTAGTATTAAAGGGTTTACATATTTTTACGGGATCACAAAATTTAAATTCAGAATCTATCATTGCAGCCCATGATAATATTTTTGCATTGGTTGAACGCTTACAAACTCAGTATCAATTTACTCTTGAGCATCTCAATATAGGAGGCGGCTTAGGAATACCTTATTTCCCTGGAGACACACCATTATCATTAGAACCAATTTCCAAAAACTTAAATAGCTTATTAGAACAATATTCTAAATTAGCTGAAAGTTGTGAGATTATTCTTGAACTTGGTCGATACATTGTTGGCAACGCTGGATTATATGTATGCGAAGTCACCGATAAAAAAGTGTCTCGAGGCAAGACTTATTTGATCACTAATGGTGGGCTCCATCATCAACTCGCTGCATCAGGTAACTTCGGACAGATCATTCGAAAGAACTACCCCTTGGCTATAGCCAATAAAATGGATTCCTCAGATCAAGAAACCGTTCAACTAGTCGGCCCTTTATGTACACCACTTGATATTCTTGGCAGTAAAGTGATTCTACCAAATGCGAATATTGGTGACCTAGTTGCCGTTTATCAATCTGGAGCTTATGGCTATACCGCTAGCCCAAGAGACTTTTTAAGTCATCCAGAACCCATAGAACTATTATTGTAAGAGAACTTTATGTCGATAGCAGATTCAATCAGTCGCTTTGCTTTGTCACTTTTTAAAGCGCCATTTAATTGGCTGGTAAAAGCTCATCATGTACCCAATGATCCGCAAAAAGAATTTTCATTGGATAAAAATGATGAATTAATTTATGTGCTAAGAACTAAGTCGGTCTCGTCTATTTCTATATTGAAGCGCCAAACTAAGTTACTAGATTTACCAAAAGCTCATTTTAATGACAAAGCAACTCCGGATTCTGGAGCCTGCCTATTTATTAATAGCCGACCAAAATGGTTCAGCTCCAAACGTAAATTAACAGAACATAAAAAATCCATTGCGAACTTATTAGAACAACAAAAAAACAACCCTGAAAAAAATTATAAGTTGATTCCTGTATCAATTTATTGGGGACGAAACCCAGGGAAAGAAAAATCTTTTTTGCGGTTTTTTATGTCTAATTTGGAAGAAACTGGAAGGCTAGGAAAATTACTTATAATTTTATTTCTAGGTCGGCAATGTTTCATTCAATACGGGAAACCAATTCGACTCAATTCTAAAGCCGTTGATTTAGAGCAATCTTCTGAGCGAACCGCTCATAAGCTTTCTCGAATTTTGCGTGTTTACTTTAATCGCCACTGGGTAGCCGTCATGGGGCCTCGCAATGAAAATCGCCGCGACCTCGTCTCAGGCATAGTGGCTTCTAGTCAAGTGCAAAAGATAATTGTTGAAGAAGCTGCTCAAAAAAATAAAAGTATGGCTAAAGTAAAATCTGAAGCGGAAAAATACGTTAAAGAAATAGCCGCCAACTATAGCTCCCGCACGGTGCGATTTCTTTCGACCTCTTTAACTCGACTTTGGAAAAATATCTATTCTGGAATAGAGGTCAATAATATCAAAGCGGTACGAGAACTCGCTCAAGATCATGAAATAATTTATGTACCTTGCCACCGCAGTCACACCGACTACTTATTACTGTCTTATCAACTTTATCATGAGGGCCTTGCTCCACCGCATATTGCTGCTGGTATTAATCTAAATTTTTGGCCAGTAGGTTCTATCTTGAGAAAGGGTGGTGCCTTCTTTATTAGGCGCACCTTTAAAGGTAACAAGTTATATTCAGCGGTTTTTAACGAATATTTGTACCGCCTTTTGAATAAAGGAACACCAGTTGAATATTTCCAAGAAGGTGGTCGAAGCCGTACGGGCCGATTGCTATCACCAAAAACAGGTATGTTAGGAATGACCGTACAAGGTGTTCTACGTGGCGTTCGCAAGCCGGTTGTCTTTATCCCTGTATATATCGGCTATGAAAAAATGTTTGAAGGCAAAAGTTATGTAGGAGAGCTTCGTGGTCAAGCTAAAAAGCAAGAATCATTCGGGCAATTGTTGGGTGTCCGTAAAGCGTTAAAGCGTTTCTACGGCAAAGTTTATTTAAATTTTGGCGAGCCATTGAAACTAGCGGATTACTTAGATAGCAACGTCGACGGCTGGCGCAATTATTTAAGTAATGAACAAAAGCCTGACTGGATTAATTCTCAAATGCTTCACTTAGGTGATGAAATTAATCGTCGTATTAATGCCGCAGTTAGTGTTAATAGCGTTTGCTTGGTCAGCATGGCTTTACTTGGAACTCCGCGTCAAGCTATGGACAAAGCTGAATTAGTTGCCCAGCTAGATGCTTTATTAGCGTTAATTAAAGCAGCGCCATATAGTCGCTACACTAATATTACAGAAGAGTCTGCAAACGATTTAGTCGAAAATGCAATTAAGTTAGGAATGGCCTATGAAACTAATGATCCTGCAGGTAATGTCATTTCAATTGAAGGTGATGAGAGAGTTTTATCAACTTATTACAGCAATAATATTTTGCATCTTTTCGCAATTCCATCGTTAATTGCTTCATTATTCCAACGCCATAATCATATAGCAAAAGACAAAATATTTGATTATGTAGAATCGTTTTACCCGTTCTTACAGAAGGAACTTTATATTCACTGGGATAAGACCTCACTTAACGATCGAGTGGAAACTTTATTAAACACTATGCTTGAACAGGGCTTATTGAATATGGGCGCTAAGAATTATTGCGTGCCACATTCGGATACTCCTCATTGGACTCGCTTAATGTTACTTGCTGAGACTATCCAGCCAGCCCTACAACGTTATGCGATCAGCTTAACTTTATTAGAATCTCTATCAGGTAATCAAACCATTCGTCGAGTTGAGCTTGAAAAAGAAAGCCAAAAACTAGCACAGCGTATTTCTGCATTATACGGCATCAATGCACCTGAATTTTTCGATAAAAACTTGTTTAAAAATCAGGTAAAAGTACTAAAGGAAGAGGGATACATTCATCATAAAGAAGGCCAAGGTATTCGACCTACAGAAAAAACTAAACAGCTATACTCTAAAATTTTAGATATTTTAAGTATTCCAGTTCAGCAAGGCCTGCAGCTTGCAGCCAGAAGTTTAAAGCTTGCCAAACCAGAAGAAAAAGAGCCCGAATAGGATTAAGTTAGCGCATAATTAGCAGCTATGCCGGCAAATAAAGCCATGCCCACATAGTTGTTATGCAAAAAAGATTTGAAATAAGTTTCGGTCTTTCGATTGCGACATTGATACAGCTGCCAAGCAATAAGGGCGGCTGCGATTACCCAGCCAATATAGTAATAAAGACCTAACTCTAATTGCCTAGCCAATAAAAACATTCCAGCCAAAAACAATGACTGGATAGCAGTTACCATAAACAGATCGGCGTCGCCAAATAAAATAGCCGTGGATTTCAATCCTAGCTTCACATCATCGTCTCGATCTACCATGCCATAAAGCGTGTCGTAAGCCAAAACCCAAAGCAACGTCGAAACGTATATAACCCAGCTAATGAGGGGAACTTCATTTTGCACTGCGGTAAAAGCCATCGGTATCGCCCACGCAAAAGCTGCACCAAGTACCAGTTGAGGAAAGTAGGTATAACGCTTCATAAAGGGATAAAACGATGCCAATAACGCAGCAACAAAACTTAACTTTATGGTAAGGTTATTCAGTGTTAGCACTAAACAAAAAGCTACTAGTATTAAAACTAAAAATAATGCAATGGCACTTTTTCCACTGATTTTATTTTGCGCCAGCGGCCTTTGCTTAGTTCTTTTTACATGCGCATCAAAATCACGGTCGGCATAATCATTAATAATACAACCCGCTGAGCGCATGATTAAAACGCCAAGACAGAATACCGTAAGCGTCCAAAGCGGCGGAACACCTTCTGCAGCTATCCACAAGGCCCATAGCGTTGGCCAAAGTAAAAGGTAAATTCCGATTGGCTTGTCTAAGCGCATCAAGTGAAAATAATGGATAAGCTTTGATTTTTTCATATTATTTCTTATATAAGGGCGATCCAGGCAAAAATATTTCTGATACCAACAACTTCATATCTTTATAATTCGGATTTTGCCATAGAGATCTTCTGGCCCAAAGCTTTTGTTTAGTAGTTTCAGTGTACAACTGAGCAGATTGATGTAAATGATGCTTTTCTTCTAATTGACGTACTTTCAAGAACTGCCGGCTTAATTGCTTTTCAGAAAAAAGAATACCACCTAATGGTTTTGAGCCTAATGATTCAATTAAAGAAGCATTGCTGCTTGGGACTAAAGTTTTGGCATAAATCCAAGGTTTATTGATACCGAATAAAAGAACTTCTCTAGACCAAAGTTTGGAGGCTTCAGCTACTCCTAATAGTTGCGACTCTTCTAAATTAGCTAAGCTGTATTCTTCCTTAAGCACCTCAAGGTGAACTTTGCTGTTAATATTGCGCTCAAGTTTTTCAGTAAGAGAGCCAAATTCTAACAACCATTCCGCAATATGATAGGGCAATTCTTTTACAATATCGTCGTTAGCATTTTGCCACTGATTCACATTTATACCTTTTCCTAGTTTATTATTTGCTATTATTATGGGTTAATGGCTAAATAATCAAAAACTAATTCTTATATATTATGAGCCTTTCCACAGTAGCTACATTTCCAAACACCTTGTTAGCCCATATTGCTAGAGGCCGACTGGAAACACATGGAATAACTGCCACTGTAATGCACGAACATACTCACTCTACCTATTCATTTGCAATTGGTGAAGTACCGCTAATGGTTGATTCAGAGCTTGTTGAAAAAGCACAAGAGATTCTCAGTCAAGATTTTAGCTATGATGAGGACGATTCTACTTCTTGAGTCAATTTCCACATTTCAAAACCACCGTCCATGCTATATACCTCTTTAAAACCCTGTGCCGCAAAATACTGGGCCGCAGGTTGGCTGCTATGGCCATGATAGCAAACAACTACTAATGGCAGTTTCTTGTCTGCACTAGCAATATATTCAGCAGCATTTTGATTATTAACATTTCTGGCCTTTGGCATATGGCCTGACGCAAATGCATTCGGAGCACGAATATCGACAATATTCGTTGGCTGCTTCAACAAATTTAATGTCTCTTCAATACTAATTCTTTTGAACATTAAAACTTCTTCGTTTTAGCCGTTACAAAGCCTATCAAAGCGCCTATCACTAAACCTGATAAATGCGCAATGTTTGCCACATTTCCAATTATCCCAACAAAACCCAGCACTAACCAAATCAACATAAACTTCATAATGGCATCATTAAGACGTAACGGAAAGAAAGGATCAAATCGGCGACGTACGAAAATAAAACCCAACAGACCATACACAACTCCAGACATACCACCGAATAAATAACGCGAGGCCATAAGCTCTCCCACACTAAAGACATAATAAAAGTATTGGGCTAAATTTGAACCCACACCAATAATTATTACTAAGGCAATTAAATATTGCCAGCCTTTAGCTTTTTCAATTGATCCGCCAAGATCCCAAAGCCACATCATGTTAAAAAGAATATGAATTGGCAGTCCCGCAATTATAAAGTGTAGAAAAACAGGTGAGATTAACCGCCATATTTGACCATCAAGAATCAAGCCCCAGTCGAAAGCTATCCAATAGGTATATTGATTACTACCCCACCAAGTAATTAAACTAATAATAATGCTGATTGCTACTAGAGTAATTGTAAGTTTTCCAGCTCGATTGATAAAATGACTCCAATTAATCATTATTAATTTCTCTAATCATTTTTATATGTTCAATCCCATCTTCTAAATATATAGTTGACGCCACATCAAAATCAAACTCATGGTAAAAATCACGCAAATAAGCCTGCGCTGATATAGTTATGGTTTTTTGAAAATTTTTATCGCAATACTCTATCGCTTCTTGCATTAACAGTTTACCAAAACCTGTACCGCGCTGTGATGCGCAACAACAAACTCGACCTATTGAAGCATTATCGGCGGATTGTTCCATTGACTCAAAAACTCTTAAATAGCCGACTAACCTAGTATCTTCGTACGCTAATAAATGAATAGCCTTTTGATCTAAAGCATCGCAGTCTTGATAGGGGCAGTCTTGCTCAACTGAAAAAACAGCTAGACGAAGCTGAATTAGATCATACAACTCTTGTTTAGATAGCTCCTGCCAACTTCGCCAATACATTTTTCTACTCCTTAGAATTATCTTATTCCAACCCTAATCCCAACTTAACACCACTTTACCGGACTGTCCGCTAGCCATGGTTTCAAAACCTTCAGCAAAATCGTTTATGTCAAATTGATGGGTAATTATTGGCGAAATATCCAGACCCGATTGCAGCATAGCGATCATCTTGTACCAGGTTTCATACATTTCTCGGCCATAGATGCCTTTTAGAATTAAGCCTTTAAAAATAATTTGATTCCAATCAATCGCCATATCGCTTGATGGAATACCTAACATGGCAATTTTACCACCGTGGTTCATAGTCTTTAGCATCGATTGAAATGCTACTGGCACACCTGACATCTCAAGACCTACGTCAAAGCCTTCCGTCATGCCAATTTCTTCCATCACGTCTTCTAGTTTTTCTTTGGTCACATTAACGGTTCGAGTTGCGCCCACCTTGGTGGCTAATTCTAAACGGTAATCATTAATATCGGTAATTACTACATGTCGTGCACCAACATGTTTAGCAATCGCCGCCGCCATAATGCCAATCGGTCCGGCACCAGTGATCAATACATCTTCGCCCACTAAATCGAATGACAAAGCCGTATGAGCGGCATTACCAAATGGATCTAAGATAGAAGCCAACTCATCGGAAATATCGTCAGGAATTTTATAAGCATTTTCCGCAGGAATAAC
>CANNDL010000008.1 GCA_947503435.1 uncultured Kangiella sp. | reverse complement strand
TCGTCACCTGGGAATTCGTATTGATCTAATAACTCTACGATTTCCATTTCAACTAACTCTAATAACTCTTCATCATCTACCATGTCACATTTGTTCATGAATACGATGATTTTTGGTACACCAACCTGACGTGATAACAAGATGTGCTCACGTGTTTGTGGCATCGGGCCATCTGCTGCTGAACATACTAAAATCGCGCCGTCCATCTGAGCAGCACCCGTAATCATGTTCTTTACATAATCCGCGTGACCTGGGCAATCTACGTGTGCGTAGTGACGGTTTGGCGTCTCATACTCAACGTGTGAAGTAGAAATCGTGATACCACGCTCTTTCTCTTCTGGTGCATTATCAATCTCGTCAAAGGCACGTGCGTCACCGCCGTATACTTTTGACAATACTGTACAAATCGCCGCTGTTAAAGTCGTTTTACCGTGGTCAACGTGGCCAATTGTACCAACATTAACGTGCGGTTTATTACGTTCAAATTTTTCTTTAGCCATCTTAAGCCTCCGGATTATCCGCGTTTTAAGTTTATCGTTAAAACGGGTGTCTACCGGGGTCATCTGATTTCAAAAAGCAAACTGACGCCCTGCACCCTTAAATTCGATTGCCGCCCATGCGGTCAATCAAAACTGGTGCCAATAAGCAGATTCGAACTGCTGACCTCACCCTTACCAAGGGTGCGCTCTACCAACTGAGCTATATCGGCAAATTTCTTAGTGTCGCCTGTAAATTGGGCAACTACTAACTGCATACCAGCAAATTTGGAGCGGGTAGCGAGGATCGAACTCGCATGTTCAGCTTGGAAGGCTGACGTTCTACCATTGAACTATACCCGCATTATCTATTAGCTTTATTAAAAGCTACCCGCATTAAAAACCTGAGAAGCTGAGCTAATCAGGTTTTAATACACATGAACCTTATCGGTTCATTTTGCCAACTATTTATAATACAAAACAGCTAGCTAGAATATGGTGGAGGGGGGTGGATTCGAACCACCGAAGCTTTCGCGTCAGATTTACAGTCTGATCCCTTTGGCCGCTCGGGAACCCCTCCAGGACTTGAACATATGCATACTCAAGTGAGCGCGCATCATGCCAATTTGTGAAAATAATTGCAACTTAATTCAAATTGAAGTATTTGCAATTTATAAAACGCTATCCTGGCG
The DNA here is from genome assembly GCA_947503435.1 of uncultured Kangiella sp. Taxonomy (GTDB): domain Bacteria; phylum Pseudomonadota; class Gammaproteobacteria; order Enterobacterales; family Kangiellaceae; genus Kangiella. Next base: position 10,410 of record CANNDL010000008.1, on the reverse strand, counting down.
CTTTAGAGAATAATGGTGCCGACTGCCGGAATCGAACTGGCGACCTACTGATTACAAGTCAGTTGCTCTACCTACTGAGCTAAGTCGGCGTTACTTTGGATGAAAACTTTAAAAAGTGCCATCTCTTTAAGTGGCGGGAATTTTAGCGATCTCAATTTGGTTTGGCAATGCTTTTTTGAAATTTTTTCAGGTTTCTTTTCATATGTCAGTAAAAGTCAGAAATCTTTATGCCAATAAGGCTAATTTAAAGGTTTTTGTACTGATAAAACAGCCCTTCGAGAACTAACTCTGGGCAATCAATCCATTCTAAATTTTTAGGCAGCGAAACTTGATGCATCATTAGAGCTCCATCACCGCCGCAAACGTATAATTTTTCTATCTCATAGTGGCCCTGCAAACGCTCCAAGCATGATGTTAAATAACCTAATGCAGCGTGATAAGTACCCAATTCGACTGCTTGCAGACTATTTACGCCTAACCATTGCTCTTTATTGGCTTTACTAGGATCTAGTTTTGCGCCAAATGCTATCTTCCCTGTATCGCCAAACAATGCTTTTTGCATCAACTTAGCACCAGGAACAATGTGCCCACCAAGGTGTTTACCTTCTTTATCAACCAAATCCAAAGTAATAGCAGTTCCAGCATCTAGCACTGCGAATGCTATATCTGTTCTTTCAAATGCGCCAATCATGGCCAGCCAACGGTCCACGCCCAATGCTAAAGGTTCATCATAACTATTAATTAAGTCTTTATGCTCAGAATCAAATAAATCATCTGAGCTTGCAAAAACAGGAGCTCTCGAAAAAACTTGCATCCCCCACTTTGCTACTAAAGCTTTTCGTTCATCGCTAGATACACTTGAAATCACTATCTGAGCTATTTCTGGAAACTCTTGTTTAATCTGATGAAACTGATTTAACCAATGAGTAGCATCAAATTCTTGATTATCCCAATGAAAGCGAGCAAGCCAATTCAATGAACGGCCGTCACTCACCACCGCCTTACAACGGCTATTACCCATATCCATTAACAACCATGTCATGATTTAATCACCGGTCTTAAACTGACATCACCTGCAAAAATTGATTGTGTTTTGCCTTCTATTTCCAATAATAAAGCTCCTGATAGATCAACACCTTTGGCAAGGCCATGAATATCATCTTTTGCTTGATGGATGGTGACGGGAGAATTAATCACCTCATCATACTCATTCCAAATTTTCTGAAAAGATGAAAAACCGCATTCTTCAAATTTGTTAAGATTACTTTGAAGCTGCTGCATCATGAACAATAAAATACCTTGTCGAAGTATAGGCTTGCCATTGAGCACAGCTAAACTAGTCCATTCTTGTTCTATCGCAGTTTGCTCAGCTTGCATATTAACATTCAAGCCAACACCTATAATGACTTCTATTCCACCATCAGCGTCGCCTGTTAACTCTACCAAAATGCCTGCCAATTTTTTTTGTTGATAACGGATATCGTTTGGCCACTTTAATTCTAAATTATCAAAGCCCATTTTTTCTAAAGCTTCGACTAGAGATATCCCAACCACCAAGCTCAGACCGCCCAGCTGTTGTACTGGCAAATCGGTTTTCCAACCATAAGAAAAATATAAATTAGTGGCAATTGGTGATTGCCAGTTACGCCCTCTTCGGCCACGTCCACTTGTCTGATATTCGGCAATTACTATATGATTATTTTGAAATGATTCCTTTAGCCTTTGGTTAGTAGAGTCTGTTATTACATAATAATCGTGCGATAAGTTCAGTGCTGACAGAGCTAATGCCAGTTTCTCGTCACAAATTAAAATGGATGCGCTTTGCCAAATATATCCTTTACCCGAAACCGACTCTAACTCTAAACCATATTCTTGCAATTGTTGCACTAGCTTCCAAACGTAAGCACGACTAACTCCAAGTTTATCAGCAATTTTTTGCCCTGAGTGATAGTCACCATCGGCTAGTAGCCCAATAACTTCTGATAGTTGTTGTTCTCTATGCGGAGTTTGCGAAATGGGAGGTGAGTTTGCTACCAAGAAGCTTCTCCTAAAATCCAAACTTCCGGCTCAATGGTCACTGAAAACTTTTCAAATACGATTTTTGAAACATAGCGTGCTAAGTCTAAAATATCTTTACCGCTGGCATCGCCATAATTAACTAAGACTAATGCTTGATGCTTATGGACTCCGGCATCACCCAAGCGGTATCCTTTTAAGCCTGCCTGATCGATCATCCAGCCAGCAGCGAGCTTATAGCGGCCATCATTAATTTCAAATGCCACTAATTCTGGGAATTTATCTTTAAGTTGTAAGTATTGTTCAGCGGAAACAATCGGGTTCTTAAAAAACGACCCAGCATTTCCAAGTTCATTCGGATCCGGCAGCTTGCTCGACCGAATATTTATTACCGCCTCGCTAACGTCTTTAGGCGATATATCCTGCTCATTAATATGGCTCAACTCTTTACGAATAGGTCCGTAGTTTAATTTCAAATTTGGCCTTTTCGATAATTGCATAGTCACCGAAGTAATAAGGTATTGGCCCTTTAATGAACCTTTGAAAATACTGTAGCGATATGCAAAATCGCACTCGCGATGCGAAAAGGATATTTTATCGCCCGTTGCCAGTTCTATGGCTTCTAACTCTACAAACAAATCTTTTAACTCAACGCCATAGGCACCAATATTTTGGATCGGGGCAGCGCCCACATTACCTGGAATAAGCGATAAATTTTCTAATCCAAAAAAACCTTTGGCTAAAGTTTCTAATACTAACTGATGCCAATTGACGCCTGCACCAGCTTTAACTAAAACCTTATCGCCTTCTTCTTGATATTCCACACCTTGAATATCGGCTTGAAGCAGAATCTTAGATACATGACCTATTAGCAATAAGTTGGAACCGCCGCCTATTACAAAAAATTGATTTGCGTTTTGTTTGTTATTTGCTAACCAGCTCTGAATTTCTGATTCAGATACAAAACTAACAAAGTCATTACACGTTGCTTCAATGCCAAAGCTATTCAAATCTTTAAGTTTTATTTGGGACAAGTTATCTAAGCCAATAAAAAAGATAACCCATTGTAACAAAAGGCTTTTGAATTAGTATATCTTTTGAGATTGATTTGAATTATCCAGCAAAATCGGTTATTGGTGTTACATCACCCTAAGGAGAAAAAAATGCAAAAACAATTAATGATCGGCGCTATAGCCTTAAGTTCGCTATTTGCCACAGGCATAGAAGCAAAAGAACAGTGGTTACATTGTGGTAAATTATTGGATGTTAAATCAGGCAAACTAAAAGATAATCAGTGGCTACAAATTAATGATAATAAGATAGGCGTCATTTCTTCCCAAGCCCCGCAAAATAGTTCTGCGTCTATCGACTTAAGCGATAAAACTTGCTTACCAGGTTTAATGGATATGCATGTGCACCTACAAGGTGAGATGAATCCTAAAGCTTATATTGATAGATTTACTTTAGATCCAGCTGATCTTGCTTTCCGTGCTCAAGCATTTGCTAAAAAGACTTTAGACGCGGGCTTCACAACCGTACGCAACCCTGGTGATTCTTATAACGTGACCATTGCTTTACGCAATGCAATTAATCAAGGGTGGGTGCAAGGACCCAGAGTTTACTCTGCTGGTAAAACTCTAGGGACAACTGGCGGCCATGCGGATCCTACTAATGGTCACAGCGATTTAACAATGGGCGATCCGGGTCCTAAAGAAGGCGTTATCAATAGTGTTGATGACGCTAAAAAGGCGGTTCGTCAACGTTATAAAGATGGTGCAGATTTTATCAAAATCACAGCAACTGGGGGAGTATTAAGCCTCGCTAAAAGCGGTCAAAACCCACAGTTTACCGATGAAGAAGTTAAAGCCGTTATTGATACTGCAAGAGATTATGGCATGCATGTAGCGGCTCATGCGCATGGCAAAGAAGGTATGCTAAGAGCAGTTAATGCTGGTATTACAACCATAGAGCATGGCACCTACATGGATAAAGAGGTCATGCAGGCCATGAAAAAGCATGGAACCTATTATGTACCCACTATCATTGCAGGGAAGTTTGTTGAAGCAAAAGCAAAAATTGATGGTTTCTTTCCAGAGATTGTTCGCCCAAAAGCGGCTGCGGTCGGCCCTCAGATTCAAAAAACTTTTGAGCAAGCTTATATAGCTGGCGTTAAAATTGCCTTTGGTACCGATAGTGGTGTCTCACCACATGGTGAGAATGCCAAAGAATTTGAATACATGGTGGAAGTGGGCATGCCAGAATTAGAGGCTATTCAAAGCGCTACTATCATTACAGCTGAGTTGTTAGATGTCGAAGATCAATTGGGGGCTATTGAAAGCGGCATGTTAGCTGATATTATCGCCGTCAAAAGTAATCCCTTAGTAGATATTACTACTTTGCAAAATGTCTCTTTTGTGATGAAGGATGGCCAAGTCATCAAGCAGTAAATTTGAATGGTAGCTAACAAATAAGAAAGGGCTCAACAGAGCCCTTTCTTTTTGGAATAAAGTTAATTAATTATTTGCGACGTATTGCAAAGCCTGACAATAACAGCAGTAATAACCAACTCATAGCGCCCCCGCCACCGCCGCCAGATGAACCGCCGCCACCTGAAACTAAATTAAGACTAGAGTTTGCCACTTTAACCGCATAAGAATTGTCAGTTCCGCCAGTATCTCCTGCCGCTCCATTAGAATTTTCATAACCAGTCCAAGCCCCATTGGCCCAATCAACTACTGTGGCGGGATTAGCATCTAACGACAATCCTGCAAAATCTTGAACCGCTAAACTAAGATTGAAATTGGTGGTACCTGATGCCGAACTGACATTGACGTTCGATGGCATAGTAAAGTCGAGCATAATAACGTCATCGATATAAGTCTCAAAGCCCGCTAAGACGCCACCTGATTGGCTTTGCCAGTTAGAGTTTGAGGTAGTTAAGCTTCGTGAAAAACTTCCACCAGATGCTGAGCCGTTAAAACTTACTGCTGGGCTTATCGTTATCGATTGGCCAGGGTATTGGGCAAGATTGCCGCCACTTCGCCAGCGCATTGGTTTTGAAAATTGCACCCACAACTTATACTGCTGACCGCCCGTTAAGTTAGTATCGGTACTCACATTTAAAGTGCGGCTATTACCAGAGGTTTGCCAATCTGCTGCATAAACTACCTGATTATTGGCGTCGGCAATACGAACTGATTTCACATACGCAGGTCCAGCTTGATGATAGAACATCAATAATTGTGCTGGTGCCAACTGATCACGGATGCGAGCAATTGCGCTATCTGGCGCAATAAAACCAGAATGACTAGCACCGGTTCCACCATAAAAAGCCCCACCATTTGGTTCACCCTGAAACCCTTGTGGAGGTTCAATTTCCAGCGTCCAAGATGGTATCAAATGCTCATAGGCAAAATAATCTGCAGTAGTTGCAATGCCCGAACCAACTTGATCAATGACTGGAAAATAATTGGCGCCCTGATTAATAGTTGTATTTTGATACTTAGTTGCCACACTTTGAGTAATGGCATTTAACCGAGAGTTATTCGGCTGGGGCACAAACAAGACACGTGAAAAAGAGTGTGAATCTTGGTAAAAGCGCAACCGAGACTCAGGGCCTAAACTTGCGGCTTGCAATAATGCCTGAGTTTCAGGCTCCGAAAATGGGTTGGCGCCACCATAAATTAAACTGGTTGAAACCGAATTGTCTGGCTGAACTCCAAAAAAGTGACTTGAGTTGCGATTTAAATCCACTCCATTTAATCGGTCAGCTTCTGTGGACAAGACTTCATCCACATTAGGCATATTTTTACGACGCATACGGCCATCTCTTGGCTGCGCAAACTTGGCACTAGCACTCGAAGCCGCAGTAGTCCCTGGAGAATTGGTGACGTTAATTGGATAACGCTGAGTCTGTAAAAAGCCATCCACATTCGATACTGGCAAGATAACAATATTGGTATTATCCAATAAATATTGCACCATCCCTTGATCGCTCTTGCGTTCAATAATTTGCTCCATCAACTCAGTAACCACTTCTGGGCTCTGCCATTCACGGGCATGAATAGTGCCATTAACTAAAAAAGCAGGCTCTGTTACGCCATCAAGATCGGTATTGTTATCATCACCAAAACGATAAGCAATTATTTCACGGCCATTATGAGTGGTACCAACTTGGACCGAGGTCATCTCGGCATTCGCTAATGCCAAAGCTTGATGGTGACTTTTTAAGAATTCATAACTTCTAAAGCCACTCACCGCAGTCATTGAGTCAACCGGCACTGGCAAGGGATATCCCACCGCTAATTCCGTATTGGAATTAGTATTTTCGGTATAGGTTAAAACTTCGCCCGATGCAGCAAACGGTAATAGTGCTATGCTCGAGGCTAAAACTGTTTTTTTAATTAATCTAACCATTTTGCCACCTCCTGTTGCATATCTTTAAATTTAATTAAATCTCGCTCGAGCAATTCATTCAACTCACTTTTTGCATAATCATTATTAGCAAACTTTAATGCCAACAACGCATTCGCTACTTGTGTTCGGTTTGAAGAGTCATCCAGAATTAACTCTTTGGCACTCGATAGCGCATTTTGGCTTTGAGTTATACCGATGGCTTTTGCTGCGCTAGCGCCTAAGTAACTATCTGATAATTGACTAACCAACCAATCATTAGAGCGCACGTTATTTGGTAGCTTGGCATATTGCATTAAAGCGCTAGATGCTAATGCCTTATTTTTTACAACTACCGATTGCAAAATATCTGCCTGTTCTAAATTGGAAAACTGATATAGTTTTTCTGCCAGTAATCTATTTGCATCGGCGGACGCACTATTTAGTAATAGTGCTTTTACTAGTGACGCATCATTTGAATTTGACACCGCTTTCACTACTAATGGACTTTGATAGTTTCTGCTAACGATCAATTCTTTTGCTATTTCTGAATATTGACTGTCATTCAAACCATTCATTGACTCAAGTTTCGCTGCCAGTTGCACTTGTGACAAATCTTTAGTCTTTAATGCCTGTTTATAATTTTCCCAACTAGATTCAAGAAGTCTTTGATATTCCTTTGCTTTGTCATGCACATAGTATTGATTCAACTTGTACTTCGCGGCACTTGCAATATCAAAAATTGCTAATGGTAAAGGCCCTTCATCATGTTTTATAAATGATTGCGATTGATATTGAGTATGTTGATTTAAGAACTCGACATCGTCTTTTGACAAGTGCTGCTCATCTAGTTTGTTAATTGCTTTTAACATTAGATATTCCGACTGCAATATTGAAAAGCCGTTGTCTTTTTGTGAAATATTATTTATTTCAACTTCTATTTGTTGTTTTGAATAAAGTTGTGATGGATTGATATCGCTCATCAAAATTGGTCGCTCTGCTTGGAGTGACGGCGTTGGTACGGCAAGTGCCAATAAGATAGGAATGGCAATTTTTTTCATAGAGACCCCCATTAATAATCATGACCAATATAATCGATCATTAATATTAGAGGGCAATTTGTCACAAATCGTTACAAAAAAGCCTGCAACAAGCAGGCTTTATATATTAAAAGCTTAACTCTTTCTAGCCAGAAACTGATGGCCATAACCATGCAAAGGTACCAGCCGTTACAGCAGCATAAATGAGCGCATCAATCATAAAGCGCAATAAATTAGACCAAGGATGACCATACCAAATACTATAAGGAATACCGCCTAGTCCATAACCAACAAAAGCTACAACAAACACTTGCCTAAAAATCGTCATGTAGTCGGTACCCATTGGGTAAGATAGAGTCGCTACATAAGCAACCAATAATGACACCACAACAAAGTGTAAGAACTGCTGGATTAACAGCTTTCCCATCGGCGGTAAGCCATTAGGAAAGATTGTTACCACTGCCACTGGGCCTTTATTAAATTTTTCCTGAACCTCAGGCTTGGCCATGTTTTTCATATCACCACACCAAGGCATATGATACAAACCAGGCGCGGGCTTACCTGCACCAATTGCTGATGACACATCACTCTCATTAGAAAGCTCTTTCATATCCGCATTATGATACTTAATCACCATATGAATCAGCGCACTTGCGATCCAACAAAATAAACCAGCTAGCAAAATCGCTAGCCATAGATCCATTAAAGAAACAGACATTTTTAACCCCCAATGTTATTTAAACCTGAAATAGTATACTCAAACACACATTAAAGTAACAACTGTCAACTTCTTCTTGGATATCAATACTCCCAACCGTCCAAACAGCCGCTAGCAGCTAACTTCTTGATCAATGGCTTAAGCTCTTCTTTATAATTCTTCCACATTCCTATAGAGCTAGAATAGAGCTTCTGTCTTACTTGGCTTGCGCTGGCTGTTGTGGTGGCCTGTTTATTCTTATGGAATGATAAGCACCTTTCTTGCCAAGATAAACTGCAAAAACTGATGACATCTTTAGCCTGAGTTTCTAGATCGTGAACTAAATTTTCATAACGAATAACTTTGACCGCATTAGGAATAACGGTTTTCCAATGTTCGATAAGCTTCTGGTGCTCTATATAATACTCTGCCAATTCATCGAGATTATAGGAAAACTGATAAATTTCAGTAAACATCTGCTTATAGACAGAATAACAAACATCCAACGGATGCCTTTCTAAAATAAGAATTTTTGCCTTAGGCAAAGCTAAATGAATTAGTCCAATATAAAGAGCATTTTGTGGAAATTTATCGACAAAATGCGCCTTGGTTCCTGTCAAAGGTCGTCCCGCTTGAATGTAGTTTTCGCCAAGACGAGTAAAGTTTATATCTACTGATGCGGCGACCATTTTGCTTCTGGGAAGTTGTGGGCTAAGCTTTAATTCACTAAGCTCATTAATCATGTGCCGATTAAAGTGGGTTAATTCTCCTGCTGCACTGACATCTGAATGGCTCGTTATAATCCTTTCTAATAAAGTGGTTCCAGTTCTCGGCAGACCAGTAACGAAAATTGGTTCACGATTACCGCTTCCTAAATTTTCAATAGTCTGCTTTTGAGCTATAAGCTCTTTAGTGTAACTTGAGCGTAAAGCTTCCATAAATTCTAAATCTGATCGCAAATCATAACTTAAAACACTGCGATATATCTCTGCTCCCTCTTTTCGAGCCTTAAAACTCTCCTTATAGTTCTCACAATCTTCATACTCTTTAGCAAGTGCAAATAAACCTTTAGCATTTTGCACTGGATCGCCAATAGGCTTACGTAAAATTCGGAGGAGTTCTTCGATATTATTATTATCTAAAGTTTGCTTTTTTAAGTGACTACGAAAAAAATGAACGTTGCAATTATCTGGCTGATACTGCAAAGCCTCATTACATAATGCCGATGATTCATCAAGCAACCCCATGTATTGCTTGGTCATAGCCAAATTTAGCAATAAATCAGAGTTTTCTGGAGCACGATTTATAGCATTTTGATAAGCCATTGACGATTGTTCATACTGCTGATGTTTATTAAAGAACTCTGCTAATACTTGCAAACCTATAGTGTCTTTAAATTGTGGATTGTTAATTTTTTTTGCCAAAATTAAAGCTTGCTTAATTTCTCCAGCCGCCTCTAACATCATGATTTTGTGGAGCTTATACTTATAGTCGTCGGGCTTGATTTTTGTTGCGCGATTAATAGCTGTAATAGCTTCTTCATGAAAACCAATTCTTACAGCCAACATAGCTCTTGTAACCCAAGCTTCAGATGATCTCGGAAAATTGTTTGTTAATTGCAAAGACAATTGCCATGCACTTTGCATTTGCCCCTGGCCAACCCATTCATTAATTTTATCGACGATTTGTTCAAGTGAAGGATTAAAGTTCTGCATATGGATTCTACTAAAAATTATATCTCTCGATTATATGATATTTATATTAGTGGTACAGCTACAACTGTAACCAGAGCTGATTATTAATCACGGCTAGCCCCTGATATAGCAAATACTACAAAAGTAGAGTCTTGTTGCTGATCAATCACAAATGAGGTACCAGACTGCTGTAAAACTTGTCTCCAATAATAGCCCGACATAACGAAAGGAATTTGCTCTTAATCGCTTGGATATAGGCCATATTAACGTAGTGAATACCGATTTAATGAAGGGGGGCAATTATCGATGGCCTACGCTGAAAAAGGAAGATTGAGGTGCAGATTATGCAGGAGCAATAATTTGTCGTTAATTTCGTGCCTTGTTATTCCTAATATACAAACTGCTAAGATATTGTGATTCTTTCGACCCTACAACGTCAGTTCGTACATTTCCAACAGGCAATAAAAAACCCCGACCTTGCGGACGGGGTTTTGTATTAAGCGCTTGGCGATGACCTACTCTCACATGGGGAAGCCCCACACTACCATCGGCGATGAGTCGTTTCACTTCT
>CANNDL010000007.1 GCA_947503435.1 uncultured Kangiella sp. | reverse complement strand
TTACCGTGGTCAACGTGGCCAATTGTACCAACATTAACGTGCGGTTTATTACGTTCAAATTTTTCTTTAGCCATCTTCCTATACCTCTAAATTTCTAACTAAATAATATTAATTTCTAAAAATTAAATTTTGTGAAAGGTTAAGCTTACGCTTAACCTTTGTTCATAATTGCTTCAGCAACATTGCTTGGAGCTTCTGAATAATGAGCAAATTCCATAGTGAAACTTGCGCGACCTTGTGACAAGGAACGCATTTCAGTTGCATAACCAAACATTTCTGAAAGTGGTACTTCAGCGTTAATTACTTTACCTGAAGGATTCTCATCCATACCTTTAAGTAGACCGCGGCGACGGTTAAGGTCACCCATGATGTCACCCATGTATTCTTCAGGAGTAACAACTTCTACTTTCATCATTGGCTCAAGTAACGCAGGGTTAGCTGTCGCAGCAGCATTCTTAACCGCTAAACTACCAGCAACTTTAAACGCCATCTCATTCGAATCCACATCATGGTATGAACCATCAAATAGAGTCGCTTTAACGTCTAGTACTGGGTAACCCGCTAAAATACCATTTTCTAACTGCTCTTCAATACCTTTAGAAACTGCGTTGATGTATTCACGAGGAACCGCACCACCAACAATTTCGTTCACGAATTCAAAACCAGTACCAGCTTCTTGAGGCTCAAGTTTAACCCAAACGTGACCATACTGGCCGCGACCACCAGATTGACGTACGAATTTACCTTCGACTTCAACTGTATTGCGGATAGATTCACGGTAAGCAACCTGTGGCGCACCAATGTTAGCTTCAACCTTGAACTCACGTTTCATACGATCAACAAGGATGTCTAAGTGAAGCTCGCCCATACCAGAAATAATAGTTTGGCCTGACTCTTCATCAGTTTGTACACGGAAAGACGGATCTTCCTGTGCCAATTTACCTAAAGCAATACCCATCTTTTCTTGGTCAGCTTTAGTCTTAGGTTCAACAGCAACCGAGATTACCGGATCAGGGAATTCCATACGCTCAAGAATAATTTGATCATCCAAAGAACATAAAGTATCACCCGTAGTTACGTCTTTAAGACCAACACCAGCCGCGATATCGCCCGCGCGAACTTCTTTAATTTCTTCACGAGAGTTAGCGTGCATCTGTACGATACGACCAATACGCTCTTTTTTGCCTTTAACGGAATTCATTACGTGATCACCAGAGTTAATAACACCTGAGTAAACACGGAAGAAAGTTAAAGTACCAACGAATGGGTCAGTCGCAATTTTAAATGCTAACGCTGCAAATGGCGCACTATCATCAGCTTCACGAGTTTCAGTTTCAGACTCATCAGCTTCAGCGTGAGGAATACCTTCAATCGCCTTAACTTCTTCTGGCGATGGCATGTATTCGATTACTGCGTCAAGAACCGCTTGAACACCTTTGTTTTTGAAAGCAGAACCGCCGAACATAGGAATGATTTCATTCGCTAATGTACGTTGACGGATACCCATTTTGATGTCTTCTTCAGAAAGGTCCATCTCTTCTAAGTATTTTTCCATCAACTCTTCAGAAGCTTCAGCTGCAGCTTCAACCATATATTCACGCATTTCTGCGCAACGGTCCGCTAAGTCAGCAGGGATATCAGCATAATCAAAAGTCATACCTTGATCCGCTTCATTCCATAGAATTGCTTTCATTTTAATTAAATCTACAACGCCTTTGAATTCGTCTTCAGAACCGATAGTCATTTGCATCGGAACTACGTTCGCATTCAAACGTTCTTTCAATTGGTCAGCAACCATATCGAAATCTGCACCAGCACGGTCCATCTTGTTTACGAATACCATACGAGGAACTTCGTACTTATTCGCTTGACGCCATACTGTCTCAGTTTGTGGTTGTACACCTGACGAACCACAAAGAACAACAACCGCACCATCCAATACACGTAATGAACGCTCTACTTCAATAGTAAAGTCAACGTGACCAGGGGTGTCAATAATGTTAATGCGATGTTCGTCGAATTGACCTTGCATACCACGCCAGAAAGTCGTAGTCGCAGCCGAGGTAATAGTAATACCACGTTCCTGCTCCTGCTCCATCCAGTCCATAGTTGCTGCACCATCATGTACTTCACCAATCTTATGAGAAAGACCTGTGTAGAACAAAATACGCTCAGTTGTAGTGGTTTTACCCGCATCAACGTGCGCAACGATACCAAGGTTACGGTATCTTTTAATTGGGGTTTTACGTGCCACAATAGACTCCTTGGATTACCAACGGTAGTGTGAGAATGCTTTATTAGCTTCGGCCATACGGTGTACGTCTTCACGTTTCTTAACCGCAGAACCACGTCCCTCTAGTGAATCTAAAACTTCACCAGCTAAACGTTCACGCATAGATTTTTCACTACGCTTACGAGCTGCTTCAACTAACCAACGCATCGCTAGTGCAGTTTGACGAGCAGGACGTACTTCAACTGGTACTTGGTAAGTTGAACCACCAACACGGCGAGACTTTACTTCCACCATTGGGCGGATTTTCTCTAAACCTTGTTCGAATAATTCAACTGGCTCTTCACCAGCTTTCTTTTCAACCATAATATCAAGCGCACCATAAACGATTTTTTCTGCAACTGACTTTTTACCGTCAAGCATTAAAATATTGATGAACTTAGCTAACATTTCTGAACCAAACTTAGGATCAGGAAGGATCTCGCGTTTCGCGACAACACGTCTTCTTGGCATGTCATTTACCTCATGCATGTGTAACTTCAGGATAATCTGGAATAAGTAGTTACGGACCTTATCCAGCCTTACTCACATAGTGAAATAGCCGGCATGAAACCGACTATTGCTCTATATCTCAAATTGTAGTGCTTTCTTATTTTAGAAAGCTGGCAACACTTTAAGTATTACCAATAAGCTTTAGAAGCAAGTTAATTGAATTTTATGAAGCGAAATGGGCAATAGCCAATTAGCTGCTGAAATAAAAGTTCAAATAGCGTCACTTATAAAACTTATTTAGGTCGCTTAGTACCGTACTTAGAACGACCTTGCTTACGATCTTTCACGCCAGCCAAATCCAGATTACCACGAACACAGTGATAACGAACACCTGGTAAATCTTTTACACGACCGCCACGGATCATGACAACGCTGTGCTCTTGAAGGTTGTGACCTTCACCACCGATGTATGAAGTTACTTCAAAACCGTTGGTCAAACGAACACGCGCTACTTTACGTAGTGCTGAGTTTGGTTTCTTTGGAGTTGTTGTATATACACGAGTACAAACGCCACGTTTTTGTGGACATGCTTCCAAAGCCGGAGTAGTCGTTTTCTTAACCTGCTTTACGCGAGGTTTTCTTACTAGCTGATTAATAGTAGCCATTAATTCTTTCTCTAATATTCAGTTTACGCTAATTCATGCGCCCCTTAGGACTAAAATTAAGTGTCCTAGGTCTAGGGCGCGCTATTCTAATGAGGTCAAAGGCATAAGTCAAGCGATCAACTATAGATCAAAAGTTATACAATTGATCGCTTAAGTAAGCCTTATTCCTCAGTTGCTTTTTCGATAGAGCTTAACTCTTCCGATAAAGCCTGTTCTACTTCATCTGCTGATGGGCCAGTGTCTTCGACAATCACTTCAGCACGTTTTTTACGACGGTCTTGGTGATAGCTTAAACCGGTACCAGCCGGAATCAAACGACCCACAATTACGTTTTCTTTCAAGCCTTTCAAGTCATCCATTTTACCGTTGACAGCCGCCTCGGTAAGTACACGGGTAGTTTCTTGGAAAGACGCCGCAGAAATAAATGATTCAGTTGCAAGCGATGCTTTGGTAATACCCATCAATACACGCTCAAACTCAACTGGCTCTTTACCTGCTTCAATTAACTTATCGTTCGCTTCAAACACACGCACCACTTCCATTTGATCACCACGTAACATGCGCGAATCACCTGGGTTAGTAACGATACACTTACGCAACATCTGGCGGATCACAACCTCGATGTGCTTATCGTTAATGCCTACACCTTGCAGACGATAAACTTCTTGCACTTCGTTCACAATGTAACGGGCAAGTTCAGTAACCCCTTTCAAGCGAAGAATGTCGTGTGGGTTATCAGCGCCATCAGAGACAACCTCACCCTTTTCAACTTTCTCACCTTCAAAGACGTTTAGATGACGCCATTTTGGGATTAACTCTTCGTAAACGTTGTCATTGTCATGAGGAGTAATGACTAAACGACGCTTACCTTTAGTTTCTTTACCGAAGCTCACAGTACCTGAGATTTCTGCCAAGATTGCAGATTCTTTTGGTTTACGAGCTTCAAACAAGTCAGCAACACGTGGAAGACCACCAGTAATATCCTTAGTCTTCGAGCTTTCTTGTGGAATACGAGCAATCGCATCACCAATATTTACGGCAGATCCATCTTCAAGATTGACGATAGCGTTTGTTGGTAAGAAATAAACCGCAGGAACTTCAGTACCTGGGATACAAAGCTCTTTGCCTTTCTTATCTACTAACTTAATCGCTGGTTTAACTTCAGTAGATTTAGCACCCGTACGCTGTTTGTTTTCAGTAATTACGATAGAACTCAAACCGGTTAATTCATCAGTTTGACGTTCCATGTTGACACCTTCAAGCATGTCAACGAATTGGATCTTACCGCCAAGCTCAGCAATGATTGGGTGAGTGTGCGGATCCCAGTTAGCAACAATATCGCCACCAGTCGCTTTAGCACCCTCTGCTGCGCTTAAAACCGCACCATAAGGAACTTTATAACGCTCACGCTCACGACCAAACTCATCGATTACGTTCAATTCAGCTGAACGCGAAACGATAACTAGTTTGCCATCTTTCTTCTCAACAGTTTTTGCATTCTTAAGACGCAACTCACCGTCGTTCTTAATTTGTACATTGTTTTCAGCAGATGCTCTCGAAGCGGCACCACCAATGTGGAAGGTACGCATTGTAAGCTGTGTACCTGGCTCACCAATCGATTGAGCAGCGATTACACCAACTGCCTCGCCTTGATTGATGATATGACCGCGCGCTAAGTCACGTCCATAACAAGCGGCACAAACACCAGTACGAGTATCACAAGTAATTACCGAGCGTACACGAACTTCATCAACCGAGTTCTTCTCGAAAATATCTACCCATTTCTCGTCTAATAAAGTACCAGCTTCTGCCAATACGTCATCAGTACCAGGAACATAAACATGTTCAGCTACTACACGACCTAATACACGTTCGCGCAATGGCTCAACAACATCACCACCTTCAATTAAAGGAGTCATGATAAGACCATCGTCAGTACCACAATCTTCGGTAGTAATAACCATGTCTTGAGCAACGTCTACTAAACGACGAGTTAAGTAACCCGAGTTTGCTGTTTTCAATGCAGTATCGGCCAAACCTTTACGAGCACCGTGAGTCGAGATGAAGTACTGAGATACGTCTAGACCTTCACGGAAGTTCGCTTTAATTGGCATTTCGATAATCGAGCCATCTGGTTTTGCCATCAAGCCACGCATACCGGCTAGCTGACGAATCTGAGCGGCACTACCACGAGCGCCTGAATCCGCCATCATAAAGATCGAGTTGAATGAAGGCTCACGAGTAGTGTTACCTTCTTTATCAGTCACTTCTTCAGTACCGATATTATCCATCATCGCCTTGGCTACTTTCTCATTCGTATGAGACCAGATATCCACGACCTTGTTGTAGCGCTCACCTTGAGTTACTAAACCAGAGTTAAACTGCTCTTGAATCTCTGCAACTTCTTTTTCTGCAGATTCAATAATCTCAGATTTAATTTCTGGTATTTGCATATCTTCAATACCAACCGAAGCACCAGAGCGAGTAGCGTACGAGAAACCTGTATACATTAATTGGTCGGCGAAAATTACTGTCGCTTTCAAACCACGTTCACGGTAACAAGTGTTTACCAATTTCGAGATGGCTTTCTTAGTCATTGCTTGGTTTACAAGCTCAAAACTAATGCCGTCTGGAACGATGCCCCATAATAATGAACGACCAACCGTTGTATCTAACAACTCAATGGTATCGGTACGTTCACCAGCTTCGTCAAAATGTACGATAGGTAAACGAACTTTAACCTTTGCGTGAAGATCTACGATATTATTTGCATAAGCACGTTGCACTTCGTCTGCATCGGTAAAGATCATGCCTTCACCTTTTGCATTGATGCGCTCACGCGTTAGGTAATATAAACCTAATACCACGTCTTGCGTTGGAACGATGATTGGCTCACCGTTTGCTGGCGACAAGATGTTGTTAGTAGACATCATCAAAGCACGAGCTTCTAATTGAGCTTCAATAGTTAACGGTACGTGTACCGCCATTTGGTCACCATCGAAATCGGCGTTGAATGCCACACACACTAATGGGTGCAACTGGATCGCTTTACCTTCGATAAGAACGGGTTCAAATGCTTGTAGGCCTAATCTGTGAAGAGTTGGTGCACGGTTAAGCATCACTGGATGCTCACGAATCACTTCTTCTAAGATATCCCAAACAATTGGCTCTTCACGCTCAACCATTTTCTTAGCAGCTTTAATCGTAGTCGCTAAGCCGCGGCCTTCTAATTTGCTGTAAATGAATGGTTTAAATAATTCCAATGCCATCTTCTTAGGAAGACCACATTGATGTAATTTCAAAGTTGGACCAACAACAATTACCGAACGACCAGAGTAATCAACACGCTTACCGAGTAAGTTCTGACGGAAACGACCTTGCTTACCTTTGATCATATCTGCCAAAGATTTCAATGGACGCTTGTTAGAACCAGTAATCGCACGACCACGACGACCATTATCTAATAATGCATCAACCGATTCCTGTAACATACGCTTTTCGTTGCGCACGATAATATCAGGCGCGTTTAAGTCTAATAAACGCTTCAAACGGTTATTACGGTTAATCACACGACGGTATAAATCATTCAAATCAGATGTTGCGAAACGACCACCATCTAGTGGTACTAATGGACGCAAATCTGGTGGAAGAACTGGCAAGATAGTCATGATCATCCATTGAGGATCATTGCCAGATTCTAAGAACGCTTCTAATAATTTTAAACGCTTAGAAAGCTTCTTTAATTTTGTTTCAGAATTAGTGCTCGGAATTTCTTCTTCACGAATGCGTACTGCTTCATCTTTTAGATCAATGTGATCCAATAAAGCCGAAACTGCTTCCGCACCCATCTTAGCTTCGAAATCATCACCAAATTCTTCAAGAGAATCTAAGTAAGCTTCTTCACTTAATAACTGACCGGTTTCTAGAGTCGTCATACCTGGATCGGTAACTACGAATGCTTCGAAATACAATACGCGCTCGATGTCACGTAATGTCATGTCTAGCAACATACCGATACGACTTGGTAATGATTTCAAGAACCAGATGTGAGCCACTGGACAAGCTAGGTCAATGTGACCCATACGTTCACGACGTACTTTAGTTAAAGTCACTTCAACGCCACATTTTTCACAAATGATACCGCGATGCTTTAAACGCTTGTATTTACCACATAAACATTCGTAATCTTTTACTGGTCCAAAAATTTTGGCACAGAACAAGCCATCTCTTTCTGGCTTGAAAGTACGATAGTTAATCGTCTCTGGTTTTTTTACTTCACCAAAAGACCATGAGCGAATTTGATCCGGCGAAGCCAAACCAATACGTATCGCATCAAACTCTTCAGACTGATTTTGTTGCTTAATAAAATTTAATAAATCTTTCACAATCTTTCTCCTAGTAGGAGTTAAACCTTATTCCAATGTAGCTTGTCGCTTCCGGCTCCAAGCTACTTTTGGAGTCTCTTTGGCTGCCTCTAATATAAGCAGCAAGTGAAGTATTACTCTTCGTGCTCTAACTCGATGTTAATCGCAAGTGAGCGGATTTCCTTAGTCAATACATTGAATGACTCAGGCATACCGGGCTCCATACGATGATCGCCGTCAACGATGTTTTTATACATACGAGTACGACCATTCACATCATCCGATTTAACCGTTAGCATTTCTTGCAAAGTATATGCTGCACCATAAGCTTCAAGTGCCCATACTTCCATCTCACCGAAACGCTGACCACCGAACTGAGCTTTACCACCCAATGGTTGCTGTGTAACCAAGCTGTAAGAACCCGTTGAACGAGCATGCATCTTGTCGTCAACTAAGTGATTCAACTTAAGCATATACATGTAACCCACGGTCACAGGACGCTCAAATTGGTCACCGGTACGGCCATCGTATAACCAAGTTTGACCGGTTTTCGGTAACTCAGCTAAATCAAACATTGCATGAATATCTGACTCTTTAGCACCGTCAAATACTGGCGTCCCCATTGGCACACCTTTACGCAAGTTCGAAGCCATGTTCATTACTTCGTCATCTGACAATTCAGCCAAATCAACTTCTTTTTGATCACGGTGGTTATAAACTTTATTCAAGAATGAACGAACCGTTTTCGGCGCTTTACCCGTATCTAAAAGCTCACCAATTTTCAGACCAACGCCTTTCGCCGCCCAGCCTAAGTGAGTTTCAAGAACCTGACCGATATTCATACGAGACGGTACACCTAGCGGATTCAATACGATATCCACTGGAACACCATTTTCGTCATATGGCATATCTTCAACCGGTACGATGTTAGAGATAACACCTTTGTTACCGTGACGACCAGCCATTTTGTCACCAGGTTGGATACGACGTTTAACCGCTAAGTAAACTTTAACGATTTTTTGTACGCCCGGTTGCAGTTCATCACCTTGAGTGATTTTTAATTTTTGCGCTTCAAACTTCTGATCGTAAACTTTCTTTTGATCAGTAATGAAGGTTGCAAGATTTTCCAATTGCTGCTGCTTTTCATCAACACGTAATTGAATTTCTAGTACTTGCGCAGGCTCTAACTCAGCTAAGTAGTCAGCAGTAACTTTGCTGCCTTTCTTTAATTTGTTAGGACCTTTTTCAGCAACACAACCTGAAACCAAATTACGCGCGCGCTGGTAGATGTTGTCCGCTAAAATACGGAATTCATCATTAAGATCTTTCTTGGCACGAGCCACTTCTTCGTTTTCGATATCTTTCGCACGAGCATCTTTTTCAACGCCGTCACGAGTAAAGACTTGAACGTCAATAACCGTACCAAAAGTTGAAGTGCCAACACGTAAAGAAGTATCTTTAACGTCTGAAGCTTTCTCACCAAAGATTGCTCTCAGAAGTTTTTCTTCTGGTGTAAGCTGTGTTTCACCTTTAGGAGTAACTTTACCCACTAAGATGTCACCAGGCTTAACTTCAGCGCCAATATAAACAATACCTGACTCATCAAGTTTGCTTAGTGCACTTTCACCAACGTTTGGAATATCTGCAGTAATTTCTTCAGAACCTAGCTTCGTATCACGAGATACACAAGTAAGCTCCTGAATGTGGATACTGGTAAAACGATCTTCCTGAACAACGTTTTCAGAAATAAGAATCGAATCCTCAAAGTTATAACCATTCCAAGGCATGAAAGCTACGCGCATGTTTTGACCTAACGCCAACTCACCTAAGTCAGTTGAAGGACCGTCAGCCAATACATCACCACGTGCAATTACGTCACCTTGTCTTACGATAGGACGTTGATTAATACAAGTATTCTGGTTCGAACGCGTGTACTTAGTGAAGTTATAAATATCAACACCAGAATCGTTCTCGCCAACTTCTTCTTCATTCACACGAATAACAACACGGCTAGCATCAACTTGGTCTACTACGCCGCCACGCTTAGCGGCAACTACTACACCAGAGTCAACGGCTACCGTACGCTCCATACCAGTACCAACTAATGGCTTTTCAGCACGTAAAGTTGGAACCGCTTGACGTTGCATGTTCGAGCCCATCAATGCACGGTTCGCATCATCGTGTTCAAGGAATGGAATCATTGATGCCGCAACTGAAACGATTTGTTGTGGTGATACGTCCATATACTCCACTTGATCAGGTGTCGCTAAAATAAACTCACCTAATTGACGTGAAGGAACTAATTCTTCTACGAAGTTACCTTTCTTATCTAACTCAGCGTTAGCCTGTGCAATAACGAATTTACCTTCGTCAATAGCTGATAAATAATCTACTTCGTCAGTCGCCTTACCTTTAACTACACGACGGTATGGAGTTTCTAAGAAACCATACTCGTTAGTACGTGCATAACAAGAAAGCGAGTTGATCAAACCAATGTTTGGACCCTCAGGAGTCTCAATCGGGCAAACACGGCCATAGTGAGTTGGGTGTACGTCACGAACCTCGAAGCCCGCACGCTCACGCGTAAGACCGCCAGGTCCTAATGCAGAAACACGACGCTTGTGAGTAATTTCAGATAATGGATTGTTTTGATCCATAAATTGAGACAATTGGCTTGAACCGAAGAATTCTTTAACTGCCGCAGAAACAGGCTTAGCGTTAATTAAATCTTGTGGCATCAAGTTTTCACTTTCAGCTTGCGATAAACGCTCTTTAACAGCACGCTCAACACGGACTAAACCAACACGGAATTGATTTTCAGCCATCTCGCCTACAGAACGAATACGACGATTACCTAAGTGATCGATATCATCAACCGTACCGCTACCGTTACGAATATCAATAAGCACTTTCATCACAGAAATAATGTCATCATTTGACAAAATGCCTGGACCTTCGATTTCATCACGTCCAACACGACGGTTAAACTTCATACGGCCAACACGCGATAAATCATAACGCTCGCCATTGAAGAATAAGTTATCGAACAATCCTTCAGCAGCTTCTTGTGTTGGTGGCTCGCCTGGGCGCATCATGCGATAGATTTCAACTTTTGCTTCAAGCGCAGTTGTTGAAGGGTCGATACGCAAAGTGTCCGACATGTAAGGACCGTGATCTAAGTCATTAGTATAAAGCGTAGGAATTTCTGTAATGCCCGCTTCAATAATAGTTGCCAATAACTCTTCAGTAATTTCAGCATTAGCTTCAGCAATGATTTCGCCCGACTCTTTGTCGATTAAATCAGAAGCTAAAGCGCGCTCTAAAATATAATCAGCAGGAACGTCTAACTTCTTCACACCAGCAGTTTCAAGTGCTTTGATGTGACGAGGCGTAATACGACGACCTTCTTCAACCACTACTTTTGATTTTGCTTTTATATCAAAAGTTGCAGTTTCACCGCGCAAACGCGTCGGAATTAATTCTAATTGGATATCACCTTTCTTAGTTACAAAGAAGGTGTCACGCTCGAAGAAAATATCAAGCATGTCTTGAGTGCTGTATTCTAAAGCACGCAAGATAATTGACGACGGTAATTTACGACGACGGTCAATTCGCACGTAAAGCATGTCTTTTGGATCGAATTCAAAATCCAACCATGAACCACGGTAAGGAATTACACGAGCTTGGTACAATAATTTACCAGAGCTGTGCGTTTTGCCTCGGTCTGAATCAAAGAATACACCAGGAGAGCGGTGCAACTGAGATACGATAACACGCTCAGTACCGTTAATAACGAAAGTACCATTGTCTGTCATCAACGGTAATTCGCCCATATAAACTTCTTGTTCGCGGATATCTTTTACTTTCTTGGTTTTAGAATCTTTATCATAGATTACCAAGCGGATAGTCACGCGAAGCGGCGCTGCATAAGTTACGCCACGGATTTGACATTCCTTAACATTGAATACTGGCTCGCCTAAACGATAGCTCACAAATTCTAGAGCTGCGTTGCCAGAATAACTTTCAATTGGGAATATCGATTTAAAGGCTGCATCCAAACCTGATTCATCAGAGCCTTTCTTTTGCTCAATAAATTCACGGTAAGAATCTTTCTGGATTGCCAACAGATAAGGCACATCGAGAGTATTTGAACGACGACCGAAATCCTTACGGATTCGCTTTTTCTCAGTGTAAGAATATGCCATTTGGGTTCCTCGGTTCACTAACTTTTGACCAATTTTGAATTCGTATGATGGTTAGTTTTATAGTGAGAGCTCATCCTCCAAAACTAAGCATCGCTGCTAAATTTTCACTCGAAAACTCAGCTGCCGTTTAACGGCAAAAAGGCCGGTGACAAAGTCACCAGCCATTTGAGCTATTTGCTACTTAAGTATTAGCAAGTAATAAATCGTTATTACTTAACTTCAACTTCAGCGCCAGCTTCTTCCAATTGCTTCTTAACGTCTTCAGCTTCGCCTTTCTCAACGCCTTCTTTAACAGCAACAGGTGCGCTTTCAACCATGTCTTTAGCTTCTTTCAAGCCAAGACCAGTGATGCCACGGATAGCTTTAATTACAGCTACTTTGTTAGCGCCAAAGCTTTTCATCATTACGTCGAATTCAGTTTGCTCAGCAGCAGCTTCGCCAGCTGCAGCAGGACCAGCAACAGCAACAGCAGCTGCAGCAGATACACCGAATTTTTCTTCCATAGCTTCAACAAGTTCAACTACTTCCATAACGCTCATTTCAGCAATAGCGTTTAATAAATCATCTTTAGATAGAGCCATTTTCAGTCTCCTGGGTTCTCTTAATAAATATAAATAAAAAATTAACTACGGTTAACAGTACTCTTAAAAAGAGTATTGAAAATATTAAGCCGCTTCTTTCTGATCGCGAACAGCTGCCATTACACGAGTAACTTTGCTTGGTACTTCGTTCAAAGTACGTGCTAGTTTCGTGATTGGTCCATTCATAACCATCATCAAGGATGCAATTGCTTCGTCTTTAGTAGGTAATGCGGCGATAGCGTCTAAACGCTCTGCACCAAACATTTCACCACCAATGGCGATACCAGTTACTGCTAGCTTTTCATTCTCTTTGCTGAAGTCTTTAAAAAGACGTGCAGCTGCACCAGGTGCGTCAATTGAGAATGCATAAACTAACTGACCAGTTAATGCTTCTTGCATACAAGCGAACTCGGTATCTTCAACAGCGCGACGTGCTAATGTGTTACGAACAACACGCACATAGACATTTGCTTCACGTGCTTTAACACGTAATGCAGTCATGTCTTCAACTGTTAAACCGCGGTACTCAGCTACAACGGCTGAAAGAGCATCTTTAGCGATAGCATTCACTTCGCTAACAATTGCCTTCTTGCCTTCAAGTCTAAGTGCCACTAGTTCACCTCCAGTTTTACCAAGTGTCAGTTTTTCAACTTCTACTTGAGTTACATTTTGATAAGACGCCGACCTAAGTCTTTATCCTATCCTTTGAGTTACGGTGAACGATTCCACGATAAAACGCTTCCTCAAGGATCCACCATCTGCGTAGGTTTTGGCTTCCGATTGATTTAAAGCAATCAAAAATCTCAATTAAACCAACTCGTCGTATTCCTCATTAAGGAACCTTTAGCAGCGGACAATAAAGTCTTTAGCAAAGTACCCGATTCGTCAGTACCTACGGTCTTTGACGGTTCCCTGAATTGCATTTCACACCCCAGGAAACCCAAAGCCTTTGTGCTAAATCGCTACTTAACTACAAAGTAGCGATTCAACGAATTTTTAGTCTTTTAAGTTTATTGTTGATGAATCAACAGTAAGACCAGGGCCCATCGTTGAAGAAACAGAAACTTTCTTCAAGTAAACACCCTTAGCTGAGCTAGGCTTAGCTTTATTTAATGCTTTAAGTAAAGTACTTAAGTTTTCAACCAATGCATCTGTTTCAAAACCAACTTTACCAATTCCAGCATGAACGATACCGTTCTTATCAGTACGATATTGCACCTGACCTGCTTTCGCATTCTTAACTGCTGTAGCAACGTCTGGAGTTACCGTACCAACTTTTGGGTTTGGCATAAGACCACGTGGTCCTAAGATTTGACCTAATTGACCCACCACACGCATTGCGTCAGGACTAGCAATTACTACGTCAAAGTCCATGTTCCCTTTTTTAACTTCTTCTGCTAAGTCATCCATACCTACAATGTCAGCGCCCGCTTCTTTAGCAGCATCAGCATTGTTAGTGAATACTGCAACGCGAACGTCTTTACCAGTACCATTTGGAAGAACAGTAGCACCACGAACAACCTGATCAGATTTACGTGGGTCAACGCCTAAGTTCACAGCAACTTCTACAGATTCGCTGAACTTAACGCTTGATACTTCTTTAATTAAGTCGATAGCTTCGTTAACCGGAAGGTTTGAACGACCTGCGACTTTTTCGTTGATTGCGCGCATGCGCTTAGAAATTTTAGCCATGATATTAACCCTCTACGTCAACGCCCATTGAGCGCGCTGTACCAGCAATAGTGTTTACCGCAGCATCCATGTCAGCAGCCGTTAAATCTGGCTCTTTCATAGTGGCAATTTCTTCCAACTGGGCACGAGTGATCTTACCAACTTTATTTTTGTTTGGTTCGCCAGAACCTGACTTAAGCTTAAGCGCTTTCAAAATTAAAGTTGATGCTGGTGGAGTTTTAGTGATGAAAGTAAAACTACGGTCGCTGTACA
Source organism: uncultured Kangiella sp. (assembly GCA_947503435.1). Taxonomy (GTDB): domain Bacteria; phylum Pseudomonadota; class Gammaproteobacteria; order Enterobacterales; family Kangiellaceae; genus Kangiella. The sequence goes on along the minus strand of CANNDL010000007.1, from coordinate 1,640 downwards.
CAGTAATAACTACTGGGATAGGAAGACCTTTCTCTACTTTTTCAGTCTGTGCGTTGAACGCTTTACAGAACTCCATGATGTTTACACCGTGTTGACCTAATGCAGGACCAACCGGTGGCGAAGGGTTAGCAGAACCAGCTGCTACTTGTAGCTTAATATAAGCTTCGACTTTCTTAGCCATGTTACACCTCTTAATTGGGTCCAAACGCTAGAAATATGAATCTAGCTCCCCGTTTCACAAAGTCATAAAAGCACTTCCCCGTTTAAACAACTGTTTTACAGAGAAATGCTTTTATTCTAATTTTCAAGCCAGCTAATGCTATTACTTTAGCAATCAGCTATATTTGCTATTAGCCTTTTTCAACCTGGCCAAACTCCAATTCTACCGGAGTTGATCGACCAAAGATAGAGACTGATACTTGTAAACGGCTCTTTTCATAGTTAACCGTTTCTACTACACCATTAAAGTCCGCAAAAGGACCATCGGTGACTCGAACCATTTCGCCTGGTTCGAACAATGTTTTTGGCTTCGGCTTATCACCACTATCTTCGATACGGTTCAAGATAGCATCTGCTTCTTTTTGCGAGATTGGAGCCGGGCGGTCTGAAGTACCGCCGATGAAGCCCATGACACGTGGCGTGTTACGCACTACCTGCCAAGCTTCTTCGTTCATTTCCATACTGACTAATACATAGCCAGGGAAGAATTTTCGTTCGCTACGACGCTTTTGACCAGCACGCATTTCAACAACTTCTTCCGTAGGCACCAGTACTTCTCCGAAAAACTCTTCCAGACCAGCCAGTTGGATACGTTCTTCCAACATGGTCTTAACCTTGTTTTCGTAACCTGAAAAGGCTTGTACTACATACCAACGTAATGCCATGCTTTACTCCTGCTTAAAAGGATTAACCAATAATTGGGGTTATAACCCAAGTATTAATTAAAGAATCAAAACCCCATAAGAACAATCCTAAGATTATAATCATCACTAACACTGCGATGGTCGTTCTTACGGTCTCGTTAGAGCTTGGCCAAATAACTTTTCGTAATTCTGTGCGCGACTCTTTAATAAACTGCCATAAAGCCTTGCCTTTAGCTGTGGTCATTACAACTGCAATCGCCGCAACTAAACCAACAATAACTATTAGGGCACGGATGTACATGGCTTGCTCAGCATAGTAGTCAAAACCAACAATGCCAGCAATTAATAAGCCAAAGGCAACTAGCCATTTTAAGCTGTCTAATTTTGATTTTTCTTCTGTCGCTTGTGCGCTCATTCAATAAACCTTTTAAATTCAGCTACTTATGTAGCTACACCACAAAAAAGTGGCAGGCCACGAGGGACTCGAACCCCCAACATTCGGTTTTGGAGACCGACGCTCTACCAATTGAACTAGTGGCCTAAAACTCATACAACAGCTAGCTTATGTCGCAGCTATTGCAAAAATAAGGCAGGGAATTATACCCTGCCTTTTTTGAATTGCAATCTTCTAATTTAAAAAACTAATGTTTTTTATTAGAAGCGCTCTTCAGTTATTGCTATCTATTTGATTTATCTAAGATTATTCAAAGATTTTAGCAACAACACCAGCACCTACCGTACGGCCACCTTCACGGATAGCAAAACGTAAGCCTTCAT
>CANNDL010000006.1 GCA_947503435.1 uncultured Kangiella sp. | reverse complement strand
GCACCGACTTTACCTTGTGGACCTTGATCACCGGTTGCACCGACTTTACCTTGTGGACCTTGATCACCGGTTAAACCAATTTTACCCTGAGGACCTTGGTCACCTTGGGCGCCATCAGCACCATCTGCACCAGGCTTACCTTGTGGACCTTGCTCACCGGTTAAACCAATTTTACCTTGAGGACCTTGATCACCTTGGGCACCGACTTTACCTTGTGCACCTTGGTCTCCTTTTGGACCTGCAGGACCTTCTTTACCTTGAGGGCCTTGTGGACCTTCAGGACCAACAGCTCCTAAGGTTAAATCGTATAAATCCATTTGATTCAATGGATCACCTTCAACACCAATGAAGTCTACAAGCTGCATGCTGCCGTAGAACTCTCCTAGAATTAGAGGTTGAGAACAAGAAGTATGAAGACTGACTGATTGACTTAAACCTGCGTCACTCATATCTATAGTTAACTCATTAGGCCAATTTTTACCTGCATCAGCAGCTAAAACTACTTGATCACCTGGGAAAATAGGACTAGCAGGAGCCGCCCATTTTTGAGTTTTATTACCACCTGAAGCAGATACTGAGGTAGGTCCAATAGCACCGGTCATATCCCCTGAGCAAGAAGCATCTGCTTGAGAATTCAAACCATCACAATTTGCAGGTTGATATAAGAAAGTTAATGATGACGGTTTTTCACCACAAACATTAACTCCACTTTCTGAAATGATCTTTAATAAATAATCGCCTGAAGGTACATAAGGCTCACCATTATTTACTATTGGAAGATCAACTACTAAACAATCAAATTCAGTAGGATCTAGTGGCGGAGCAGGATTGAATGCCATATCTGCACAAGCTTGTTGAGAAGCGCTATGCACTAATGGACTAAGGTGAGTACCAAAATAAATTTCAGGATCGTCACCAAAATCTGAACCCCAGATAACTAACTGTTCAGGCGCTTCAATTGGAAACGGTTGAACTTCGTGAATTTTCGGGCCTGCAATTGCCAGTTGTGTAGAGATCAACAACCCTAATCCCAGACCCGTTTTACCGATATAAACGAGTTTCTTATTCATGCTATGCTCCTCCTTTGAACATTGCTCAAAAATAAATTATTTCAGCGAGCACCCCATCAACTTTGCGCAGTCACTGTGATCCTTTTCGCTTACGTTACTATATTGGGAATCATACAAATTGGTCTAGAGTTGGAAAATCTTACAAAAGTCAAAGCGGTACTGACAGATTTTGTCATTTCGCAAAATTATGTATCAATTATGAAACAGCCACTGAATGCCGGTCATTTGTATCAGATTGTAAACCTTGCATTTTCCCTCTGAATTCAAATGAACAATATTCATACAAATCAGTTGTTTATTTAATATTTAAGAAGTTAGTTCTTATTACAAGCCGTTAAGTTACTGATAATACTTTAAAAAAATAAGCGTCAGTACTTCTTACAAATTTATGCGGATTTTATAAAAATCAACGGCTTGAAATTAACAGTTAATTGCAATTATTTTACAAAAAGAGGCTGAAACGCAGCCTCTTTGTTATTTAATACATGTCTACTTAATGTTTTTCAGCTAGCTTAAGTACTTTTTTGACGGTAAGGCCTTGAACCACGATAGAAAAGACTACGATACAATATGTGACAAATAGGATAGGTTCCCGTTCCGGTACATTAGGAAGTGATAAGGCTAAAGCGACAGATATACCGCCTCTTAAACCACCCCAAGTCATAATAGATATGACGTAAGGGGTGAAAGTACGAAACTTCTTCATAATTTGAATCGGAATACCAATACTGATCATGCGTGAAATTAAGACTACCGCTATAAGAATCAGACCTGCTATTAAATACTTGCCAGTAAAGCTTAAAATGATGACTTCTAAACCTATCAGTAAAAACAAAACTGCATTTAAAATTTCATCGATTAGCTCCCAGAAATTATCCAGTCGCTTGCGAGTATTGTCACTCATAGCAAATATACGACCATGATTGCCAATCATTAATCCAGCGACTACGACCGCGATAGGAGCTGATAAATGCAATACTTCGGCTAAAGCATAACCACCGGTCACTAAACCCAAAGTGATTAACACTTCAACTTGATAATTATCGATCGTCTTTAACATCCAGTAGCCAATAAAGCCTAACCCTAAACCGTACATGACGCCGCCTATGGCCTCGGTCGCGAACAAGCCAACCACCTGCCCTGCGGTAATATCAGTTCCGCTAGTGGCAATGCCTACTAAAACGATAAATACAACGACCCCCACTCCGTCATTGAATAGTGATTCACCTGCAATTTTAGTTTCTAAGGTTTTGGGCGCACCAACGAGCTTTAATATCCCCAGAACTGCAATCGGGTCTGTTGGAGAAATCAAAGCACCAAAAATAAGTGCATAAATGTAGCTAATTTCGATTCCCAAAAAATTTAATAAGTAATATGCAGCGGTTCCAGTAATGAAGGTAGAAGACATGACGCCCAAAGTCGCTAGAGTGGCAATGACCCACTTCTGCTCACGCAAATCATTAATATTTACATGCAATGCTCCTGCAAATAATAAAAAACTAAGCAAGCCATGCATCAAAGTATCGTCAAAATCTATCTGCTTCAGTATCGATTCTGCCCTAGCCTCAAAATCTACACCAAACTGACTGAGTAAAATTAATGCCAAGGAAAACAATAAACTTAACAACATCACCCCAATCGTGATTGGCAATTTTAAAAAGCGGTAATTAATATAGCTAAATACGGCAGCAAGCGATAACACGGTTGCGATCAATTGAAAAAGTGACATAAATTCCCCAACAAATTATTCTTATTGATACTTTAATTTTAGTTGCTCGCTAAATTTCTGCAAGCGCTTATCTGAGACCGGAAACCGTGTTTTTTGCCCTTGGGCAAATATCGAAATACGGTACTCCTCTAACATCCACAAGTATGAAATTAATTCATACTCAGGTACTTTATTGCTTTCCTCTAACTCTATTCGCATATCCAACCAAGGATTAATTTTATCTGCAGCCTGATTATCCTTTTGCATACTTTGCTTTGCTTTATTAATGCGTGTCGATAACGCATCTAAATAACGCGAATAATCTTGCAACTTATCTAAACCAAAGCGATAACTAAAGTCTTCTACAAATAGATAATCTAACTGCTCTGTTACATCCTGTTTTAAATTCTCATATGAATTTGAAAGCTTATTAATACTAGCCAAACATTCTGCGCGCTTCTTAAGTATTTTCGCCAGTCGCTGCAATGCTTTTAGTGCTTCTGGAACTATCTCCGAAGAAATACTATCAGCTAACTTTTGAAACTCACCTCTATTAAAAGGTAAATTGTCGAAACACAGCTGTTTAATCGAAGCTAAATATACTGAACAGACTAGATCGGAATAATTGGTTAAAGACACGACACCTAGCGATAATGACTGCTTTGCAGGGTTGCTTTTCATCAGATACTTTAGTTTGTCCTGATTAGCTAGCGCCACTAAACGACAGACCCCTCGTATATGTGTTTTCTCAGCACTCGCTTTACTCACTGAATAAATGATACGCACCTTTTCTTTCGCATCTTCAACCGCATAGTAAACAGGAATTACCGTCCCCGCCTCTGTTATCTCTCCTGTCGGCTTAAAGTCAAAGTCCCAATCGGTATAGGTTTCTTGTAGAGTCTTTCTTGTTTTATGGGATATTTTGGGTGACTTTGTACTTTTTACATTTGCTTCAAGGCTTCTAGCCGTTTCTATAACCTTTCGTTTATCATTAACCACTTCAATTCGCATCAGAAGATGTTCAGGCAAATTAATTTCTGACCATGCTTCTTGAGTCAAAATCACTCCCGTCATTTTGTATAATTGCTTACTTATAATATCCTTTAAGGTTCCTGACTGTTCCAAAACTGTTTCATAGCAAGCCTTGGCATAAGTTGGTACCGGTAGAAAATTCTTTCTAAAGCGTTTAGGCATAGATCGAATCAAATATTCGATTTTTTCTTCTAATAAGCCGGGAACTAAGCGCTCAAAATCGATATCCGAGAACCGGTTTCGCAAAGTTTTAGGTATCTTTACGGTTACTCCATCGCGCTCATGACTAGGTTCAAAATGATAAGCTACTTTCAGTTCCACTCCCTTTATAGTAATGGCTTCAGGGAATAAGCCTTTATCTTGTTGCTCTTCACCTAAAATTAAGTTTTTACTTAGCTTAAGTCTTTGTGAATTATGTTTATCTTTTTTTAACCATTGATTTAAACTTTTAGCATTGCAAATATTGTCCGGCAGTCTATTTGCAAACCAATCGTAGATATCTTTTTCTGCCACTCTCAAATCGGCCTGTCGAGCTTTAGCAATTTCTTGCTCTGCTTCAGCCCAGACCTTTTGGTTAGCCAAAAAGAATTCGTCTTTACTGTTGAGCTCATGGCGTACCAAAGCATGTGTGATAAAAAGCTTTCTTGATAGATCTTTATCCACTTGCGAATAATCGACTTTACGCTCAACTACAACTTTTAACCCATATAAAGTCTGCTGAATTGGAGCAATCACACATCCGCGACTTTTACTCCAAAAAGGATCAAAGTAATGAGTTTTCAGCAAATGCTTAGCAACTTCTTCTAACCATAACGGCTCAATAAAAGCTGTAAGCCGAGCATAGGCTTGAGTAGTTTCCACCACTTCAAAAGCCATGATCCAAGCCGGTTGTTTTTTGAAATTAACAGATTGAGGATGAATAAAGTATTTAGACTGCCTCGCAGCCAAATAGCCTTTTTCAATATCCTTTTGCCCAACAAAGCCTAATAGTCCTGACAGCAATGCCTTATGCAAATTTTGGTAGTCAGCCGCCTCAGCTTTTTTATTTTCTTGATTAAAAGTTTTAATCACGTTTAAGCGCTGCTGATTTTCTAAAGTAAGTTGCTTTAATTGACGATAGGTATTACGCCATTCTCTAAAAGCATTGGAATTGATCAATTCTGTTTGACAGTAATCTTTAAACTGTCGATTAGACAATTCATCTTGCTGCGCGTGAAGCTGACGCCACAGATTTAAAATCCCAATAAAATCTGACTGGCTATGAAGGTACTTTTGATGTTTTTGATGCGCTAATTCTTTTTTATCAAAAGGCCACTCTCGAGGATCTTTCACCGATAAAAAAGCAGCAATCACCAAGCATTCATTAAGGACCGATCGGTTTTTACCTTCAACTAATATTCTTGCGAGTCTCGGCTCAATTGGTAGCTTTGCCATTTGCTTACCAACCGCAGTTAAGGCTTTATCTTTAGCGATGGCTTCTAATTCGATTAATAAATTTTGTCCGTCGCTAATTTGCTTTGGTCCAGGTTGATCTAAAAAAGGAAATTCTTCAATATCCCCTAAATTGGACTGCTTCATTTGCAAAATAACTGAAGCCAAATTGGTTCTTAATATTTCCGCATCGGTAAACTCCGAGCGTGCTTCAAAGTCTTCTTCAGAATAAAGACGTATGCAAACTCCATCAGCAACACGGCCACAACGCCCTTTTCGCTGATTGGCACTTGCTTGCGAGACTTTCTCTATGGGTAGGCGCTGGATTTTGTTACGCACTGAATAACGACTGATTCTCGCAAAGCCGGGATCAATAACGAATCGAATACCGGGAACTGTGACCGAAGTTTCTGCAACATTCGTTGATAAAACAATTCGACGCTTACCGCCCGATGATTTAAATATTTTCTCTTGTTCTCCAATGGAAAGCCTTGCATATAAAGGCAGCACTTGGCATTGTTCAAACTGCTCTTTACGCAGAAATTTTGCGGTTTCTCGGATTTCAGCTTCACCGGATAAGAAAACTAAAATATCACCAGTATCATGTGCCATTAATTCTTGAACTGCTTGGCCAATTTGCTCTACTTGCGGCAGAGGATTTTCATCATCCGGCTCTCGGTACCATAAGTCCACCGGATAAGTTCGACCACTCACCTCAATCACTGGCGCTGGCTTGCCTTTATTTGAAAAGTGATTAGCAAAACGTTCTAAGTCGATGGTTGCCGAAGTGATAATAATTTTTAAATCTGGGCGCTTAGGTAGTAAGTTTTTTAAATAGCCCAATAGAAAGTCAATATTTAAACTGCGCTCATGCGCTTCATCGATAATAAGGACTTGATATTGCTTGAGTAATGGGTCAAAACCAATCTCATTAAGTAATATCCCATCAGTCATTATACGAATAGGAGTCGCATCATTAACCTGGTCATTAAAACGAATACTATAGCCAACTGTTTGGCCGAGAGGAGACTCTAACTCTTCGGCAATCCGCCTAGCCACACTAGTTGCCGCCACTCGCCTTGGTTGAGTATGGCCGATACGCCCATCTATCCCTAGACCAAGCTCTAAACAAATCTTTGGTAATTGAGTGGTTTTGCCCGAGCCCGTTTCGCCTGCAACAACGACTACTTGGTTCTCTTTAATTAACTCGGCGATTTCTAAACGCTTTTGAGAAATTGGCAGAGCATCATCAAATTTAATTTTTCTATTTACTAAAGACTGACGCTGAGTTTTTGTAGATTGCGAGTTTTGTAGAAGCTTTTCAAATTTAGAAATTAATTTCCCAGAAGGAAGATCTTGCTTTAAACGCTTTGCTATCACACTAGCAAGTTTTTTAAGCGCAAACTGATCTTGCACCAAACAATTCTTTAAAATCGTATGATCAAATTCAAATTGTTGGTTTTTATCTTTATCCATGACAACTTTTTAATTCGTCCGACAATAAAAAAATCTCTTGCTCTTAAGTCGCAACTTAAAAGCAAGAGATTTCAAAGTTAAACGGTTGCTTAGAGCTTCCAGAAATCGTGCGGAGCTCTAACCTCACCTAAATAACGCGCTACAGGCTTAATGAAATCTTTATCTTCCCAATAGCCGGTGTGGCAAGCTGGATTCCACGAAGTTGCTGCAGAACCTACGTTGATTTCTAAATCAGTGTCTACAGCTTGATTATATGCTTCGTTAACATTCTTCATAGGATAAGCAACCACATCATCTTTATCGTAGAAGTTCAGCCATTTAACCCGCTCTTTAAGGCCATCTTCTAGCGCACTACCAATTTTGTTAATTGGACTGCTAAAATCACCGGTTTGCTTAGAAAAAATAGCTAACGGCGATGCAAAAGTTACTATACCTGCTAGGGTTTTAAATGCTTCGAAATTAGACATATTTGAAGTGTTGCTCTGTAAATCATAAATATAGTTAGACATGATCACTGAACCGAAAGAATGGGCCATTATGACTAGCGGCGTATCTTCCTGATCAACATTTCGGTGTGAAGCAAATTTATTCATGCTGCTTTTAATACGTTCATGAATCGCATCGTATAGACCGCTTTCATTATTCTTACTATAAGAATTACCTAAGCGCATCACATCGATAAAAATATTTCGTAAGTCTTTATAGCTCAGCTCTTTTTTGTAATCTAGCTTGCTTAATAATTGACCATCATCTTCATGTACTAGGTCGCCCCAATAGATTTCATGGAATAATAAATCATCTTCCATGCGATTATTTGGATCTGCTTTTAAATATTCTTCTACGATTCGGTGCTTTAGCTCGACTGAATAAAATTCTTTTTCTGATCCGATACCATGAATTATGGCCACGGCTAAGCGTTTCATAGGGGCTCCTCAAATTATAGTTTTATCTCAACCCGTCTATATTCTTATAAAGTCCTTATAAGTTCAAGTAGTTAGCACTTAAACTGAGCGAAATATCTACTTAAACAACTGGTACGATGTGATATACTCGAGAGATATAGAAGTTTAAGGAAGAAAAATGCTAACTCTTATTTTAATTCTAACAATCAGTGCTTTGCTCTATCACCGTGCAGGGCTCAAAACATCTTCTCTAGTTATTGTTGCAATACTGCTTATTTGGGGCTTTCAGTATTCTGTTCCCTATATTCATTGGCTCATCGCACTTTTAGTAATAATTCCATTGAATTTACCTGCTATTCGTCGCCCTATTGCTGGCAAATTACTAGAAACTTTTAAAGGTGTTATGCCGAAGATTTCCGATACTGAGCAAGAAGCACTTGATGCCGGAACGGTTTGGTGGGAACAAGAGGTGTTTGCTGGTAAACCAAATTGGAAAAGGTTTCATAATATCCCCAGAGCTTCACTAAGCGCAGAAGAAGAAGCCTTTATTAATGGACCCACTGAAGAACTGTGCTCCATGATCAATGAGTGGCAAATTACTAATGTAGATCGTGATTTACCCCCTGAACTATGGCAATTTATTAAGGACAAAGGATTCTTTAGTTTCATTATCCCTAAAGAATACGGTGGCTTAGGTTTTTCTTCTTACGCACAATCTCAAGTATTAACCAAGATTAACTCGTTAAGCGCAACTGTTGGCAGTATTGTTTCTGTCCCTAACTCTCTTGGACCATCAGAGCTGCTTATGCATTATGGAACAGAAGAGCAGAAAAAACACTACTTACCACGATTAGCTACTGGAGAAGAAGTTCCCTGCTTTGCTTTAACTGCTATTGAAGCGGGCTCTGACGCTGGAGGGATTCCAGATTCCGGCGTTGTATGCAAAGGCCAATGGAATGGTGAAGAAGTCGTAGGTCTAAAATTAAATTGGAATAAGCGCTATATCACCCTAGCGCCAGTGGCATCATTACTAGGATTAGCCTTTAAGATGTATGATCCAGATGGCCTAATTGGCGAGAAAAAAGAGTTGGGGATTACTTGCGCATTAATTCCAACGGATACGGATGGTGTAGAGATTGGTCGTCGCCACTACCCATTAAGCACTCCATTTCAAAATGGTCCTACTAAAGGTGAAGATGTATTTGTCCCTCTTGATTATATTATTGGTGGCGAAAAAATGGCTGGGCAAGGCTGGCGCATGCTAGTGGATTGCTTATCCGCAGGTCGAGCGATTTCATTACCCTCAGGCGCTACCGGCGGTGCAAAAATGGTTGCTTATACCACTGGCGCCTATGCTCGCATTCGCCGTCAATTTAAAGTACCTGTTGGCTATATGGAAGGAGTCATGGAAGCCCTGGCTCGTATCGCCGGTAAAACCTATATGATTGATGCGGTCCGCAGTTTTACGGCGGCCGGTATAGACTCGGGAGAGAAACCATCGGTTGCCTCGGCAATTGTGAAGTGCCACACCACCAAACTCGCTCAAGATTGTGCCATTGATGGTATGGATATTCATGGTGGTAAAGCGGTGATGATGGGTCCGAAAAACTACTTAGGGAGAGCTTATCAAGGCGCCCCGATATCGATTACTGTCGAAGGTGCCAATATCCTAACCCGTAGCTTAATTATCTATGGTCAGGGCTCTATCCGCTGCCATCCCTATGTCTTAAAGCTTATTGATGCCAGCCAGAATGAAAATAAAGAACAAGCCATTAAAGACTTTGACAAAGCGTTATTCGCACATATAGGTTTTGCTGCTAGTAACAAAGTCCGCACCTTTTGGTTAGGATTAACAGCAAGCCTATTCGTGCGAAAACCACAAGCTGATTTTACCGGACGTTATTATCAAAGAATAACTCGATTTAGTAGCGCCTTAGCTTTCTTGTCAGACGTTACCATGGGTGTTCTTGGCGGCGAATTGAAACGTCGAGAGTCTATTTCTGGTCGTTTAGGAGATATGCTTAGTAACTTATACATTGCTACTTCTGTGTTAAAACATTTTGAAGATAAAGGGCGCCCCGAACATGATAATCACGTAGTTCAGTGGGCCATCGAGCATTGCTTATACGAAACTCAAATGGCGGCGGACGGTGTGTTGCGCAACTTCCCAATCAGCTGGATGGGCAAGTTGTTGCGCTTAGTAGTTTTCCCGTTAGGCCTTCCATTGTCAGCACCTTCAGACAAGCTTGGTCGTAAAGTTGCTAAAGAATTACAGCAACCTGAAGCTATGCGAGAAGAGCTTACTCATGGCATCTTTAAGTCTGAATCTGAGTTTAGTAACCTTTTCAAGGTCGATAAAGCGCTACGCTTGCAATTAGAAATGGAGCCTGTGGTCGCTAAATTTTCAGCAGCATTAGGTAAAAAACCATCTAATCATCAAGTTATCAGTTTTGCAAAAGAAGCATTTGATGAAGGGTTGATTAGCCAAGATGAATTGCAGTTAGTCATCAATGCAGAAGATGCTCGATTGGAAGTCATAAACGTTGATGATTTCTCTAAAGATGAAATGAGTTCAACCTTTAACAAATAAGAATTTCTATAGTTAAACCAAAGGCTGCTGATGCAGCCTTTTTTGCAGCTCCATTGCAATTCAAGCTCAAAAAAGGCACAGTTAGTACTTTCGTTCAATTATGGATGTTAGAACTGACAATGATATCAACAAAAATCAAACAAAAACTAAGCTATTCATTAATCTTCGCTAGCCTATTTACTCCTTTATCAGTTAACGCTGAAGCACCTGCTTTAGATCAACTGCTTAAAGAAAAGTCCAGTCAAATAGAAAGCAAAGTGATTGATTGGCGACGCCATATTCACGAAAACCCCGAACTTTCTAACCGAGAATTTGAGACTGCAAAATACATCACAAAGCATTTGAAATCGCTTGGTTTGAAAGTTCAAACAGACGTAGCGCATACTGGTGTAGTTGCCATTTTAGAAGGTGCGAAGCCTGGTCCGGTTGTTGCCCTACGCGCAGACATGGATGCGCTGCCTGTTAAAGAACGCGCTCCTGTAGATTTCGCCTCAAAAGTTATCGCAGAATACAACGGCGAGCAAGTTCCAGTGATGCATGCTTGCGGTCATGACACTCATGTGGCTATTTTAATGGGGGTTGCCGAAATTCTTACTGGAATGCAAAAAGATTTAAATGGCACAGTTAAATTTATTTTTCAGCCTGCCGAAGAAGGTGCTCCTGCTGGTGAAGAAGGCGGAGCAGAATTAATGGTCAAAGAAGGCGTTCTTAAAAACCCTCAAGTAGACGTAATTTTCGGATTGCACATCAGTTCTGGAATGGATATTGGTACTATTGGTGTTAAGCCAGAAGGAATTATGGCTGGGGTTGATGATATGAAAATTATCATTAATGGCAAACAATCCCACGGCTCAACACCATGGAACAGTGTTGACCCTATTGTCACCAGTGCACAAATCATCAACGGTTTACAAACTGTGGTTAGCCGTCATATGAATTTAACTCAACGTCCTGCGGTAGTCACCATCGGCTCTATTCATGGTGGAGTTCGTTCAAATATTATTCCTGAAAAATTAGAAATGTTAGGCACAGTAAGAACATTTAGCCAAAACGATAAGAAAATAACTCGTAAACTTATTACCGAAAAAGCTAAATTAATTGGTGAAAGTATGGGTGCCGATGTAGAAGTTAAGATCCCCTACTCTTCAAATTACCCAGTAACCTTTAACAATAAGTCTTTAACTGAACAAATGATGCCAACGCTTGAATCCGTAGTGAATCAAGTAAATATCATTAAGCCGATCACCGGAGCTGAGGATTTTTCGTTTTTCGCCAACGAAGTTCCTGGTTTATTCTTTTTCCTCGGTGGAAAACCACTTGATGCAAATGGTGCAAGTATTGGTGCTCACCATACTCCAGACTTTTATGTTGATGAGGCCGGTATGAAATATGGTGTTGAAGCTTTAACGCGGTTAACTCTGGATTATATGAATTCTCAGCAAAATTAAATACGGCAAGCTTCTAACCTCCAAATGCGCCTTTTATGGCGCATTTTTTTTATATCACCCGTACTTAAATCAATCATTAACATTCCTGAACAAGCGGTCGAAAATTGTTGATAGCCCATGTCTTTATAGCGAGAAACTACTTTCGGCTTTGGAAACCCAAATCGATTAAACCGGTTCGCTGAATGAATAACCTGTTTGGCTGCAATAGTCTTGATAAAAGGATATGTCGACGAAGTGTTGCTACCGTGATGTGGAGATAGCAAAATGTCAGCCTGAAGATTTATAGCTTGTTCTAATAAATAGCTTTCAGCACTTTTTTCTATATCTCCAGTCAATAAAACGGTTCGATTATTAGCTTTAGCTCGCAAGACACAGGATTGATTATTTTTTTTATTGATGTATTTATTTTTTGCAGAATAAAAATTTAATTCGAGATCTGGAAACTTTACAACTTGTTGTGACAAACAAGTTTTGCTATCTATTATCTGTAACACTGGGAAAGCATTTTTGATTTTCTCCACGCCACCAGAATGATCTAAATCTTCGTGACTAATAACAAGCAAGTCAATTTTAGCTATACCCAAACTTCTTAGGCTAGGAATTATACTGGTTTCGGCATAAGAGAATCCTTGATTGGCAAACCCTGTATCATAAAGTATTGCAACCCGGTCATTATAAATCAGGTTAGCTAAGCCATGACCAACATCAAAAACTGCTAATCGATAATCGTCATTGGATTGCGGTTTTATACTAGCCAATAAAGCTATGCTGCTTATCGCAGCGATTGGCAGCCATTTCAATCTACCTAGTGGCAACACATATAATCCATATGCCATAGCTAAGGCTATTAACATAGAGCCATCAAGGTATGAGTGGACAAAGAAATTATGGTTCTGAATAAATTCAGCACTAAAAAAGTCAAAAAACTGGCTTATCAAAGTATCAACGGCACCTAATAATATTCGTGAGCCAAATATCAGTAACGGCAATAAACTTACGAACACCAATGGCAAGATAATTAAACTAAACAAGGGAATTAATATTAAATTTACAGCAAAAGTTACAAAACTAATTTGCTGGAATAGAAACCAAATCAAAAGACCCATACCAAGGCTAATTTTCCATTGTATCTTTGCACCCAACAGCCATTTGCTTGATAGTTTTACTCTACCCATGAGTACAATTGCGATAATGCCAATGGCGGCAAAAGTTAACCAGAATCCATAAGACAATAAACTCAAAGGATCCAACAGCAGAATTACGAGAATCGCTAGTGCAAGGCTGTAGCCCATTTTTCTTTCGTTAGCTGATGTAATTGAAATCACCACAGCTGCCCACATCAATAAAGCACGTAGGGTAGCAATCGAAAATCCAGCCAGAGCACTATAAAGTAATGCTGCAAGCAAACTTGCCATTCCCGCCAAATAAAGCGGCGTCAACGATAATCCAATGCGCTTAAGATGTACGGAAAACTTAAGGCTCAACCAAAAAACAATGCCAGCAACAATGCTAATATGTAGGCCCGATATCACCAGTAAATGGCTGATGCCTAAAGCCCGTATGGTTTGATTCTGAGCTTCGTTTATAGATGATTTTTCACCAATAATTAATGCTTGCAGGATTCCAGAATTTTCAAATGATGCCAGTTCCTCAAATAAATACTGCCTGAAGCTATCAACAGAAATAGTAGGTGCGGATTTTAACTTCAACGCAGAATCTTTCTTAATGGTTGCTTTTGCGTTAACTTTATCTATAAATGCCTGCTTTTCGGCGTCATAGCCGGCTACATTTAGTGCTGAAACTATCGGTTTAACGGAGACCACAAACTGCCAAGTTTCTCCAAGTTTAGGCAATCTATTGTTAATGACTAGCTTTTTCGGGTATTGATACCAACTGACTTTTAGTTTCTTACCAACTAATAGCCGTGAGTCTGATGCAATTACATCGACTTTAAATTGTAACAACTCATGATAAATTTGTGGTATTGAAACCAGTTTGGCTTCTATAATATGAGGCTTAAGTAGCGGTTCACTTATTCGTTGCTTTAAACGCAGTTCAGAATGGAAATTAAGCCATAACAGGCCTATGCAAAATCCTATTAGAATTCGACCAAAGTTTCGAATTAAAATTGATTTATTATAAATCCTTCCTGAAACGACAATCAGTAATGCGACAAATATTAAGATTAACAGCCATCCCCATTTTGGTAATGGCTCACTTAACCAAAAAATGCTACAACAGCCTAACAGGAAGCCCAAAATCCATTTGAGCATGACAATCCTTGTTTAGAATAGTTTTTAACCAACACAGTGTAATATTGATAGAAGATGCCGCGCAAGTTTTTTAAAAAGATCTCGCCCGATCCTAAGAAAATAAAAGAGAATCGCTTCTTAAGGGTTTTTGGTGACTGGTTGCATGAACCTCAATTATGGCATCTAAACCGCTACTCAGCTTCAGTAGCTATTGGAATTGGTTTGTTCTGCGCATTTATCCCAGTTCCCTTTCAAATGGTCATCGCAGCAGCTTTAGCTATATGGTTAAAAGCAAATTTACCCTTATCAGTAGCCACTTGTTGGATTACTAATCCGCTAACCATTCCACCAATGTTTTATTTTGCTTATAAGGTTGGAGCATGGACCTTAGGCACGCCGGAAAGTCCTTTTGAATTTGAACTTTCCATGGAATGGCTACAGAACGAACTAATACTTATTTGGAAGCCCTTTTTACTCGGCTGCTTAATCTGCGGGGTTGTCGCCTCTATTCTAGGCTATTTCACGATACAAATGGCTTGGCGCTATCATGTGGTTATGGCTTGGCGAGCTCGCAAAGAACGCTGGAAAGAAAAAATCAAAGAAACTCTGCACCTTGATGACAAATCTAAAAAAGAATAGACTTAGCCCAAATTACAACAATTAATAAGGGAATATGAAACAACTTATTTTAACAATATTTACAGCTATTCTTATAACTTCTTGTACAACTTCAGGCTCATCTAATTACGCTAAAAGAAAATCTCCCGATGTTGAAACTTTTATGCACCAAGCCGCATATCCTTTAAAAACTGTACCGGCTCACTATCCGAGAAAAGCACAAATATCAAATACTGAAGGATGGGTCTTTTTCGAATTTAATCTTTCTGAAAGCGGTAAAGTAAAGCATCTTAATGTTATTGACTCACACCCAAAAGGTATATTCGAGGAAGTAGCCAGCAAAGCTATTTCTAAGTGGACATTTAAACCAATTAAAGGTGTTAGCAGTTACAAGTATGTTATGGAGTTTCAGCTAAGAGGCTATTAATTAGCCTTTTAAAACCCCATCTTCTAACTTCAGTTGTCTCTGCATCTTTCCCGCAAGCTCTAAATCGTGAGTAACGGTGACAAAGCTTGTGCCTAACTCTTGATTAAGCTCGCACATTAAGTCATATACTCTGTCAGCGGTCGCATGATCTAAGTTTCCCGTAGGTTCATCCGCTAATACCACCAATGGCTTGTTCACGATCGCGCGAGCAAAGGCTATTCGCTGACGCTCTCCGCCAGACAATTCTGATGGTTTATGTAATTTGCGATTAGATAAGCTAACTTTCTCTATAACACTATCGGCTTCTGCTAATGCTCTAGCGCGATTCATGCCAGCAATAATCAATGGCATGGCGACATTCTCTTGTGCAGTAAACTCTGGTAGCAGATGATGAAATTGGTACACAAACCCAATATGCTTATTACGAAAGTTTCCTTGTGCTTTTCGAGATAGTTTATGAATATTTTGCCCATTGATAATGACTTCACCAGAATTCGGCTTGTCTAAAGCACCTATCAAATGTAGCAAAGTACTTTTTCCAGAACCAGAAGCGCCAACAATGGCTAACTGCTCGGCTTTGCCTATAGAGAAATTCAGTTTATTCAATACATCAACTTGCAAGGCGCCATCTTTATAGCTGCGACACAAATTACTAACTTCTATTAAATTGTTCATAGCACTATCACTCATACCTTAGTGCCTCCGCTGGTTGAGTTCTGGATGCTTTCCATGAAGGATATATAGTTGCTAATACACTTATTAAAAAGGCCCATAAGCCAATTTGGATAACATCTGATTGCTTTAATTCTGTTGGTAAGAAGTTTACAAAATAAACGTTTTGCGGGAATACACGAACGCCGAAAACCGTTTCAATCCAATTGACAATATCCGGTAAGTAAGTAGCCAGTAACATCCCTAAGACAACACCGATTAAAGTGCCAATAAAACCATTAATAACCCCAGAGGTCATAAAGATTTTCATTATCGATCCAGGACTCGCGCCAAGCGTTCTTAAGATAGCAATATCAGCTTGCTTTTCTTTTACCAACATCACTAGAGAAGTGACAATATTAAATGCTGCTACAGCGATAATAAAAATCAGAAGAATAAACATAATCTTCTTTTCCATATCAATGGCGTTAAATAGCGTCTTATGCTGTCGTGTCCAATCAGAAAGCATATAGTCGCCTTCTAACATTTCGCTAACGATAAAAGCCGTATCATAAGCTTGCATCACATCTTCAGTTTTAAGTTGCAGTGCTGTAACACCATCTTTCATGCGTAAAAACTTTGCCGCATCACTCATATGCACGAACGCTAAACCTTGATCGACTTCTGATTTTGTATCGAATATCCCTACTACGGTAAAACGTTTAGGTCTTGGTGTTACTCCAGCCAAACTCACTTTTGTTTGAGTCAGTACCAAAAGTGTAACTTTATCGCCAATTCCGGCCGCCAATCGACGAGCCAAACTTGCTCCCAACACAATGTTGTATTTACCTTTTTCTAAATCAGTAATATCACCAACGATCATATTGCTTGGTACAACCGATACTTCAGAGAGCTTTTCAGGCAAAACGCCTTGAACAATACCTACTTGGCTTAAACCTAAGTGGCGATACATGGTTTCTGATTGAATATAAGGTGATGCACCTAGAATTTGCGGGTTTTCTTTAACTTTGTTCTCGACCTGCTGCCAATCTTTTAATTCGCCGGAATAGTCTTGCACTAAAACATGTGGCGAAACGCCTAAAATTCGATCGCGTAACTCACGCTCAAAACCATTCATTACCGACATAACGGTAATTAAAACCATTACCCCTAAGGCGATACCAACCATTGAAATTATGGATATTAGCGAAATAAAACGGTCACGACGCTTTGCACGGGTATATCGCAGGCCAACGAATAAGGAAAAAGGTAATTTCATCTTTTAATATAGTTATGATGATTAGGCATTAATAAGTAGCAATTTTGCCACTAATTGCAGGAAAATCATATTATTTTGCCATTAGATGGGCGTCATAGTGAATGGTTCACCTTTTAAAATCAACCAATTCGCTATAATTTGGGATAAATCTTTAAATTATTTTACTAAGTGTTTGTTTTTGTTATGCTATAAGAAATAAACAAGGAGTTTCAATCATGAATAAACTAGCAGTTTTACTATTAGCCGGCGGGTTAGGTTTAGGTGCCAGTCCAGTCATTCTTGCCGATGAAGTTAAGGTTCCCGTAGGTGCGCAAAAGCAATCTAACGTGGAAATACCAAAGCGTGGCATCTCAAAATCTCAAGTGCGCAAAAAGTTTGGCGAACCAAGCTCGGTTTCAGGCCCTGTTGGCCAGCCGCCTATTACTACCTGGCGTTATAACAGCATGACCGTTTATTTCGAATATAACCATGTGGTTCATGCGGTAGTGCATGCTAAATAAGTAAAAAGCCCGCTAAGCGGGCTTTTTACTTTAAGGTTGCTCTTTACACTTACTACAATTACTATTTTTTAATACTTCATCTATTTTTCTAACAAATTCCCCTTGATGCTTTTGAGCAAGTACTAAGCCAATATCCACGCTTTTTTGCATAATAACAGGTGTTTTTTCTAGTGTCTTTTTTCCAACGGGTAGCTGATAAAAATCTAGCATTGCTTGTAATTCTTCAACAGTAAATTCACCTACATATAAATCCACTACTTGCGAATTTAGCGTTGGATCATTAATGAACTTATCAATAAATTCATCAATAATATGGTTAACTTCGACAATAGTCTCAGAAGAATACCCTTGATCTTTTAAACCTTGAACAAGTGGCGCCATTGCCGTTCGTGTAGTGATTCTAGCTGTTTTTTCAGCATCTACGGATGTTATTTTAACTAATTTTATTGCCAACTCCCTAGGATCTGCAGAATGTTTGGTAGTTGCACAAGAAGTTAGAACTGTTAGAAGAATCATTGCCCTGAATATCATTTTGACTCCTAATTTAATTATAATTATTTCAATTGCGCCAAAATATAAGGCGCTACTACTACAGTCCAAAACTCTGTTTCTGGCTTGCAGTTTGTTTTTACAAATTCTACTGGCATTGCTTGGATTTTTTCTTCATTAATTAATTTGCCAATCTCCTCACCATTATCCATAGACATATCAGCAGCGCAGTTAATTAAATCCACGCCCTTTTCAACTAAAAGTAAATTGCCTTTAGCGAAAAAGCGCTCTATTTCTTGCCATGCAACAATGGCGGTTTCACCATTTAGTTTAGCGACTAACTCTTCTCTTGGAGTTAACTCTGTAAAACTGTCGGTTTTTTGTTCTTTATCTATAGTCATCAGTTGTTCTCTGGATTACTAATATGTAATGTTGATGTTGGAAAAGCGATCTCTGCGCCCTCTTGCTCAATAATTTTCATGATCTTAAGCAAAACATCTTGTTTGATTTCATGATACTTTGCCCATTCACGTGTCTTGGTAAAGGTGTAAATGAAAAAATCTAAAGACGAAGCTGCAAATTTATTGAAGTTAACCATTAGTGTTGCAGACTGATCAATTTCTGGGTGCTCTTGCAACATCGCTTTAACTTTTATAATAATTGCTTCGACCTTCTGCCAATCATCGTATCGAAGGCCAATAGTTTCGTTAATTCGACGGTTGGTCATACGTGACGGGTTTTCTACCGAAATACTAGTAAAGGTCGCATTAGGCACGTACAAAGGCCTTTTATCAAAGGTTCTTATGCGCGTTTGGCGCCAGCCAATATTTTCAACAGTGCCTTCAATTTCTTTATCTGGCGAACGGATCCAATCCCCTACTTTAAAGGGACGATCTAAGAAAATCATCAAACCACCAAAGAAATTGGCCAGCAAATCTTTTGCTGCAAAACCAATGGCAATACCACCAATACCACCAAAAGTCAGTACGCCTGAAATTGGTATTTCTAATAGTTGAAATATGATTAATGCGCTGATGATGATAACAATTAAACGCAATAGCTTACTGACAGCTTGAATCCCAGTTTCATCAAGTTTAATTTCTTGCTGATCTTTATTTTTAAGAAGATTAGATTCAACTCGGTTGATAAGTCTTAACAAGATCCAACTGACACCAAAGACAATAAAGACACGCTTCAAATTATCCAGCATATCCATGGGAATAATCAGTTGCTCTAAATAGATTCTTTGTACCGACTGCAGCAGAAAAATAATGCCGATAATGACTATGGTTAATGAGATAGGTTTGTTTAGCGCGTATAAAACCGAGTCATCCCACATATTATTAGTCTTATCAAAGCGCTTTGATAAGCGCGCACTAATAAAGCGCCAAATTAAATAGATTAATACCGTGAATCCTGCAATAGCTAATAGCTGCCAATAACTTGGCAAAGTTTCTAGCCACTGAACCATTGAAGACACTTCTTGAGTTTTCGCTTCAGCCATCTCTTCAAATACCTTTAAGCAATTCCTGAACTAACTTTTTGCCACTTTTCAGAAGCTAATACATTAGATAAATTATAATTCAAATCTTGGCCAGCCATCTTGGCAATACGCGCTGAGTTTTCAGCATTTACAGGTAATTTATCCGCGTCTGCTAACTCTTGCGCTTCGACAGGATGATTACAAACTAAAACCATGTCGCAACCAGCCTCTAAAGCGATATCCGCACGCGCATGATAATCGCCCGCAACCGTAGCCCCTTCCATTGATAAGTCATCGCTGAAAATTACGCCTTCAAATCCTAACTGCTTGCGCAAAATATCTTTTAACCAAATCTCTGAAAAACCAGCTGGGTGCTTATCCACTGCTGGATAAATCACATGTGCTGGCATGACGGCTTGATAATCTTGTGCTAACTCAGAAAAAACTCGCATGTCTTGTGAAATGATTTGTTCTCGCGGTCTATCATCCACCGGAATTTCAATGTGCGAATCAGCTCGTACTGAACCATGGCCAGGGAAATGCTTAGCAGTTGTTGCCATGCCGTAATCATTCATGCCTTTAATGAAAGCTCGGCCCAGCTCAATCACCTCATCTACTTGGCCAGAAAAAGCTCTATCCCCAATCACTTCGCTAATTTCAAGATTTAAATCCAATACAGGTGCAAAGCTAATATCAATACCAACGCCCTGCACTTCCATCGCAATCATCGCACCCCAGCCATAAGCCTTTTGCTTAGCTTGCTCGATATCAGAGTGCTTTTGAAGGATTTCGCCCATAGGCGGTACCACACTAAACCCTTCACGAAAGCGTTGTACGCGACCACCTTCATGATCCACCGCAATAATGATATCGCCCGCTGCCTCTTCGCGCACTGCCATGCACAAATCGGTCACTTGATTAGTTGAGGCAAAATTTCGAGTAAATAAAATCAAGCCGCCAACCATAGGGTTTTCCAATAAATCCATTTCTCGACTATTCAGCGTCAAGCCTTCTAAATCCAGCATTAATGGGCCATACATGAGGTTTTGCTCTCCAAAATGGGGAATTATTCTAATAGTTGGCGCTATTCTACCCAATTACGTCTCAAGACACACTACGGCAAGCTTCTAAAAATCATCAAAATAGCTATAATGATTCGCTGATATTTATTGGGTATGTATCAAATTTAAAGGCCAGCTCCATATAAAGCCTTAAAAATGACAAAGAGAGATAAGAAATCTATGAAAAACTTTAGGAAAAGTATCGTTAGTACTCTTACCATTGCCGCCGTGTTTGGATTAACGGCTTGTAATCAAGGCAATGATAAAGCTAGCCATGCGTCAGAAACACCAAAAGCTGTAGAGTCAAAAGCTCCAACCGCTGAAGATGCTGCGGCATTTGTAGACCGCGCAGAGCAAGAATTATCAGACTTATCTGATTACGGCGCCAAAATCGCTTGGGTTAACGCAAACTTCGTAACTGAAGACACTACAGCGCTAAATGCTGAAATTGGTGAGCGTTTTACTAAACTTGGCGTTGAATTAGCCAACGAAGCTAAGAAATTCAATGGCTTAGACTTACCATATGATGTAGCACGTAAACTTGAAATGATTAAGCTTGGCTTAACTTTGCCAGCTCCATCAGATGAAGAAAAGACTAAGAAACTAGCTGAAATCACTTCAAAGCTAGACAGCATCTACGCGCAAGGTCGTAGTCCAGATGGTCGTTCTTTAGGTCAATTAACACAAACTTTAGTTAAATCTCGCGATCCTGAAGAATTACTAAAAGCATGGGAAGGCTGGCGTGAAATATCTAAACCAATGCGTCCTTTGTATGAAGAAATGGTTTCTATTGCTAACGAAGGCTCAGAAGAACTTGGCTATAAAGATACTGGCGCTATGTGGCGTTCGAAATACGACATGCCAGCTGATGACTTTGCTGCTGAGTTAGATCGTTTATGGGGCCAAGTTAAACCATTATATGACTCACTTCACTGCCACGTTCGTGCTGAAATGAACAAAAAATACGGCGACGAAGTTGTTTCTAAAGAAGGCGCGATGCCCGCGCACTTATTCGGTAATATGTGGGCACAGCAATGGGCAAACATTTACGATATAGCTGGTCCTAAAGATGGCGCAAAAGGCATCGACATTAATCCTTTATTAGAAAAGCATTATGGCGTTGACCACGAAGTAGTAACTCATGCCGAGAAAGAAAAAGCCGTTAAGAAAATGGTTAAGACTGGTGAAGACTTCTTCTCATCTTTAGGTTTCGAAGAATTACCACAAACTTTCTGGGATCGTTCGTTATTTGTTAAGCCACGCGACCGTGATGTGCAATGTCACGCTTCTGCTTGGGATCTAGATAACAAAGAAGATATCCGCATTAAAATGTGTACAGAAATCAACGCTGATGATTTCCAAACGGTACACCACGAGTTAGGTCACAACTACTACCAACGTGCTTACATGAACCAGCCTTTGTACTATAAAGGCAGTGCCAACGACGGTTTCCACGAAGCGATTGGTGATACCGTTGCCCTTTCTATTACGCCAAAATACTTAAAGCAAATTGGTTTAATTGAAGAAGAGCCAGATGCGTCGGCAGACGTTGCTTTATTAATGCGTTCAGCGTTAGATAAAGTGGCATTCTTACCATTTGGTTTATTAGTAGACCAATGGCGTTGGAAAGTTTTCAACGGCGAAATTACGCCAGAATACTACAACCAAGGCTGGTGGGATCTACGTGAAAAATATCAAGGTTTAAAGCCGCCAGTAGCGCGTAGCGAAAACGACTTTGATCCAGGCGCAAAATACCATATTCCTGGTAACACGCCTTACTCACGTTATTTCTTAGCGCATATTTTGCAATTCCAATTCTTCCGCGATATGTGCAAAATGTCAGGCAACGAAGGTCCACTTCACCGCTGTTCTTTCTACGGCGACAAAGAAGCTGGCGCTAAATTAAATGCTATGTTGGAAATGGGTGCTTCACGTCCGTGGCCAGATGCCTTAGAAGCCATGACTGGTCAAAGAGAAATGGATGCCACCGCTGTACTAGAATACTATGCGCCACTTAAAGCATGGTTAGACGAGCAAAATAAAGATCGTCAGTGTGGTTGGTAAACCCAATACTCATTCCCGCGTAGGCAGGAATCAAAAAAAGCCGCTCATTGAGCGGCTTTTTCATTCCAACTTCTTAAAACTCTAAAACAACTAAAATATGATGCTAAAAATATTAATAATAAGGTTACAATACTAATTAAATATGGAAATAAGAAAAAGGAAAGTAGTGCCATGAATGAAGTAATACTCCATTCTATGAAAGCTTTTTTCGCCCCATTTTGTAGTCGAAAGTTTAAAATTACTGAAACAAGCACATATAGAATGAAAACAATATAATAATAAATACTCGTTGATTCCCAAATGTATGTGAAGGATTGACTTTCTTGCCAGTAACTCCAAATTGCCAGCGAGTTAAGTGCAATCATACAAGTAGTGAGGGCTAATAAAATTAATACTGATAAATATTTAATAAAAACTTTCAATTAAAAATCCTCAATCAAGTTGTTTATTAAATTAATAGCTTTCTCAACCGTCTGCTGCCGTACTTGCGCTCTATCCCCCTCAAAAATCAATTTATGAGCACCTGCACCTTTGGCATGAGCAAAACCAAACCAGACAGTGCCAACAGGTTTATCTTCTGAGCCACCGTCAGGGCCAGCAATACCACTAACCGCTACCGCAATTCGTCTACCCTTCCCTGAGCGGTTATAGGCACCTTTAGCCATGCTTTTGACTACATCCATAGAGACAGCGCCTGCCGCTTCTATCAGCTCCATTGGAACTCCAAGCATTTCATGTTTGGCTTCATTGGAATAAGTAATAAAAGCTCTATCAAACCACTGAGAACTGCCTGCTAAATCGGTACAAGCAGCCGATATCATCCCACCAGTGCAAGATTCAGCAGTAACCACCATTAATCCCTTATCGGTTAGTTTTTGTGCGATTGATTCAAGCGATGAATTTAAGTCCAAGATAAGCTCCATAATTGCCGTAGCAAATGATTTATGTTTTGGGCTAGATCCGTTAAGCTATAACCCATTAGCAAAAGCCTTTCACGGCATCATAATATAATAATTACTCAATGGCGAAATCCGATCAACAAGCAGCGCAAAGTCAGCAACAGCATACGCCTATGATGCGCCAATATTGGCGTCTTAAAAACGAACACCCCGACTATTTATTGTTTTATCGCATGGGTGATTTCTATGAGCTGTTTTATGATGACGCCAAACGCGCTGCTGAAATTCTTGATTTAACGCTAACCAAACGCGGTGCTTCTGCGGGTGAGCCCATCCCAATGGCAGGCGTACCTTTTCACGCTGTCGATGGCTATTTGGCCCGCTTAGTGAAGCTTGGCGAATCCGTCGCTATTTGCGAACAAATTGGCGATCCAGCGACTAGTAAAGGCCCTGTTGAGCGAAAAGTCGTCCGAATTGTTACGCCAGGTACGCTTTATGATGAAAACCTGCTCGATGCCAACTCGGATCAACTGCTAGGCGCGGCATATAAAAAATACGATACTTATGGCCTAGCTTGTATCGATATGGCGTCAGGTCGCTTTTGGTTATCGGAATTTGATAATCAAAATGATTTCCAGGCAGAACTGTACCGTTTAAAACCTGCTGAAATGGTAATCAGTGACACTCAGCAGCAAATTATCGGTAGCTTAGAAACGAGCATTAAATGGCAACCGGATTTTGCTTTTGATTATGAACAGAATTTAGCGAATCTTTTAAAACACTTCCAAGTTAAAAATTTAGACTCTTTTGGTTGCGACGATTTTAATTTGGCGGTTTGCGCAGCTGGCGCTGTTTTAACTTATGCCAAAAACACTCAGCTTAATGCCCTACCGCACATTAGAACGCTACAGCGCCAACAGGATGATGGTCAATTAACTTTAGATCCTGCAACCCGTCGTAATTTAGAGTTAACCGAAAACTTGCAGGGTGGCGCGCAAAATACTTTATTTGAAGTTTTAAATTCAACCAAAACCGTTATGGGCGCCCGTTTATTAAAGCGCTGGTTGCATGCGCCACTTCGTAACAGAACTCAAATCGAAAAGCGCTTGAATGCAGTTGAACAATTAGGTTCAGAGCATCATTATATTGAACTGCAAGAAGTACTATCAGACATCGCGGATATTGAACGTATATCTACTCGTGTGGCTTTAGGCAGCGCTAACCCTCGTGATTTAAAACGATTAGAGAATGGTTTAAAAGCTGCAACTGAACTTAAACATAAGTTAGCTTCTTCACAAATAAACATTGAGCTTAGTTCTCAAATTCATACTTTGGATAATGTTCAAGATTTATTAGGTAAGTCAATCGTTGAACAGCCACCCATGGTCATTCGTGACGGCGGTATGATCGCGCAAGGTTTTAACGCTGAATTAGATGAACTAAAAAATTTAGCATCTGATGCTAATGATTTTATGTTGCGTCTTGAACAACAAGAAAAAGAAGATACAGGTTTAAGTACTTTAAAAGTAGGCTATAACAGGGTTCATGGATTTTATATTGAGATATCGCGCGCTCAATCAGATCAAGCTCCTGCTCATTATATTCGTAGACAAACTTTAAAGAATAACGAACGTTTTATTACGCCTGAGCTTAAAGAGTACGAAGAAAAAGTGCTTTCTAGTAAATCAAAAGCCTTAGCGCTTGAGAAAAAGATATATGCAGACTTGATCGCTGAGTTGCAAAATTTTGTAGCAGAGATTCAATCAACCGCCAGCGCTGTGGCCGAGTTAGATTTGCTAACTTGCTTTGCAGAACGTGCCGAGTCATTAGAGCTTAATCGCCCTACTTTAACCAACGATACTCAGATTAATATTAAACAAGGTCGTCATCCTGTAGTGGAATATCATTTGGATGAACCATTTATTGCCAATGACTTGTTATTGGATAAATCGCGGCGCTCTCTGATTATTACTGGCCCTAATATGGGCGGTAAATCCACCTATATGCGACAAACGGCTTTAATCGTATTAATGGCACACGTAGGCTGCTTTATACCAGCAGCTAGTGCTGAGATTGGCTCTGTGGATAGAATCTTTACTAGAATTGGCGCCTCTGATGACCTTGCGTCTGGCCGCTCGACTTTTATGGTGGAGATGTCCGAAACCGCTAATATCTTAAACAATGCTACTAACAAGAGTTTAATTCTCCTGGATGAAATTGGTCGCGGCACTTCTACTTTTGATGGCTTAGCTTTGGCTTCTGCTACTATTCAATATATTCATGAGAAAATAAGCGCTTTCACTCTATTTGCGACTCACTACTTCGAGCTAACTCAACAAGCCATTGAGTGGCAGCATATGGAGAATGTGCATTTTGGTGCTACTGAGCATCATGATAAAGGCGGCTCTAGTTTAATCTTTTCGCATAAAATCCATGATGGCGCAGCCAGTCAAAGTTATGGCATCCAAGTTGGCCAGCTTGCTGGCTTACCTTCACCTGTGATTAGTGCCGCCAAAGAATTATTAGCGCATTTTGAGCAAACAGGAACTCATGAGACAACCATTTCTAGCATGCCCGAAATTGATATCAATAAATACCAAGAAGTGGCAACTAAAGAGTCTGAAGTAGAAAAAGTCTTAAAAGCAGTCGAACTGGACGAATTATCGCCACGCCAGGCCTTGGATCTATTGTATAAACTCAAAGAATCGCTAAAATAGCGCCTGTTCGCCAAAGATTAAACAGAAAAGTTCGCAGGAAAACATATGGCCTTTGTAGTTACTGACAACTGTATTAAATGTAAGCACACCGATTGCGTGGAAGTTTGTCCCGTGGACTGCTTTTATGAAGGACCTAACTTCTTAGTCATTAACCCTGACGAGTGTATCGATTGTGCTCTATGTGAGCCAGAGTGCCCCGCAGAAGCGATTTTCGAAGAAGACGATATTCCAGCAGGCCAAGAAGAATTTATCGAATTGAACGCTGAGCTATCAGAAATTTGGCCCAATATTACAGAAAAGAAAGACGCGCCAGAAGATGCCGAAGAATGGGATGGCGTTGAAAATAAATTGCAGTACTTAGAAAGATAATTAAGAATTAAAAAAGGCCTCAAATGAGGCCTTTTTACTTCCTGAACTTAATTACTTAGGTATTTCCATAGAAGTAGTAAACGGCTTTACGCCAATTGCTTGGTAGATTTCATCTGGCTTGTAAAGGTTGTTTCCTTTAATCACTAAAGACACTTTCCGCAAATCATTCATGTTTTCAAGAGGGTTACCGTCAATAAAGACTAAATCCGCTTGCTTGCCTTCTTCAATAGAGCCATTAGTTTTATCGGCACCAACAACTCGCGCTGAATCGATAGTACCAAGTTTAAGTACATCTGCATTGGAAATACCAGCTTCTGCATAATCAATCAATTCACGATGCAATGAAAAACCTGCAATATTATCCGTACCTGGGACAATTTGAACCCCTCCATCATGAAGCTTTTTGACCATAGCGCTTAAAGCTGCGGTGGATTTATTGTAAGCATCTCTTTCTTCATCTTTGATGTCCAAAACCGCTGTTTTAAAACCACGAGATACCGTTACCGGCAGGTGTTCATATATGTCCTGCATTTCAGGGTTTACCACACCGGCTTTAGCCTGGAGCAGCCAGCGGAAAACCATTAATGTAGGATCGATAACAGTGCCCTTTTCTTTTAACTTAGCAATAAAGTCCGTCACTTCTTTTGAATCTAAATCTATTTCACCTGCTTGCTCGCCGACCATCGTAAAGCGCAAACGCTTACGGGTATCAATATTACCCATGAAGTTTAAGAACAGCATATTAATGTGTTGAATTTCATCAAAGCCGGCATCAACCGCTTCTTCTGCCGTCATAAAAGCAGGTATATGCCCACTCAGTTTCATGCCTTTACTATGAATGTGATCTGCTAACGGTTTAATCCATTCAGGCTCCATTGAACTGTAAGTCTTAATTTGCGGATAACCATTTTCCGCATACCAATCTACAGCTTCTTTTGCAGACTCAAGAGAATCAACCGTCTTACCCATTTTCATAGCATAAGGGCTTTCACGATCCATAAAGCCGGAGCGATAAACATCAGCACCTATGATTTCGTTGGCTTCGCTCATACGTTCAATAGCGGTAATGTTGTCATGAGTATTGCCCATATCGCGGACATTAGTGACGCCAGCAGGAATATTTAGAAGGCCATCGGATTTTTGAAGGTGCCCGTGCATATCCCAAAGTCCAGGTATAAGGGTTTTACCCTTTGCATTAATCACCTTGCCATTGGCTAGTTTCGGCCACATTTTTCCAATCATGGAAATCTTGCCATCTTGAATTACAATATTTTGGTCTTCAATTAATTCGCCAGTATTAACATCCACATAGTTAGCATGACTAATTAGGATTGGGTCATTGATGGTATGAGTTAGTTTTTGCGCCAATTCTTTTAGGTATTGATTATCGGCTTTCTTCTGCATCTCGCTTAGTTGCTCAAGATGCTCTCGCCCCCAACCTTCTGGAATAATGCCAAACCAACCGCCACCATCAGTAGCAAAGAAGTTATAATCGTCGTCATACCATGCAAAGTTTGGAGTGAAACCAAAGCCGGCTATACCGATCAAATGAACTTGCTTTTTTTCTGTGCCGTTATCTAAAGTAACCGAATCAAGCTTTACTAAACTCGCTGAGCCAGCAGGAAGCAATTCAATTTTATTGTCGGGATCTTTAGAAAGCGCTTTAACTAACAGTGAATTTGAAACGCCCGTTCCATCAATAGGAACATAAAACTGATCGCCATCAGAAGCTGCTTGACCTTCTTCGTTTAGACTTTTCCAAACGGCTTGACCATCGGTATAAGAAAATTTCTCATCAATTGGGGCACCAAACGCAGAGATACCTTTAATTTCTTGGCTTACGATAAAACCTTGCTCATTCACTTCAATAGATTCTTCGGTTTCAATTCGACGATTATTCCAACCCATTTTAAGCTTAGCATCGATAAAGTTACCATCTTGCTTAACATTTAAATTTCCAGCAGAGTCTTCCTTGTTCCAAATATTGTAAGTGACTTCAGATTTGCTGGATTCTGCCTCAGAACTGGCCTCTGTAGCTTTTATATTCTCTTCATTAGTTTTCACCTGAGCAACAGTCGCCGAAGCATTATCTGCATCACTGACATTATCACCACTGTTACAAGCAGCTATGGATAAACCCATCAATACAGCAACGGATAACCTCTTAACCCCAAATTTAGCTTTCATACTTTTCTCCATTTTTTAACTAGCTAAAGCTTATTAACATAATGAGCATTTAACAAGCGACCATTTAACTTTAGTTACATTTTTGCGGGCATTAAAAAAGCTCCCGAAGGAGCTTTGTAATTTATTGTTTAAGCATATTGCTTAGCAAGTTGCAGCCAACTGGCTTTTTGTAACTCGAAGTTTTTCTTAAGTAGCTCATACTCAGCTTTTATATCAAGCTTATCGTATGACTCTGCAAGTTCACTTTTCTTAGCCTCCAGCCATTGCTTCTGCGCTGCGTACAATTCAGTTAATTTTGCTACTAACTCTTCATATTCATCCTGCAACTTTTGCATAATTTCCTCTGAATTTGGCAAGTGAGCTGTTTTTTTCTTAGCTTTGATTAATAAGGTTTCTGCTTTAGCTTTTTCAATTTTTTCTTTAGAGACCAATTTCAAATTTTTAGTAATTCCGATCCAGCTTAAAGCTTTAATCCACCACTTTGATGGATCAAAATGCCACCAGCGAACCCCGTTTCGATAGTCATATTGAAATTTGTGATGGTAATTGTGGTAGCCCTCGCCACCGGTTAAAACGGCCAACACAATATTATCTCTAGCAGAATTTTCTTCTGTATAAGGTCTCGTTCCCCAGATATGGGCTAAAGAATTAATGAAAAATGTTAAATGATGCGACCAAACTAAACGCCAAACGCCTGCGACTAACATCATTTCCCAAAAATGACCATAAGCTAACCCTAACAAGGCTGGCACTGCTATGTTCAGGCCAACACTTAGTAACCAGTAATATTTGTGCTGGAACATCACAATTGGGTCACGCTTTAAATCTGGACAACGATCATATTGCTCATCGTAACGCTTATCTTCATTTTCACGTTTTAACAACCATCCAATATGTGAATGCCAAAAGCCTCTACTCGCTGAGTAAGGATCTTTATGATCATGATCTACGTGCTTATGGTGAATCCTATGATCTGATGACCAATGCAAAGCACTATTTTGTAACGATAAGGCGCCACCGAAGGCCATTATTGCCCTCAATAACGGATGCGCTTCATAAGCACGATGTGACCATAAGCGATGGTAGCCCATTGAAATTGAGGTGCTAGAGAAAAGCCACAAACCTACTCCCCAAGCCCAAGTAGAAAAATGATAGCCGTATGCAATGCCGTACCATGGCACTAATGTTATGGCAGCTAAAAAACTTAGTCCGAAAAATATAATATTAACCCATTGCTTCTCAGATTTGAGTTTAGATTTGTTTGACATTTAAGCCCCATTTAAAAATTTCTAGAGAATAGCGTACACTTGTACGCCGAAATTAGGTGCTAGTATATATGCTCAATATTACATTTGCAATTCAGCGTACAACTGTACTCTTAAGTGATTGTTTTCTATACTAGCTAACTATCAACATTTATAAAAATTTGAGTATAAATAGATATGAGCACTAATCGTGCCCTACAAAAAGAGCAAACCAGGCAAACAATAATCGATGCGGCATTAGGCCAGTTATCGGCTGATAAAAGCTTTTCAAACTTAAGTTTACGCGAAGTAGCGCGTGAAGCTGGAATTGCGCCAACTTCGTTTTATCGGCATTTTAACGATATGGAAGACTTAGGACTGACTTTGGTTGACGAGTGTGGCGTAGCTCTAAGACAGTTAATGCGTAAAGCGCGTAAACGTATAGAACGAAAAGGTAGCGTTATTAATACTTCTATCGATACTTTCATGGAATTCATTATTTCCAACACCAATGTATTCCGCCTGTTACTACGAGAACGTTCGGGCACATCTTTGGCCTTTAGAAATGCCATTGCATTGGAAATCAACCACTTTAAGAGTGAGCTGACTGACTATTTAGTGACAGAAGGCCCCTACTCTAAACCACAAGCATTTGCTCTAGCTGAAGCTATGGTCACTTTGGTTTTCAACCTAGGAGCTGATGCTCTCGATATGAATCAACTCGAACGTAAAGCACTAAAGCAGCGCATCATCTTACAACTTAGATTTATTACCGCTGGTGCAACTCAGTTCTCACAAAGAAACCATTGATAGAATGCGACCTCCCTTTAACTACATGATATTTAGCTAAATTTTTGTTATTTTAGAGATTGGTTGAACATATTTCTTTACAGATATCACCTTCATAAGGAATCATGAAGTGAAAGCTAGAATTGCGTTCTTACAAGATTTTAATAGCCAATTAGTTAGCAAAGCATTCGTCTTTTGCTGGCTTGGTCTATTGTTGCTTTTTCCTTTACGACTTCTTGCAGACAACAATCAATGGACAGGCACTTGGAATACAGTCTGGCGTGATGGCGGCGCCCAAATGATCCTAGAGCAGCAAGGTGGACAGGTTTTCGGTAGTTATCAACCTTTCGACGGCATTATTGAAGCTAAGGTAGAAGGTAATGTGCTAAAAGGACGATGGGTTCAAAAAAATCGTCAAGGTAGCTTTATTTTCACCTTATCTCCTGATGGCAAAACCTTTCTTGGCCGATTTGATAGCGGTGAATGGTGGAATGGAGAAATATCACCAGAGCAGCTCAAAAGTCCTCTACAATCGATTAATCTTGAAACGCCAATGGCATCCTTAAAATCTTTTCTTATTAATTTTAACTTAGTTAAAAGCGGTAAATTTCAATACTCAACCTTAGCACAGCGCAGCTTAAACTTTTCAAACTATAATTCCCCATCTCCAAGAAGCAAAGCTTTAATAGCTCAAGATTATTTTTCTGTTATCGAGCAAACCACATTACGAATTTGGGATTTAAACCAATTGACTGATGGTGATGATTTTCAGTTTGAATTGAATCAAGCGGGCACTGAAATAAAAACACCTTTGTTATTTAATAAAAATTCTTTGGGTCAATGGCAAATTGTGGTACCTCCACAAAAACTGATAGCGAAACAAAAACAAGCGTTACTCAAAGCTAGAAAAATAATTTCCACTGAAAATAACGACCATCTGAATTTAACCAATCCTAGAGATGCCCTTAGAACTTTTATCGAGCAAATTAAGTTATGGGATAAAGGTGGTAAGCAGCACGTATTGAAAAGTATGGACGTTAGTCAAATCAGCGAGTCTATACGCGAACAAGAAGCTGCTATAAGAGCAGAATATCTTAAACATATTCTCGATAGGATTAGTTATGTTATTTGGCAGGAAATCCCTAATGATCCTAGCAGCCAACGATCATATATCCACTTTCAACACCCACTTGGGAATATTGTGGTATCTCCTTATTCTGAAGACGGAAAAACCATTTGGAAATTTGATGCTGCCACTATCGCCAATGTAAAAAGCTTGCATCTAGCCTTTGAAGAAATGCCTTTGGTAGAAGGGATAGCCAAAGACACAGAAATCCTTTCCTTTTTTAAATTACGCCAAGCCATGCGCGCTTATCCATGGCTGATGATTTCTATATTTGAGACTGAATTATGGCAATGGATTAGCTTAATTATAATTACCGCGATGAGCTGGATCCTTTCAAAATATATTGCGCAATCAATTGTTCAATTAGTTCGGTGGATTAGAGCACTATTAAGAATAAAACCTGGACAAGGAAAAGTTACAGAATTTTATGGGCCAACAAGGATTACTTTGATAGCCCTCTTCTGGCAACTTAGCATCGATTTTTTAGGGCTCCCAGAGAAATTATATTTAGCTATAAGTTGGGCTGCATCCTTCACCTTAATTATGGGCTTAGGCTGGATGGCAATGCGAATTACCGATTGGTTTGGAGAACACCATAGAACCAGTTCTCTAAAAACTAAAACCCACATGGATGAAATCATGGTTTCACTCATTGTAGGTCTAGTTAAAGTTTTAATCGTCGCTATTAGTGCAGTTCTAATAGCTAAAGTAATGGCCATTCCTTATCAGAGCATCTTAGCGGGGTTAGGAATTGGTGGTTTAGCCGTTGCCTTTGCGGCAAGGGAAACCATTGCAGATTTCTTTGGTTCTGCAGTGTTACTAGCCGATCGACCTTTTAGACAAAACGACCGAGTGAATATTGGCGATGTACAAGGTTATGTTGAATATGTTGGTTTGCGTTCTACTCAAATTAGAACCTTGGATGACTCTATCGTAACCATACCTAATAGCCGCCTAGCGCATGAAGTGATTGATAATCGACGTAAGCGTAACGCTCGTCACTTTAAAATTAATCTAAGCATTACGCTTGATACTTCCAACGAGAAAATAGAATTATTTATCTGCAAAGTAAAAGAATTAGTGATAAATTTAGATGAAGGGGTCAATGATAAAGTACATTGTGGGATATGGGAGTTTGGTCCCTCCTCAATTAATTTACAATTATTTTGCTACCTCAAAGCTGAAAATCGTGAGCAAGAATATTTAGCGCGCAATCACTTAATGAGTGAAATTTTAAAGCTTGCTCGAAATATGAAAATTGAATTTGCCTATCCAACTCGAACGCTTTATATGCAGCAAACGGATAGCACAGAACCTAAATAAATTTACTTAAAGTAACCATGGGGATTGTTGATATGTCTAAAATTCTTGTAGTGATATTTGCCATTAGTACATTTTATTCCCAATCGTTAATAGCAGCCAACTCTGATTATGCTCAAGGAAAAAAAGCTTACGCTGATAAAGTAGTAAGTTATTCCGCAGGTAACCCTCAGCCCAAAAGTAAATACCAAAAGAAAAAGCAAGCGTTAGGCAAGCCTGACTTTAATTCTACTAAAATGAATGGTTTTGTTTCCCTAGGTTGCAAAGGTTCTTTAACCGTCCAGTTCACAAATAACGTTTTGTTCGATGACAACGGCGCTGATTTATTGATTTCAGAAGTTGGCCCTGCAAGCGAACTGACTACAGTTGAAATTTCTGAAAACGGTTCTAACTGGATTAATGTCGGCAGTATTAGTGGCAATAAAAAGAGCATCGATTTAAAAGGAAAAGTTGCTAGAGAGCAAGTGTTTCACTATGTGCGTTTAACCGACCAAGGGCGTAACTGTAGCGGTGATACCCCAGGCGCAGATATTGATGCGGTAATTGCTTTAAACCCAAGTTTAGAAAACCGTAGCGTTGAAGCAAATACCACTATTAGTCAAACCGCTGGCACTATTAACAATGACCCTTGCGCAGAAGATAAACGTGTTTGTGATGCAGACGGTGATAGCCGGTTAGCCATTCAATTTGGCGGTGATGATTGTGATGATAACGATGCAGGCCGCTTCCCTGGTAATGTAGAAGTTGCCGATCAATTTGGTAAAGATGAAGATTGTGACCCCACGACATTTGGCTTTGCTGATCATGATGGTGATGGCTTTCATGCGACCTGGGCGTACAATATTGATGAAAAAGGCGAACGAATTGGCGGCAAAGATTGCGATGATAAAAACCCTAGTGTTAACCCAAATGCTTATGAAATTTGTGACAATGTTGATAATAACTGTAGTGGTATAGCTGATGACGGTTTGGCATTCCCCCACTTTGCTGATAAAGATAGAGATCGTCTCGGCGATCCAAAACAATCTAAAATGTTGTGTGACTGTGATCGATTAATAGATGGCATCATGTGGGTTACCAATAATTCAGACTGTAATGACTCAGATCCAACCAATAAAAGCTGTTCAAAACAACCATGAAAGAAAATTTAAAAGTTGCATTAGCGCAGATTTCACCTATTTGGCTTAACCAAAAAGCAACGGTCAAGAAAATAGTTGAGTACATCCAAAAAGCTTCGCAGAAAGGAGCCAGTTTAGTGTGCTTTGGGGAAGCTTTGTTACCCGGTTACCCTTTTTGGGTGGAAAAGACTGGTGGGGCAAAATTTAATGACGATTTTCAAAAGTCGCTATTTGCTTACTATTCTTCGCAAGCGGTTAATATTGCAAACGGTGACTTAGATTTAATTACCCAAGCATGCAAAGACAATCAAATTGCTTGTTACTTAGGGATTATCGAACGCGCACATGATCGTTCTGGTCATAGTCTTTATTGCACTTTAGTTTATATTGATAAGTCAGGCATGATTCAATCGACTCATCGAAAACTTGTTCCTACGCATGAAGAACGTTTGGTTTGGTCTATTGGCGATGGTAATGGCCTTAGAACCCATGATTTAAGCCCATTTACCGTAGGTGGCTTAAACTGCTGGGAAAACTGGCTACCACTAGCTAGGACTTCTTTATATGCTCAAGGCGAAGACTTGCATGTGGCTGTATGGCCAGGTGGCGAACACAATACCCATGACATCACCCGCTTTATCGCCAAAGAATCACGCAGCTATGTTGTCTCAGTTTCTGGACTAATGAGCAAAGAGCAAATACCCACTGATTTGCCCTTCTGTAATGATATTATCGATTTGATGCCAGACTCAATGGCTAATGGCGCCTCTTGCGTGGTAAAACCAAATGGCGAATGGTTATTAGAGCCCCAAGTTGGTCAAGAAGACATATTTATAGTTGAACTTGAGCACGAAGCAGTCAGAAAAGAACGTTCTTTAATAGATGTCACCGGTCACTATTCACGACCTGACATCACAAAGTTAACAGTTAACCGAGAAAGGCAAACTATTGCTGAATTCGAAGATTAGTGATTCTTGTCTTCTTCCAATTTTTGATTTTGTTTTTCTGCATAAAGCTGCTTAGCGTATTCTTTTAACTGGCCATTCCGCCATAAAAGCAAGCAGACCAGAATCACCACAGCAATAAAAATTAACAGCGACAAGATTCCTTTTGCAAACGCTAAAGACATAAAAGCTAAGATAAATAACCCGTATGAAAACTGCCTGAAATAAACTGCTGCACGTGTATTCACTTCACGCCAAATTTCTTCATCAGCTAAGGTCTCTGGCGTTCTGATACCACTCAATTCATTGGGTTTAAAATCTGGGCTAGCCATTTTTCCTGACAAATAATAAAACACTAAGCCAACCAAAAATAATCCAATAAAATAAAATATCATGCAAAAAACTCCTTAACTTTTTCAGACACAAACTTTACATCAGAACTTGATACATCGAGGTGCATTACCCAACGCATGGTTTCTGATGGAATAATAATGATATTGTGCTGTTTTAAGTGATTTGCAAGGTTTGTTGCAGTTTCCATATCCGTTTTAACAAACAACATATTGGTTTGAACGAGATCTTTATTAATCGAAAGTTGTGGAATATCGTCTAATCTTTCCGCTAAGACTTTGGCGTTCGCATGATCAATGGCTAATCGGTCAATATGCTCATCTAACGCATAAATACCTGCAGCTGCTAAGACGCCAGATTGACGCATTCCACCGCCTACCATCTTACGCCAACGACGTGCCCATTTAATGATTTCTTTGTCTGCGCAAAGAACGGATCCTACAGGCGCACCTAAACCTTTTGATAAACAAATAGAAACAGAGTCAGCATGCTGTGCTAAGTCTTTTAACTCACATCTAAGCTCGGTTGTAGCATTAAAACCACGCGCGGCATCTAAATGCACAGACAAGCCTTTTGAATGGGCGAAATCATAAGCTTTCTGCATATAGTCTAATGGAATAACTTTACCGTTATGGGTATTCTCAAGGCATAACAGTTTAGAACGAGCAAAGTGTGAATCATCAGCTTTAATGACCGACTCAACTTTTGCTAAATCAAGTGTTCCATCTTTTTCCACCGGCAAAGTTTGCGGAACGATACTTCCAAGAACAGGCGCCCCACCCGCTTCATACCAATAGGTATGATAGCCCTGACCAACAATATATTCTTCACCGCGCTGACAATGGCTCATCAATGCCACAAGATTAGACATAGTTCCAGATGGCACAAATAAAGCATCCGCCTTACCAGCCATCTCCGCCAACTTATCCTCAAGCTTCTTAACCGTAGGATCATCCTGAAAAACATCATCACCAACTGCAGCCGCAGCCATCGCCTTACGCATACCCTCTGTAGGTTGCGTAACTGTATCACTTCTTAAATCAATCATAATTAATTGTTGAGTATATTCCTTCTAGTTGAGGATCGTATTTTTTACCATTAAAGCCCATTAAAGTAGTCAATAATAAATCATCACCGACTTTTCTAATAATATAGCTTAAGGTATATTCACTATTAGCCGTCAAAAAGATATCCATTCGATAAAGACCTTTAATGTCTTGATAATCTTCTACCATTACTTGAATAGTTTTTGAGCCTTCATTTAAATGCTTTTGTCCTCTCATGAACTTTTGGTAGATAGCGTCTAACATCTCTTTAGGTGACAATTTAGAGCTTTCAGTATAAACAACAAAAACTTTCATATTTGTAACATCTAAAGCAAACTCTAAAAGCTCGGCTTCGTCACTATTAAACATAGTGCCAAAAGCATCAAATCTAGCTTTTAAGCCCTCATCATCTGTCTGCTGAAAATCTTCTAAAGTATAAAAATTATCAGGGATATCAACTGTTAGACTTTTTGCAAAGATATTATTACTATATATCATTATAAGAATGCTAAGAAACAATTTAACTTTCATACATATCCTTAATTTTATTTTAATAAGCTCGTATATATTACATCCTCTAATTATTTTAGCAAAGAGTTAGCAATATCTGCTTAAAGTTGAATCAAATAATAAAAAAGGCGCCAATTGGCGCCTTTTTTTATTTTCAATACTTATATTAAATAATAGAAGTCACTATTGCAGCTTGCAATGCATCGATGTCCACTAAAATATCATTGAAGGTTTTACTAGGTCTCATTGCTTTCGCCATTAATTCCATATCCGGCGAATAATAACCATCAATGTCCATCTTTTGATCTTGAGCAGCATTTAACTCTGCTACAATTTTAGACTC
Organism: uncultured Kangiella sp.; assembly: GCA_947503435.1. GTDB lineage: Bacteria > Pseudomonadota > Gammaproteobacteria > Enterobacterales > Kangiellaceae > Kangiella. Next base: position 213,989 of record CANNDL010000006.1, on the reverse strand, counting down.
ATTAGCAGTTAGAACCTCAGCCAATTGTACAAACTGCATTTGCAATTCTGCATCATCCGTTTGCTTAGCAAGCTCTTGCGCCCAGTACATGGCTAGATAGAAATGGCTACCACGGTTATCCAGCTCATTCACTTTACGTGATGGAGATTTACCGTTTAGCAATAAGCTTTCAGTAGCATTATCTAAAGCGTCAGCCAATACTTGCGCTTTCTTGTTGCCAGTAGTTTGAGACATATGCTCTAAAGAAACTGCTAATGCCAAAAATTCACCTAAAGAATCCCAACGTAAGTGGTTTTCTTCATTGAACTGTTGAACGTGCTTAGGAGCAGAACCGCCAGCACCTGTTTCAAACAAACCGCCGCCATTCATTAGTGGCACGATTGATAACATTTTCGCAGAAGTTCCTAACTCTAAAATTGGGAATAGATCCGTTAAGTAATCACGCAATACGTTACCCGTTGCAGAAATGGTATCTTTACCGTCTTTAACGCGCGCTAAGGTAAAGTGCGTAGCATCTAATGGCGACATGATATGAATTTCTAGGCCATCAGTGTTGTGCTCTGGTAAATACTTTTCTACTTTCTTGATGATTTGGGCATCATGGGCACGATCTTTATCTAGCCAGAATACCACCGGTGTATTTGATAAACGTGCACGATTAACCGCTAATTTCACCCAATCTTGAATAGGTGCATCTTTAACTTGGCAGGCTCTCCAAATATCGCCAGCTTCAACTTCATGGGACATTAGAACGTTACCATTAGCATCAACTACGCGAACCGTACCGTCAGTTGGCATTTCAAAAGTCTTATCGTGCGAGCCGTACTCTTCAGCTTTTTGCGCCATTAAACCAACGTTTGGTACTGTGCCCATAGTGGTTGGATCGAATGCGCCGTGCTCTTTACAGAAATCGATAGTCGCTGTGTAGATTGGCGAATAACTGCTATCAGGGATAACCGCTTTAGTATCTTTAGGATTACCGTCTGGGCCCCACATTTGACCAGAGTTACGGATCATTGCAGGCATAGAAGCATCAATAATGATATCTGAAGGAACGTGTAAGCCGGTAATGCCTTTATCAGAATTAACCATAGCTAGATCTGGATTCGCATCGTAAATTGCTTGAATGTCCGCTTCAACTTCAGCTTTTTTCTCAGCTGGTAAATCTTGGATACGGTTAACTAGGTTACCTAAACCGTTATTTACGTTTACGCCGATTTCAGCAAAAGTATCGCCATGCTTAGCGAATAGTTCTTTGAAGAAAGCTTTTACGCCGTGACCGAAGATAATTGGATCAGAAACTTTCATCATGGTTGCTTTCATGTGCAGTGAGAATAAAACGTCATTAGCGTTAGCGTCTGCAACCTGCTCTTCTAAGAAGCTTACTAATGCTTTCTTAGACATAAACGTTGAGTCCATCACTTCGCCAGCTAATAAAGGTACAGAATCTTTAAGTACCGTTACCGAGCCATCGTTAGCTACTAATTCGATTTTTGCGTCAGTTGCCGCATCAACAGTTACTGATTTTTCATTAGAACGGAAATCACCTGCAGTCATACTCGCAACGTGTGACTTAGAGTCTTTTGACCAGGCACCCATTTTATGTGGATTGTTCTTGGCGTAGTTCTTAACAGCTTTTGGTGCACGGCGGTCTGAGTTACCTTCACGTAACACTGGGTTTACCGCTGAGCCTTTAATCTTGTCATAACGTGCTTTAACTTCTTTTTCTTCATCGGTCGATGGAGAATCAGGATAATTAGGAACCGCAAATCCATCATTTTGCAATTCTTCGATAGTGGCTTTCAATTGTGGAATCGAAGCACTGATATTAGGAAGTTTGATGATATTGGCTTCTGGTGTTTTCACTAGCATGCCTAACTCAGCTAATGAATCAACGATGCGTTGCTCTTCTTTTAAATACTCAGGAAATACCGCCAAAACACGGCCCGCTAAAGAAATATCGCTAGTTTCGACTTCGATACCCGCAGCGGCTGTGAAAGCCTTAACAATTGGTAAAAATGATTGAGTAGCTAGTGCTGGTGCTTCATCAGTAATGGTATAGATAATTTTAGACATAAATATTCCCGTACTTCCCGTATTCTGTGCTATTTAAGAATTAGCTATGAAATAAACAATGGCCAATTCGAGCGGTTTGATGGCGCGCATTATACGGCAATTTGATGCTATCTGCACCGCTCAAGAAGCCTAACTGCCTGTAAAATTATGAAAATCCAGTTACAATAGCCTTTGTATCAATTCACTTGATTAAATCTTGAGCAGAAATTCCGACAAATCATCTAAAATGGCAAAGTTGATCTTATTCAACAAACCTTTTAATACCTTGTGCCAATTTACTGGAGAGGATGGTGACTCAACACTGGCTAATTTTGTGGATATCCCAAATATTTATCCAGCTGGACGCCTAGATAAAGACTCAGAAGGTTTATTGTTATTAACCGACAATGGCCAATTGCAGCATCAAATCGCTAATCCTAAAAACAAGATGGAAAAGACCTATTGGGTTCAAGTTGAGGGTGAGCCATTTAATAGTGACTTAGAAGATTTGCGACACGGCGTTGAGATTCAGGATTATGTGACGAAACCTGCTAAAGTCCGAATAATTGATGAGCCTAAAGTTTGGCAGCGCAACCCACCCATTAGAGAGCGTAAGAATATTCCTACCAGCTGGCTAGAGATAAAAATTCGCGAGGGTAAAAACCGTCAAGTTCGTCGAATGACCGCGGCTATCGGCTACCCTACTTTACGTCTTATTCGCGCCACTATTGGCCCCTGGAAGTTAGATGATATAGCCGTAGGTAGCTATCAAGCCATTGAAGTGGAAGCGCCCCACCCCCATAATTCCAACAATAATCGTCATAACAATGGCAACTCAAGGCGTCGACGCCCGCCTAGTAAGGTACGCAGAGGTCAAAAGGAAAGCGAACACAAGCTGGCAAAAGGTTTAGCTAGTGGTTCAAATAAGCTAAAATAGCGCCAATTTTATACAGAAGAAAATCTATGTTACCCGTACACGTTACTGTTGCAGCTGTTATCGAAGGCAGCGGTGAGAATAAAGGCAAGTTTTTGATGGTCGAAGAAGAATCATCGAGTGGTGATATTGTCTTTAATCAACCGGCTGGTCATTTAGAAGACAATGAATCTTTAAAAGATGCCATTATTCGTGAAGTGTATGAGGAAACGGGAATTAAATTTAAGCCCACGGCACTTGTTGGCACCTATCTTTTAAACCCAGCGACTAATAATCGTCACTACTTACGTTTTTGCTTTACGGGTTATGTGGCTGGCGATGAAACAACAGAGCCGCATGATGATGATATTATTGCTGCCCATTGGATGAGCAAAGAAGAGATCTTGGGCATAATGCCACAACATCGAAGCGGTTTGATTGTTGAGTGTTTGCAAGATTATTTGTCAGGGCAACGCTTTCCGCTGGAATCTTTAGTTTATAGTAACAACGAAGAATCAGTACAAAGTAATGGCATAGAGTTTCTAAAGAAATACAAACTATGAGCGCATTAATTAATAACAAACCCATTGCTGAAACCAAAGTCATTGTCGGTATGTCTGGCGGCGTTGACTCGTCTGTCTCGGCTTATCTTCTTAAGCAACAAGGCTATCAAGTAGAAGGCTTGTTTATGAAGAATTGGGAAGAAGATGATGATACGGAATACTGTACGGCGGCAGAAGATTTAGCAGACGCACAAGCGGTTTGCGATAAGCTTGGGATTAATCTTCGAACCATTAATTTTGCGGCTGAATATTGGGACAATGTATTCGAATACTTTTTAGAAGAATACAAGGCCGGACGTACACCTAATCCTGATATCATGTGCAATAAAGAAATCAAATTCAAAGCTTTTTTAGATTATGCACAGCTATTAGGCGCAGATTATATTGCTACCGGCCATTATGTTCGTCGCGGTGAAAAAGATGGAAAAGCCACCCTGCTTCGCGGTTTAGATCCGAATAAAGATCAATCTTATTTTTTATATGCGGTTGGTCATGACAAGATTGCTAAAACCTTATTCCCTGTCGGTGAGCTAGATAAACCTGATGTAAGACGAATTGCTGAAGAGCAAGACTTGATAACGGCTAAGAAAAAAGACTCTACTGGGATCTGCTTTATTGGTGAGCGTAAGTTTACTGATTTTTTACAACAATACTTACCGGCACAACCGGGTGATATTGAAACTCCAGACGGCCAAGTTATTGGCAAACACAATGGCTTGATGTATCACACCCTTGGCCAAAGAAAAGGCTTGGGAATAGGCGGTATGAGTGATGCCAGTGAAGAACCTTGGTTTAGCGTCGATAAAGACTTAGAACGTAATGTGCTAAAAGTTGCTCAAGGCCATGAACACCCTCTCCTTATGAGTAATTCATTAATAGCAACTAAACTAGACTGGGTAGCTGGAAGTGCGCCTGCAGATCAATTTAATTGCACAGCAAAGAACAGATACCGCCAACAAGATGTTGCCTGCTCTGTATCCAAACTGAGTGACGATAAGTGGCTAGTCGAATTTGAGCAGCCAGAAAGAGCAGTTACGCCAGGACAGTCAGTAGTATTTTATCAGGATGATGTTTGTCTTGGCGGCGGTATCATTAATCAAATTAATCGAGTATAAAAACAATAATGTTCTCACAGCAAGCAAATTTCACTGAGATTACTCTAGCATTAGCGGGCATTTGCCAAGCTATAGACTGTGTTCAATCAATTGCAAGAAATGGTCAAGCCAATAAAGATGATATGGAGACCATTTTTAGAGCAACACTAAAACTAGAGGCAAGCTCTACAGAAGACATTTTTGGCGGTCATAAAGATTTAACCACTGGTTTTAAATCTATTGCTTCTCAACTTTCTGGTTCTAAAACCGATCCAGATTTTGGGCGTTACTTAATAAATATAGTGACTTTGGAGAAGCAATTTTCGGCCAATCCAAACATGATGAATCAAGTGGCTTCACGTATTTCACAAACTAATCGTCTATTCGACTATCAAGACAATGAATCTGTCGGAAGTAATATTATTGAGCAGATTGCAGCCACCTATAAAGATTCAATATCTACGTTATCAACAAAGATTCAAGTTACTGGCAATAGCAAGTATCTGGAGCAAAGCACTAATCAAAACTATATACGCGCCCTTTTATTAGGCGCTATTCGAAGTGCTGTTTTATGGCGTCAGGTTGGTGGCAAGAAACGTCAAATCATCTTCAATAAAAACAAAATTATCGGAATCGCAAACGGCTATTTGGCTTAGTTAAAAATTTAATTGCTGTGCTTCACATAAAAACTTCATCAATGGCAGAGTTTTTTTGTACTTTTTTGCCACCATGTCGGCTAAGTTTTTATCATAAAGCTCTTTTCTTTTTATTGGACTGATAACCATAAAATCTTTACGCTTTAAATCTTCTATATTTGGGTGGTCTTTAGGAAACCCTCTTGGTTGATTAATTAGCGAATTTCCAACCATTTTAAATTCTGAAAATAATGACTTATTAGACTTTACCTTTTTCCAAGCAGAAGGAGCTTGATCAATAAGCTCACGTATGTTTCTCAAGGCTTTCGATTCAGGATGCCACATACCTGCGCCAACAAAGCAATCATCCAGCCCAATATGAAAATAAAAGCCTGGTGCGTGAACATTCTTGCCGACTTGATGCCGAAACTGAATACCAACATTGGTCTTATAGGGAGTCTTATCTTTTGAGAACCTAGTGTCGCGATAAGGGCGCATCATAGAGCCGCCGACTTTTTTTGGAATTGCTAAAAACTGCGGTGATAACTTATGCAAAAAAGGTTTGAATTCTTCAATGAAATCTAAAGCTGGAGTACGAACATTATTTTCATACTCCTCTTTGTGCTCATTAAACCACTCACGATTATTGTTTTTTTGTAGTTGCTCTAAAAATGAAATAGTCTTTCGGCTAAACAAATTGCTCTCCATTAGAGTTCACAAGACCTGTCCGATACTTTCCAAATGATAGGCTCCCAATACTGTTCATCCTTTGACTTCAATCGCTTTGAGCTATCAAATTTCGCTGCTAAATGATACGTTTTATTAGGTTCAACATCTATTTCTATTAGCTTTCCCTTAATCCTTATGGGTCTACGTATTTTAAGACCTCTGGGAATAATATACTCATTAAGTTTAATCACATGCTTACCTGGTGACAACCTAACAATCTCGCGTCCACGAATTATTGTCTTACCATTTATTTGGTTGATTCCAACAGGGTAATAATCCCTTGATTCTGGAGGTCTAAAGAACTTAGATATTCGACCACAAACTTTTTCATCGCGGATTTCAACCTCATCAAAATCTTGGTTAGCCGGTATCTCTGTTTGTAGCTTCCAAGCCAAGGCTTCAGTCAATGCTATATTCCCACTCACTGTCTTTGTTTGCTCACCACGCATGAACTGTACAGAAATTGCTTGCCCGCTAGTTAACTGAAGAGGCGTTGAAAGATCTTTCAGTTTATTGTCAATTCGAAGTGCTAAAATTTGATCTCCTGACTCAATACCCAAATTATCTGCTTGGCTCTGAGGAGTTACTAGCAACACTTTATTATTATTGCTCAAAACTAAGCCTAAAGAAGAAATAGCTTCAGCGTCTTGTTGTAAAAACAAGCTAACACCATTGTCGTTTCCTACCCCTCTTTCTAGTTCCGTTATTTTTGATAAGGTAGTGTTTATGGTTTGCTTAAGCTCATTGGCTAACTCCTTAGCTTCAGGCGATTTTAACTCTGAAGACTGTACTAACGGACTTACAAAAAGCATGATCAAAAATAATAATTTTCTCAATGTGTTCACCTTGTTTAAATTCTTAAGAATGTATCGCTAGAGCTATATAAGCTCTTTACCAGATTTAATTTTCTAATTCTTTCATTAATTAACACTAAGGCAGCAGGGTCATTAAAATCACTCACAATCAAAGATTGAATATTTTGATCTATGGTAGCGATTTGATTATTTAACTTACTGATTTCCATGAAAGCAGCTGGGCTAACATTGGAGTGCTCAAGCTGATTAATCGACTGCTCCAACAGCATCGATGACTCCAACGCAACATCAAATTCAGTTTTAGTAGCATTGCTAACCGAATAATCTATGCTGACATAAAGAGTGATCGCCATTAAAGATGCCGCAACAGCCCAAGGGATCCACCTCTTATTAGCAGTAGGTCTAGGTCTTATTACTTCGTGCTCGGCAATAAGATCCAAAATCTTATCATCGATATTTCTTGACGGCTCAAGCAAATTTTCTTGCTTTAGATTTTGTTTAAGTTGTTTCTCAAAATGTTCCATAACCTTAACCTTGCATTACTCCGCTATAAGATTGCTTCAATGCTAGTTCTTTTAGCTTATTCATTGCTCTTCTGTAAATTTGCTTAGAATTAACTTCACTAATATCTAGTTTTTCAGCAACTTCATTATGGCTTGTGCCTTCTACTAAAAATAATATGACTACAATTCGCTCGCGTTCATTTAAAATTTCTAAGTACTTTTCTATATCATAGCTAGTGACTTCTTGGCTCACAGAGTAATCACTGTCTAGCTCATCTAAACTGTCTGAATTAACTTCCTTAGACTTTTTATTTACATAATCAATGCTGGCTCTATAAGTCAAAGTCTTTAGCCAGCCATTAAATTTACTAGGGTCTTTCAAGCTGGTTATTTTATTCATCATTTTCTCGATCACTTGTTGCAAAATATCTTCTGCGGCATAACTATCTTGCAAAATTCTATAGGACAAACCCAGAATTGCAGATTTGTACTCATGATAAATTTGCGTAATTGCAAATTTATCCCCTTTTTGCGCCTTTATTATGACTTTATTTGGCAAACGCTTACTGAATGACACAGCAACCCTTTTTAATCATTTGATAGTTTGACCTTTTGACTTTAAGAAAAGTGACATGTTAATTAGTAATATCTTGTTTCACAAAATAAACAGCCCAATAATCTATATGTGGGCTTTGCTTGTTTTGGTAATAGCCAACTCCCAGTTGGGTTTGTTTTGTATAAAAAGCATGCTCGGCTAACAGGTGAATCTTGTGAGGATAAGAAGCTTGAAAACTTAACCACACCTCAGTTTCATCTTCCTCACCGCCCATAATTGCTTCTACGGTATTAAAAAGTTCATGCTCAGAGTTTGCTAAGGGATAAGAATAGTGGATTAATCGTTGGTTTGGCCCTGAAAAGCTACCTTTATGGCTAACCCTACCAGTCAAAGCCATTTCTTTTGCTTTAAGATTGGCAATTACAGCAAGCTGCGCATCACAACGGATGATTAGTCTTTGCTGCTCACTATCTTGAACAATTAATTGTGCCAAATGGCGTGATTTATTATCTAAACCACATTCAGAAAAGTCAGTAGGAAGGCTTTTTACTTTAGATAAAGGGACAGACTCTTCAGCCACAGCCTTCAGAGGCTGCGCTTCAGTAGAAATCGAGCTTAGATTAGGAACTTTTGATTGCTCTTTAGTTATCGAGCAACCAAAAATAAATAAGAAACTAAAGCTCGTTAGAATCGGCTTCCAGCTTTTTGATATAAAGATCTTGTTTACTATATGGAATCTCAATACCTTCCTCGCGGAATTTTTTGTGTATAGCTAATATCATGGCATGAGTTACTCTGCCGCGCAATTCAGGCTTATCTATCCAATATTGAAGTTGAAAATCAACACTAGAAGCTCCGAATAATTTGGCTCGGACTCTAGGTTCAGGGAATTTTAAAACGTTGGTATTTTCATCTGCTACTTGTTCTAAAACTTCAACTACTTTTTCCAAGTCTGACTCATAGGCAACACCAACAGGTAATCGAATACGAGTTTTTTCAGACGGGCCACCGCTTTCATTGACAATTTTAGCATTACCCATAACAGAATTTGGGATGGTTACTTCTACATCGTCTCGAGTCATCAATCGTGTTGAGCGTATCCCAACATGCGAAACTTCTCCTCTTTCACCAGTATCTAGCACTATGTAATCACCCAGCTTATAAGGTGAATCAGCCACAATGAAAAAACCTGCAAATAAGTTGGCTAAAGTATCTTTGGCAGCGAAACCTACGGCGATACCAATAACACCTGCCGATGCTAACCAGGCCGTTGGATCCTTGCCCCATAATAAGATCAAGAAATAAGAGGCGGTACCCACTGTTAACAGTTGAGTCACAATATTAAGCAGTGGTATTGTTCTTTCTTCAACAAAAGTAAAGTGTTTGCGGTTATGGCTCAGAGCTTCTAATACTACCTTTGCTCCTTTCCAAATGGTCACCATAAAGCTCACGATTAAAATCGAGATAATCACCCGTTTTAGGGCTGTATCAGTAGATTGTTCAAATTGATAAGCTTCAACCGCTAAGACAAGAGAGCCAAAGAAAATCACCGCAAATATTGGCTTACTTATGATAGTAATTAGACGATCGTCATAGTCATTTTTTGTCTTAGCTGTTATACGGCCAGCGATTTTCTTAAAAGTCCATTGAACTATTTTACCTAGGCCATAACCTATAAATAACACCAAAATCATCAGCAACAATGGATGCTCTTGCAGACTATTCCAATAAGGCAATATAAAGTCTGGCAGCCAGCTTTTTACATCACTGAATGCTTGTTCTGCGACTTTACTAGAGGTATCGATTACTTCCTCGGAATTATCTTTTTGCTCTGCCATGTAACACTCACTTTCTTCTTAATAAAAAACGGCTTAGGTTTTATTCTAAGCCGAATCAAATATAAATTAAATTAACTGGTTAATTTTAACCACTCAATATTTAAGGTAAATCGAACTCAGCACCTTCTTTTTCAACTTCTGGCGGCATCAAGTCTTCTTTTTTCACACCTAATGCCAAGGCAACAATACTCGCAACATAAATCGATGAATAAGTACCAATAAATACACCCACAATTAATGCAGTAGCAAAAGCATGAATGGTTTCACCGCCGAAGAAGAATAATGCCAGCAAAACTAGTAAAGTCGTTATCGAAGTCATCAAAGTTCTAGCTAAAGTTTGATTTAATGAATTGTTAATGATCTCGTATGACGTACCTTTTCGCATTTTTAAAAAGTTTTCACGAATTCTATCAAATACAACAATTGTATCGTTTAGCGAGTAACCGATTACCGCTAATAACGCTGCTAAAACGGTTAAATCGAATTCCATCTGACTAATTGAGAAGAAGCCTAAAGTGATGATGACATCATGCGCTAGTGCCGCTACTGAACCTAGTGAGAACTTCCATTCAAAACGTAACGCAACGTATATCATGATACAGATCAAAGCTACCAACATAGCCATTGCACCTTGCTCTTTTAACTCTTCACCAACAACAGGTCCTACGTAGCCTTTATATTTTTCAACCACGCTAGCATCATTGGATTGCAGCAAGTCAATAACGGCGGCACCAATTTCGTCACCCGGAATAAAGTCTTGATCTGGGATACGAATTTTAACATCTTGAGAAGTACCAAAATTTTGAACAATTGCACCTTTATAATTTGCCGCCTGTAGCTGTTGACGAACTGAGCTTAAATCCGCAGCTTGGCCATACTGAATTTCTACAGAAGTACCGCCGGTAAAATCTAATCCGTAATTCAATCCTTTAGTAAATAGCGAGGCTATTGAAGCAATAATCAATATTGCAGAAAAGACCATGGCGATTTTTCTTAACTTAAGAAAGTCGATATGGGTTTGTTTATTTAAAATTTGCATATTGTTTATTCCCTATATCGATAATTTTTTCACAGTTTTACCGCCATAAATCAAGTTCACAATGCCTCGACTTACAAAAATTGCAGTAAACATAGAAGTTAAGATACCGACGAATAAAGTAATCGCGAAACCTTTCACTGGACCGGTACCAATTGCGTACAAGATGATTGCAGCAATCATGGTAGTTATATTAGCATCAGCAATAGTTGATAATGCTTGCGCGTAACCTTTGTCGATAGCCTGAGCAGGCGCAGAGCCTTCTCGCAACTCTTCTCGAATACGTTCGAAAATCAATACGTTGGCATCTACCGCCATCCCAACGGTCAGTACGATACCTGCAATGCCCGGCAAAGTTAAAGTGGCGCCAAGTATTGACATTATTGCGGTAATTAATACTAAATTTAGAGTCAAAGCAATGTTTGCAACCATTCCAAACAGCTTGTAATAGACCAACATAAAAATAAGTACCAAAGCAAAACCAATCATTACTGACTGCATGCCTTTTTCGATATTTTCAGCACCAAGAGTTGGGCCAACGGTTCTTTCTTCGATAAAGAAGGTTGGAGCTACCAAAGCACCAGAGCGAAGATTCAGGGCTAAATCTTTAGTCTGCGCAGGAGTGAAACTACCTTGAATTTGGAATCGATCTCCAAACTCGCTATTAATATTTGGGGCACTAATTAAACGCTCTTTGGTGGTTGAACCGACTAGCGTTCTTTTGCCATTTACATCTTCAAAGTTTGGCACTGATTCAACCAAAACCATAGCTAATCGCTTACCTACGTTTTTAACGGTTGTTTCAAGCATTTTTGCGCCACCGACACTATCAAGGTTAACGCTGACAATCGGTTGTTGAGTTTGTTGATCTTGGGCTGCTCTTGCGTCGATCAGATGATCACCTGTAACTTTCACCTCATCAAAAACAATAATCGGACGACCAAAATTATCAATAAACTCGGTAGAGCCGGCTGGAATTTGATCCCCAGGAACATAGCCTGCCATCGCATCATGATTAACTAACCTAAATTCAAGGGTAGCTGTTGCGCCAAGTGTTTGTTTCGCTTCAGCCGAATTCTGAATACCAGGTAATTGGACAACAATTCTATCAGCGCCCTGACGTTGGATTTGCGGTTCTGCCACACCCAGAGAATTCACACGCTCACTCAAAATCAAACGGTTTTGATCAACCGCCATATCCTGTATTTCTTTTAATTTCGCATCGGTAAAGGTTGCTCGAATTAAATCAATATCATTGCGAGTTATACGTTCTAACAATACTCGATCAGAGTAACCTTGAAACAAGGCAGAATATGCTCGCTCAATATCGCTAGGCTTTACTTGCAATAAAAGACCATTATCAATAACCTCTATACGACCACGAATACGACCCTCGTCATGATCTAATAGAGTGCGTTTAAAATCATTACTGATCTGTTCTTTTTGCTTCTCGACTGCTTTATCCATATCGACTTGCATTAAGAAGTAAATACCACCGCGTAAATCCAAGCCTAATTTCATCGGCTTGCCACCTAACGAGCGTAGCCAATCTGGAGTAGCTGGCGCTAAACTTTGCACGACTACATAATCAGTATTACGAACATCAGGGTTTAAATAATTATTAGCAATACCATGAGCCATTAATTGGCTGTCAGTACTACTAAACCGAGCGATAACTTTTTGATTCGTACTTTGCTCAACCGCAATCGGTGTCAATTGCTGTTGTTGCCATTCTTCTTCAATCTCAGTTAATTGAGTCTGAGAAATCTCAGTGTCACGCAAGCCGGTCATTTGTACCGCTGGGTTTTCACCAAAAATATTCGGCATGGCATAAATAGCGGCCACGGCAATGATCAGTACAATTAGCACATACTTCCACTTAGGGTAAGTATTAATAGGCCTTTGCACCTGATTCGGTTGATCAAAAATCATAAGTTATCCGTCAATATATTTATTAGTTAGAATTTTAAAACTATCGTTTTAGCCTTCAATTTCTTTAATTGTGCCTTTTGGCAAAGTTTGCGCAATTGAAGCTTTTTGGAATTTAATTTCCACACCTTCACTAATATTTAATACTACAAACTGATCGTGAATTTTTGCGATGCGGCCAACGATACCACCAGTGGTCATCACTTCATCGCCTTTTTCTAAAGCGCCCATCATCGCTTGATGTTGCTTTTGCTTCTTTTGCTGTGGGCGGATCATCATGAAATACATGATCAACAATAAAGGAACAAACATAATGAAAAATTGCATTAAACTACTACCTTGTGATGCTGCTGTAGCTAAAACCATTGTTATAACCTCTTAATATTTATACTAATTTTAATTATCTAAACTAGGAACGTCTTTGCCCTGTTTAGCATAGAATTCTTCAACAAAGTGCGACAATGTACCCTTTTCAATTGCCCCACGCAATCCCGCCATCAAATTTTGATAAAAGTGCAAATTATGGATGGTGTTGAGCTTAGCGCCCAAGATCTCATTACACTTATCTAAATGATGTAAATAAGCTCTGCTATAGTTGTTACAGGTATAGCAACCACATTCCGCATCCACCGGACCAGTATCAGTTTTATTGCGGCTATTTCTAAGTTTTACAACCCCAGTTGAGCTAAAAAGATGACCATTTCGAGCATTACGAGTTGGCATTACGCAATCAAACATATCCACACCACGTCTAACTGCCTCAACAATATCTTCAGGCTTACCAACGCCCATCAAATATCTTGGCTTATCCTGAGGCATTTCTGGCGTTAAATGATCAAGTACATTTAGCATATCTTCTTTTGGCTCACCCACTGACAAGCCGCCAATTGCGAAGCCATCAAAATCGATTTCTGCTAAAGCTTTTAGTGACTCGGCGCGCAAGTGTGGATACATGCCGCCTTGAACAATGCCAAACAGCGCTGTCGGCTGCATATTTCTCTCTTCAAAGCCGGCGTAATGCGCATCTTTAGATCGCTTTGCCCAGCGCAGCGATAACTCCATGGATTCACGCGCTTCTGACTCAGTCGCCGGATAGGGAGTACACTCATCAAATATCATTACAATATCTGAGCCAAGCTTACGCTGCACTTCCATCGCTTCTTCTGGGCCCAAGAAGACTTTTGAACCATTAACAGGCGAGCGGAACTCGACGCCTTTTTCAGTAATCTTACGCATTTTGCCTAAGCTAAAAACTTGGAAGCCGCCTGAGTCGGTCAATATAGGCTTATCCCAGTTCATAAAGTCATGCAAATCGCCATGTTGCTCAATAATATCAGTACCTGGACGCAACATAAGGTGAAAGGTATTCCCTAAAATTATCTCTGCACCTAAAGCCTTAATATCTTCGGGCGTTAAAGACTTAACCGTGCCATAGGTACCCACTGGCATAAAAGCTGGCGTTTCGATGGTGCCACGCTCAAACTTTAGTTGGCCGCGACGAGCCTTGCCGTCGGTTGCTGATAAATTAAATTCCATCCACATAGTTTCTAACCTTTTTGTGTTCGGTAAGCAGGATTAGTAATAAACATCGAATCACCATAACTGAAAAAGCGGTACTTCTCAGAGACCGCTTCATTATAAGCATTTAAAATAGTGTTTTTAGTAGCAAAAGCACTAACCAACATCATCAAAGTAGATTCTGGCAAGTGGAAGTTGGTGATTAAAGCATCCACTGAATTAAATTGGAAACCCGGATAAATAAAGATATCCGTTTCGCCGTTTATTGGCTGAATTTCACCAATTTTAGAAGCAGACTCAAGGCAACGTACCGAAGTTGTTCCTACTGCAATAACTCGACCACCATTCGCGCGAGTGATTTTAACCTTGTCACAAACCTCTTGGCTTACTTCAAACCACTCGGAATGCATTTTATGCTCAGTAATATTATCTACGCGCACAGGTGAAAAAGTGCCTGCGCCAACATGTAATGTAACAAAAGCGCTATCTATGCCCTTTTCTTTAATCTTTACTAATAAATTATCATCAAAATGTAATCCGGCGGTTGGCGCAGCAACAGCACCGTCTATTTCACTGTAAACCGTCTGGTACCGTTCCTTATCTTCTAGCTCATCTTCGCGATCAATATAAGGTGGTAATGGCATATGCCCTACTTCACTCATGACCTTTTGCCAATCACTATTCTGCAACTCAAGCTCAAAAAGAGCTTCATTACGCCCTTTAATCAATAGCTTAGCGCCGTTATCTAAAATAATTTCTGTATTAGGCTTTGGCGTACGATTTGCACGAACATGCGCTAGTGCCAGCACATCAGAATCAATGCGCTCAATTAAAATCTCAATTTTACCGCCGGTAGTTTTCTGACCAAAAATTCGTGCAGGGATCACCCGAGTGTTATTAAAAACCAATAAATCCTTCGGACTTAGTAAATCGACTAACTGATGAAAGTGCTGATGGTCAATAGCTCCAGAAGTACCATCAAGGCACAACAAGCGGCTATCGGTACGATTTTCTGTGGGATAACGAGCAATCAGCTCATCAGGCAAATCAAAATGAAAATCAGCTAGGGAGAGCTGATTATTAGGTGTTGGACTATCTAAAGACATTAAGCGCACTCTGACCTTACGGGGTCATAAGTAAAAGTGCGCCTAGTTTAGCTATTTAGCTTAAAAAGGCAAGATTTTGGCTATGATTCTCTTTTATTTTTGTACTCAGATAGCTTCTCACGCATATCCTTAGGCACTTTTCCGTAGCGTCTAAGCATTTTATTAGCCTTGTTTTGATACTTATATGCATTGTTAAAGTCATTTGCTTTGGCATAGCTATCTGCATAAAGCTGATAATACTTAAGAGGGTCAACCACTGATTTTTCATCCAAAATATTTAGTTTTTCAATAACTTGTAGTGGCGTGTAATCAGGACTATTGGACAACCTAGCAGCTGTAGACAAGGCCGCCTCAATATCATTTGATTTATAGGCTTTCTCTAACCAGAAATTACTTTTTTCTTTAGCATCTGCCCCTTCGACTTGTGAAAACAATCTCGAAAGTTTTAATTGAGCTCGTCCTAAATTTGCAGAAGCGGCGCTTGTAAGCCATTTAATTCCTTTTTTACGATCTTGCTGACATCCATCACCACTTAATAGTTTCAACCCCAACTCATGCTGTGCATCCGCGATACCTTGAACGGCAGAGTTGTAATAAAGTTCAGTGTCATCCACCTCATCTTTTAGTACCATTTCGCCGTATTTGGCATAGTAATACTGCCCAACTGGATCACCCGCTTTGGCTGATTCCTTAAATTCCCGAACAAGATTTCTAGTTTTTGTATTAAACGATCCTCCACTCAATTTATATTCCATTGTATAGCGGTACTCTTTATTCTTATCCGCTCCCGCCAATTCAAATTGCCACTTTTTAATGGCATTAAGAGTCACGCTGTCGAATACTCCGCTTGGAAAAGAATCAGTGACATCAATTTCAATTGGGCTACCCAGCTCATTTAATTGAAATGTAACTTTAACGTATCCTTCGATGCCAGCTCTTTGGGCACTTATGGGATAGCTTGCTGGGATAGTTTTAATTGGAATAGCCCCAACCAACTTACTTTTAGAACTTTTATCAAACACGGGTTGCAATTCATCAATAATAGCTTGGCGACCAAATAAGCCAGAAATTTCAGCAAACTTTGAGTCAGCCAGTTCTTTTCTTGCTCCCTTTAAATGCTTTTCAATCTGCTTTAAAACGTCTTTGGTCTCAGTTGACTCGCCATCCTCATCCGACAATTTAATCCAAGCATAAGCCTTTGCTAAATCCTGCTTAGTACCAAGTCCATCTAAATACATAAAGCCAAGATTATACTGTGCGCTTTTGTTACCTATCTCAGCTAAAGATTGAAATTCTGCTAAGGCTTCTTTGTAATTCCCAGATTCATAGTTTTTTACAGCTTGATTGAAATCGGATTTTGAAACAGTTGAGAAGGCTATTAAAACCAAGCCTATGATTAGATTTTTCATGGTATCCCTTGTTAAGTATTATTTTTTATTGCTGAGGATAATATCAATTTTCAGGCTATTTTCAATCTAGATTGGATAACTTTACATAAGCTGATGATTTTCTTACAAAAAAGAAGGGGCCGAAGCCCCATTCTAGCGGAGGAAATCACCTCCTAAGGGTACGCTTCCATCCTTAGATGCGTCTTCTTCCCATGCAAATTCCTAGTAACGCAAGTATCATGAATAAACTTGTGCTACCACCACCCTTTCTACTATTACTTATAGGCGTGTTAGGGTTGTTAGGAGATAACTGCGGTAATACCGTTATTGATATAGTCTTTTCAGCAATCCCACCATCGTCATCAGTAACCGTTAGCTTAAAGGTCATCGCAGTATTTTGGTTAACAATTGGAGCGATAAAGCTAGCGTTAGCAGAATTTGCATTTGCAATCTCCGTATTTGGTCCTTCAGTCACAGACCATTGATAGCTAACTATTTGCCC
Organism: uncultured Kangiella sp.; assembly: GCA_947503435.1. GTDB lineage: Bacteria > Pseudomonadota > Gammaproteobacteria > Enterobacterales > Kangiellaceae > Kangiella. The sequence continues at coordinate 196,809 of CANNDL010000006.1, read as the reverse complement.
ATCGCCATCCACTGAAGTATCGCCAGTCAAGTCTACTTGAGTGCCAGATACAGGATTCATGTTACTTGCACTTACATTTGCGATAGGTAAAACATTTGGTTTAGCTTTTAAGTTTACAAATACACTGCTCACAACAGATGCTCCTTCATCATCCATGATGGTTAATTTGAATTGTAATTGAGTATCTTCATCTACTTCAGGAGCGATAAAGCTGGCAATGTTAGAGTTAGCATCGCTTAAAGTTACCGCAGGACCTGCCACTTGTACCCAGGCATAGCTTACAATCACTCCATCGCTATCTGATGATCCAGATGCATCCATAGTGACGTTCTCTCCTGCGTCAGGATTTACGTTAGACACCTGAATCATCGCGCTAGGCGCTTGGTTTTCTGCATCAGCAGGCATGATTTGGATCTGCACACTTGCTTGTGTAGATGCTTCTGCATCATCGACTACTGTTAATTGAACCGTAACAATTGTCGGCTCTTGTACTGCCGGAGCTACAAAACTTGTTGATACTTGAATGTTGTTATCTAAATTAATGGCAACTCCATCTAATTGAACCCACTCGTAGCTAGTAATAGAACCATCAACGTCATTTGAAGCAGAAGCATCTAGTGTCACTAAGCTGCCTGAGGTGGGGCTTAAATTACTCACGCTTATCAGTGCATTTGGCGCTTGGTTCTCTGATTGCATCGGTGAAATAACGATAGCCACCGTTTGACTGTGTGAAATACCATTTTCATCGGTTACCGTTAGTTGGAACTCCACCAAAGTATCTGCTTCAACATCGATAGCAGTAAAGCTTGCAACACTAGAGTTAGCATTCTCTAAACTTACCGCAGGGCCTGTAATTTGTGTCCATTGATAGGCGCCAATTACAGTATCGTCCGTAGAAGAAGACCCGTCTAAAGTCACTTGCTGCTCAGACTCAGGATTAGCATTGCTAACATTTATGATTGCTACAGGTGCTGCGTTAAAAATTTTGATGCTATGTTCGACATAGCTTTCAGCGCCATCGTTATCAATAACCTTAAGTCGCACTACTAAATCTTCTTCGCCTAATAAATCTGGAGCTTTGAAACTTAAAGTGCCTGAACCATTATTTGGCAATACTACATTTGGCCCTGAAACTCTTGTCCAAATATATTCAGAAATTTCACCATCCAAATCAAACGAATTAGAACCGTCCAACATGACTTCGACGCCAGAGTGAGCTTCAATTGGACCTTCGATTGCAACTTCTGGTTTTTCATTAAAATAAACTGAAAATAATTCACAACCTAACTTATTATTGCAAGCTGGCACTACAAAGGTTTTACCAAAATCATAACCAGCAATATAGTTGTCATTTAAACTCAACTTAAAAGCTTCATCATTCTCATGAGATAAAGGTTTCCACTCAGCTTCTGCATGATTAATAATGTTTAGCACATAACTACTGTGCAGCGCCTCACCCAATAAAGTGCCTTGGGTTGCTTTGATTCTACCTAAAGCACTTGCTGGTCCATTAATGACTTCATCCAGTAAGGAAAAGTCATTACCTACCCGACCATACAATTCTGTTCCAGTATCTGGGTTATTGATCAAGGCATAAAAACGATCGTTAACGTACTCTAAATCTATAAAATCTCCCACTGGCGAAACATTAATTTCAACCACTGAAGTTCCTGAAGCTCGATATAAACGCTTATTAGTGCCGTTATTGGCAATAAAATAAACACGGTCATCATTATCAGTAATTAAATGACTCGGATGTGAACTATCAGCACCAGGATTAATGTCTTCGGCCATTTCAAGAATAGTATCGCCATCAGTTGTCCATAACTCTATTCCATTGTTATCTAACACACGGAAATATAAGTAACTTTCAGTAGCGTGAAATTGGCTTGGTTTACTCCCAGTATTACCCTGAACTAAATCATGTTTTGTTAGAACCAAATTTTCATCTATTTCCCATAATTCAAAACCGTCGTTAGCATCTTTAGCAGAAAACCATAATTTATTATTAAAGCTGGTTAAGTGGTTAGGATTAGACGAGGATGGGCCTGGTAAAACATCTGCAACCAACTCGATATCGGTGCCATTAGTCGCAAATATTTCGGAGCCATTAGCTACGTTCGTTGCTCTAAAAAATAGCCAATCATTATGCAAAGTAAGGTGGCTTGGAAAAGAGCTCTCAGCACCCACTACAATTTCAAAAGCCTGTTCTAACGTTTGACCGTCTGTTTTCCAGACTTCACGCCCTCCTGCTGATGATGAGGCGACGAAGTATAACTCGTCTTGGTAAATCACAAAATCACTGGGGTGTGAGCCAACTTTGCCATTATAGATATCACTAACAATATGTTCATTTTGACCATTGGTAACCCACAATTCAGTTCCTTGCTCTTCAGTATAGGCTGTAAAATACAAACGCCCCTTGTACTCGATCATTTGACCATCGCCGTTATAAGTAAGGCTTGAATCAACGCCCGTTGCTTGATTGGGAGTCACATCATTAATATCAAGAGTATTGGTATCAAACTGAACCAATCGACGGTTTTGACCAGTGACCAAATAAATATTATTTGAAACGTCTTTGGCAACCTCAGTAAGACTTGCAAATGGACCCGCTAAGTCTTCAAAGGCAATATCAGCTTGAAAGGAACCCGCCTCAATTTTTAATAGCTCATGACCATAGTTTGTAGCATTAGCCATAAAGTAGAATGTATCGCCAATTACCACAGGGCTGCGAGGATCTGAGCCCCTGCTCCCTGTGTGAAGCTCAAAGGGCTCGCCATCGACACCATCAACTTGAGCAAAAGCACCGGACACTATTTTATAGAGCTCCATACCATTAGCTGGCAGAATTCCATCATTGGCGAAATACATTCCGCCATCAAATGCTGCTAATAATTCGATGTCGCCTTGACTAACTTTTTTAGTAGCTGCATTGATTCCATCGTAATGCCACATTTCCTGATTACCGGCATTATCAATAACCCAGTACTGCTCTCCATCGTCACCAATCATGGCATCTAAAACAATCGTAGGATCATTTCCCGCAATAAATTCTGAGAAAAATACTGGTGCACTGTGATCACTTTGAACAAAGTGCATGTCGAAACCAACCTGATCAATAAAAAAGCCACTGAAGAATAACCGGTTATCATATACTGATAGTATAGAGTCAGGCTGAACACCATCATCTTGGAAAGCACCTAATTCCGCATGTAAAATTACGTCGGTACCATTAGTTCGATAAAGCTCATTACCTTTTTGTGCCGTATCGGCTGTGAAGTAAAGCCAGCCTCCAAAAAGAGTAAAATTAGAAATTGCGTTAACAGAATCATTATCTTCTAAATTAGTAACTTTTTCGGTGGTATTGCCGTTAGTACGCCAAATCTCTTGACCGCCGCCATCATTAGCTACGAAATAAAGATATCCATTGTAAGAAGTTAATTGCTCAGGACGACTATTTCCACCAGGTCGAATATTAAGTACTAATTCCACCTCACCATCAACCACGGTAAATAATTCTTCACCATAAGTTGGTGAGTCAGCGGTGAAGTAAACTTGGTTACCAAGCTTAGTGAATTCTGAAGGTTCTCTAATCAGTTCACCAGCTAACATAAAGGCATCGTTTTCACCGGTAATAATCCAAGGTCGTTCACCTTCTTCAGGTGTATAGCCTCGAATTATTAATGATTCTTGACCATTGTAATTAAAGGCCAATGATTCACTGGGATCTATGATTCGTAAACCTGCTTTATTGCTATTTGCATCAATAAAGTCTTTTACCCGTACCTCTTGTTCTGCAGCAGCGGTAAATACCGTTGCCATCGTTATTGCTAAAATATTAAGTTTCAGTTTAGTGAATTTCATGATTTCCTCCAAAGATTTCCATGTCTTCGGAAGCTATAATAGAAAAAGCGTCTTAATAAGTTTTTTCAGTTTTTATCCAAATTTTTATCACTTTTTTATCAATTTCGATAAAAGCCTTTTCAGTTCTATATAAATCAATCAGTTACATGCTTTATAACTGAATCATTTCGGTATAAAATTAACGTTAAATACTAATTTTACGAACATGAAATGGTAGATAGCAAAATTCTAGATTCAATTATCGCTAATATTTCTAAAGGCTTACAAGCAGGTGCCAGCAGGCAAAACATCGCTTGGTTGCTTATCGACAACCTTTCTTTGTTGGGATTAGAAGATTGTTCAATCTACCTTTTTGATAAAGAAAAACAGCAGCTGACTCAAGAAGCCGCAAATAACAAAGAGACAAACTCTTCACGTACTTTAAAAACACCACATACTTTGCCGCTTGGTAAAGGAATTGTTGGAACTGCGGGTAGCTTGCAGCAGCATATTATTGTTGATAATACCGAACTAACGCCGAACTATGTTTTAGATGAAAGCTTGGGCAAGTCAGAGATGTCAGTACCCATAACTTTTGAGAATAAATTGCTGGGCGTTCTGGATTCCGAGTCTCCAAAAGAAAGTTTTTACCAACAGCCCCATTTAAGAATATTTGAACTGGTAGCAGTATTAGTAGCGCCCTGGTTAAATCAAACCAACGCAAACCCAGAAACGTTTGGTCGGCGCAAAAGCGATACCCAAAAAGCATCCGCAAAATATGGCCTAGCCATTGAGGCAGAAAAGCTAAAACAGCAGTCAGAGCAATTTTTAAGTTTATCTCATAATTTCTTTTCAAATGTTGATCGTGAGGACTATAACGACGTCATGCACTTATTTTTAAAGCATTATACAAAACCAGAGCCGCTAAAATTCATACCTGCATTAGATAATGTTTTGAACCAGTTTAATAACCCCTCATTTAAGCTATTTATTGTTGAGCGTTTAAAAGATTTAATAAAAATTGGCATTGATGAGATTTATTTACCTAGTCCCAAAACCCAGAAATACCATTTCATTATAGAACATACTTATATAAACCCACTCCCAAATCACCAAGTGGTAGCCGACAGATTAGGAATGTCTTATAGTACCTTTGCAAGGCATCTCGCCAAGGCTCGCACTGGATTAGTCGATCATATATGGCAAAAAATTCACCAATTAATTTCAAGAAAAGAACACGCTCAATAAAAAAGCCAGCTATTAAGCTGACTTTTGATAATTTAGTAACCTTTTACATATAACTTTTCATACCTGTGCTATGGAATTGCTCCCTTCCCTCTCGCCAACCGCCTAACCACTCCTCTTTGGCATTGATTTCTTCATAAGGACACACTTCTTTTGATTGACCATGCAAAGCGGCATTAAAACCTTTTGAGTGTGCTCTTTGAAGCTTATCTCTTTTTTGTCTTTTCATAGATGTTTCCTCTTGTAGTTAGAAGTTATGGCAAGACCAATATTTTAATCAAAAAAAACCGGTTGCCTCAATTGAGGCAACCGGTTGCTTTATTCAGTATATGAGTTAAGTCTTACCATTTATAATCTTTATTTCTTACTTATCTTCACCTTACCGCTTTAAACTTTTTCCGCAAGTAAAATCATTAAAAATTAGTACATTTTTCGAACAATCAATAAGTTACTTTCCCTAACTACTGACATTTCTATTTGGTTGTTAATAAAAACTGCAGCAACTGGTCCTACCTCGAATAACCATACATGGCTGCAAGTTTACGTTTGCGTAAAGGTAAGGTATAGTAGACATTACTTTATATTGGCCATTTATAGTATTAATGACTGTTGCTGAAAAAGAATACACAATCAGTGATTTAGCAAAGGAATTTAGCATAACTTCCCGTTCGATCCGCCATTATGAAGACGAAAAGCTAATTAGCCCCGAACGTCGCGGCACACACCGCATTTACTCTTCTCGAGATCGAGTAAGGCTCCAATTAATCTTAAGGGGTAAACGACTAGGCTTTTCTTTGGCTCAAATCCGCCAAATTATCGATTTATATGACTTACCTGAAGGCAAACAAAAGCAAGCAACATTGTTGTTGGATTTAATTCAGGAGCGTCGCGATGCCCTTTTACAACAAAGAAAGGACATCAATTTTATGTTGAAAGAGCTCGAAATGCTCGAAACAAAACTAGATTAACGACTAAAATATAGAAATTGAGGAATACCCATGTATCCATCTTTAAACTTTGACCTAGGCGAAACCGCTGACATGATCCGCGATATGGTTCGTGGCTTTGCTGAAAAAGAAATTGCTCCAATTGCTGAAAAAACTGACGAGGAAAATTTATTCCCACATCATTTATGGCAGAAACTTGGCGAGCTAGGCTTGTTGGGTATTACCGTTGAAGAAGAATATGGCGGTTCTGGGATGGGTTACCTTGAGCACGTAGTGGCTATGGAAGAAATCAGTCGCGCATCTGCGTCAATCGGCTTAAGTTATGGCGCACATTCAAACCTTTGTGTTAATCAAATTCGCCGTAATGCTTCTGAAGAGCAAAAGAAAAAATATTTGCCAAAACTGTGTTCAGGTGAACACGTTGGCGCTTTAGCCATGTCTGAGCCTGGTGCAGGTTCTGATGTAGTTTCGATGAAACTTAAAGCTGAACTTAAAGGCGATAAGTACATCCTTAACGGTAACAAGATGTGGATCACCAATGGTCCTGAAGCTGACGTCTTAGTGGTTTACGCAAAAACCGATATGGAAGCCCATTCTCGCGGCATCACAGCTTTTATCATTGAGAAAGGCATGAAAGGCTTCTCTACGGCGCAAAAGCTCGACAAACTCGGGATGCGTGGTTCAAACACTTGTGAATTAGTATTCGAAGACTGCGAAGTGCCAGTTGAAAACGTGATGGGAACGGTTAACGAAGGCGTTAAGATCCTAATGAGCGGTTTGGACTATGAACGCGCAGTACTTTCTGCTGGCCCATTGGGCATTATGCGTGCTTGCATGGATGTAGTCGTTCCTTATGTTCACGAGCGTAAGCAATTCGGCAAATCAATCGGCACTTTCCAATTGATCCAAGGCAAAGTAGCAGATATGTACACTCAAATGAACGCTAGCCGCGCTTATGTTTACTCTGTGGTTAAAGCTTGTGATAGAAAAGAAACAACCCGTAAAGATGCTGCCGCAGCAATTTTATTTGCCGCAGAAAACGCTACTAAGTTAGCACTAGATGCTATCCAAATTTTAGGCGGTAATGGTTATATCAATGAATACTCAACTGGTCGCTTATTGCGTGACGCTAAGTTATACGAAATTGGCGCGGGCACTTCTGAGATCCGCCGTATGTTGATTGGTCGTGAATTATTTAACGAAACTGCTTAATTAAAGCGCTTAAGAATTTAGAAATAGGAATTAATTATGAGTAATGATCCAATTGTATTTGTAGGCATCGCTAGAACTCCTATGGGCGGTTTCGGCGGTTCACTTTCAAGCGTTAAATCAACAGAGTTAGGTTCGACCGCCATCAAAGCGGCAGTTGAGCGCGCAGGCATTCAAGCTGAAGATGTACAAGAAGCCATTATGGGCTGTGTACTTCCTGCCGGTGTTGGCCAAGCCCCTGCTCGTCAGGCTGCACTAGGTGCTGGCATGAGCGTTAATTCAACTGCTATGACGATTAATAAAGTTTGTGGCTCGGGCATGAAATCAATCATGTTAGCGCACGACCTATTAAAAGCTGGCACCAACGAAGTAATGGTTGCTGGTGGTATGGAAAGCATGAGCTTAGCACCATACATGATCCCATCTGGTCGTTATGGTCAGCGTTTTGGTCATGGTAAAACATTAGATCATATGGCGTATGACGGCTTAGAAGATGCTTATGAAGGTTCTGCTATGGGCGTTTACGCTGAGCAAACCGTTGATAAGTACGGTTTCACTCGTGAAGATCAAGATGCTTTTGCTATTGAATCATTAACTCGTGCCAATGCAGCAATCGAAGCTGGCCATTTCAATAATGAAATCGCTCCTGTAACCGTTAAGTCACGACGTGGTGACACAGTGGTTGATACAGATGAACAACCACCTAAAGCTCGTCCAGACAAAATTCCAGCACTACGCCCTGCTTTCAAAAAAGACGGCACAGTAACTGCTGCGAACGCTAGCTCTATTTCTGATGGTGCAGCAGCAGTTGTTATGATGCGACTTTCTCAGGCTGAAAAACGCGGCTTAAAGCCATTAGCAAAAATCGTTGCACAAGAATCTAACGCTCGTATCCCTGCTGAATTTACTATTGCTCCTGTTGGCGCAATGGAAAAAGTGATGGCTTCTGCTGGCTGGTCTAAAGACGATGTCGATTTGTTCGAAATCAACGAAGCTTTTGCCGTAGTAACTATGGCTGCGATGAAAGATTTAGACTTAGATCATGCTAAAGTAAACGTCCACGGCGGCGCGACAGCATTAGGGCACCCAATTGGCTGTTCAGGTACTCGTATAGTAGTAACTTTAATCGAAGCTTTACGCACTCATGGCAAAACTAAAGGTGTTGCCTCATTATGTATTGGTGGTGGCGAAGCCACAGCCATGGCAATCGAATTAGTTTAATACATTAAATAACTTCAAAGGAATTAAGATGATTCTTACTGAAGAACAAACCATGATTCAAGATATGGCAAGAGGCTATGTGCAAGAGCGCATAGCTCCTTTTTCTGAAGAGTGGGATAAAAATAAAACATTTCCGGCTGATGCCTTACAAGGCTTAGGCGAGCTTGGTTTCTATGGCATGCTAGTTCCTGAACAATGGGGAGGCAGTGAAATTGGTTACACTGCAGCTGCACTTGTACTGGAAGAAATCGCAGCTGGTGATGGCGCCTGCTCTACTATTATTTCTGTAACCAATTCGGTTGGCTGTATGCCAATTTTAAACTTTGGTAATGACCAGCAAAAAGAAAAGTTTTTAACTCCATTGGCCTCAGGCCAAATGTTGGGTGCTTTTTGTTTAACTGAACCGCATGCAGGATCTGATGCAGCTGATTTAAAAACTAAAGCGGTTCTTCACAAGAGTCCTGACGGCGACGAATACGTTTTAAATGGCGTAAAGCAATTTATTACATCAGGTAAAAATGGTGATGTTGCAATTGTATTTGCAGTAACTGATGCAAGTGCAGGCAAAAAAGGCATTAGTGCCTTTATCGTTCCTACCGATGCGCCAGGCTATATCGTTGCTAACATCGAAGACAAAATGGGGCAAAACGCTTCAGATACCGCACAAATCGTATTAGAAGATTGTCGTATTCCCGCTGCTAATTTACTTGGTGAAGAAGGACAAGGTTATAAAATTGCTCTTTCTGGTTTGGAAGGCGGTCGCATTGGTATTGCGGCACAGTGTGTTGGCATGGCCCGCGCTGCTTACGAATATGCTCTGCAATATTCAAAGGATAGAACCTCTTTTGGCAAGCCTATTTTTGAGCATCAAGCAGTACAATTTAAGCTAGCTGAAATGGCCACTAAAGTTGATGCAGCTCGCAATATGGTTTTAAACGCGGCCCAACTCCGCGACAGCAATTTGCCTTGTTTAAAAGAAGCTTGCATGGCGAAATTATTTGCTTCAGAAGCTGCAGAAAAAGTTTGCTCCGATGCGATTCAAGTTTTAGGTGGTTATGGCTATTTAAAAGAATTCCCTGTTGAGCGAATTTATCGCGATGTTCGAATCGCGCAAATTTATGAAGGCACAAGCGAAGTGCAAAAAATGGTAATTGCTCGCGCAATTGCAAATGACTAAATAATTAGGACTATTACATAGGATCCCTATATTAGGAAAACACAATGCCAGTTATTAAATCTTCAATCAATTCTCGTAGTGCAGTGTTTCAAGAAAACGCTGATGCGATGAGTGCGTTAGTAGATGACTTACGCGACAAGATGGAATACATCACTCAAGGTGGTGGCCCAAAATATCAAGAAAAACATTTATCACGCGGAAAATTATTACCGCGTGATCGTGTAAGAAAATTATTAGACGTAGGCTCGCCATTTTTAGAAGTTTCGCAAATGGCAGCTTGGGATATGTATGACAATCGCGTTCCTGCGGCTGGCATGATTGCGGGTATTGGCCGTGTATCTGGCATCGAGTGCATGATAGTTGCCAATGACGCTACGGTTAAAGGCGGAACTTACTTCCCTGAAACCATTAAAAAGCATTTACGTGCGCAAGAAATTGCTGAGCAAAACAATTTGCCTTGTATCTACTTAGTAGATTCTGGTGGTGCTAACTTGCCACAACAAGACGAAGTTTTCCCAGACAAGGAACACTTTGGCCGCATCTTCTATAACCAAGCCAATATGTCAGCCAAAGGCATTCCGCAAATTGCAGTAGTAATGGGCTCTTGTACTGCAGGTGGCGCTTACGTTCCAGCAATGGCTGACGAATCAATCATCGTTAAAGAACAAGGTACGATTTTCCTTGGCGGACCACCGCTAGTAAAAGCGGCAACTGGTGAAATTGTTTCCAGTGAAGATTTAGGCGGTGCCGACGTTCACTGTAAAAATTCAGGTGTTACCGATCACTATGCAATCAATGATGAGCACGCTTTAAAACTAGCGCGCCAAGTGGTTAAGAATTTAAACCGCAAGAAGAAGCCTTTCGTTACTATCGAAAAGCCTATTGAGCCACTCTACCCTTCTGAAGAGTTATATGGCGTAGTAAACAAAGATCCACGTAAGCCATTCGATATTCGCGAGATTATTGCACGAATTGTTGACGGTTCTGAGCTTGATGAATTTAAAGCTATGTACGGCAACACTTTAATTTGTGGCTTTGCACGTATCCATGGCTATCCTGTTGGTATCGTTGCCAATAACGGTATTTTATTCTCAGAGTCGGCGCAGAAAGGCGCTCACTTTATTGAGCTATGTTCACAGCGTGGCATCCCATTAGTTTTCTTACAAAACATTACTGGCTTTATGGTTGGTCGTAAGTACGAAAATGAAGGTATAGCAAAGCACGGTGCAAAAATGGTAACGGCTGTTGCTTGTGCTCGTGTGCCAAAATTCACAATTATCGTTGGTGGTAGTTTCGGCGCCGGTAACTACGGCATGTGTGGTCGCGCCTACTCTCCACGCTTCTTATGGATGTGGCCTAATTCACGTATCTCAGTAATGGGTGGTGAGCAAGCGGCAAACGTTCTTGCACAAATTAAGCGTGATAATTTCGAGCGTCGTGGCGAAAAAATGTGGTCCGATGAAGAAGAAAAAGCATTTAAGAAACCGATAGAAGATCAATACGAAGAGCAAGGTCACCCTTACTATTCAAGTGCCCGTCTATGGGATGATGGCATTATTGATCCAGCAGATACTAGAACCGTTTTAGGTTTAGCACTTTCTGCAGCCATGAACGCTGAAGCCGAAGAAACCAAGTTCGGCGTCTTTAGAATGTAGTAGAATTTTTGGAGAATAAAATGCAAGAAGCTTTAAAAATTTCTATCGACGAAAAACAATTAGGTTCAGAAGGACGCGGCGTTGGTTATATCACTTTAACTCGCGGCGAAATTCACAATGCTTTTGATGACCAGTTAATTGCCGATTTAACTTCAGCCTTCGAAGCCATGAATAACAACAGTGATATTGAAGTGGTGGTACTAAATGCTGAAGGTAAAAGCTTTTCAGCTGGCGCAGATTTAAATTGGATGCGCCGCATGGCTGATTATTCTTGGGAGGAAAACTTTCAAGACTCACAAGCCTTAGCAAAATTAATGAACACCATTTACAGTATGAGCAAACCGACGGTTTGCGTCGTTCAAGGCGCTGCTTTTGGTGGCGGCGTTGGCTTAGTAGCTTGCTGTGACATGGTCGTTGCATCTGAACGGGCAAGCTTTTGTTTATCAGAAGTTAAACTTGGTTTAATCCCTGCCGTGATTAGTCCGTATGTGGTTAAAGCCATTGGAGAACGTCAAGCGCAACGTTACTTCTTAACTGCTGAACGCTTTAAAGCGAATCAAGCTAAAGACTTTGGCTTAGTACATGAAGTGGTTGCTGAAGATGAATTAGAAAGCACTGCAAACGCAATGATTAGCACCCTACTTTCCAATGGCCCGCAAGCTGTAGCTGCAGCTAAAGATTTAATACGCGCTGTTGAAGGTAAAGACATTAATCAAGAGTTGATGGATGAAACCGCAAAACGCATTGCTGATATTCGCGCAAGTGAACAAGGCAAAGAAGGTTTAAACGCATTCTTAGAAAAAAGACCTGCTGACTGGACAGTCGGACAGTAGCAAGGGAGAGATAAGAAAAATGTTTACAAAAATATTAATTGCAAACCGTGGTGAAATTGCTTGCCGCGTGATTAAAACAGCTCAGAAGCTCGGCATTAAAACCGTAGCGGTTTATTCCGAAGCTGATAAAAATGCTATGCACGTAGCTATGGCAGATGAAGCGGTTTATTTAGGTCCTGCCCCAGCCCGTGATTCATACTTAAAAGGTGACTTAATCATTGAAGCTGCTAAACAAACTGGCGCTCAAGGTATTCACCCTGGTTATGGCTTCTTGTCAGAAAATGCAGAGTTTTCTAAATCATGCTTTGCTAATGGCATTGAATTTATTGGTCCACCAGAGAACGCCATTATTGCAATGGGCTCTAAGTCGGCAGCCAAAGAAATCATGCAAGAAGCTCAGGTGCCTTTAGTTCCTGGCTACCATGGCGAAAACCAAGATTCGCAATTCTTAAAATCAGAAGCAGACAAGATGGGCTACCCTGTGATTATCAAAGCTACCGCAGGTGGCGGTGGTAAAGGTATGCGTATCGTATGGAAGTCTGAAGAATTTGAATCTAACTTGGCCTCTTGTAAGCGTGAGTCAGCAGCTTCATTTGGCGATGACCGAGTATTGGTTGAAAAATACATTACTAAACCTCGCCACGTAGAAATTCAGGTATTCGCTGATAAACAAGGTAATGCGGTGCATTTATTCGAACGTGACTGCTCGGTTCAACGTCGCCACCAAAAAGTGATTGAAGAAGCCCCTGCTCCCGGTTTAAGCGAAGAAACTCGTGAAACCATGGGCCAAGTTGCGATTCGTGCCGCGCAAGCGATTGGTTATGTTGGCGCTGGTACGGTTGAGTTTTTATATGATGAAGATGGTTCTTTCTACTTTATGGAAATGAACACGCGCCTTCAGGTTGAACACCCTGTTACTGAATACATTACTGGCCAAGATTTGGTTGAGTGGCAATTAAAAGTAGCTTCTGGTCAAGACTTGCCATTAACTCAGGAAGAGCTTTCCATTAATGGTCATGCATTTGAAGTAAGAATTTACGCAGAAGATCCACGCCAAGACTTCTTACCTGCAACTGGTACATTACTGCATTTAGATACGCCCGCTGAAACTCAGCACGTACGTATCGATACCGGTGTTCGTCAAGGTGATACGGTTTCTGTTCATTATGATCCAATGATTGCTAAACTAATTGTTTGGGATCATGATCGTAACTCTGCACTAGCTCGCTTACGTGGCGCACTCGCTCAATACCAAGTAGTTGGTGTTACTACTAATACAGAATTTTTATCTGCTCTAGCTTCGAACCAAGCCTTTGAAGATTTGGATTTAGATACTAACTTTATTGAGAGACACAAAGACGATTTAATTTTAGATGATCAGGCTGCTGATAACGATACTTTAGTCACCGCGGCAATTTATCAAATATTAAAGCGTGAGCAAAAGGCTCAAGATACAGCAGCTCAAAGCGAAGATCCTTATTCTCCATGGAATCAAGTTTCAGGTTGGCGTCTAAATACCGATAATCACCATACTTTAGATTACAAAGATTTTGTTGATGGTATTGCTAATGAGCTATCGGTAACCGTTCATTTCAGAAATGATGGCTATTTACTTGAATTACCATCCACTGAATTAAAAGTGCTATCAGCAAAACTTATTGGTGATGAATTACGTTTAGACGTTGCTGGTCGTCGTTTTAATGCCAAAGTGGTTGAAGATACTAGCAAGTTACATGTTTTCGTACATGGCAACTATCAAATGTTGGAAATCGTAGATAAAGGCCAAGCAGGCGAATCTGATGATGCTGGTGGTCGTTTAACTGCACCAATGCCGGGCACTATTATTGAGGTATTAGTTGAAGCTGGTGATACCGTTGAAGCAGGTCAACCGCTAGTGATTTTAGAAGCCATGAAAATGGAACACACCATTAACTCACCAAGCGCGGGCACTGTTGCCGAAGTTATGTATGCAGCTGGTGACTTAGTGGAAGATGGTGCTGAGTTACTATCTCTGGATTCGGGAGAATAATTAATGGTAATGGTTTCAGAAAAGCCTATCCTTCCCTCTCACGTTAAAATCGTTGAGATGGGACCAAGAGATGGTCTGCAAAATGAAAAACAGCCAGTTTCTACTGAAATTAAATTAGAGCTTATTAAGCGTTTGATGAATGCAGGTGAAAAGCATATAGAAGCCACAGCTTTCGTGTCGCCTAAGTGGGTACCGCAGATGGCGGATCATCATGAAATCATGAAAGGACTGCCTGATTCTGATGAAGTGATGTTTCCAGTATTAACGCCAAACTTAAAAGGCTTTGAAGGCGCTTTAGCAGGCGGTGCAAAAGAAGTCGCTGTTTTCGCCGCAGCTTCAGAAAGCTTTTCACAGAAAAACATAAATTGTTCGATAGCAGAATCTATCGAGCGTTTTAAGCCCGTTATGGAAGCTGCCAAAGAGAATGGTGTTCTAGTTAGAGGCTATGTTTCTTGCGTACTAGGCTGCCCTTTTGAAGGTGATATAGCGCCAGAAAAAGTCGCTGAAGTTGCGAAAGATCTTTATGACTTAGGCTGCTATGAAATTTCATTAGGTGATACCATTGGTACTGGCACGCCAGCCAAAGCACAAGCCATGATTAAAGAAGTAGCTAAGCATGTGCCTATTAATCATTTAGCCTGCCACTTCCATGATACTTATGGCCAAGCATTAGCCAATTTATATGCATGCTTAGAATTAGGGGTATCAACCATTGATTCATCAGTAGCAGGTATTGGTGGCTGCCCTTACGCACCTGGCGCTACAGGCAATGTAGCAACCGAAGATGTGGTGTATATGCTCAATGGCTTAGGCATTGAAACAGGAATTGATTTAGACAAGCTAGTGGATGCCGGTGTATTTATTTCTGATGCACTTGGAAGAAAGCCAGTATCTAATGCTGCTAATGCTATTTTATCCAAAAGAAAGAATTCGAAGTAGTTAGAATAAGTTAAACGATATATTTTAGATTTAAACGAGGACTGAAAATGTCAGGTTTTAATAAAGTCGTAACAAGTTACGAAGAAGCCTTAGCTGGCTTTACAGACAATATGACCGTGATGGTCGGGGGCTTTGGCCTTTGTGGTATTCCAGAAGGTTTGATTGAGCAAGTTAATAAGCTTGGTTCTACGGGCCTTACAGCTATTTCAAACAATGCCGGCGTTGATGGTTTTGGTTTGGGCAAATGGTTAGAAAAACGCCAAATCTCTACTATGATTGGTTCATACGTTGGTGAGAACGAATTATTTGAAAAGCTTTTGCTTTCTGGCGAGATGGAAGTAATCCTTACTCCGCAGGGTACACTTGCTGAAAAAATACGCGCTGGTGGTGCTGGCATCCCTGCTTTCTTTACTGCAACAGGTTACGGCACTCAAGTAGCAGACGGTAAAGAAACTCGAGAAATTGATGGTCGCAACTATGTGTTAGAGCCATCATTAACTGCGGACTTTGCTTTAGTTAAGGCTTGGAAAGCAGACACTATGGGTAATTTGATTTTCCGTAAAACGGCTATGAACTTTAACCCAATGATGGCAACGGCTGGCAAAATTACCGTTGTTGAAGTTGAAGAGATTGTCGAAGCTGGTGAGTTGGATCCAAACTATATCCATACTCCTGGTATTTATGTTCAGCGCGTGATCAAGGGTAGTTTTGAAAAACGCATCGAACAAAGAACTATTAAACCATCAACAGAAAAAGCATAAGGAGCGCACAATGGCATTAACACGTGATCAAATCGCCATGCGAGTGGCGCAAGAAATTCAAGACGGTTACTACGTAAACTTAGGAATCGGCATCCCTACTCTAGTAGCAAATTACGTTCCTGAAGATATGGACGTTATGCTTCAGTCCGAAAATGGCTTATTAGGAATGGGCGAATTCCCTACCGAAGAAACCATAGATCCAGATCTAATCAACGCTGGTAAGCAAACGGTTACTGCAGTTACAGGTGCAGCTTATTTTTCATCCGCTGAAAGCTTTGCCATGATCCGCGGTGGTCATGTTGATTTAACGGTTTTGGGAGCTTTTGAAGTGGATCAAGAAGGATCGATTGCTTCTTGGATGATCCCTGGCAAGTTAGTAAAAGGCATGGGTGGCGCTATGGATTTAGTGGCTGGCGCAGAAAACATTATCGTGACCATGACGCATGCAAATAAACACGGCGTTTCTAAAATCCTTAAGAAATGTACTTTACCGCTTACAGGTGCAAACTGTATTAAGCGAGTGATTACTGAATTAGCCTTTATGGAAATCAAAGACGGAGCTTTCCACTTGTTAGAGCGCGCTCCCGGCGTTTCTGTTGAAGAAATTCAAGCTTTAACCGAAGCTGATTTAGTAATAGATGGAGACATTCCAGAAATGCAGGTTTAAACCTGATAACCCATTAAAGCCAGCATTGCTGGCTTTTTTATGTTCGATTAATAATTTTAATAATCGCTTACACTTTCACATCTAATAAAGCTACCAATTAACTGCCAGTTGATTAATATGTAGGCGTGTTTTACTAGGGGCATTTTAAAAGAGAGTATTATGAAAAAACTACTAATCACTGCTGCATTATCAGTAGCTGCACTGCCATTAGCTGCCGATGAAGGTATGTGGCAACCACACCAACTGCCTAGTTTGAAAAAAGAACTTAAGGCAGCAGGGTTAAAAATCAATCCAAATAAGCTAACCAATTTAACCAGCTTTCCTATGGGCGCTATTGTTAGCTTAGGTGGCTGTTCTGCTGCATTTTTATCACCAGAGGGCTTAGTAGCAACAAACCATCACTGTACTTATGGCAGCATTCAATTTAACTCGACCGCAGAAGACAACTTAATTGAAAAAGGTTTCTTAGCAAAATCTTTTAAAGAAGAATTAAAAGCAGCTCCTGGAAGTCGTGTATACGTTACTGAAGCCGTAAATGACGTCACTGCAGACATTATTGGAAAATTACCAGCTTCTTTAAGCGGCATTGATCGTTACAAGGCCATTGAAAACAACCGTAAAGCTTTAATTTCAGAATGTGAGTCTGAAGAAGGTTATCGCTGTCGAGTAAGCGCCTTCCATGGTGGCTTAGAATATTTCCTAATCAAGCAGATGGAGATTAAAGATGTTCGCTTAGTTTATGCTCCTGCAGGTGCAATCGGTAAATATGGCGGCGATATTGATAATTGGATGTGGCCACGTCACACCGGTGACTTCTCATTCTATCGTGCCTACGTAAGCAAAGATGGAAAGCCGTCTGAGTATTCTGAAGATAACGTACCTTATAAGCCAAAGCACTTCTTAAAAGTTAATGCTGATGGTGTTAAAGATGGTGAGTTTGTTATGATTGCTGGTTACCCTGGCAGCACTAACCGTTACCGCACCAGTGTTGAAGTGCAAAACCAATTTGAATGGTACTACCCTACTTTTCGCACGTTGGTTCACGACTATATCGACATAATCGAGAAAAATGCGCCTGAAGACTCTGATGCACGCGTTAAATATGCTTCAACTTTAGCAAGCCTTAACAATGTTGAGAAAAACTGGGGCAGCATGATCGAAAGCTACGGTAAAGGTGATTTCTTACAACGTAAAACCAAGCTGGAATCAAGTTTAGCTAATTGGTTAGATACCGATCGTGAAATGAGCGAAAAGCATCGTGATTCGATTAATGCTTTAAATGCGTTAATTGAAGAAAACCAAAAGAAGCAAGAAACTGAAATGAAACTATGGGCAATGGGCCGTGACGCATTGAGTTCTACTGCAGCGCGTTTGTACCGTTTAGCTCTAGAAAAGCAAAAGCCAGATGCAGAACGTGAACCAGGCTATCAAGAAAGAGACATGACTCGTTTTGAAGAAGGCTTAAAACGTTTTAATCGTCGCTGGGATGCTGATGTAGCTAAAGAGCTATATAAGTACTTCGTTGGTCAGTATGCAACCTTACCTATGGATCAGCGTGTAAAAAGCTTTGATAGCGCCATGGGCGTAGGCGAAAACTTTGATGAAGCAGCTTTTGCTAAAACCATTAACACCATGTTCGCCAATACTAAGCTAACTGACCAAGAAACTCGTTTAAACTGGATGACAAAGTCTGTTAATGATTTTAAAAACTCTAGCGATCCTTTCATAAAATTGGCAGTTGCTACTTATGATGAAAACTATCAACGTGAGCTAAAAGAAAAGCAAATTTCTGGACAATTCCAACAGCTTCGTCCTAAGTATATGGCTGCTATGATTGATTATTATGATCATTTAAACAAACCTATCTATGCGGACGCAAACAGCACACTACGTATTACTTTTGGTAACGTGAAAGGCTATTCTCCGAATGATGGTACCTTCTCAGTTCCGTTTACGACATTAGAAGGCTTGTTAGCAAAAAATACTGGTGAAGAGCCATTTAATTCTCCTGAAAAGCAAAATAAGCTAATCAAAGAGAAAATGTATGGCAAGTATCATGATAAAGATTTAGATAGCGTCCAAGTCAATTACTTAACCACTGTTGACATTACTGGTGGTAACTCAGGTTCCTCAACCCTTAACGGTAATGCGGAATTCGTGGGCTTAGTGTTTGACGGTAACTATGAATCTATTATTGGCGATTGGGATTATGATCCTAAGCTTAAACGAGGCATTCACGTCTCTAGCGCTTACATGCTTTGGGTTATGGAGTATGTTGATGGTGCGGATAATTTAATTGATGAAATGACGATTATCAGATAATATCCACTTACTCCAAGGAAGGGGCCTTTTTAGGCCCCTTTTTTAATTGTAATGAATTATAAAATCAATAAGTTAGGGGTTTGTGTTAAAGTATAAAACCCCGTAATCTGGTAGTATGGCTATTATTAGACAACTAATTTCAATTCTATTGTTTCTGGGCATTATAATGTCCACGCTACCTTTGTCTGCGAGCCAAACCAATACACTTTTTTCCAAGCCTAATAAAACAGTCAAAGTAGGATTGTTCCACTCCCCCCCAATAATTATTCTTAATGATGGACAAGAACCCCAAGGGTTGATGGTTGATTTTGTTAAAGAAGTTGCTGCTAGAGAAAAATGGAATATTGAATGGGTAGAAGATAGCTGGGCTAATTTATTAAATAAGGGCAAAAATAGAGAGTTAGATCTTTTAGTTTTTATAGCACACCATGAAGAAAGGGCCCAATATTTAGACTACACCAAAGAAAATTTCATCACTGGCTGGGGCCAAGTTTATACCCATGATAAAAGTATCTATCAAAACATCTTAGATTTTAATGAAAAGAAAGTCGCCATCCTAAGAAACGAAATACATGGCTTAGGCTTTATCGATGAATGTAATAAATTTGATGTTAACTGCCAAACCGTCGAAGTATATGACTTCAATACTGCATTTGATATGTTACAAAATAAGAAAGTTGATGGTGTAGTAGCAGGCAACTGGGTTGGTCATGACTATATCGCTCGATTTAGTGTTGTCCCCACCTCAATCATTTATAATGCTCAAGACTCCTTATTTGCCGTACCCAAAGGCACCAATAGCGATATCGCGGCAACTATCGATAGTTATGTCAAAACTTGGCGCGCAGATAAAAGCTCACCTTATTATGCCATCCGTGATAAATGGTTCAGTCATAATTCTGATCGCGAAATACCAAAATGGCTCACTACAGCACTATTAATCATTAGTACTTTATTGGTCGTCAGCGCAATTGCTGCTTATATTTTAAGACAGCAAGTAAAGAAACAAACAGCTAATTTAAAGCGTCAAAATGAACAAACCCGTCAAATCATCGATTTAATCCCTCACTTTATCTACGCAGCCAATGATAAGGGCGAGATATTCTTAATGAATCGATATGCAGCTGAGTTTTTCGGAATAAAACTTGATGATTATGATCTATTACCAAAATCTAGACTACTAGAAACATATGGCGCTTCAGTAGCATTGTTTGAAGGTGATAAAGCTCTCCTTGAACATGGTGAAGGTATTAACAAAAGTGAATTTAAAACCCTCAACGCTCAAGGCGATGAAGTTTATTTCAATTTATTAAAGGTACCTTTTATTAGCAGTTCTACGGACACTCAATCTGTTGTAGGTGTTGGTGTAGATGTCACCGCATCTAAACAATATGAAAAGCAAATTGAGCATATGTCGTACCATGATCCGCTGACTCAATTACCTAACAGAATCCTGCTGAATGATCGTTTAAAGCAGTCATTAGCTTTATCGGTGCGCCAAGGTTACAGCGGTGCAGTTTTACTCATTGATTTAGATGATTTTAAAGCTATTAACCACAATCATGGTCCGCAAGTTGGCGACAAACTGCTTAAAAAGTTAGCAGAGAGAATTTCCGATTTAATCAAGGTGGGTGATACTGTTGCCCGCTTAAGTTCAGATACTTTTGTTATTCAACTCCATGAGCTTTCTATAAAGCCCAAAGAAGCTAATGACACCGCTTTTGAAGTAGCAAAGCAGGTACAGGAAACTATAAATCGTCCAATCACAATTGGTGGAACATCAATCTATATAACTGCCAGCATTGGTATAGTCATTTACCCCTTTGATGGTAAAAACTCGATCAATATCATTCCACGTGCAGAAACGGCAATGAGACACGCCAAGTTGAGCGGTAAGAGCAATACCGTTCGTTTTACCAATGAAATGGAAACTGCAGTTTTCCAAAGACATTTAATCAGCAATGAATTAAAAAATGCGATTAACAATAATGAATTTGAGCTTTATTATCAGCCTCAATTCCACAAATCTTCATTAAATCCGATTGGTTTTGAGGCGCTAATTCGCTGGAACCATAAAAAGCATGGGCTTATTTACCCTGGTGATTTTGTCCCCGCCGCTGAAGAAAATAATCTTATTATTCCGATGGGTTACTGGGTCATAGAGCAAGCATTCCATCAGTTAAAGAAATGGCAGAACACTTCTCTTAATAAATCATTCTTAGGCATAAACTTATCCGTCATTCAGATTAAAGATTCAAACTTAGTGGCTTTAGTAAAAAGTTTGATACAACAGTACGGAATAAACCCAGCACTTGTTGAGTTTGAAATAACAGAGACCGTGCTGTTTCAAGATATTGAAGAATCCTTAGAGACACTTAATTCCTTAAAAAAACTAGGGGTTAAGCTTTCAATTGATGATTTTGGAACAGGTTATTCATCCTTAAGCTACATTAACCAATTGCCCTTGGATAAATTAAAAATCGATCGCTCTTTCATTAAAGATATCGAAAAAGATAAAGGCAGCCAGGCTATTGTAAAAAACATTGTTAATATGTCAGAAGACCTTGGGCTTTCAGTTCTAGCAGAAGGCGTTGAAGAAAAAGCCCACGTCGAATACTTAAACTCTATCGGCTGTAAATATTTTCAAGGTTACTTCTTTAGCAAAGCAATAACTGCGAAAGAAATTCTACACATATATTCCAATCAAGCCTCCCCTATTTCTAACGAGCAGCTTGATAAGAACACACCTGCTTAAGCCAGTATTGCTTTGATACTTGAAAACAGAAGATAAACACCTAAAGCCAGTATAACTAACCAAGTTAGTGATGTGCCGTAAGTTCTTCCTAAAGTTATCCCAATATTTTTACCTAAGCCGTATGCATGAAGTATGCGCCCCACAAATAACGCTACGCCACAGATATTAATAAAATAAATATTAGCTCCATTAAACTCAGCGAATGCCATCAGCAATAAAGTAAGAGGAATATATTCTATTGCATTGCCATGAACCCTTACCACTTGCAACATCTCTCTGTCGCCCTTGTCACCCACTCCAATGCGCAATCTACGCCGGGTCAAAGCAACTTTAACGGATAATACAATAATCAAAACGGCCAATAAGCCTGCATAAATGGGGGTATAAACTAAAGCCATTATTCCTCTCCTGAAATTAAGTCATAAAAAAGCCCATAACTCTTACAAGCTATGGGCTTTAATTAGCTAAAAGCTAAATTTAGGCATCAACAGTTACTAAATTCTCAACAGGAATCGTAACTGTATTGGCCTTTTCTTTATATTCTTCCATTTGATGGAAGTTCATATAAACGTAGATTTCATCCGCCATAGAGTCAATCTTAGTTGCATACTCTAAATACTCTTCTGGAGTCGGTAACTTGCCTAATAAAGCAGAAATCGCCGCCAATTCAGCAGAAGCCAAATAAACATTAGCACCCTGCCCTAAACGGTTCGGGAAGTTACGTGTAGAGGTAGAAACAACCGTTGATTTTGGAGCCACTCGCGCTTGGTTACCCATACATAACGAACAACCTGGCATTTCTAAACGGGCGCCTGAACGACCGAAGATATTGTAATGCCCTTCTTCCATCAATTGATGCTCATCCATTTTAGTTGGTGGCGCAATCCAAAGACGAGTTTGCAGTGTTCCTGCTTCAACAGTTTCTAATAATTTAGAAGCCGCACGGAAGTGACCGATGTTAGTCATACAAGAACCGATGAATACTTCATCAATTTTGTCGCCCTGAACTTCAGATAATAAGCGCGCGTCATCTGGATCATTTGGCGCACATAATACAGGCTCTTTTAGTTCGCTCATATTGATTTCAATTACTGCTTCATACTCAGCATCTTTATCCGCTTTCATCAAGCTTGGGTTCGCTAACCACTCTTCCATCTTAGCTACACGACGACCAATTGTACGCTCGTCACCATAGCCATTAGCCATCATCCACTTTAATAGAACAACGTTAGAGTTTAAGTATTCAGAAACAGACGCTTCGCTCATCTCAATGGTACAACCTGCAGCTGAACGCTCGGCAGATGCATCTGAAAGCTCAAACGCTTGCTCAGCAGTTAAATCACCTAGACCTTCAATCTCAAGAATACGACCAGAGAAAATATTTTTCTTACCGGCTTTCTCAACGGTTAAATAACCATCTTTAATTGCCTGATAAGGAATAGCATGTACTAAGTCACGTAAAGTAATACCTGGTTGCATTTCACCAGTAAACCTAACCAATACTGATTCAGGCATATCCAATGGCATAACGCCTGTTGCCGCAGCGAAAGCTACTAAACCAGAACCTGCAGGGAAAGAAATACCTAATGGGAAACGCGTATGAGAGTCACCACCAGTACCAACGGTATCGGGCAATAACATACGATTTAACCATGAGTGAATAATACCGTCACCTGGACGCAATGAAACACCACCACGATTCATAATGAAATCAGGCAAGTTATGTTGCGTATCAATATCAACTGGCTTTGGATAAGCTGCTGTGTGACAGAAAGACTGCATCACTAAGTCGGCAGAGAAACCTAAACAAGCCAAATCTTTAAGCTCATCACGAGTCATAGGGCCTGTTGTATCTTGCGAGCCAACAGTAGTCATTTTTGGTTCACAGTATTGACCCGGACGAACACCAGCAACACCACAAGCTTGACCAACCATTTTTTGAGCAAGTGTAAAACCTTTATCGGAAGCTTCTACTTCATCAGGCTTACGGAAAAAGTCTGCCGCTGGCATGCCTAAGTATTCACGAGCACGCGCTGTTAAGCCACGACCAATGATTAATGGGATACGACCACCCGCTTGAACTTCGTCTAACAGAACATCAGTTTTTAATTCAAACGTAGAAATCACTTCACCAGCGTCATTTTCTACTTTGCCTTCAAAAGGATAAACATGAACTAAATCGCCCATATTCATTTTAGAAACGTCCATTTCGATTGGTAAAGCACCCGCATCTTCCATCGTATTAAAGAAGATTGGCGCAATATTTCCACCGAAACAGAAACCGCCATCGCGCTTGTTAGGAACGTGAGGAATATCGTCACCCATGTACCATAAAACAGAGTTAGTCGCTGACTTACGTGATGAACCCGTACCTACAACATCACCCACATAAACTAATGGATAGCCGCGAGCTTCTAATTCATCAATTAACTTGATTGGACCAATTTCGCCCTGCTTATCAGGATCGATGCCTTCACGTGCATTCTTAAGCATAGCTAAAGCGTGCAATGGGATATCTGGACGAGACCAAGCGTCTTGCGCAGGAGATAAATCATCTGTATTGGTTTCGCCAGGAACTTTGAATACCGTTAAAGAGATTTTCTCTGCTAACGAATCTTTAGATTTGAACCACTCAGCGTCAGCCCAAGACTGAACTACTGCTGCAGCAACGACATTACCATTTTTAGATTTTTCAGCTACATCATGGAAAGCATCAAACATCAACAAAGTGTGCTTTAATTGTTCGCCCGCTAACTCAGCTAGCTCAGAGTCATCTAACAATTCAACTAAAGTTGCGATGTTATAGCCGCCCAACATAGTACCTAACAATTTAACGGCGTGCTCTTTGGATACCAATGGCGAAGAGGTATCACCTTTAACGATTGCTGATAAGAAGCCGGCTTTAACATAAGCCGCTTCATCTACACCCGGCGGTACACGATTGGTCAATAAATCAACCAAAAACTCTTCTTCGCCCGCAGGCGGATTTTTCAATAATTCAATTAAGCCATTTACTTGCTCGGCGCTTAACGGCAATGCAGGAATGCCCTGCTCGGCTCTTTCGGCAACATGCTTACGATATGCTTCTAACACGCTAAAAGTCCTCGTTGTATTCTTAGTCTCATCACGGAAGGCCTGACTGTATAAAAAACACTCAACAATCAAGCAAAAATAGAGCGAAATTATAGCATAAGATAGAAGTTGTTGTATTAGGTTTTAACTAGCAATTGAAGTGTTGAAAAACTGGGCAAGCATTGTTTGATTAATAAATCGGCAGCTAAAAATAGCTCAATTCAATCGTTCTAATTCATTCTTAAGCTTAATTGCTGCTTCTTCAATCAGTATGTTCATATTTCGCAAAACCTCTATATTAAATTGGTTATTAAACTTTTGAGTAGCAAGCAAATGTAAAAAATCTTTATTGCCTTTTAAGTTATCATAATTTATAGGTTTAAATTCTGATTCACTTTTAGTTAGGTTTTTTACAGAAAATTTGGAAAAATATTGTTGATACTTGGGATTAAATTGCTGAACACTGATAATGTCATTTTTATCATTAAGTCGCTGCAAAAAATCAAACCATTGATCATAAACATTTAAAATAACTTCTCTAACCTCACTATTTGAAATAGTCACAAATCCGCTTGACCTTAATTGCTCATAGCCACTAGAAGTTACAGTAAATTGAGCATTGTATTGAATATTACCAAAGTGCTGATCAAAAGAATCCTCATAATCTTTATTGCTCGTAAGTGCTTCTGTAATTAGATTATTAGAGTTTATAGCTCTTTGATTGATATTTATATCATCTTCAAGCGATATATGAGTTTCGTTCAAATCAGTAAGAATTTTTTCAATCAACGAAACTTCAATCAGTCCGTCTTTCCGCTCTTCATTCCAATTATTAATCTGCAAAGCTATCAAGATACCCACAACCACCAAAAAGATTTCCCCAATGGCGTATTTGGTATATCTTGCGGCTTTACCTTCATCAAGTAAGGATTTACGGATTTTGCTAAAGAATCTAATCATGCTCTATTTGCTCTTCTATCTGAATGATTAACGCATCAATCTGGCTCAATATTGCATTCAGGAACTCAATTGACTCATAAAACCAAACTTCTCGCCAACGATGAATCCCTTCATAAATCAGAATCAATTCTTTAAAATTTCCTTCTATATTAAAAAACTCCTTCATACTTGGCTGCCGTTCTAATCGTTTAATAAGGGTTGTAGAACCTAAATATGGGTTTAATTTTTCTACCAAACTGTTTTTACCATTATTGACTTGTTCATACCTAATGATAGACAGCTCTTGAGTGCGCTTTAAATTTGCTAGGTTATTGCGTATAGAAGCAGGCAGTAACACTATATCAGCACTACTTTGTAAGGTATCAAAAGTATTGCTACTAAAAGTGAACGGTCGAGTTATTATTGGCAATTTAAAAAGATGATCAAAAGCTTCTTTTGGCTCCAACTCCTTGGTGTCATATAAACTTAAATAATCTTGGTATTGTTTGAGTTCGGCTTGATAAATCTTGGATATCTTAATTACTTCTAATTTATCACTGTTCAGATCATCCAATAATTGCAGATAATAATCTTGAGTTCTGGCATCTAACACCCTTTGCTCATTCCAATTATTAATCTGCAAAGCAATCAAAATACCAATCACCACCAAAAAAATTTCCCCGATAGCGTATTTGGTATATCTCGCCGCTTTACCCTCGTCGAGCAAGGATTTGCGGATTTTGCTAAAAAACCTAAACATAGTGTTTACTCCAAATCCTTTTCAATCAAATCTAATATCTCTAGAATACGCTTTCTTAATATTTTAGATTGCTCATTTATCAATCGACTCCAAGTAGCAGCAATAGCTACATGGTCTTCTAAATTTGATTGCTCAAAAACAACATTAATATCTTGCTTGCGCTTTGAGTCACCAAGATCAAACTCAACCTCTAAGTCGTCACCCAAAAAGAAGTCTTCTACTAGATTACTATTAAAATATACATTAAAGCGCGAGCGGCTAGAGGTATATTTCATAATATCGGGCCTCATTCGTTCGCTACGATATTTTGCCCATTGTTGCTCTTCTTCGGTTACATAAGTGACATCACTAGTCCATCGAGTTAATAATTTTTTTAGCTCTGTATTTTGTAGCAATTTAATTCGATCAGAGCTGATAATATCGTTAATTATTGGATCAAAAGTAGGAGTAACTGAAATTTGGTTAAGGTGCTTATAAATATCATTTGCTTCTCTTTTTGTTGAATTGTCTTGGTATTCTAGTAATTTAAAAGCAGAAACAATGATTTTGTTCCGCATCTTGATTTTTTGGTCAAGCTCAGCAAGATTACTCTCATACTCACCTTTTAATTGCAATAATAACTCTTGTTCTTGAACGCGATCTTTCCGCGCCTCATTCCAATTATTAATCTGCAAAGCAATCAAGATACCCACAACCACCAAAAAGATTTCCCCAATGGCGTATTTGGTATATCGTGCAACTTTACCTTCATCAAGTAGTGACTTGCGAATTTTACTAAAGAATCTGAGCATAGATGACATGTTTTATCCTTAAAATCATACCTTTATATAACATCACAAAAGCCGCTGTACAAATAATACTCGGTAGGAGGTTTGTATATTGATGAGAGTATGAGCTATATTCAGGTAAGAAAAATACAATTTAGGTAACACAAATGAAACTATCAAAAATCCTAATGGCAACTATTATCATTGCGCCTTTATTCGTAACTGGCTGCGAGACACTTGGCTACCCTGATCGCGATGATCGTTATGAAAAGCAATATCCTTCTGGCTCATCAGGCATATTTACCGATAATGAAAAGCGCATGATACGTGAGTACTATTCCGATCATGGACGCAATAAGCCTAAAAAAGCTAAGAAGCTACCTAAAGGATTACAGAAGAAATACGAGCGAACTGGGCAATTACCGCCAGGTTGGCAAAAGAAGATGGCGCGAGGTGAAGTCATTCCAGGCGATATTTATGTGCACGGCCGCGATATTCCTTATGAGCTACGTCGCCGTTTACCGATCGGCCCTGTTGGCAGTAAAATTTTAGAAATAGAAGGGAAAGTCGTTCGGGTTATCCATAACACTCGCGAAATCATTGATATTTTAGACCTTTAAGATCAGAAATCTCCAATAAGGCGAGCTAAATGCTCGCCTTTATTTTAGGTGATCATCATTGGCGAATAAGGTAAAATCGCGCCTTTAATCTTTTCCTTAACTTTTAGGATTTATACCATGCAATTGTCTGCATTAACTGCGATTGGCCCAGTAGATGGCCGTTATGGTTCAAAAGCAGCGGATTTCCGCGCTATTTTCAGTGAGTTTGGCTTACTTAAGTACCGTGTAACGGTTGAAGTTCGTTGGTTACAGGCTTTATCACAAGCTGACGCCATTAGCGAAGTCCCTGCGTTTGATGCAGACGCCAATGCTTTATTAGACGCTATCGTGGCTAACTTCTCTGAAGAAGATGGTATGCGCATCAAAGAAATCGAGCGCACCACTAACCATGACGTAAAAGCAGTTGAATATTTCCTAAAAGAAAAAGTTGCCGATAATACGCAATTACAAGCGGTAAACGAGTTTATCCACTTTGCTTGTACTTCTGAAGATATCAACAACTTGTCTTATGCCTTAATGCTAAGTGAAGGCACTGAGACACTTGCAGAGATGCAAACTCAAGTTGCTGATGCGATTCGTGCTTTATCTGCAGAATATGCTGAAATCCCAATGATGGCACGTACTCACGGCCAACCAGCCTCGCCTTCGACTATGGGCAAGGAAATGGCTAATGTGGTTTATCGTTTAGAGCGTCAACTACAGCAAATTAACGCGCAAGAAATGTTGGGCAAAATTAATGGCGCTGTCGGTAACTACAACGCTCACCTTTCGGCTTACCCAGAATTCGACTGGCAATCATTTGCTGAGAAGTTTGTAACTTCTTTGGGCTTAACTTGGAATCCTTACACCACACAAATTGAGCCACACGATTATATGGCTGAGTTGTTCGATGCCATTGCTCGTTTCAACACAATTCTGATCGACTTTGATCGTGACGTTTGGGGCTATATCGCTTTAGGTCATTTCAAGCAAAAAACCATCGCGGGTGAAATCGGCTCTTCAACTATGCCGCACAAAGTTAACCCGATTGATTTTGAAAACTCAGAAGGTAACTTAGGTATTGCAAACGCTCTATTCGATCATTTTGCCATGAAACTTCCAATTTCTCGCTGGCAGCGTGATTTAACGGATTCTACGGTTCAACGTACTTTAGGCGTTGCTTTTGGCCATTCAACAATTGCTTATCAAGCAACGTTAAAAGGTATTTCAAAGCTAGAAGTGAATGAACAGTCTTTATTAGACGAGCTAAACTCTAACTGGGAATTATTGGCCGAGCCAATTCAAACAGTTATGCGTCGTTATGGCATTGAAAATCCGTATGAAAAGTTAAAAGAGTTAACTCGTGGCAAGCGCGTAACTCAAGAAGACATGGCTATTTTCATTGACGGATTAGAATTACCTGAAGCTGAAAAAGCACGCTTAAAAGAATTAACGCCTGCTAGCTATATTGGTAATGCGATTGCTCAGGCGAAAGCTATATAGTTAATGGCAAATATTTTTAATTCTAATATTTCAGCTGAAACTTTTTTTAAAGACTATTGGCAAAAAAAGCCCCTCCTAATCCGAGGGGCTTTTGCTAATGACTTTATGCAAGGTTTAGTTTCACCTGAAGAGCTAGCAGGCTTTTCTTTAGAAGAAGAAATTGAATCACGGCTTATTCGTCAGTTTGATGGCAATTGGGATTTAGAGCATGGGCCATTAGACGAATCCATTTATGAAGACTTACCAGAAGAAAACTGGACTTTATTAGTACAGTCTTTAGATTACTTCCATGAACCCCTGCAATCACTGATCAAAGCTTGCAACTTTATGCCTCGCTGGCGCTTAGATGATGTGATGGTTTCATTTGCTACTGACAAAGGCGGCGTTGGCCCGCATCTTGATCAGTATGATGTGTTTTTAATTCAAGGAGCTGGTAAAAGACGCTGGCGAGTTGGACATAAGGATCAAACGGTGGTCAAGCACTCCCCTCATCCTGAAATTTCCCAAATAGCAGCTTTTGATGCAGATCTAGATATTGAAGTTGAGGCTGGCGATCTACTTTATATACCTCCAAATACACCGCACTGGGGCGAGTCGATTGGCGATTCTATTTGTTACTCAGTAGGCTTTAGAGCACCGAATTTAGAAGCCATAACTCAACAGCTTTTAGAGGAATCGGCCAGTGATTTGAATCAGTTATGGCAAGATGAAGGAATTCTAAGTACGAGCAGCCAACCTGGCCAGCTTCCTGATAAGATTAACCAGTGGGCACAAGAATCTATTCAAAAAGCAGCCTTTAATGAAAAGCTAAAAATAGCCATTGGCAAAGAAGTTACTCAACTTAAATATCCTGAACTTTTAGAGGAGCAATTTGGCGAAATTAGTCTTTGCGAAGCTGAAGAATTGTCGGAAGTCGCTTTCTTTAAACACTTTAAGTTAAATGCTCTTAGCCGCCTCGCCTTTTTCAAAGAAGCTGATAAGCTGATGGTCTTTATCAATGGCGAATATTTTTCTGCCAATGCGCAAGACTTAGACTTGCTTGAAACGCTAAATAGTTACCAGTTAGTAAATGCCAAGCAATTTACTTCTGATAGAAATTTAACTCGAGAATTACTAACAGGTCTAATTATGGCCTCAGCAATCGAGTTTACTGATTAAACATAATAACCATAAAGAAACCATTAATGAGCAAGTATCAACCGCATCAAGTTAAGCGAGAAACTAGTGAGCTAGTTAAAATAGCCATCCCGGCGATCTTAGCACAGCTTGCGCAGATGGCGCTTGGTGTTAGCGATACCATTATGTCTGGTAACTTTTCAGCTAATGCTCTTGCTGCGGTTGGCACAGGCTTTAACCTGTTTATGATTATCTTTTCGCTATTTATGGGCATGATGATCGCCATTAATCCAATGGTAGCGCAGTTAAATGGCGAAAAAGCTGAAAAACGCATTGGCAGAGTTTTTCAACTTGGCTTTGTCATGGCTATTATATTCGGCATTCTTAGTTTTATTGCACTAAACCTTTCAGAGCATTTACTAAATTTAGTCGGCATTCCTGAAGCCATTGTCACTACTACTAGTGAATATTTAAAAGCTTTAAGCTGGGGCACTGTCTCTGTTTATTTGTTTTTGGCTCTGCGCTCAGGCAATGAAGGCTTATTTTCAACTAAAGCCGTAATGATTTGCTCATTTATGGCCATTCCCTTTAATGTGGTTTTAAATTACTGGTTTATCTTCGGCGGTCTTGGTGTGGAAGCCATGGGCGCAGTTGGTGCTGGTTACGCTACCAGTATCGTTTGGACTTTACTGTTTTTATTCCTAGCCATATTCACTTTTAGACATAAGGCTTACGATAAGTTTGAAATCTTTAAGCATTTCAACTTACCTAGCATTAAATTAACTAAAGAGTACTTCCAAATTGGAATACCCATTGCCTTGGGAATGGTCATGGAAATAGCCATGTTTGGTGGTATGGGAATTTTTATCGCTCGCTATGGTGAACAATTAGCTGGCGCTCATCAAATTGCCATGAACGTCGCTGCAGTTGCTTTTATGGTACCTCTGGGTTTATCCGTAGCCGTTACCGCTCGAGTGGGCTATTGGATGGGCCAAAAGCGTTTTGGCCAAATGCGCCTCGCGGGTTATTGCGGAATTGGTTTAGGAATTATTTTCCAAATTATATCCGTCAGTATCATGCTATTCCTGCGCTATCAAATCGTAGGCGTTTATACGGATGATGTTCCTATTATCGAGATTGCCGCCAGTTTGATATTCCTGGCCGCTATTTTCCAATTCTCAGATGGCTTGCAGGTTAATGCTGCTGGAGCCTTACGCGGTATGAAAGACACCACTATCCCAATGGTTTATATGGCCTTCTCCTACTGGATAGTAGGATTCCCTTTGGGCTACTACTTAGCGGAATATCATGATATGAAAGCGCAAGGTTTCTGGATTGGCATTATTGCAGGCTTAACTGTCGCTGCAATTCTACTGCTAGGTCGATTTATCCGAAAAACTAAGAAGCTACCTCAAGACCAACCGATAGACTTGCCAGAGCCTAGCTAGACCAGTAAAATCACGCCCTGCAAACTGCTCTAAATTTAACCAGTTGATTTTTTATGAACCCTTATTCAGTAGATAATTTCGAACGCCCAATTCTTGAAACGCCTAATGGCGAAGAAAAGGTGTTAATGCATTCTTGTTGTGCGCCATGTGCAGCAGAAGTCATGGAAGCGGTTCATCATTCTGGTATTGAACAGACAATCTTCTTCTACAATCCGAATATTCATCCAATTGAAGAGTATGAAATTCGGAAAGATGAAAATAAGCGCTTCTGCGACAAGCTAGGAATTGAATTTATCGATGCCGACTACGATAAAGACAATTGGTTTGAGCGTGTCAAAGGCCAAGAAAATGAGCCTGAGCGTGGCGCGCGCTGCACTACTTGCTTTGATATGCGATTTGAACGTACCGCCTTATTTGCTGAGGAAAACGGTTTTAATCTAATATCAAGCACCCTTGGAATTTCTCGCTGGAAAGATATGGAGCAAATCAACGGTTGTGGCTTAAGAGCTGCCGAACCCTATGAAGATGTAGACTACTGGACTTTCAACTGGCGCAAAAAAGGCGGCGCTCAACGCATGATTGAAATCTCCAAGCGTGAACAATTTTACCAGCAAGAGTATTGCGGTTGTGTTTACTCATTAAGAGATACCAATCGCTGGCGCAAAGCCAATGATAGACCACGTATTAAACGAAACATTAAGTTTTATGGGTTAGATGACCCGAGAGAGCAAAAATAAAAAAGCCCCTTAAGGGGCTTTTCTTTATCTAAGTTTTTCTGTTCTTCTAGGATCTCTAGGCGGCGTCGGTTTTGGGATCTTTACCTTATGAATCTTAGGCTGAACACGCGTTGGCCTTTTCGGAGGCTCTGGACGCTTAATCTCTAATGGCTTCGTTTGGACCTGAGGTTTATCACGTAAAGTTGTGCGCTCAACTTCCTGGACATTAACCTGTTGATCCATCAACGGTTGCACTCGATGAGTTGGGCTTGGCGCAGCGTTTAATTGAGTATCACTGTGGCGATCGTGAGTGCGCACATGATGTCTCACACTATGGCGATGAAACACTCCGTGAACTGGGCAATAGTTATGACGTGAATAACCGTAATAAGGAGAACGCCAGCGGTAACCTACATGACCAAACCAGAAGGGATCCCAAGTACTAAAAGTCGTAACATGTACTCTCGATTGGCGTTGCTCCCATAGATGATGACCAATTGAATCGACCACTGGGAAATTCACTTCATGTTGGCCAATTCTACCCGGCATCGGTTCATTTAAAACTCCAACAACCGTGATTTCTTTGCCCTGTTTATAAATTAGAGGGTCGATAAATCCTTGCACTCGAGCAATAAAACGACCGCTGGTATTTTGATTAGCAACCGGTCTGGCTCTAGAATCCAGAGGCAAATTAACAATTTCAACCAGAGTATCTTGTTCTAAATTTTCTACTCGAGCCACAATTCCGCCCCAGCGAACTTGCGAGCCTACGAATGCTTCTGGCGCTTGAGCGACTCTAACAAAACTGGTGTTCTGTTGCTCAAAGTCCACAGAGTTGGGGGTTGTTGAACAGGCAGCCAGTATAACCGAACCTAATGTCACTACAGATAGTTTAGCGAAGTTGTTGCTAAACCATTGATTTAATTTAGAAAATCGAATTTTCAATGTTCTATTCCTCTATTGTTAAGCTCCATCCACTAAGCTTTTAGTAAAACAATACATCCGTGTTATGGCTTAGTTATACCATATATCGCTGAATTGAAACTGAACACCCTTTACAAATCAAAGACTTAATTTGATTTGCCTTGTTCAGCCTTTTTCTTAGCTACATTATTTCGTAGATATACAGGTTGCGCTAACTCAGCTGCAGTAGCTTGATTATTAGCAACTTGGTGCTTTACCCAAGGCAGCATAGCGCTTGCTTTTGGAAAGCTCGCCACTGATTCAAGTTGCACTTTAGCCTCAATGGCTTTACTGAGCTCATCACTATAAGTTTCCCAGCCGGTGCCCACTGTATGATAGTTTGACGCACCAGAATCATTTATAGTGACATTTTCTGGATGAATAACCTGCTCTTCTCCTACTAATGACATCAAGCCATTTTCTGCTTGGTATTGCCCCCAATAGACTTCTCCCATTCTAGCGTCTATAGCACTTAATACATGAGAAGCAGCCTCTTTATCTAGTTCATGTTGAGCCATGGCTTGCAGGCTGGAACAGCCAACAACCGGGACATTGGCACCAAATGCTAGGCCCTGTACGATTGAGACGCAGATCCGCAAGCCGGTAAAAGCACCTGGCCCTTGGCCATAACCAATGCAGTCTAAATCTGATAATCTAATACTTGCCTGTTTTAATACTTTATCCACCATTGGTAAAATCAACTCACCATGTTGGCGTGGCGCTACTTGGTATTCTTCATAAAGCTTGTCTTCGACTTCAAGGGCGACTGAACAGGCTTCCGTGGAAGTATCAATAATTAAGATTTTAGACATGATTCTAAGACTCTAGCTTTTGCAAAAATTCTATCACAGATTTTTGACTACGAGTTCGGGGAATATCCGGAAGACTGGTTAGGAATTCTTTACCGTAATTATTAGCCACTAAGCGGGGATCGCATAGTACTAAGACGCCTTTATCTTGCTGATCGCGAATTAAGCGTCCCGCCCCTTGTTTCAAAGCAGTAATTGCTTCTGGAATTTGTAAATCATAAAATGGGTTCTTTCCTTGTTTACGCAGGGATTGAACTTTTGCTTCAATCAGCGGTTCATCGGGAGCAGTGAATGGTAGCTTATCAATCACCACTAAACTTAAAGCCATTCCTTTAACATCAACTCCTTCCCAAAAGCTAGAGGTCGCTAGTAAGACTGCATCGCCCTTTTCTCTGAAAGCTTCTATAAGCTCGTTTTTTGGTCTTTCACCTTGTACTAAAAGTTGCGATTTGTCGACTCGACCTTCAATTAAGTCTCGCACCTTATTCAAAGCATAATAGCTAGTAAACAATAAAAAACTGCCACCAGAATTTGCTTCGATTAATGGCAAAATTTGATTAAACCAAGCTTCGATATACAGCGAATTTCTTGGATCAGGCAACCCTCTTGGCACAAATAACAAAGATTGATTCTGATAATCAAACGGACTATCTAGCATTAATTCTTTAGCATCGTTTAAGCCAAGTTGTGCTTTAAAATGGTCGAACTTTCTAGCTTGGCTTAAAGTAGCTGAAGTAAATACCCAAGTTTCAGCACCATGATCAAGTCGTGATTGCTCAAATGCTTCAGAAACATCTAAAGGTGTTTCCACAACTGCAAAGCCAGTACGGTATGTTTCTATCCAGCGTACTGACTCTTGGTTCAACTCTTTATCATCAAACAGCACTAAGCTTTGTAGGATTTCAACCGAGCGGCGATGACAAGAATCTAACCCCTTACTACGGGAGGCATTAAGATCTAATCGTTTGCTAAGAGCTTTTACTTCGCGTAATAGCTCCGTAAACAGTTCTTCTCTTACATTAATTTTTAACTGTAACCAATTGATTTTCTTACCGGAGTCGCCCAGTTTTAATCGCATTTCATTAAGAGCCCCTTCTACCCGCCGGACCGCAACTGAAAGCTGTCGGTCGTCTTTTGCAGTAGTCATTGCCTCTATTTCAGTATCTCTGCAGAGTTCATTTACTTGGCGGCTAGTTAATCGATGGCCATAAAAACCATGAGCAATAGCTGCTAGTTGGTGTGCTTCATCAGCTACCACCATATCCGCTTCCGGCAACAACTCGCCAAAACCATCTTCTTTAAGCACCATGTCCGCTAATAATAAATGGTGATTCACTACGACTATGTCAGCTTCTATGGCCTTCTGACGTGCTTTGACCAAGTAACAATCGGCATAATCCGGGCAATCTGAGCCCAAGCAATTTTCATTAGTGGAAGTGACGTAACCCCATAAGGGATCATTGTCTTTTAAATCCGGGCATTGAGTTAAATCACCCGACACAGTTACATTCGACCAATGATTCACTTTTACAAGGGTGTCCGCCATACTGCGGCTTTTAAAACGACCAGAATCGAGATTTTGATTTAATCGATAAGTGCATAAATAATTGCTTCGTCCCTTTAATAGGGCTCGCTCTTTATGGATCGAAAGCGCTTCAGAAATGCTCGGTAAGTCTCTGAAATATAACTGATCTTGTAAGTTTTTTGTGCCTGTTGATATGATGATTTTCTTTTCTTGCTCTTTTGCCGCAATTAGCGCGGGAACCAAATACGCAAAGGTTTTTCCTGTGCCGGTTCCTGCTTCGATGCAGATACTTTCGCTAGACTCAACCGCCGACTCAATAGCTTCTGCCATATCAACTTGGGCTTCACGCTCAATAAAACCCTCAAAGGCCTCAGCAAGCAAGCCCTCGCTTGAAAACAAGGATTTTAATGAATAATCAGAGGACACTAATTTAATTGGCTTTTAAGCAGATCAAACAGCAAATCAATATGATCAGAAGAATCATTTAAGGCAGGAATATAATCATATTGCTTGCCACCGGCTTCAATAAAGGATTGCTTGTTTTGTATCGCTAACTCTTCCAGGGTTTCCAAACAATCAGATGCGAAAGCAGGACTAATAACTTGGACCAAATCTAAGCCGATCTCTCCCCACGACTTTAAAGTTGCTTCAGTATAAGGCTTTATCCACTCTTCTTTCCCAAACCTGGATTGAAAAGCTATTTGGTATTGTTGGGAGTCTAAGCCTAATTCTCTAACAACCGCTTGAGTCGTTTCATGACATTGTTTTTCATAGGGGTCGCCATTCTTAGAGAAGCGTTCCGGTACTCCGTGATAAGAAAACAATAGCTTGGTTGCCTGACCATTTTTATGCCAATAAGCTTTAATAGAATTCGATAAAGCTTTGATATATAAAGGATGATCATGATAGCCATTAACATAAGACAATTCTGGAACAGAATATTTTGTCTTATAGAACTTATTGATTTGGTCAAACACTGCAGCATTAGTTGCTGAAGAATATTGAGGGTACAAAGGCAAAACAATAATACGCTCACAGCCCTGGGCTTCTAATGACGCTAGCGCTTTAGGAATGGATGGGTTGCCGTAAGTCATTGCTAGCTCAACGGGAATATATGATTGAGAATCATATATTTCTGCATCTTTATCCAGTCGTACCTGCAGCGCTTTTCGTTGCGCCTGACTGTATACCATCAAAGGAGAGCCATTATCAGTCCAAATCGCTTGATAAAGCTTAGCAACCTTCTGGGGGCGTGTTCTTAAGATAATCCCATGTAAAATTGGGCACCAAATGACTCTAGGTATAGAGACTACCCGCTTGTCATGCAAAAATTGAGAAAGGTATTTACGAACAGCTTGCGGTGTAGCCGCATCAGGCGTTCCTAGATTACATAACAGAACGCCCTGCTTTTTAGACATAGTTCGGGTTAACAGCCTTTATTAGGCTTCTAAGCCCGCAAAGACAGCATCACGGATGTATTCTACTGAGCCAACACCAGCCACTCGTACGTATTTAGGAGCTGCCTCAGCGTCTTCTTTAGCCCAATTTGAATAATAATTAACTAAAGGACGCGTTTGATCTTTATATACATTCAATCGATGCAGGATAGTATCTTCTTGATCATCATCACGTTGGATCAAGTCTTCACCAGTAACATCGTCTTTACCTTCAACTTGTGGAGGATTATAAGTCACGTGGTAGACACGGCCAGAAGCTGGATGAACGCGTCGACCACTTAAGCGCTTAACGATTTCAACATTATCAACATCGATTTCAACTACGAAATCTACGTCAATGCTATTTTCACGCATAGCATCGGCTTGAGGAATCGTTCTTGGAAATCCGTCTAATA
Organism: uncultured Kangiella sp.; assembly: GCA_947503435.1. Lineage (GTDB taxonomy): Bacteria > Pseudomonadota > Gammaproteobacteria > Enterobacterales > Kangiellaceae > Kangiella. The sequence continues at coordinate 159,134 of CANNDL010000006.1, read as the reverse complement.
AGTAGCCATTTTCGCAATCGGCTTCTTTAACACGCTCTTTAACGATACCAATAATAATATCGTCAGAAACCAATTCACCCGCGTCCATTTTCTTTTTCGCGGCTAAACCCATTTCCGTACCTGCTTTTACAGCGGCGCGTAACATATCACCGGTAGAAATCTGAGGGATGCTGTATTTATCCTTCAAAAATTGTGCTTGAGTACCTTTACCGGCACCTGGCGCGCCCAATAAAATAATGCGCATTTATGGCTCCTAAACGAACATAATAAGAAATAGCTTGTATGGCGCTAAAGATACTTGGAATAACGTCCTAGCTCAAGTAAAAAAAACATTTTATCTATCTTATTTCAGAGGGCTCTTCCAAGAAACTGATTGAACCTTGATGGGCCAGCAAGGCTAACTCTTTACGGTTTTTAAATTCTTTAGACTCTATGACTTCTGCAAATCCAACTTCAACGGTAATTCCTCTTCCTTTCAGCATTGACCAAAAGTGAGCTCCGAATGGGAAATTCCCATAAAAAGCATATTGGTCTCTTTCCTTTCGATTAAGCTCCCCTCCATTTTTGTTAAGGTATTTCATACCAATGGCTTGTACTTTAAGCTCTGCATGTAGATCACATATAGCAAACAAGCTGGATTTAAAAGGCTTAATTGTCTTGCCATCAGTGGAAGTGCCCTCGGGGAATATAATCAGGTTTTCGTGGTTAGCCACCCGTTCAGATAATTCTTTGAGCTGTACTTTGATTTCTCGGCTACGGCGATTAATAAAAACCGTATTTTGTAAAGTGCTGAGCCAGCCAAATAATGGCCATTTGCGTACCTCAGCTTTCGAAACAAAAGTTGCCTTAACCAAGGACCCCAATACAATGATATCCAGATAGGAAACATGATTCGCAACTAATAGCATAGGCTTTTGCTGGCTTACCGTTCCATTAACTTTCAACTTTATACCAAATATCCTTAAACATCCCTTATGCCATAAGCGAGCAATGGTTAACCTATGCCCAAGCGGGATAGCAAAAATGAAAACGAATAACAAAAAACCAGTCCAAATTAGAAATGCAAATATTCGATAGAGTGCTTTAATAGTGGCAAAAAAAGAAGACAGCAAAATTATCCCTTGCCCCTTTTTTCCACGTAACTTTTAAAAGTTTCAAACTCAACATATAGAAATACAAACGTAGTATTAAACACAGGGTCTATATAATAATGATCGCTAATCTTACCTCCCATCTTCAAATAACCTCGAACCAATGTGGGTAATTGACGTTCTTTTGCTACCTCATCAATTATGAGCTCTTTAATAGGATGGGCATCTTGAATAGGCTCTGGCATCACTTTTTTATCGGCCAGATATTCTTGATATAATAAGCTCAGTACATCTGCATGCTCTTTAGGATCTTGCCCCGGGAAGCTGGAAATACCAAACATCATATCAACCTTCACGTGATTGATATAAGCCATAGCACTTTTCCATATCAATAATAATATGGAACCTTTACGAAATTTTTCTTCGATACAAAATCGACTGAGTTCCAAACAATGCTGGTTGGCTTTTAATAGTTCATTAAATTGAAAATATTCTTCTGAATAAAATTTCTGTGATTCAGGAAGGTAATCACTATTAATAAGGCGCAATGTACCAACCACTTTATCGCCCTCATCAGAATGATAGACCACAATTAAATGGTGAGCATAATAGTCTCGAGTTTCCGCTGATTTAAGTTGCTCATCCGTTAAATGCTTAAAGAATATGCGCGCTCTCAATTCCTGTGTTTGCTGTAACTCTTCAGCTGTCTCGGCTAATTTAACAGTGTATTTCCCGGCACTAATTGTACAGGGTATTTCTTTTACACTTGCTAGAATTTCACTAGAAACACCTTTTGCCATTATAAGCTCCTATTTGTTGTAGTTGAGCCATCTTTTAATAATCGAGATTAGGGGTATTGGTTTATTGCCCTTCTGCTGATTTTGCATACCTATTCTAAAAGCCCATTCCCATTGTTTAAACATCACCTTATAAGCGTAATTGAGAGAATGCTTAGGATCATACATATGAGCAGCTTCAGAAGTTACGCCATTAACTTCCAAGACCTTCAAATCTTCACCAGCCTGCAGAGCTTCGGCGCTTGGGCATCTTAAATCTAAACGTCCAAAATAAAAGTCTGGTATAGCGCCAGTTAATTGATCAAGCTTTTGCTCAAGTTTCTTACTGATTAAATGATTAGCATCTAAAAATAGCGATCCTCGACAATGGCTACCAATATTGACCAATTTAAGTCTCTCACCATTATCCAGCACATTTGTTAAGCTTTTATGATGGCGCTTTAAAAACGTTGGCGCCATTAAAGTAGCGCGTGAATGATTCAAAATTAATTGTTCTAAGGTAGATACTCCATTTCCGGTAACCTCAGGAAAGGTTTTCTCAACAATAGAGTAAATAAAACCCTGATTTTTACTAGGCTCTCGTATATAAAAAACCCCAAATTCTTTACCTTCAATATACTCTTGCCCAATGGTTTCTTGGTAATCGTGTTGATTAAAATAATCTTGAGCTTCAGATACGCTTCTAACGATAGAGACGTTAGTGCCACGATAACCGGAGTTAGGCTTGAGTACCGCCGGATAAAAGTTATTATCTTTTAATATCGCTTGTGATTGTTCTATCTCTTTAAAATAAAAGGTTTGTGGAACGGCATGAGGAAATTTTTCAGACAAAGGAATAAGGGTGTTTGATTTATCATCACCAAAAATACCGCCGTATTCCATCTTGGGGTTGGCAATGCTAAAAAGAGTTGCACTACGATATTTAACAGCTAACCATAAAATATAAAACACAATTGGAATATAGAATAGATATACCGGCCAAAACTCCCACCGGATCAGCCGCTGCCAGCGAGCACTAGCCAAACATTTGAACTTATAAAAAGTCATGTTTAATACTAATTATTAAGCTCGAACTGTAACGTTGAAGGCGCCTTACTGATGTCGCCATTCACATCGAACCCATATTGACGTAATGCAATTCCCATAATAGCCAAATGATGAACGGTATGACTTTGCAGGAACTGCAATTCACGCAGGACACTGGAACTCGAAACCATATCTGTGAGCGCCGGGTTGGTAATCATCGAAACCGTTAAGGAGCCATCTTCTTTGGGCATCGCATCCCAATCATGTAAGATCTCGTCTATAGCTGTTTGCGCAATTATTATGGACGACTGACATTGCATACAGCGTGCACGATGGTCATAATCGACTGTGGTTTTCACTTGAGAAGCTTTAATGAAAATCTGATAGTGCTCAATAATATGCCTTACGTGGCCTCCCAGACACACACCATTTAGCAATGGCATTGCTTCAGAGTATATTTTGGGATTACTTTGCTGAATTTTTGATAGTAATTGATTTAACTCCACCAATAATAATCGATTATCCAGTACCGCCTGTTGTAATAACTTCAAATTGCAGCCTTCTTACACTTTTTTATTGTTTGTTTGATTCTTTTCCAACCAAATTATTACAAAAAAAGATTCAAAGTGCGAATATTGAATTAAGCACGCAAATTTCAGCCTTTAATAATCAAAGGCTTAAGGTATTTAGCTATAAGAGTACCGGCTAGAGCCCCCAATCCATTTGCCAATAAGTCATACCATTCAAAAGAACGATTTGGCACTAATTGTTGTAGCAACTCGATTAGAAAAGAAAAAAGAATAACCGCTATAATCAACTGCCAATCAGCGCGCTTATTGGAAGCTAATCGGCAAATACCGGCCAATCCACAATATGCAATAAAGTGTCCAGCTTTATCCCACCAAATTATATTAGTTGGTAGTGATTTTCCTGGCATTAACGAAACTGTAAGTATGGCCAAGGAAGCCACCACAAAAAGGATTTTGAAAAATTTGCTGTTAAATATTTTTATCATTATTAAACCAAAAATAATTACAAAAAAACCGCCAAGACTTAGGTCATAGGCGGTTTTATTTCGCTTTATAACTTAACTATTTAGCCAATTTTAACAATAGCTTATTGAGCTTACTAGCAAAACTCGCCGGATCTTCTAATTGCCCCGACTCGGCTAACTGCGCTTGATTGAACAACACATCCACCCACTCAGCAAATTGCGCCTCATCCTGTTCACCATCAATCAGTTGGATCAAAGCATGTTCCGGATTGATTTCAAATACAGGTTTAGTTTCTGGCACTGGCTGACCGGCAGCTTGCATCATCTTAACCATTTGCAGTGGCATATCGCCCTCGCCTGCCACAATACAAGCAGGTGTATCCGTTAAGCGCATAGTAATTTTCACATCACTAACTTGCTCATCGAGCACAGATTTAACACGTTCAACTAAGCCCTGATTTTCCTCAGAAGCTTTCTCTTGTGCTTTTTTATCTTCCGCATCCTCAAGGTTGCCTAAATCTAAATCACCTTGTGTCACCGATACAAATTGCTTACCAGAGTACTCTTGTAAATGGGACATGGTCCATTCATCAATTCGATCGGACATCAATAATACTTCAACGCCTTTTTTGCGGAAAACTTCTAAGTGCGGGCTGTTCTTAGCCGCTAAGAAGCTTTCTGTAGCAATATAATAAATCTTTTCTTGCTCCGGCTTCATCCGTTCAATGTATTCATCAATAGAGACGTTTTGTACATCTGAGTCAGAGTGAGTTGAGCTAAAACGGAATAACTTAGCGATTTTCTCTTTATTAGCAAAATCTTCACCAGGGCCTTCTTTTAATACTTGGCCAAACTCATTCCAAAATTCTTGATACTTCTCTTTGTCTTTTTTAGCAAGTTGCTCAAGCATCTTAAGTACACGGCTTACCATTGCACTTCGTAGTGATTGCGTAGTTGCTGAGTCCTGCAAGATTTCTCGAGAAACATTTAAAGGCAAATCATTAGAATCTAATAAACCTCTAACGAAGCGTAGGTAAATTGGCAAGAATTGCTCCGCATCGTCCATGATAAATACGCGCTGCACATATAGCTTTACGCCACGCTGACGATCTCGATTCCAAAGGTCATAAGGCGCTTTTGACGGAATATACAGTAGACTGGTGTATTCTTGCTTGCCTTCTACTTGATTATGAGACCAAGTGATTGCATCTTGAAAATCATGTGATATGTGCTTATAAAACTCTTGGTACTCATCTTCAGAAATATCGGACTTCGAGCGAGTCCAAAGCGCTGTCGCTTTATTTACAGCCTCAAATTCTTTTGCTGCCGGAGCATCATCTTCATTCTCAGATGGCGCAGCTACTTTTAACATTTCTACTGGCAAAGAAATATGGTCAGAGTACTTTCCAATAATGTTCTTAAGACGAAAATCTTCTAAAAACTCTTCTTCTGAGTCTTTCAAATGCAAAATAATATCGGTTCCACGGTTATCTTTAGAAACTTCTTCAATGGTAAACTCACCATCTCCCGCAGACTCCCAAATAACAGCTTGGTCTGGTTGTTCACCTGCTTTGCGAGTAACCACGGTCACTTTGTCCGCCACAATGAAGGCAGAATAAAAGCCAACACCAAACTGACCAATTAGATGAGAATCCTTTTTTTGATCACCCGTTAACTGGCTCAAAAAATCTGCTGTACCCGATTTTGCGATGGTCCCTAAGTGTTCAATTACATCGGTTTGATTCATGCCGATGCCATTATCAGAAATAGTCAGAGTCTTAGCATCTTTATCGGTAGTAATTCGAATTTTAAGGTCAGAATCACCTTGATAGAGCTCAGAGTTTTCTAAAGCTTTAAATCTTAGCTTATCCGCCGCGTCTGCTGCATTAGAGATTAATTCACGCAAGAAAATTTCTTTATTGGAATATAAAGAATGCACCATCAAGTGCAATAGTTGTTTTACTTCAGTTTGGAATGAATGTGTTTGTTTTTCAGTCGTTGCCGACATAATAGAACCCCAATTTAATTAAGATTAAATAACTGCAATCTATCTGGGGATTATTGAATTGGTTTCAAGTCATCTACAGCAAATCTTTGCATAAAAAAAGGAGCCGAAGCTCCTTTTTTAAATTTCCTTACAATTTCACATCAATTCGATTCTGCTCGTGGAATGTTCGAGTCTTGTATAGTTCCGAATTACGCAAGTCCAAAGGATTTTGCGTCCAATCGTAACGGTTTGGCTCTGCTGGCGCAGTCTTTGTTACAGGACATGCGCCCGTAGCTTGATAAGTTAAAGCGGCCGCTAGCATCGCTTCATCGGGATCACCCAACAAATGATTGTAATCATCTGCAACCGTACATCCATTAACAAAGTCTTCACCGTTGTCAGAGCTTGATGGAATAAAACCATCGGCATAATCGCCCCAACCTTTATTATTTTCACCACGGAATTGAATGGTGAAATATGTAGTCCCACAGTTGTCAGTAGGATAGAAGCCATAAGGCTTACCACACGTAGTACCACCAATTAGTACAACTTCAACGTCAATACCACGAAGGCCATTAACAAATGCTTCACTCGCTGAACAAGTAGAACCTGTCGAAAGCACAAATACTCTATTTAAATTTAAATCAGGTAAAGTTCCACCTGGTGCAGTTGCTTGTGAACTTGGACCATTATAAAAAGGCGTTGGTTGCAGAATTTGACCCGTTACTGGATTAGTAGTTGGGTTTTTGTCGTTAAATACGGTAGTTTCAAACGTTTGATTATTAGTTCGTGAAGGACCAGCGACCATATAAGCTAATTCACTAGCTATGAACAAGAAACCACCGCCGTTATAACGAAGATCAACTACTAAATCTTGTACGCCTTGATTAGAAAAATCGACAAATGCATCAATTAGTTCTTGCTCAGCAATTCGCGTACCAAAAGTATTAAACTGCATATAACCAACTTTACCAGTTGCCGTATCAAAAACTTTTTCGTTTTGTACTGGATCGGTAGTTACCGTAGTTGCGGTTAAATTAATGGTTCTGGTTGTATTGCTACCTAAATCTTGAATAACAAACTCATGAGTTTCACCATCGTTGGGGAATAAACCCGCATTTAGTGTATTAACATCAGAGCCATTGACTAAATCTACCCCATCAATTTCAAGTACTTCAGCACCACGGGTAACACTCGCGTTACTTGCTGGTGAATTTGGTTCAGTATAAGCAATAACTGCTCTACGCGGTGGCGAAGTGCTCAATAAGCGAAGCCTCCAACCGTAACCTGCTGAAGATCCTGTAGAAGCTTGCTGCTGATAATCATCGGTATCTTGGGTAAAGTGGAACTGATCTTTTGGATTACCCGAGTTTGTAACTGCATTAGATTTTAACACGTTAAAATAAGACACAGGATCACTAAATCCAGCTGGGTTTTGATCGGCAATTTCAGAGTACCAAAGGTAAGTTTCATCACTCCAAGAACGTAACCAAAAATTTTCTTCTAGAGTTGAACCTGCTGCATCTGGCCAAGGATTGCCATCAATATCTGTTCCAGAGCGAGGATTTTCACAACGTGCCACAAAATCACTTGCTGGCGCGAAAGTTCCAGCAGTCCAGGTCGGTCCGGAACTCACAGGAGGAGGTGTTGGTGCTGGTGTATCCGGGCTTGAGCCACCACCACAGGCGGCTAAAAAAGCAATTGATATACCTGAAAACAATAGTTTACTTACATTTTTCATATAGTGACTCTACCCTAGTCTTACTCATTTAAATTTAAATTATCTGGATTCTACAAAATGTAGACAGAATAAACCACTCAAACTGTCCAATTTTTATACAATTTTATATTTGATAGGTGCGCCTATCGGAAAGAGATTGCATCAAAGTACCGCCATCTAGGTACTCTAGCTCACCACCGATCGGTACGCCTGATGCTAGTCTTGAAATACGTAACTCTTTGTTTTTAAACATTTCTGCAATGAAATGAGCGGTAGCTTCACCTTCTACTGTAGCATTGGTAGCAAGAATTAATTCCGTAGGATTTTCAGCCGCCACCAATTGCTTTAATTCATCTAGCCCAATATCTTCAGGGCCAACACCATCTAAAGGAGACAAGTGACCCATTAACACAAAATACTTGCCTTTAAAGCTAGCGGTGGCCTCGATCGCATATACATCAACCGGGGATTCAACGACACAAACCATTGAATTATCTCGGTTTTCTGACAAACATATGCCACAAACCTTATTTTCAGTAAAGTCTCGGCATCGTATGCAATGATTTACATTATTAACCGCTTTAGAGATAGTTTCCGAAAGAGTAAGCGCCGCTTCTCTATTCCTCTCTAAAAGATGGTAAGCCATTCGTTGGGCTGACTTTGGCCCTACTCCAGGCAAGCAACAAAAGGCATCAATCAATTTTTTTATGATAGGAGACTGCATCTAACGATTGCCTAGAAAGGCAAATTCATGCCAGGTGGTAAGTTCATACCCTTAGTGACTTCGGCCATGCGCTCCTGAGAGGTTTGTTCTACTTTTCTAACCGCCGCATTTACCGCCGCTGCGATCAGATCTTCCAACAATTCTTTATCGTCTTCCATTAGACTCGGATCGATTTCAATTCTTTTAATGTCATGACGACCAGTCATAGTCACTTTGACCATACCTGCCCCAGCATCCGCTTCAACTTCCATACTTGCGATTTCTTCTTGTACTTTTTGCATTTTTTCTTGCATTTGTTGGGCCTGCTTCATCATTCCGCCCAAACCACCTTTACCAAACATGGGGTTACCTCTGTTTAAATAATTTAATGTAAATACTCAACCGAATCTGTTTTCAATTGAGCGTCAAAGTTTTCAATCAACTCCTGACTAAATGGGTGCGCAATAAGAGTTTCACAAGCCTTTCTGTGTTTATCTTTGGCTAACCGTTCAAAAATCATAGCAGGCGTTTCTCTATCACCTTCTTCAAATGACCATTCAAAATGAATTCGTCGTTCAAAATGTTTAATTAAAGCTTCTTCAATTCCAGCTTTAGCACTATCCGTGCAGATTAAGTCCATTCTTGGATTAACTTTCAAGCTTGCTTTGTCTTCAGCTATCCAATCTAACAAACTGGCATAAACAATTTGCTCTAAGGTTCCAACTAAGCCTAATTTTACCACTAAATTAGCCCATTCATCATCCGTTGATGCAATGTCATACAATGGTACTTCCAACTTTTCCATTTTTTGGATTTCATTTTGGGGGGCTAATATTTCTGGTAGGGGTGTATCTGAGTTTGAATTTAATAAGTTATTCATTAAAGAACCCGCAAAGTCGCTTTCAATCTCATCATCCGCTTCCTGCCCTTCGGTTTCAGGAGCTTGCAAACTTTGTGGTTTTTTCGTGGTTTCTTCTAACTCGTCTTCTATCGATTTATTAAATGATTGAACACTTTGCTTAGGTGCTTTTCTTGATGAGGTTTCAAGGGCTTCTGTAGTTTGTGTGAGACCTAATGCAGCGTGCAAGCTTGCAACGGGATCTCGATTAAGATTGGAGCTAGGAGCTGCTTCTATAGTCGTTTCCTTATCAGGCTCTGCTGCTGAGACCTGGTTTGCTTTTGACTTAACTATTTCAGCTGTCTCAGGATCATCTTGTGATTCTTGTTCAGGAGCTTCTTCCCCCCAATGGTAATCCGAATAGTCATGGCTGAATTGTTCAGCCTTAGGTTGCTCAGTTAACGATACTGCTTGCGACTTGTTGGTCTCATCGCTTAGGTGACGAACTTTCTCATGTCCGTCTGTTTTTTTTTGAGTTTCTACAACAGGCTCTATTTGTGGAGCCCCTTTTGTTGGGATTTCTTTTATTTCAGGCTTTTTTTTTACCGTTGGACCGACTGCATTATCGATTTTAAAGGCCAACATTCTTAATAAGGCCATCTCTAGGCCTTGCTTAGGCGTTGCGGCCCACACTAAGTCTCGGCGAGCATGCAAACCTAATTGATAGTACATTTGCAGATCTTGAGTGCTGATTGATTCTGCGAATCTCTCTACATAACTAGCGGCTGAGTCTAGCAGCACTCCAGTAGCTTGGAATATTGCGGTTTGGTGGATTCGACTTAATAATTCTTTAAGAGCATCCGCAAAGTCCACTGGATAATTGCTCATCTCAGAAATAGTTTCGATGGCCATTTTAGAATCTTTCAACTCTAGGGACTCTAAAAGCTTTTCAATAAACTGATGATCGATCGTACCTAGCATAGTGCGAATATCACTTTCGTTTACTTGGCCTTGACCAAAAGCTATGGCTTGGTCCAATAAACTTAAGGCGTCACGCATACTACCTTCGGCAGATTGAGCAATTAAACTCAAAGCCATTGATTCAAACTGAATAGATTCTTGCGAAAGGATGAAATTCAAATGCTGACTAATTGTTTCTTCATCCATATGCTTCAAATGGAATTGAAGGCAACGGGAAAGAACTGTCACAGGAAGTTTTTGCGGGTCTGTGGTCGCTAATAAAAATACAACGTGCTCTGGTGGCTCTTCCAAGGTTTTTAATAGCGCATTAAATGAGCTATTTGACAGCATATGTACTTCGTCAATCAGATAAACCTTATAACGACCTCGAGTGGGTCTATATTGGACGTTATCAAGCAACTCGCGTGTGTCATCAACTTTAGTGCGCGATGCAGCATCCACTTCGATTAAGTCAACAAATCGCCCCTCATCTATTTCGACACAAGAGCTACATTCTCCGCAAGGGTTAGCGGTTAGGCCATTAGTTTCACAATTCAAACATTTCGATAAAATTCGAGCAATAGTGGTTTTACCAACGCCCCGCGTGCCCGTGAAAAGATAGGCATGATGAAGCCTTTCAGTCTCAATGGCGTTGATTAACGCGCGACTAACATGCTCTTGGCCTTGTAATTCTTCAAAGTTCTTTGGCCGCCACTTACGGGCAAGCACTTGATAGCTCATATTGTTATTCTGGGATTGGAATCATTTTTTGATGGGCAAACTTTACCATACTTCACTGATAGGATTAAAGCGACGTAAGACAGTTTTATTAGGAAATCAGAAATAACTTTAGAATTTACTTTGGAATTAAAAGACTCTGCTAGCCACACCCCGGCACACGAATCAACTGCTACCGTTGCTCCCTTCCGGGCCTGGCGGGATTCACAACCTATCGTTGCGGGGGGACCAGCAGAGCCGCGGGCATTATCCGACAATCTGAAGCAATAATAAAGAGTTGATTAACAATTTATAGGGATTTTTTACTCAGTTCAATTTGCACTAAATCAGCCCCTGCACACGGAAAGAATCCATTGCAGTGCGCAAGAATTTTAGCGTTTGAAATTTCTAAAGCTAAATTCTTAGCACCTTGCAAATAGCCTTTAGGCGCAAGTAAAAAATGCTTACCGCGATTATCAGGACCAATACACACCATTTGCTCATCACCATTATTTGCAATCTTAGTGATCTGCATGGCCCCCTTTATATACCTGATCCCAAGTAGATTACTGTTGGCTTCTACTTTGTGCCATCTAGAAATAGCTAACTGCCACTTCCCTTGCTGATTAGGCAAATGCTTAGAAATCAACAACGGGGTTGATTCTGATATCTTTAAATTACGATGCTGCTGCTCTTGGATACAGGCGCCGCCCTGACTTTCATTAACTGTCTGCCAAATCAGAGGGAGTTTAAATTGGTCTTGACCAAAAGACTCTATGAACTCATTTGTTGGCTGGTATGAAGCGATATCAACTTCACTTTGCAGCAACTTTAAGATTTCTGGAAGTCCCCAAACAACTTTTGCTTCGACTTCAATAGGATAACGATCACTTTCACGGGAAATATATTGCACTGAATATCGGTACATATTTTGTAATAGCTTTTCATGTAATAAGTTGTCGCTGTATGACAAAAATTCAAGTTGTAACTTATTACCTGAAGCAAAGGCACTTAATTCTTGATTTATGAAATGGGTAAAGGCCTCAATGTTTATATAGCGAAAACTGTCTTTATGCTCTAATTGTTCTCGGATCAGTGTTGGTCTTTGCGACAGCCCCATATCCACTCTAAAGCAATGAGCTTCTTTAGTAACTTCAGCATCAGCAGTAATGGAGACTCGTTTAGAACTTTCGCCTAAGTAATGAAATAGATTCCATAATTCCTCACGAGAAAGAGCATAAGGTGTTATTGCCGATAGCAAGCAGGCTCTAACGTAACTAGTAACAATAAGACTACTTACAGCAATTTTAGTACTGGCTGCATCCTTTACTTTAGTTTTAAGTAGTTTATTCGATTCCGCATAGAGATATAATTGATTCAACTCTCGCCATAAGTAACTGGGTAAGGATTTATCAAGCGAGTAGTACTCTGTTTTTAGTAACGTTAAGTAATGAATGGCATAATTAGCAGCAAATGCCGCCTTTTTAGTCAATCTAAACGTCCACTTATCATTTTCAAGCAATTGATTTAAATAAGCTTTGAATGCAAAGCTCATTTCAAGGGTTAGCTGGTGCATCAGCTCATCGGTACTTTTAGACTTATTCACTGCATCTAAAGAATAATCGCGCAACGAATCGTTTAAGCCAGAATACTTTTGATGTAAAAGCTTCAGATTGGCTTCATTTTCCGCCAGTGACTGTGGGCAACGATTTAAATCAAATACAATTTGCGTAAATCGCTGAATTTCTTTTTCAAGATCGCTAGAACCGTCATCATCGAGCAGTTGCTTTAACTGGTTAGGATCCGTTTCAGTTAAAAACTCCTGCCCCTCTAACAGCTCAGGAAAACTTAAATTCAGAGGGTCATCCATATTTTATTTTCAGCTATAGTAAAATCATTGGTCACTTTTATAGTAACTCTTCTAACTCACTGTAAAGATTAACATTTTTTTGCCAATCTACAAGGCTTAATTCTGATTAACAAAATTAACCATTTTTGTCAGAGGTTTTAATGCCTCTTTCACTAAGTTATTTTCTACAAGTATTTCATTATCAGTTCTATCGAACACATTTGACAAAGAGTGTAGCGCATTCATTTTCATCCAAGGACAATGTGCACAGCTTTTACAAGTTGCACCCTCACCCGCAGTAGGAGCTATAATTAGCTCTTTATCCGGTGCTGCTTGCTGCATTTTATAAAATATACCTTTGTCGGTAGCAACAATCATTTGCTTTTGAGGTAGTGATTGAGCTGCTTTGATTAATTGAGATGTGGAACCAACCACATCAGCTAATTCTACTACTTTCTTAGGCGACTCAGGATGAACCAAAATTGCAGCTTCTGGATATAGAGCCATGGCATTTTCTAGTCCTTGGAACTTAAACTCATCATGGACAATACAAGCACCTTGCCATAACAGCATATCCGCCCCCGTTTTTTCTTGTATATAACCACCCAAGTGTTTATCTGGTCCCCAAATAATCTTTTGACCTAGATCTTGTATATGCTCAATCACTTCTACTGCAATACTAGAAGTTACCACCCAGTCAGCTTTTGCTTTTACTGCTGCAGACGTGTTGGCATAAACTACTACGGTTCTATCCGGATGTTGATCGCAAAATTCACTAAAAGGCTCGATCGGACAGCCCAAATCAAGCGAACATGTCGCCTCCAGCGTTGGCATCAGCACTCTTTTCTCAGGCCCTAATATTTTGGCCGTTTCGCCCATAAACTTAACACCTGCAATAATCAATGTATCAGCAGAATGATTAGCACCAAACTTAGCCATTTCAAGAGAATCGCCAACAAAACCACCGGTTTCTTCTGCTAATGCTTGAATTTCAGGATCGGTATAGTAATGGGCAATTAATACGGCATTATGCTGTTGTAATAATGTTTTGATTTTATCTTTATGAAACTGTTGCTCAGATTCACTTAAAACCTTCGGCGGCTTTGGAAAGGGAATTTCTATTTCTACAGGTAAAGGTATGTGTCGAGTCATCTAGATTCTCAATAAAGCGCGATTTATATAATTATAGCGAAAACTGAGGATTATTTTGAGTAATAAAATTAAGATCAAAGTATTTTTGCATTGCAAGTAACAGTTGCTACAATCGATGAACACAGATGATTCGCGTCAGACAATGATTAAGTATAGATTCTATTCAATTATTATCATTATTAGTATTCTTAGCAGCTGCTCCGATAGCAAGCAAGAAACTCCTCAACCTATTATTAATCCTAAAAATCCAATACAACCCTACACCTATGATTTCCATGGTGTGAGCATATCCGACAATTATCATTGGCTTAGCGATGGAGAAAATCAACAAGTTGCAGAATGGATACAAGAACAATCGAATTTAACTCAAAGCTACTTTGAACAAAGTGCATTTTCTGAATTTAGAAACACCTTGAATAACCAAGAATCAGTAAATAATTATATGTGGGGGCAAAAGCTTGGTTATTATATTTTCTCTATAGTCCAAACTTATAATCAAAGCCAAGTATCTTGGAGCATTTCTCAATACAACACACTTAGCAACAAAAATAACAACTACCCAGTTAATCTTTATCAAAATGAATCTATTGTGGGATTCCGTATTTCTAATCACGCACGATACATGGGCTGCCTAATTAAAACATCTAATAATAAATACCAATGGCGGATATTCGACACTGCAAACTCATCATTTTTAGACAAGCCACTGCCCTTATTGGGAAATAAAACAAACTTACAATGGGTTAATAGCAGCCAATTCATTTACTCTGATCAGAATAAAATATTATTATCGAGCCTACTCTCTTCTGCCACCCAAGATACCACTATTTTTGAACAAGTCAGTGACAAATCAACCGAAGAAGCAAATAGCTCATCGGAAGCACTGTCAGCACAATTGTCTACAGACTTTAACTATTCAATAATCAGTCAAAACAATGGCTTTAAAGATGGTACTAAAGTTTGGGTAAAAGCAAACAAAAATGATGAACAAAGCACTCTGTTAATCGATAAAATTAATGCTCGTTTTCAATATTTAGGCAATACAAAAGAAAAGTTTTATTTTCTAACCAATTTATCGGCCTCAAAAAATCGCATCATATCATTAGATTTAAACCGCCCTTCCCGAAGACACTGGAAGGAAGTCATTCCGCAAAACAAAAACTTACTGGCTGACGCTGTTCTCGTTAAAAATCAATGGCTACTCCTTTACAAAGAAAACACACAAAATAAAGTGATTCGCGCTTCTATTAATGGTGAAAACAACGAGCTAATCGAGGTAATGGATTTTGCTACCTTAGAGCCTATAAAGCAGAATCGACTATCCGACTTAGGGCAAAATACTAATAATATTTCACTCAATCGAAGCAACATCTTAAGTAGCACTCAAACCATTATAGTTGAGGATTCGAACAACCTGTCGCAAAGCTCTTTCAATGAATTACTTAAGACAGAACAGAAAGCATTAGGTATTGTGCAACCTGATTTCAACAGCCAAGTACACTTCTTTCGCAGTCAAGATGGAAGTCGAGTCCCGGTTACACTTATCTCAAAATCTCCGGTCACAAGAAACAGTCCTATTATTTTATTGGCTAATGATGCTGACGGTACCATTTTTCATAGTAATTTCGATCCGGTATTACATCAGTTTGTTATAGCCGGCGGCTCTCTAGCCATAGTCCATAATCGAGGGGGAGCTATTTACGGTGATAACTGGTTTTACGCCGGTATTGGTACTAAGCGAGGGAAAGTTATCGAAGATCTTATAGCCGCTCAAAATTGGCTATTTGATAAAAATTATACAAGCCCAGAAAAATTAGCCATTTACGCGAACAAGAAAAATAGCGCTAATTTTGCTCAATATATTTTACATCCAGAAAGTGACATCAAATCTGCAATATTTTCAGATGGTAATTTTGACTTGATTGCAAAAGCAAGCAACCTAAAAGATGGTACCGAAGATATGAATTGGAGTCGTATTTATAGCTTTGATGCATCGAGTAAAAGCGTAGATCACTTATTACAACTCGATCCACTTTCAAACATTAAAACGAAAGCTTATCCTTCAGTATTAATTTCTTCTGTCAGCTCAGAAACCGATGACTTGAAGTTTATAGCTAAGCTACAAAACCATCAATTAGTCGAGCAGCCTATTTTATGGTTAGATGCAAATGACCCTAATAAAAACGAAAAAGTTGGATTCTTCCTAAAGCAGCAACTTCTTAATTAAGTTACTGCTTAGAGTTAATTTAATTCTGACAAAAATTGATTCTTGGCAATGTCATCAGAGCTATAATATTGCTCTTCACAAATAATACCTTCTTGCTCTAACGCCTCTAGAACAGGCTGATAAATATTTTGAGTAACCGGCAACCTCAGCCCTTTCAAATCATAAATACCATCTAAAATCATTTGACTGGCTATCGCCGCCGGATAACCTACTGTCTTCGACATTGCTGAATATCCATCAACATCTCCAAGCGCTTTCAAGGTTGAACTAATGAAATACTCTTCACCATTTACCTTTTTCGCAACAAATTTATGTTGAAGAACGACCATATCCGTTTCGTTTTCTAGGTACTGTAGTTTTTCTATTAATAATTCACAAAATATATCGATCGGTGTGTTTTTGGGAGCAATAAGTTTGTCAGAGAAGCAACCCAACCATTGCAGTGCATCACTAGCATTATGACTAATGTTAGCTTTAAGTTGTTCAATATCGGCGGCTTCATTGATTGAAACAATAAATTCTTGCCATGTTTGGCTATTTACTGTCAACTCTTGCATCGAAAGTAAACCTAGTTGGTATGCACCTTTAATAATTTCACTGAAACCTTGATATCTTAAAGTGCCTCGTAAAATTGATTCTGCATTTTCTATGCCATAAACATTTTTATAGCTTATAGACTCGCGATTAGGATAGCCTTCTAATGAAAGTTCTGAAATTTTCAAGGGTTTTGCCCAGTCCATTAATTTTTCTGACGAGACAGTTATAGCTTCACTATCATGTAAATACTTAGCTTCATTCAGTAACGCCATCAACACACCTTTAGGTGCCCAAGAAAATTTATACCCTAACGGATTGTTATTATATTCTGGCGCTGGTAAACCACCGCACCAAGATACAAATGTATTAATGGTATCGCCTTTTGCTTGAGTTTCTTCAATGATTTGCATGGCACTCAAGTGATCAATGCCTGGATCTAAGCCTATTTCATTTAGTATGGTTATGCCTGCAGCTTTAATTTCCGAAGCCAAAGCGCGCATCTCATCAGACTCATAGCTCGCAGTAACCATTGATACTTTAGCTTCAATCGCCGCCTTGGCGATCGTAGGATGAAACGGAGCAGGCACTAAACTGATTACCAAATCAAAATTAGCCAAGGCTTCAGCCACCACTTCTTGTTTTGAAACGTTTAACTGAATGGCTTTCACCCGCGTAAATTTTGTAGCCAAGTCTTGCGCTTCTTGCAATAAGTAACTTGCAATAGTTATTGAATTCTCTGTTCGACGACTTAAATATTCCACTAATGGTTCGGCGACAAACCCAGCACCTAAAACTAATATTTTTTTCATACTAAATTCTCTAACTTAATGTCTGAAACAGAGCAGTTAATAAAGATCCTCCAAGAATATAACTACGTTCCGGAGACCAACCTGTATCCGCATCGGAAATATTTGCATTATCCTTAAATGGCATTTCTAGGGTCAAAGCTAAACAATTAAAATTTTCTCCAACCCAATTACTAGCCACTGTTAAATTAGCTTTTCCTGGCTCGTCTTTAGGGTACCCATACTCCGTTTGAAAATCAGGATTAATAAGCTTCAGGTTTTCAGAAAAGTTTGCCTCTTGTTGAGCCAACGCTTCATTAAAACTTGGATTGCCTTCACAACCAGCTACAAAAATATAAGGTAAGCCCTCATCGCCATGCAAATCTAAATAACCAGCTACGCCAGTTTTTTGCATCTTTTGTCTCACATAAAAAACTTCTGGGCTCTTTTCAATACTTGGCTCCATCCATTCCCGATTCAAATTAGCGCCTGCATAATTCGAACGTAAATTACCATTTACTGAACCATCTGGATTCATATTAGGAACAATATAAAAACAGTACTCATTAAGCATTTTTCGCGCAACAGCATTGTTATCATCTAATAGTTGATCAATTAGTCCTTCTGCACACCATTCAGCCATCGTTTCGCCTGGATGCTGTCGAGCAGTGACCCAAAGAGGTTTTTTGTTAGCGTCTCCAATTTGGAGTAAATCTATGGTCCTACCTTGAACGGTCTCACCTAATACTAGATGCTGGCATAAGGCTGAATGCTGAGCATTATGAATTAATTGTTGGTGACGCTGATAAGAATAAGGAGCAAAATAGGCAAAGAAAATACTATTGTGTTCTAGAGTA
Organism: uncultured Kangiella sp.; assembly: GCA_947503435.1. Classification (GTDB taxonomy): domain Bacteria; phylum Pseudomonadota; class Gammaproteobacteria; order Enterobacterales; family Kangiellaceae; genus Kangiella. The sequence goes on along the minus strand of CANNDL010000006.1, from coordinate 140,894 downwards.
TGCTTAAACTTCAATTGTTTTGCTTCATATTGAGTATCTATTCGAAACCAATAATCACCATCATAAGAGGCAGCCACTTGATAGTTATCCCACCCTTTTTCGTAAGAACATTCGGAAGCGTTTGCTACCACAAAATCATATGAGTCGCCGACTTTACCGTTAAGCTTAAAATGAAACCATTGTTTGAACTCTGAATTGGTATCAGTTCGAATGGCTAAAGTTGCAGAGTTATTTTGAATATCTTTGACTAAGATATTGCCGCTATCAAAGTTTTGATTAATATGCATAGTTACAAATTCTTTTAGTTAAAATAAAGGGGCTACAACTGAGCCCCTCAAAGTAATGTATTAGCTAACTTATCGAGTTGGAGCAGGAATCTCAATCGACAAGACCGTTTCAAACGTCTCATCCTCAAGTTCAGATGGCATTGCTGGAAAAGGAACCGCATCGAATAAAGCTTTTTGTACAGCCTCATCTAAAATTTTCTCGCCAGAGCTTTTAACTACACCACCGCTCACTAAATCTCCATCTCGATCAACTTCAACACTAATATTAACAGTACCGTGAGTACGTCCTTTTCTAGGGCGACTGAATACTGAACTACCGTGTCTTTTCATAAGTTCACGAGTGGGATAGTTGAAATGAGGACTGTAGTGCCTTTGAATAGCTCGGGTATAAGAAGATTTAATTTGTGCAATTTCTTCTGGAGAAGGTCCTGCTGGAACTTCAACAACCGGAGGTTTAGAAGCTTCTTCTTCCGCTATACGAGCCTCTTCAGCAAGTCTTTTTCGCTCAAGTTCTTGTTGCTTTGCTTCTTCTTGCACCTTTGCTTGAGCAGCTAATTGAGCTTGCCTTGCTTCTTCGTTCGCAACCTCTTGCTGGCGAAGCTTCGCTTCTTCTGCGGCCTTTGCTTCAGCAATTTTTCTTTCTTCTGCTAGACGCTTTTCTTCATCTGCTTTTTGTTGCTTTGCGATCTCTTCTTGTAGCTTTGTATCGAAGTGAGCAATACGTGCTTCAGAGGGTTGGATTGATTGGTAACGAGTTAACAAACTATCGAAATTCGACTCGCCTAAAATGGCATCTTTAAATTCATTTGAAGGCGGACGCTCTCCAATCCAACTTTTCAAAATCATATTAAATAATTCAGGAGATAACTCCGCACTTAAAGAACCATTTATGCTTACTCTAGTAGATGAGCCAGGAATAAAATCAATAGCAATAACGTCATTGGCTACTAGATTCTGCCCCATTACATTAGCAAAGTTTCTTACTTGCTTAGCTAATGCTAATACTGAGCTTGGCTCATTGTTATTGCGAATTCGTTCAACCCAGAATCTTTTAAGACGTCTACCGGTTAAATTATCCGCTAAAACTTTCATTTCCATACGTTTAGGGCTAATATCAGACAAGATAGCATCAGGATTGGTACTTTTAGCTGAAAGATACAGGGCATTAATAAACCAATCGCTGCGTAATTCGCTTTGTATGGCTATACCATTTAACTGCAAACTAGTGCTTCCAACAGTAATGTTGGCTGCTGAATGTAATGTTGAAGGTAGGCAAGCTAAAAATAGTAAAACAGTAAAACTAAAGGATAATATTTTATTCATCGTATTTTTTGGAATATCTCTTAAGAAAAATAGTACTTATTCACAAAACTATTTTAAGGACTACACCTTTAATTGCAAGTAATATATGATGGCTGTAACTTATTGTTTTATTAGTAATTTTAGAATTAAATAACAAATAGAAAAACACTTTTCATGAACAATACCATTTTATTAGTTGAAGATGACCATAAATTATCAGCTTTAACCGCAGAATTCCTTCGAATCAATGATTTCGACGTTACCATTATAGATAATGGTAACGACGCCATCGAGTATGCGCGTAATAATCCGCCTCTTGCTATGATTCTTGATATTATGCTTCCAGGTGCTGATGGCCTTATGGTTTGCCGACAAGTCAGAGACTTTTATCAAGGTCCAATTTTAATGCTGACGGCAATGGATAATGACATTGATGAAGTGGTGGGCCTTGAAACAGGTGCCGACGACTACTTAACTAAGCCCACAAAGCCGCGAGTTCTATTGGCTCATTTAAGGGCTCTACTCAGACGGCTCGAATCGTACGAGAACTCCCCCACTGCCTCTTCAATTATTCAAGCCGGTAAGGTAATTATTGATCCTAAAAGCCGCTCAGTAAGAGTAGATGGCACTAATGTTCACCTAACAACTGCCGAATACAATCTGCTTTGGCTGCTCGCAGAACAATCTGGTGCGGTGATCAGCCGCGAAGAACTGCATAGAAAAACTTTCAGGCTCGAATATGATGGCCTTGATCGGAGTATTGATTTACGGATTTCTCGATTAAGAAAAAAATTAGGCGACGACCCAAAAACTCCCTACATTATTAAAACCATTCGTGGTCAAGGGTATTTACTGGCCCAATGAAAAAGCAACTCGCTATTTTCACTGCCATTTTAGTGCTCGTTAATGCGATCGCTGGCATTTTGCTATTTTACGTTTATTTTCCTTGGTCAGCCGACCTCGACTATAATAAAGCACAGCAAGAAGTCCGAAGCGATTTACTCGACTTAAATATCCGATTAGCTTCAAATGAATATCGATTCTCTAAAGCTATAGTTGATAGAGCAAGCTTCGATTTAAATCAAGATATCAAACAAAAAAGGCCATCTGAATTAGAGCTATCCACTGAGATTCAAGACGAACTTTCTAAAGAAAGATATAAGGTTTATGTGGAAAATGAAGATGGGCCGATTGGAATCTTGAAACTCAACGAACAAAGTTACTTAGTGCTTGGTCCTTACTCTGAAGCTTATGATGCGGTCAATGCCAGAGATGGAATTGCTTACATAATTCTCTTAATTTTGTTTAATGGCGTTAGTTTATGGGGAGCTTATAACTATTTACGCTCGCGATTGCAGCCTGCCCATCAAGCCATTAATTATGTTTCTTCAAGTATGTATATAGAGAAGAAAAATGATGTGATTCGAAATGTCACCGAAAATACTCCTGAGTTAGTCGAAAAAATTCATCAGCTACAAGCAGAACATAAACATAATCTGCGGAGCCAACGCGATTTGATGCATGCGGTCGCTCACGAGTTTAGAGGTCCAATGGCCAGAATCACTTTTGCCATTGACTTACTTACAAGTGAGCAAGACCAAACACGCTCGGAACAACTAAAAACCGACATAGAAGATTCGCTCGAAGAGCTGGATTCTTTAGTAAAAGAAGTCCTCGACTATTCTCGCTTGAAAGATGGTCAGCAAGCTCTTAGCCTCGATAAATTTAATATTATTCACTTAATCGAGGCTGCCGTGAAAAAAGTTTCACCTTTATATTCAAAGAAAACTTTTAACGTGCAGATAATGCCTGATTCTGGAATCGAATGTTTACAAGACCAAAAGTTAATCGAAAGAGCTATTTTAAATCTGATTAGAAACGCTGCAAAATTTAGCTTCTCAAAAGTAGCTATAACCGCTAAAAAAGATGGCAATACTCTTGTGATCAACGTTGAAGATGATGGTAGCGGAGTGCCTCCGGGCAAACGAGAGCGTATTTTTGAACCATTTACCCGACTTGATCATAGCCGAAGCAGAGATTCAGGAGGTGCCGGACTTGGGCTCGCAATAGTTAGGGGAATTGCCGATCGTCACAAGGGAGCTATCGAAGTAAGGGATAGCGAGACGCTGGGTGGAGCAGATTTTTCTCTTCGGTTACCGATAACAATTGAAGCTTAATTTATAGTTAACCAGCTTATGCCTTTTTGCTGGCATGCAACCTCGTATCTAACGTTATTATTACCTAAGTTATTTTCAAGTAGCTTTGTAACCAATTCAGGGCAGTTATTTTGCTCGCTTAAATGAGTCGCCACTACGAACTCTAACTTATCATAGTTCAACTTTTGTAATAGCTCTATTGACTGCTGATTATTTAAATGGCCCAAAGAACCTCCTACTCTCTGTTTTAAAGAGTATGGATAGGGGCCAGCCATGAGCATTTCATAATCGTGATTCATTTCTAACAATAAGGCATGGCAACTTTGCATTTTTTCTACAATAGGTAAAGTAATTGAACCTAAATCGCTAACAACCCCTAGTCGTTTAGCTTGGTACTCAATAACAAACTGGCAAGGCTCTCTTGCATCATGAGGTACTGAAAAAGATTCAATTGAAAGGTCATTCAATTGCAAATAATCAAAAGGACTCACCCTCTGATAGAGCTTGCATTCTCCTAGTTTCCCACTTAAATAAGTACCTTGGGTAGCATATACAGGTATTTTAAGTCGACGACTTAAAGCACCTGCTCCTTTAATGTGATCTTGATGCTCGTGAGTCACCAATATTGCATTCAAGTTAGCAGAGTCAAATTCCAGTAATTCAAACCGCTTTAAGGTTTCTTTAACCGTAAAGCCGCAATCAATTAAGATATTGGTAGATCCAGCAGAAATCAATGTTGCATTGCCTTTAGAGCCAGAACCCAAAGAAGCAACTTTAAATAAATGAGAGGAAGTAGATATAGCCATAAATAAAGCCGCTTTTAGCGGCTTTTCAAATTTAATTATTGTTGAGCTTCACGACTTCTGTATGCAGCTTTAAAATTGGGGTATATCTGCCCTACTAAAGTTGGCGATAAACGAATTCCATCTTCATCAGTAAAGCTGATGCTGGTACCACCCTGAGATAGCGCTTCCAACTGCAAACGATAATTTCCTGGTTCTAATTTAACTTTCGCTTCTTTATTATCACTAAAGATGGATGCAAAAAAACCAGAAGCCTCTTCAACTTTAAAGTAAAAAGTATTTTGCGACTGATCTCTATCTACAATTGGTAAATTCAAGAAGTTTAAAACCGCAGGAGTTTGCTGCCAAATCGATTGCATGTCACGCTCAGAAACCATTGCGATGTGACCTTGTGAGTTGGTACCTAAACGAGTGTCAATAACCCCTTCCGCCAGAATTCTAGCGCGCGCCTCGCCATCTCTAACGCCGTCATAATATCCAATAAATTGATTTAAAAATTGTTTAGCCACCCGATCGGATGTTTGCACTTCAACCCACTGCCCTTCTATCTCTTGCTCACTTGCAGTATGAGTTGCTTGGATACCAAACTCGTTACCGCTATCTGCTATCATAGCCAGTTGAAATTTATGGCGCTGGTTATCAATATTATATGAACCCAATCCTTCGCCTAGACCTTCATCATCATCACTTAACCAAGAAGTGTTTAAACTTTTGCTGTCTTTATTTTCTACCTGAATATTATGGGCAGCAACAAAACCATCAAAATACTCAACTAACCGTCCTGATTGCCCACGCAACCAAACCGTTGGATGTTTTGCTTCGGTATCTTCGCGCACACCATCACCACTAGTTAATAATAGTTGTGGAGGCTCAAGACCTAAAAGCTTACCTTTAGGATCACGATTAACGATGACAGCGCCTTCTGGAATTTGATAATTATCTTCTTGCTTAATTTCAGAAACATCTGCTGGTATTTGCAATTGAGTGGCTTGACGACTTTTTAAATAAGAGTCATCTATATCTTCACTGCCATCATTGGCAGAAAACCAACTGCAACCCGAAAGAGATAAACTGCCTGTAGCAGCTAATATAAGTAATAATTTTTGTTTATTGTATTTTAACATTTGCTTTTTCCAATGCTTTTAAAATAGCAGGTTGAAATTCTTTATCTAAACTTGTTAATGGTAATTGAATAGCACTTTCTATCTGACCCATAGCAAACATAGCCCACTTAACCGGAATTGGATTCGCTTCTAAAAACAAATTCTGGTGTAAGCCAGCTAGTTTTTGATCGACTATCTCAGCCTGCTTTGAATTGCCATCCAACGCCAATTGGCACATTTCACTCATTAAAGCTGGTGCAACATTGGCCGTAACCGAAATAACACCATGACCGCCTTGCTCAATAAATTCTCTGGCTGTAGCGTCATCACCACTTAATAACTGAATTGGAGTCCCGCACTTGGCAATAAGTTCCTTAACTCTTGAAACATCGCCAGTAGCTTCTTTAATCCCTATAATATTATGATGTTCCGCCAGCTGCGCAACAGTTTCAGGTAGTAAATCACAAGCGGTCCGGCCAGGCACATTATAGAGAATAACTGGCACTCTACTGTTATCAGCTACCGCATTAAAGTGCTGAACTAAACCTTTTTGGCTTGGCTTACAGTAATAAGGAGTGACCACTAAGGCAGCATCTACTCCCAATTCCGCAGCTTTATTAGTCAATATAATAGTTTTATCTGTTGAAATAGCACCAGTTCCTGCTATCACTGGAACGCGCCCAGCAACTTTTTTAACCGTGGCTTCAATTGCTGCCAAATATTTTTCTTCGGATACCGTTGCCGACTCGCCGGTAGTACCCATTACCACTATTCCAGTAGTTCCTTGATCGATATGCCACTCGCATAAAGCTCCGAGTCGCTCTAAATCAACAGAGCAATCAGAGTTTCGCATAGGAGTGACGATAGCAACAATACTTCCGGAAAGCTTCATGGTAAGTTCTAAATTCGTAAAACGGCGTAATTAGCTCGATATGGTAGCCATGACCACCGCTAAAAACAAGCAAAAATAAGCACTTATTTACAGCCATCCGAGTCTATAATTTAATACTTGCGATCTAATTTTTTCTAACGTACAGTTAAATCAAAAGCATCTTATAGAAATGCTTGATTTTTAAACAGCGAATAGCTTAAAGGCTTTTATTCTCTATAATTAGATATAGACTAAATAGTGACCACAAAAATAGACCTCAATAAGAAAGCGCCCAATTTCTCTAACGCAGCCACCGGCGAGCAGACGCTTTCACTCAAAGATTTCAATGGCAAAAACTTAGTTATCTATTTTTATCCTAAAGACAATACCCCAGGTTGCACCACCGAAGGGCAGAATTTCCGTGATCTCTATAAGCAATTTCAAGGTCTTAATACAGATATTCTTGGGGTTTCTCGAGATTCTGTACGAGTACACGAAAATTTTAAAAAGAAACATGAATTCCCTTTCGAACTTTTATCGGACCCAGATGAAACCATGTGCAATGCCTATGAAGTGATTAAATTAAAAAAGCTTTATGGCCGAGAATACATGGGCATCGAACGCAGTACTTTTTTAATTGATGCTTCAGGTAAATTACGTCAAGAGTGGCGGAAAGTAAAAGTCAAAGGACACGCAGACGAGGTACTTAAAGCTGTTGAGGACCTTTAAAAACACCTACTAACTTACGCTTCAAAGAGGAATAAGAATGGTAAGAAAAAAAATCGATGGTAAAAGACTATTTGTACTAGACACCAACGTTTTGATGCATGACCCCACCGCTCTATTCCGCTTTGAAGAGCATGATATTCTCATCCCAATGGTTGTCCTTGAAGAACTGGACGCCGGTAAGAAAGGCCTTTCCGAAGTCGCACGCAACGTAAGACAAGTTTCCCGTTATATGGACGATCTAATGTCATCTGCTGACGAAGGCGAAGACCCCATGGTCAACGGAATCCACATTGGCGTTTTACCACAAATTGGTGATGTCACGAAACACGGCAAAATATACTTTCAAATTAAAGAGCATATGGATCGGCTACCCGACTCTTTGCCAAGCTCCAAAGCCGATAACACTATCCTAAACGTTGCCCTAGCACTGCAAGAAAATGAACCTGAAAAAACGATTATTTTAGTTTCTAAAGACATTAATTTAAGAATTAAAGCCAATATTGTCGGGGTAAATGCAGAAGATTATTTTAATGACAAAGTACTTGATGATGTTGAGCAACTTCATACGGGATACTATGAATTACCTGAGGATTTTTGGGATACGCACAGTCGTGACATGGACTCTTGGAAAGAAGACGGCCATACCTATTACAAGATTAAGGGTCCATTAGTCCAAGATTGGTTTATTAATCAATGCCTGTACCAGGAAGCAGATCATTTTGAAGCGATAGTTCGTAGTATTGAAAATGATGACGATGGCAGCCCTACTGCTTTAATTGAACTTCTAACCGACTATAGAACCGACAGTCATAATATCTGGGGAATAACCGCCAGGAACCGCGAACAAAGCTATGCTTTAAATTTATTGATGGATCCTGAAATCGACTTCGTAACGCTACAAGGGCCAGCAGGCACGGGTAAAACCTTACTAGCCTTAGCCGCAGCGCTTGAACAAGCTATTGAATTGAAGCGTTATAAGGAAATTATTGTTACTCGCGTAACTGTTTCTGTCGGCGAAGACATAGGATTTTTACCGGGCACTGAAGAGGAAAAAATGACTCCTTGGATGGGCGCCCTGATGGATAATTTAGAAGTATTAGCACCAACAGATAATGACGAATGGGGAGCGGCAGCCACTCACGATTTATTGCGTAAATGGATCAAAGTTCGTTCTTTGAACTTTATGCGTGGTAGAACTTTCTTAAATAAGCTTATTATTATTGATGAAGCGCAAAACCTAACTTCCAAACAAATGAAAACTTTGATTACGCGTGCAGGTCCTGGCACTAAAGTCGTTTGCATGGGTAATGTTGCGCAGATAGACACCCCTTATTTAGCTGAAACCACCTCGGGCATAACCTATGTAGTAGATCGCTTTAAAAACTGGGGACACGCAGGTCATATCACCTTGAAACGTGGTGAGCGCTCAAGATTAGCGGACTATGCTTCAGATATTCTTTAATCGGTTTCAATTAGGATGACTTGGGATAATCCTAGTCATCCTAATTTCCTATATTATTCTTTTACAGCTTCGTCTTCCTGCCCTAGCTTATGTTCTTTAACAGCATCAAGTACAGCATTAACCAAAATCGCTAGTGGTATAGCAAAAAACACACCCCAAAAGCCCCATAAACCGCCGAATAAGAGAATCGCGCCAATAATTGCCACAGGATGAAGACTTACCGCTTCAGAGAACAGCAATGGCACTAAAACGTTCCCATCTAAGATTTGTATAATAAAATAGGCAATGGTCAAAATATAAAACGGCTGGCTAAACCCCCATTGAAAGAATCCAATTAATAAAACAGGAATTGTTACTAATGCCGCGCCGACGTAGGGAATCAATACCGAGAATCCCACTAATACGCCCAATAATAGCGCGTAATTCAAGCCCATAATGGCGAAAGTGATGTAAGAAACTAGGCCCACAATAATAATTTCCATCACTTTACCGCGAATATAGTTACCAATTTGGCGATTAACTTCGCTCCATACCGACTCGGCTAGCTGTCTTTCTTGTGGTAACCATTGCCCTAACCAGCTTAAAAGGATATTTCTATCCTTCAGAAAGAAAAACACTAATAATGGAACTAATACTATATAAATCAGTAAGCTAGCCACACCAACTAAAGAAGAAACTGAAGCAGAAAGTAAGCTTTGACCTAGAGCACCAAGCTCAGTTCCTACATTGGTAAGAATGTCATTGACCTGCTCCAGAGACACCATGTTTGGATATTTCTCAGGTAGCTCCAGTATTGCCTGTTTTGCTTTAGCACCAATACTAGGAAGTTCAGCAACGAGCAAGGTTCCCTGCTTCCAAATTAATGGAACTAAGCCCAACACAATTAACAGCGTTAGCGTTATAAATCCAACAAAAACACCAATGACTGCCCATAAACGCTTAACGCCACGCTTTTCAACAGCACTGACCACCCATTCCAATAGATAAGCTATGACAAGAGCCCATAAAATAGGCGCAAGTATTTCGCCCAGTGTCAGAATGAAAACAAAACCTAGTAGCAGCAACATCGAAAGAACTATCGTTGCAGGGCTTGAAAAATTACGTTTGAACCAGCGTGTGAATATTGAAGTCATAAATAATATAAATAATTTTTATCGTTTCGATTATAGTGATAAGCAGACTCAGATTGATAGCAAAAAATAACAATTCATGGAAACATTTGTTTAAATATCGAAATTTACAACATTTATACAAAAGACTATTTGAACTTTTAAGTATACATCACCATCATATAGAGTAACTATTTATGCTTTATTACATCCAATTATCTGTATGTTGAAATCAATCATTAAAATAGGCTTAAGCGGCACTTTGTTCATTAGCTTGGGTTTGTTGGCCGCTGATACTAAAAATGATTTACCTAAACTGGGTGAAGCTGCTGGCGCGACTTTATCTGTTGCCAAAGAGCAACAGATTGGCGATCAAATTATGTCTCAAATTCAACGAAGTAGCTATTTGATGACCGATCCCTTAATTAATGATTACATTCAACAAATAGGCTACCAGTTGGTCGCTGCAAATCCCGATGCCTTAGGCCGCAGCTTTCGTTTTTTCGTTATAGAAGATCCCAACATCAACGCCTTTGCTCTGCCAGGTGGATATATCGGTATTCACTCAGGTTTAATTAGCGCTTCAGGTTCTGAGAGCGAATTAGCATCAGTTCTAGGCCATGAAGTGGCTCACGTCACCCAAAGGCACTTAGCTCGCCGTTTAGAAAAACAAAATCAGTTATCACTACCGTCGATACTTGCCTCTATTGGCGCAATTTTAATCGCGACCCAGGACGCAGAAGCTGGACTTGGAGCCTTAGCCGCAACTCAAGGAGCAGTTCAGCAGTCTATTATTTCTCATACTCGAGAAAATGAAAAAGAAGCGGATCGTATAGGTATAGCTATGTTATCTGGCGCTGGTTATGACGTAAGAGCCGCGGCTGATTTCTTTGAAACCTTGGCGCAACAAACTCGGTTTATCCAAAAACCACCTGAGATTTTACTAACTCACCCTCTTTCTAAAAACCGAAAAAGTGACGCTAGACGTCGAGCGGGTTTGTATCCCAAAGTTAATCACCAAAGTTCTATCGATTACCGTTTAATTAAAGCGAGAATAGAGAGCCTTGAAAAACGACGTGATGACAAACACTTTAGAAAACTTGCTAGCAAGTCAAATAGCAATCAAATGAGCTTAGCCGAACAATATCAATACTCTGAACTACTCAAAGCTCGTGGTCAAAATCGCAGCGCAATTAGTATATTGGATAAACTTTACCGAGACTTACCAGAAAATCATATACTGCTCTATAGCTTGTCCGAAGCTCATTTAGCTAACAATTCTAGTCTTAAAGCTATTCCTCTTTTAGAGCAGCAGTTAAGTTCAAACCCTGGTAATACCAAGCTGGTACTTGCTACTTCCCATGCTTATATGGCTATTAAAAAACCTGAGATAGCAGAAACTTTATTATTACGCTATGCTGATTTAAACAAAACCAATCCAAGCTATTTGTTTGCATTAGCAAAAGCTCAACAAGAGTCTGACCATATCCCTGAGATGCACGAAACTACTGGCCAGTACATGGAGTTGGTAGGACAATATAAAACTGCGAAGAAGCATTTTGAGATAGCTTTAGGACACTTTTCTGAAGATCCCTACGCACAAACACGAATTCAAGCTCGATTGGAACATGTCAGACAAAAAATCCGCGAATTACTTTCCAATCAAAAGCGTCGCGGTTAGTCAGAGTTTTTAGAGCTCTCAATCTTTTCGATAATTTCTAGAAAAGACTCACGAGTTTGAGTACCTAATAATGGCCCGATCATTTGCCCGCTGGGCGTAAACAAATAGTTAGCAGGCAGCCCCGTTGGCCGCTCCATTGGCAAGTACGGCATTGGACTAGTAGCGATAATGGGGTAATTGATTTGATATTTTTGCCTTAACTTCTCTAATTCTTGATTGCTAAGCTTGTCATAGCTAACTGCCAATACCTGTATTCCATCTTTAGCTAAAGCATTCAATTCTGGAATTTCCTTTAAACAAGGTGGGCACCACTCCGCCCAATAATTTACCAGCAACCATTGCCCTTGGTAATCTTCAATGGACTTAGTATCACCATTTAGTAAAGTGAACTGATTTGATTGTTGGCATGCTGCTACCGATATAATTAGGCTGAAAATTAGTGCAAAGCGACTTAAAGTACTTTTAATAAACATATAAAAATCATGAGTTTATGGCCAATAGCTCAGCCAAATAGTGGAAATATCAAAGTTTATAGGGCATTATTATAGCAATTCAGGTTTCATCTAAGAAAGAAAAATAAAGCCTAGAAGCAAATGATATTAATTATGAGACGATAAATGGATTCTTTGAAGTTAACTTTCCCCTCTTTTCAGAGTGGGCAAGAGTTTATTACGGAAACTGAGCCGAAGGAAATTGAGGATTGGCTAAATCAGTTAGCATATGTTGAAACCGATAATACTCTTAATGAGTTAACGCGGGTTATTTCTACTTTAAATCGTTGCCCACAAAAACTTTCCCATCGCGAAAAGAATCTTAGCCTACTCAATGAGGGCTACTTAACTTTAAGTCGCCATATGCGCGAACAGCATGATAGACACAAAGCTTTCGTTAATAAAGGTCAATACAAAGCTCTACACAAACTTTCGACAGAAATGGCTTTTGGATATAAGCGCTTGATTGATGAGTTGACCGAGCAAAAGTTTTTAATGCGAAAATCGCGTTTAGCAGAAGCCATAAACCTAGCCCAACATTACTTAGGTTTAATGCTAATAGAGCAATATCAGCTTTATGAGCCTATTCCCAGTTATATATGGCGTGAGCTGCATTCTTTGTATGAGTATGCTGAAAAATCTGGCCTGCTAGACAAAGTTTTGACAAAAGAAGAAGGCAATCCTTTAGAGCCTTGCCAAACTATTCGTCAAAGTTATGTACGAAATTGTTTAATGTCAGTTATCGATCCGTATCACATTGAAGACAACCAGCATTGGCATTTATTTAAATATCTAGCGCATTGGTCCAAGCTCGCTGAAATTACAAAAAATTTAAATCAATTCAGCAGTACTCGTTGTTTTGTTATTGATCTCACCGATAGTAACAAACCACACATTGCACAAGACGACAGCGAATACGATGATGAAAAACAAATTAGATTATTATTAACTAATTCTTTACTTAAAAATATCGAATCACAGATTCATAAATATGAAACAGATCATCGCCTACCCTCGTCAGGATTCTATGATGGCATTGAACCTTCAAATGCCATCAAGCTGTTAAACAGGATTTATGAGTACTGTGATACTTATAAAGATCGTGAGCACAGTAGGTACCCGCAAATGACCCAAGTCGATACGGTCTGGGGCTTAAGTGCGATTAAAAAGGCACTGAGTTACGAATCATCCGATGAAAACATTATCGATTCGGGCAATAAATTAAACCAATTAATTGGAAATGATTATAAAGCACCATTTAATTGGCTAGCAGTCAATCATAGTGAAGGCGGTATTTGTCTACAAAATCAAAATAAGCAAACTGATGATTTACGGATCGGCAACTTAGTGATTCTGAAAAGACATATCAATAACAAACGTCAAAAACAATGGCAATTGGCCATTGCTCGCTGGTTACAAACTGGATCTAGAAATGGTACCAGCATTGGTCTCGAATACATTCATGGCAATATGGAGTTTGTTGAATATTTGACGACTAACCGCCAAGGAAGAACGATCTCCCATCAAGTTTTATTAGTCCGTCCATTCGATCAATCAAGCCCTATTCTGCTAACCGCTAAAAATTTAATTGGCGGCCACAAAGTCATACAAGTTAAAATGCAAGAACAATTGCGTGAACTGACCCTTACCCATTTAATTGAAACCAATGCTAAGGTTAGCGTTTTTGGGGCTCGCTTTTAGGCTTTTGCTTTAGTATTGGGATGCTTAGCTCACGATCTAAATGCAAATTCGCAGCTTCAACCTTTTGCACCAAAAAGTCATCATTATTGGCCGTATCTTGACTATTGGGTAAACGCCACTCACCACGGCGATATAAATCAGCTATGGTCATTTCTTTACCGTTTATCGTTAAACAATAATCTTCATCTTCTAGTTTTGCGACAAAGTTAAGTTTAATTAATTGGTCCACTAAATTCAAAATAGTCTGCTCATGCATCATTGGAAACTGCTTTTTTAATAGATCTAAATTAACTTTAGATTCTGCATCTTGTGCCTCTGCAAAAAACTGAGCTATCTGCAAAGTAGACACAAAGGGATCTTGTGATTTTTTGTAACTGGCATCAAATCGATGTAAGGCATAACAAATTACCGCGCCTAATAAGAGAATCAACCAAGATAAGAAAACCCATAAGAAGAATAGCGGTATAGCAGTAATAGCTCCGTAAATCACTTCATAAGTAGAGAATTTCGTCACGAAAATGGCAAAGCCATATTTGGCTATTTCGAATAAAATTGCCGTAATAAAGGAAGCTATCAGCGCTTTACTAAAAGTTACTCGAGTATTGGGAGTTATTACATATAAAGCAGCAAAAGCTAGAACGATTAATATAAAAGGCAATCCTATGCTTAGTACGCCACTAATCTTATCGAATACTGGCAAAGCAGCAAAAGATGATGAAGCAACTAAACTGGCAGCGATTAAAATTGGTGCCATAGTCAACATAGCCCAATAAGCCAGCCATTTATGAATGCCTTGGCGTTTATTGGTGGTTTCCCAGATGGTATTGATCGATTTATCTATTGAGCGCATCAATAACAGCGCTGTTATAAACAAAAAAACAAAGCCAATTGCCGATAAATTCTTAGACTTCGAAACATACTCATCCAAATACTCTTTCACTGCTAATCCTTTTTCTGGCAGTAAATTCTTAAAGATAAGCTCTTGAACCTGGTTATTAACCCCTTCAAAGGCCGGAAAGATAGCCATTAAACTCACAGCCACTGTCATCAAAGGTACTAACGCCAACATATTGTTCAACGTCAACTCCGAAGCCATTGCACTGCCTTTCTTCTTGCCAAACTGACTAAATACAAACTTTGTGAAAGCTTTTAGCCATTGCCACCTTTTTTCCATGCTCATTTACGCCTAAAATAGCCTTAATTATTTTAATACATATAATAGTACAACTATTAAATCATAGGACAACTGCAAAAGTCATGAGTGAATTCAATATCTTACATAATCCACGTTGCTCTAAATCACGCCAAACTTTGGCCTTATTACAAGAAAATGGCATAGAGCCAACCATTATTGAGTACCTAAAAGACACGCCTAGTAAAAACAAAATCAAAGCCATTATTAAATTATTGGGTGTTAAGCCACGCGATATTATGCGTAAAAAAGAAGCTGAATATAAAGAAGCTGGCTTAGATGACGAATCATTAACTAAAGAACAACAAATTGCTTTAATGGCTGAGTACCCAAAAGTTATTGAGCGCCCTATCGTTTTCACAAAAAATAAAGCAGCCGTTGGTCGCCCTCCAGAAAACGTTTTAGAGCTAATAAAATAATCATCCAAACAAGGAATATCACTTGAATCAAATTTTAGTTTTATATTATTCACGTCATGGCAATACACGCCAAATGGCGCGTTTAATTGCACGAGGCATTGAAAAAGTATCCTGTTGCGAAGCTTTATTAAGAACCGTACCTGAAGTCAGCGCTAATCATGAAGCTACCGCAAGTGATATCCCTCAAGATGGCGATCCTTATGTGTCGATAGAAGAGTTGCAAACCTGTGATGGCCTAGCAATGGGCAGCCCTACACGCTTTGGGAATATGGCTGCGCCATTGAAATACTTCCTCGATCAAACTTCTGCCCAGTGGCTATCGGGCGCATTAATTGGCAAGCCTGCTAGCGTTTTTACTTCTACTGGCTCATTACACGGTGGCCAAGAAACTACCTTAATGACCATGATGATCCCATTACTGCATCATGGCATGGTGATTTCGGGAATTCCTTATTCAGAAACTGAATTGTTAAGCACGACTACTGGCGGCACACCTTATGGAGCTTCTCATGTGGCAGGAAGCGATAGCAAAAAGGCCATAAGCGACGAAGAAAAGAAACTTTGTATCGCACAAGGTCAACGATTAGCAGAACTTGCAGTAAAACTTAAATAATACAACTATGAATATACATCTAAAAAAAGCCTTAAGAGCACGCCTAATCGCCGTAACTTGCTACGTAGCCATCGTTATCGCCTTGCCGATTTTTATCTGGTTAAATCACGAACATATCGCCATTAAAGCTATTTCCTTAGTTATCTGGTGGCTACCACTTACCATTGCGCTACCTGGAATGTTTAAGGGGAAGACCTACACTTACGGTTGGACAGGGTTCATTATCCTTCTTCCCTTCTTCTACGCTTTCTATTACATAATCGAACCAAACAAACTCTTCTGGTCTGTCAGCATAAGTGTTCTATCGGTTATCTATTTCTTAACTTCCATGAGCTATATCAAGCAATATGCCTTGTCTCAAGGCATTAGAACTAATGCAGAGGCAAAGAAAGCTAAAGGTATTGAATAATAATGGAAAAACTTATCCCATTTATTATATTAATACTAGGCTCTTTATTTTTTTGGATAAGAAGAAAGAATAATATTATTTACAATCAAGTAATGTCAGGCAAGCCACATAGTAATAGGTTGTTAGATTTCCAACCCGAATATAAAAACATTATTGATAAGGGACATAAAGCGTACTTAATAAGCTTTAAACACAATTTAGATATTGAAATTGATGATGAGCACCTGTGCGATGGAAGATTAGTTCTAGATATATCCCCTATAGCTTTAGCCTTATTTAAGTGGAAAGAAGATCATATACTTGTATATGCAAAGTTCTCCGGTAATGAGCAATACTTAAAATTACCATATATAGATATTTACGCATTAGTGGCGCAAGAAACGGGTGAAGGAATAATATTTCAGGATTAAGTAAAAAGCTCCTTATAAGCTCTAAACCTTAAAAAGTGATCACATAGAACTAATGCTGCCATAGCTTCTACAATCGGAACCGCTCTTGGTAATACACAAGGATCATGACGGCCTCTACCGTGAAAAACGGTTTCTTCGCCTTCTAGATTAACCGTATTTTGTTCTTTAATAATGGTTGGGGTTGGCTTGAAAGCCACTCGAAAAACAATCGGCATACCATTAGAAATACCACCTAAAACGCCACCAGAATTATTAGTCTTAGTCTCAACTTTGCCGTTGTTATTAATAAAGACATCGTTATGACTAGTGCCCGTTTCGAGGGTTCCTGCAAAACCAGAGCCAATCTCAAAACCTTTGCTAGCATTAATTGCCAGCATGGCTTTTGCTAAATCGGCTTCTAACTTGTCGAATACCGGTTCGCCTAAGCCAACGGGTACTTTATTAATTCGACACTCAACTACTCCACCTAGAGAGTCGCCTGATTTACGTGCTTGTTCAATTCGCTCAATCATCCTTTCTGCTAACTCTAAATCAGGACAACGAACAGGTGTTTTCTCGATATTTTCAGCAGCCACTTCTGAAGAATCAATATCTAAAACTAAGTCATTAACACTTTTCACATAACCTACAATGTCTGTGCCTAAAGCTTTAGCTAAAACTTTCTGGGCTATAGCACCAGCCGCTACATGACCTGCAGTGATTCTTGCAGAGCTTCTTCCGCCACCTGTTACGTCGCGAATGCCGTACTTCTTTTGATAAGTATAGTCAGCATGACTTGGACGATATATTTTTGCCATCTCAGAATAGTCTTTGGACTTTTGATCTTGATTTTCGATCATCAAACTAATCGGCGTGCCAGTGGTAATTCCATTAACCGTACCGGATAAAACTCTCACCTGATCTTTTTCATCACGGCGAGTGGTTATTTTGCTTTGGCCAGGACGACGCCTATCTAAGAAAGGTTGAATATCTTCTTCCGATAATTCCAAGCCCGCAGGACAGCCTTCAACGATGACACCAATGGCTTTACCATGAGACTCGCCCCAATTAGTTACTTTGAATAATTTTCCGAAACTATCGCCTGCCACTTTCTACCTCTTTTACGCTGAAGGCTCTCTTCTCTTTATCTTTGAGGGCGCTTAATTAATTTCTTCTGAAACAATACCAATCTGTTCAAGGTATTGCCAATATTGTGGAAATGATTTTTCTACAGCCTGAGCATCTTCTACAATTAAGTTTGGAATTTTAATCCCCAACAAAGCTAGAGACATTGCCAATCTGTGGTCATGACAACTGGATACTCGCGTTGCTTTTAAGATTGAACCGCCTGTTATAGTAATGAAGTCATCTCCGTATTCGCAATCTACGCCCACCAATTTCAGTTGCTCACATAAATCAACGATTCGATTTGACTCTTTAAAAGCTAAGTGACCTACATTAGTGATTTGAGTAGTTCCTTCAGCAAAGACTGCCATCACAGCTAAAGTAGGAACCGCATCAGGCATATTGCCCATATCTATGGTTATGCCCTTCAATGGCTTGGTATATTTTACCAATAAATCAGATTGTTCTTTTGAAACCTCGGCACCCATAATTTGTAAAACACTAGGGAGCTTTGACTCGCCTTGAACTGAATCGAAGTCATAGTTCTCTATACGAATGCTTGTTTTAGCAATGAGCGCGGCTGCCATAAAATAACTACAAGAAACTACATCACTAGCGACATTAATGGTTGAAGCTAATAATTTTTGATTCGCTTCTATTAGAAACTCACGATTATTAATACGCTTAACAGCGCCTGAGAATTTTTCTATCGCTTTTATGGTTAACTCAATATAGCTTTGGGATACGGGTTCAGACTCTAATTGAATAAGAGTATCTTCTTTTGCTTTTAACGCTGCAATTAGCAGACCACTTAAAAATTGACTGGAACGTGAAGCATTTAATGAACATTTTCCGCCTTTTATCGGCCCATTTAAGCCAATAGGTAAATGACCATTATCAGAATCTACAATGACATTAAGCTCAACAAGCGAGTCGATTATTTCCTGCATTGGTCGAGAGCGCATTTGTTCACTGGCATCAATAACCACTTTAGACTCTAAAGTCGCTGCGACCGCTGTAATGAAACGACTCAAGGTCCCACTATCGCGACAATCAAGGATGATTGGGTGCTGAGGGTGATAGTTTGATATCCCTGTTATTAGAATCTGTTCTGCACTAATTTCAACTTTGGCTCCAAGTGCTTTTATTGCGGTAAGAGCTGCTTGAATATCGTCATTATTAGGGACATTCTTTACAATAGTTCTCCCAGGTGAAATAGCAGCTAACGCAATATATCGATTAGCTAAATACTTACTTCCAGGAATTGAAACTGTGGGGCTTTTTATCTGGCTTTTTATAAGCTGCCTTGCTATCAAATTAATACCTTTATAGCTTATGCTTCTTCAGGTTGTAGCTCTTCAAATAGTTCTGCTAAGAGCTCAACATCAGGATCTTTTAATCCATCGGATTCCACTGCATCTTCAACGAACAATGCAAACTCCGCAAACCATTCTAAATCGTTTAAGTCCCCTTGCGGGATCAAATCCACCATTGGAATTAAATATCCCACCAAAAATAATTTTTCTTCCTCAACTTGCTGCTCCATTGCAAGCAGTTGTTCTTTGATCGTTTCCGCTATCGACATTGATAAGCCCTTCTTGAAGTAAGTGTTGTGCTTGATGCGCTGCATTTGCCATCGCTTTAGCGTAATCAGAAATAGCATCTAGCATTATTTGTGGTTCATTATAGTACTGATTAATCAGCTTCACTATAGCTGAGCCGGTAATAACACCATCAACGCCTGCTTCAGCCGCCTGATATATGTGATCAGGCGTCGAAATACCGAATCCTTGAACTAATGGCGCACTTTTAAACTCACGAAGCTTGCCTAAGAAATCTGTTTTGGCCTGATTGGCACTAATTTCTGTCCCTGTGATACCTTTACGACTTAAAACATAGGTATACCCTTGAGAATTTTGAGCCACTAGTGACAAAGTTTCATTCGTGGCATCTGGAGGCGCGATAAACACCGTATCAATACCATGCTTATTAGCCGACTTTGAAAACAAACTCCCTTCCTCTACCGGACAGTCGGCAATTAATACTGAATCGACACCCGAGTCATTGGCTAATTCGTAATAACTATCAATGCCTTGCGCAAAAACTAAATTTGCATAGGTCAGCAAACCTATCGGAATATCAGGATAACTAGCCCTGATCTGCTTTAGAAGCTTAAAGCCATCAATAACACTAAAGTTATTTGCTAAAGGACGAAGGCTTGCTTCTTGAATCACCGGCCCATCCGCAACGGGGTCGGAAAAAGAAAAACCCAACTCCAACCCATCAGCACCGCTTTCAATTAATGTTTTGATTATGGCAAAAGATTTGTCGTAAGTAGGGTCGCCCAATAGTACAAAGGGAATGTACGCAAGTTCATTATTCTGTTTCTTTTGGCTAAACATTTTCTGATAACGCATTAGCCTTGCTCCGAATTGATCAATTTTTCCATAACTAAATTTAAATCTTTGTCACCACGACCAGACAAGTTAACGATAATATTCATAGGCTCTGTTGCAGATAAAGACATCTTTTTTGCATATGCCAAGGCGTGTGATGATTCTAATGCCGGAATAATTCCTTCTGTTCTTGAAAGTTCTTGAAAAGCCTCTAGCGCTTCTTCATCGCTTATTCCGACATACTGAGCTCTACCCGTTTGCATAAGATGTACGTGCTCAGGGCCGACAGCCGGATAATCTAGTCCCGCAGAAACCGAGTGGGATTCTTCAATTTGCCCATCTGGAGTTTGTAGCGTTTGAGTTCGAGCCCCGTGAATAATCCCTTCAGTTCCTTTCAATAAGGTTGCACCATGCTTTTTAGAATCTAATCCCTTCCCTGCAGGCTCAACGCCAATTAACTTGACTGAAGACTCTTTGATAAAGTCCGCAAAAATTCCAATGGCATTAGAACCGCCTCCGACACAAGCAATAACTGCATTTGGTAGCGTTCCTATTTGTTCAAGAATTTGTGATTTGGCTTCCTCACCAATGACTTTTTGATAAGTTTTTACCATTTTCGGGAAAGGATGCGGCCCTGCAGCAGTACCTAATAAGTAATGAGTAGAATCATAAGAAGCGGCCCAATCCCTTAGTGCTTCATTAATCGCATCTTTTAAACTGCCACTACCATTATCGACAGCAATTACTTTGGCACCCATCAACTCCATTCTAAAGACGTTTGGAGCTTGCCTATCAATATCTTTAGTACCCATATAGATCGTTGCTTCAAGGCCAAGTAGCGCACAAGCCAAAGCCGTGGCTACGCCATGTTGACCCGCACCGGTTTCAGCTATAATACGCTGTTTTCCCATACGTTTCGCCAGCAAAGCTTGTGCCAATACTTGATTGGTTTTATGAGCACCGCCGTGCAATAAATCTTCGCGCTTTAAAAATACTCTTACCTTGTCAGTGCAAGCAAAACTACTGCATTCTGTTAAAGGTGTTGGACGACCCGCATATTGATTTAGCAAAGTGGATAATTCTTTTTGAAATATTTCATCCGTTAAAGAACTTTCAAATGCATCTTCTAATTGCTTCAAGGCAGGCATAAGTATTTGCGGAACAAACTGCCCACCATATTGACCTATATAAGCACCCTGGTAATCGTAATTTTCATTAAGCATTGTCATTGATACGACCCTTTAATTTTGCTTGTTTAAATATGTTATTTACTTTTTCTAGACATTTAATACCGGGCGTTGATTCACTCCCTGTACAAATATCGATTTTAGAAAAGCCATACTGTTTTAATTCTTGTATATTTTCAGCAGTTAGCCCACCAGCAATTCTGATTTTGGAATGATTTTTCTGTATATGCTTATTGTTAAGTAATTCCCAATTAAAAGCATGTCCTGTACCACCCTGTTGATTGCTTATTTGAGTGTCGAGGAGTAGTTCGTCAATCAACTGATAATCAATACTTGGTATCGCTCCATTAACGTGTACAGCTTTGGAAATAAAAATCTGTTCTCCCAACAGTCGCCGTAGATCATTAATAAAGCCTTGCCCTTCTGAGCCATGTAACTGAATTCCTTGCAAATCAAATTCCTTTACTTTACTTTGAATGAAGCCAATGGATTGATTCTGAAAAACTCCTATCTTTTTTTTATTCCTAGCTGATACGTATGATTCTACTGCCCTTTTAGAGCTCTCAGCAAAGATTACTCCAACCGATGAGGCGGGTGAATTTTCGATTAAGGCCATGTTCGACTGATTAGTCACGCCGCATATTTTTATATCACCATATACAAGCTGTGAGGACGCTAATTCTAAATTAGAGTTTGACATCAATGCAGATCCTACAAGGCATGCATCCGAAAGCTTAGATAATTTCCAGATATCTTCATGAGAACGAATACCTGATTCGGTAATAATAATTGTATCGTTTGGTACACGTTGGGCTAACTTTTCTGTATGTTTAAAACTGGTAGAGAGATTTTTGAGATCTCTATTGTTTATTCCTATTATTTGACTTCCTAAGTTAACAGCCCTTTGCAGCTCTTGTTCAGTATGGACTTCTGTAAGAATATCCATATTAAATTTTGTTGCTTCCTGCGCGCATCTTCTATAATCATCGTCAGACAATATAGAAAGCATTAATAAAATAGCATCAGCTCCAAAATATCTAGCTTGTCTAATTTGCTTTGGTTCTAATATGAAATCCTTGCATAAGACTGGCTTGCTAGTATTTTGACTAACGTAATGAAGATTAGCAAAACTTCCTTGAAAAAATCGCTCCTCTGTAAGGACAGAAATAGCATCCGCATATTTATTATAAATGGGTACAATTTCTTCTAAATTAAATTCTTTTCGAATGAGCCCTTTTGAAGGAGAGGCTTTTTTACATTCCATAATAAAACCAAAGTCTGATTTTGATAATGCCGCTTTGAAATCTCGGATACTATTTTCTTGCGGGCTTCTATCAATTGAGTTGGCCACAATGTTTCGTTTATGATTTACTATAGTCGTGAGAATATTAGGCATGAGAAAACTCCTTGATTTTGTCTAAATGCTCAGCAACTTCTCCCGATACAATGACCTCTTTAGCCTTTGCAACCCCATCTTTTAAATTTAAAGCACGATCATTAAGATATAATAAGGCGCCTGTGTTCGCTGCCACCATGTCCACATGCGATTCTGCTCCTTTACCGTTTATCAGATTTAAAGCCGCTTGATAATTGTCATCAATACTATCCACTTGCATAGATTCAATAGAATGACTTTTTAAACCAAAATCACTAGGAGTGACAGTAAAGCTAGTAATCTCTCCATTATCTAACAAAGTAATATCCGTTTTATTGTGTAGCGCAATTTCATCGAGGCCAGAGCCATTGACAATCATGGCTTTTTTAGTACCCAATATCTTTAATATTTCCGCAAATGGTTTGCAGTAATTTTTGTCGTAAACCCCTAAAAGTTGCAATTCAGGCTCAGCCGGGTTTGCTAAGGGACCAATTAAATTAAAGATGGTTCTGGTCTTTAGGGAATTCCTAATTGGCATAATATGCTTAACTCCTTGATGATAGTTTGGGGCTAATAAAAAACAAAAATTAGTTTTATCTAAAAGCGTTTTACTTTGTTCTGGAGTTAAACTGATATTAATCCCTAGCGCCTTCATTAAATCTGATGAGCCGCATTTTGAAGAAACTGAACGATTACCGTGTTTGACGATTTTAATTCCCACGCTTGCTGCAACCAATGCAGAAAGTGTAGAAACATTAATAGTATTTAAACCATCTCCCCCCGTACCACAGCAATCACTGGCTAAATAATCTCTAGTTGGAAAAGATATTGCCTCTTTCCTTAATGCATGTGCTGCACCGGCAATTTCCTCTATCGACTCACCCTTGGTTTTTAAGGCAACAAGCATGGCCGCTGCTACTGGAACTTCAATATTTCCAGATAATAATTCTATAAAAGATCGTTGAGCTTCTTCAAAGCTTAAATGCTTACCTTGGTATATATTTTCAAGCATTTGCAACATGAGCTATCTCCATATTACTAAGATTGCTTCTAACAATTTGCTTGAAGTTGTTAAGAATTTTGCCACCATTTAAAGTCATGATACTTTCAGGATGAAATTGAAGGCCATAAACTGGATATTTTGTATGCTCTATAGCCATAATTTCTTTATTCTGTGATTGTGCAATAACTTTCAACTCAAAAGGTAATCGATTAACTATCAGCGAGTGATAGCGCGCAACCCTTATAGGGCCTTTTAATTTTTCGAATAAAGCAGAGTCAGTAATTTCAGTACTGGATACTTTTCCATGCACAATATCATTTGCAGTATTAACCTCACCTCCCAGAGCTTCAGCTATAATCTGATGTCCTAAGCAAACGCCTAGAATGGGCTTCCTTATATAAAAATTTTTGACCAGCTTGATACAATGTCCAGCATTTTCAGGGTTCGACGGACCAGGAGAAATAACCAGAGCATCATGGTTTAAAGTAAGTCTTACTAATTTGTCATAGTCAATATCATTGCGACAAACCATTACTTCGAAACCTAAAGACTTAAGGTCGTATTCAAGGTTGTAGATAAATGAATCATAGTTATCGATAAGCAAAACCTTCATGCTACCTTCTCCTTGACCAGCAAAGCGGCTTGGCATGCACTAATGACTGCGGCAGCTTTATTATCAGTTTCTTTTGCTTCAGCAGAAGGATTGGATTCGTAAACAATACCAGCACCGGCAGTAATTGTTGCGACGCTTTCTTTTATCACCGCAGAACGAATAACAATTGCACTATCAAACTCGTCATTAGCGTTAAAAGCAGTCACCGCTCCGCCATAAAAACCTCGACCATGTTGCTCAAAATCACGAATGATATTCGCGGCTTTAATTTTAGGAGTTCCGGTTAATGTACCCATGTTTGCACAAGCTCTATATGCATCAAGTGGATCTAAAGTATCTTTAAGAGTTCCTTTTATTTCAGATACCATATGCATAACATGTGAATATTTAACAATCTTTTTGAGTTGGGTAATTTTTCTAGTTCCGTTTTTAGCAACTCTTGCAATGTCATTCCTAGCTAAATCAACTAGCATCATATGCTCTGCTGATTCTTTAGCATCGTCTAATAATTCAAATTCGATTAATGCATCTCGAGCATGATTGATTCGATTATCTATAATTGGCCTCTTACGTGTTCCTGCTATGGGGTAAAGGCTAATTTGCTTATCAGAATTCAACTTTAAGCAGCTTTCTGGGCTTGCTCCAAATAATTGCTTATCAGCAAAATTTAGGAAGTACATATAAGGGCTGGGATTAGAAGATCGCAAATTTTCATATGCTAATAAGGGTTCTGGACAATCAATAGAGTAGTTTCTTGACAATACAACTTGAAATACATCTCCCTTTATAATGTGTTCTTTTGCATCCTTAACCTGCTGCATAAACTTTTCATCAGAGACATCAACATTAACGTTTGATGATTCAATTTGTTTGTATTGATACGCCATGGGGCTATTGATAAGTGTTTGAACATTTTCCATTTCCAAACCTAAGTGGATTTCATTGCAAGCATTTTGACCAAATCCCTTAATAATGATTTGTGCGGAGTTATTATCACGCGTTTGTATGAGCAGTTGATCCGCCAAATAAAAAACAAAGTCGTCTTCAGGTTTTTCTATTTCTTTAAGAGCTTCAAATTGATCGACCAAGTCATAACTGAAAGCCCCCAACAAATAACTCGTTTCATCTTCAGCACTATTGCATTTGATTTGTCGCTTTATTTCTTTTAATACAAATAATGTAGAAATTTGAGATAAGCGCTTCTCTTCATCATATGAACTGCGCTCTTGTCTTAACCTTAATTCAATAGAATCTTCACTGGACGTAATTTCAAACCCGTTCAATTCAGAGCTATCAAAACTTGCAATAAATGCTCTACCATTATTATTAAGCGCATTGATAATTACTTTGCTATCTTTTGCTTTAACTTCTACAGCGCTAGAGATTCCAATAATGCTTTTTTGGTGTTTGTGACTTACTGCCTCAGCGGTCTCAAGTAACACTGTGTTTGGCTTTCTTCCGTTATCCGATAGACGTTTATAAGCCTCCAAAGGACTTAGCGACAAAGAAAGTTTTTTTACTAAAGTTTTAACTTGCATACTGACCTCTAACTTGAATATCGGAGAGAGGTTTAAAACTTCTACCACTGGCTTCAATGAATGGCTTCAATTGCTGTATAAGTGTTGAAAAGTCTGTAGGTGATAAGGCTTGTGCAGCATCAGAAACCGACTCAACAGGATTTCTATGGCACTCAATGATTAACCCATCAGCGCCACAAGCAACCCCCGCTTTTGCCATTGGCGCTACTAAATTACGTACACCAGTACCATGGGATGGATCGACTATTACCGGCAAATGACTTTTTTCTTTAATAAATGCAACGGCATTAAGATCTAGTGTATTTCGAGTCGCGGTTTCGAAAGTTCGGATCCCCCTTTCGCAAATCATGACATTGGGGTTACCCGTTGCAACAATATACTCTGCCGCTAGTAGCAACTCTTCTATGGTTGCAGATAGGCCACGCTTCAGCAGTACTGGCTTTTGTGTTTCACCCACGGCTTTTAATAGTGAATAATTTTGCATGTTACGTGCACCAATTTGGATCGCAGAAGTATAGTTGGCTACGTCATCTAAATCTTTTATGTCCATTAGCTCGGTAATGGTATCTAGCCCAGTTTCTTTAGCCACCCGCTGCATAATTTTTAGCCCTTCGAGACCTAAGCCTTGGAATGAATATGGACTCGTCCTAGGCTTGAAAGCACCACCTCTAAGAACCGTAGCACCCGCGGTTTTCACATAATTGGCGGTATCTAATAATTGTTCTTCACTTTCAATAGCACAGGGGCCGCCGATAAGAGCAAATTGTTGTGCACCAACGGGGGTATTTCCAAGCCGTATAACTGTGTCTTGAGGATATATTTCTCGGCTTACTAACTTGTATTTACTTAAAATTGGCTTAATGGTTTCTACTTGAGGGTATTTCTCTAAATTAAGAGAATCCAGGATACGCTCGTCGCCTAACGCACCCAATACGGTTCGTTCCACGCCCGGCATATTTAGAGGCTGTAACCCAGCTTGTTCTATTTCGTTCAATACTTCTTGGGCCTGAGCTTCACTCGTATTGGCTTTTAAAATAATAATCATTTCGGTTCCTAATTCTATATAAAAATGTTTTTTGAGTTGGCATAAAAAAAACCCGCTTTCTTACGAAGAGCGGGCTTATTCAAAATCGTTGTATTTAGTGCATAAACAATCCTCGAACATAAGCCCGCCATCTCCAGTTCCACCACCAGTTAATAGACATGAATTGTTTTGTAGATATAGTCACTGCATTAATCCAATATAAGTAAACAAAAAAAGCCCGCTAGAAGCGGGCTTTAAATAATTCTTTAAACACAACCTTGCCCGCCATCTAAATAGCGTGCCACCAAGTAATCATTAGGTTTAATGTTTTCATGCGATTAAATTAGTCGATTGTTTAGATTCGGTCAAGCTAAAATTCAAATTATTTTGCCTTAGCAAATTTATCAACTTGCGCTTCTGTCTTAATTCTATGGTTACCTTGCTTATCTAATATTCTTTGGATGCCAGAGGTTAAAGACCAAATTTCCATTTTGGCTGCTTGGTCATGCCATTCCGCAACCGTTAATCCTTGTGCGAAAGAATCTAAATAAGCTACCCGATTACCAAGTTTCGCAGGTAAGTCATCAATTTTAAGAACTTTCTTTGCTTCTGCTACCACTGATTCAGCCGAGTTTGTTCTAACTCTATATCGATTCCAGCAAATCTTTGCATCTAAATGCGGGTTTATGGCTTTGGCCTCTTCGACGATATCGGCAAGATGCTTGGTTGACCAAACTTCCACCTGTGACGGGCTAAGAGGGATAAGAGCTAAATCCGATAGCATTAATACTGCTCGAGTAATGTTGGTAATTCGCGGATGACCATCTATCAAAATATAGTCGTATGCATCAAGATTATCTCGAACCGTTTTTTGTAATTGATTTAAATTTTTTGCAGTGCTTACTTGTAAGTTTTCGATTTCATATTTTTCATCACGAATTCGATACCAAGTATCTAATGAGCTTTGCGGAAAATCGGTATCAACCATTAAAACGTTGGCTTGATCCGATAAAGTTGATGCAATATTGGCGCAGAGCGTAGTTTTACCCGCTCCACCCTTCATTTGAACAAAACTTATAACTTTTGCGCGCACAAAAAACCCCTCATCCATAGTTTTTTTAAATATTCTACATGACGAGGGGTAATTGGCAAGAATTAGCAAATAATTCTAAATATCAACTAGTTAGCATTGATAATAGCCGCTCTCTCTTTATCATCAATTTCACGCCACTTAACCGTAGTTAGGTCATTAGCAAAGTCACAATTAGCACCACTACATATCTGCTCAGCGCCAACAAATGAAACTATATTGGTATCCCCTTCTGGGAACAACACCGTGAAACCAGGAGCAATACCGACATAATTGACTTCTGTCGAGCGCTCATCTACTTCATCTAGTGTACCGTTATTATTATGATCAAATTCGTTAAATCCAGGACGTCCATCAAGAACACTCATTGCATATAACTTATTAGTACCGACTGATACAGTACAGCTATTAGGATTACTAGACGGTGAATAGGTCGTAAAGAATGTACGATAGTTAACTGTAGTTGAATCAGACAACACTTTCTCGCCTTTTGCTAACTCTAAATACCAGCCCTTTTTCTTGGCATTAAAGATATCAAAAATAGATGCAAAACGGTCGACTCCGCCCACTCCAGTAATTTTGTTGGTGATGTTATATAAACTGTTTTCTGTAAAAATCGATGAATCGAATTTCTTTTCCACTATTTGATTGTCAAAAAACACATAAAACCTATCCGATGCATTTTCATCTAAAGGATGTGCACGATAACCACTACCAATAGCTATCATTGCCATTGTGTTGCCTTGCATTCGAATAAATGAAACATCCGGCTTATTATAAAATCGGCGATTTCCAGCTAAACCTGAGCCTTGAATATCAGCGAATTTAGCACCTTGAATTTTTGAGGACCCACTATTGTCTTCAAAGACATCAAACCGGAATACTTGCCCCCCTAAATCGGCAGCATAGAAGTGTTCAATGGTTCCTGAGCCTGTTAAATCGCCCACAGAAAGAGGCGCAGCAAAACTATTCGTAAGTAGAGTAGACAAGGCTCCTGAGCGTTTATGCTCAGTATTATCTTTAGCATTCCACAACATTTTTCCAGTTATTGCATCGGCAATGAAGACATTGTTTCCTATTGAATCGTTATTGCCAGCAATTGAAGCCGAGTTATCTTGGCTATTGGCGTCATAGCCTCCACCAAATAACATCACTAAACGTTGCTGTTTGCCCAACTTCATCATGCCAACAATCGGTTTGGACCAAGTTTGTGCTAACCCCTCATAGTATTCAACTTTATCCCAAGCCAAGCTCCCTGTTTGGGTTTCATCAAAAGTGGCCTTATCACCAGTAATGGTAAACATAACGTTCGGTTTTTCACGATCAGAAATATCAATCGCATAATAGTTCCTGCCACCACGACGCATACCTACATATAAATAAGCTTTTTCTCCTGCATCGATAATGTTATCGCGATCTTTATCTTGGTGATAAATAGTGATATCGCCATCTAAACCATAAACTCGTGAACTAGTAGATGCTAAATCGGAATCCTTAGCCCAAGTTGCTACGTTGGGTAATAACTGTCTCGGAATATATGACCAGATCTCATTGCCACTGTTATTGTCTGGATTGATAGCATGTAAATAGCCTTGGTTTGATCCAACAAATACAGTGTTTCCTGAACTATATCGAACCATAACTGGTTTTGAATGCAAAGGGTCTCCAAAGCGATTCACGTTCATATCACTAACGCCATCACCATCTGAATCATATGAAACTTGCTGATTATAAATCCAAGAAATATGAGCCTTTAAGTCTCCATCCGATGTATTAGCAGGTAAACCTAATAGAGCATTAGTAATTTTATTATTATTTGTTTTAATCTGATTTTGATTTACCCAAATATTTTTATTTAAAATATTCGAGTACACGTTTCGCGGTAAACTCATGGCTTGAGCAGCACCACCAAATACTACTGAATCGCCATCATTTTGACTCCAAGCACTTGAGGCTGTTGAATAAAAAGCTCCTTTATCATTAACTGCAGCAGCACCATTCTTATCGACGATATTGCCATCTTGCAGGAAATACTTTTTGAGGTTACCGTGCCAAAGTTGCTTAGATTCTGGCTTAAACATGGCTAAGAATAATTCGTTTCCACTGCTTAATCGATTGGATTGGCTTAAAGGAACACTTGGTGCTACAAAACTACTTGAGTCTGAGACTGAATCCAATGATGCATTAAATGCATTTGCTAATGACTGCGCATCCGAAGCTTCATAAGCGGTGCCATTTCCTGCTTTTGCTACTGATTCTAAATATTCCTTTGGAGCATCACTATCCAAAGCAAAGCCAAGCGTGTCTACTTCCACAAATGAGCCAGGCATGTTGTTGATCAAATCAGTATTCGCAGAATAATTTGCTAATTTAACAGCACAATCTTTGCCAGCAAAAATGTCCCTTTCAGTATCATGGACTCTACCATTTCTTGTATTATAAATGGACTCATCATTTTCATTAGTTGTAATGCAGGAAGCAGACGTTAGAGTATTGATGTCATCCCGAGTATCATTTAGCATTGAGTTCGGTTGCCCGTCTGTCAGCAAAACAATTTTATTCCTTAATAAACACTGAGGCTCAATTGGTGTATCAACTAAATCCCCAAGGTAGCTCGGAAATTTTTGGCTCCAAGTTAATCCATAACTCATTCGTCCAGTATCTAAGTTTTCTTGATCGTATACCAAACTTACACTTTTAGAACCGGATAAGTGTCGAAAATCATCTGAAAAATATTTAACCGCCTGTTCGAATGTTTGGGTTAGAGGCGTCCCGCCCTGAGCGGTAAGGTTATCAACGATATATTTAACATTTTCACGATGACTAAAGGCACTACCCTCTGCGATTTCTCCCATAGGAGAGACAGGATATAGCAACTCCCCTCCTAACACCGTGTCACCTGAAACTTGTGCGGGGAATCTCATTATGCCTACGCGAACATTATCATCTACGCTGTTTAGAAATATCTCCACTCCATCTTTTAACGCTTGTAGCCGACTACAAGAGTAATCACTCCCACTTGCATTAGTACAGGTAACATCTTCCGTATTCATCGAGCCGGAGGTATCAAGTACCAATAAGACATTTGCTGGAGACGAGGCACCAAAATATATTTCGATATCATCGGTTTTACTCGTAAAAGAGGTGAACATAGTAAAGCTGATAATTAGCGTTATTAGCATTTTTTTCATGATTAGCTCCCAGCAAGTGTTTTATTGCAGCTTCTAACAACTTGAACCCACTCTTCTATAGTAGTATTCAATTCACCTGCGCTTTTTTTGCCATCCTTGTCGATATCTAAAATTCCCTCTCCCAATAATTGAAAGGAATGGCATCCTAAGCCACTATTATCCCAACTATTGCCCATACATTTTAACGCTGCCGTTTCACAATCGTGATAGAAAGCTTCCACTTCAGCTTTAAGCAACTGATCTGACTCCAAGCGTACATCATTGGTGCAATCAACCAACTCGCCTTTATTATTTGTACACTTTGCGTATCCCGTCCTAGGCGTACTTAAATCATCCCAAAAGGCTTTATCTGCTGTATCCAGCAAGTGCTTTTGATTGTATTGATAAGCGCTAATGTAAGAGCTATTTGCTGTTTGAGCGGCCTGAAAAGTCACCGCATGTTCTTGCGTTGCGGCACTCATTTTTTGAGAAAGAATTCCAGAATTCATAATGCTAATTCCAACTATCGACATTACTAACATCATGATTAAAGCTACAGCTAAGGAAAAGCCTCTTTGTGAGTTTGGATTGAAATTATTCATATTGTTACTCCGTCACTAACAGCGATTCTGGAGGCAAATTGCTGCGATTATTTAAAACCACAGTACCGCCAAATACTTGGCGAAAACGTCCATCATTAAATGTATATGGTCCCTCGCCTAAAATATCTGCAATAGTTGAAGTTTTAGATGAAGTAATATTTTGGTTTTCAGATGCTACTACTAGTGCAAAGCGAATAGTTTTTATTAAAGATAAATCAGAAACTCCTGAGGCGTCTTTATATTCAACGCCATTGCTAGTTAGAACCCCATATTGCAATTGAAAAGATTCAACATTCGAAGCTAATGAAATTCCATTGCATTGCAAGTCAAGGCGGTTATTTACTGTCGCAATTTGATATTTATTTTCGACAACGCCATCAACTGGAGCCGAGCCATCACACGCTTGATTGGCATAGTAACGGATGGTGATCTGATCAGAGCTTAAACTGCTCGACTTTTGATTATTGACTAAATCCTTTACTGGCATCGCTAAGCTATGTCCATCTGGCGACTCCACATCCGTATCAACCCAACCAGCTTTTTGAAAATCAGACCGCAAGAATTGTACTAAGAAGCGGCCATTATCATTAACTTGTAACATGCCTGCCGATAAACGATAGCTTTTTTGACTTGAAGAAAACACTACATAAAGTGCAGCAATAATGATCAAACCAATGACCATCGCTACCATCATTTCAATCAGAGTGAATGCTTTAGCAATATTCAACGGTTTCATTGAGCGATTTCTCATGGAACCATCTCCAGCTGCACACAAGCATAATCGTTACCTAAGCTCACCTCAGTCTGGCAACGGGTATTTTGGTTGTAATTTTCTTGACCTGAAACATCCTTACGAGCGAACCCTTTCCATGCCATATAAATACTTAGTCGAGATCCCACACTACAAGAATCGCCATCTGAGGTGTCTCGATCAAAGCATTTACTACCGATTATCGCGTTGGGAAGTTTAGTATTAACTAGTGATTGGCATACCTGGTAAATATCCTCTTTTGCCAACTTCGAATAAGTGCAGCTGCTTCCAGCAGCACATGAAGCTTTAGGAATGCTGTTCTTTTCTATATCACACCATGTAAAAAAGTCAGCAGAGTTATTCGTATATGCGTTCGCTTCAATTTTATCGGTATAAGTGTATGCACGATTATTACGAATACGAGCCGAAGCGTCTTCAAGCAAAAGTACGGCCTGGCTTCGACTGAAGGTATCAATCGAAGAATTTAGAGCGTTAATTTGTAGCGCTGCGAAACCTAATAAGCCTATGGAAACTACTAATATAGTAATGAGAACTTCCATCAAGCTAAAAGCAGCTTGTCGTTTATATTTTAATTTATTCGTCATATTGATTTATGTTAGGCAGTTTTGCTTTATGTCTTTTACGTGGATGTAGCCACTTGCGATCATGGTGAGTCGGTTACCTCGCCCTTCTTGATCACAGATTAAAAAACCTGCATCTCCAAGTGGTTGCAGTACGTGGGTAATTCCTGAAGGTTGGAAAAGAATTTTTTTAATCTGAGAATTATTAAATCTCAGGTTGGGATCAAAAGTAGACGTTTTTATAAGCCCTGTTTGCTTTGATGAAATATTCCAGCCATTATTCCAATCGCCTTCTATCGCACTAATACTAATGGCATTATTGTTATTTATTGCTGATTTTTGGGCAAACTTTACGTCTTTAATAAAGCTTTGAGTGGCATGTTGGGTTATTGATTGTTTCTTAATATCAAATAAAACATAGGCAGAAGGAAAACCGATAACACACAAGAAGGTTACGAAAGTAATGAATTTTATTATTCTATATTGTGAGGTCATCTAACTGTGCGCCCAAATTAAGTGGGCACATTTTATACAGTTAGAAGATAATTATTAGATCGAGTCTGTAGCGATTTTGTATCGGATTGTATAATTGAGATGCAGTAGTAATTAAAAAACTGACTTCATACTACCAGTTGTTAACAGTCGTGCATTTACTACCTGTCGAATAGCCACGTGCCCCAGCATTGGTGATAGTAAAAGTACAATCATTAGCCATGCTTCCTTTAGGAGTTGCTGTGAGAGTATAAGTAGTCGCATTAGCAACTATAGCAAGATCAAAATATGCAGTTCCACCATCAACTGGAACCTGTGTTGCAAATACAGTGCTAAGGCTTCCGTTTAAAGCCGCATATGAAAAGTTTGCGGCTTTATATCTTTCAACAGCTTCGGAAGCCGCTAACAATGCCTGCATAGCATCACTACGCTTACTTTTACGAATTTGCTCTTGATACATAGGAACAGCAATAGCTGCTAAAATTGCAACGATGGCTACAACGATCATAACTTCGATTAATGTAAATGCTTTATTTTTTTTCATTTAAATACTCAACTTTTAGTTACAGTAGTTATGCCTGCGCCGGTTACTGAAATTTCTCTACACTTACTCCTAGAATCACAAGCTTTTATTCCATCCCATTTTAACCCATCTAGGAGACCATTTGCTTTTATCTTTAGAGCACTTGGGTTTGTCGAGATCGTTATCCCCGATAATTCTTCAATGCTATTAAGAGTTTCTCCATTAGAAACTACAGTCCAACCTTTTTGCCAGCCACCACTATTAGGCTTAATCTCAACTTCGGCTCTATTGGTTATAGCTTTACTTCTTGCAAGAGCTACTGAATTAATAAAGTCATTAGAAAATGCGGCCAACCTATTATTTAAAATTAAGTTATTTACCGAAGGAACTGCAATTGCTGCAACAATAGCAACAATTGCAACTACAGTCATTAACTCGATAATTGTAAAAGCTTTAGTTCGTTTTAATTTAAATATCATAAACTATGTTTTTTCCAGTTCATTCGCTTAATATCATCTAGTCCTTCCACTAATTTAGACTGTAACTGTTCTCCTAAACCGTCACCATCATTATTACCTATGACATTGTTTCCGACTAAGCCTACAAACCCACTTTCTATATAGACCAATTGATATGAAGGAGACAGTCCAGGATAGACATTCTCAATACTTCTAGTCTCATCATCAAAGAATGACGATCCATCCAAAACATTTACACCATATAGGCTACCAGCTCCAATTACAACTGAGCAGGTATCAACTTTGGTAGCCGTTGGAACATAAGAAGTGAAAACAATTTTGTTATTGATTATTCTTGCTTCTGCTAGGACTTTTTCTCCATCAGATCTCATTTCAATTTTCCAACCAGGAATTTTACCAATATCAATACCGGCTGCCGCAGCTGTCCCAGGCTTAATATAGTCAGTAACATCCGTAAAATTGGCATGGCTTATATACTCAGGCTTCGCGCCTGTATACACAGATGTGTCTTTATACATATAGAAAAAATCAGATGGTGTTTTATCCAAAGGGTGAGCTCTATATCCAGAACCAAGTGCAATAGCTGCAAATTGCGCTGAGTCCTCTGCTTCTATAGGCGCAACTGTAGGCGAATAGAAAAACCTTCTATTATCTGCTTCTTCATTTTTATCGGTAATAACACTTGCAAGCAAATTCGTCTCAGCAAAAACTTTATTCGTTGAAGAGTTTGCATCATCATTAGAAATATCAACCCTATAGATATTTCCTCCTGTATCGGCAGCATAAAAATGTTTAATAAAGCTTTCTTTTGTTCGCCCAAAAGGAGTAACCTCACCCGCAAAGCTATCATTCATACTCACAGTAGAACTTGAACCCGAAACTGTTTTTGTGGCTGTTTTAGTGCTCCATAAAATATCACCATTTGTTACATCAACAATAAATAACCCATTGCCTTTAGTATTAGCAGGTTTATTGTTGTACGAAATCCCCGTTAATGTTTCTACCTCAACTCCATCAACAGTCTCTGTTTTGATATTAACTTTGTCATCTCTATCTTTGTCGTAACCACCACCTAATAGCATTACAGTTTTTATAGCGCCATTATATCTAATGTTACCTACCCTTGGCGCACTCCAAGACTGACCTTCTGTAATAGATAAAGCATCCGATTTTGTAGAAAACTTATACTTAAACTTTGGCTGGCTAAGGTTAGTCACATCTAAGACATGATACATATCACCACCACGTCTCATACCTACAATCATGAACACCTTCTCATTAGAGTCGACAACAGTATCAAAGTCTAAATCTCTATGAACCATTACAATCTGTCCATCCATACCATATTTATGATCTTCAGGGTTTGTAATTGAAACGTTTTGGTAAAAATCATTAATATTGCTTAACACTTCTTTGGGAATATAAGACCATTGCTCTTCACCAGTAGAAATATCAGCAGCGTGTAGGTAGCCCATATTAGTAGAGTAAAATGAAACCTGTTTAAAGAGTTCGTCCCCAGTTCCGGGATCTTTTCCCAATGAATACCTTAAAATTTTAGGGACACTATGTAGTGGATCGCCTAAGCTACCTACTGTTGCCACAGGGTGTATATCCAATACGACAGGATTATCAGTATCTTCTGTCCCATTTTCTATCTCTTCTATTAATGAAATGAACAACCCCTTAATTTTGTTCTTAAAAAGGAACCAATCGTCATCTTCAGCAATACCAAAATCATTTTTTGTGTAATCATCAATACTCTGTAGGGGCGCGTCGGCTGAAACTTTAAAATCCGAAAATACCTTTCGCCCAAAGCTGACAAACTTTTCAATATCGTCACCACTATCAAGAGTATATGTTTCTGTAGTTAAAAGGCTATTTAAAGATTCAGCAGTACCACCTAAACGGACATTATTGCCATCGGCACTATAATCTGGATTCCAAAAACTATCTGAAATAACACCCCCATCGTCATCGGGGTCTCCATTTTTGAAAAAACCTCTATCATTAACAGCTGCAACACCTAACTCATCAACAAGTATGTTTTCTTCTGTATCTTCATCTTCTACTAATCGATATTTCTTTAAATTTCCAGGCCACCTCTGCTTATTATCTGGCTGAAATTGAGAAAAGTACAAATGGTCATCTAACTGAAGTCGATTTTGTTGAGACACCGTTACGCCCGCTTGAACAAAGCTAGTGCTTTGTTTTAAAACTTCTTCGATTGCTCCCCCAATAAAATCCGTTAACGTTGCAGCCTCACCATCCCATCGTAATGCTTCACCAGTTTCAGATGCGTTGGAAATAGCTTGTAAGTTTGGATATAAGCCACCACTTTTTGTACTTGAAAAAACAGTA
Source organism: uncultured Kangiella sp. (assembly GCA_947503435.1). Taxonomy (GTDB): domain Bacteria; phylum Pseudomonadota; class Gammaproteobacteria; order Enterobacterales; family Kangiellaceae; genus Kangiella. The sequence continues at coordinate 103,870 of CANNDL010000006.1, read as the reverse complement.
TAGGTATCAACTTTTTGAGATTTTAAATAACTAGCAATATCAGCAGCACTCGAGCAACCGCTACATATATTCGGAGCATCTCTAGATCCTTTGTTGTCTGTAGCTTGTCCACCAGAGATTAAAATAATAGCATTACCGCCGCAGCCTCCACTGCCTAATAGGTTGACATAGTCCGCGGTTCTAATATTATTACCTATGTAAGCGTCTGGATTAGTGACAAATACAGATTTACTCTGAGGTACTCCAAAATTAACGTCGATCCCTTGGAAGTAACGCGCAGCTTCTACCATTCCTGAAACCAAAGAAGGCCCGCCGTTACCGGGGTCCTCCCCTTCTAAGAATGTAACAAAACCATCAAAATCTTGCCCATTAGAATCTTTAGTATCCATCCCCATAACAGGACGAATAACATTCGCTGAAGGAGTGCTACCCGAAGCGTAAAAAGCTTGAACGCCTAAATTTACTTTACCTTTAAACCTAGGGTCATCGGAGATATTGCCAAATGCCGTTACCATATTGGCTAACCTATTACCGCCAGATGTGTTACTTGACCATTCTAGTAAAATTAATACATTAGGCACTGTATTCGCATCTGCTAATAAACCTGCATCATTAAAATAAACTTCGGTATCATCTGCTTTAACAATATTACTCACCGTTGGAGTAATAATGTAACCAGCAATAAAAGCTGTTAATAAGAATTTTTTAAACATATTTATCTCCTCGGTTAAATGTTAGGAATGTTATTTGGAAGATTTGAGTTTGAAGCACAGCCTGCAGTTTTCACAACCCAGTGGTCAATAACGGTGCTCGTTTCTGAAACTTCTCCAAAACCTGAAATTTTCCAAGCATTACAGCCAATTAAACCACCAACTTCATTACCAGGGCAGTCCAAGCAACCTAGATATTCAATTTGCGCAATGGCTTTAATACCAGAGATTCCATTATAGTCAGTTCCAGAACAAGAGGCTTTATCATCTTTTTCAAATACCTTCCCATCACTTCCTACACAAAAGTAAGGCTTTACTGCATTGACCGTGTCAGTTCCGCTATCATATTCAGCAACTTCATCTTCAAATGTTGTACCGTAAAAAGCTCTTGTATTTAATTTGTCTGCATTTATTAAAGATGCAATAGCACTATCAGCCAAATGAAATGACTCCGATTCGAGATACATATTGGTAGCTGATTTTTGCTGAATTATTGAAGAGGACATACTAGTTACAGCTAAAATAGTTAGTATTAATAAAAATACTAATACCATAGCTAAAGTAGCGCCACTTTGTTTTTTAAACATAAATTCTCCTAAGAACCTACGACTCTCGGTCTATTTGGTACAAAAATTGTGGTTGTAAAAACTTTACGAAGTTTTTTATCTGAATCAGATGTATAGGTCCCGGCAGTATCTAAAGTAAAAGATTGCGTACGATTACTTTTACTGACGTCCCCGTCGCTCACAATAACCATTGAAACTTTTACGGTTGTTACATCTTCAGCTAGCTTACTGTCTGCTTTAAGAGCTGTAGCATTTAAATACTGATCGGGGACGCCATCATTATTGCTGTCAACTCCATAAGTAAAATGCAAAGATTCAACACCATTAATTAAAGGCTCTGACTTATTCTGAGAAGAGCATTTTAAACTACCACTTTCAACTAAAAATATATTGGTTGTAATCCCTGAAGCGACCGTATTACCTAAGCAATCAACATCTGCTTCGTATTTAATTGCTATTTGGTCTGTGGATTTAGCTCCTGTGCCATCTGAAGTATTTGCAATATCAATATAATTATCTACAGCAGCCCCAACAACATTTGAAACTGACGGATCGCTCCATCCAGCCAATTGAATATCATTCGTTAAAAAATATAGTGCGAAACGCCCTTTCTCTTGAACTTCAGAAACAGCGCTTTGCGCTCTCGTCGAACTGCTCATACCAACAAAGAAAGAAGCGATTCCTGCAAGTAGAATCAAACCAATGAGAATTGCAACCAAATACTCAATTAAAGTATAACCTTTGTCTTTAGTAATCTTCTTCATGGCAATATATCCACTATTATGCAATCTACTTGGCTTCCAATGTCCGTAAGAGTAACTTTATTGCTAGTTACGCTAGCAAATGTATTACACCTCGCATTAGGAGTTTTAGAATCAGCTATCGTTACTTGCCCGACATCTTGCCTTTTATCAGAAATAGCCCAAAATGTATAAATACTAAGAGCCGAGCCAGAAGTACATGAGTTCGAATCAGTAGTTACTCTATCGGAACAACCAACTCTTATTACGCCATTAAGTAATAAATCATCAGAGCTCTGTGTGGAAGAAGCAGTAAATCCTTTTATAGTTCTACAAGCTTGCCAAGCATCAACTTTCGCTTGTTGGGCTATAGTGCATGCTCCTGAGCATGCAGGCTTATCGGCAGTACAAGAAAGATAATTGTCCACTTTTAAATATTCAGAATCATTTGCTTTATCAAACTCTCCTGTATCAAATGAATAGTCTCTATTACTTCTAATAGCTGAACCTAATTCTTGAGAAACAAATATAGCTTGCGATCTTGCTAACCCATCTTGGTTTGAATTTATAGAGGCCAATTGAAGTGCCATATAGCCTAAAATGCCGATTGCAATAACTATAATAGCAATCAGCACTTCCATTAAACTGAAACCTTTGCTGGATTTTTTGAGTTGTTTTCCCATTAGAGCCCTGTTTATTAATTTATCAACTCAATAACTATAATTGAGTAGTAATTCAAGGGCTTATATTATCGGATAATTGGTAGAATTGAGCCGATAAGTGGTTATATCGGCTTATTTATAGGACGACTTTCACATTTATCGAAGTTCAGCAGGTAAAACAAACACTATACTTTCTTCGACTCCGTCCGACTCCTGCACCTTTTTACCGCCGTTTTTTTCAAGAAAATCAATAACATCCGTTACTAATACCTCTGGGGCTGATGCTCCTGCAGTAACTCCAACCGTGTTAATCCCATGCAGCCACTCTGTTTGAATCTCAGTAGCATTATTAATTAAGTAAGATCGACGGCCTTTTGTTACCGCTAATTCTTGTAAGCGCGAGGAATTCGAGGAGTTTTTAGCACCAACCACCAATATTAATTCACAAGTTTTTGCCAATTGTTTAACCGCATCTTGACGATTTTGAGTGGCGTAGCAAATATCGTCTTTTTTCGGCCCATTAATTTTAGGGAACTTTTGTTTTAATGCTTCCACTATCTTTTGTGTATCATCTACAGAAAGAGTCGTTTGAGAAACGTAAAAAAGTTTTGATGAATCAATAACTTCAAGCTTTTCCACATCTGCAGTATCTTCAATCAAATAAATACCTTTATCGGAATTGTCATACTGTCCCATAGTGCCTTCCACTTCTGGATGACCTTTATGCCCAATAAGAACACACTCTTCGTCACGGCGGCTGTGGCGAGCCACTTCCATATGCACTTTAGTAACAAGCGGACAGGTAGCATCAAATACTTTTAAGTTTCGCTCCTTGGCGTCTTTTCGAACTTGTTGTGACACGCCATGAGCACTAAAAATCAGAGTCGAATCGCGTGGCACTTCATTTAAGTCTTCAATAAAAACTGCACCTTTGTCACGCAAACCATCGACTACAAATTTATTATGCACCACTTCATGTTTAACATAAATTGGCGCACCAAATATCTCGATGGCTCGATTCACAATTTCGATTGCACGATCAACACCTGCGCAAAAACCACGCGGATTAGCTAATATAATTTCCATTAAGCTTTAACCTCTAAAATTTCTACTTCCAAGATAACTTCTTGTTCAGCAAGTGGATGATTAAAATCAACTTTAACCGAATGACCCTGAATACCTCTAATCATGCCTGGAATGGAACCGCCACCCATTTGTTCAAAAGCAATGATGGCACCCTCTTCTAACTTTAAATCGGTAGGGAATTGATCGATATCCATATAATGAATATTGTCCGGGTTTACCGGACCAAATAAATCACTTCCATCAATTTCAAATTTCTTGGTTTGCTTTTTTTCCATGCCGAGCAACTGCGATTCTAATGAGTCAGTTAAACTACCATCACCAAAAACAAACCAAACTGGTTTGCCATCCACCCGCGTGGAATCTGCGGCAGAGCCATCTTTTAATAATACATTAAAATGCACTAAAGCTTTTGAATCTGTTTTGATTTGCATATTATTTTTTCTTTATCTTTTGCTTTTTGGGCTCAGGGTTTTTAATAGCATCAATAATCAACAAACCAACACCAATCATAATAACACTATCGGCTATATTAAATGTCGGCCAGTGCTTTTCCATGCCATCCCAAACAATATACCAATCGATGAAATCAATGACTTTGCCATCATTAAAAATTCGATCATAAATATTGCCGAAAGCACCACCGAGAATTAATGCTAGGCCAGTATTGATTAATTTTTTCGACTTAGGGGTCTGCCACATCCACAATATCAAAGCGATAACTATAACTATGGGTAATGCAATCAGCATGAAGGTCATGCCTTCAAAAGAGCTAAAAGCCGCGCCTTCGTTATAAGCTAGCTTTAAATTAAAATAAGGCATAACCTCTATTGCAGGGCCAAAAAACGCAGGTGCGAGTTCTTTATCCGCCCACTGCTTTGTCCAATAGTCAGCGATAAAAACCAAAACTGTAAGCCATAACCAAAGAAAGCCAGAGTCTTTAAATTTTAAAGGCTTAAAGTTATCTTTTATAAATTGCTTTAAAGCCATTAAGCAAACTTCCTTACTTCGCCATCACCTGATACATTTTCAACACAGCGATTACAAATAGTTTCATGCTCAAGATTAGAACCAACATCCTCACGGTAGTGCCAACATCGATCACACTTATTAGCCAAAGACTTTTCTATAACTAATGATAGTCCTTCTAAATCAGTATTTTCCCCATCAGAGCCTTGCTTTAATTTTGCTTGCGATGTGATGGTGACAAAGCGAAGTTCGTCTTCAAGTTTTGATAAAGTGTTAAATAATTTATCATTCACAAAAAGAGTAACTTCAGCTTCTAAAGAACCTCCAATAACACCGTCTTTACGCTTAGCTTCTAATGCTCTATTCACTTCGGTTTTAACTGCTGAAATTGTCATCCAGTCATCTTGAGAAAGGACAAGTTTTTCAGATGCAAATAAACCTTGATACCATTCTGCGATGAACACATTGTCTTCACGTTCTCCACTTTTGGGCGTAGGAATGTATTGCCAAATTTCATTAGCAGTGAAACTTAAAATAGGTGCCATCCAGCGAGATAAAGCTTCGATGATATGGTACATAGCCGTTTGGCATGAGCGCTGAGCCAATGAGCCATTTTTCGCAGTGTACTGGCGATCTTTAATGATATCTAAGTAGAAAGAACCCATATCAATCGAGCAGAAATGTTGAATTTTTTGTGCTACCACCCAAAAATTATAGTTTTCGTAAGCCTCGATAATTTCTTTCTGCGCCGTTAATGCTTTATCAACCGCCCAACGATCAAGAGCAATCATATCTTCAGCCGCAACTAAATCCGTCTGCGGATTAAAGCCTTCCAAATTGGAAAGTAAGAAACGTGAGGTATTACGAATACGGCGATAGGTATCACCCGTTCTTTTAATGATTTCATCAGAGACTGTCATTTCACCACGATAATCCGCAGAGGAAACCCATAAACGCAGCACATCAGCACCAAATTTGTTGATGACATCTTTAGGCGCAATGACATTGCCTAAGGATTTAGACATTTTTTTGCCGTCTTTATCGACTACAAAACCATGAGTTAAACAGTGCTTGTAAGGCGCTTCTTCATAAATGCCAACGGACGTTAGTAATGATGATTGGAACCATCCGCGATGCTGATCCGAGCCTTCTAAATATAAATCTGCAGGACGGTTTAAATAGTCACGCGCTGCTAGCACACAATAATGAGTAACCCCTGAATCGAACCAGACATCTAAAGTATCATCGATTTTTTCATATTTATCGGCATCAACTAATTCAGAGGCATCCAAGTCATACCAAGCCTGGATACCAGTTTGTTCGATTTTTTCTGCGGCCTTGGCCATAAGCTCTGCTGAATCAGGATGCGGTAGGCCAGATTGTTTATCAATAAACAAACACAATGGCACGCCCCAAGTTCTTTGACGAGAAATACACCAGTCAGGACGAGACTCCATCATGGATTCGATACGAGCTTCACCCCACTCTGGAACCCATTTTACCTTTTTAATTTCTTCCATCGCTTTTGACTGCAAGCCGTTTTGGTCCATCGAAATAAACCATTGCGGTGTTGCGCGGAAAATTAATGGGGTTTTGGTACGCCAACAGTGCGGGTATGAATGGCGCAATTTATCTTGATGTAATAAACGGCCGTTTTCAATTAACAAATCAACCACAGGCTGATCGACTTTATAAACGTGCTGACCGTTAAAAATAGGCGTTTCATCATTAAATACGCCGTTTGCCATAACATAATTTAAAACTGTTAAGCCATACTTTTTACCCACCACAAAATCGTCTGGGCCATGATCTGGCGCAGTATGTACCAAACCAGTACCGGTTTCTGTAGTAACGTGCTCACCGCAAATAACAGGCAATGTTTTATCATAAAAAGGATGCTGTACGCTTAAGTTTTCTAAATCAGCACCTTTACAAGAAGCAATAACTGTAAAGTCTTCAATTTCAGCTTCTTTCATTACGCTTTCAACTAGTGCTTCTGCCAATACGAAATTCTCATCATTAGCATGTACTAGCACATAATTTAATTCTTCATGAACCGTTACCGCTTGGCTCGAAGGAAGGGTCCAAGGTGTAGTCGTCCAGATAACGACTGATGTATCACCTGATACTTCTGGATTGCCAAAAGCACTCATAAAACCATTGTTGCCTGCTAACGGATAACGAACATATATCGAGTAAGAAGTTTTATCTTGATATTCAACTTCGGCTTCAGCCAATGATGAGCCGCCTACTACACTCCAATAAACTGGTTTGGCATCTTTTTTCAAATGACCATTATCTACCAGCTTTGATAAAGCGCGTACAATATTGGCTTCAAATCCGAAATCCATCGTTAGGTAAGGGTTATCCCACTCCCCAAGAACGCCCAAACGAATAAAATCTTCACGCTGAGCATCGACTTGTTTATGCGCATATTGGCGGCACTTTTCACGGAATTCAGCATGAGTTACTTTCACGCCTGCTTTGCCAACTTTTTTCTCAACGTTATTTTCAATTGGTAAACCATGGCAATCCCAACCAGGAACATAAGGCGAGTCGAAACCACTTAAGGTTTTACTCTTGATAACCATGTCTTTTAGAATTTTATTTACTGAATGACCAATATGGATATTACCATTTGCATACGGCGGGCCATCATGCAATATAAATTGCTCGCGACCTGTGCGTGCTTTACGGATCATGCCGTAAAGATCTTTTTTTGCCCATTGCGCCAATGCCTTTGGTTCACGCTGCGGTAAGCTACCGCGCATTTCAAAAGGCGTTTTTGGTAAATTTAAAGTGTTTTTATAATCACTCATAGTCTTCTCAGTTTGGTTGTTCCCAATTTTAAATTCTGTTTATCTTTTTAAAATATCTTGTGCTATTTCTATATCATTTCTGATCTGGAGTTTTAATGTCTCAACCGATTCAAACTTTTTTTCATCGCGAATTTTTGCAACGGGCTCGATGCTTAACCGATTGCCATAAATGTTTTGATCAAAATCAAAAATGTGTACTTCTAATCGCTCACTTGTATCTTTCAATGTTGGCTTACGACCGATATTGGCAACGCCTAATAAAACTCGATCAGTCACTCCATGAATTTTTACGGCATAGACGCCTTTTAAAGGGCTCTTAAGTCTTTTTAAGGCAATGTTGGCCGTGGGCACGCCAATGGTTCTACCCTGTTTATCGCCATGAGCTACCTTGCCATTGATACGATAGTTATGCCCTAAAGCTACTGCGACCAAATCAAATCGATTTTGCTCGATTAACTCACGAACAAAACTACTACTAATACGAATGGTTTCCCCTTCTAAATTAGAGGTCACCGATTGATTAGCTTCAACCGTAAAATCATAACTTTTTAATAACTCAAAATCACCCTGTCGTTGATGACCAAATCGAAAATCGTCACCAATAAATAAATGTTTAACTCTTAAGCGTTCATTCAAGACTCTGCGCACAAAGTCTTGAGCTGATAAGTTCGCTAACTCTTCGTTAAAACGCAAACAAAGAACATAACTCACGCCAAGACTTTTTAGTGCTTGCAACTTATCAGTTAGCTTAAACAATCTTGCAGGTGCCTGTTGAGGTCGAAAGAACTCTTGAGCATGAGGCTCAAATAACACCACCACACTTGGCAATGACAAAGCTTGGGCTTTAGCGGTCAACTTATTAATAATGGCTTGATGACCTATATGAACGCCGTCGAAATTTCCAATAGTTGCGACACAGCCATTGTTAAAAAGCTGTTCAGGACAATTATAGAGGCCACGGATCAGTCGCATTAAGGGTCTAAGCCTTATATTAAAAGCAAAATCAAAGCGGGCAATTATAGCGGTAAATGGTCTAAGAATTAACCATTAAATCCATCTAATCAGTATAAGATTGTATTGTTTTGCTCCATGTGCAATTATTAGCGCATACAAATACAATTTTTGCTTTAAAAATAATGAGTTAGCTATGTCATCTCGAGTTGAAGTTAAAGTCTCAAATCAGATCGCTTACGTCTACTTAAATCGGCCAGATAAGCATAATGCTCTCGATATGGCTATGTTTAAGGCCATTGCTGCTGCACAAACACAAATTCGAGCAGATAAATCTATTCGAGCAGTGATTTTAAGTGGCCATGGCGAAGACTTCTGTTCTGGGCTCGATATTAAATCAGTGATGAGCAATAGATGGTCGGCGCTTAGGCTGCTTTGGAAGTGGCTACCTGGCAATGCAAACTTAGCGCAAAAAGTCTCGATTGGCTGGCGCCGACTAAAAATTCCAGTAATCGCCGCTATCCATGGTCGATGCTGGGGTGGTGGTATGCAAATCGCTTTAGGGGCAGATTACCGTATAGCGGCACCACACTGCTCTCTATCAATTATGGAATCTAAGTGGGGATTAATACCTGATATGTCAGGCACACTTTCTCTGCGAGATTGCATGAGTAAAGATCAGGCCATGCGATTGACCATGACGGCAAAAGAATTAACTGCCGAGCAAGCACTGCAATTAAACCTTATTAGTGAAGTTGCAGAGAAGCCAATCAAAGCAGCAGAGGAATTCGCTGAAGAAATTAAACAGCGTTCGCCAGATACCGTAAAAGCCGTTAAAAAACTGTATCATAAGCGTTGGCAAGACTTTGATCGTTATATTCTGGCTAGTGAAACTCTGTCGCAAATAAAAATCTTGCTTGGTAAAAATCAATCCATTGCCGTTAAACGTCAACAAGGCAAAAATATTTCTTACAAGGATTAATAATGAACTCCATATTCAAAACTCTAACTCTTAGCACTTTATGCGTTTTAATAATGGCCTGCGCATCAACAGAAGAAATAAAGCTAGAAACATCACCCGATAGTTACTATAAAAGCCTTCTTGAGTTATGTGGTAAAACCTTTGTCGGTAAGACAAGCTACCCGCTTGATCCTGATCACGATTTTGCGGGTAAAAAGCTGGTCGCTCATTTTAAATCTTGCACTAACAATGAAATCCGTATTCCCTTTAGCGTTGGCGAAGACAAATCACGAACTTGGATTATAACAAATACTAGCCAAGGCCTTTTACTCAAGCACGATCACCGGCACAAAGATGGAACTCCAGACGAAGTCACCATGTATGGTGGTTATGCTGGCGAATATAAGAACTCAAAGGGTACTAATTTAAAGCAACACTTTTTAGCCGATGAGCATACTGCTCAACTGATTCCAGCAGCACAAAGCAATGTTTGGACTCTTAGCTATGATCCGGAGTCTAAACAATTGACTTATAATCTAGAAAGACATCAAAAACCTCGATATGAGGCTACATTAAGCCTAGTTTCAGAGCACTGAAAATAAAGATCATTCCCAGACTATTTAGCTAAGTAATTGATCTTAAAAATGCCAACGAAAATAGTGTTAATTTTTTTGACACATTTTTATACAATTAAATCAAAAACTTAGCGAAATCAATGGCTTCAACTACCCTGAGTATGATTTTTAATCTATTGTAATCCTGTAGTTTTGTGATAGAGTTGTCATAGTGCTATAGAGCTAGTTATCAAATAGGTCATTTGTGTTAGTAAAAACTAAAATTTCAGTCCTTGCCTTAGAAGTGGGCATGAACGTTGTCGAGTTAGATCGACCCTGGACTGATCTGCCTTTTACTTTGCAAGGGCTAGAAATCAAAGATGATTTCGAAATTCAAGTACTGCAAAAATATTGTAAGTTTGTCTATATCGAGCACGACTATAGCGGTTCGCTAGCTTTAAGTAATGACCACCAACTTCCTGAATTTAAGCCTTCCTTGGCCAATAAAAAAGCCTTCACTCGAAAAATTCGCGGGCTTCAGGCTAAAACTGAGCTTGATAATGAATTAGCTAGAGCGCATAGCGTCTATTTTCAAGCCAGACGTCATATGGAAAGTATCTTCAATAGCGCTAAAAATCATAGAACCATCAATATCAAAGAGACGCAATCTGTTGTTGCCAAGTGTATTACCAGTATTGTTTCTAATGCCAATGCACTCTTTTGGCTAACCCGAATTCAAGATACTTCAGCTGTAGAAGCCAATCATAGTTTACGTGTAGCGGTACTTTCTATCGCATTGGGCCATTATGTCGGTCTGCATCGTCAAGAATTAGAGCAGCTAGGGATTGCGGCTCTATTACATGATATCGGTAAAACCCGAATTCCAGATGAGATTTTAACCAAACGCACCAGATTTACCGAAGCTGAAAAACGCGTTATGGAGAGGCATACCGCATTAGGGTATGAACTGCTTCATGCAGATACCAGCCTCGAACCCATCATTAAAGAAGTCGCTTTAAATCACCATCAAAGACCAGATGGCCAGGGTTATCCTGCAAAAAGACGCAATTCTCCGCTATCTTTATTTACTAGAATCGTCTCAATTGTCGACTCGTATGATGATATGACTCACGAAATATCTCACGTTAAGTCTAGGTCGCCTCGTTTAGCCCTGAAAGAGATTTATGAAAAGGCCGGTAAACAGTTTGATCCGAGCTTGGCCAAGGCATTTATCAAAATGGTGGGAATCTATCCTGCTGGTTCATTGGTGAAAATGACGAATGGTGAAATTGCAATGGTGGTTTCTACTGAATCTAAATCAAAATTATCGCCTAAGATAGAGCTGATTTATAATAAACATGGAAAAATGCGCTCACCCTTGATAGTTGATTTACAAGAAGGTGCCAAAGATCAAGATGGTGCAGAATATAAAATTGCCGGCTCATTACCCGATGGAAGCTTAGGCATGGATATGAAGCGATACATCGCTGATAGACTTAATGTTTCGGCTTTTTAAGCTCTAAATTAGCAAGATTTAATAACCATCACCAAATAAAACACCCTGCACTCCTCTTACAGTCCAATCACCTTTGCCACCAGCTGCTAATGGCATTTTTGGGTATTTACGATTACCCTCACTCGTTTCATCATTGTTGAGAATATAAGCCATTTGACCAATTAAGCGACTGGCTCTGACTTGTGTTTTCCAAGAACGATAACCATTTGGCCATTCCAAACTGTATTGACGTGGTCTAGTGCCGCCCCAACCTGGAATGGTGCCAACGCCATCAAAGCGCCCCTCAAGCTCGGTAATGCCGGCTTCTGCAAGCAAAAAGTCCAATCGCGAAATAACACTAGCTGCAATTCGGCTATTCCAAGTAGCCATTGGTAAGCGCCCTACTTGGCTATTGAGATGATCGGTGCAAACTGCCGCCAAATAAGACCAGCCAGAATTCATTTTAGCCTTTGAGTGTTCGTCACCATGCACTGCAGCCTCTATTACTGCATTCACGTTTTCGATAGTCACATCTTTTTGCGGAGTACCGCTAATTTGAAATAATTCGTTAGCCGTTTTTACCGCCATATCTTGCCATTCCTGATCCCAGGATTCACCTTTATCCAAAGTTCGAGCTAACTCATTAGCTCGATAATACAATGGGTTCAGAGTGGCGTGATGAAGCGAATAGCCAACCCGCGGTTTAGGCCAAAAGAATGCCAATAAGCGATTATCCCAACCTGAAACCGTATCTCCGGCAGGTTGTTTTAAATAGTAAGCCTGAAACGGTGCGTCTTGAATCCAATCTACCATGGCTCGAACAAATTCGATTTCCTTGGCGTCTTTATTAGGAATATACGGCGGGTAAGTGTCTTCGCCGATCAACTCGATACCTTGATCATCGAGCACTATCGGATCTTTTGATCGAACTTCAATATCCGCTTGAACGCGTGCTTCAGCATAGGCCATATAATCGTCTTGCTCAGCAAAACTCATCGCATTCCAAATCTGCAAAGCACTCGCAGATAAATTAGCCGCCATCTGCTCATGGCCATCTTCATCAGATAAACTGCTCAGTTCGAATAAAACCTTGTAGTCCCGCAAAAATACATCATCCACCTGACGGTCATTGCGATAAGACCAAGGCACCATCATTCGGCACAAAACCTCTAAACTGAAACGCTTTTCTTCACGAATTAAATCACTCAGAGAGTTATCGCTAGCACCAATCGGTAATTTAGCGAACTTCCAATCTTGTAAAGCGCCACTAGAATGTTTATCAGCAAAGCGTTTAAACCACACTTTCCAAGCAGCCAAGAACAATGCTTTATTGACAGCAAAACCGTCGGCACGCTTAAATCGTATCAAAGAATCAGTAGCAGGATTACTTACGGAATCGTTTATAGTCATTGTGCTTGATAATTCTTACTTTAAGGTGCCTTTACCATAGCGAGAAAGCACCTTAAGTGCAAACTAGTCAGCATCATCAATAGATGTTTTTCTCTTGCAATTCAAACTATTATGTCCATTCTAACTAAGCTATAATTTCGTTCCAATTATTGCTCTAAGCCGTAACTTGTGTACTGATGTTAAAAGAACTGCAACTTCCTATTCCTGACGTTAAAGCCAAAAGCCAATACATCAACTATTGGCGTGGCTTAAGCGGTTCCAGCCGTGCACTTGCGATTGCCCAATTAGCTGCCAAACAATCAGCTCCATTATTGGTTTTGGTCGAAGATGCGCATGATTTATGGTTGCTTGAGAAAGAAATTAAGTATTTTTTAGACTCTGAAGCTAATTCGCTTCCAGTACTCGTATTTCCTGATTGGGAAACCTTACCCTATGATAATTTTTCACCGCATCAGGATATTGTCTCGCAACGATTATTGAGTCTCTATCAACTACCCAGACTGCAACAAGGAATTGTCTTAATATCAGTAAACAGTCTCTTGCTGAAAGTAGCCCCCAAAGATTATATCGAACAAAATAGCCTAATGTTGCATACCGGCCAAGCCTTAGATATGCACGATGTTCGCGCATTGTTTGAACAAGCGGGCTATCAAAATGTTAATCAGGTATTTACCCACGGCGAATTTGCAGTACGAGGTTCCATCCTCGATTTATATCCAATGGGATCTGAGCGACCGCTACGTATCGACTTTTTTGATGATGAAATCGACTCGATTCGTTACTTTGATCCAGAGTCGCAATTGTCCGATGAAAAACTTAACAAGTTTGAGTTGCTTCCCGCTAAAGAATTCCCAACCGATGAAAAAGCCATTAGCCATTTTAGGCAAAGTTTTCGCTCAGAATTCGATGTGGATTTACAAAAGGTCTGGCTTTACCAAGAGGTTTCTAACGGTGCCACACCAGCCGGAATAGAATATTATTTACCATTATTTTTCTATCAGCTAAACACCCTGTTTGAATACTTACCTGAAAACACTATTTATTTAAGTCTAAGTGATTTCGGAGCTAATTTAAGTAATTTTTGGCATGAAGTAAGCGAACGTTATGAGCAAAGACGACATGATGTAGAGCGCCCAATACTCGCGCCACAGCGATTATACTTATCGATCGAGGAATTGAATCAAAATCTCAAGCAACAAATTCGAATTCATCTTGAACCTACTCAAGTCGATACTGAATTTACAGCATTTCCAATCCCCAATTTATCGATTGAGCATAAAACCGAAGATCCTTTAAAAGCTTTACGTAATTTCTTAAGTCATTGGCAAGGCAAAACCTTTATAGCTAGTGAGTCCGCAGGCCGCCGTGAAGCCTTAAAAGATTTATTAGCACGGCATAAAATAAAAACTACCACCGTCGAATCCTTGATGGAGCTGGATGGACAAACAAACCAAAAAGTTTTTATTGGCATAGCTCCATTAAATCAAGGCTTTGCATTTCAAGATCTAGCAATCATTACCGAAAACGAATTATTCGGCGAGCAAGTCCTACAGAGAAGACGTCGCGATACTAAAGCGAGCACACAAGCTGAAGACGTTATTCGCAACTTGGCCGAGCTTAAAGAAGGCGATCCAGTAGTTCATTATGAACAGGGGATCGGCCGTTATCGAGGCATGATAAAACTTCAATCCGGCGATATCGAAGCAGAGTATTTAATGCTTGAATACTCTGGCGGCGATAAATTCTATTTACCCGTTCAGTCACTGCACCTTATCAGCCGTTATTCGGGTTCTAATCCCGAATTAGCGCCCTGGCATAAACTGGGTACTGACACTTGGGATAAAGCTAAGAAAAAAGCGGCTGATAAAGCACGTGACGTTGCCGCAGAACTACTTGATATTTATGCCCGCCGAGCAGCAAAAGAAGGCATAACCTACGCTTTGGATGAAGCGGACTATCATCGTTTTGCCGCTGAGTTTAGATTTGAAGAAACTGTGGATCAAACCACTAGTATAAACTCCATAATTCGAGACATGACTTCTCCACAACCTATGGATCGTTTGGTCTGTGGTGATGTGGGCTTTGGTAAGACCGAAGTAGCGTTAAGAGCAGCTTATATTGCTGCGCAAGCAGGCAAACAAGTGGCCGTTTTAGTTCCAACCACCCTACTAGCTCAGCAACACTTCGAAACTTTTTCTGATCGATTTGCCGACTGGCCCATTAAAGTTGCTCAGCTTTCACGATTTGCCGGAGCCAAAGAAACCAAACAAACACTGGCCGGTCTTGAAGCTGGCACCGTGGATATTGTAATTGGCACCCATAAACTGATCCAGGGCGATGTCCAATTTAAGCGATTAGGCTTGCTAATTATTGATGAAGAACACCGTTTTGGCGTGCGTCAAAAAGAGCAGCTTAAAAAGTATCGTTCACAAGTCGATATTTTAACCTTAACTGCCACGCCGATCCCAAGAACATTAAATATGTCTATGTCAGGGATGCGCGATTTATCCATAATCGCCACGCCACCTGCGAAGCGATTGTCCGTAAAGACCTTTGTCCGTGAATACAATAAACCGCTAATTCGTGAAGCTATTTTGCGTGAAACTTTGCGCGGTGGACAGGTATATTTCCTGCATAATTCAGTAGAGTCTATCGAACGTGCGGCCAATGAGCTCCAGGAATTACTTCCTGAAGCAAGAATTCAGTTTGCCCACGGCCAAATGCGCGAAACTCAATTAGAGCAAGCTATGCGTGATTTTTATCATCAGCGCTTCAATGTTTTGGTTTGTACCACAATCGTAGAAACTGGTATCGACAATCCAAACGCGAATACTATGATTATTGAGCGAGCCGATAAATTTGGATTGGCTCAATTACACCAATTACGAGGTCGTGTTGGCCGCTCACATCATCAAGCTTATGCTTATATGCTAACGCCTTCTGAACGCAAAATTACCAAAGATGCTGAAAAACGACTCGATGCCATTTCGCAACTAGAAGACTTAGGCGCAGGCTTTACCTTAGCAACCCATGATTTAGAGATCCGTGGTGCCGGCGAACTGCTTGGCGATGAGCAATCAGGGCAAATGCAAGCGGTTGGCTTTAATCTCTATATGGATATGCTTGAATCCGCGGTTAATGCGTTAAAAGAAGGTAAAGAGCCTAGCTTACAACAATCTCTAAAGCATAAAACTGAAATCGATTTAGGAATAGCCGCACTAATTCCTGATGATTATGTCGGTGATGTGGCAACCCGCTTATCTTTGTATAAACGTATTGCTAATGCCAAGAACCAAGACCAGTTAGAAGCCCTGCAAGTAGAATTTATCGACCGCTTCGGGTTGCTGCCAAATTCTCTAAAGAATCTTTTTGAAATCAGCCAGCTGACATTAGAAGTCGCCGATCTAGGTATCAATAAAATTGATCTGGTGAAATCTGGGGTACGCATTGCATTTGCACAAGATACCCAAATTGATCCCAGCAAATTGATACGATTAATACAAATGAATCCAGCGCTATATCGCTTTGAAAACAATGTGATGTTGAAAATATTAACTGAAGAAGAAGAGCTCGAACCATTATTGAAAATGATTCGTCTGGTGGTCGAGAAAATATCGGAATGAAATTAAAAAAGTCAAGACTACCTATTTTTAATCAGCATGCTAAACTTTCTGCTTCAAATGGGTACTAATAACACTATGAAAAGAAAAATCCTTTTAAGTTTGAGCGCACTATTAATGATAACTAGTGCCTATCAAAGTTTCGCACAAACTATCTTTGATGTAGAGATCGTTTTCTTTAAGCGTTTGGATGCAACTGGCCAATTTAACTATCTCTCCAAAGAAGAGAGCCCTGTTACCGAACAATCCTATACATTGAATAACCCATCATCATTGCCTGCAGGTTTTGCTACTTTAGAACGCTCAGAAAAAAAATTGGAAGGTGTATTTAGGCGCTTACGCTCTAGTGCTAATATGCGCCCTCTTGCACACTTTGCTTGGCGCCAACCGTTAATTGATAAGGAGTCAACTCCTTGGATGTCATTTAGCGTAACGGACGAACCCGAACAAAAAGGACTACTCGACTTTATTGGTAATATTCGATTTAGTCGCAACCAAGGTTTATTAGTCGAAGCCATTATTTCTGGATTTAAACAAACCGATTCGACTATTGTCATTGAAGATACGGATGTACAAACTCCTGAGCAATTAGCCGGCTTTTTTATATTAGAAGAGAACCGCAAGGTTAAAATAAACAAACTCAATTATTTTGATCACCCTACTATGGGAATACTAGTCCGCGTCACCCCTTATCAAGCCACGCTGGAAGAACAAGAAGCGTTTGAAGCAGAGCAAGCAGTGGTTCATATCAATACTCAAAATAATAACCAGGATTCATAAATGAGTAATATCATCGTTTTAGGTGCAGGTATGGTAGGCAGCGTTATGGCGCGAGACCTTTCTGAAAAGCACGACGTTACCATTGCCGATATTAACAAGGTAACTTTAAGTACTATAAAAAAACGTCAACCGCAATTAAATACTCTAGAGCTTGATAGCACGGATCTAGATGCTTTAAAAAGCGCAATCGAGCCGTTCGATTTAGTGGTTTGTGGTGTACCCGGCCACCTTGGATTTCAGACTTTAAAAAATATAATTGAAGCGGGAAAAAATGTGGTCGATATTTCTTTTGCTCCAGAAAATTGTTTAGAGCTAGATTATCTTGCCAAGAAAAACAATGTTACTGCGGTTATCGACTGTGGCGTGGCTCCTGGTATGGACAACTTATTATTAGGTTTTCACAAGACGCGCATGGACATAGAGTATTTCGAATGTCTGGTTGGTGGATTGCCGAAAGCTCGTAAACGCCCTTTCGAATACAAAGCTCCCTTCTCCCCTATCGATGTAATTGAAGAGTACACACGCCCTGCGCGCTTTATATCTCATGGCCGCATGGTTACTCGAGAAGCTTTGAGTGATCGCGAGCTAGTGGAATTCGACAAAATAGGAACTTTGGAAGCTTTCAACACTGATGGTTTGCGCAGTCTAATGTTTACTATGAAAGACATTCCCAACATGAAAGAAAAAACGCTGCGTTATCCTGGTCATGTTGAATCTATTCGTACATTACGAGCCAGCGGATTCTTCGATGAAGAACCGATACAAATTAATGGCATGGAAATTTCCCCTTTAGAATTCACTTCAAAAGTTTTAATTAACGAATGGAAACTAAAAGCTAAAGAAGAAGAGTTTACCATTATGCGTGTGACCATACGTGGCCAAGAAAACGGAAAAGAAAAAGAATACATTTACGAGTTGTATGATGAGTATGACAAAGTAAAGCATGAAACCTCAATGGCGCGCACTACTGGATTTACCGCAACAGCTATTGCCCAATTGTTATTGAAGGGCAAATTTGACAAAGACGGTGTATTTGCCCCAGAGCATATTGGCGGGCACGCAGATTGTTGCAAAACAGTGATTGACTATTTAGAGGAACGTCGTGTACGTTACCGTTTAGACGATAATACTTTAAGTTAGCAGTATAAAAACCAATAAGAGAATTACACATGAAACCTTTAGCTGAAGAGCAACTAGCCGAAGTAAAAAAGAATTTTGATTTTTTTGACCGTGATGGTAACGGCGAAATTGATGTAGAAGAATTCGCCAAACTACTGCAAGTGTTAAGCCCAGATTCTAATGACGAACAAGCTAAGCGCGGCTTTGCCATTATCGATGAAAATGACGATGGCCATATCGACTTCGATGAATTCCTAGAGTGGTGGCAAACCTGCTGGTGGGAATTTTAATTTTAATACCAAAGCCCTCTCTGAGGGCTTTGGTATAACTTTTTCTAATCTATTTCCAATGCACCACTAGCTTAACTAAATCACTTCTCCGACCACCGTCTCAACTGTTCAAATCTTAGCCAAAAAGCCTAAATTTCACTGGCGAAAAAGCACTTCTGGTGGTAAGGTAGCGCCGCATATTATTTCAGGGCAAATTGCCGTATAAATCGGCTATTTCACAACCATTTGCCCTACTTTAATCAATTTTAGAGGTTTTCTATGGATTTCTTAAAAGAGCTTGGTATTCAAGACATCAATCAATCTGCAAGCTGGGGCGAAGGCTACACTGACACTCAAGACGCAGGCATTATTGAATCTTATAACCCTGCTACTGGCGAATTAATCGCAAAAGTATACGCATCATCAGCTGCTGACTACGAAAAAGTATTAGCGGAAGCTGAAACGGCATTTGCTGAATGGAAAAGAGTTCCAGCGCCATTACGTGGTGAGTTAGTTCGCAAGATGGGTGACGCTCTAAGAAAACATAAAGACGCATTAGGTAGCTTAGTAGCTGCTGAAATGGGCAAAATCAAAGCCGAAGGTGATGGCGAAGTTCAAGAGATGATCGACATGGCGGATTTCGCTGTAGGTCAAGGCCGTATGCTTTACGGTAAAACGATGCACTCTGAGCGCCCAGATCACCGTATGTACGAACAATGGCACCCAATCGGTATCACTGGCGTCATGTCAGCATTCAACTTCCCAGTAGCGGTATGGTCATGGAATGCTTTCATTGCAGCTATTTGTGGTAACCCAACGGTTTGGAAACCATCTCCTAAGACTCCATTATGCGCAATTGCCGTACAAAATATCTGTAACCAAGTATTAGAAGCAGAAGGCCTTAAAGGCATCTTCGGCTTATTCATCGACACCGATGAAAACAAATTAGCCAACACTTTCATTGAAGACCCTCGTGTTAAGAAAATGTCTTTCACTGGTTCAAGTGTTGTTGGTCGTATGGTTGGCGTTAAAGTCGCTGAACGTATGGGCAAAGTATTATTAGAATTGTCGGGTAACAACGCACTGATCGTTGATGAATCTGCAGATTTGAACTTAGCGGTTCCTTCAATCGTATTCGGTTCAGTAGGTACGGGCGGTCAGCGCTGTACTACAACTCGTCGTTTAATTGTTCACCGTAGTCGTATGGACGAAGTGGTTAACGCTATCGTTAAAGGTTATGGCCAAGTTAAGATTGGTAACCCGTTAGATACTGAAACGCTAATGGGTCCATTAATTGACGAGCAAGCCGTTCAAAACTTCGAAGCTTCAGTAGCTAAAGCTAAGGAAGCTGGCGGCGAAGTATTATTCGGCGGTAAGCGTATCGATGGCCCTGGTCACTTTATCGAGCCAACTATCATTAAAGCTGAAAATCATTGGGACGTAGTGCAATCAGAAACGTTCGCAGCAATCTTGTACGTAATGCCTTTCGATACGATTGACGAAGCTATCGCGATGCAAAATCATTCTAAAGCGGGTTTATCATCTGCAATCTTCACTAACCATGTTCCAAATGCTGAGAAATTCTTATCTTCAGTAGGTTCTGACTGTGGTATCGCCAACGTAAATATTGGCACTTCTGGTGCTGAAATCGGCGGCGCATTCGGTGGCGAAAAAGAAACTGGTGGCGGTCGTGAAGCTGGCTCTGATGCTTGGAAAGCTTATATGCGTCGTCAAACCAACACTATCTTCTGGGGTGACACCCCTACTCTAGCTCAAGGTATTACTTTCGACCTAGGCTAACCAGCGTAATGAAAATTTAGGCCACTGCTTTGGTGGCCTTATTATTTTGTTGTAAAACATTGATTCCAAATTTTTACAGAGTGACGAGAAAAACAGATCTCTAAATAGGAGAATAAAATGGCAGTTTTTAACCTAAGAGCATACGACTCACACGAGCAAGTGGTTTTTTGTCGTGATGTTGATTCTGGTTTAAGAGCAATTATTTGCGTTCACAATACTAACCTTGGCCCAGCAGTGGGTGGTTGTCGTATGTGGGACTATAACTCTGACGAAGGCGCATTGATCGATGCACTACGCCTTTCTCGCGGTATGACTTATAAGAACGCTATGGCCGGTCTAAAAATGGGCGGCGGTAAATCAGTAATCATTGGTAATTCTAAAACCATGAAATCTGAAGAACTTTTCCGTGCATTTGGTCGCTTCGTTGAAAAGTTAAGTGGCAAATACATTACTGCTGAAGACGTAGGCATTAATCCAAACGATATGGCTGTTGTTAACAAAGAAACAAACCATGTTTTGGGTTTAGAAGGTAAATCGGGCGATCCTTCCCCTGTAACCGCCTACGGTGTTTATAAAGGCATTAAAGCTGCAGCTAAGCATAAGCTTGGTCGTGATGACTTAGACGGCTTAAAAATCTCAGTGCAAGGATTAGGTCATGTTGGCTATTACCTATGCGAACACTTACGCAAAGAAGGCGCAGAGTTAATCGTTACCGACATCAACCAAGATAATGTTGATCGCGTTGTTGGCAACTTAGGTGCGACGGCAGTTGGTATTAACGAAATCTATGAGCAAAGCGTTGATATTTATGCGCCATGTGCTTTAGGTGCTACCGTTAATGACAACACCCTTAAACGTCTTGATACTAAGATTATTGCTGGCGCAGCGAACAATCAGTTAGCAGAAGATCGTCACGGCGACATTTTAATGCAACGTGGTATTCTTTACGCTCCAGATTACGTAATTAACGCTGGTGGAATCATCAATGTATCTTTCGAAGAAGATTACAACCAAGCAAAAGCATTAGAGAAAGTAGATGAAATCTACGGCACCCTAACTGAAGTATTCGAAGCTTCGGATTCACAAGGTCGCCCGACTAACGTTATTGCCGATGAGCTAGCACGCCAACGTGTAGCCGCTGCAAAATAATCAATTGATTATAAAGAAAACGGGCTTTTAGCCCGTTTTTTATTGCGTGAAACTTTATTATATCCTTAACTTTATAAGTTCTATCGCCTCATCACACCACTCGACAATAGCGCCAACTTTTTTTACGCCCATCATTAATGTTAATAATGGATAAAAGTCTTCATCTTCTAATTCATAAGGGAAGTTTTTATGTTCAGCTTTTACATGCTCAAGTGTGGTACATAAGCCTTGATGCCAATCATGCATTTCCTTATGAAGAGCTTGCATAAACTCTAATTTTTTCTCAGTAGCATCTAAGCTATTTAAGAAAAAGGTTTGTGCTAAATAAGCATGGCGTTCCGTATGCACCACCGGCCCCTGCTCTATCCATTCAACTAATTCTTCAATGCCTTGCTGGGTAGTTTGATAAACTTTTTTATTAGGGCCTTTGCTAGACTCTTCTTCAGTAATAGAAAGCTTGCCATTATCGGCAAGCTTTTTTAACTGAGGATAAATTTGCGAAAGTTCTGCCGACCAAAAATTACTAAAGATTTCATCGAACATCTTTTTGACGTCATAACCACTTTTCGGTTCTTGCAATATCCCCAGCAAAATATGTTGTAAACTCAAATGATTTTCCTTTATCAGATTTCTTTAAATTTTCTTTGGTAATGTTTAGTCCAAATTATTTGTGCAGGAATACCAATCGCAGCCGGTAAAATCCAAGGTATTACAGCAATCCAGCCGCTAATGCCAATATCAAATAACCTTGTTACCCCGAATACAGCAAATGCCGTATGAAAAGCGATACCTGCACCTAACATAGAGCCTAAATGCTCATATAACCACTGCTTATTTGAGCTATATTTGCCTTTAATGTACTTGATAATCCCATACCAAACAGAAAAGCCAATAGGACTTAATGCTAACAAAATCACCTTAGAATCGGGTTTAACAATCAGAGCAAAAAATATGATAAAAACACTAACCGTCGCACTCAAACACGCCATTATATTCCAATAAGGGGTATTCATTGACGTTGGATCCTTTTTTGATTTCAGTACTGCCACTCCATAGGAGACTATGATGTAAGTAACTATCGATAAGTACCCTAAAAATAATAGGAAAGCATAATTATTAGGAGAAATATTCTTTTCTATAATTTGGGGGATATATAAAAACAAACCAGCCAAAGCCGACAATACCACTACTCGTGCTAACCAAGTCCAATACTTGCCCAATTGTCTATGAATTTTACCGCCCTTCTTACTAAAGATCGGAATCCAAAAAAGGAACAAGCCAAGAAAACCACCGCCGATGTGTGTATACCTTAGAATATCGTGTAAAAGATCCATATCTGCTCAACGCCTCACTATATAACTTTAGATATAGCTTACTATATATTTTTTTATATAGTCAAGAAATAAGCAAAAAGAAATGTAACCGCTATGGATTATGGATTCTTCTAGATCGATAGATTAAGCCTGCGACGTTAGCAACAATGATAAGAGAGGCGCCTATAAGTTTATTGCTGGTTAAAGGCTCGTCTAATACGAAAAAGCTTAATAAAAGTGTGATAGGAACATACAAATAATAAACCACCGAAGATACAACATGATTAAGCTCGGTGGTCACTTTAACCCATAAACTATGGCCAATGAGCGTGCTAAAGATACCTAAGATTACAAGGCCAATGACCGCATCATTGTTTAACTCAAAAGCCTTTACGGGCAAAAAAGGCAGCGATATAGCAAATACCCACATGGCAATAAAGAATTGCCCAAATGCCCTTCTCTGGTTGTTTATATGCTTATATTTTTGGTGCAAGATTGGTAAGCAAGCGTAGAGCAAACCTGAAAGTACACCCAATACTAAACCGAGCGTCATTTCGTTTTTCAATGAAAACTCAGGCACTACAAAGAAAACACCAACAAAAGCCAATGAGACGCATAAGAACTCAAATAGCGATGGCCTTTGTCCATGAAACCACCAACCCAATAGCAACAAATGCGCGCCATAGGTAGAAACACCGATTGCTGCAATAGAGGCTGTTGAAAATTGAATGCTGTAAAAATAAGTGAGCCAATGAATGGCAAAGGTTAAACCAATTAGCGTAATGGGCAGCCAGTTTTGTTTTTGTGACCAAACGGACTGCTTACAAGCTTTTGCAAATAGATAAAGTCCCACTACAGCAATTAATAAACGTACGAATCCGACCATCCACGGACTAACTTGGATCAGCTTGATTGTGACTGGCACTAAAGCCATTAAGAATACCGCAATAACGGCTAAAAGAATTAAACGCCAGAAAGAGGTTTGCATATTCAAATAAGCCTACAGGTTGCTTAATTTGAAGTGCTTTGGACGAATACCCATAAGAATTAAGAGCGCCCCATAGACTGCAATCGTCGCTCCAATAGTAGCAGTTATCATGCCTATCGCTTCGAGGCGACTCCAGGTTTGCCATTGCTCAATACTAAAATCGAAATACCAAAGTCCAGCAAGGATCAAACCACTGGCAATGCTTAACTTTAAAATCCAAATCGCGGTTGATTTTGAAATCTGTAACTGCCCATGCTTATGCAAATAACGATACAGCAAGATGGCGTTGATAAAAGCAGAAATACTGGTGGCAGCGGCTAAACCCACATGACCAAATGGTTTAAACAGAGCAAGATTTAAAACAATATTGCTCACCACGGCAACCAAGCCAATCTTTACTGGTGTTTTTGGATCTTGGCGCGAATAAAAACCGGTTAGGAATACTTTCACCATCATAAAAGCAATTAAACCCAATGAATAAGCTTGTAAACTTTGTCCAGCCATATAAGAGTCATGGGCATCAAAAGCGCCGTGTTGAAACACGGTAATCATTATCGGTTCAGCCAACCATAGCAGGCCGATAGCGGCTGGAATTCCGATCATCAGCACCATGCGCAGGCCCCAGTCTAAAGTGCCCGTAAAGTGTTGCATATCGTCTTTAGCGAAGTATTTCGATAGGGTTGGTAATAAAACCGTAGCAATGGCAATGCCGAATATACCTAATGGGAATTCAAGCATGCGATCCGAGTAATAAAGCCAGGAAATACTGCCCTCTTCTAAAAACGAAGCAATTTGCGAATCAATGACTAAATTAATTTGCGTTACCGAAGCACCAAGAATGACGGGTAACATCAACTTCATAATTCGTCTTACTGAACTGTCTTTCCAAGCCCATTGCGGTTTTGGTAAATAACCAAGTTTTCGTAAAAATGGGACTAATAAAAGAAGCTGTAAAACACCTGCTATAAAGATACCCCATGCCAAGGCGGTATTCGCTTCTTGAAAATATGGCGCAGCAAAGATAGCCATACCGATAATTGAAACATTTAACAAGACTGGAGCAAAGGCTGGCAGCGCAAATTTCCCAAGCGTATTCATTACTGCGCTATACATAGCGACTAATGAAATAAAGAAAATATAAGGGAACGTTATTCGCAGCAATTCAGAAGCACGTATAAATTTATCGGGAGATTCTGCATTAAAATAAAAGCCTGAGCCGAAGATAGCCATCAGTCCTTGTGGTACCAAGACACCGACTAAGGTAATGCCCAACAATACAGCACCCAAAGTTCCAGAAACTTTACTGAGCAATGCTAATGTTTCTTCTTTCGAGCGTTTTTCATGATACTCGGAAAAAACGGGAACAAAGGCTGTGGCAAAAGCGCCTTCGGCAAATAAACGCCTTAGAAAGTTAGGGATTTTTTGCGCCAATAGAAAAATATCTGACTTGCCTTCTGCGCCGATAAGATTAGCAATTACAATATCGCGCACTAGTCCCAGAACACGCGAAAGCATGGTCCAAAAACTAACAATGGTGCTGGATTTGAGTAAATTTGCCATTATCGGGCTTTACGCCTTAAGTTATTGATAATTTATGTGTAACTGGCGCAAGTTTAAGTGATAATGGACGACCTAACCAGTGAAATGAACCAATTGCCAGTAAATTGCCCTAATTTGACAGACTTGTGATGATTTCTGACTATTTATTAGGGATTTAACTTGAATAAATGGCCAATTACAGGTATATTTCGCGACCTTAAATTTATGTATTTTTTAGTTAAACCTTTTTAGGAGAAACACCTTGGCTAACATCAAATCTGCCAAAAAGCGTGCAAAGCAATCTGAGAACCGTCGTCAACACAACGCTAGCCGTCGCTCTATGTTACGTAGCTACATGAAGAAAGTAGTTTACGCTATCGAAGCTGGTGATAAAGCTGCAGCTCAATCTGCATATGAGCGTGCTGTACCAATGATCGACGTAGCTGCAAATAAAGGCTTAATTCACAAGAATAAAGCTGCACGTCATAAGAGCCGTTTAAACGCTCGCATCCAAGCGCTTTAATCTATATTTAAAGATTTAACAGTAGCTTAGCAAGAATTTAAAAGGCCGCACTGGGTTTCCAGTCGCGGCCTTTTTGCGTTTCGTGAAAAATAGAACTACTCATTTTATAAAATGATATCTTTATGACATGATAAAAAACTAATAAAAATCAATTAACTTAAGTTGTTAATATAGAATTAAAACATTCAAGGACATTTAAATGCGAATATTTTCTATAAAAAACTTCATCATTTTTTCAGCCCTATTAGTCATTATTGGTTTTGCCATATTTAAACTTGCAAAAACAGAAGGCGGTATTCAGTCTTACTTTGGCCAAAGTATCGAAAGTGATGAACTGAATGACTTTCTTAGCAATAAAATGCAGCAATATGATATTCCTGGATTAAGTTTTGGAGTCATCAATGAAGGAAAGCTAGTATTTGAATCATATAAAGGTTTCGCTAACAAAGAACAAAAAAAGCCCATAACCAAACAAACTTTATTTGAATCGGCATCTATATCAAAGCCGGTTTTCTCAGCATTTGTTATGCTACATGTTGAAAAAGGCTTACTAGACTTAGATAAGCCACTATTTCATTATTATCCCGCCAAATACCTAGATGATCCCCGTTATAAAAAAATAACGGCAAGAATGGCTTTAAGTCACCAAACAGGCTGGCCAAATTGGCGCTGGGATAGAAAAGACCACAAACTTGAATTTAAGCACTCTCCAGCTGAAGCTTATTTGTACTCTGGTGAGGGTTACCAATATCTTGCAGAAACGCTTAGACATATTCATGGCGGTAGTTGGCAAGGTTTGGAAAACGCCTTCCAAGAATGGGTTGCCCAACCGCTAAATATGAAAGCTAGCACTTTTATCGAGTCCTACCCTGTTCCGGATCGAAAAGCACACCCATACGACAAAAACTCGGAAGCAATTGATTATCAACAGCTCTCTGATTACAAAAGAAATATTGGAGTATATGTTGCTGCTGCTTCGCTCATCACCAATGTAGAAGACTTTTCTAAGTGGATGGTCTCTATAATGGAAGGAAATCTGCTGTCCCCTGAGAAACAAAAGGAAATGCTAACTGCCCAAATTGGAACCGGTCAAAGTCTTGTGACCGAAGTGATGTACACCTTGGGCTTTTTTGAAATGAAACTTCCTGGCCTTGTTGAAGTTTATGGCCATGGCGGTAATAACCATGGGTTTACAGGCTTTTTCGCTTTAAATCCTGATAAGAAATGGGGCTATGTAATACTAACTAACTCTGAATATGGCGAGCAATTGGGAGCAGAAGCACTTGCTTACCTTTTAATTGGCCCAAATGCTCTACCCTTTATTCTAATTGCTTCAGGGTTCGTTCTTCTAATGCTCACTATACTATTTTTGGCTACCCGTTCGCTTTATCGTTTAATTAAAAAACCAACTTAGCTAACACTCTAAAGCTTTCTTTTTGCTCTTCAGTTAAGTGCTTTAATTGTGGAGCAATTCGAGCTACCCGCTCCGATCTTGCCTGCTCCATTAAGCTTTTACTCTTTCTAGTCGCAGAAACAAACACGACTCTTTGGTCTGTTTTAGATTTAGCTTTTATTACATAACCATCTTTTTCTAAACTCTTAACAATACGGGTAATAGCTGGCGCACTAACCTGCTCCATTTCAGCCAATTCATTGACCGTTTTAGAACCCACATAAACCAATATCGATAAAATCGACAAACGCTCTGGCGTTAATCCAGTAGTTAAATCACTTTTCCTAGCGTCTCGTAACAAATATATCGCCAAAGAATGCAACTCATTGGCAAGCAGGTTGGTATTGGTTTCCGCCATTCCATCTGGTATTGGTAAATTTGACATCAGTTAAGTTTTAAGTAATTATTTAACTTATGTTAACTATATATCAGTTCTCACTAGGATTAAAGCCATGATTACAGGGATTCAACAAATCCATGTGCAAGTCGACAACATCGAACGAGCCATTGATTTCTATAAAAATGCATTGGGGTTGAAATTAACCATGTCATTCCCTGATCAAAATATGGCATTTTTTGATTGTAATGGTACCAGGTTATATTTGGGCAAAAATCCCGAATACGAATCGAAAGCTTTCATCTACTATCAATCGGACAATCTAGACAATGATTTTCAGCAATTAAAATCCAAACAAGTCACGATTATTAAAGAGCCCATGATAATTCATAAAACGATGGAAATAGAGAGCTGGCTTTGTGCGTTTAAAGATTCAGAAGGCAATATATTACATATGATTCAAGATAAACCACTCTAGCCTCGCTTTCTAACAATTCTAATAGGCTATTTATAAATAACTTGATCACGCCCAGCATTTTTTGCTTGAAGCATACGATCATCGGCAAGATTAATAAGCTTGACCGGATCCTTTTGTTCCATTGGACACTCTGCGATACCAACACTGACTTTTAATTTCAACGACAGTTTTGGACTTACTTCTACCCCAGATGATAATTCACTGCGAATCTTGTTAACCAGTGCAGTAGCCTCTTCTTTAGTTTGACTAGGGTAAATTAAAGCAAACTCTTCACCACCCCAGCGGGCAACTTTAAATGGTTCGGGAGTGTGCTTTTCGAGGATATCAGATACTGCCTGAAGAGCAGAATCGCCCACCGCATGGCCGTGTTGATCGTTAATACTTTTAAAATGGTCAAAGTCGAGAAAAGCTACTGACAAGGGGCTCGAATACTTAATTGAATTAGCAACTTCAGTTGGGAACACATGTTCGAAGTAAGCTCGGTTTTTTAAGCCCGTTAAACTATCGGTTCCAGAAAAAATCACCAATTTTCTAGTTCGGCTGACAAAACCAGCTGCAACAAAGGTCATTAATGCTAATATTGCAATTCTTCCTAATTGTAGTGGCCAGCTGAAAATGCCGTACTCTTGAGACTGTATCGATAGATCAACTAACTGGAATCGAAAATCTAAAAATAAAGTTAAAGCAGCATACTCAAGAATACTAAGCAAACCTGCAAAGATAGTAATCCGTAAATTTAAACGCAGTGTGGTTGTAAAAATAACCAAACCATATACTTGCCAAATAACTAAGCTGTTAGTGGCCACCACTGGGTTGCTGTAAAGTGCAATTAATAATAAGACCAAGGTAACAACGGATATATCAAGACTCGTAAGGATCCAACTAATATAAGTCGTTTTAGTTTGTGCACTAATAAACCGATAGCTTAATGCCGCTATAATTACCACAAAAACAGTGATAACCAGACTTATCATGACCTCAGGCCGGTTATCATCAAAGATAAAGTAAAGACCAAATGGAATTATGCCGATAAGGCTATAAATGGTAAGCCGAATTAGAGCAATTAGACGCTCACCAGAATTGTTAGCATCTAATAGCAATGTATCCTTATACTGATAGCGAACGCTCAATCCTTTTCCTCTTCGCTTAACTGATCCCTTTCATTGTTATCAATAACACCTTAAAAATCAAATTTTTAGGATTTATTGCTTATATTCTACTTCAACTCCATCTTCTTCAAAGGTATCACCATCTTCATGGTCCCATGAATCTTCATCACCTGCTGCAAATTCATCCTCTGAATGATCTAGCTGAGTAGGGTTCTCCTCAAGATCGTCCCATTCATCTTCATCTGAAATTCTAGATTCGCCTTGAGTTGGCCAGTTGAATTCTTGGGCGACTTCTTCACGCTCAAATTGACGGACTTCAGGATGCTCAATTAAGTATTCCATAATGTCATTACAGATGACTTGAGTGCCCTCTTTCTTGACTGCAGACATTTGATAGACAGGCCCTTCCCATTCCAAACGCGCTAAAAAGTCTTTTACTTTTTCCGCTACTTCCTCTTCTAACATCAAATCAGTTTTATTAAAAACTAACCAAACAGGCTTATCTTTAAGCGAAATATCTTTACTATCGGAATACTTGTAAAGCTCATTCATGATGCCATTAAAATTAGCAACCGGATCTGACTCGTCATAAGGCAACAAATCTACAATGTGTAATAAAATTCGAGTACGTGCTAAATGGCGTAAGAAGCGAATGCCCAGACCTGCGCCTTCAGCAGCGCCCTCAATAACACCGGGAATATCTGCTACCACAAAACTTGATTCGTTATCGACTCTAACGACACCAAGATTAGGTATCAAGGTAGTAAAAGGATAGCCTGCTACTTTTGGTTTTGCGGCTGAGACAGCACGAATAAAGGTTGATTTACCAGCGTTTGGTAAGCCTAATAAACCTACATCAGCAAGGACTTTCATTTCAAGACGTAACTCACGTATTTCGCCAGGCGTGCCATGAGTAGCTTTACGTGGCGCTCGATTGATTGAGCTTTTAAAACGTGTATTACCTAGACCATGAAATCCGCCTTTTGCAACCAAGACTTCTTGTCCTGGTTTAGTAAGGTCACCAATAATCTCACCTGTTTCTAAATCGGTAATTTGGGTACCAATAGGCGCTTTCAAATATAAATGCTCGCCTTTTGAGCCAGTCATATTATTGCCTTGACCGTTTTCACCTCGTTCCGCTTGGTAGTAACGCACAAAGCGATAATCCACAAGAGTATTTAGCTCAGGTTCAGCAACCACAATAACACTACCGCCATCACCGCCGTCGCCGCCATTAGGGCCACCGCGTTGTACGAATTTTTCACGACGAAAACTGACAATGCCGTTACCGCCATCACCCGCTTTTACTTTTATAGATACTTCATCGACGAATTTCATAGTGTCATTATGCCATCAAGTGATTAATTTTAATATATTCATAAAAAAGCCCCGACATTTGCCGAGGCTTCTTTTATTCTTTGCTTATTCGATTAAGCTTCGATAGAAACAAACTTACGGTTGTTTTTACCTTTAACTTCGAATTTAACTTTGCCGTCAGCCTTTGCAAATAAAGTGTGGTCACGACCTAAACCAACATTTGCACCAGCGTGGAAACGTGTACCACGTTGACGAACAATAATAGAGCCTGCAGAAACTTCTTCACCACCGTAGCGCTTCACACCAAGGCGTTTACTTTCCGAATCGCGACCGTTCTTAGTACTACCACCAGCTTTCTTATGAGCCATCTTATAGTCTCCTCTTAGCCTTTAGCTAATTCTTTTGCTTGCTCGATCCAGCCTTCACGCTCGATACGGCCTTTAAAACTTAATTTCTCGTCAAACTCAACAACGTCAGCATCAGTCCAAGCTGCGATTTGAGCGAAAGAAGTAACGCCACCTTCAACTAGCTTCTTAGCTAGTACAGGACCTACGCCTGAAAGTTTTGTTAAATCGTCAGCGCCTTCTGCTTTAGCGGCTGCTTTCTTAGGAGCTGCTTTTTTAGCTGGAGCTTTTTTCTTAGCGCCGCCTAAAACGA
The DNA here is from genome assembly GCA_947503435.1 of uncultured Kangiella sp. Taxonomy (GTDB): domain Bacteria; phylum Pseudomonadota; class Gammaproteobacteria; order Enterobacterales; family Kangiellaceae; genus Kangiella. Next base: position 72,499 of record CANNDL010000006.1, on the reverse strand, counting down.
TATCGCTAATTTTAACTTCTGTGAACCATTGACGATGGCCCATTTGCTTCATGTGGTGCTTACGACGCTTGAACTTTAAGATTTTAACTTTCTTAGCGCGACCGTGAGCGACAACTTCAGCCGTTACTGTAGCGCCGTCTACCAATGGCTGACCTAAAGTCACGTTATCGCCATCAGCAACCATCAATACTTCTTCAAAATCGATGTTAGAACCAGTTTCCGCTTCGATTTTCTCTAAGCGTACTACTTGGCCTGCTTTAACGCGGTGTTGTTTACCACCACTTTTGATTACTGCGTACATATTTATTCTCCGGTTTACGACCTTTCTGTATCTCTCAACAGAATGGTTAATATGCAACTTACTGTATTAGCCTATTTCCGTATAAAAACGAGATAGACCGTTTGAGGGCGCGAATTTTAAGGGAAATGGGCTTTACAGGCAAGTGCTATATAACAAAAACCCAATAAAAATAAGGATTTTCTTAAAATTTTGCCCGATTTCAGGCCAAATTGGTCTGATCAGCATTAAATCCACCATATTCAAGCAATTTTAAACTAAATAAGGCTTGACCCAATCCGCCAGTCTCACTAGGATTGCGAGGCATTTTAATGATAATTAATCAGCAATACAAAGCCATGCTAGCAAAGACAACTATGACACTTGAAGAAATCCGCAATTTAGTAGATAGCGAATTTGAGAATACTAATCAAATCATCTTAGATAGACTCCAATCGGATGTGGTTTTGGTTAATCAAGTGGGCCAATATATCGTCGCTGCTGGCGGCAAACGCTTGCGTCCTATGCTGTTATTGCTAGCAACTAAAGCATTGAATTATCAAGAAAACTCAATAAAGTCTCAGTCAATTCTTGCTGCGGTTATTGAAATGATCCATACCGCTACCCTATTACACGATGACGTAGTGGATGAATCTGACTTACGTCGTGGTCGTGAGACAGCTAATGCCATGTTTGGTAACCAAGCCTCTGTATTGGTTGGAGACTATCTGTATAGCCGCGCTTTCCAAATGATGGTGGAAGTGGGTGAAATGCGAGTAATGGACGTGTTATCCGATACCACCAACCAAATAGCGGCGGGTGAAGTTCTGCAGCTAATGAATGTGAATGACCCCGATGTCACAGAAGCTAGTTACTATCAAGTGATTGAGCGTAAAACTGCTATCTTGTTCGCTGCAGCTACACAACTAGCAGCAATCATTAGCGGTGCCGATAAAGCAATTGAAAACTCCCTAAAAGAATACGGTATGCAGCTTGGTATTGCATTTCAATTGATCGACGATGCTTTAGACTATGCCGCTGACACCGAAGCTTTGGGTAAGAATGTGGGTGATGACCTAGCAGAAGGTAAACCTACTCTACCGCTTATCCATGCTTTAGAAAATACCGACGATAATGGCAAAATTCTAATCCGTAACGCTATTGAAAATGGCGGTTTAGAGCAAATGGAACAGGTTATGGCCATTATTGAACAAACCGGTGCTATTGAGTACACCTATCAAGCAGCTGAAAAAGCAGTTAATAAAGCAATAGAGGCGTTAAGCACTTTGCAGGATTCTACTTATAAGCAAGCGTTAATCGATATTGCAAGCTTATCGCTCAAAAGAGCTTCGTAATCCCCAACCAAGAATAGAATCTTAACAAGCTCCTAAACTGGTCTTACTTTTTGATTTCTATTGCAAATAATTCTTATTTGTACTCGCACCTGCCTATTTTTTCTGAGATAATGTCGCGCAATTTTATAGGTATTATTTGTATAGCTAAAGCCAGCAAATATACCTGATATTGACAACACATTCAGGAGTGGAGAATGTCACTTGATCTAAGCCAGTACGGTATTTCAAACGTTGCAGAAATCGTTTACAACCCATCATATGACTTATTATTTGAAGAAGAAACTAGCGCCGATAACCAAGGTTATGAGCGTGGTGTGGTTACTGAGTCAGGGGCGGTAAACGTAGACACAGGCATTTTCACTGGCCGCTCACCAAAAGATAAGTACATCGTGATGGACGATGTAACTCGTGATACGGTTTGGTGGTCAAAAAATGGCGTGAATGATAACAAGGCTATTTCTCCCGAAGTTTGGACTGACTTAAAGTCTTTAGTGACAAAGCAGCTTTCTGAAAGTCGTTTATTCGTTGTAGACGCTTTTTGTGGCGCTAACGAAGACACTCGTTTAAAAGTTCGATTCATTACACAAGTAGCGTGGCAAGCCCATTTTGTTAAAAACATGTTTATCCGCCCTACTGACGCTGAGCTAGAAGGTTTTGAGCCTGACTTCGTAGTAATGAACGGCTCTAAAACCACTAACCCAGATTTCGAAAAGCACGGCATGAACTCTGAAAACTTCGTGGCTTTTAATGTTACTGAAAAAATTCAATTAATCGCAGGTACTTGGTACGGCGGCGAAATGAAAAAAGGTATGTTCTCTATGATGAACTACCTACTTCCACTTAAAGGCATCGCTTCAATGCATTGCTCAGCTAACGTGGGCAAAGATGGCGACACGGCTATCTTCTTCGGCTTATCAGGCACAGGTAAAACAACCCTTTCGACCGATCCAAAGCGTGCTTTGATTGGTGATGACGAGCACGGTTGGGACGACAATGGCGTATTCAACTTTGAAGGCGGCTGCTACGCAAAAACGATTAAGTTAAGCAAAGAAGCTGAGCCAGATATTTATAACGCTATCCGTCGTGATGCTTTATTAGAAAACGTAACCGTAGATGCTGATGGCAAGATCGATTACGACGATAACAGCAAAACTGAAAACACGCGTGTGTCTTACCCGATTTATCACATTGATAATATCGTTAAGCCAGTTTCAAAAGCTGGTCACGCGAAAAAAGTAGTATTCTTAACTGCTGATGCCTTCGGTGTATTACCACCAGTAGCAAAATTAACGCCTGAACAAACTCAATACTACTTCTTATCTGGTTTCACAGCGAAATTAGCCGGTACTGAGCGCGGTGTAACAGAACCAACCCCTACTTTCTCTTCTTGTTTTGGTGAAGCTTTCTTAAGCTTGCACCCAACTCAATACGCAGAAGTATTAGAAAAGCGTATTAAAGACAACGACGCAGAAGTTTACTTAGTAAACACTGGCTGGAATGGAACTGGTAAACGTATTTCTATCCAAGATACTCGCGGTATTATTGATGCGATTATGGATGGTTCAATTGAAGAATCTAACTTTACTCAATTACCATACTTCAACTTAGCGATTCCAACAGAGTTAACCGGTGTTGATACTAACATCTTAGACCCACAAGATACTTATGCAGATAAAGCTGAGTGGGATGCAAAAGCTAAGAAATTAGCAGGCATGTTTGTTGATAACTTCAATCGCTTTGCTGACAACGACGCAGCTCAAGCACTTATTGCAGCGGGCCCTAAAGCTTAACTGTTAAGTTTGAAAAAAAGCCCAGCAATTGCTGGGCTTTTTTTTGTAGTATAATAAATGGTATATGAGCACTATCTGGTTTAGATTTTCGATGTACTATCATGAATGACGTCAGTAGCAAAATAACAAAATTCAAAGTCCTTTCCATCGTATTATCATTACTTTGGGCTATTTTGACATATAACCTAATAAGTCAAATTCCAATGGCTGTTGGTGTAAAAATAATATGCGTTATTCTCAGTGTAGTAGTATTTATCGCTATTGGGTTATATTTTAGTCATAAAATATCGAGCATTAGGTGCTATAAATGTAATAAACCTATTTTGATAAAAGGTGAGTCCACCGATCAAACTGAGATACTGGATACCGCCTACGACGAATGCTATTTTTGTGGCGAAAAAGTTTACTAAAAAAATAAAAAGCGTTATCTACTATAGACTAAAGCCAATGAACCATCGATTTTACCCAAAGCCAATCGACTAATACCTTTTATTCCAAACTCAGATAAATCTGCAATTTCAGAAGCTGATTTAGAGTTAATACGATATAACTTTGAGCCTTTGCCAAAAATCACTTCTTTATTATTAAACCACACATAATCTTGCACGCCTTCTGGTAACACTATTCCTGTATCTTTGCTTTCGTGAGTCCCATCTAAAATATAAATTCGATGTTTGCCCTTTTCTTCTACGGTGTAGCTGACTTGGTTTTCATCCAAACGATGAAAAGAACGTCCAATATTTTCTGCTAATACCATAGGCTTTCTATTAGCGTCTGTATGTAGCACTTGTAAGGTCATGACATCACCTAATACAAATACAGCCGCTTCTTTTTTATTTAACCAAGCGTGGTAGCCTATTGGCTCAAGCGCAGTGGTAAAGGTTTTTTGAGCTCCTGTATTTATATCAAGCTGATTTAAGTATTGCTTTCCGTTATTATCAGCTACTCCAATAATGGTTAAAGCACCATCTTGATATGGTGTTGGAGAGTATTCGCTAGAGTCTTTTGAGTTACTGACATTTATTAACCGCTTTGACTCAAAGTCATAAGCCATAATATCCGTTTGCGACTTTCCACTTTTATCAGTAATCCCACGTGTAAAATAAATCGTTTTACCATCTGCTGAAAACTTAGGTTGGTTATCGTAACCATCACGGTAAGTGATATGGAAAATTTCTTGTGGCTCATCTTTAGATTTACTGAAGAGCTGTTTTAAATCAAAAATTGCAATATCGGTTGTAGGGAGCGCAATAAGTAAGTTGGCGTTGAATAATAATATTAACGCCAGAAAGGTCTTAGCTATTTTCATTATTTTAATTGGTCCACACTTTGTGCCATAAAACAGACAATGATGTCGCCAGCCTGGCGCTCACCTACGGATTTTTTTAACGGTACTCTTTCTTCTTTAAAGATAAAGGGTGCATCACTTTGTATTGCGTAATGACGAACATTTTCTGATACTAATACAGCACCAGGCTCGGCCATGCTTTCTAATCGAGCTGCAAAGTTTAGTGCATCACCTTCAATATCCAACTGATCGGTTATCTCGTTATGAGTAATTTTCACGTCACCAATATCTAAGCCAATACGCACTACAAATCCTGCGCCATGCAAAACTTTTTGCATCATGGCGGCACAACCTAAAGCTTGCGAAACTGTGGTAAAGGTCGCTCGCAGCGAGTCACCTTCCATATTAGGGTAGCTGGCTTGCCATTGTTTCATCACTGGCTTTAATAAGCCTCGGAATAAAGCCAATTTTTCAGTGCGTTCTTGCTTATCCCAGTTTGAGAAGCCTTTTAAATCAGTAAACAAGACCGCCATACGGCGCATCTTTGCATCACTATCTTGCTCGGAAAGCTCTAATAGTTTTGGCCAGTATTTATCTTTAATAGCTTGCATGGATTCACGAATTTCAGACTGTAATCGTCTCTCAGACTGCAAACTGATTTGAATCGACTGTAATTTATCGGCTTCTTGCTGCAAACTGGTTTCCAACATTGATGGACTCAAACCGCCGGCATCTTCTACTACTATCACTACTGCCGTATCACCTGGCTCATTACGAATCTCTCTGATTCGTAATTTACAGCCCCAAAAGCTAGCTTCTAAATGCTCAATCAGAAATGGTAGCGTCGCTAAATCTTGATAAGAAAGTAGCCTTTGGTAATAAAGCTGGAAACTGATTTTATCGGCGAACAATTTTTCAAATTGATTACGAGTGTAGTGTGTATATTCTCGCCCTCTTTGATCCCAACTTGCGTGAGTACAGTGCACACCTCGAATTGACCAACCTTTGGTTTGTACTTGCCACAACTTTGCTGAACTTAGGTCGACGCCATCCAAGTTAGCTTTAGCTAAATTTGCACCGCGCAAATCTACACCTTTTAGGCTACTATTTTCAAAGTTAAAGCCATGTAGATCCTGTTGCGATAGATTGCAGTTATTCAGAATGCTCTTAGTAAAGATAGTGCCATGGAGTTCGGTCGTCGATAAATCCACATCAGAAAGGTTTGCTCCTTCTAAATTAGCATCAATTAGGTTTACTTCATCAAGATTAGCGCCAATTAACTTTGCACCCCTTAAATCAATACCTTCTAAATTTTGCCGGCGCAGATCAGCTCCTGACAAGTTAGCCTCTTTAAGATTTTGTCCTCTTAAGTCTTGATCTTTAAAATCCACATTAGAAAAATCAGCTTGATGACACATCGCAGTTAAGAAGTTTGCGTGTAAAACATTAGCATGTGCCAGGTTCGCTTGAAATAAATTGGCAGCGATTAGCTTTGCGTTGATCAAGTTACAATAACAGAGGTTTGCGCGAGTTAAATCCGCAGCAATTAGAATGGCATTTTTCAAATCTGAATACGATAGATTGCTTCCTACCAAGCTTACTTCAGATAAGTCATAATCCGATAAATCTAGTCCTCGTAAATCTTCGCCATCTAAATTGATTTTCTCTTTAGAATTTTTCTGACGCCAGTCATTCCACGCCATAGCCCCTTCACAAAGCAAATCAACTAATTCTGATTTCGACAAGCTGGGCTCAGCTTTCGATAATTCAGTCACATTGTCAGAGCCTGTTCGTCCAAAATCTCTAGAGTGATTCATATCAATTCAATAATTAATAAAACTACCCTTTTTATATCATAAATAAGCTTAGAGAAGAAATAGTAACTGCTACTATTGACAGCTGCTCAAATAGCCATAACAATCGATAAAACAAGCATGATTCCATCTATGAGCATGACTGAAGAGCAAATAAAAAAGTTACGAACTGATATTGCGGCAATCGATCAAGAATTGATTGCGTTAATTGCTCAGCGCAGAGGTTTAAGCCGTAAAGTTGCTCAATTGAAGTATGAGAATCAGCTAGATATCCGTGATTTAAATCAAGAGCGAAACTTACTATACAAACTGCTCAATCAAGCCGAAGAATTGGGCATCGAAAAGGAGAGCACGGCACAGATTTTTCACAACATTATCGCCGATTCAGTTAAAACTCAATACGATTACTTTATCGCTCAGCAAGAAACTCCAAAGAAACAAAGTGCAGTAGCGGTTCTTGGTAACAGCTATTCGTATAGCGCCATCGCTACTCGGCAACATTTTAATCATAAGAATACCGAAATTTCTCTAGATTACTGTCAGAACTTTCATGAGGTTGTTGCCCGTGTATGCGAGCAACGAGTCGACTTTGCAATTTTACCCATTGAAAATACTAACTCTGGCGACATCAGTGAAATTTATGAGTTATTAATTAACAATGATTTATTTATTGTTGGCGAAGAAAAGCTAAAGATTAATCACTGCCTCATTGGCAGTCCTGGTTCGAAACTCGATCAAATACATAAGGTTTTCTCTCACCCTCAAGCGGCACAACAAACTAACGTTTTTTTTGATCACAATAAAACTATCCAATTGCACTACTCTGCAAGCACTAGTGCAGCATTAAATGAACTTATAGAAAACCCGAATAATTTATCCATAGCCGCTATTGCAAGCAGCTATGCAGCTGAGGAGCTTGCTCTTCCTATATTAAGGACGCACATTAATAATCAGGCTAACAACTACACCCGATTCTTAATACTCAGCCGTAATATCTTAAGTATTCCACCGCAGGTTTCTACCAAATCCAGTATTGTATTCCAGGCCAATAATGAAGTAGGCTCGCTTTCTCAGTGCTTGCAGCTGTTTCAACAATATCAAATCAATATTACTAAAATCGTCAGTAGGCCAATTTATGCTCAGCCTTGGAAAGAGGTATTCTATCTTGAATTTGAAGGGAATGTTCAGTCCAACCCCGTCAAATCGTTACTATTAAAATTAGAAACGTTATCAAGTCAGCTGAAAATTTTGGGATCTTATCCAGCGGCTATCTCTGAATTAAACCACTAAGCCTTAAGTTAGAAATTTCTATTGTCTTTAACGATAATTTCGGATTAGAATCAGAAAAAATCCATTTTCTTTTATTATGTCAGAAATTAAACACCCTTTTGAAGAATTTCGCGCTAAGCGATTAGCTGGTAATGAAGCCGCTTTAGATACTAACAGCTTGTTAGTTAAACGTTTTTTTGGCTTAGATAAAACAGCCTATGGCGAAGGCACTCTCGATAAAAAGACTAAAGAATTGCTTGGTTTGGTGAGCTCAATGGTACTTCGTTGCAATGACTGCATCGACTATCACTTGGAACAAGCTGTAAAGTTGGATTGGAGTCGTGAACAGATTGATGAAGCTATGGGAGTTGCTTTATTGGTTGGCGGCTCAATTGTAATTCCACATTTACGACATGCCAAAGAAAGCCTTGCATTTTTATTCGCCGAAAAAGAAGCTGGGAAATTAGAAACCTAATATTTCTTTAATAAAAGGTTTAGTGATTTTTCGCTTTGCTTGCAAGGATGCAGCATCTAGCGCTTCCAACGAGACATTTATACTCGCTAAATCTCGCTTACCACGAGACAACAAATAGTTAGCTAAATCATCACTTAACTCCAAGCCTTTTTCTTGAGCCTTTTCCTTAATAAACAATAATTTATCTTGTTCGGACAAAGTTTTAACTTCATGAATAAACATGGCGCTTAAGCGGGACTTTAAGTCCTGTAAAGTAAGTTCCAGAGCAGACGGAGCTTCATCAGCTACCACCACAAGACTTTTATTCTGTTCTTTCAATTGGTTATAAAGATGGAACAAGGATTCTTGCCAAACGTTACTATCTGGCTTCTCAACAATAGCAGAGAAATTATCTAGGCAAACGCAATCAAAAGAGCCAAAGCCTTCTAGCATTTGCGGAACTACTAGTTCAGATTCTAGTGGCAGATAAGCTAAGTTAAAATCAGACTGCTCTGCTGTTTTGTGTGCTAAAGCTTGCAGTAGATGACTCTTACCCGATCCTGAAGCTCCATAGAAATACAGAAATTCAGAGATCCCAGAACTGATATTTTTCAATGCCTCAATTAAAAGCGCATTTTCACCATCTATATAGTTATCAAATGTCGCATCAACTTTTAATTCAAAGTCTAAAGGTAACTGCAGCATTTGGCTTAGACACTACTAGAAGTTTGCTGAGATTTCTGCTCAAGGTAGGCCTGACGACCAAGCCATAAGTAATGTATACCACTAATTAAGCAGGTAGTAATGATTATCCATTCTAGACCATCTAAAATTAACGGGTCCATGGAATACCAAGCAAGATTGATTAACACTAATAAGACTAACAGGATTAATAATGCCGTATTCCATTTTGAAATTAAGGACGGACGCATTTCAAAGCGGCCATATTTAAAGTGAAACCAAGTCGCGCCAGTGACAATGACAATATCTCGGATCGTGGCGATCCAAAATAGATTCCAAGATATATGCCCTTTTACCGCCAGCAACAACAAAGCTACAAATAACAGTAATTTATCTGCCAAAGGGTCCGTAATAGAACCGAAACGACTCTGCCATTTGAATTGTTTGGCCAGCAATCCATCTAATCCATCCGATATACCTGCTATTAAGAAAATTATCAGAGCATTCTCATAACTTCCTTGTAACAAGTACCAAATAAAAGGTGCTATTAAAAACACCCTTAAAATAGTAATTAGATTAGGAAGTAGGCTTAAACTCATCTCTTAACAACTTATAATATTTGAATATTGTTTTATTTTGGTATCAATCGCGCCAATTATACACTAAAGCTTGCTGACTGTTGCCTGAATTATCTAAAGAGTCCACAGTAGTTTTTCTAAGATTACTACTTAATTCCAATGCATCAATCAGATATTGACTAGCGGATTGCAGGCCAATTTCGAATAATACTTCGTTTTCTTTGACCTCAATTGCATTGACAGAGCTCACCATACTTAAATTGTTCAACAAGCTCTGGACTTTTGCATATGACTCGATACTAGAAAGTCCTTTAATTAACACATAATCAGTTGTCGTTTCACTGGTAAGAACCACTGCTAACTTCATAGCTAAGCGATCGGCGATGCGATCAACCATTTTGCTAACCGCTTGATCGCTGGTAGCACCGCTAGTGGTAAATCGCATTCCGTCATTACCCAAATTCACAACCCAGCTCCCCTGCCAACCACTAGTAGATTGCGAGAGCGAACCCATCACAACATAGTCTGCGTTATAGCGACGAGAGGCCCTATTAACTGGCTCTAAGAACTTACCCCAAACATCAGCAATTGAAACTGCTGACTTATCATCTAAATCCATTAATGGAAGAGTCACCGGTAGGCCACGCTGATAGGCCTGCTTTCTCACTGCAATCGCTTCAGCATCTTGTCCATCAACTGCAATTTCTCTTTCTCCATTCTCATCAACAGCAATCCAATAAACTCCACTTGGGCGATTGTTATTCCATACTGCTTGACCAGCATCTTTTAGTAAATTAGTAATGGCTGTTGGCTCAAAGCTTACTTTCAGAAGCAAAGGCTTCTTATAAATTTTTTGCTCAGCAAAACTTAGTTTCTTATAGGAGTATAAGCGCATATAGTCTTCTGCATTAGCTATGCTGTTTTGAATCATTGCTGAATTTAGCACTCGCTCATGACCACTGGCACGAACCAAAACTTGAGCAAAAGCATTGCCTAAAGCACGGGCTCTTATTTGCGTAGTTTGATCGGATACTGGCCAACTTGCGGTATATAAATCCTTCATTACTTCGGCACGACTAGCAGGCGCAATCGTTAAAAAGAGTAAGCTCAAAGCAAACCAACAAGCTAATTTTAAAAGGTGGGTCATGTCACAATCCTGCTGAATTCTAATCAATTATCAATATTTTTAGCTGCTTATATTCTAACAGCTTTTGCTCTATACGCTAGGATAAGGCGATTACTTAAACAATTTTACATTTATTAGAAGTATTTATGAAATTATCAGTGAGTTTGGCAATGCTTGAGTGACACAGTTCAGATAAAATTCATATTTGCTCACATATAATTTCCCTAACTTTTAAGGACAATAAGAGAAACCACCATGAATAAAAATTTTAGATTAAAGCCTATGGCAATTGCTTCCACCATGGCCATCAGCCTTGCATTAACCAGCGGTTGCACGGTACTAGATCCATATACCGGGGAAGAGAAAACCAGCAAAGCTGTTAAATATGGTGCTATTGGCGCTGTAGTTTGTGGCATTATTGGCTCAACTCGTAATAGCAAATCTGCACGTAATGCCGCATTAGGCTGCGGTGCCATCGGCGCAGGTGTTGGTGCCTATATGGATCATCAAGAAAAAGAGTTGCGTGAAGAATTAGCTGGCTCTGGCGTAGGCGTACAGCGCGAAGGCGACCAAATCCACTTAATCATGCCAGGTGATATTACTTTTGAAACCAATCGTTATGATATCAATGGTGACTTTTACCCGGTACTAACTTCAGTTTCTAAAGTTTTATACAAGTTTAAAGATACGAATTTAGAAGTTGCAGGATTTACCGATTCAACCGGCTCTGATGGTTATAACCAAGAATTATCAGAAAAACGAGCCGCGAGTGTAGCGAGTTACTTAAGAAGTAAAGAAGTGGCTGGCGAGCGTTTAAAAAGCATAGGGTTAGGTGAGGCTCATCCAATTGCCTCTAATGACACCGACTCTGGAAGAGCTAGGAACCGTCGCGTGGAATTAACCATTATCCCTATCCAGCCAGCAGGATAGTTAAGAACTCCATCTATTTTCATCTCCCCATGTTAGTAGAGTTTAAGAGCGCCTTGTGCGCTCTTTTTTTATTTCTGCTATTTATCAACAGATTATCGACCTATTGCTCAACTTCTAGTAAAATTGGCGCCGCAGTCTACTATTAACCTATTTAATGGAAATCTAATGAGTGACAAACAATCATTAAGCTACAAAGATGCTGGTGTTGATATTGATGCGGGCAATGCCCTAGTTGATCGTATAAAAGGTATCACCAAAAAGACTTACCGTCCTGAAGTGATGGGTAATATAGGCGGGTTTGGCGCATTATTTGATTTGCCGACAGGTTATGACGAGCCAGCTTTAGTTGCTGGCACCGATGGCGTAGGGACCAAGTTACGTTTAGCGCTCAACATGAAAAAGCACGATACTGTAGGTATCGATTTAGTTGCTATGTGCGTAAATGATTTAATTGTTCAAGGTGCTGAGCCACTATTTTTCCTAGATTATTATGCAACCGGCAAATTAGACGTTGATGTTGCCGCGGATGTTGTTGAAGGTATTGGCGAAGGCTGCTTGCAATCTGGTTGTGCTTTAATAGGTGGTGAAACTGCTGAAATGCCAGGCATGTATGAAGGCGACGATTATGATTTGGCAGGATTCTGCGTTGGTATCGTTGATAAAAAGAAAATCATCGATGGCAGTAAAGTTAAATCTGGCGACGTTTTATTAGGTTTAGCCTCTTCTGGCCCGCACTCCAATGGCTACTCATTAATCCGCAAGATTCTAGAAGTTTCTGGCGCTGATGTTAATGCTGAGTTTGAGAACGGTAAAACTTTAGGCGAAACTTTATTAGAGCCTACTCGAATTTATGTAAAACCTTTACTACGCCTATTCAAAGAAATCGAAGTGAAAGCTATTTCGCATATCACTGGGGGTGGTTTACAAGAAAATTTACCTCGTGTTATGCCAAAAACTAGCAAGGCCATTGTTGATACTAACGCTTGGCAAATGCCAAAAGTCTTTGAATGGCTACAAGAACAAGGTAATGTTGATCGCCTTGAAATGTACCGTACTTTCAATTGCGGTATTGGCATGATCTTAGTTGTTGGGGCTAAAGTTGCTGACAACGCACAACAGCTATTGGAAACACTAGGTGAAACCGTATACCGAGTTGGCGAAATTGCTAGCCGTGAAGGTGATGAAGAGCAAGTTGCGCTATAAGCATCTAGCCTTTATTTACTTTTAGAGAAATGACTCAAGAAGCAAAAAAATCCATTGTCGTACTAATTTCCGGCAATGGCTCAAATCTTCAAGCCCTTATTGATGCACAATCACAAGGGCTTTTTCATGGAAACATCCAAGCCGTTATTTCAAACAAACCTAAGGTTTTTGGGCTAGAACGTGCTGAGAGTGCCAATATAGATGCGATTTGTGTTGATCACACTCAATTTGATAGTAAATCGAGTTTTGAAAAACAACTTATTAAAACTATTGACCAATATCAGCCGGATATAGTCATCCTCGCAGGTTTCATGCGAATTCTCAGTTCAGACTTGGTTCAGCATTACCTTGGCAAAATAATCAACATACACCCTTCTCTACTTCCTAAATACAAGGGATTGCATACCCACAGACAGGTACTTGAGAATGGCGATAAAGAACATGGCACCAGCGTCCACTTTGTAACTGCAGAATTAGACGGTGGTCCCATCATTGCCCAGAGGCGAATTGATGTTGAAGCAGATGATACCGAGCAAACATTGGTGGAAAAAATCCAGCAGCAAGAGCACCAGCTATACCCGCAAGTGGTATCATGGTTCTGCGCAGGACAACTCCAGTTCGAACTCGAGCAAAACACAGGAGCAGCTAGAGCAATACTCAATGGCGAAATTCTATAAGCGACTTATTTGGATTCAAATTGGACTACTGGTTTTATTATTCGGTATTCCTAAGCTTATTGCTGCGGAGTCAGCTCTAAATAAAGCCATGCAACCTTATTCCATAGAATACGATGTTATTGCTAAAGGCGATAAGGTCGGTACAGCTTCGCAGAGTTTAGAACAACTTACGAATGGCCAATGGCAAATTGCCATGCAGTCTAAAATTAAGTATTACTTTTTTAAAGATAAACGCCAAGAAACCAGTCGTTTTGACTTGATCGATGATCAGATTTTTCCAATCCAGTACCAAAGAGTTGCCGACAGTTCGTTTAAAGATTCAAATTTGCTTCAGCAATTTGATTGGCAGTCTGGCCACGAAACTGGTTCTTATAAAGATCAAAAGTGGACGATTGAACTAGCTGATGGCAGCCTAGATCAATTAACTCAACTTATCGCGTTACGCACTCAATTAATGTCACAAAAACCTTTAAAACCTATAATTATTAGTTATCGCGGTAGTTCTCGCGTTAATAATTTCAAGGTAGTCGGTCAAGAAACTATAAAAACACCTTTGGGTGAGATTAATACTGCGAAAATTCAATTAGATGAAAAAGGCGGCAAGCGCCAAACTAACTATTGGTTTGCGCTAGACAAACAAATGCTTCCTGTACAAATTCAACGCATTAAAAAAGGTAAAGAAGAAGCTCGACTCGTCATTAGCAAATGGTAACAAGAATTATCAAGGAGATAGCAATGCCATTCAAGATCACACTCTATTTTGCAACTTTAGCCTCAACATTATTTCTTACTTCAGTACAAGCAGAACAAACTGATATTCCAACAGGCCTAACGATAGAGCGCGGTATTGCCAATCCAGAACAGTATAATTTCCCTAACGATGACAACATTCAACCGGATAAAAGCGACTTTGAAATTATTAACTACGTATTATTGAGCAATGAAGAAGGTGAGCGCTGGGTAACCGTCACTTTAAAAAATACCGCATCTGGTAACCGCATATTTGATGGCGAACAAATTATGGCACTGTTTGCCGATGGCAAACGCTTTTCACCTATTAAGAAAAGTATTCGCTTTGAAAGAAGAGAAACCCAAACCTTTGCTATTAACTTTGGAATAAGTCACTTTCCAATATTGGAAATCTACACTCGAAACTAATAAAAAAAGCCAGTATTCGCTGGCTTATTACTTTCAAACTTTAGGTTTTTGGTAGTGTTACCCCTGTTTGTCCTTGGTATTTACCCCCACGATCACCGTAAGAAGTTTCACAGATTTCATCCGACTCAAAGAACAACATTTGGGCAACGCCTTCATTGGCGTAAATCTTCGCAGGCAAAGGCGTAGTGTTAGAGAATTCTAGCGTTACGTGCCCTTCCCACTCCGGTTCGAGCGGCGTCACGTTAACGATAATACCGCAACGAGCATAAGTTGATTTACCTAAACAAACCGTCAATACAGAACGCGGTATACGAAAATATTCAACGGTTCTCGCTAATGCAAATGAATTTGGTGGAATGATGCAAACATCCGATTGAACATCCACAAAACTCTTTTCATCGAAATTTTTCGGATCAACCACACTTGAATGAACATTGGTGAAAATCTTAAACTCATTCGAGCATCGTACATCGTAGCCGTAACTTGAAGTACCATAAGAAACGATACGTTGCTCATTTTTATGACGAATTTGACCCGGCTCAAACGGCTCGATCATACCTTCATTTTCCGCCATTCTGCGGATCCACTTATCGGATTTAATACTCATTCTTTTTCTACCTTTCTCTTATGAATTCTCTATCGTTATGGTCGGAAAATCGGCCCTGAATTCTTTTTCTTGCAGTGAAAGTTTTGCTGCAAGTTTCAGCGCTATCTTTTTGTATTTATTAGATATTGTACTTGCAGAATCTTCAGCCAAACTCGGCTTGCCTTTATCGGTTCCTTCTCGAATCGATAATGCCAAAGGCAAACTTCCCAATAAATCTACACCTATCTCTTGAGCTAATTTATCCCCACCGCCAGCACCAAAAATATGCTCTTCATGGCCGCAATTGGTGCAAGTATGCATGGCCATATTTTCAACCACACCTAATACCGGTACTGAAACTTTGTTAAACATGGTGACCGCTTTACGCGCATCGGCTAAAGCTATGTCTTGTGGCGTGGTCACTACCACTGCGGCGGTTACAGGTATCTTCTGCGCCATGGTAAGCTGAATATCGCCAGTGCCCGGTGGCAGATCAATAATCAAATAGTCTAAATCTTCCCATTGGGTGTCATTGATTAATTGTTGCAGCGCCCCAGAAGCCATGGGACCGCGCCAAACCATCGCTTGCTCAGGTTTTACTAAATATCCAATCGACATGGATTGAATGCCATGCGCTTCTACCGGGTAAATAGTCTTTTTATCCGTTGATTCAGGATGTTTGCCTTCAGTGCCCAACATTATTGGCATGCTAGGACCATAAATATCAGCATCTAAAATACCAACCGATGCGCCCAATTCTTGCAAAGCTAATGCCAAGTTCACACTGGTGGTTGACTTACCTACCCCTCCTTTGCCAGATGCGACTGCAATAATATTTTTCACTGCTGTCATGGCTTGGACTTTTGCTGGGTGGGCATGAGCTGAAACTTTACTTACCATTTCAATTTCAAATGATTGCTCAGGAAATTCATCGCTCAGCCATCGTTGCAAGTCGGTTTTAAACTGAGTTTGATATGAATCAAATCGATAACCAAACTTTAAAATTAACTTGGTGGTATTCCCTTTTAAATCAATTTTTTGAATAGCGGTTTTACTAATTGGTTTAAATCCAAACGCTGCGTAATCAAAATCGAGCAGCCTTTGTTCTATTTGAGTTTGAGACGCCATCTTTAAAAAATTGAAGTGTTTATTCCGAATGGCTCAAAGTCTAAGTCTTTTACTCACTAAAACCAAGCTTGATCGACCCAATTAAGTAATTAATTAATGAAAAAATCACTGAAAACCAGTATATTTGCCGCTATTCGCTAAGAAAAACTTTAATCGTATTAAAAGCTTAAAATATGACCAACTCAGATAAACGAAAAATCCTCGTTACCAGTGCCCTTCCTTATGCCAATGGCGACATCCATATCGGGCATTTGCTTGAATATGTACAAACGGATATATGGGTACGCTTCCAAAAATCTCGAGGTCATGAATGCTACTATGTGTGCGCCGATGATACTCACGGCACACCGGTTATGTTAAGAGCACAAAAAGAAGGCAAAACTCCAGAAGATTTTATAGCGGAACAAAAAGCCAATCATGAGCGTGATTTTGCTGGCGCTTTAATTGGCTTTGACAACTTTCATTCAACACATAGTCCCGAATCCAAAGAACTGACCCAAGGTATTTACCTTAAACTAAAAGAACAAGGTCATATCAGCTCTAAAACTATTAACCAGTTATTTGATCCTGAGAAAAACATGTTCTTACCGGATCGATTCGTTAAAGGCACTTGTCCAAAGTGCGGCTCCGAAGAACAATACGGTGACAATTGCGATAATTGTGGCTCTACTTACAGCCCGACTGATTTAAAGAATCCTAAATCCGCCGTCTCTGGCGCGACTCCAGTGTTAAAAGAGTCAGAGCATTTCTTCTTTGATTTGAAAGGTTTTGAAGGATTCTTGCGCGATTGGCTATCGAATGATGACCATGTGCAATTAGAAGTTCAGAATAAGATGAACGAGTGGTTGGATGATTTACGTCAATGGGATATCTCACGTGATGCGCCCTACTTTGGTTGGGAAATTCCAGGGGAAGAAGGCAAGTATTTTTATGTATGGCTCGATGCCCCGATTGGTTATATGGCTAGCTTTAAAAACCTTTGTGACCGAACTGAAGGTTTGAGTTTCGATGATTATTGGAATAAAGATTCTGATGCTGAGATTTACCATTTCATAGGTAAAGATATTATCTATTTCCATACCTTATTCTGGCCATCAGTGTTAAAAGGCTCGGGATATCGCACACCAACAGCCGTTTGGGCGCATGGTTTTGTGACAGTTAATGGCCAGAAAATGTCGAAGTCTAAAGGCACCTTTATTAAAGCCAAAACGTACTTAGAGCACTTAAACGCTGAATATTTACGCTATTACTACGCAGCCAAACTGTCTAGCAAGATTGATGATTTTGATTTGAATTTAGAAGATTTTGCACAAAGGGTTAACACCGACTTGGTAAACAAGCTGGTGAACATTGCAAGTCGCTGTTCTGGCTTTATCACTAAGCAATTCGATAGCAAATTAAGTAACATTGTCGTTGAGCCCAATTTATTGGCAGAATTTACTTCTGCTTCAGATTCAATAGCTGCTCATTATGAAAACCGTGACTTTGGTAAAGCAATAAAACAAATTATGGCGTTAGCTGATAAAGCCAATGCTTATATTGCTGAAAAAGAACCTTGGAAACTAGTTAAAAGCGAAGAGTCTAAACTAGAGGCGCACCAAGTGTGCAGCATGGGCATTAACATGTTCAAGGTGCTAGTAACTTATTTAACACCTGTTCTACCATCATTAGCACAAAAAGTTGAAGACTTCTTAAACTTAGAATCGATGGCATGGTCCACAGCGCAAAATGTTTTAGTCGATTATGAAATTAGTAAGTTTAAGCCAATGATGCAACGTATCGAGATGAAATCTGTAAATGCGGTAGTCGAAGCTTCTAAAGAAGACTTAGAGGCCGAAGCAGATAAAGAAAATAAAGCAGAACTTTCAGATCCGATCAAAGAAGAAATTCAATTCGGAGATTTTGATAAAATCGATTTGCGTATCGCAAAAATTGCCAAGGCTGAGCATGTTGAAGGTGCTGATAAACTGTTAAAACTACAATTAGACTTAGGTGAAGGTGTAACTAAACAAGTTTTTGCAGGTATAAAATCAGCTTATAAACCTGAAGATTTAGAAGGTAAACTCACCGTCATGGTTGCCAATTTGGCTCCTAGAAAGATGAAATTTGGTATGTCAGAAGGTATGGTACTAGCAGCTGGCCCTGGTGGCAGCGACTTATGGATTTTAAATCCAGATGATGGTGCTCAGCCGGGCATGCGCGTTAAATAATAACAAGAGATTATAATGACAACACAAACGATTCCATTAGAAACTACAGATGCGAGCGAGGCTTCTCAAGAGTTAGTAACGCAAATTCCAAATTATGGCCTTACTTGGATTGTTTATATTGGACTAACTGTAATGATGGTAGCAATAGTTTGGTATGCCATTCGCAATTGGCACTTTATTGTAAAGTGGTTCTTTGCTTCTACCATATTTGCGGGAGCTTTGACCCCTGCCCACCCAGTTGAAGGGGTAAACAGTTACTCGCCACTAGTACTCAATGCTGTTGTGAATTTATTCGACGGCTATCAAGCTGAATTTATGAGTGGGATCAAAACTCTTGGTTTGGTTTGGGCAATACTTTTTAGCGTTGGAATAATAATGTGGTTCATCATTAAAAAGTTCACAAGTAAAAAGAACCCAAAAGAAAAAATGGATACTGAGGCGGTCATGGCAACCCCTATAGAGCCAACAGTAGAAGATTAATCTTTTAAATTAGTGAACAAAACCAATAAGTTTATACTTTCCTTCGGTATTTAAAGTGACTGTTACGTTTTGATCGCTATTGTTTTTCCAGTACCAACCATGGCTACCTGCAAAAGGGGTTATGAAAGCTCCTTGGACTTCATTAGCGTTACTCACTGTGTAACTTTCAAAATAACCGGTGGTATCGCCTTCTGGCTCGCCATGCAGATCAAAATAAAGCTCTTCGCCAGTAGTGGACCAGTGATACGTTAAATTCTGATGTTTATCCATATAAAATTTATATTCTAAGCCTTCTCCCGCAGGCACTTCTATAACCACCTGATCTTTTTGATAGCCCGAGGCTTGTTCTTTATTGGCCTGTTTAGCCTTTACTGGAGCATCTAAAGAGCTAGGAGAAAGTTGAGTCAAGCCTATTGTTTTTCCAAGCCCGGTTGGATCGATATTATATTCTGCAGGTAAGATAAAAAGTACTAACGTCACAGTCGCTAAAGCTAACGCTAGTAGTGTTGATCTAATTAAAGCCTTTTTTGAAAGGTGTAAAGTTTGCGGTTCTGTCATAATAATTTAGTTTAGATAATAACCGGTAAGTTGATAGCCCATAAGCATAAAGCCGCAACTCATCAGTAAAAGATTGGTTAAGGATGCAAATTTCATATAGCTTGCATAGCGACGCCAATAGCTAATTAGCAAGAGTATTAGCAACAACGCAAAAAACTGCCCCAATTCTACGCCGACATTAAAGGCTAATAAATTTTGCCATAATCCATCGTCAGGTAGTGCAAGTTCTTGTAGCTTAGTCGCCAAACCAAATCCGTGGATCAGGCCAAAGATTAATACTGCAATTTTGGTATTCGGTTGCTTTCCGAGCATACGCTCAAAGCCGCCCAAGTTATCAAACCCTTTATATACAATAGAAAAACCAATAATCGCATCTATTAGATAAGGGTTAATGCTAATTTTATTTAACACACCAAGCAGCAAAGTCAGACTATGGCCAATGGTGAAAAAAGTGACGTAAATCAAAATATCTTTTGGTTTGAACAAGAAGAAAATAACACCGACTAAAAACAATAAATGATCATAACCGGTGACCATATGCTTAGCGCCAATATAAAGAAATGGTACTATCGCTACCCCTTCAAGGTTGGCTAAAAAGTTTTTAGTATTATCATCAACACCATGGGCAATTAATTCGAATGAGAATAATGCTAAAGCAATAGTTACTATTATTGTTATAGGTTTCATTTAATATTTTTAAATAGGTTAATAGCCAGTCGCTTCGGCATTGGGTCTTCTTGGATCAGCCGAACCGTAAATATAATCTTCTATTTGAATTGACTGGGTCGCGCCAATAGTACCAGAGCGTTTAACTTTATAGCCCATTTCTGTAAGTAGGTTAATGGTATCCTTGTTCATCTCTGGTTCTACGAATAACACGTCCGGCAGCCATTGATGGTGAAATCTCGGAGCATGAGTAGCCGCCGCAATATTCATATCATGATCAATAACGTTAATTATGACTTGTAAAACGGCATTAATAATTCGGCTGCCGCCTGGACTGCCAGTCATCAATTTTATTTTGCCGTCTTTAAATACCATAGTCGGCGTCATAGAACTTAGCGGGCGTTTATAAGCCTGGATCGAATTGGCCTCACCTCCAATAAGACCATAACCATTAGGCGTTCCTGGCTTTGCAGAGAAGTCATCCATTTCATTATTAAGCAAAATTCCTGTGCCTGCGACCATCAAACCTGAACCAAAGGAATAATTCAAAGTGTAAGTGTTAGATACGGCGTTACCCCATTGATCCACCACCGAGAACTGGGTAGTCTCATCACTTTCTTTGGCTGCTACAGTTCCAGGAAATATGTCCTTAGAAGGTTTTACTTCACCTTTTGCAATTTCTTCTGCTATTGCTTTGGCATAAGACTTATTGGTAAGCCATTCAACGGGAACATCATAAAAATCACTATCACCAAGATGTTTGCTTCTATCGGCATAAGCCCGCTTCATGGTTTCAGTCATTAATTGAATCGATTTGGCGCTATTTGCTCCATACTCTGACAGTGGAAATTGCTCGAGTACATTAAGCATTTGCACTATATGCACTCCACCGGAGCTTGGCAGCGGCATAGTGACGATATCATAGCCTCGATAAGACCCTTTAATCACCGGGCGAACTTTCGGTCGATAATTAGCTAAATCCTGCTTACTGATAATACCGCCATGGGTTTTCATATCCTGCACAATCTTGTCGGCAATCACGCCTTCATAAAACGCTTCCGCGCCCTCTTTTTGAATTTGTTTTAAAGACCAGGCTAGGTCTTTTTGAACCAAAATTTCACCTAATTGATAGCTTGAGCCATCTGCTTTGTAAAAAGCTTTTTTAGTTGCTTCAGATTGAGTTAAATGGGTACGGCGACGTTCTAATTTTTGTGCAATATCCCAGTTAACGTAAAAGCCTTTTTCAGCTAGCTTTATCGCAGGCTTGAGAAGTTCTTTCCAAGGTAACTTGCCGTATTTTTTATGAGCCAACTCAAAGCCAGCGACAGTACCTGGCACGCCAACCGATAAATAACTAAAACGTGCCTTTTGGTTATCAACAATACCATTAGCATCTAAGAATAAGTCCTTATGGGCAGCAGCTGGAGCCATTTCACGATAATCAATAGCTACGGTTTCGCCGCTATCCGCCATGTGCACAAGCATAAAGCCACCACCACCAATATTACCCGCGACTGGCAACACTACCGCTAAGGCAAAACCTGTGGCTATCGCTGCATCAACTGCATTACCACCCTGTTGCAGTATTTCTCGCCCTACACGACTTGCCAGATACTGACGCGATACTACCATTCCTTTTTCAGCCACAACGGGATGATGCGAGCTTTTATAATCAATTATGCTCGGAAATTTTTTTTCTTTTGCTACCAAAGCAAATGATAACGATAATGAAATTACAAAAAGAAATATCTTTTTAATCATTTGATATATCCTAATTGCTCTAACTTCAGGATAACTTTATGAGCTGCGTTATCGGGTGTAGTGTCCATAGTTTCTATCACTAACTCCGGACTTTTTGGTGTTTCATAGGGATCGCTAATGCCAGTAAACTCCTTAATAATGCCAGCTCGAGCTTTTGCGTAAAGCCCTTTGCGATCTCGCCTTTCGCATTCTTCCAAAGGTGTTGATACAAAAATCTCAATGAAGCCACCATGTTCTTTGATTAATTCTCTAACTGTTGCGCGTGTTTGAGTATAAGGCGCAATTGGCGCACAGATTGCAATGCCACCATTTTTAGTGATTTCCGAAGCGACGAAACCAATACGTTCGATATTTAAATTACGGTGTTCTTTGGAAAAACCCAACTCGCTGGAAAGGTTTTTACGAACAATATCTCCATCTAGCAAAGTTACTGGCCTATCGCCCATCTCAAGTAACTTCACTAATAAAGCATTAGCGATGGTCGATTTTCCGGAACCTGACAATCCAGTAAAAAATACCGTAAAGCCTTGCTTGCTCCTAGCTGGCTTGGTTTTTCGCAATTCTTTAATCACTTCTGGGTAGGAATACCAGCCAGGTATTTCAAGGCCTTCACGTAATCGTCTACGTAATTCAGTGCCCGAAATATTTAAAACAGTCATACCTTCATCTATTTCATTATTGGGCAAATACTCTGCTTTTTCTTGAACATAAGAAACCATTTGGAAAGGAACCATTTTAATACCCAAAGCTTCTTCATGCTCTTTAAATAGCTCTTGCGCATCATATGGGCCGTAAAAGTCATCCCCTTTACTATTTTTGCCAGGTCCTGCATGATCTCGTCCAATAATTATATGAGAGCAACCATAGTTTTTACGGATAATGGCATGCAAAAGCGCTTCTCTTGGTCCAGCCATTCTCATCGCCAAAGGCAATAGGCTTAAATCTGTTGTTTGTTCAGGGTAATGGTCAAGAATATGTTCGTAACATCGAACCCTTGAATAGTGATCAATATCACCTGGTTTGGTCATTCCAACCACAGGATGAATTAGTAAATTAGCTTCTTCGTTTTTTGCAGCTCGAAAAGTTAACTCTTGATGCGCTCGATGCATTGGGTTTCGAGTTTGAAAGGCAACAATTTTTTGCCACCCTAACTTGTTAAACTTTTCCCGTAACTGTTTAGGGGTATTTCTAAGTGCTTTATAATCATAGTGTGTTGGTAATTCAACACCTTTGATCTTCCCACCTAAATAATAGTCCCCCGCTTGATTAAATAGATAGTTAACGGCTGGGTGCTTCGTATCATTTGAGCCGAAAACATGTTCCGCTTCTTTATGCTTATTTGGTTGCCACTTGCTACTAATTTCCAAAATAGCCAAAAGAACTCCTTCTTGATCTCTCAGTGCAATGGAATCACCCTCTTCTACTGAGCTAACGAAATTTTCATCTACATCTAAAGCAATCGGTATGGGCCAAATAGTTCCACATGGCAAACAAAGCTTTTCCACAACTGAGTCGTATTCACTCTCTGTCATAAATCCGGAAAGTGGAGAAAAAGCCCCATTAAGTAACAGCTCAATATCCAATATTTGTCGTGGAGTTAGATCCCAATCCCTTAATATTTTCGAACTCTCTATCAACTCTAACTTTTCGTTGGGTTTGATTAGCTGTTTTAACTCACCGCCATAAGGCTCATTAAGCTTGCTCATTGTGCTGTTTTATCTTGTGATTTGCAGCTATCTTATCAGTATTCGCAGTCTCCGAGAATTTTATTTTTTGAACTCAAAATTATTTATTAAGTTGTGTCTAAGTGCCCTATCTAGCATAATAGCCTCTAATATTTAGCCTTTAGGCTACCTTTTAAAAAATCATTAAAAACAAGAAGTTAGAACTGAATGAGCGAATACCTTTTACTATTTATTGGCACCGTTTTAGTCAATAATTTTGTACTGGTGAAGTTTCTCGGCCTTTGCCCTTTCATGGGCGTCTCTGGGAAACTTGAAACCGCTATCGGCATGTCTATTGCAACGACCTTCGTTTTAACCCTAGCGTCAGCGCTAAGTTACATCGTAAATACTTATATTCTGATGCCTTTAGGAATGGAGTATTTGCAAACTTTATCTTTTATTTTGGTTATCGCGGTAATGGTGCAATTAACCGAAATGGTCATACATAAAACTAGTCCAATCCTCTACCGTTTGCTGGGAATATTTTTACCCTTAATTACCACTAACTGCGCGGTATTGGGTGTCGCATTACTAAACGTCAATGAACAGCATAATTTCTTACAATCCCTAGTTTATGGCTTCGGAGCAGCAGTAGGATTTTCATTGGTTTTAGTTTTATTCGCGGCCATGCGAGAGCGCTTGGCAGCAGCAGACGTTCCAATACCTTTTAAAGGTTCGGCCATAGCCATGATCACTGCTGGGCTTATGTCCTTAGCCTTCATGGGCTTCTCTGGCTTGGTTAAGCTTTAGGTTTTTGCATGGATCTGATTACCGCGGTCGTTATTCTTGCAGCTTTAGGCTTACTTTTTGGAGCCATACTTGGTTTTGCTTCGGTGAAGTTTAAAGTCGAAGGCGATCCTATTGTCGAGCAAATTAATGACGTGCTACCGCAAACTCAGTGTGGACAATGCGGTTACCCTGGGTGTAAACCCTACGCAGAAGCCATTGCCAACGGCGATGAAATTAACAAGTGTCCACCTGGTGGAGAAGCTGGCGTTAAATCCCTTGCCGATTTATTAGGGCGAGAAGTTATTCCTTTAGATGAAGAACGCGGCGAAACAAAACCGCTTACTATTGCTTATATTCGAGAAGATGAGTGTATTGGATGTACTAAGTGTATCCAAGCCTGCCCTGTCGACGCTATTTTAGGCGCTCCAAAACTTATGCACACCGTCATTGTTGATGAATGTACTGGTTGCGACTTATGCGTTGAGCCTTGCCCTGTTGATTGCATCGATATGCTTGAAGTACCGCAAAGTATCTCTAGTTGGAAATGGCAACAACCCGATCTTGCCATAAATATTAAGGAGGTGAGTTAATGGAACGCTCTAACTTTACTTCCGAGATCCCTATTTATGAAATTCCAGGTGGCATTCACCCTGAAGAGCATAAAACCGAATCCAATCAAACAGCCATAAGCTCTTTGCCACTTGCAAAAGAGTTTGTAATTAACCTTAAAGCTCAAGCTGGTAATCGCTCAGCTCCAACTGTAGAGCTTGGGCAGTCTGTGTTAAAGGGACAAGTTATTGCAAAAAATGATGGGGTCTTCAGTAGCTTCCAACATGCGCCAACCTCAGGAACTGTAACTGCCATCGAGAAGCGCCCAATTGCTCATGCCTCTGGTCTAGAAGACCTATGCATTGTCATTAAATCCGACGGCAGAGATTCGTGGGTGAAGTTGGAACGAAACGAAGAATATAAATCTCTATCTCGCGAGCAGATTTTAGCGCGAATTTTTGAAGCCGGAATTGTCGGTCTAGGCGGCGCTTCTTTTCCTAGCCATATCAAACTGCAACGTTCCGAGGGCATCGAAACTCTCATCATCAATGCTGCGGAATGCGAGCCTTACATCAGCTGTGATGATAAGTTGATCCAAGAAAATGCCGTTGAGATTTTAAAAGGTGCGGAAATCATTTCCCATCTTTATAACAAACTTAATATCATTATTGGCATAGAAGATAATAAGCCGAAGGCTATCGAAGCAATAAAGGTTGCGAGAGAAAAGCTCAAGTTAGATGTTAAAATTGGCGTCGTACCTACGAAATACCCAAGTGGTGGTGAAAAGCAATTAATCCAATTATTAACAGGCAAAGAAGTTCAGCAAGGAAAGCTTCCAGCAGATCTTGGCCTCGTCATGCACAATGCCGGGACATGCTTTGCCATTTATGAAGCTATCATCGACGGCAAGCCACTAGTGGATAGAGTGGTAACTCTCACTGGAAACGCTTGCCCGAAGAAAGGCAATTATCGAGTCCCAATCGGCACTCCAGTTAAGCATTTAATTGACTCAGTTCAAACACAAGACTATCAGCAGCTAATCATGGGAGGCCCTATGATGGGCTTTGAAATTCACTCTCTACATGCTGGGATAGTTAAAGCTACCAACTGCATTATTATGGCGGCGAAGAGTGAATTATCACAACCCCAAGATGTAGCTCCCTGTATTCGCTGTGGCGAGTGCATGATTGCCTGCCCTGCTTCGCTATTGCCCCAGCAACTTTATTGGCATGCTAAAGCCGATGAGTTCGAAAAAGCTGAAGACTACAACCTCTTTGATTGTATCGAATGCGGAGCTTGTGCTTACGTTTGCCCAAGCGATATCCCACTAGTCCAATATTATCGTTACGCCAAATCTTCTATACGTAACAACCGACTTGAAAAGATAAAAGCTGATAAAGCGCGTGACCGTCATGAAGCTCGACTAGAACGTATTGAACGTGTGAAGCGTGAAAAAGCAGAGAAGCATCGTAAAGCTGCTGAAACCCGACGTAAAGCTGCGGAAGCTTCTGGCAAAAATGATGCAAAAAAAGCGGCCGTTGAAGCTGCTCTTGCTCGAGTACAAGCCAAGAAAAAAGCCCAAGCCGAACAAAGCGATTTAAAACCAAAGCAAGATGAGGGATCCTAATGGGAATTTTATCGTCCCCGTTTGATAAGAAGCCTAACTCTGTGACTCAGCTAATGCTGTGGGTCATTGTTGCAACCATTCCAGGGTTGATAGCCCAAGTGTACTTCTTCGGCTTTGGAGTACTCATCAACATCTTACTGGCCAGCTTCACGGCATTAATAACAGAAGCCACTATTCTAAAAACTAGAAATCGTCCCGTCCAACGAACTCTATTTGATGGAAGCGCACTAGTGACAGCTTGGTTAATTGGTTTAGCACTTCCTCCGCTATTACCTTGGTGGATGACCGTCGTAGGCACAACTTTTGCAATTGTTTTCGCCAAGCACCTCTATGGTGGTCTGGGCAATAATATTTTTAACCCCGCGATGGTTGCTTACGTATTACTTCTTATCTCTTTTCCTGTACAAATGACCGCATGGTTGCCTGCCGCTGAGCTTGCTCAAAACTCTCTCAGCTTTTATGACACCTTGAGCTATATTTTTACTGGAACAAGCAGCCAAGGTTACGATTTAAACCACGTACGCCAGGGGGTTGATGGCTTTACCATGGCAACGCCGCTAGATCATGTGAAAACAGAGCTCTCCCAAGGCTATAGAATTGTTGAAATTCAAAGCTCGCCGATAATTGGGGGCTTATCAGGAATTGGCTGGCAGTGGATAAACTTAGGTTTCTTGTTTGGCGGAATAGTTTTATTGCTCAGAAAAGTTGCTGCTTGGCATATTCCTGTAGGTGTACTTGCGGGCATGATGCTAATGAGCGGATTCTTATACGTACTCAGCCCTGATCAATACCTCAGTCCTCTCTTCCACTGGTTCTCTGGCGCAACAATGCTAGGTGCATTCTTTATCGCCACAGATCCTGTAACCGCGTCAACAACACCTAAAGGACGCTTAATCTTTGGACTAGGGATAGGCGTTATTACCGTATTAATTAGAACCTTTGGTGGCTATCCCGACGCTATTGCTTTTGCAGTCCTATTAATGAACATGACAGTCCCCTTACTTGATTACTACACCAAACCAAGAACTTACGGACACAGTAAAAACCAAGGGAACCGTCATGTCCGCTAAATCAATTTTGCTTAAAATGATTAGCCGCAATGGCCTAATTCTAGCGTTGTTCGCTACGGTTTGCGTTGGCCTAATCACCACAACTTATTTTGTTACTCGAGACACGATCGCCAGCGAAATGAAAGCTGCACTAGCTAGAACGCTTAACCAGTTGGTTGATAAATCTTTATATAATAATGACGTATACCATGATTGTACGATTATTGAAGATGCCGGATTGCTTGGCTCAGATAAGCCCTTGCAAGCCTACCGCATGCGAATGAACGGGAATCCTATTGCCGTGATTTTTGAGACCATAGCTCCTAACGGTTATAGCGGTCAGATTAAAATGGTCGTCGGAGTTTATACCAATGGCACTATTGCGGGGGTAAGAGTTACCGAGCATAAAGAAACCCCCGGTTTGGGCGATAAAATTGAACTCAGCAAAGATAATTGGATTAATCATTTTTCGAATAAATCGCTATCAAACCCCGCGATTGATAATTGGGCAGTTAAAAAAGATGGTGGTGAGTTTGATAGTTTTACTGGAGCGACGATAACTCCCCGTGCGGTTGTTAGCCAAGTAGCCAATACTTTGGAATTCTATGATGCAAATTCAAACTGGTTGTTCAGTGCCACAAACAATTGTAATCAACAGGTATCAAAATGAGCCAGGAAGAAAAAATCCCTTCAAAAGATATCATCCAAAGCGGGCTTTGGGGTAATAACCCAGCATTAGTCCAACTGTTGGGCTTATGTCCACTTCTGGCCGTTAGTAACACATTCATTAATGGGCTAGCCCTCGGCTTAGCAACGACCTGTGTTCTAGCAGGCTCGAACGCCTCCGTTTCACTTGTCAGAAACTATATCCCCAAGGAAATTCGTATTCCTATCTTTGTCATGATGATCGCAAGCTTCGTGACCAATGTTGGATTACTCATGAATGCCTACACTTACGATTTATTTTTAACGCTTGGCATCTTTATTCCACTAATTGTTACCAACTGCGCCATTATTGGTCGTGCAGAAGCCTTTGCTTCAAAGAATAAGTTTTTGCCTTCATTATTAGACGGTGTCATGCAGGGTATCGGCTTTACCTTGGTCTTATGTACGTTAGGAGCACTACGCGAGCTGGTTGGTCAAGGCACACTTTTCTATGGCGCGGAGCAACTGTTAGGAGACTGGGCAAGCAGCTTAACTCTTTCGTTTTATCTTACAGACTCAAAGTTTTTATTTGCAATCCTTCCACCCGGAGCCTTTGTATTCCTAGGTTTGCTTATCGCGGGCAAGAACTATATTGATAAGCGAAATGAAGAAAAATCCAAGACGCAAATCTTAGAAAAAACAAGCTCACCAGTAGAGGTTATAGCCAGTGAACAAAACTAAACGCCAAGAAATATTTGAGCGTTTACGCGCTGAAAACCCTAATCCTGAAACCGAGCTAGAGTATTCATCAACTTTCGAGTTACTGATTGCCGTTATCCTATCAGCTCAAGCAACGGATGTTGGCGTCAATAAAGCTACACGTAAACTTTACCCTGTCGCTAACACACCTGAAAGCATATATGCACTTGGCGAAGATGGTTTAAAAGAATATATTAAAACCATCGGCCTTTTTAACTCAAAAGCTAAAAATGTGATTTCTTGTTGCAAGGATCTAATTGAGAAGCACAACTCTATTGTTCCGGATAATCGCAAAGATTTAGAAGCCTTAGCAGGTGTTGGTAGAAAAACCGCTAACGTTGTACTAAATACTGCCTTTAGACAAGTAGCCATGGCTGTCGACACTCATATATTTAGAGTCTCCAATCGCACCAAGATTGCCCCAGGTAAAAACGTCCGCCAAGTTGAAGACGCTCTATTAAAGTTTGTCCCGAAGGAGTTTTTATTGGATGCTCATCATTGGCTAATACTCCATGGACGCTATACCTGCGTAGCTAGAAAGCCAAGGTGCGGAAGCTGCATGATCGAAGACTTGTGCGAATTTAAAGATAAAATTATCGATTAAACGATTTGTTACCATTAAGTAATCATTCAGAAACACCGTTTTAATATACTCTTTGAAAGCTACCCCGTAGCTTTATCTAAAACACTCACAATTAGAGAAAGAGATATAAAACAATGAACAGTTCAAAAATAAAATTAGCAACAGCAGCCTTATTAGCTACCCTAGCCACAGGCTGTAGCTTCCACGTTGATAAAGGAAGTAACTCTGACACTATCCATGAAAACACGCGAACTGCGGCTGAAGTTTGTGGCGGAAGCGACCGAATCAAATCTGTAACTCTCGAAGGCTACACCTGTAAGGCAGAATAAATACTTACAAAAATATCGCCCATAAAAAATGCCGCTAAAAGCGGCATTTTTGTATTTGGTAGTCGCGAGTGAATTCGAATCACCGACCCCCACCATGTCAAGGTGGTGCTCTAACCAGCTGAGCTACGCGACTATTTTGTGGTTGAGGATTCTAACATAGAAAATTTCCCTTGCAAGATTAACTCTCTAACAAATCCAAAATTTCTTGTGTTTTACTCTCCATTAATTCTTTGTCACCTCTCGACTCAACATTAAGTCTTACAACAGGCTCTGTATTCGATTTTCTAAGGTTAAACCTCCAGCTATCAAATTCCATGCTAATACCATCGAGCTTATCAGTGACAATTGCATCTTGCTGATATTTCTCAAGCAACAAGTTAATAGCAATGTTCGGATCATCTAAGCGTCTATTAATCTCCCCCGAAGATGGAAACTTTTCAATTCTATCTTGTACCATCTCTGATAATTTTTGATTTTTTACTGATAATAACTCGGACACAAGAAGCCAAGGGATCATTCCACTGTCACAATATGCAAAGTCTCTGAAATAGTGGTGCGCAGACATTTCACCGCCATAAACAGCGTCCTCTTCTCTCATAATCTCTTTAATGAAAGCATGGCCGCACTTAGATAATATTGGAATTCCTCCATTTGACTTTACAATATCAATCGTATTCCAAGTAAGGCGAGGATCATGAACAACTTTAGCCCCCGGTTGTTTTTGCAAAAATACTTCAGCTAAGAGCCCAACAATATAATAACCTTCAATAAACTGTCCTTTCTCATCGAATAAAAAGCAACGGTCGAAGTCCCCATCCCAAGCAATACCCATGTCAGCATTATTTTTTAGTACAGCTTCAGATGTAGCAGCTCTATTCTCTGGAAGTATAGGGTTTGGAATGCCATTTGGAAATTTGCCATCTGGCTCATGGTTAACTTTAATAAAGGTTACAGGGATATTCTTATCTTCAAATACTGCTTCTATAGCATCAATAACATGGCCCGCAGCACCATTACCACTGTTTACAACTAATTTAAGAGGTTTGATATTACTTACATCAATATAAGTTAATAAATGAGTTACGAACTCATTAAGGACTGACTTTTTAATTATGTTACCTTTCGCTTCAATTGGTATTATTTCATTATCCGAATAAACCATGCGCTCAATATCTTTAAGCCCCGTGTCAGCACTAATTGGCCTAGACTCTTCACGAACGAGCTTCATACCATTGTAATCGATAGGATTGTGACTTGCTGTAACTTCGACACCGCCATCAACTTCCAAAAATTTAGTAGCAAAATAAACTTCTTCTGTCCCTGTCATTCCAAGATCTATAACATTAACACCTTGATCCACCAATCCACGAGCGAGATTCAGCTTTAAGTCCTCAGATGTTTCTCGAATATCGCCGCCCACAACTATCGTTTGCGGTTTTAAAAAAATTGCAAATACTGAACCAATTTTATAAGCAACTTCTTCATTAAGTTGCTCACCAAGTTTTCCTCGGATATCATATGCTTTAAAAGGGCTACCCATCTATTATCTCCGTAAGCGGCCTGCCGCGTCCAACACCAAAATATTCAAACCCCAACTCCTGCATTTCACTGTAATCTAGCATATTTCGCCCATCGAAAATTACAGGCCTAGCCATCAATTTACTTATTTGGAAATAATCCGCTCTCAAAAACTCATCCCAATCCGTCAATATAAATAGCGCATCTGCATCTTTTGCAGCATCTTCCTTACAGACTGCTATTTTCACTTGTTCTAAATTAGAGTACGCTGAAGTTAAACCTTCACTGGCCGCAGGGTCATATACTGAGACTATACAGTTTTGCGAGGAAAATGCTTCTATCATCTCATGGATAGGAGAGTTTTTAATTGAGCTTGTATTGGGCTTAAAGCTTGCTCCCCAAATCGAAATTTTTGCCCCCGAAACCTTTCCTTTTCGGTATTGCCAAAACTTTCTAAAAAGCAGTTCTTTTTGACTATTATTTGTCTCGACTACAGCGCTTAACATTGATGAACCAGATGAACTAGTCTCAGATAATAGTTTAAGTAAATTATTCACTTCTCTAGAAAGAGTAACACCACCAAAACCACAACCCGGTTGCAGATAATACTTTCCTACTCGGGCATCCGAAGCCATTCCCTCAACAACAGTGTTAATATCTATATTTAACCCCTCAGCTAGCCCTGATAATTCATTAATTAGACTTAATCTTGAAGCTAAAACACTGCATATAGATGTCTTTATAAACTCTGCTTCTGCAGCAGAAACAAACATAACTTTCCTTGAGCGTTCTATTATCTCAGATAGAAGTTTTGAGATTAGAGCAATAAACTTGCTCGACTTTGTACCTATCAATAGTAAGTCTGGTTTTTTAAAGTCACTTATAGCGTAGCCTTCCCGCACAAATGAAGGGATCACAGCAATTTCAAGATCCATATCAATATACTTTGACTCTAATTGTTCATACGTACCAACCCCTAAAGTGGTTGTAAGCAGGAATTTACTATTCGGGTTTTCTGAAGAAAGCTTTTCGATTTGCTCTTCTATTTGATCTTGAGAGCTTCCCTTATAAAAAAGCCAAAAACAATCAAAATTTTTAGAGTCAAACTGCTGGTCATTAACAACCGTAAGATTACTGCTTTTTTCCGCCATGTCGAGCATTTGCGTCAGTTCAGGTTCGTTATGCAAATAGCTGCTTTCAATTAAATCAGTATTATTAAACCCGGAACTTAGAACCACCCGGTTCCCTACCGATGCAAGTGATACTGCTGCAACATAAGCATCTAAAGTATTGCCAATGATTGCTACATTCATATTAATTTTTGTCTTTTATAAACTTAAGTAATGAGTTTGTTGACGAATCAAAAGAGTTCATTAGCGGATCAGTTACTTTTATGACATCTAGTAACTCATTTGCAATAATCTTACCTAATTCAACCCCCCATTGGTCAAAAGGATTTATATCCCAAATTGCTGCCATTACAAATACTTTATGCTCATAAAGTGCAATTAATCCCCCTAATGTGTAAGGGGTTAATTCATCAATTAATATAGTACTAGATGGCTGATTTCCATTGTAATACTTATGAGATGGAACATCTGACTTCGAGCTTATTGCATTGTTACCAAAGGCTAGGACCCTAGACTGCGCTAAACAATTAGCTAAGGCTAATTCATGCTGGCTTTTAAGCTGTTTATCTTCTCCATAGCGTTTAATAGGGGCTATAAAGTCGCAAGATACTCTCTGGGTTCCTTGGTGCAACAATTGATAAAAAGCATGTTGGGCATTTGGTCCTATATCACCCCATAATACTGGGCAGGTTTGATAACTAACTTTGTTCCCATTGTTATCTATCGATTTTCCATTCGACTCCATCTCTAACTGCGTTAAATAATTTGGGAAAAATTGTAAGCGTCCATCATATGGCAATACTGTGTGAGCGTTAATACCCATGAATGTTGTATTCCAAACACCTAATAATCCCAAGATAATTGGCAAGTTACAATTATGTTTTTCATTCAAAAAATGAAGATCCATGCTATGAGCGCCAGCTAAAAGCTCTTTAAAGCCGCTATAACCGATCGAAAGAGCAATTGTTAACCCGATAGCTGACCACAAAGAAAAACGGCCACCAACCCAGTCCCAAATCATTAATTGATTAGCAGTAGAAATCCCCCATTCAGCCATTTTAACTTTATTTGCAGACACTCCGATAAAATGTTGATTTAGAATTAGCTCCTTATTTGTACAAGCTTTAAGCATCCACTCTAGCGCAGTGTTGGCGTTATAAAATGTGTCAATGGTTGTAAATGATTTCGAAGAAACTATAAACAATGACTCTTCTTGATTTATTGAATTAAGAATTTTTGAAAGCTGAGTACCATCCATACTTGAAACAAAATGGAATTCTAATTTGTTTTTAAAGTTTACTCTGTACTCCTTAAGAGCGTTAACAACCATGAAAGGTCCTAAGTCAGAGCCTCCCACACCAATATTTACAATATTAGTTATTGGCTTACCCGAAAAACCTCTCCATTGCCCCTTTTGGACTTTCGATACAATTTTTTCAACTTTTCTCAACTCTTCATGAACATAAGAGGTAATGTTACTGTCTCCAACAAACATTCTACTTGATTCGGGGAGTCTTAACGCCGTATGCAAAGCTGGTCGATTCTCAGTTTTATTTACGACGGACCCTTCAAGTAATTGTTTTATTTTAAACGTTAAATCACATTCTTTAGCTAATTTTTGCAAACCAGCAAAAACATCGTCGTCTATAAATTGTTTTGAAAAATCAAGATGGAACTCATCGAAGCCAATAACGTATTTATTGCGGTCTTCTCCTTGCTCAAATAACTTTCGTAAAGTTAACTTACTCAAGTATTTTGCTTTTAAATTTAGCTGCTCCAATGTGATTTTATTTTTATTCATAATTACAGACTACATAATTAATAGATTACTATTTAATTGCTAAGAGACTTATAAGCCTCTTTAGCTAGAGGCCCATATTTAGGGTTTTGTAAGGAGTACTCTAAAAACGTCTGTATGAAGCCATTTATATTACCGCAGTCATGACTTTTCCCTGTCATGTAAAAGGCTTCAACCGTTTCGCTATCTAATAAAGAGTCAATAGCATCTGTCAACTGAATTTCTCCACCTGAACCAGCTGAGGTAGACTCCAAACATCTCCATATATTCTTCGATAACACATATCTTCCCACAACAGCCAGATTGCTTGGAGCGTGCTCCAATGGAGGTTTTTCAACAAAAGCTTTTACAGGCACGCTGTTACCACCGATAGGGCTCTTCCCTCCTAAGTCAGCTATACCGTATTTTTCAATATCTGAATCACCAACCTTCTCAACCATTATCTGAGACTTACCTGTAAGCCGGAACCGTTCGAGCATAGAGGCTAAATTATCTTTTTGCAAATCGCATTCATACATATCAATTAATACATCTGGCAATAGAATTGCAACATCATCTGAACCTAAAACTTCTTTCGCACATAAAACAGCATGCCCCAGCCCTAGCCCTTTAGACTGCCTTACTGTTGAAAACCTCATGCTAGGTGGAGCTGTATTGCGAACTGCCTCAAGTAATTGAGTTTTACCTTTTTGCTCCAATTGCCACTCAAGTTCAAAGTTTGTATCGAAATGATTTTCTACTGAGCATTTAGCTGAGTGAGTTACAAACACAACATCTCTAATGCCAGCCGCATAAGCTTCTTCAACTACGTATTGAATTAAAGGTTTATCAAGCAAAGTAATCATTTCCTTAGGAATAGACTTAGAAGCGGGTAACATCCTAGTCCCAAAACCTGCAACGGGAATTACAGCTTTAATCATTTTTAATCTCTCCTAAATATATCTCGTGTATATACTTTTTCTTGTACATCAACTAACTGTTCGCTCATTCTGTTTGTGACAATAATATCTGCTTGCTCTTTGAAGCTATTGAACTCCTTAGATAGCTCGTACCCCTCGAATGTTTCTTCAGAAAGGCTTGGTTCATAAATTATAACTTCTATACCTTTAGACTTCAGAATCCTCATAACATCTTGTATAGATGAAGCCCGGAAATTATCAGAGCCACTTTTCATTGTTAGGCGATATATTCCAACTACCGCAGGATTGCAAGCCAATATTTGATTTGCAATATGCTCTTTTCTGATTTCATTGGATCTAACTATAGATTTAATGATCGCGTTTGGGACACCTTTGTAATTAGCAAGTAACTGTTTTGTATCTTTTGGCAAACAATATCCGCCATAGCCAAATGAAGGGTTATTATAATGCTGACCTATACGCGGATCTAATGAAATCCCATCGATTATTTGACGAGAATCTAAACCCTTTAACTCTGCATAGTTATCAAGCTCATTAAAAAAAGACACCCTCATCGCTAGATAAGTATTTGCAAAAAGCTTGATCGCTTCAGCTTCAGTCGGGCCTGTATATAAAACTTCAATGTTCTTCTTTATCGCCCCTTGCTTTAATAATTGTGCAAATATTTGTGCTTCTTTAGAATCAGAACCTACTATAATTCTAGAGGGATGCAGATTGTCATACAGAGCCTTTCCTTCTCTAAGAAACTCTGGTGAAAATATAATCTTTTGATGCCCCTTGGACTCAAGATTTTGTACAAAGCCGACAGGGATAGTAGATTTAATTACTATAGTAGCAGACTCGTTATACTTTCGAGCAGAGTTAATTACAGATTCTACACTAGAGGTATCAAAAAATTTTTTTTCTACATCATAATCCGTAGGAGTGCACACAATAATATATTGAGAATCCTTTAAAGCTAACCTTTCATCTGTAGTAGCCTCTAAATTAAGTTTTTTATTTTGTAAGAAATCCTGTATCTCCGCATCCTCAATTGGAGAAATCCCTTTATTAATCAAATCAACTTTCTCTTTAGAAATATCTAAAGCGACGACACTATTATGCTGAGCCAATAAAGCTGCATTTGAAAGCCCAACGTAACCGGTACCAACTACCGTTATTTTCATTTAGAAACCTCATAATATGTTTTATACCATTCAACAAACTTATTAACTCCTGATTCAATATCTACCTTAGGTTTATATCCTATGGCCGAAAACAAGTCTTCCGTGTCAGCATAAGTTATCTTTACATCTCCTGGCTGCATAGGGATATAATTCATATTCGCCTTAATATTTAATGCTTTTTCTAAAGCACTAATAAAATCCATCAACCTTACAGGGTTACCATTTCCAATATTATAAACACTATATGGAGCAGAGCTAGTAGCTGGACTCCCGGTTTCAACTTTCCAAGACTCTGAACGCTGAGGAATAACATCTTGTATGCGAACTATTCCTTCCATAATATCGTCGATAAAAGTAAAGTCTCTACTTAAGTCTCCAAAATTAAAAACATCAATCACCTCATCCTTTATAATTTTGTCTGTGAACTTGAACAAAGCCATATCAGGGCGGCCCCAAGGTCCATAGACAGTAAAGAAACGAAGTCCAGTAGTAGGGAGATTGTATAAGTGAGAATAACAGTGAGACATAAGCTCATTAGATTTTTTTGTGGCGGCATAAAGTGAAACAGGATGATCGACTGAGTCAGAAGTTGAAAATGGAGTTTTAGAATTCAAACCATATACAGAGCTTGAAGAAGCATATACCAAGTGCTCAATATCATAATGACGACAGCATTCTAATATATTGAGATGACCTACCAAATTACTATTAGCGTACTCATGCGGTTGCTCTATGGAGTATCTAACACCTGCTTGTGCGGCCAAATGTATAACTCGATTGATGGACTCTTTATCAAAGAGCTTTCTTAGCGACTCATTATCCGACATATCTAATTTGTAAAATTTAAACTTTTCGAAATCTCTGAGTAACTTTAATCGCGACTCTTTCAGTGTGACATCATAATAATCATTCAAATTATCTAAGCCAACCACTTCAAATCCCGTTGAAAGCAGTCTGCGGGCCACATAAAAGCCAATAAAACCTGCCGAACCTGTTATTAAAAATTTCACACAAACACCTTTTATTAAAACGCAACTATTTAAATTTAAAAGCCAACCAATCTATAATGAACTTGAAAAGGAACTTGGGGTAATAAATAGCAACCCTCTTTATTACATGAGGCTCTTTATAAAACCGATAAAGCCATCTTAGTTGATATTTATTAATCCAAGCAGGGTAATATGCTCCTTCATTCGCGCTAGAGTTTGCAGTTTGAGAGATGAAAGCACCACATGTAAACACCAAGGCCTCATAATCTTTTATCAATTTCAAACCTGTTCTTTCTTGCTTAATATTACCAAGACCAAGTACAACAACTCTAGACTTTGACGCTTTAATTTTACTTATAATAACTTCGTCTGGATGGTAACCTGAGCAATAACCCACCACATTTAGGTCCGGGTATATAGCTAAAATTTTCTGAACAAACATCTCGACATCACCATCTTTGCCACCAGCAAAAAAAATGGGTAATTTGTTGTTTATACAGTAGTCAAATATTTTTGGGGCCAAAGAAGTCATATCAAAAGATTGCCGAATACTTACCTCCTTTAAACCACAAACCAATGTAACAAAACTGTTAACAAAAAAACCATCCATTCTATATTTTGCTACATTTAATATTTCAGGAGTTGTTCTGAAATAAAAATAGTTAAAAGGGTTTAAATATATAAACAATCCTTTTCGAGGTTTTTCAATCTCTAAATGGTTGATCACATTTACGTAGTTTTCTTTTAAGAATCTAATAATGCTCAAAATCACTCCATAAGTCTCTATGAATTTATAATTTCTATAGGCTAACGTTGCGTTATCAGGGGCAATTCAACGCCATAAGAAACTATCTCAGGGGTTTGTCTTAAGTGCGAAAAGCCGAGATAAATAATCATAATAAGTGGAAAAAAATAACTATTAAAAGAAGAAACTGAAAGTCCATTTAAGCAAACAACAAGTACAACTACAAAGCTCTCTCTAAAACTATACCTTGCTCTTCTCAACAGATAGTAAGTTACGTAAAGTATTATAATAAACATAATAAAACCATGATCATACAGTGCCCTTAATACAAAGGAATGCAAGATAACGGAATAACAGGTTCCATCATTATTATAACTAAATAATTCTTTATAAAACCCTAATCTCTGGCATGACTCTGGACTTAAAGGAGATATACGTTCCACACCGAACAGAAAGTTCATTAAGGACATATTTTGTATTTCTGACATATAGACCTGAAGAAATACTAATCTATCTATATTTTCTAGCCCCCCGCCAGGTCTATTCAATAAAATCAAAATAAATGAGAATACCAAAACAAATATAAATGGCATAAATATTATAATTTTTTTAATACTCAAACGTTCAAAAATTATTGCACAAGTTACTATTAAGTATAGTGGAATCGCCGATCTTGATAGAGACAATAAAAGTATAGCTGTCATGATAAACCACTCAACACCTTTAACTCTTCCTACCAAAATGTGCCTTAAATAAAACAACAACACGACAAATAGCAACTCAAAGTTATTTTCTCGATAAACGACGGGTCTTATATTTAAACTTAATCCAACACTTAATGTATATTTGAGAAAGAAGAAAGCCAGAAGCATATAATAAAAATATAGAAACCCTTTTTTCGTACCCATTTCTTTATTTAGTGAAAAAAAGATTATTAAAAAGTAAACAAAAGCCTTATAGCTTAATAGAAAATCGAGTATATGATCTGATTTGTATAAAGTTGAATAAATTAAACTTATAAAAAAATAAGCAAAAAAGAATATAAAAGGAAAAAAAATTTCAACACTCATTCTAGGCTTTCTTACAAGCAATGATGCTAAAATCAAAAGATCAAAAAACATTGATGAAGGAAGGTAGTTTGCTTTCCCCCATTCAACGAATGCTGACAATCCCAATATAAAAAATATTAGAAAGTAAATTTTGAAATAACGTGACAAGGTAAGTGCTACTTTTTCAAGTGATAAATAGGATCGCTATAAGTCTTTCGATCAAAATCTAAAGCTTTCCCATGATACTTCTGCCCTTTTCCTCTATATGTGCCAGCCATTGGCCAAAATGTCATTTCAC
Source organism: uncultured Kangiella sp. (assembly GCA_947503435.1). Lineage (GTDB taxonomy): Bacteria > Pseudomonadota > Gammaproteobacteria > Enterobacterales > Kangiellaceae > Kangiella. The sequence goes on along the minus strand of CANNDL010000006.1, from coordinate 32,903 downwards.
CGATAAACATCTCTCCTTTAGAAGTAGTGAACAAATCAACTCTTACACATTTGAAACCTTTTGATAGTTTTTCAGCAAGGCTTATCATTTCATTCCAGTTATTTGGCAAAACGAAATCATTACCTAAAGGAAACTTGGGATGAAGAGGCACTTTTAAATCCTGCCCTGCAGAGTTAAGGAGCTGCTCTTTGACATTTACACCTCTATCATAAATGTAATGACAAAACTTAACTTTGCCATTTACACAGTAAAATTTATAATCAGGGGGAGCCGAATCAGCGCCTGGCTCTATAAAATACTCAATTAATATTTTGGGTTTAATAAAGCTATAAGCCCACTCACCTACTTCCCAGCCATATTTTCTTGCAAGAGAACTCTCTAATTTTGCTTTTGCAGTTTTCTTATCTAATTTCTTTTTATCCCTAACTAAAACCACAGTACCTGAGTCGTGATTTGTTTTTAGTACAAAAGATTCAGGCAAAGAGTTAAAATCGATATCATCAAACTCTTCGACAATCTGATATAATGGTACTAAATATTTGTCACCAACAATCTCAGAAGCATATTCGCGAACACCTAGTTTGTCAGAGCATTGTATTTTTTTTTCATCTTGGTCGAAAAGTTTTAGCCACTGTATTTTATCATTAAAGTCTTTACAATTTACAAGTTCGGGAAACTTGAAAAGTTTTCTTGCGGTGTGTTGATGAATTATAAAATACAACTCTTTATGACTTTGCTTTAATGGTAGGTGTTTGGAGTCTGCTTTCCACTTTGAGAGCACAAATGGATACGTTGCAACATTTATAATAGGTGCAGCTACACGATTTAGTATAAATCTTAATATACTTTCAAACATAATCTATCTCTTGATGTAATTTAGAATCGAATCTACCAAATTTTTTTCAGACTGCTCCATGCTAACATCTTCGTTATTAATATAAGATTTATAGTGTTTTGCAGTAATAAATGTTTTTTCCAATGCAGCATGAAAGTCATATATATCTTCGATTGAAATACCGTTTGACTTCTGAGCTATCAATGACCAAGCATTGCTTAACGATTCTCTATCATTAACTCTATGTACATTCGGCATACCTTCATACCACGCCCTTCCAAATATTAATGAAGGTGTTCCGCGTATGACACTTTCCCAACCTATAGTGCCACTAACGGTAATAGTCGCCTCAGCTTCGTCAATAAGAGAAAAAGGGTCTTCATCCACGGAAGAAAAGTATACCCTTCTTGATATGGATGCTATACGCCTATAAAAAAGTAAATTGCGGCCAGCTGCACCTTCCTGATCGGGATAAAACTGTGACTTATGTTCCTTAACAACAATGTTTATATCTTTGGGCAAAACCTCATCTAATAACTTAACAATTAAAACCTGATCGTTATATGCTCCCCCCGTCGGGCAAGTCGTTTCTTCAGGTTGATAATGTAAAGCTACTACTACAAACTTACTATTCGAAGGAATAGTATTTGAAGCCAACTTTAAATAAGTTCTTTTTAAAGCTTTTAATTTTAATCTAGCCTTCGCATTCAAGATTAAAAACTCAAACCAGCTCATAGACTTTTCTCTAGGAAGGTGGTTGCTTGAGCACCAATAGGTATTTGGGCGTAAAAACTTATAAAAGTTTCCGTCTTTCAAATTAGAAGTAACCTTTCGAATTAATCTACTAAGCGGCTTTAAAAAATTACTATTATTAATCTTATGCTTGATCATGTAATCAGGGATAGCTTCATCGTACTTTAAGAGTACTTTTTCTATTCTAGCTTTAACATCTTCTGAGATAGAAGATTTACCTTTCGGAACTTCAGGCATCTTGTTGACATCATCAATAAGTATGCTATTTGAACCAAAAGGAGTTAGCTGAAAGGATATAAAACTAATTGACCTAAGTCGTGATGCAGTATAAAGCGCAAAGTCAAACACTCGATGAGGGATTGAAGGGGAAATAACAATATTAATTTGTTTCTTATCAATTATAGCAAGCCAATAACCAACTAACTCTCTAAAAAATATTTGACGGGAAACAGCTGAAAAACACTTTTCACTAGGATCTAAGCGAGACATCATTGCTATGGCCTGATTTTCATACCAAGCTATACTTTTTAACACTGACTCATCCAAAGCGATACTTTCAACAGGAAAACTAGAACCTTTCCAAGCATCTTCAACAGTTTGCAAACTACAACTTTCACTAGAGTACCTTTTAAATGAAGTCTTATCATCTCTCCAGTGAATAATATGAGCAGGCTCAAGGCCATCGGACTTCAACATATCGATTACATTTGCCCAAGGCTCAGCAATGCAACAAACATATATAGCTCGACTTTTAGGCATTAATAACCTCCTGGTTGCAAATTGGTTTTTTCGCGAAAAAAGATTTCATAACTAATAGTGTAGCCATCGATGTGCATAACGTTACAAATAACAAATCTATATCACTAAAATATACACTCCCCCCTGAACCTAGTATAAAGACTAAAGCAGCCACTAAGTGCGATATTAGAACTGCTTTATCTCTACCTTTTGCATACAAGATATAGTGTGGGACCATGCTCAGGCAATATAAATACGAAAATAGCAGTAACCACCATAAATACTTTTGTGAATCTAGATACACATCTTTACCAGTCCAAGCAAAAGCATATGGAGAGATAAACCCAACCAGTAAAGCAACCAGGGCTCCAATCAAGACAGTTGAGTATAGTAATTCTCGTATATTTCTTTTGTAAGCGTCAAAGTTACCTTTTCGATAATTCTCGACTAGCCTTGGGTACAGAAAAGAAAAAACTGTGGGTACAAGTACACTATTTATAACCATCGCTATGCTTGCATAAACTGCGTAAACAGCTAGAAAGTCGATTCCAGCAATACTCTCTGCTATATATCGATCAAGTGTCATAATTATTTTTATGCATATAGTCGAAATAAAAAACTTCAGAGCTACTTTGTAGCCATTTTTAATCCATTTAAGATCGAGTTTCCCTTGCCCTAAATTAGGAACCATTTTAAAAATCAGGACAAGACTCATTATTATTGCCATAGCAGTACCTAACGACCACAAATATAGAACTGTATCTAGGTTCTGAAATTTAGAGTCATAATAAAACAACCCTATTGAAATGAGCCCCCAAGCACCTAATCGAAAAAACAATACTACACTTGCAAAAAGCTGTTTGTGCAGTGCTATTAATATCCTATTAAGCTCCTGAGCTATATGCTCGAGAATTAAGATTAAAAAGAAAAAGAAGATGAAATCAAAGGAGAGAAACCCTCCGACAAAGATTAGCAACTGTAAAGGCAAAAAAATGATATAAAGAAAAGTACTTGCTATTGCCTGATTCTTCAAGACATAAGGCCATTGGCTGCGTTCAACAGATAAAATCTCTCTTTGGCTATAAGTGTAGAACTCTCCACCAAGAGCAATCACTGAAAAAGAGACTGTGGCCGCTAGCAAACCATATTGCCCAACTTCTTCTAACTTCAAAAACTTAGCTATACAAATAACAAGCGCAAACTTGCTAAGCATGCTTATCCCACGTAGAAATAAGTTGTAAAAACGGAGGTATGCTTCTTTTTTCATTAACTACTTCTTTTGGTTTTTACAAAACAGTTATCAGTTGAATTTTTGTCAAAATCTATAACTTGCTATTCTCGCCAATAACTTTAGCTTTAAAACTATTAGTCAACCAAAGACCATGAAAGAGGCTCACCTCTTGTAATATTTGTCGCCGCTTTCCTATTAAGGATTTTTTTTAATTCTTTCGGTTTTAAACCATAACCTGGTCTAATACTCCGCACATTTTCATGCGTAAATCTTTCTCCGGCTTTAATATCTTTTACAGCGTAAAGTGAGCGACGAAACACCATATTGCCCTTTTCGCTCTCTTTGCGCTCATAATTAACTTTTCCTAATGCTTGCCAGGCTATTTTACTGTCATGGCATAATTGAGCAAGTTCTGGCTTTTCCAGTGAGAAGCTATCATCTGGACCACCGCTATTACGATCAAGTGTGACATGTTTTTCGATCAAACATGCACCAAGAACAACCGATGTTATAGCCGTGGTATTATCTATAGTGTGGTCAGAAAGGCCTGTTAACACATCAAAGCGCTCTTCTATATCTGAAATTGTTGCTAAATTGTAGTCTTCAGCTGGAGCAGGATAACCACTCACACAATGGAGCACAATCAAATCCTCACAGCCTGCATTTCTAGCAGCGTCAACGGCTTCTTGAATTTCTTCTTCATTCGCCATACCTGTCGAAATAATTATAGGTTTGCCAGTTTTGGCCACATATTCAATCAACGGGATATCTATAGCTTCAAATGAAGCTATTTTATATGCCGGAGCGTCAAGCTCTTCCAATAGATCAACTGCTGTAAAATCAAAAGGAGAGCTAAAAATAGTGATCCCCAGCTCTTTGGCTCTTTCAAACAAAGGCTTATGCCATTCCCACGGCATATGGGCTTCCGTGTACAAATCATAAAGGGTTCTATTGTCCCACAGGCCACCTTTGATTTTAAAGTCCTCTTTGTCACAATCGATGGTCAGCGTATCTTGTGTATATGTCTGGAGCTTGATTGCATCTGCTCCACACTCTTTTGCCATCTCAAGAATTTCAAAAGCACGATTGATATCGCCGTTATGATTTGCCGAAAGCTCCGCAATGATATAAGGAGCGTATTCTGGGCCAATCTTTCTGCCATCGATTTCTATAAAGTTATCTTTCATCATATCTCTCTACGGTTAACTTGTACTTGCGACCATTTAGTTCAAAAAATGCTGGAAATCTAGTTGGGTCACAAACCCTTAAAAGATTAAACTGTGCCTTAATACTTTTATCAATATCAACTTGGCTGTCAGCCGGTGTTCTCTTGCGATAGTAACTGGTTTCGGCGCTCTCTTGCGGCTCAGGTACTGCTGTTGAAACGTGCTGGCAGGCCCAGGAAATCAGTTCAATTTCTGCCTCAAAAAGCAGCGTATTAATTTCATCGTATAGCTCCGAACCATTAAGCTTAATGTGTTTCTTCTGCCAAATGTCACCAGTATCAACACTGTCTTCGGCATTAAGTAAAGATAGTGTTAACTCATCTTTACCCGATATTACATCCCAAATATGCGGACTCCAGCCTCGCCCTTGGGGCAGGTCACTAGCGTGCAACACCAAGGTATGAGAGAACAGTTCACGGGTTTGGGTTTTGACAATCTCCGAGCATGAAATCAGAAATAAAATATCACCGGGATCGTTGATTTCGCTGACTCTGCTGACAATTGAAATACTATAATGATCTTTATTTGCTTGTTGCCAAGCACTAAGATAAGAATAAACTGGATGATTAAAATCCGAACACAGTAAGGTCACTTTCATACTACAACCACCCTAACTCGCTTATCTTCTTTACTATTCTAGTGCACCCCTTGCCATCACATAGCTTAAAACTATTATTTCGCATCGATTCGAAGTTGTGCTGCAGCTCATCCAACTTAGTATTTAACTGCGCTGCTATTTCATCCAGCGATAAAGACATAGCTGCCTTCTTCTTGACCAGGTTCCGACATATTTGCAACTGATTATCCGCTAAGGGAATCATAATACAGGGCAGCCCAATACATGCTCTTTCCCACGATGTTGACCCAGGAGCGCCTATAGCGATAGTGTGTTCCAGCATTAGTGCCGCCATATCTTCACAAAAAGGTATATGCGTGAGCCAATCACTATGGCTTCCACAAAATGAAGTAACACTGTCAAAGTGTGGTGCTTTATCACTAAGTAATACCGTAGTTTGAATTACAGGTTCTCGATGCGACAGCGCGTGCAATACTTTTAGCGTTGCGTTCGGGTTGTCTATTCCCCCCATCGTAAGCAACAGCCGGTGTTCCTGCTTGTCTATTTCTTTTGCTACAGCAACCGGATGCAACTGGGAAAACTGCTCCTTGAGAAGGGCATACTTAGCCCCAGTAAATACATGACTGTCAGGAGAAGTTGCGAGATATTCATTCGCATCTCTACCGACAGTTTGATCTATGATTAAGTCGCAACTATGTTCCCGTACCAAGTCGTCAATAGCAGTCACTTTGCACAAGGTACGCGACTTTACAAGCTTCTCCCAATGAGTATTGATGCCATAATGATCAATAACAACTAGGTCTACGTCTGTTGCAACGGATAAAAAATCCTCGGCATCGGTCGTTTCAGAGACCTGAAGCCATGCTTGATAATCAGCAGTGCTTTGTGGGATCATCGATTCGCTGGGTTTAGGTAAGTGTTCAACATCAAAACCACGCTTACGTGTATAATCACACAGATCGCCCAGCTGTGGCCGCATAACAAACACGACGTTATGGCCGTTCGCTTTAAAAACCTCTGCCAGCGATAAGCAGCGCACGACATGTCCGCTGCCAATATGCACAGAGGCGTCCACCCTAAAGTAAACCTTCATTTGGTTAGTGCCGAATACATCACTTTGGCAATCTCCCAGTCTTCAAGCGTGTCGATGTCTTGAACTCGTTTTCTAGGAAGCAAAACGGGTTTACTGTGGGGAGCGAAAAACCCAAGTCCTGCTTTAAACGCAGAAACCTTTCCCCAATAAAACTGACCTGCATCATGATACGCCTCGGTAAGATCTTGTGAACGCGTATTTAAGTGCTCTGGCTGGAACATATTTGAACGTTTATTTTCATCCATGTAGAAAGCTCTTTGTATCGGAAAAGCAAAGGAGGTTGCAGAGAATGCGTATTGAATGTCTGACTCTTCAAGTAGAGTCAATCCGCTTTTTATATCTGAGGCCAGTACAAATGGTGCTGTTGCATAGACACAGCATATTTTATCAAGCCACCAACCTTTGCTCTCGCACCACTCGATTGCATGTTGGATAACTTCCATGGTTGTGGCGTAATCGTCAGCAATGTTAGCAGGCCTAATAAATGGCGTTTCAGCCCCCCAATGTTTTGCAACCTCGGCTATTTCAGCATCATCGGTTGAAACTATAACCTTATCAAAGCAGCCTGATTCTCTCGCTGCTTCAATGGAGTAAGCTATCATTGGTTTACCATGAAAATCTTTGATATTTTTTCGGGGGATACGTTTACTTCCCCCTCTGGCTGGAATAATGCAAATATTCATTTTAGGTTAAACAAGCACATCCTTAAGAGATGCAACAACTTCATCTTGTTGCTCCAATGTCATTCCATGGAACATAGGTATTGAGATCGCTTCTCTGTAATACTTTTCTGCTTCAGGAAAATCACCCCAGTCAAAGCCCATGTTCCTGTAATAAGGTTGTGTATGAACTGGGATATAGTGCAGGTTCACACCAATTCCCTTTTCTCTCAACTCATCAAATATTTGTCTATGACTCTTTCCTATAAGTTCTAGCTGCAATCGGATGACGTACAAATGCAATCCAGAGTAAGTATTTTCAAGCTGGAAAGGCAAAGTAATAGGCAGATCTTTTAACTTTTCGTCGTAACGACGCGCAAGTGTGTGGCGCGCTAAGACAAACTCTTCCAAGCGACGCATTTGAGAAACACCTAAAGCAGCTTGTAGCTCTGTCATTCGGTAATTATAGCCAAGCTCGATTTGCTCGTAATACCAGCCACCATACGAACCCTCATTCATTAAACTTTCATCACGAGTAATGCCATGACTTCTAAAAAGATTCATCTTCTCACACAAGCCTATCTCATTGGTCACAGCCATACCACCTTCGGCAGTGGTGACAATTTTGACTGGATGAAAACTAAAAACAGTTATATCAGAATAAGTACAAGAACCGATTTTTGAGCCTTGATAACTCCCACCTATTGCATGAGATGCGTCTTCAATTACTTTGAAACCATAATGCTTAGACAGTAATTGAATTTTCTGCATATCACATGGTTGCCCACATAAGTGTACCGCAACTAAAACCTTGGGGAGCTTATCGACTTTTTTAGCCTGAACTAGTTTCTGCTCTAATTTATCAGGGCACAAATTGTAAGTGTTAGGATCAATGTCGACAAAATCGATGCTGGCACCGCAATATAAACCACAGTTGGAAGAAGCAACAAATGTAACCGGAGTTGTCCAAAGTACATCTCCTTCTTTCAGGCCCAATGCCAAGCAAGCGATATGTAAAGCAGATGTAGCACTGTTAACAGCACAACCGAACTTACTTCCAGTGAACTCAGTGACCGCTTTTTCGAAAGCCGGCACCTGAGGGCCCTGAGTCAAAAAGTCTGATTGTAATACTTGTAAAACCGCATCAATATCTTGTGCGGAAATATCTTGCTTCCCGTACGGTATCATTTTAGTCCCTTAAACTTCGAAAGAAGGATCAACATGCTCTTTGATTAACTCTCGTAACGAGTCAATAGATTCCCATTCGGTATTGGTGCCCGAGTTATACTTAAAGCCGAATGGCACTTTTTGGGCCTGATGGTGAGCCAAGTACTCACCTTCTGTATATGTAAACGACACAGAAGGCAAGATTGCATAGTATTTACCTAGATCAATAGTGTTCAATGAGTCCGTATCAGTGATCATTTCCTCATGAAGCTTTTCGCCGGGACGAATACCTACCACTTTAGTTTCACAGCCAGGCGCTACTGCTTTTGCAATATCTAAGATTTTATACGAAGGAATCTTAGGTACAAAAATCTCTCCACCTAAATGATTTTCAAGGGCGTACATCACCATGTCCACACCATCTTGCAAAGAGATATTAAAGCGAGTCATCTCCTCGTGAGTGATAGGTAGAAGACCTTCTTCTTTCTTTTTCAGAAAGAACGGAATAACAGAACCACGTGAGCCCATTACATTCCCATAACGAACCACACTAAAGCGAATATCTTTGGAACCCTTAATATTATTTGCTGCAGTAAATAACTTGTCTGAGGCTAGTTTGGTAGCACCATAAAGGTTAATAGGTGCGCATGCTTTATCTGTAGATAGCGCAACAACATCCTTTACCCCGCAAGCTAACGCTGCTTGAATAACATTTTCAGCTCCATCTATATTTGTCCTAATGCATTCAGTAGGGTTGTACTCAGCAGTATCAACTTGCTTAATAGCTGCAGCATGAATAATTACATCAACTCCTTCACAAGCTTGTATCATTCGAGCTTGATCACGAACATCTCCAATAAAAAATCTCAGTTGAGGAAACTCTTTCGCAGAATACCTAAGTTTCAACTCAGACTGTTTCAGTTCGTCTCTTGAGTAAATTATTATTTTTTTCACTTCCGGATAACGAGTCAAAATCGTTTCAATGAACTTCTTCCCAAACGAACCCGTACCACCAGTAATTAAAACCGTTTTATTATTTAACATTGAAATACCACTACTTAAAAATTTTCCTAAACTTACGCCGATTGGTAAGTAAAACATTATAAATTAGAAATACTAAGACAAAAATTATCAAACCAAATAGCTCGCTTACTTTCATCAACACTAAAAGCAAGCCAAAACTGCTAAACAAGATAGCTATCACGGATATTAACGCCAGTGCTTGTTTTGAATTTAATCCAACATCCATGAAAACATGATGCAAATGCTCTCTATCGGCAACTAATGGTGACTGCCCTTTCCTTAAGCGCCTATACATAACAGCTACCATATCTATAAGAGGAACAGCTACGAACCACAAAACATGCCCAGGAGGAATAGTTACGGACTTTCCTTGACTAGACTCGATCAATAGCCAAGAGACCAATAGCCCCATCATCATACTGCCAGAGTCACCCAAAAATATCTTACGTTTTTTCGAGAATAACTCTAAATTAAACATTAAAAACATTAGCAGGGCTGCTGAAACAATTCCAATAAACACTTGAACGCTTCTCTCTCCTACTAGCACATAGAGAAAAGCTAAACTTAGCAATGAAAGACTCGCCGCCAGACCATCAATCCCATCAGTCATATTAAAAGCATTAATTCCAGCTACTATTGCTAAAATAGTAATCACTTTGGACATGGAACCCGTTGAAATTTCGCCATAGCCAAAAAGGTTCCCAAAGCTATGAATTTCAATGCCTGCCGCAAAAACCAGTATAGAAGCTATTAATATTTGAGCAACTAACCTCAGCTTTGCACTTATGTCATATTTATCATCTAATGCACCAACTAGTACCATTAAAGAAATAGAAATAAGAATAAAATTTATCGTGTCACTTCTATCTACAAAGGTCCCAACTGTAATCAAAACAGATAAATATACCGCTATCCCTCCGATTAGTGGAATCTCACCTATATGTTGTTTACGATTATTAGGCGAATCAACCAGCCCCCAATTCGACGCTACAGGCCTTAATAAAAGTATAGAGCCAAAACAAACAGCAAAAGCCATTAACCAACTTATATGCATCTAATCAACAGCCCTCATACTTTTTAAGATTGAGATAAGCAGTATAATAAAAACGCTAAAAAACAAACCCAAGATAGTACCCAAAGTTACAATAATCTTCCTATTAGGGCTCGAGCTTACTTCAGGTACTTTAGGGCTACTGACAGTTTTAAATATGTACTGGTCAGAAGCATTAGCTAGCATCTTTGTCTTATGCTGCTCCTGTAGAAGCTCGCTGAATACCATCCGAATCTCCGCAATAGTAGTATTGCTAATTTGTTCTTCCAAATAATTAATATTCTGTTCTGCTTCACTCAAAGCCTTTTCTTTCATATATAAATTGATTTCTTTTAATAGGAGCTCTGTCCATTGCTTTGCAATTTTTGGCGAAAAGTGCGTAATTGAAATTGAAACCAAGCCACTTTCTTGATGTATATTAACGTCTAATCCTTTGATAAATTTTTTGTAGAGCTTCCAACTTGATGGTTTTTCAGTTTCACCATTATCACTTTCAACCCACTTATTTAATGCGATATCGTATAAATCACTATCAATAAGCAAAGCATCTTTCGAAGGATCCCATCCCTTAGCTGCGTAAGCAGGAACCGCTAAATCCCTTGAATCAATAAAGTCCTCTAAAAACCCCCAACTCTTTATAACCTCCAACGCAATCTTAGTGTCAGCGGCATCTCCTGCACCTAAGTTAATTCCTGCAAGAGAAGCAAGGCCTCCCAGCTGATGAGCAACTGAACGCAGCCCTCCTTTTGATCCCGAATCATTAGGTTGAACTATTACTGTTGCTTTATATTTATTAGGGGTAGTGAACGCGTAAATAGTACTCGCCACTGAGAATATGAAGGTAACTCCTATCACCCACCACTTAAATTCCCATAAAGTATAAAAGACCTTAATAAAATCAACTTCTCCGTAATCATAATGAATTTTTTCGGAGTCATTTTGTTGTACTTTGTTTTTATTCATATGTGTAATTAAATCTGATTTATTATTAAAACTTAATCATCCACTTCAGTGAAATGTTAAACTTTTCATCGAAATAACTGTAACTATCTATAAATTCATCTTTAAATTCAGCATGTACTTCTAATAAACCATATTTTGTAGGCTTACGTACTTGTAGCTGAAACTGATTAAACGTAACTCTTTGAGTATTGATACTGTGAACCCCTGAGTTATCACTATTCAAATCTACGTTTGAAAAACTTACCTTATAGCTTATACCATTTCCAGTTGTAGCTATAAAACCAAGGGACAGACTTTGAGTGTCATTATCATATGTTGATCCTATACTCCTACCTTCTGTACGATATCCTGATTGATAAATTGCATTGTTATAAGTCAGGTTAGGAGAAAATTCATTTTCTGTATCGGAATACTCTAAATAAGACTTTACGCTGTATTCGTCAAATAAAAAGCTTTTACTATAACCAAACTGGTGAACTTTTCTTGAAGGTAAATACCCTGCTTCATCTTCACCGATAAGTTGACCATAAATAGAGCCGAAATTATTTGGAAGTTTCCACTTAAAGTCTATACCTGCTAATTGATTACCTGGCTCATTACTTCTGTCGGTACCACAGCCGCCCTCTAGCTCGTCACAATTGTCTCGCCCAATCAATAAATCTAAGAAATTACCTAAATCATTCGGTCTTCCACGTCCAGACCATTGCGCAGTTCTTCTCAATCCAATTTCTAATGAATCTAACGGCTTAAAATTAACACTCATGCCTAAAAGCTTTGCATGCGGAACATAACGATCGCTTTCTAATTGGCCTGCAAAAGCATTAAATGTCCATGGGCCAATCCATGAAAGCCATTTAGTTTCGAATGGATCTGCGTAATTTCTTTGGACTGATAGCGAGGGTACTGGACGTGCATTATTCGAAAGAATAAGTGAAGTATCCCAGCCAGGTCCCCACCAACGTTCTTGTGCACCTACTGATAAAATCCAATTCCCCCAGATACTAGCGACATAAGAGTTATCCAGCCTTTGTTCTTCGCCATCTATTGGATCAAAAGCACGAGTAGCTTCGATATTCCACGCAAAATGCTTGCTCATGCCAGTAGTTTTTGAAGTGATTTCAGCCTTTTCTCTTCTATCATCTCCAAAGTGACGCAGAATCCTTCCTTGATTACCAGCTTTTAAACTTAAATAACTATGCGATTTTAATTTGGTTTCGAACTTACCTTTACGTTTAACTCTCTTATAAACTCTTAACTCAGCTTCCGACAGTTCACTTACATCCGTTTCTTCTAAGTTTTGAATTATCGGAGCCCAAGTTAAAGGCCAAGTAGTTACAGGAACAGTTATAACGCCAATATCTGATAAGTACTCTATATCAGCTCGTAACCAAGTGTCACGGGTATCGATCCAAGGCTCGGCACTCGCTAAGCCCGAGAAAGTTAACATTAGTATTGCAGTAATTTTTCTCATTAGAAGCTCTTAACCGCAGCAGCACCTAATGCTAATTGGTATACAATTGAGCTTACTTTCGACCAAAGCTCTAAGCTATCAACACGTGACGTATCCAATGGCACAACAATCGTATCTCCAGGTTCTACTTCAGTGTCATTATGCGTTAGCCAGCCACTTTCATTCGGCAGAATTACTGAGCCATCAGCCTTAACAATGTAAATCGCATCTATATTCGCAGTTTCTTTTTCACCACCGCTACGACTAATATAATCGTCAAAATCCAGTAAGCCGTCATACAAATGAGATGTAGGTACCTGAACCTCCCCTACAACTGTGACTTCTTGTCTCTGAGCAGGGATATAAAGTGTATCGCCGTCTTTCAATACGACATCATCAATAGTGCCGTCCATCACACCAGCCAAATTTACAACTAAGCGTCCAGTTGCCTCTGTAGTGTCTAAAACTTCTAATAGTGATTTTGCTGACTCAACATCTGAATTTTTACCAATATTTTTATTTTCTAATTCAGTAGCTGCTACATCTTGTCTTAAACGTTCTTGTAATTGACGCAGTTGTTTTTGCTCATGTTCTCTTAATTCTTTGCGCGAAAAAACTGCCGATCGAACTGATCCGAAAGTGTTTATGCCTCCAACCCTCTTCATTAATTGAGACAAGGTTTCACCGCGTTGAATACGGTAACTACCAGGAAACTTTACTTCACCGGTTACTTTTACATTGGCAAAATCTCTATATTCTGGAGTAACTTTAATATTTAACTGATCATGTGGTTTTAATTTCAACTTTACATTGCCTAAAAACTCTTGTTGTAAATCAACTACCAAATGGTTAACCTTTGCTTCCTTAGGATCAACCAAATCATAACGCGTTAACTCTGCGTCGATGGCATAAGCAGACTCTTTTAAACCGCCAGCAGCATAAATTAAATCACTTGTAGTCATGTCGCTTGTAAGGGGATATTCACCTGGGAATTTTACTGCCCCAGCGACAGAAACCAACTGAGCCGGCGAATCAAAACTTGCCTGTGAAGATAAGGACTCATTGACCTCTAAAAGATAAGCATTTCTAACTTCAGATATTTGTTGCTCAGATGAGTTTTCCACTTCATCTGTCATTCCTAATAATTCAGCTCTGTCTGAGTTGCTTAATATAATAATCTTATCTTGTGGTTCTAACGTTAAGTTTTTAGCGGAGTTTTTATTTTCAAAAACACTTCTTAACTCTACTTTGAATGTTTTCAATTTTTTTAATGGTTTTGTTTCACGAACCAATAACGCAAAATCAATATTGGCATTAGCCTTCAAATATTCAGGGCTGGTAATTACATCGGAAACTTTCATACCTGAACGCCAGCTATAAGGACCAGGGCGATATACGTGTCCCTCAACAGTGACAATGTTTTCCTGCTTTTCAAGTACCGGAAAAACCTGTAATAAATCACCATTGCGTAAAGTGCTTTTTTTACCCGATGCTGATTTTAAGTTCACATCAACCACCGTCATGCTCCCTCTAGCATCCACTCTTTGAACACGACTAACTTCGGGATAAGCATTAGGAAGCAAGCCACCTGCTAACTGAACAAGATCGCCAAGCGCCCTTTCATTTTTTAATTCGTAAATAGCTGGGCGAACAACTTCACCAGCAATCGAAGCAGTCTTTTTTACCGATGGAATAAAGATCACATCGCCTGCTTGTAATCGACGATCTTTGCGAGTATCGCCGCGCAACAAAAGATCATACAAATCCAATGTACTAATTAATTGACCATTACGCTTTAATTGAATATTTCTTAAAGAGCCAATTTCTTTAATTCCACCGCTCACATAAATAGCATTCAAAATTGTTGATAAAGAAGAAACTGTATAAGCACCCGGGCGGTAGGCTTCACCAGCAATAAATACTTGAATCGAACGAAGTTCACCCATAGAAATATTGGCCTGAACACCAATGATTTGCTCTTGAATTTGGTTATTAAGGGTGTTTTTTAGTTCATCGTAAGAAAGTCCTGAAACGTATATAGGACCCAGCTGTGGGAATTGAATAGCGCCATCACGCCCAACTTGAAGTTCATAACTCGAATTTTCTTTACCATAGAGCTGTACTCTAACCATATCGCCAGGGCCAACAATATAATTCGCTGGCACAGGAATATTTCCTACTGGAGTATAAGTCGTTGGCTCGCCTGCAAATAACTCATAACCAAACTTCTGTAATGGCTCGTCAACTTTCGCTACCTTTTCTTGATTTTTTTGTAGCTTATTTTTTTCAAAACCCAAATCTTCCAACTGTTTTAGTTCTCTTGGTAAAACCGCTGGTGTTTGTACATCTAGTAAGGTTTTATCAGTATCTGTTTGTTGCTTTAAGGAGGCACATAAAGAATCAACATCATAGCCCGCAGCTTTTGCAGCTTGTTTTTGAGCTGGAGTGGCATCATTACAAAGCTTTTTAGCTTGAGATAAATCAGGGTTTGCAGCCATAGCCGAATACCCTATGACTAAGGACAAAATAATTAATGCGCTTTTTAATATTTTCATTATCTAACCTTTATATCCAGTCACTATAAAATAAGGATTTAATAAAGAATCCTTAGTGTTGTATTTTAATTCTTTGTTTGTTTCATAATTCAAACATTCACCACCTGCAAATTTCACGATGGCATGAGCCGCAGCCGTATCCCACTCGCTAGTCAAACCCAGTCGAGGATAGATATCAGCTTTGCCTTCCGCAACATAGCACAGCTTCAATGAAGATCCCATTGATACAATATTGAACGATTCAAACTGCTTGATGTAATCTTTAAAGTCTTCAGATTGATGTGAACGGCTACCCATAATTCGATAGGACTGATTTACCGGCTTGCCAGCAACCCCAATCTTAGTAGCTTCAACATTGCTTGTCCGTTTCCAAGCACCAATATCAATAGAGGCGAAATATAAGAGCTCTAGCTCAGGCGCATAAACTACACCTACAATTGGAGCACCTTGATGAATCAACGCTATATTAACCGTAAACTCGCCATTACGCTTAATGAACTCTTTAGTACCGTCAAGCGGATCTATTAGCCAATATGCATCCCAAAGTGAACGTTCTTCCCATGGAATATTCGCTGATTCTTCCGATAGGATTGGAATATTAGGCGTAAGCTTAGTTAAAGCATTAACAATGGATTGGTGAGAAGCCAGATCAGCTTCTGTCAAAGGAGACTGATCACTCTTAATTTCAACAGCAAAGTCACTTTGATAAACTTTTGAAATTAAACTGCCAGCTTTTTGCGCTATATGATTGATTTTATTAACAAACTCTTGACTAGTTATACTAGATAACTCTGTAGTTTGTAAATTTAAAGTTTCCATTGCCTTATCACTACCCTTATAAACGCGTTGCTAAATACGCTACCGCCCTTGGGTTATGGCCCCCAAAGTGCCTCATTATTCTAATTATGTAGTATTTCACGCTTAGTCTGACCAAGCGCAAAGCAGCGGCTATTATAAAGATAACGGGAGCGAGTTGAAACCCGTTTAGGACTAAAAAAGTGACATAATTGGATTTAATTTTCGAGCTTAATGACATCTTGGTTTGAAATATCCATTTCAACGCTATTGTTAAGGATATTTAATAGTATTATTGAACGCTCATCACCATTTTTTGTTTGAAATATCCCTTCTAAATCCTTAAAAGCACCATCGGTTACTTTAACCTTTTCACCTACTTTCGGCGCGTTTGTCTGAATTATTTTTAAGTCTAAGCTTTGCAATTGGTTATGCAGCTGATTTATTACTGACAAAGGGACTTTAGCGACTTTTAAACCAAAGCGCACAAAATCCCGAACGCCTCTGGTAGATCGAACTTTTGACCAATTACCATCGTCATGTTCTAGCTCTATAAATATATAGTTCTTAAACATGACTTCTTCTACTTCTTGGCGTTTTCCTCGGAGTACCTTCTCCACAGACATTATAGGCAAGTAACAATTAATACCTTGGTTTTCAAGGTGTTCTTTTGCTCTAAGCTCTTGTTTAGGTTTCGTATGGATTAAATACCAATGACTCATTGAGAATCACCTAAGATATTTAAGAACTCTTGATATTTTCCATTTAGCTGATCTGCTAATGCACTAGCACCGTTTTCTTTAACATACTGACGATACTCTCGCTCTTTAAGTTTGATAAAACTTATGCCCTGAAACCTAAAATCGTATATATACCATTGATTTTTATAACTATATATTTTTAAATCTACAGATAAATCAGGAAAGTTATCCAGAATCAAATTTGCCGTTAACCAACCTTTATTTAGTTTTTTATTCAATTGTATTTTAGTCGCTACTGGTCTTTGCCCACCGTACTTCTTAAAAGTTTCATACAAATAGCGACGCATAGTGTTCGAGTAAGCATATATCAACTCTTTCTGCTCACTTTCACCAATTTGTTTCCATATTTCACGCCCTAAAATAGCTCGGATCGTCAATTCAGACGACCAGCGTCGCATCAGCTTTTCTTCGATAAAGGTTGTTAATACTTGATAATTTATTGGCTGAGGATTGTTTTTTGCAAACTCAGCGATTTGATCGAACTCTTGCTGGAACTCGTTAATAAGCCGGTTCTCTATCGATTGGGCTGACTCTTTGGCCGTCAATTGCCCGACTAATAATGCCAAACAAAAAAACAGTAATAGCTGTAATCTATTGATTTCCATCGTTATTTTTATCTCTATCCTTATTGCTTAATGCTCAACTCTCTCAATTTAACTATTTTATCACGAGTTTGAGCCGCTTTTTCAAACTCTAAATCTTTGGCGTAATCTAACATTAGTGCTTCTAACTCATTAATTTCTTTAACGATTTCTGCCATTGATTTAGTTGCGTAGAAGGCTTCTTTTTCGGCGACTTTACGTGATACGGCCGCATCTCGACCAGTCTCCATAACATCCGTGATCTTCTTAGAAACACTTTTTGGCGTGATTCCATGCTCTTTATTAAAGTCCTCTTGAATCTTACGACGGCGATTGGTTTCGCCAATGGCTCTTTCCATTGAACCGGTTATTCTATCGGCATATAAAATCGCTTTACCCTGTAAATTACGCGCGGCACGGCCAATGGTTTGAATTAGCGAACGTTCAGAACGTAAAAAACCCTCTTTATCCGCATCTAAAATTGCCACTAATGAGACTTCTGGCATATCTAGACCTTCACGCAACAAGTTAATTCCCACTAAAACGTCAAACTCACCAATACGTAAGTCACGAATAATCTCCATTCGCTCCACCGTATCAATATCTGAATGTAGATAACGAACTCGAACACCGTGCTCAGATAAATAGTCGGTTAAATCTTCGGACATACGCTTAGTCAAAGTGGTGATTAATATCCGTTCATTCACTTCGACTCGTTTGCGAATTTCCGACAAAACATCATCAACTTGTGTGGTTACTGGGCGCACTTCAATTTCAGGATCGGTCAAGCCTGTTGGTCTTACTAACTGTTCCACTATCTGTCCAGTATTTTCGGCTTCATAATTACCCGGGGTAGCAGAGACGAAAATTGTTTGTGGCGCAATACGCTCGAATTCTTCAAAGCGCAAAGGCCTATTATCTAGCGCCGAAGGCAATCGAAAACCAAACTCCACTAGAGTTTCTTTACGCGAGCGATCACCTTTATACATAGCACCTATTTGCGAAACCGTCACATGTGATTCATCAATTACCATTAGCGAGTCAGGTGGTAAATAATCCAATAAACAAGGCGGCGGCTCGCCAGGTTTTGCTCCCGATAAGAAGCGCGAATAATTTTCAATGCCCGAGCAATAGCCCAGTTCTTGCATCATCTCAATATCAAACTTAACTCGTTGCTCTAGCCTTTGCGCTTCCACCAACTTATTCATTTCATACAGCTGTGCTAAACGCTCTTTTAACTCTTCTTTGATCTCTTCTATCGCATCCAAGATGGTTTGACGGGAAGTCACATAGTGACTCTTTGGGAAAATAGTTACCCTCGAAAGTCGCTTCAACACTTCTCCTGTCAGAGGATCAAAAGTTTGAATGGACTCTACTTCATCGTCGAATAGTTCTATACGAATAGCATTTTGTTCAGACTCAGCCGGATAAACATCAATTAAGTCACCACGCACCCTATAAGTAGCACGAGCCAATTCCATATCATTACGGGTATATTGCAACTCCGCCAATCGTCTTAACACATAGCGTTGGTCAATTTTGTCGCCAACTTTTAAATGCATCACCATGCTATGGAATGCTTTAGGATCGCCTAAGCCATAAATAGCAGATACGGATGCGACAATAATAGCGTCTCGTCGCTCTAATAAGGCGCGAGTTGCGGATAAGCGCATCTGCTCAATATGCTCATTAATAGAAGAATCTTTCTCGATAAATGTATCCGACGAAGGTACATAGGCTTCTGGCTGATAATAATCGTAATAGGAAACAAAGTACTCAACAGCATTCTGAGGAAAAAACTCTTTCATCTCACCATACAGTTGCGCTGCTAGAGTCTTATTCGGCGCCATAATAATAGTTGGGCGCCCCGATTGAGCAATAACATTGGCAATGGTATAGGTTTTACCTGAACCAGTTACTCCTAATAAAGTTTGATGCGATAGACCATCCTCAAGCCCTTCCATCAGCTGCTCAATAGCTTTAGGTTGATCGCCGGCAGGTTCAAAGGCAGATTCAATTTTAAAATCTTGGCTCATAGCTTATTTTGGCTTGGGTGCGACTCTAACTTGGAGTATGATTGGCGCATATTGTCGCACATTGACCGGCGACAGAGAAAAAAAGTTACCATTATTTACAACTGTTATCATTTTGAGGATTTCTCGTGACCATTAAGCTTTCTGATCGCGTACAACTGGTGAAGCCATCCCCTACTTTAGCCGTAGCGGCTAAAGCCAAAGAACTAAAACGTCAAGGCCGCGATATTGTCGGTTTAGGCACTGGCGAACCTGACTTTGATACACCCCAGCATATTAAAGATGCCGCAGTTGAAGCCATTAATAACGGTGCCACAAAGTACACGCCGGTTGACGGCACAGTCGAGCTTAAAAATGCCATTATAGAAAAATTTAAGCGTGATAATGGATTAAGCTATGAATCAAATCAAATCTTAGTATCTTGTGGCGGCAAACAAAGCTTTTATAACCTTTGCCAAGCCTTATTAAATGATGGCGATGAAGTCATTATTCCGGCTCCGTATTGGGTTTCTTACCCGGATATGGCAATTTTAGCCGGCGGCAAGCCAGTTATTATTGAAACCTCCATCGAGCAACATCTAAAAATCACTCCCGAGCAATTAGAAGCTGCTATCAACGACAAAACTCGTCTCTTTGTGATTAATAGCCCGAGTAACCCAACGGGTGTGGCTTATAGCACTGCAGAATTAAAAGCTTTAGCCGATGTTTTATTGAAATACCCAAATGTACTGATTGCCACAGACGATATGTACGAACATATCCTTTGGACTGACGAGCCATTCGTGAATATTTTAAATGCCTGCCCTGAGCTTTATGATAGAACCATTGTTCTAAATGGTGTTTCTAAAGCTTATGCCATGACTGGCTGGCGTATTGGTTATGCGGGCGGCCCTGCTAACTTGATTGGTGCTATGAAGAAAATTCAATCACAAAGTACCTCTAATCCAGCAGCACCGAGTCAAGCAGCGGCTACGGCGGCACTAGCTGGCGATCAAGCTTGTATTAAGCCAATGCTTACAGAATTTAAGAAGCGTCATGACTATTTAGTAGCTGCATTGAATGCAATAGAAGGCGTTACTTGTTTGCCAAGTGATGGTACTTTTTATGCCTTCCCGAACGTTCAAGGCCTAATTGATAAGCATGGCTGTGAGTCAGA
The DNA here is from genome assembly GCA_947503435.1 of uncultured Kangiella sp. Lineage (GTDB taxonomy): Bacteria > Pseudomonadota > Gammaproteobacteria > Enterobacterales > Kangiellaceae > Kangiella. The sequence goes on along the minus strand of CANNDL010000006.1, from coordinate 12,256 downwards.
TTTAGACTTAGCAGAGCTATTAATTGAACAAGTAGATTTAGCTTTAGTACCAGGCTCAGCTTTCGGCGCACCAGGTCATATGCGCTTGTCGTATGCAGCCAGTATGGAGACTTTAGAAGAAGCCATTGCTCGATTACAAAAAATGGCATAAAAATTCATTTTTTTCACAATAAAGTATTGACCGAAACCCGAAATATGTCTATTATCTCGCCCCGTTCAGCACTTATTGTGAATTTCACAAAAGTCGAACAAACGACATAAATCCCCTTTAGTTCAGTTGGTAGAACGGTGGACTGTTAATCCATATGTCGCTGGTTCAAGTCCAGCAAGGGGAGCCATATTTTAAAGGCCTTACAGTAATGTAAGGCCTTTTTTGTTGTTTAACAAAAACAACCAATTTCATAGCTGTTATTCCCATCTAACCAACAACAAAATATGTTATTCTTTTAGCTAAGGTTTCAATGGTTAGACTTATGAGCAAAGTATCTATTTTTTCACCTAGCGGTAACTATTCAGACATCCCTCTTTACTCTGGGAAAGTGTCTGCCGGCTTTCCAGGTGTAGTGGATGAGCATATGGAAGATACTTTAAGCCTTGATCAGCTGTTGATAAAACACCCCGCGACTACTTTCTTTGCGCGAGTCGAAGGTGACTCGATGATTGAAGCTGGCATATTTCAAAATGACATTCTTATTATCGATCGATCCTTACACGCTCAGGACGGCGATATAGTGGTAGCTTTGTTAGATAACGAATTTACGGTAAAAAGACTTAAGACTCGCGGAAAGTTACGTTTACAGGCAGAAAATAAGGCTTATTCAGATATTTACATCACTGGTGAAAATCAACTAACCATTTGGGGTGTTGTCACTGGCATTGCCAGAAATTTTAGATAAGTCCATGGATTCTAAGTTAGATAAAATATATGCCTTATGCGACGTAAACAGCTTTTACGTTTCTTGTGAGCGTATGTTCCGGCCTGATCTAGCAAAAGTACCGGTAGTTGTACTTAGTAACAATGATGGTTGCGCAATCGCTATGTCCGATGAAGCTAAGGCTTTAGGCATCGGTATGGGAGCGCCCTACTTCAAAGTTAAAAATATTATCAAAGCAAATAACGTTGTTACTTTTTCATCAAATTACGGTTTGTATGGCGATATATCTAATCGTTTTAACCAAGTATTAAAGCAGTTTTGTGATCAGGTGGCCCCCTACTCGGTTGATGAGTCATTTCTATGCTTCGAAGGTTTTCGGGAAAACTTAACTGAGCATTGCCTCTCCATTAAAGACGAGTTATACCGAACCTTATCTTTACCGGTATGCATCGGCTTGGCACCGACTAAAACATTAGCCAAGGTTGCTAATCATTATGCAAAAAAACATAAGCAATCAACTAATGGCATTATTGACTTATGCTGCCCACAACAACGTCAATGGGTATTAAAACAAATTCCTGTAAGAAAAATTTGGGGGATTGGCAGCCAGCTGGCAAAAAAACTTACATATCAAGGAATTCATACCGCTTGGGATCTACATAATGCTGACTTTAAAGTTTTACAGAGAATGTTCTCAGTCAATATGGAGCGCATGGTTCTAGAACTTCGAGGGCAAGCTTGCTTAAGCTTTGAGGATGCTCCTCAACCAAAAAAATCGATTCTAAACTCTCGCTCATTTGGTCAGCAAATCACTGCCTATAATGACTTAAAAGAAGCTCTAAGTTACCACGCAACACGCTGCTGCGAAAAGCTGAGAAACCAAAACTCTATGGCTTCGAGCATCAGCCTTTTTTTATACGCCAAAATCAACTCTAACGACCATCATTACAATCATCACCCTCAAGTTACTGTGCGCTTCCCAGAAGCAACTGATGACACTGGACTCCTAGTGCAAGCTGTAGAAAAAGGACTTAAAAAAATCTATCAGAAAGGCACTGTTTATAAAAAGGCTGGAGTTATGTTGAATGGCATAAAAGATAAACAAGGCCATCAATCAGATCTGTTTACTAGCCTTCCGCAACGCCCTGAATTAATGCAAAGCCTTGATAGTATTAATGCTCGCTTCGGAAAGGATGTTGCTAAATTTGCTAGTCTTGGCTTCCATAAAAATTGGGCCATGCGTGCAAACTCTTTTTCAGCTCATTACACCAGCCGCTGGCAAGACATTCTACAAATCAGCACCTAACAAAAAAGCTCCCGAAGGAGCTTTTGAGTCATACATGATAGATATTAATACTTACCAACAAAGTTGATAAACCAACCTTTGTATTCAAAGTCCAAATTGGCAAGATTGTCGCTAAAGTCGGTAAAGTTATAGCCAACACCAACTTTAAAGTTGTCACTTAAATGGTAATCTGCACCAAGCAACCAACCTTGACGTTGGTCATCACTTTCTTTGACTTTTAATAAGCGATACTCAGCTAGTGCATCCCATTTACTAACTAAGTGATAACGAACTTGGGCAGCGTATAAATCAGCGGTACTTGAGAACCATGTTCCACTGCCGCGCCCTGTTCTAACTTGACCACGGCGATGAGCTAACTTAGCAGCAAACTCCCACTCTGGGTTTAAGCGATACAAACCTTCTAAGGAGTAAATATCAGATTTTTGATCTGCGCCAGTTGTTACTTGTGCCAAGGTTCGTAAATCATACAAATAAGTATATTTACCCAGTAAAGCCCAACGGCTGTTGTTCACTGGGCGATATGCAAATCCTAGATTAGCTTCAACAAACTTAGAGTCCTGGGTAGGATCAATTTGATCTTCAGTCTCTGCATAGTTAGCTCTTGCGGCTAATCGCCAGTCTTCACTGACTTTATAAGAAATACGATTAGTCGTTAAGAACTGTTCTCGTACTTCAGCTCCAGAGTCATCACGAAATTCAATTTTTGAACTCCAGTCCATTACAGGGGAGCGGTAAGCGCCAGAAATTGTTGCTGCTTGGCGATCAACGGTGCCACTTAAAGCTTCTAATTCGCCGTCTTGTAGACTTAAACCAATGTTCCAACCTCGGCTTGGGATAAAGTCCAAACCAAAGGTATGCGCAAGCCCTGTTTCATTGGGAGCTTTTAGATACTGACTTTCGTTATAGATGGTCACTTGATTCGATACACGCCACTTTTGTCCTAAAGTAATGCCATCATTAATGCTAGGACCAAATACACTGTCTGTGCTGTCCGTAGAGTAGGTATAGCGACCATATAAGCTATAATCATTATTGACATAATAATCAGCCGTAACAGTAGCTGCATCACCTCTATGGCCAGAACTGTACTCAGCACCAACTGAAGAGCGATTACCAAACAAGTAACGAGTTCCGACAGTAATCAAATCATTATTGTCGTAATTGCCGCTATCATTTTCTAAGGTGAATTGGCCGGTACCGTATAAATCCCAAGTATCACCAATGCGGTGGTTATATTGTACTGCACCCAAAGTAGCTGATGTCTCATTACCAGCAATAGTCTCTTCTAGCTGTCTAACTTCTGCAATAATTTGCGACTTTGGCGTTAACTGATAAGCCAAATTAACTTGCGCTTGCTCTAATGCATTATCAGCTCCACGCTCGTACTGACTAACTCGAGCTGACAGAGTAACGTCTTTATTGATTTCACCACTAAATTCAGCACCAGTTTCTTCAGTTTCTTCATTAAGCGTTCGTCGTGCAATAGAGTAACCTGCGTCACTTTCACGATGCCACGCACCTGCTGTCCATTGGTTTTCAGTCCAACCTAACTCTTTAAAGTTAGCACGAGCCTCAACTGAAAGAGCATCACCCTTTTTATTAGGATTATCGTTAGTTGGATCAAATGCTATTTCGTTAAAGCTGAAACCACCATTATCGGAAAAATAACTAGCAGCTTGATTTGATTCAGTCTTTGCGGATTCAACTTTAAGGTAAGTGCCGCGACCTGCTTGCAGGGTTACATCAAGACCTTGTAACTCATAATCATCACCCGCACGATTCTCATCAACAAAAGTACCACCAATTGCCACGTGATCGCCTAACCATACTTTTGCTCGGCCACCCATAGCAGTTTCATCAGCACTAAAGCCAGAAGGAACATACTCGTAATCCACTAATAAAATATTGTGGAAGCCATCTAACGGTTGATCGCGAATAATGGTGCCAATGCTTTGTCGTGATATTTGATTAAGTGGACGAGTCAAAATAATACGACCTTGCAACTCATCAATTTCATAATCAGCGCCGCGTTTTAACGTCACTGCAGTTTCAACAAGTCCTGTAGTACTATCGCGAATTTCTAATACTACTTTGTCAGAACCAGGCAATATGTCAGTATTCCTTAAATAATAAAGACTACCACCAGTTCCTAAGAATTCGTTATGACCTAAAGCTGTTTGAGCTTCTGATGCAAATGCTTTGATTTGTGTTTTAGACTCACCTAGCTCGGTTGTATCTAATGAGCGCCACTGAACTGCAGCTCCATAAAGTGAGCGCGAATACTGAGTAAACTCACTACCTGTAATACCGGTATTGAAATTACCCCATAGCGCCTGACTTTTATCCCAATCAACGCGTATGTAGAACTTTCCCTGCGTATCTACATCACGATAAATATTTGAGTCGTCACCATAAACAGGATAATAACGATCAGGATCTAAACGGCGGAATACATCTTGCGGATCTTTATCTAAGAAACCTTTAAATAAATCTTTAAGCTCCCTCTCTCTGGTATCGGCCTGAGCAGTAATTAAGTATTTACCTTTAACTTTGCCCTTTAAATAAAATGCTAATCGACCATTAAGTAAGAAGTCGTCATCGAATTGATCGCCTGAGTCAATCGCCTCAATATGATCTGAGACAGAATTTTGCGAAGCCGTGATATCAGCTAAAGCCACCATAAACATATACTTGCCGGTTACATCAATCGCTAGTTCTTTAGATACAAACTTATTTTTATCACCAATATCAACAGTGAATTGATGTTGACCAACTGGCAATAAATATTCCGCTACAAATTTCTGCTCTAAATCAACCGGTATATTATCGCCATTGATTTTTATTTGTTGCCCTGCAGGAACATCTTGACCAAAAATTCTGACTCGCGAGCCATAAACAGGAATATTCTGTTGACGTAAATTATTAGAGCCATAAGTTGCCGTTTCAACCAGCTCATTGGCAATCGCTTGCTCGCCTTCTTGCTCAACAATATCGCGCGGAACTGTGTCAGCAATTTGAGAAACTGCATTTTTCTTTTCTTCAGGCGAAACTAATGCAAAGCTTTTTATTTGCGTTTCATCCATACGACCTTCTTTATCATAAGCACGTATGACATAAATCAACTGATCGCCTAACACTAATTCTCTATCTAATGTTAACTGGCCATCCCACGAATAACGTCCATTATTAATAACAGGTACTTCAAAGGTTGAAAGCTCAGTCACTAGATCCGTGTCACTTCCATCAAAAACACTTATTTCTAGCTTTTCAATAAAGGCTGCGTAATTGTTGTAATAACTAAAATTAACTTCTTCAGAAATTTTTCCATGCTCAAAAGCAATCGTTGATGGACCCGATAAGCTCAATGATGGACGAGTCAAAGCAGGATCTTCCGTAGCCCACAAAACGCCACCATTTTCTAGCTGGATCATCATGTTACTACTAATATCTACTTTCTTTTGGTCAGGTGTAAATCCTTTTTCGTCGTAAGTATAGATTTCATTATAATTAATATCGACACGGCGATTTTGTTTATGGGCATTTTCATCAGAGCCTTGAGCAACCGGTTTTTCTTCACCTTCACTTTTAACTCGGAATATAAGCCCTTCTTGAGTTCGACACTCCCCTTCCGTACATTCATACTTATCTTCTTTAGCTTTTTCTTCAGCATTCGAAGCAAATGCAGAAGGAACTAAGAAATAAAGCATAGTTGCTAAACCATAAGTTAAAATTGGTTTGCGCTTTTTAATAGTTAAATGCTTCATTGGACGTCTCCCTCCACTTTTATATAGCTTCTGTTGGAAGTATCCACGGTTACATTTTTTACTCGATTTTTATCGATGTACTTCATAAGTTCTTGGTACACATTTTTCGCTCGGCGTAAGCCTAATTCATAGTTGTAATCATTGTTTGCACGTAAATCGGTGTGGCCGGTTAATTGAATCGAACCACCGCCTAATTGATTAAAGCGCTCAGCTATCGCTTGTAAAACTTCTTGGTACTCTGATTTAACCGTATCCTTATTTAGATCAAACATTATAGAACCAAGTTTTATCTCATCACCGATAGTAATAATATTTCTGTCTTCAACCGCTTTTTCAGGTGAAGCAACAATACTTACATTGAAGTTATCTGCAACACTTTCATTTACCATTGGCATTAGTGCATCACGTACTTTTAATGCTCTATCAAATGCAATTCCTAAGCCTCCACCATGGCCATCAAAACTAATTTCTCCACCTAGATGTTGATTAACTTTGTCAGCCATTTGTTGTAGTAGAGGCTCATAAGAAGTTTTAATAGTTGCACTATTGTCTTCGAAGAAAATAGTACCCAACTCAATTTCTACTGTCTTAGCTTTTGGTTTAACTAATTCCGGTTCTGGAATTTTAATACCAAAATCAAAGCTTGTTGGCATGCCTTGAGTAATACGCTTAACTCTTGGGTTTTCCGTAGTGAAACTCGAACCTTTTGGTAAAGTTGCAGGATCAACTTTCATAATGAAGTTTTGTCCACGTCCAAAGTTATCAACTTCAATCGCATTCAAGTGGAAACGACCGTAAGCATCAGTTTCAATAATGTACCCTTCGACAGTAGCAATACGAACACCTGGTATACCTCTTTCGGTAATACCATTGTTAGTTATAACGTAGTCGACTCGGTATTGACCATTTTCAACAGATACATGACGCTTAACTTGAATCTCTTGTGCCGACAAACCATCTGCAACTTCGCCTGTATGAGCAGTTGTAACTTTACCTGCCGCGTCCATACGAATTACCGTGCCTTGAGCTGTTGTTAACTCAAAGTCATTAGTAAATTTAGGCTCTGTCATTAATTGGCTAATCACTATTTGATGATTCGAAGACTTATCCATATATGAATTACGGCCTGCCAATCCACCAACTTCAATACCATGATTAATTGGTGCACTAGCATCAGCTTCTGGTTGTGGACCATTGCCACGATCTACAGTTGTTGAATTAGCAACATATGCTGACTCATCAATACCACCTTTCACAGTCAAGCCAGATACTGTTGCATCATCCTGCCAACCATCGCCATCACGATCATTAAAAGTCTTGCCCATTATTGTGGCTTGCTCGAAGTCAGGATCTGACTTCAATCGAATAGTCGCTGTTGCAACGTTACTGATAACCACTGCGGTTGTATCCGTTGCAACCACGCTATTGATTAACGAACCTTGCAATGCAGTAGCACCAATTCGCATCATATAGGTAATAGTTACAGTTTCACCCGAAGCAACATCAACGCCTTCAAAACGAATTGGTCTGCCACCAATCGCTTGATCGTTAGTTGGATTCGAATCATTAAAGTTTTCAGAACCATCAACTAAGCTCATACCAATTGGCGGTGTATCCACAATAGTTACATCCATGGCATCCACAGGGCCAATGTTCTCAACGGTAACCGTATAAGTCACAAAGTCGCCTATCGACACTTCAGAAACATTCGCCGTTTTGATCAATTGTAGTAATGCCTTCTCGACCACAACAATAGTTACAGTTCCTGTAACACAATTAGTTGGATTTAATACATCACAAATTTCATAAGTGATGGTGTAAGTGCCTGCCGGAGTTCCTGGGGGAACAATTACATCACCATTAGGATCAATGGTTACGCCTGAGCCTTGATCATCAGTAACAGCGATAGTTACTTGACCAGGTTGAATAGGATTACCATCAATCGTGTCGTTAACTAAAATATTACCGGCTACGCCGCCATCCGTGCCATTCACAGGACTATCACTAAAGTCATCATCTACAACAACAATGTTTGGTGCTGTTATTACAATGGTAACTTCAGCTGTTGCACAGTTTGTTGGATTGAGCAGTTCACAGATTTGATAAGTGACCGTGTATGTTCCTGCTGGTGTACTCGCTGGTATAGTAATCACGCCATCTGAATCGATCGTTGCTCCTATACCACCATCATTTGGCAAGCTCAAAGTAACGTCAGTTGGATCGATTGCTGTACCACCTAAAGTATCGTTGGTTAATACGCTCGGTAGTGTTCCACCATTTAAGCCACCAACCGTATCAGCAGATAAATCATCGTCAGTTGCTATTAGTACTGCAGCGTCAACCACAACCGTTACAGTTGCCGTTGAGCAATTAGTTGGAACTGCAATCTCACAAATTTCGTAAGTCAGAACATAAGTTCCTGCTGATGTTCCCGCCGGAACTTGAACATCACCATTAGCATCAATACTAATTCCAGTACCTGCATTGTCAGTAATTGCAACTGACACTTCAGTTGGATCTATCGCTCCACCATTAAAGGTATCATTGGTAAAGACATTGCCAGTAGTTCCACCGTTTGCTCCATCAATCGGAGTAGCTGAAAGATCATCGTCTAATGCAGTTATTTGTGCATTATCAACTAGGATCTCAACACTAGCTGTATCACAGTTTGTTGGATTAGTGATTTCGCAAATCTCGTAACTAATGGTGTAAGTGCCTGCTGGCGTATTAGCAGGAAGTACTAGATTGCCATTGGCATCGATAGTAGCGCCTATTCCAGAGTCACTGGTTACTTGAACTGAAACGTCTGTTGGATCTACCACTGAACCATCGAGAATGTCATTATTAAGTACATTACCCGCAATACCGCCATCAGTAGCTAGAACTGGATTACCCAAGAAATTATCATCTTGAGCATCAATTGCAGGAGCAGCTACTGTGATAGTGATAGTTGCTGTAGCACAGTTAGTCGGATTCAAGTTTTCGCAAACTTGGTAAGTAACTGTGTAAGTGCCTGCAGGAGTATTTGCTGGAACTTGAATATCGCCATTACTAGAGATACTCACACCCGTTAAACCACCATCGTCAGCAATAGTTAGAGTTACATCAGCTGGATCAATGGCTAAGCCGTTCAAGCTATCATTGGTTAGTACATTGCCCGCTGTCCCGCCTGAAGTTCCTGGAATCGATACACCACTAAAGTCGTCATCAGTTACCGCTAAAGGAGCAGGGTCAACAACCACACTAATTGTTGCTGTATCGCAGTTAGTAGGGTTTAATTTTTCGCAAACTTCATAAGTAATGGTATAGGTACCCGCTGGCGTATTGGCAGGCACAATCAAGTTGCCATTGGCATCAATAGTAACGCCCGTTAGACCATCATCACTAGTGATGCTAGTCATAACATCGCCCGGTAATACTGTAACGCCATTGATGGTATCGTTATCTAGGACATTACCGGCTACGCCGCCATTGGTTCCATTAACACCGCTTGGGAAATTATCATCGCCGGCAACTAAGGTCGCTACCGCAACTTCAACCGTAACCGTTGCGTTATCGCAATTAGTTGGATCAGCAATTTCACAAATACGATAAACAATGGTGTAAGTGCCCGCTGGCGTATTGTCTGGAACAATCAAGTCACCATTTGTATCAATGGATACGCCGCTTAAGCCGCCATCACTAATTAGGCTGATATTAATATCGTTAATATCAACAGCAGAGCCATTTAAGGTATCGTTGCTGATTAAGTTACCCGCTGTGCCACCTGCAATACTATCAACTGGAGATCCGCTAAAGTCATCATCTACTGCATCAATGGTGCCAGCAGTAATCACAACTTCGATGGTGGTACTAGCCGTATCGCAATTAGTTGGATCATTAATATCACAAATCTCATAAGTGATAACGTAAACACCCGCAGCAGTTCCTGGCGGGATAGATAAAGTTCCATCGGCTGCAATAGTCGATCCAATACCTGCATCATTGGTTACAGCAACAGTGACATCTGCTGCAGTTGCAGGATTACCACTAACTGTATCATTTGCTAATACATTCGCTACTGGACCGCCACTAGCACCACTTATTGGCGTTGACGAAAAGTCGTCATCATTTGCTACTACTACTGGAGCTGAAACTTCAATTTCAACTGTCGCAGTATCACAATTGCTAGGATTAGCCGTTTCACAAATCTCATAAGTGATTGTGTAGTTACCCGCTGGCGTATCCGCTGGAATATTAATATCGCCATTAGTCGCGATAGAAGCACCTGTTAAACCACCGTTATTAGTGATACTAAGATCAACGTCTGCGGGATCAGCAGCAACGCCATTTAAGGTATCGTTAGTCAATACATTACCTGCAACGCCACCATTGACCGCATCTACTAGGCTACCGCTAAAATCATCGGCAACAGCATCGATTGGAGCCGGATCGACTACAACCGTAACCATAGCCGTTTGGCAGTTAGTCGGATTCAGATTCTCACACACTTCATAAGTAATTGTGTATGTACCCGCTGGTGTATTAGCTGGAACAATTAGATCACCATTCGGAGCAACACTAATAGCAGTTCCATCGGTATTAGTCACATTAATAGTGACATCCGCAGGGTTAATGCCAGAGCCATTTAAAGTATCATTAGTAAGTACGTTACCCGCCGTTCCACCATTACCACTGGTTACTGGAGTACCACTAAAGTCATCATCCGCAACACTTAGTGGCGCAGGAACAACTGAAATAGTAACAACCGCATTATCACAGTTAGCTGGATCCGCGATTTCACATACTTGGTAAATTACTGAATAGTTGCCTGCTTGGGTATCAGTTGGAACATTGATATCGCCATTAGCGCCAATGGTAACTCCAGTTAAATCGCCATCATCAACTAAATTAACTTGAACGTCAGCAGGAACGATAGCCAAGCCATCTAAAGTATCGTTAGCTAGAACATTACCGGCTAAGCCGCCATTAGAACCGTTAATATTAGTTCCTGATAAGTCATCATTTACAGCATCAATAGTTGCATCAATCACTTCTATCACTGCAGTTGCAGTAGCGCAGTTTGTTGGATTAAGAACTTCACAAACTTCATAACTAATTGTGTAAGTGCCAGGTGTAGTTCCATCAGGAACTGAAACCACTCCATCGCTACCAATTGAGACACCAGTTAATCCACCGTCGTCACTCAAACTCACATTAACATCGGTAGGATCAATGCTTGAGCCATTTAAAGTATCGTTGGTTAAGGCATTACCCGCAGTACCGCCACCATTACTATTGACTGGTGTACTAGTGAAGTCATCATTATTAACTCCTAAAACAGCCGGTAACACCTCAACTTCTACTGAAGCAGTACCACAGTTGCTCGGATTTAATGACTCACAAATTTGATAGGTAATGGTATAAGTGCCCGCAGCAACATTCGCTGGGATTGTGATATTACCATCCACATCAATTGAAGCTCCAACAATGCCACCATCATTAGTCAAGCTAACATTTACTGTAGCTGAAGTCGGTGTAGCACCATTTAAGTCATCGTTTGCAAAAACACTGCCGGTAGTGCCACCAGTATCACCCGTAATAGGTGTACCAGTTAAATCGTCATCAGTTGCAATAATACCCGATGCTGTCACTTCAATAGTAATAACCGCAGTAGCACAGTTAGTAGGGTTAAGATCCTCACAAACTTGATAAGTAACACTGTAGGTTCCTGCTGGTGTATTTGCAGGAATTGTGATGTCCCCATTTGCCGCAATTGAAATACCAGTTATGCCACCATCATTTTCAATAGACAGCGATACATCCGCAGGATCAATGGCTATTCCATTAAGCGTGTCATTAGTAAGCACATTACCTGCTACTCCACCAGCCGTAGAATCTACTGGCGTACCGCTTAGATCATCCGCATTTGCAACGATCGGCGCTTCTTCAACCACCACTGTCGCAACTGCTTCATCACAATTAGTAGGATCTGCCTGCTCACAAACACGATAAGTCAAGGTATAAGTACCAGCTACTGTATCCGCTGGCACAATAATATTACCGTCGGAGTCAATAGAAACACCCGTCAAGCCAGCATCATCTATAACTGAAACTGTCACATCAGCAGCAACAACCGGATTGTTATCTAAAGTATCGTTATCAAACACGCTACCTACAGAGCCGCCATTGATAGAGTTTATAGATGATGAAGAATAATCATCATCTGCTGCGACAACTGGATCTGTTACTGGCGTGATGGTAATCGTTACCGTCGCCACGTTCGAGACCTGGCCGTCACTGTCGGTCACCGTGTAGGTGAAGCTGTCAGC
>CANNDL010000005.1 GCA_947503435.1 uncultured Kangiella sp. | reverse complement strand
ATATCATCCATATTTTTTTTTAGTGAGGTTAGCGCTAAAGTTCCTGGTAATGGTGGAGTAGAGCCGTCAATTGCTGGCAATGGTGGAGTAGAGCCGTCAATTGCTGGTAATGGTGGAGTAGAGCCGTCAATTGCTGGTAATGGTGGAGTAGAGCCGTCAATTGCTGGTAATGGTGGAGTAGAGCCGTCAATTGCTGGTAATGGTGGAGTAGAGCCGTCAATTGCTGGTAATGGTGGAGTAGAGCCGTCAATTGCTGGTAATGGTGGAGTAAAGCCGTCAATTGCTGGTAATGGTGGAGTAGAGCCGTCGATTGCTGGTAATGGTGGAGTAGAGCCATCAATTGCTGGTAATGGTGGAGTAGAGCCATCAATTGCTGGTAATGGTGGAGTAGAGCCCTATATTATTGAAGTGGTAGTTTAATTTAAAAATAAACTGTAAGATTAGTTGCGAAATTTAGTACATAGCTCGCAAATGAATCTTGAATTAGCGAAAGTTTTATTAACTACTTATACAACACTTTTAGCATTATTATTATTGGCGTATCTTATATTAAAAATTAGGCCAATGACTGAGCTTCTTGGTTTTATTTTATTTTTTGAGCTAATTTCAAGGCTACTAGAAAAACCACTCCTTAATCTACCGAATTCGAATGTTATATGGTATGTAGCGTGGATGACAATTTTTTTTATAACAATGTGGTTTGTTTTAAGAGTTGCAAAAAAATATCCAAGTATTCAGAAAATAGCAATACCAGTAGCTATGTTGTTTTTGATAGACATAGTTATAAACTTGGCAAGGTACGTAGAAAGGCATTATACAGAATTTGATATTGTGAAAGGTATATACGGTCCATCTTCTAATGGTATAAGTATACTAATTTTAGCTTATTTATTTGCACCTATCGCATTACTTCTGGTAAAGTCTATAAGAGGTCGTATATCGGCTAAGCATTGAAAAGATTAGAAATTCGATAAATAATATAGAAATGATGACGGATTTATTATTAATTTTAGTTCCTTTAGTGATTATGGGCGTTAGTCTGTATGTGTTTGTGCGTGGGTACAAATACGCTAAAGCGAATGATCAGGGATATACTATATTGTCAGCTCTGGACAATCCTGTTAATGACGAACTAGAAACTCCAGCAGAGCTAGAAGCGAAGCGATTGATCATGGAGTACGCGGAAGCAGTTAACGGTCGTTATTCCGATGTCCATAAAGCAAATCATACTATGCAATGGTTCCAGAAATTAGATGAGCATGTGCAAAAGAATCATGCCTATTACCAGTCAGAAGTAGAAGCTGATGTTCCTGTGGAGCAACTCGCTCAAAAAGATTCTAACGTGGTCAGTTTGTTCAGTAAAAAACGTTAAAATCCATTAAGATTCAAAAAAAAGCCCTTTTCAAGGGCTTTTTTTATGTCCATATAATATCGAATTATCTTGCCTTTTTAGAGCTTTTTAATCAAACTTGCGCCCTGAAGCTGGCCAGGCAGTCGCTGCCTTTATTTATAAAGGGAGAGGAAAGTCCGGACTTCATAGAGCAGGGTGCCAGGTAACGCCTGGGCGGCGTAAGCCGACGACAAGTGCAGCAGAGAGAAGACCGCCGATGGAGTATTTATACTCACAGGTAAGGCTGAAAGGGTGCGGTAAGAGCGCACCGCGTTGCTGGTAACAGTATATGGCGAGGTAAACTCCACCCGAAGCAAGACCAAATAGGGTTCCGTACGGCGTTGCTCGCGTTGGAACCGGGTAGGTTGCTGGAGCCATCGAGCGATTGATGGCCTAGACGAATGGCTGTCCACGACAGAATCCGGCTTATCGGCCAGCTTCAAATTAAATTGAATTTTTTCAATAGGTTATAAGATTTGAACCGCAGAAAATTTCTTATAGGAGCTAGTGTTAGTACAGTCTCAATTGCTACTGCAGGTTTCGCTTGGACGCAATTGTCTAATGCTTCTCGGTCTTTAACGATTGAATCAGCTATCAATTTCTTAGATGCTATTGATGTGAACAATGTAAGCATGTCAGGTCATTGGGGGCTTTCTAGGGTCTTTCTGCACTGTGCTCAAAGCGTTGAGTGCTCAATGATTAGTTTTCCTGTTCATAATTCGGCACTTTTCCAATCTACCGTTGGTATTACGGCTTTCGCCATGTTTAAAGCTAATGGCTCAATGACTCATGACAAATCCGAAGAAATACCAGGTTTAAATAGCAATCAGCCTAAAATAGCCTTAAGTGAAGCTATTCTCTTGCTAAAACAAATGCTGATTAAATTTAAAAACTATAATGGAATATTAAAACCGCATTTTGCTTACGGAGAGCTCAATAAGCGTGATTATGAAATTGCTCATGTCATGCATTTACTCGATCATTGCTCTGAAATTACTCAAAACCATTAAATTTATTCTTTCAAAGTTCAATTCTCTTATCTTAACTTAAAGTAATTTCTAACTTATAACGCTAATTTTCTGATAAATAACAGTTTTATTTTTTGATGTTTGTGTGCGCTCACTAACATACGCTAAGTCTTTGGAAAATAAAGACATTTTTCACATTTTAAGGCCTCAATTCGCTTGCAATAAAGCTTTGAAACTCATATAGTGGCGATAAGTGGGAAAAAGTGTCACAAAGTGGATCGTAAAGTAAAACATTAAGTGAAACGATTCAAATTAACGGCCTTTTTAAGAAAATCTCAAAATAAATCAATAGGTTATTATAATGTTTAGAGGCGCAAGTGCCATCAATATGGACGCAAAAGGACGGATCGCAATACCTGCGAAGTACCGTCAGCGTTTTCATGATGTTTGCGCTAACCAAATTGTAGTAACCATCGATCTTATTGATCCATGCCTATTATTATTCCCGCTTCCGCATTGGGAACAGCTGGAATCTAAATTAGAAACTTTTTCAAGTACGCACCCTATGCAGCGCCGAGTAAAGCGTATGCTGCTAGGACATGCCTCTGAGCATGAAATAGATGGTAACGGTCGTATTTTATTACCGCCGGTGCTACGTGAACATGCGCATTTAGAGAAAGAATTGATGTTGGCCGGTCAGGGAAACACTTTTCAAATTTGGAAAGAAGAAAACTGGCAGCAAAAAATTAGCGATGATGTGGCTGCAATGGCGGATATGCCGTTGGATCCTGATAGTTTGCCGGAGTTGAGCTTTTAAAGATGGACTCCTTACAGCCACATGATGCAGTTCTACTTAACGAAGCAGTGGAGGCTCTCGTGCAAGGTAAGCAATTGCCTGATAGTAGTGATAAAGGCAGTTTTGAAAGCGCACAAAAGATAGACGGTATCTTTATTGATTGTACTTTTGGCCGAGGTGGTCATAGTCGTCATCTACTCTCTGAATTAGGTCCTAATTCCCAATTATTGGCTTTTGATAAAGATCCTCAAGCGATTGCGGTAGCTACTGAATTAGCTGAAGAAGATTCTCGCTTTGAAATAGTCCATGACAGTTTCTCGCTATTAGAAGAAGAAGTGGAAAAGCGTGGTTGGATAGGAAAAATTGATGGGGTTTTGATGGATTTAGGGGTTTCATCACCTCAATTAGATCAAGCCGAACGTGGCTTTAGCTTTATGCAAGATGGTCCACTTGATATGCGTATGAATTCAACGAAAGGAATTACCGCGCAGGATTGGATTGCAAAGACTAAAGAAGAAGATATGGTTTTTGCGTTTAAAGCTTATGGAGAAGAGCGTTATGCCAAACGTATTGCGCGAATAATTTGCCAAAAGCGTGATAAGGAAAGTATCGATACTACTAAGAAATTAGCCAACATTATTTCTGAGGCTCACCCTCGTTGGGAAAAGCATAAACATCCTGCAACTCGTTGTTTTCAAGCGATTCGTATTGCAGTAAATAGCGAGTTAGATGATTTAAAAGCAGTATTAGACCAGTCATTAGCATCATTGACTATTGGTGGTCGGATTGTGGCAATTAGCTTTCATTCGTTAGAAGACCGAATTGTTAAGCAATTTATTCGTGACCAAGAAAAGGGCCAAGATTTTCCTCCTGGACTACCGATCACTGAAGACATGATCAATCGCCGCATGAAAAAAGTTGGCAAATTTGTAAAAGCCGGTGAAGAAGAGTTAGCAAGAAATATTCGTGCTAGAAGTGCCGTTATGCGCGTTGCAGAGAAGTTAGCCTAGTTATGGCTGGTAAGAAAAAAACAAAGAAAGAAGCTGTAGAAACCAATCGCTTGTGGCCCTTTTATAGCTTGATCGCAGCATTTGGTAGACGTTTTGGAATAATTGCTTTGGGTGGTTTGGTGGTGTACTCAGCAATACTGGTAACCAATCAAACTCATCAATATCGGGTAGCGACTAGTGATTTTAATAAGCTACAAGACGAGCAAAGAGCTTTGGATTTGAATTGGCAAAAGCTTCGCTTAGAACAAAGTGCCTTAGCAGAACACAGTCGCATTGAAAAAATTGCAACTGAGCAATTAAAGATGAAACATTTAGATAAAAACTCAGAAGTAATTATCCAAATGGAAAATGAAAAAGATACGAATAGAAATTAAATTTAAGAGTCTAATTAAAGAAGACGAATTGTGAAAAAGACACGTAACCGCATACTAAAATCAGTACCAGATAGTAGCTGGCGATTCAGAACAATGATCGCTGTGGTTTCTGTGTGCTTTATTGCTTTAGTTGTGCGTAGCGGTTATTTACAGGTGTGGAATGCTAGTGACTTTGCAAAAGCAGGAGACTCACGCTCAGTTCGTGTTAAGGGTATTTCTTCTCATAGAGGTTTAATTCTTGATCGTAATGGTGTTGAGTTAGCTCGTTCTGTGCCAATTGAATCGGTATGGTTAGATCCTAAAACCTTACTAATGCAAAAAGATGTTTTAGACAGTCAAGCTTGGAAGGGTTTTGTTAAAGCGTTAAATCGCGATGAAGACGAGTTAAACAAGTGGGTAAGAAATCGTTCGGGGAAGCGATTTGTTTGGCTAGAACGTCATATTGATCCGAACGTTGCTTTATACATCAAACGATTAGCAATTAAAGGTGTAAATTTAAAGTCTGAATATCGTCGTTACTATCCAAGCGCTGAAGTTACAGCCAATTTAGTCGGCTTCACAGGGGTAGATGATAAGGGCTTAGAAGGTATTGAAAAAGCTTTTGATAGCTATTTAACAGGCCAACCTGGCAAAGAAAAAGTGGTTGTTGATCTTTATCGTCGAGTAGTTGAAGAGCGTGGAGTATTAGCAGAAGCCGAGCAAGGTAATGATTTACAGTTGAGCATTGATTCGCGTATTCAAGCGGTGGCATATCGTGAATTAAAGAAAACGGTGTTAAGCCATAATGCCAAAGGCGGCTCGGTGGTTGTGGTTGATGTGGAAACTGGTGAGGTATTAGCAATGGCTAGTCAGCCATCGTTCAACCCTAATCGCTCAGATACTCGTTTCCCAGCTATGACACGTAATCGTGCAATTACGGATTTGTTTGAACCAGGTTCGACCGTTAAACCTTTAACCATTGTTAGTGCCTTAGAAAGTGGGAAATACCAGCCAGAAACAACAGTTGATACCTCACCTGGCCGTATGAAGTTAAATCGAAAAACTGTTAGAGATCCTCGTAATTACGGCGTATTAGATCTGGGCGGAATAATTAAAAAATCCAGCAATATGGGCGTAAGTCGTGTTGCGTTAAGCCTTTCTGATACAGAGTTTTTAGATAGTTTCTATAAAGTTGGTTTTGGGAAGCCAACGGGCCTAGGTGTGCAAGGTGAAACCAAAGGTGTTCTTCGCCCCCGTGAAAATTGGTCAGATATAGAAAAGGCGACTTATTCATTTGGCTATGGTTTTCAAGTGAGTTCGATTCAATTGGCTCAGGCATATAGCGTGTTGGGTGCTTCTGGAATCAAGAGGCCACTAACATTAATTAAGCAATCTGGTCTGGAGCAAGGCGAACAAGTGATTCAACCCGGAATTGCAAAAGACGTTGTTAGCATGATGGAGAACGTGGTTGCCACCGGCGGAACCGGAACGCGAGCGCGGGTTGATGGTTATCGGGTTGCAGGCAAAACAGGAACTGCAAGAAAGGTAGCTAAAACTGGTGGTTATGGTGATGAATACGTCACTGTTTTTGCGGGTTTAGTGCCGGCAACGGCACCAAAATTAGCCATTGTAGTCATGGTTGATGAACCAGCTGGCGATGCTTATTACGGTGGCACTGTCTCAGCACCGATTTTTTCGAAAGTTGCAGGTAAAGCTTTGGACTTAATGAATGTCGCTCCAGATGCTTCAAACATAAAAACTTTTGCAGTTGGAGGTATTGGTCGTGACTAATCCTTCTGCAAATCTAAAAAAATTATTAAAAGGTTCTATCGAAAAAGATCTGAGCAAAGCATTAGAACTAAAAGCAATTAGAGTATCTGGTGTCGTTATTGACAGCCGGAATGTTAACAACGAGCAGTTATTTGTTGCATATCCAGGACAAAATGTGGACGGCCGTCAGTTTATTAAAACTGCAATTGAATCAGGCGCCAAAGCGGTTGTGGCCGAAGATAAAGGTTTAGAAAAATTTACTCAAGACTTTAACGACTTGCTTGATGACAACCAGCAAGTGATAGGCTATGAATATAGCGCTATCAAAATCGTTCCAGTTCCCAACTTAGCTGCAAAAGTTAGCCGTATAGCGGGGAAGTTTTATGGCACACCTAGCAAAAAAATGTCGCTAGTTGGTGTAACTGGAACTAATGGTAAAACAAGCATTTGTTATTTAATGGCGCAAGCATTAGAGATGATGCAAAAACCAACTTTGCTGTTAAGTACCTTAGGTAATGGTTCGCTTGATTCATTAGAAGCGACGAATAATACCACTTCGGATCCGATTCTTATTCAACGTAAAGCTGCTGAGTATTTAGACAGAAACTATCACCATATGTGTATGGAGGTTTCATCACACGGATTGGATCAAGAGCGTGTTTCTGGGCTCAAATTTAGCGTAGCAGTATTTACCAATTTAAGCCATGATCATTTGGAATATCATGGTGATATGGAAAATTATTTCCAAGCTAAAAGAAAATTATTTGTTCGCAAAGAATTAAAATTTGTTGTTATTAATGCAGATGATTTATATGGCCAAAGACTTCTTGATGATCAAGAAATTAAGGCACAAAAAATTGCTTACACTCGTGATGCTTCGGTAGTTTCTGATAAAACTGAAAACTGGCTAGTAACTGAAAATGAGCAGCTTAATTTAAATGGCATCAGTGCGGATTTAAGAACGCCATGGGGAACCGGTAGAATTAATAGTCACCTTTTAGGCGACTTTAATGTATCAAACTTATTGGCAGTTGCTAGTGTATTAGGCGCTTTGCAGGGTGACATTCACAAATGGTTAGTGGCTTTAAATGCAGCTAAGCCTGTTATCGGCAGAATGCAACAGTTTACTAAAGAAAATTTAGCAGCTTTAGTGGTTGATTATGCACACACACCTGACGCTCTTGAGAAAGCCTTAAAAACTTTGCGTCATCATTGTGATGGTGACCTTTGGTGCCTGTTTGGCTGTGGTGGCGATAGAGATACCAGTAAACGCGCTTTGATGGGTAAGGCTGCTGAAGACAATTCAGATAAAGTAGTTATCACAGATGACAACCCTAGAACGGAAAGTGCTTGCGATATAGTTGCAGATATTCGCCAAGGAATGGAAAACCAAGCTGTTCCTTACATTGCTTCGCGTAAGGAAGCAATTAGTTTCGCAGTGGATTCAGCCGATAAAAATGACATGATTTTAGTGGCAGGTAAAGGCCACGAAAGTTATCAAGAAATCGGCACGGAAAGATTAGTTTACAGTGACTTGGAAACGGTACAGACATTAATGGAGGCACGTTCATGATTCGATTGAACTTGTCTACTATCGCTAAAACTATAGGCGCTGAATTAATTGGTAATGATGTAGAAATATCAGAAGTATTTACTGATAGTCGTCAAACGGCTCAGAATAGTTTGTTTGTTGCGCTGGTTGGTGACAATTTTGATGCTCACGATTTTATCGATTCAGCAAAAGAACAAGGGGCGATAGCATTATTAGTGTCTAAACGCGTTGAAAGTGAGCTTCCTCTATTAGTGGTTGATAACACTGAAAAAGCATTAGCGGATTTAGCGAAATTTGTTCGTCAATCGGTTAACCCCAAAGTAATTGGTATTACAGGCAGCGCGGGTAAAACGAGTGTTAAAGAAATGTGTGCGCAAATATTAAAGTGTGCTACTAGTGAAAAACAAGTATTAGCAACAGCAGGAAATTTCAATAACCATATTGGAGTTCCTTTAACCTTATTGCGCTTAACTAATGAAGTGAAATATGCGGTTGTTGAGATGGGCGCTAATCATATAGGCGAAATTGCTTATTGTGCAGAAATAGCCCAACCAGATGTTGTAGTAGTCAATAATGTTGCTCCTGCTCATATTGAAGGATTTGGTTCAATTGAAGGTGTAGCTAAAGCAAAAGGTGAGATTTATCAATCTCTAGTAAGTACAGGTACAGGTACAGGCGTTATCAATTTGGATTCGGATTTTTCTCAAGAATACATGCAGTTAGAGAATTTCCATAAAGTAACGGTTTCTCGCCATAATGTTGCCGACTTTTGTGTAGAAAATATCAAAATGGATAACAATAACTGTGCAAGTTTTGATATGAAGACAATTAATAAAGTTGTAAATGTTGAGCTAGGTACACCTGGCATTCATCAAGTTTCAAATGCCCTAGTCGCGGCAGCTTTGACATCAAGTGTCGGAATAAGCCTTGAAAATATAAAGCAAGGCTTAGAGCAATCTCAATCGGTAAAAGGACGCTTAAATAAACTTGATGGAATTAATGGCTCGCAATTGATAGACGATACTTACAACGCCAGCGTCGCTTCAGTAAAAGTAGCGATTGATGTTTTGAGTCATTGGTCTCAAACGAAAATTTTAGTATTGGGTGACATGGCTGAGCTGGGAAGTTCCAGTGAGCAATATCATCAAGAGGTTGGCGCTTATGCCAAGCAAAAAAATATTGATGAGATGTTCACTTTAGGAAACTGGAGTCGATTCAGTAGTCTTGCTTTTGGTGCGAAAGCGAATCATTTTGATAATAAAGATTCGTTAATTAAAGAATTAAAAGCTAAAGCAAATAAACACACACAAATATTAGTAAAAGGCTCGCGCAGTGCGCGGATGGAACAGGTTGTGGCTGCGTTAAAAGCAACCATCAATGCAAATCAGGATGAGCAAATTCAATCTCTTGGGGGAGGTGACCAATGTTAACCTGGTTGGCAGATTATTTATCACAGTTTTATTCAGGCTTTAATGTTTTTCAATATTTAACTATGCGAGGCATTTTAAGTGTATTAACTGCGCTTGGAATTTCATTGTTGGTAGGTCCTACTATGATTCGTAAGTTGAGTAGTTATCAAATTGGACAAACTGTGCGTGACGATGGCCCACAATCGCATCTAAGTAAATCGGGCACTCCAACTATGGGCGGAGCCTTAATTATAGTAGCGATTGTTTTAAGTGCGATCTTATGGGGTGAACTAGAAAACCGATACTTATGGGTTTGTATTATTGCCATTGTTGGATTCGGTTTGATTGGATTCGCAGATGATTATATTAAATTGGTACGTAAAGACCCTAAAGGTTTAATCGCGCGCTGGAAATATTTGTGGCAGTCCGTTTTAGGTGCTGGAATCGCTATTTATTTATTCTATAGCGCTAGCCCTGTGGAAACTCAGTTATTGGTGCCGTTCTTCAAAGATATTGCACCACAACTTGGGATTCTATTCATCTTTTTAACCTACTTTGTAATTGTGGGAACTAGTAATGCGGTGAACTTAACTGATGGCTTAGACGGTTTAGCTATCCTTCCAACCGTATTAGTGGCAGGTGGATTGGGTATATTTGCATACCTTACCGGCAACCAAATTTTTTCAGGGTATTTGCAAATTCCCTATATTCAAGGAGTAGGTGAACTGGTTATTTTTTGCGGCGCTATTGTTGGCGCTGGCTTAGGCTTCTTATGGTTTAACACTTATCCAGCGCAAGTGTTTATGGGTGACGTAGGTTCATTAGGTTTGGGAGCCGCTTTAGGAACTATTGCAGTTTTGGTAAGGCAGGAGTTAGTGCTTTTTATAATGGGCGGTGTTTTTGTTATCGAAACCGTCTCCGTAATACTGCAAGTGGGTTCATTTAAATTAACAGGAAAACGAATTTTTAGAATGGCACCATTGCACCATCACTATGAGTTAAAAGGCTGGCCGGAACCAAGAGTGATTGTTCGCTTTTGGATTATTTCATTGATGCTTGTTTTAGTTGGCTTAGCAACGCTTAAGTTACGTTAGAAGGATAGCTTTAAGAAATGACTATGAAGGTTTTAAAAGATAAAAAACGGTTGGTCCTAGGTTTGGGTCAGACGGGTTTATCTGTGGCTCGCTTTTTATATAAAGCCGGCCAAGCTTTCAATGTGATGGATACGCGCGAAGAAGTTCCAGGATTGGATAAGTTAACAAAGCTAGCTCCTAACGCTTATATGCTTTGGAATCCTAGCCTTTTTTCAGAATACGATGAGTTAGTGGTAAGTCCTGGTATTGCCATTTCTGATCCAGACATCCAAGCCGCTAAAGATAAGGGTGTTAGTATTATTGGTGATATTGAGCTATTTGCTCAAGTCAATCAAATGCCTGTAATTGCTATCACGGGCTCTAATGGAAAAAGTACGGTTACCGATTTAGTTGCTCAACTAATTAACGCTACTGATAAAAAAGCATTAATTGGCGGTAACTTTGGAATTCCTGCATTAGATCTTTTGGAAAATAATGCTGACTTCGTAGTGTTAGAGCTGTCTAGTTTCCAGCTAGAAACAACTTCTAGATTAGAGACTAAAGTTTCAACGATTTTAAATATTAGCGAAGATCACTTAGATCGTTATAACTCCTATCAAGACTATATTAATGCTAAGCAACGAATTTACCGTCACGCAGACTTGAAAGTGATTAATCATAATGATGAAAACACTTGGACCTTAGATGACAATCAAATTGAATTTGGCGCTACAGATGACAAAAGTACTGAATTAGATTGGTATTTTGATGTTCATAAAATGCAAATTAAAAAGCAAGGTCATGCCTATCTCGAGACATCGGAATTAATATTGCAAGGCTTGCATAATGTTTTAAATGTTACCGCAGCATTGGCGTTAGTTGATGCCGTAGGAATCAAAATTAGCAACAAAGTTATTCAAGCAGCTAAATCTTACGAAGGATTAGAACATCGCTGCCAATTTGTTTGCCAAACAGATGAAGTTTGTTACATCAACGATTCAAAAGCTACTAATGTCGGCGCAACAGTGGCTGCTATTAATAGTTTTGAGCCGTTGTACGATAATATCCATTTGATCGCAGGAGGGGATGCAAAGGGAGCAGATTTGTCACCGCTTACGGATATTATTCGGAATAAGATTACTAGCATCATTGCTTTTGGCAAAGATGCTAAAGCTTTGAGTTTGTTAAGTTCTGACAATAGTTACATGGTTGAGAATATGGCTCAAGCATTAGTAAAAGCAACACAACTGATTAAAGAAAAAGAATTAGCAAATAACTTAATTTTATTGTCACCAGCATGTGCCAGCTTGGATATGTACAAAAATTATCAAGAGCGCGGTGAAGAGTTCTCAAAGTTAGCGAGGGCTTTAGCATGTTAGCGTTAAACTTTTTGAAAGTTGGTGACTTTGTTGAGCAACTTAAAATCTCAGATCCAAGAACCAAGCTTGATCCTTGGTTGTTAGGCCCTGTTTTGATATTACTAGCAATTGGTCTAGTTATGGTTGCTTCTAGCTCAATGCCTTATGCCGAAGACAAAATGGCGGGTAATGAATTTCATTTCTTAACTCGCCATGGCATTTACTTGATAATTGCGTTTACCGCATCACTTTGCGTAATGCAGTTAGAAACGCGATTCTGGCAAGCCTATGGAACCTACTTCTTCCTGTTTGGAATATTATTGTTGATAGCCGTGTTACTAATCGGTAAAGAAATTAATGGTTCGAAACGCTGGATTGGTGTTGGCCCATTGACGGTACAACCTGCGGAATTGATGAAATTTTTTGTAGTAATTTATTTAGCAGGTTACTTGGTACGTCGAAGTGATGAGCTGCAAACACAAGTGAAAGGTTTTATGAAACCACTTGCTTTGATTGGCTTGATTGTTGCGTTTTTATTATTACAGCCGGATTTTGGTTCTTCTGCGGTAATTGTTGCAACAGCCTTAGCAATGATGTTTATGGCTGGTGCAAAACTTTGGCAGTTTATTAGCTTAACCGCTTGTGTAAGTGCAGTCATGTCTTTGGTTTTAGTGCAAGCACCTTATCGTTTAACTCGATTAACAAGTTTCATGAACCCCTGGGATGACCAATTTGGTACTGATTATCAATTGTTTCAGTCTCTAATTGCCTTTAGTCGTGGTGATTGGTTTGGAGTGGGGTTGGGCAATAGCGTACAAAAGCTGTCTTACCTGCCGATGTCGCATACCGATTTTATATTTTCAGTCTATGCCGAAGAATTTGGATTTGTTGGCGTTTTATTTGTGGTTGCATTATTCATCATTATTTTTAATCGCTGTCTATCGATTGGCCGACGTGCACTGAGAATGGAAGAATATTTCTCTGCTTATTTATGCTATGGCTTTGGATTTTGGTTGAGCTTGCAAGCAATTATCAACATCGGAGTTGCCAGCGGTGCCTTGCCAACGAAAGGCCTTACTTTACCGTTTATTAGCTACGGTGGTAATGCTTTGATTATGAGCTGCATGGCAGTTGCTATTATTTTGCGAATTGATTTTGAAACACGAAGAAAAGAGCACGAATATACCTCAGTAAAAAAGGCTTACGGAGGCGGCAATGAGTAAAACCATTTTATTAATGGCCGGTGGAACCGGAGGTCATATATTCCCAGCATTAGCGGTAGGTAAGTATTTGCAAGCGCAGGGCTGGAAGCTTCATTGGTTAGGTTCAGAGGGGAAGATGGAAACCGCTCTTGTACCACAGCATGGTATAGAGATGAGTTTATTGCCGGTTAAAGGGTTACGTGGCAAAGGTGTTCTTTCATTATTAAAAGCACCTTTTTCCATTTTATCTAATGTCTTAACGGCTAAAAAGATAATTAAAAAAATAAATCCTGACGTGGTATTAGGCATGGGTGGGTTTGCATCAGGACCAGGCGGTATGGCTGCAAAGTTAGTAGGGGTGCCGCTTGTTATTCATGAACAAAATGCCGTGGCTGGAATGACCAATAAGCTACTGCACAAAGTGAGTCTCTACACCTTACAAGCTTATCCAAATGCATTTGCAAGCAATGACAAGGTCATCACAACCGGAAATCCAATTCGAAAGAACTTTTTGGATATACCCACTGCCTGTGAACGAGTAAACCAAGAGCAGCATGGGGTAAAAATATTAGTAGTGGGCGGAAGTTTAGGTGCGGAAATTTTTAATAAAAAAATTCCAACCACTATGAATGTAATAAATGATGGTTTGAATATTCAAGTGAAGCACCAGGCGGGTCGCGATAAAGCTGAAGCAGTAGATGCTGCCTATCAAGCATGCACCAATGACAGAGTTGATGCCGAGGTTATTGAGTTTATTGATGAAATGTCTACGGCGTATCAATGGGCAGATATCGTTATTTGTCGTGCAGGCGCCTTAACTGTTGCTGAAGTAGCAATGGCTGGAGCTTGTGCCATTTTTGTACCGTTCCCGCATGCAGTTGATGACCATCAGACGCACAATGCCCGGTACTTATCCGATGAAGGTGCGGCTTTAATTATCCAGCAACATGATTTAAGTGAAGCGCGATTGGCAGACCAAATTACGGCTTTGGCTAATAACAAACAGCATTTAATTACGATGGCAAATAAAGCACGGGAATTATCGACACCAGAAGCAACCGAAGAGGTTGCATCCTTCTGTATTAAAGCGGCAAATATAAAAAAAGATTTAGGTCAAAACATGGCTGATGGAGAGCAGGTATGAGTCAGTCGACTATGATGCAACAAATTCCTGAAATGCGTCGTATTAAACGTATTCACTTTATTGGCATTGGTGGTGCTGGTATGAGTGGTATTGCGGAGGTGTTAGTAAATTTAGGGTATAAAGTTTCAGGTTCTGATTTGCGTCAGTCTAGAGTAACTGAACGGCTTACCGAATTAGGCGCTGACATTTTCTTTGGCCATAAAAGTAGCAATATTGTGGATGTGGATGTAGTGGTAGCCTCCACTGCAATTTCTGATGAAAATCCTGAGATTGCAACCGCACGCGAACAAAGAATTCCAATAGTTCCTAGAGCTGAAATGCTCGCAGAATTAATGCGCTATCGCCATGGAGTCGCCATTGCAGGAACTCATGGAAAAACCACTACGACCAGTTTAATGGCTTCAATTTATGCTGAAGGTGGTCTTGATCCTACATTTGTAATTGGAGGCCTATTAAATAGTGCTGGCACCAATGCACGGCTTGGAACGAGTCGCTACTTTATTGCAGAAGCCGATGAAAGCGATGCTTCGTTTTTGCACTTGCAACCTATGGTTTCCGTTGTAACTAATATCGATGCGGATCATATGGAAACCTATGGCGGTGATTTCAAAGTTTTAGAAAACAACTTTGTGGAATTCTTACATAATTTGCCATTTTATGGTTTGGCGGTGTTATGCATCGATGATGAAACTGTAGAAAATTTGATGCCACGTATAACACGACCAATTACGACGTATGGATTTAGTCCAAAAGCTGATGTAAGAGCGATAGATTTTGTACAAGAAGGCACTCAAAGCCGTTTTAAAGTAGTCCGTCGGGGGCGCTCAGGAGCGCTAGAGATTCGTTTAAATTTGCCAGGCGAACACAATGTACAAAATGCGCTAGCAGCAATTGCGGTGGCTACTGAAGATGGGGTTACGGATCAAGCGATTCAGTTAGCATTAGAAAAATTTCAAGGCATTGGTCGTCGTTTTGAAATGTATGGCGAATTTGCCATTCCAAAACAGCAACAGACAATTACTGTGGGGTTATTGGATGACTATGGTCATCACCCAAAAGAAGTTGAAGCAACAATAAAAGCTATGCGTCAGTCGTGGCCCGAACGTCGCTTAGTTATGGTCTATCAACCGCACCGTTATAGCCGAACAAGAGATCTATATGAAGATTTCTGTCAGGTTTTATCGGAAGTAGATGTTCTATTGATGTTGCAAGTTTATGCTGCTGGTGAAGAGGTTATTGTTGGTGCTGATAGCCAGTCTCTATGCCGTAGTATCCGCCAGCGCGGGCAGCTTGATCCTATTTATGTAGAAGATCAAGAAGAATTGGAAAAAGTATTGCCGAGCATTTTACACGATGGCGATATGGTACTAACGCAAGGTGCTGGAAACGTTGGTGTATTAGCGCCAAAGTGGGCAAAGCAGTCGATGCGTTTTAATGAGTCGGAAGAGTCGTAATTATGAGTAAGCATGTAGCTGAATTGTTGCGAAAGTATGGAACAGTAGCCGTTATGATGGGCGGTTATTCTGCTGAGCGCGAAATCTCTTTGAAAACGGGAGAGGCTGTACTTAACGCTTTAAAAACTCAAGGTGTTGATGCCTTTGCTTTCGACCCAAAAGATGATGGTTTACAAAATTTTGATGGTAAAAAAGTAGATCGAGTTTGGAATGCTTTGCATGGTCGTGGTGGTGAGGATGGCCAGATCCAAGGATTCTTACAATCAAAAAGTATTCCTTATACAGGCTGTGGCGTTATGGCTTCTGCTTTAGCCATGGATAAGTTAAGAACTAAGTTGGTCTGGAAGTCATTAGGTTTACCTGTTGCAGAGCATCAAATGGTAGCAACAGGGGAGCTAGATAACAAACAGGCTGAAAGGATATTGGGCGAGTTGAACAGTGTCATGGTAAAGCCGATAAGAGAAGGCTCTAGTGTTGGAATGGCAAAAGCAGAATCTATTGAACAATTGCAAGAGGCAGTTCTTAAGGCGAAAAATTTTGACTCTGAAATTATGTTGGAGCAATGGGTCGATGGAGATGAATATACCGTGGCTATTTTAAATGACGTAGCCTTGCCGAGTATTCATATGACCACACCTAACGAATTCTATGATTATGAGGCGAAATATCAAACAAGTACTACTGAGTATCATTGTCCGAGTGACTTATCTGAAAGTGAAGAAAGTGAGCTTGCAGAGATTGCGACAAAAGCTTTTGCTGCAATCGGAGCACAAGGTTGGTCAAGAGTAGACTTTTTACGTGATAGGCAAACCAAAGCTTGGTATTTGTTGGAAATAAATACGATACCCGGAATGACGGTAACCAGTTTGGTACCAAAAGCAGCAAAGGTAGCTGGAATTAGTTTCGAACAACTGGTTTTAAAAATATTAGATACCAGTTTTGTGGAAAGAAGTTAGAGGCTATATAAATGGCGAAGAAGCAAAATAAACCTAATGTGAGAAAGACTGCTAAGAATAAAGACAGTCATTCAAACATTTTGCAAAAGGCAAAAAATTCCATGAAATGGGTTTTAGGCTTGGTTGCTGGTGTTGCATTGACGCTGACTTTGGTATTTGTAGGTATTTGGGTTATTGGAGTTGATGCTACTAACATTTTTCCTTTGAATAGATTGGAAGTAACTGGTCAAAAACATACGCAAGCTAAAGAATTATATAAGAAAGTTGAAGCGATTAGTGATCGCGGGTTTTTT
Source organism: uncultured Kangiella sp. (assembly GCA_947503435.1). Taxonomy (GTDB): domain Bacteria; phylum Pseudomonadota; class Gammaproteobacteria; order Enterobacterales; family Kangiellaceae; genus Kangiella. The sequence continues at coordinate 245,587 of CANNDL010000005.1, read as the reverse complement.
ACCATGGACATGACTAAGGCAGAAAAAGAAATAGTGGATTTGCCTTGGGTAAAAAAAATTCAACTGAGAAAAGTCTGGCCTGAAACTTTGAGTATTGAAATCACGGAACATGAGCCATTAGCTTATTGGGGTGATAAAGGAGTGGTATCAGTAGAAGGAGAGGTGCTATATCCAAATGATCTACCGGAACAAAATTGGGTAACTTTAAATGGACCAGCGGCTATCGCAGAAGATTTAACTGAGTTGCTACAAATGTATCAAATGCAATTAGACAGTAAGCAATTGCAAGTCCAATCAATAGATTTGTCTGAGCGTGGAGCAGTGAATTTGAAGCTGGCAGATGGTATTGATGTAAAGCTTGGAAATTATCAAGTGGAAGAGCGCTTAGGTCGTTTTATCGCTCAAATTGATAATTTAAAAAAATATAAAAATGATTCACTGGCATATGTGGATCTTCGTTATCAAAACGGTTTAGTAGCTGCTTGGAAAAGTGATTTAAAGAGTCAAGCAGTAGAAACTAATGACAACAGCAATAGGTAAAGCTATGTCGAAAACTGGGGAAAAAAGATTAATTGTTGGCTTAGATATTGGTACCTCGAAAGTGGTAGCGATTGTTGGTGAAGTCAGCGGTGATGATAGTGTCGATATTATCGGTATCGGTTCGCATCCTTCACGTGGCTTAAAAAAAGGCGTGGTGGTGAATATCGAGTCAACAGTAGCTTCCATTCAAAGAGCCATTGAAGAAGCTGAATTGATGGCCGGTTGTCAAATTCATTCGGTTTATACCGGGATTGCTGGGAGCCATATTAAGAGCTTAAATTCTCACGGAATAGTAGCAATTAAAGACAATGAAGTTGCTTCTACCGATGTTGAGCGAGTGATTGATGCGGCCAAGGCAGTAGCAATTCCCGCGGATCAAAAAATTCTACACGTGTTGCCTCAAGAATTTGTGATCGATAACCAAGAAGGTATTCGCGAGCCGGTGGGTATGTCTGGAGTTCGCTTAGAAGCTAAGGTTCATATGGTTACGGGAGCGGTTTCTGCAGCACAGAACATAACTAAGTGTGTAGCACGCTGTGGACTCGATACAGAAGACGTCATTCTTGAACAGTTAGCTTCTAGCTACGCAGTATTAACTGATGATGAAAAAGAGCTTGGTGTTTGCTTAATTGATATCGGCGGCGGAACTACTGATATTGCCATCTTTACTGGCGGCGCAATTCGTCACACTGCAGTTATTCCAATTGCGGGAGATCAAGTGACTAACGATATTGCTGTGGCTTTAAGAACGCCAACGCAATTTGCAGAAGAAATCAAAATTAAATATGCCTGCGCTTTGCGCCAATTAATTAACCAAGACGAAACGATAGAAGTGCCAAGTGTGGGCGAACGTGATCCAAGGCGTTTATCGCGTCAAATTTTAGCGGACGTAGTAGAGCCACGTTACAGTGAATTGTTTGAGTTAGTGCAGGCTGAAATTCGTCGCAGTGGCTTTGAAAGTATTATTGCGGCCGGCATGGTAATCACCGGTGGTGGCTCAAAGATGGAAGGTGTGATTGAGCTTGCCGAAGAAGTGTTCCATATGCCAGTTCGCCAAGGCATGCCACAGCACATTAAAGGTTTGGTGGATGTAGTCAAGAATCCAATATATGCAACGGGCGTGGGTTTGTTGTTATATGGCAAAGATGATGAAGGTCATCATCGCGAGCGCTCCACAGGTAGCTTTGACAGTATCTGGGATCGTATGAAGAGTTGGTTTGGTGGCTGGTAATCAGCGGCTGAACTACAAGAGAAGTAAACGTAAGTAAGTTTTTAACAGGTAAACATCTTAATGAAGGGGAAACGTTATGCCTAATATGTTTGAATTAGTTGATAGCTGTCAAAACAGTGCTGTCATTAAAGTAATCGGTGTTGGTGGTGGCGGTGGTAACGCCGTTGAGCACATGGTGCAGGCCAATATCGATGGTGTTGAATTTATTTGTGCCAATACGGATGCGCAAGCTTTGCAAGCTTCATCGGCAAAGACTAGTATCCAAATTGGACAAAATATTACTCGTGGTTTAGGTGCTGGTGCGAACCCTGAAGTAGGGCGCCAATCGGCAATGGAAGATCGTGAAATTATTATGGAAGCATTGCAAGGTGCAGACATGGTATTTATAACAGCAGGCATGGGTGGCGGCACTGGTACAGGTGCGGCGCCAGTGATTGCTGAGATTGCTAAAGAAATGGGTATCTTAACGGTGGCTGTGGTAACTAAGCCGTTTAAGTTTGAGCGTAAAAAACGCATGATGCTTGCAGAGCAAGGCATTGATGAGTTACGCAATGTAGTAGATTCATTAATTATTATTCCTAACGATAAGTTAGTTGCTCAATTTGCAGGTTTGCGATTAACCGAAGCTTTTGCATCTGCTAATTCAGTTTTACACGGCGCAGTACAAGGTATTGCTGAGTTAATTACTTGTCCTGGCCTTATCAACGTGGATTTCGCTGACGTACGCACAGTAATGGCTGAACAAGGCCAAGCTATGATGGGTACCGGTATTGCTTCTGGCGAAGGCCGCGCGCAAATCGCTGCTGATATGGCAGTAGCTAGTCCATTATTGGAAGATGTCGATTTATCCGGTGCTCGCGGTATCTTGGTGAACATCACGGCTAATGAAGATTTTACTATTGATGAATTCTCTGAAGTTTGTGAAGTGATTGAAGATATAGCTCATGAAGATGCTACCGTAGTAGTTGGAACGGCTATTGACCAAAACATGGGTGATGAAATCCGAGTGACAGTAGTTGCTACTGGATTAGGCCAAGAATCGGGTATGCGTCTAGTGAGTAACAATCAAGAAACCGCTGCGCGTAAGGCGTCAGGTGAGATGGATTATAACAAGTTAGATTTACCACCTGCACTGCGTCAACAAGCGGGTTCTGCTGAAACTGAGCAACTAGCGCAAGAAGCTCAGCAAAAAATGGCTGTTGGCAGTGATGTGGATAATTTCTTGGATATTCCGGCATTTTTACGCAAACAAGCAGACTAATTTTCTGAGTCAAAATACAAGAAAATTGTCACAAAATTGAAACTAATCTCAGGATTAGTGCTCGAAGAGATAAGGAGTGGAACCCTTCATCCCTCCTTGTCTCGCCCTAGAATACTGGCGAGGGCAATGAATAATGAAGGAATTTGTAAAATAAACAGACGATTTCAGCGAAAAGAAAAATTCAAACACTTGTTCAAAAAATGTTCAAAAAATGTTCAAACAAGTGAAACTTTATGTTAATATGCGCTGAAAATGTGTTAATAATTTCTATAAATTATTGATTTTTAAGAGATTGACTCTTAAATTCGGAGAAGTGAATGATTCGACAAAGAACATTGAAGACAACCATTCGTGCAACTGGTGTTGGTTTACACACAGGAGATAAGGTTTATTTAACCCTACGTCCTGCGCCAGTGGATAATGGTATTGTTTTCCGTCGTGTGGATCTGGATCCGGTTGTAGAAATACAAGCCACTCCTGAAAATGTGGGTGATACCACTATGTCTACTTGCTTAGTGCAAGATGGCGTACGTATCTCTACAGTAGAACATTTATTATCAGCCATGGCTGGTCTTGGTCTTGATAACGCCTTTATTGACGTTTCAGCACCTGAAGTGCCGATTATGGATGGTAGTGCTAGTCCATTTGTATTTTTATTACAATCTGCAGGTGTGGCTGAGCAAAATGCGCCAAAGAAATTTGTTCGCATTAAAAAACGTGTCAAAGTTGAAGACGGTGATAAATATGCAATCTTTGAGCCTTTTGATGGCTTTAAAGTGGCATTTACCATCGATTTTGATCATCCAGTATTTAAGAAAAGTCGCCAAACTTCGGTTATCGATTTTTCAAGCACCTCATTCGTTAAAGAAGTAAGCCGTGCTCGTACCTTCGGTTTTATGAAGGACATTGAATTTTTACGCCAAAATAATTTGGCATTAGGCGGAAGCCAAGAAAACGCCATCGTAATGGACGATTACCGTGTTTTAAATGAAGACGGTTTACGTTATGACGACGAATTTGTAAAACATAAAATTTTAGATGCAATTGGTGATTTATTCTTATTAGGGCACTCTTTAGTGGGTGCTTTCTCAGGTTATAAATCAGGCCATGCCTTAAACAACCAATTAATTCGTGCTTTGATGGCAGATGAAACTGCTTGGGAATTAGCTACCTTTGACGATGCAAAAGCTGCTCCGATTTCATACATTATGAATCCGGCTTTATCCGTTTAACGTTAATTACTAAAATCAACAACTTATAAACTGGCGCTTAATATGCGCCAGTTGCATATCCGGAGAATGGTAAGTTTTTTCGGAAAATCAAAAGCTTAAGCGAGTATTAGTTTATAGCCTTTTGAAGTCGGGTCGTACTTTAATATCGATACTGATTAACGACGGAAACTCATTGGCTCTTAATTGAGACATGAGTTCCGATGAGAAATACCTCAGACGATTGAGCCATGCGGCACTATCGGTAATCAAGGTTAAGACGTTGTTTTCAACAGATGAGACCTTGCAGTGAGCTACTAGCTCAGCCGGTAAATAGCCCTCAATAGTTTGAGAGACGGAATTTAGGCGATTGGCCTTTTCAAGCAGCGCCTTTAACTCACCATTTGGGTTGGTTAAAGAATCAGCTACTGATTTGGCTCGGAATGGACGCTTCATAAGCTACAGTTGTGTTGGATAAACATTCTGGGCTAAATTTGGTATCAGCTTAAGATTGTAAGCTGGTTAAGGTGGTTTTGTCATCCTTCATTAAGGTAAAGTTTACATAACTTTAAAATGAAGGGTCGGCGTTGTAGAGAAATTGTTAGATGCGAATTACCGTTATTAAAAGTAATCAGCAGGGAATTAAAGCTTTAGAAATGAATCGTTCGAAGATCATTGCGACTTCAATATTAGCTATTTTAAGTATAGTGACGGTTGTGGTAGTGACTGCTGTTATTACAAAATGGTCGGTTCAACAAGATTTAGTTAGTGAAGCTGCGATCCAACAGTGGAATCACGAATTGGTAACACAAAAAGAACAGTTAGCTGTAGCTAAGGTTCGATCTGAGCAACAGGTGCAAGCACTGTCCAGCCGTTTAGCTGGATTACAAGCCCATATTCTGCGCTTAGATGCTATGGGCAACCGTGTTGCTGAAGATATGGGTATATCTGATGAGTTTGCATTTAGCGAGCAACCTGCAATGGGTGGTTCTGAAGCTTCGCCTGATGCTATTGCTCCAAGCTATAATGAAGTGAGTTATTCTTTGGATCAGCTCGAGAACAATATCTTAGCTCAAGAGCAACAATTAAGTGCGCTAGAAGCGATTGTTTTTGATAAAGACATAAATGCTGAGCAGAAGATTTCTGGTCGTCCAATTAAGAAAGGTTGGTTGTCTTCTCCTTATGGTAACCGGGCCGATCCTTTTACAGGTAAAAAAGATTGGCATCCTGGTATTGATTTTGCAGCATTGTCGGGCACTGAAGTCGTATCTACCGCTGCAGGTGTGGTTACAACAGTAGGAAGTAAATCGGGTTACGGTAAGTTTATCGAAATTAATCACGGTGATGGTTTCAGCACTCGCTATGCTCATAATAGAGAATTATTAGTGAAAAAGGGTGACATGGTGAAGAAAGGTCAGGTTATTGCTAAAGTAGGTAATACCGGTCGCTCCACTGGTCCACACGTACATTATGAGATAATGCGTAATGGTAAGAAGTTGAACCCTTACCGCTATATTAAGCAATAAGCTTGCAGTATTTAAAAAAGCTCCTAATTAGGGGCTTTTTTTATGCCTAACTGCTAGTTAAGCCCTTGTATTTAATCTCTGAAACCCCATTAGAAACTATAATTCCCAAGCTATTAGTCGGATCAGTGTATTTTTCATTTACAGTTGTTCGATAATAGGTACAATCAATGGCTTTATTAGAATCAAGAACTGGCCGGATATGCCGCGTCAGCAAAGCCTTTTAGACAAGATAAGACAACAAACTATGGCCTTTTTAAAAAAACTATTTCCAAACCGAAATGAACGAAATTTAAAGAAATTGCGCAAGCCGTTAGCTAAGATCAATGCTTTAGAAAGTGACTTTGAAAGTCTATCGGATGAAGATTTAAAGGCCAAAACAACTGAATTCAAAGAACGCCACCAAAACGGTGAGTCTTTAGACGACTTGTTACCTGAGGCATTTGCCGCGGTTCGAGAGGCTAGTAAGCGTACATTAGGCATGCGTCATTTCGATGTTCAGCTTATTGGCGGCATGGTTTTACACAGCGGTAAAATTGGTGAAATGCGTACTGGTGAAGGTAAAACGTTAGTAGCAACTTTGCCTGTCTACCTAAATGCCATTTCGGGCAAAGGTGTCCATGTTATTACAGTTAATGATTATCTAGCTCATCGTGATGCAGAATGGATGGCACCGGTTTACGAATTTTTAGGTATGAGTGTAGGCGTAATTTTGTCAGGCCAAACCCATGAGCAAAAACAAGATGCGTATGGTGCTGATATTACCTACGGAACGAATAATGAATATGGCTTTGATTATCTACGCGATAACATGGCTTTCCAAAAAGAAGAACGTGTTCAGCGTGATTTGAATTTTGCAGTTATTGATGAGGTTGATTCGATCTTAATTGATGAAGCCCGTACCCCGTTAATTATTTCCGGTGCGGCAGAAGATAGCTCTGAAATGTACCGTGCTATCGATACTCTTATTCCATTATTAGAAGTTCAAGAAAAAGAGTCCGAAGAAGGTGAAGATGATACTGGCGACTATACTATCGATGAAAAAGGTAAGTCTGCGAACTTAACCGAGAAAGGTCAAGAGCGAATAGAAGAGTTGTTGATCAAGCATGGTTTAATTCAAGAAGGGCAAAGTTTATATAGTCCATCTAGTTTGATTTTATTACACCATGTTAATGCTGCTTTACGCGCACATACTTTGTTCAAGAAAGATGTAGACTATATTGTTAATGATGGTGAGGTTGTCATTATTGATGAGCACACAGGTCGAACAATGGAAGGTCGCCGCTGGTCAGAAGGATTACATCAAGCAGTTGAAGCCAAAGAAAAAGTTAAAATTCAAAATGAAAATCAAACCTTGGCCTCGATTACATTTCAGAATTATTTCCGTTTATATGGAAAACTTTCGGGTATGACGGGTACTGCTGACACCGAAGCACCTGAGTTATTGAGTATTTATGGTTTAGAAGTAGTAGTTATTCCAACTAATAAGCCAATGGCACGTGATGATCGTGGTGATTTAATTTATTTAACTCAGCAAGAAAAGTATCAGGCTATTATAGAAGAAATTAAAGAGCTACAAGCAAAAGGTCAGCCTGTGTTGGTGGGTACTGTATCTATTGAGTCTTCAGAATTAATATCTCAGGAATTGAAGCAAGCAAAAATTAAGCATAATGTTTTGAATGCAAAGTTCCACGAAAGAGAAGCTGAAATTATTGCTGAAGCAGGCCGTCCAGGAACCGTGACTATTGCTACTAATATGGCAGGCCGTGGTACTGATATTGTATTGGGTGGTAACTTAAAAGCTGAAATTGAGGAACTAGGAGAAAGTCCTTCTGAATCAGCTTTAGAAAAAGCCAATGCGGAATGGAAAGCTCGCCACCAGCAAGTATTAGATGCTGGCGGTTTAGCGATCATAGGAACGGAACGCCATGAATCACGCCGTATTGATAACCAGCTGCGTGGTCGTTCAGGCCGTCAGGGTGATCCTGGCTTGAGTAGATTTTATTTATCGTTAGAAGATGATTTGATGCGTATTTTTGCATCTGAGCGTTTAGGCATGATGATGCAGCGTCTTGGTTGGGAAGAAGGCGAGGCGTTAGAGCACCGTATGGTTTCGCGCGCTATAGAAAATGCTCAACGTAAAGTTGAACAGCGTAACTTCGAAATTCGTAAAAACCTGCTTGAATATGATGATGTGGCTAATGATCAACGTCGTGTTATTTATGAGCAACGCAATGATTTAATGGATTTAGAAGATATTTCTGAGACTGTGGTTGCGATGCGCGAAGATGTTGTGAATGAAGTTATTAGTGAATATATTCCACGTCAATCAATTGAAGATATGTGGGATGTGGCTGGTTTAGAAGAACGCTTACATCAAGATTTCACCATCGATTTAACATTGCAAAAATGGTTAGATTCGGAAGAAAACTTAGACGAAGATGGACTGCGTGATAGGGTTTATGCTGAAGTTCAATCTGCCTATGATAGTAAAGAATCGAATTTACCTGAAGCCGGCTTAATGCGTACTTTGGAAAAGCAAGTTATGTTGCAACATCTTGATATGCATTGGAAAGAGCACTTGGCCAACATGGATCATTTGCGCCAAGGTATTTGGATGCGTGGTCATGCACAGAAAAATCCTAAGCAAGAGTATAAACGCGAAGCATTTGAGTTATTTTCTGTGATGTTAGATCGCCTCAAGAATGACGTAGTAACGGTGCTTTCTAAAGTTCAATTCCAAATGCCTGAAGAAGTTGAGGCCATGGAGCAACAGCAAAAACAACAGAATATGAATTTTGAGCATGACTCTGCTTCAGCTATGCCGCAAGAAGAGTCAGTGGCCAAGCAGGCTGAAACTTTTGTCAGAGATCAACCTAAGGTGGGGCGTAATGAACCTTGTCCATGTGGCTCAGGCAAGAAGTTTAAACAGTGCCACGGCAAAGTTACTCAATAACTAAAGATTAAGGGAAGCTACTGCTTCCCTTTTTATTGGAAAGCCATATGCAAAAACAAATTCATGTTGCAGTTGCAGTAATCAAAATCAAAAATAAAATTTTAATTGCTAAAAGACCGGAGCATTTGCATAAAGGTGGTTACTGGGAGTTTCCAGGTGGTAAAGTTGAGCATCACGAAAAGGTTGAAAGTGCCTTGATTCGGGAGTGTGCAGAAGAGTTAAATATTCAACCGGTAAAGTTTAGACCCTTACAAGTCATTGAGCATCAGTATCCGGAAAAAAGTGTTATCTTAGATGTTTGGCTCGTCGAGGATTATTTGGGCGTTCCCAAAGGGTTAGAAGGGCAGCCCTTAAAATGGTGCTTCACAAAAGATCTTTCTAACTTTCGATTTCCCGAAGCGAACGAAGAAATTATTCAGTTAATTAACAATCCATAATTATTTTTTGGTTAATTGCTCAACAGTATCTGGATCAAGTTTACGGCCTGCTATACGATGCGATTCACTGGCCCATTCTCCCAGATCAATCAGTTTACAGCGCTTTGAGCAAAATGGCTTAAAGTCATTTTTGTTTGTCCAGCTAACGGATTTTTGGCAATTTGGGCAAGGGACTATCATTTCTTTATTTTTCATATGATTAACAAATAGCAATGTGGAACATGTGATCTTGTGTGGAAGCAATTATATCATCGTTATGCGGAACTAAGAAACGGATATTAAAGCAGTGTTTTGAGCCGCTCACTTCTGGGAAAATATTCGCGTCCGAAGGTAATTTAATACGGACCATTTGAGCACTAGCACCCTTCGCTAAATTGTGTTGATAACTGCCAGATGAGGTTACAGTTTCTTCAAAAGCTGCATTTTCTCTGAATAACCTTAGTAAGATCTTTATGCACTGATGAAGACCTGAGAAATGTTTAAACCAAATTTCGAATTGATTATGGCGGTTAGCAAAAGTACTACTAATAAATTGATGCAGCTCGGGGATGTCGAAACTACAAGAGCCTCCGGGAATTCGCATACGATTATTAATTAACTCTATAAATCTATCTTTACGAAGTTGGGAGCCAAATTTGCCAGGATACTGGCTAATCCAATTAAAGATTTGCTCTAACTGTTGTAGGAATGTTTTTAATTTTAATTCGTCGATATAAGGACTTTCTGATAATTGTTGAAAGTGTAGCTTTTGTTGTTCAAGTTCTTTCAGAATGTCTCCTTTAATATCTCCGCGATCAAGACAGTCTAGGATCTCTAATAGTGTATGCAGAGCAGCAATATGACTAGCGTGGCTATCAGTTGCAGCCAGCTCTTGTAAATTATCGAATAATGACTCTAAGCGTAAATAAGTGCGTACTTGCTCGTTTAACGGATGTTCATAGAGTATGGATGCATCAGTTTTTGGGTTACTTTGAGCAATCATTTAATGTTATTCGCCATAAATAAGTAGTGCTTATGGAGTTTTATAACTTGGCTGTACAAAGATTGCAAATCTGATGAGTTATCGATGACATCGTCGGCAATGGATAACCGTTGTTGGCGACTAGCCTGTGAGTCAAGAATGGATTCAGCTTGTGCAGAGTTTGTGTCGTCTCTTGCTATCAATCGCTGTAATTGAAGTTCTTTTGGGCAGTCAACCACAATGATACGTTGATAATCTTGCCATTGATTAGACTCAAAAAGCAAAGGAATGACGCTAAGGCTATAAGGTAGTTCGGTAGAGCTTCGCAGCTCTTGCATACGGCTGCGAATTAAGGGGTGAAGTAAATTATTCAGCCAAACCCTTTCCTGCTCATCCTCGAAAACAATAGATCTCAATAGTGAGCGATTTAAAGTACCGTTGGAATTAATGACTTCTGAGCCAAAGTAATCTCTTATTGACTGCAACCCTGGAGTATTTTCTGCAACAACTTCTCGGGCAACGATATCGGCATCTACTACATTGGCTCCTAATTTAGCGAAGTAATTTGAAACTGCAGTTTTGCCACTTGCAATTCCACCGGTAAGTGCGAGTTGCAAAATCATATTAAAGGCTTAGGAACTGGATATATTGTTGGGTAAGAACATTTCCCCATATTAAGGTTATAAAGCCTGCAATTGCAAGAAATGGTCCGAATGGAATTTTATGATCGCGCCCCTTTTTGCTAATAATTATAGTAGCAATGCCAATAATTGCTCCGGTCACTGTTGAAAGGATGATAACGAGTGGTAAAAGTTGATAGCCAACAAAAGCACCTATAGCAGCTAGTAACTTAAAGTCACCATGGCCCATCCCTTCTTTGCCAGTAACTAGTTTAAATAGCCAATAAATCGACCATAAAATCAAATAACCCGCTAAGGCTCCAATAACCGCTGATTGTAAATCGATAGCGAAGCTTGGCATGGGTGTGTCTATTAGCATAGAAGCAGTTAGCCCAATCCATACGAGTGGTAACGTAAGTTGGTCAGGTAATATCTTATGGTCGTAATCGATAAAGGAACCGCAGATTAAAAAGCTTACCAGTAGCAGCGCAAAAACAAGTGCCCAACTAAAGCCAAAATAATAGCCGCAGATAGCGAATAAAATCGCCGTTAAAAGTTCCACGAAAGGATAGCGAGCTGAAATTGCAGTTTTACAGTTTTTGCACTTTCCAGTTAAAAAAATCCAACTAAAAACAGGTATGTTTTCTAAAGCTCCAATTTGATGTTGGCAGTTTGGGCATTTAGAGCGAGGCGTCACTAAATTGTATTTAGCGGGTAGCTCTTCTTTAGGACAAGAAACTTGGCATTTAGCATCGATAAGAATTTCTGTTGCCGTTTCGCGCCATTCTCGATTAAGCATAATCGGAAGTCGGTGAATGACTACATTGAAAAAACTGCCAATCAAAAGTCCGAATACAAAAATAAAACCTACCAAAATAGGTAGGTTTGTAGATAAAAGTTCAATCATGAAATTATGAATTAATAGTTATTAGAAAGCGTCGCCCAATTTAAAGATAGGCATGTACATGGCTACGATAATAGTTCCTACAACAGTACCGATAAATACGATTACAAAGGGCTCGATTAATGAACTTAAACCGTCAACGGCATCATCAACTTCTTGCTCATAGATGTCAGCTACTTTAGATAGCATAGAGTCTACCGCGCCAGATTCTTCACCGATAGCAACCATTTGGTTCACCATATTCGGAAATACCCCAGTAGATTGCATGGCCATGTTGATTTGCATACCCGTAGTAACATCTTCTCGAATTTTATGAATTGCATCGCGATAGACCGCATTACCTGATGCTCCGGCTGCAGAGTTAAGTGCATCAACAAGCGGCACACCAGCTGCAAATGTTGTTGCTAATGTTCTGGCATATCGAGCAACAGCCGCTTTTTGTACTAAAGGTCCAAAAATAGGGAATTTCAATAATAAGGCATCTTTTGTATCTCTAAATTTCTTAGAGTTTTTATTGAAGTAAGAATAAGCAAAAATTGTGCCTATAATGCCACCAAGATAGAAATACCAGTATTCTTGTACATTCTCAGAAGCATTTACTACCATCTGCGTTAAAGCGGGTAAATCCGCTCCAGCACCCGCAAATAGCTCTTTAAACATCGGAACTACATAAATTAGCAAGATGGCGGTTACAGCGATAGAAACAATGATTACTGCTGTTGGATACATCATTGCTTTTTTAATTTTAGACTTTAATGCTTCTGTCTTTTCTTTGTAGGTAGCAATTCGATCTAACATTTGCTCCAGTGTACCTGATTGTTCACCAGCGTGTATGAGGTCACAAACTAAATCATCAAAATGCTTGGGCTGTTTGCGCAAAGCATCGGCAATTGGGCTACCAGATTCGATATCGCCTTTAATGCTCATCAATAGATTTTGCATTGAAGGATTTTCATGACCTTTGCCCACGATATCTAATGATTGTACTAATGGAACACCTGCCGTAAGCATGGTAGCCATTTGGCGCAAAAATACAGCAATATCTACTGGCTTAACGGGTTTTTTATTGGCAGCGCCAAAGGAGAATAGCTCTGCTTGTACTTTTTGTGGGGTAATACCTTGCTTTCGAAGTTGAGTTTTTACATAAGCAGCATCCGAAGCTAGCATTTTCCCTTTAATTTTTTGTCCTTGCTTATTGGTTCCAGTATATTGAAAAGTCTTTGACTTCACTTTTGTCTTACTAGAACTTCTTTTTCTAACTGCAGTAGCCATACTAATATCCTAAATAATTAATCTTGTGTAACGCGACTGATTTCTGCCAAACTGGTCAAACCGATCTTAATTTTATTAAGGCCGGCCCTCCTTAAATCAGGAACTCCTTCAGATTTAGCTTGATCAGCAATATCAATAGCATTACCTCCTTCCATAATAATACGCCCAGTGGCATCTGACAAAGGCATAACCTGGAAAATGCCAACTCGACCTTTGTAACCCATAGTACATTTATCACAGCCTACTGGTTCAAATACCGTTAGGTCTGCTAATTCTTCTTGCAAAAAACCTTCTTTTAGTAATGCTTCTTCTGGTAAATCAGAGGTTTTTTTGCAGTGCTCACAAAGTCGTCTTGCTAGTCGCTGTGCAACCACTAGATTTACAGTGGTTGCAATATTGAATGGAGCAACGCCCATATTCACTAAACGGGTTAAAGTTTCTGGGGCGGAGTTGGTATGCAAAGTGGATAAAACCAAGTGACCAGTTTGAGAGGCCTTAATGGCAATTTCAGCTGTTTCTAAGTCACGAATTTCACCTACTAATACAATGTCAGGATCTTGTCGTAAAAAGGCTCTTAAAGCTTTAGCAAAAGTTAGCCCCGCTTTTAAATTAACGTTTACTTGGTTAATACCTTCTAAATTAATCTCTACAGGATCTTCAGCAGTCGATATGTTTTTATGTTCGTCGTTAAGAATATTAACCCCAGTGTATAGAGTAACTGTTTTACCGGAACCAGTTGGACCTGTTACTAAAACCATACCTTGTGGCTTAGAGATGGCAAACATGAAATCTTCTTTCTGCTTTTGCTCAAATCCTAAAGCGTCAACCCCGAGCATGGCACTGGTGGGGTCAAGAATTCGCATTACAATTTTCTCGCCAAACAAAGTAGGTAAAGTGTTCACACGAAAATCAATAGCTTTTGTTTTGGATATTTTCAGTTTTACACGGCCATCTTGCGGCACTCTACGTTCAGAAATATCCAAACCTGAGATAACCTTCAAACGCGCTGAAATTCGCTGAGAGAGTTGAGTCGGCGGGCTAGCGACTTCATGTAACATACCATCGATGCGAAATCGAACGCGATATTTTTTTTCATAAGGTTCAAAGTGCAAATCTGAAGCACCTTTGCGAATAGCATCAACTAACATCTTTTTGACAAATTTAACTACTGGTGCATCATCAATATCGCCATCTTGTTGCTGCTGATCGTCCTCATCATCATTAACGGCATCGAGATCTATATTATCTAGATCGCCATCTTCCATATCAGCAAAAGCTTCGTTTTCTTTTGCTTCGATCAACTTTTCTACCACAGTATCTAACTTATTAGATTCCACCAAAACAGCTTCAATAGAAAGTCCAGTTTGAAACCTTAATTCTTCAAGGGTTTTAAGATTTGTGGCATCGGTTAAACCAACAAATAAACGTGAACCACGTTTATAAAGTGGAATGGCTCTATGCTTCTTTAGTAGCTTTAAATCGACAATGTCTTCAGGAATGGAAGTAACGTCTATGCTAGAAAGGTCAAAGTATGGATTACCAAATGCAATTGATTGAATCTTGGCAATTTCAGTGGAGTTGATCCAGTTTGCCGAGACCAGCCAGTCCAGTAGTTTTAGCTCTTCTTTATCAGCATTGGCTTTGGCTTCAATAATCTTTTCTTCCGATAATAAGCCTTCGGTAACTATAAGATGGGCCAGGCCTGAAAGGTTACTTTGAATCAATGGTTTTCTTCTCGAGAATAGTCCTTAAATATCTATCCTATATCCTTGAATAAAAAAGGTAAAATGTCAAACCTTACTTAATTTACAACTAGTAATAAAAAAGCTAAGTAACCTATTAATGCTCCAAATAATATGCCTGCAATTACTTCAGATAGTTTATGCCCAATCCTTTCCCTAAGTTTATTTTTGGAATGGCTAAGTTTGTTAATTTCATTTGCCATTAGACCTATCTTAATTCGCAAGTCTAAAGCATCCATGATAAATAGAAATCCTAAAGCATTAATTACTAAAAATGCCGGTCCTAATCCGTCTAATAAATAAATGGTGATAGACGCATTTGCTATTACTGCAGAATGATTGCTGGGCATGCCTCCTAATCCAATATTATCCAAGCTAACCCTACCATTTTTCAGCGAAGTTAGTAAAAACTTAGTGCACCCAACAATTAACCAAGTTAAAAAAGGTGAAATAAGATATAAAAATGCGTTATCCATTAAATCGTCCCCATTAAAACAAGAACCACGAGAGTAACCCAAAGAGCTACTACTAATAATAGTTGTTTATCCTCAAGTAATGCATCTGTAGGCGACTCTGTCCCCGATTTTAACGTAGAAATATACCAATACCTAAATAAACCAAATAATACTAATGGAATAGTTATCACCATTTTGGGCTGTTCGGATAATATATATAAGCTGTAAAATACTAATGTGCTAGAAGAAGAAATTTCGGCAAATTTATTAATCAATGATTTGTTATACTTTTTTAATACTTTTCTAGCACTAGTCCCTTGAGTTTCTAATTCAGATTTGCGCTTCATAGAAGCCAAAAATAGCGCTAAACTTAGTGCTGTAATAAACATCCAATTTGATAAGGGGACCTCTATTGCAATAGTCCCAGCATAAACTCTTAAAACAAAGCCAAATGAAATAGAGAATATATCTAATACTGGTTGATGTTTAAGGAATTTAGAATAAATTAAGTTTTGTATTATATATATGAGTATAATTGGAATAAGAGATAGCATTTGGCTGAGAGATGCTAAGACTAAGGTAAATAAAAAAGCAAGCATAAAGTAAGCATGTTTATTACTTAAAGCGCCGCTAGCCAAGGGTCTACTGATTGATTTTTTTGGATGCTCTCTGTCAGACTCTATATCATAAATATCGTTTATGATATAGACAATTGAAGCAGCTAAGCTAAAAATGAAAAAAGCTATTATTGACTGAAAAATAGCTTCATGATTTAAAAATTGATTAGCGAATATTAATGGCGCAAATATAAATAAATTTTTAATCCATTGTTTTATTCTAATTAGTTTTAAAAGATTATTTATTGTATCTCTCATATATTGTGCCTTTATACTAAAAAATGACTAAATAACATGATTCTAACAGTTAAGTACAGCGTTTTTGCAATAATAGCCATATTAGTGAATATTTTGTCTCAAATGTTCATTGTTAAACTATATTTGGGTGCTTATAGCATTGAAGTTTCGATTCTAGCCGGAACAATTCTCGGGCTGCTTGTTAAGTATTATTTAGATAAACGGTATATATTTTACTTCGAAGCTAGTGAACACCAAAAAGATTCTATGGTATTTGCGTTATACGTCTTTGTTAGTCTTTTTACGACAATTATTTTTTGGGGGACAGAATATGCCTTTTATATTGTAACTTGTAGTGACATTTGGCGATATATTGGAGGGGTGCTAGGTTTAATCGTGGGTTATTTTATTAAATTTCAATTAGATAAGAAATATGTATTTATTAAGAGAGGAGATCACTCTTAATGTTAATATCAGGTTGGGGTAATTACCCAAAAATTGATGCCAATATTTTTAAAGTTGCGACGACAGCAGATTTAAAATCTAAAATTGTAAAAAATAGGTCGTTCATTACTTATGGTATGGGAAGAAGTTATGGCGACTGTGCTTTAAGTGAAAATATTGTCGATTTATCAAGGCTCAATAAAATCAAAAATTTTGATGAAAATACGGGGGAGTTAGAGGTATATGCTGGAGTAAGTATTGAAGAGATTTTAGAATTTGTAATTCCTAAGGGGTGGTTTATTCCTGTAACTCCAGGTACAAAGTACGTTTCTGTTGCTGGAGCCATATCAAATGATGTTCATGGGAAGAATCATCACAAGCACGGTTGTTTCAGTAATTATGTTGATTCATTTGAGTTAATTTTGCCAGATAACTCTGTGAATACTTGCTCAAGAGATAAAAATACAGAGCTATTCCAAGCTGTTTGTGGCGGTGTAGGGCTTATCGGAGTAATTATCACTGCTCGATTAAAACTAATACCAATAAAGTCGAGCTACATTGACACAGTGGAAATTAAGTGCCGTACATTGGAAGAAACAGTATCAACTTTAAAGTCATATAAAGATTCAACTTATTCAGTAGCTTGGCTGGATTGCCTGTCTAAAAATAAGCTAGGGAGAGGGGTTGTATATATTGGTGAACACTCAAAAGGAATGGGCTTAGAAACCTCTTCTAAACATAAAGTTAGCGTCCCTCAAGCATTTCCATCATTTTTATTGAATTATTATACTACCCGCCTATTTAACGGCATGCTTTACAATAAAAGTAAAAGAAAAAAAACAATTGGGAAAGAAATGTATGATAGCTTTTTTTACCCTTTGGATAATTTAAAAAGCTGGAATAATATGTATGGCGCTGCGGGATTTTTGCAGTATCAGTTCGTTATCCCATATAGTGCCGGTCTAGAGGGGTTGCGTACAATATTGGAATTTGTAGCAAGAAGTAAGAGAGGTTCTTTTTTGTCTGTTTTAAAGATCCTGGGTGGTAGTAATAAGAATTTACTAAGCTTCCCGATAGAAGGATTCACATTAGCCATGGATTTTAAGTTAGAAAAGGGAGTTAAGGAGCTCTTAACTCAACTTGATAAAATGGTTCTGGGATTTGGTGGACGCCTGTATCTAGCTAAAGATGCAAGAATGGAAGCCGAGGTTTTTAAAGCTAGCTACCCTAATTGGAAAGAGTTTGTGCGAATAAGAAAAGAGCTAGGTGCTGACATAAAATTTAATTCTATACAGTCAAAAAGGTTGGGGATATGAACATATTAGTGTTAGGGGCAACTTCTGCTATTGCCGAAGAATTTATTAAAATCAATTCAACACCAGGTAATAATTTTACACTTATCTCGCGTGATGAAGAAAGGTTGGGCATAATTGTTAATGATATCAAGGCTAGAGGGGCTAGTGTTGAAGAGAGTTTGATATTAGAATTAAATGCTCCGGAAAACGTGGTTCGTTTTTTTGAAAAGAATAAGATAGTGCAGCAAGATAAAGTGCTATTAGCGGCAGGCTCATTACTAGAACAAGGAAAAGTTGAAAATAATACCGACTATTTAATTGAACAATTTAATATCAACAGTTTATCGCAAATTACCTTTATTAATGAGCTTTGCAATAGAGCGTTAATATCCAAGAATGGAGTATTGTCTTGTATAACTTCTGTCGCAGGAGATAGAGGTAGAAAGTCAAACTACCTTTATGGCTCGGCCAAGAAAAGTAAATCGATATTTCTTGAAGGGTTGGCACATAGGTTTGCTAATAAAGGTATAACGGTTATAGACATTCGTCCAGGGTTCGTGGATACGCCAATGACTACACATTTTAAAAAGGGACTATTGTGGTCAAGCCCTTCTGTGGTGGCAAAAATTATAGACAAATCAATGAGAAAGAAAAAAAGTAAAGTGGTATATGCGCCAACATTTTGGTATTTGATTATGTTGGTGATTCGCAATATACCTAGGTTTTTAATGCATAGACTTAATTTTTAGAGGCATAGTTGTTCTGACTTTATACTAGAAAGTTGAATGTAATTCCTATTGCTGATATTAAAATTATAATTATTGAAATTTAATTTATAAATTGTTTTCAGTCGCTCAACGGAAAACAAGGGTAAAGTGTCAATATTTTTTAATAATGCTAAATACTCTATTTCTTTAATTGTCAAAGCATCCTTAAAATGCTCTAAATTTTCGGTGGTATAGGTTTTTAAGTACGGTATTGGGATATAGCGTTCATAGTGCCCAACCCTCCAAGTTTTTCGAGCAGGAAATCTCGATAAAAATCTATTGGAAAGCGCGAAAGGCTCTATAATTTTCACTCTTGGAGCGTGGTAGCCATAGAATCCAATACTACAGATAAGGTTTATGCTTTGTTTATTTCTAGTATGTTCTAAACCATTATATGCCCATTCGTGACTTATTCCTTTATTAACTCCTTCTTGTCTAATTAAGCCTGTACTTTGAAAGTAATAAGCTCTTTCATCAGCTATGCCAGACGCGGGAATAGTATTGCTAGCAAAGCTATGATCAGAAAATAAGGTTTTGTCCAAATTGAGCATTGCGAGTGGAGTCAATAGAGCTGTTAAAATGAATAGTTGGAACACGCCATAATTCATCTCTAAGATTAGCCGTACTATTAGGAACAGCGATATTGCGGTTAATACCGAATAAAAGCGACCACTCATAAAGTCACCACCAACTGAAACTATATATAAAAAATAAAAAATTATTCCTAGCGCTGCAGCTATAGTCCAGTCTTGTTTACTTTTTATAGCAAATAAAGCAGCAATGAGTATTAGTATAAAGCTATAGCTATCATTTTTTATGAAATCGAGGGTATAGGAAAGTCCTTGCGAATATATTAATTCTCCATCAATTCCAGTATTAAGTTTTGCTATTGCGGTGTTTGGTATAGGAAATCCATAGTACAAAAATGCAAATAACTCCCAAACTATGAAGGGGGATGCAGATAATAAGAGCAGTTTCAGCGCGTTAGACCATCCAATGGACTTTGTAAGTTTATAAGAAGTTATCGCTATTAATGGTGAAATAAGAAGCAATAAATCATATCGATTAAAAATCAAAAGAAAAGAAAAAAACAATGTATAGAAATGTTTATTTTTACTGGCAGATATAAAAGCCAAAATGACTAAAAGATGTGATAAAGGGTTTTCCAGTCCTGAAGTTGAATAATCTACTAAGCATTTTGAAAAAACATAAATGACAGGGACTAAGACAGCAAGATAAACATTTTTGCTTTCTTTTTGAATAAGGACTATTACAGCTATCGTAATAACAATGCTAAGAACAATATTCAAAAGGTATATATCTGAAATAAAAATTTTAAATGTTGAAATAACTAACATCCAAAGAGGGTGGGTGTATACCCAGGTTCGCTCTCCAAAATTCCAAACCAACCCATTACCAGCAACAAAGTTTTCAACAACTCTAAAAGTGATGTATGCATCGTCACTAACCCATGCCGTTCTTAAGATTACTATTATGGGTAGTATTAAAGAAAGAATTGCTATTGTAAGATGTTTTTTACTATTCATCATGTTTATTACTTTGCTTTAGGTACTCTAATCTTAAATTAGATATGTTCTGCTTAGTAGTTCCTGCGGCATATAACAATGCTTTATCTATACTTTTTATCGCTTGATCAGGGTTTTCTAAAATTTGGTAATAGTAGAATTCATTCAAGTATGGTTGGAAATTTTTAGGCAAAATCTCTTTTGTGGTTTTTAGTAGATATTCAATGTCATCCAGCTTCCCTTGTTGGAGCTGAGAAAACAAAATTTGCGACAAAGTAATACCATAATGAAATTTTGATATCGGGTATTCTAACGCCTTTAGAAATGTATCTTCAGCTTTTTGGAATTGATTCAATCTTAAATAGACCTCACCTTCCATAATAAGGAATGCTGCACTTAAATGTTTTTCCTTGTTTCTCTCTAGCACTTCTAGTGCCAGCAAGGGATTGTTGTCTAAATTAATCTGGCTTGCGAAGTTTATAGTGGCCACTTGAGATGTCGGGTGTTTTGCATAGGCCCATGACCAAAGGGCCATATTATTCTTCCATAGTGGCAAAGTTGTAATGGTGTTTAGCACATTTGTAAACACCCAGAAAGCGGTAATAAAAGTAATAAATAGTGTAAATTTCGGGCTTATGTTTTTTAGAACACGTATGATTATAATAGAAAATGAAAGTAAAGTTATTGCTAATGGAAATAGCATGAATCTCTCATGAGCAATATTATCAACAATGCCAACGGGTAAGATATTTAACACTGGAAAAAGTGATAATAGAAATATTGCTGCTAAAGCTATAAGTTTCGAGTTAATTTTTTTTAATACAAACAATACTAGCAATGCTAGAATTGCAAGAATTACTCCCCACCCCAGAGGGCTGGATAAATTAATGGACTCGGGTATTGGGTGTACGGGGCTTAAGTCTATAAAGGGGAATAGCAGCATTTTACTGTAAACGCCTATAGTTTCAGAAACAAAAATAACTTTTTCTTGAAAATCAAAGGATGATGACGCCGTAGTTTGTACACCGCTTAAATATAAGTACCCTAGTGCTATATATCGAATAGCCAAATATAGGAGTCCAAAAATGAAAATAAATAAGTACGACTTAAACTCATAAGAATTGATGAATTTACGAACTGATTCTTTTGTAGGCTTCAAATTTACGTTATTTATTAAATAATGCCAAAGGGGGAAAACTAGAGGGAATACAATCGCCATTTCCTTATTTAAGGCAGCAAAAAAGAAGCATAACCCTACTAAAATGGCTTTTAAATTTGAATTTTTAATAGTTGAGCGATCAATTAAAAGAGCAAGCAATAAAAAAAGTGTCAAAAGTAAATCAAATCTTCCTGAAACCCAAGCTACAGACTCAATTACAATAGGGTTTAAACCAAATGCTAAGGTTGTCAAAATAATTAAGTATAAAGCTCTATTGTTATCAACTTGAAAATGTAAAACTATTTTCTTAACAATCAAATAAATAAGAAAAGTGTTTAGGCAATGAATTATGAGATTGGTTGCGTGCAATATTTGAGGATCTGTATTCGAAAAATAGGCTTCAGCGTAAATCCAGAGAGTAGTAATAGGCCTATAGTAGTTATCAGACAAGAAAAATGGTTTCGTAAGCGCATCAGCTATAAAGTTAGGGTTTTTATGATTTGATAGCTGAAGAAGATAAAAAGAGTCGTCCCAGACTAACTCAAAGTGTATTACTTGATAAAAAATAATAGCTACCAAGCCTATTAATATTAACGGAAGAAAAAATGTAGTTTTTTTATTAGATATATTAAGCATTATCATTAATTATTGTTATAAAAAAAAGCCCCTCAGAAGGGGCTTTTTTAAAGCTAGGTATTAACCACGACAAGTCGCTGGTGCGTATTTTTTATCACCATTAGTTGTACATGTCCAAGCAGTAATGCCGGTAGTTGAAGCAGCAGTTGGAGATAGCTGGATATAACTGCCACTAAAAGGGCCTGTTGCTGAGGTAGCTGTAACCTGGATGATACCAGTAGATGCAACGCTTAAACCACTAACGTATTGCGATGCTTGTGTTGAGCAGCCTGCTGCAGTAGCATTTGCAGGGAAGCCGTTATTTGTAGCGTAATATTCTGAAACAGACGTTTTACAAGCGCCAGCTGTAGCTGATACTTCTGAAACTTTAGAGCGAACGATGTAATCTTGGTATGCTGGAATTGCTACCGCAGCTAAGATTGCTACGATCGCTACTACGATCATTAATTCGATAAGGGTGAAACCCGCTTGGTTTTTCTTTTGCATGAGAAAATCTCCTAATTTACAAATTTATAAAAATACTTACATAAGAATCCGCTTTGTTAGTTTGTTGCCACAAGCCAAGTCAAAGCTTTCTTGTGTAAGCAAATTCTGTATCCCATAGTAAACGGCGTAAAATTATTGGACAAGTAGGATTTGTAAAATAAAGCCTGAAATGTGAAAAAGTCACCAAAAACAACAAGATAGCGTATAAAAAACATTCAAAATGACTTTTTGCTTAATGTGACGTAGTTCAATTTTATGCCGTTTTAGCGTTAAAACTGACAAAAAGTGTCAAAATGTTTCTGAGTTATTCCGCAATAATACAAATTTGCATTGATTACATGGTTAATCTGAGTGACAAATCGACTGCTTTAACGTGCTTTGTAAGCGCTCCTACGGATATGAAGTCAACACCAGTTTGCGCTATTTCATTCAAGGTTTCTATAGTCACATTACCAGAAGCTTCTATTTTAGCGGTATGTTTATGTGCCTGATTAACAGTAACTCCTGTTTTCATATCATCAATAGTAAAGTTATCCAGCATAATAACGTCAGCTCCGGCATCTAGAGCTTGATCGAGTTGGTTAAAGTTCTCAACTTCGACTTCCACTAGAATGTCAGGATGGTTTTCTCTAGCTTTTTTTACAGCACCTTCGATGGAGCCATGCGAAGCGATATGATTTTCTTTGATTAAGAAAGCATCGTATAAGCCAATTCGATGATTGCGACCACCACCACAGGTTACTGCGTACTTTTGAGCGAGTCGAAGCATAGGAATAGTTTTACGAGTATCCAGCAATTGGCAATTGGTGCCTTTTAACTCAGCGACATAGCGAGCAACTACTGTTGCCGTTCCGGATAGGGTTTGCAGGAAATTCATGGCGGTTCTTTCTGCGGTTAGGATATTGCGAGCATTTCCAGATACTTTGCAGATTATGTCGTTGGCACTTAACTTATCGCCGTCTTGGCAAAGCCATTCAACTTCCATCGTTGGGTCTATCTTGTCAAACACTGCTTGGAACCAGTCACGCCCTGCAATAACGCAGTCTTCACGAGTAATTAATCGCCCTTTGGCTAGTTTTTCTGGCTCGATTAATTCAGCAGTGACATCAATCCCTCTGTTTTCATATTCAAAAGCCCCAAGATCTTCGGCCAATGCTATTTCAATGGCGCGATCAATTTCTTTGGTTAAAGCTTCTTTATAAGGAATATCCATCATAATTGTTGTTCTCGTTGTAAACTTAAGTTTTGCTTGTATCAATCTAAGCGAATTATATACTGAGCTTAAAAGGAATCACAATCCGCCAATAAGCCAATTCAACAATGAAGATAGATAATCATATACTCAGTGACGCCAACTTTTTAGAGTCTCCGCATTTTGATGAGCGGCATGATCCTGCAGATATAAGTCTATTGGTGATTCATAATATTAGTTTGCCGCCGAATCAATTTGGCGGCGGCTATATTCAGGAGCTTTTTCTAGGCAAACTGGATTGGAACGAGCATTGGTACTTTAAGCAAATCGAAGGGTTGCGGGTCTCTAGTCATTTGCTAATTCAACGAGATGGTCAAGTGATGCAATTTGTGCCTTTTGATAAAAGGGCTTGGCATGCTGGAGTTTCTAACTTTGAGGGGCGTGAAGCTTGTAATGATTACTCTATTGGGATCGAGTTGGAGGGGGCGGATGATATTCCCTTTACGGATATTCAGTATCAAAAGTTAACAGAAGTGACAAAAGCTATACTAAAGTCGTACCCTAAGATTAATAAAGAAAGAATAACTGGGCATAGTGATATCGCTCCTGGTCGTAAAACAGATCCTGGACCATTTTTTGATTGGGCTTTATATAAAGATAAGATTTAACATACGGATTTTAGAAACATTTTTTCACAACTGCTCATAGCTATTCATAGTTTGCAAGGCGAATTGAAACAGACAATTTGCTAAGATAAATAGTAGCAAAAGCAATATTCGGCATAACGAGGACTTATATATGGCTTTATTGGCCTTAATCATCGCTTTATTTATAGAGCACTATTTTCATAAAGATACTAAGCAGTTGAATCAGAAAGTTAGTCATAGACACTGGTTTACTCGTTATCAAGAAAAGATGACTAGTTGGTTTGGTGAACAGTCTTGGTTTGGCAAATGGGTTGGTGAAGCGGTGGTACTATTAGCACCGGTTTTGGTGATCTACTGGGTTTACGCTTGGTACCAACATGACTGGTGGTTTCACGGTGGCTTATTAGGCTCTCTATTTATGCTGGCCTTAGCGGTGGGAGTTCTGGTGTTATGTTTAGGCCCAGAATCACCACGTAAGAGTTTGAAAGCTTATTACGATGCTCGCGCCGAACACCAAGAGCAAACTGCTTTTGAAGAGGCGGCTTTATTTACAGGACAAGAGACCGCTGACTCTATTGAAGCCGTTGATCAACAAGTTTCCAAAACCATATTCAGAAAGTCGCAAACCCGATATTTTGCGGTTGTGATTTGGTTTATGATTTTAGGGCCTGCAGGCGCGTTGTTGTACCGCCTTACCAATTGGTACTTAGAAAAACAAGAACATCAGGGTTTTGCCTATAAACTCAACCTTATTCTGGAATGGATCCCTGCCCGAATCACCGCATTAGCTTATTTGCTAGCGGGTGATATGGGGGCTGGTGTCAAAGTGCTCAAGAAAGATTTCTTAGATTTCGATGTCGATGGCTTAAACTTTGTGGAAAGCGCTGGCTTTGCTAGTCTTGGTTTTTACGAGTCCGACGATAAAAGAGGACCATCACGCTGGGCTTTAAAACTCGCTGAGAGGGCGGGAGTTATTATCTTTGCTTTAGTTGCCATTATGTCATTATTAGGGATTGGTCTTTATTAATAAAGATTAACATAGGTTAACTATATTCTTCTGAGCAGTTTAACTTCATTGAACTGCTCAAATCTTTGTAATCACACTTTTCAAAATTGCTTATTTTGCTATCTTTTTTCATCCGAAACGACTAGTATTGCCTAAATAAAATATTTGCAATTATTTAACCTGCGTTAAATTAATTATTTGTTTCAACCAACAAATAGCATGTAAATCAATAGTTTAACTAATAATAGCTAATCATAAATACCTTGTTGTGAGTATGAAGAGCTCGATTATAAAGGCTAAAACATGTCAGAAAATCAGTCTATAGACCCTTTATTGAATGATATTGATCCATTAGAAACTCAAGAGTGGATCGAGGCTTTAGAGGCAGTAATTCAAGAAGAAGGTGCAGAGAGAGCGCACTATTTGTTAGAAAAGTTAGTAGCTAAAGCTCGCGGAGCGGGTGCTCACTTACCTTTTGACCTAACTACTGCCTACTTGAACACAATTCCACCATCGCAGGAAGCACATATGCCAGGCGATCAGGAATTAGAACGTCGTATCCGAGCTATCATCCGTTGGAATGCGATCGCTATGGTATTACAAGCCTCGAAGAAAGACTTAGAACTTGGCGGTCATTTATCCAGCTTTGCCTCGAGTGCGACTTTGTACGATGTAGGCTACAACCATTTCTTCCACGCTGATGATGGCAAACACGGTGGTGACTTGATTTATTATCAAGGTCATTGCGCGCCGGGTATTTACGCACGTGCTTTCTTAGAAGGACGAATGACAGAAGAGCAAATTGCTAATTTCCGTCAAGAAGTGGATGGCAAAGGTATCTCTTCATACCCACATCCATGGTTAATGCCGGATTTCTGGCAATTCCCAACAGTTTCTATGGGTTTAGGACCAATTCAAGCGATTTATCAAGCGAGATTCTTAAAGTATTTAGAAAACCGCGGTTTAGCCGATACTAAGGGGCGTAAAGTTTGGGCCTTCTTAGGTGATGGTGAGATGGATGAGCCTGAATCAAAAGGGGCGATTAGTCTTGCTGGCCGTGAAGGTTTGGATAACTTAATTTTCGTGGTGAACTGTAACTTGCAGCGTCTAGATGGGCCGGTTCGTGGTAACGGCAAAATTATCCAAGAATTAGAGGGCGAATTCCGCGGAGCAGGTTGGAATGTCTTAAAAGTGATTTGGGGTCGTTACTGGGATCCATTGATTGCTCGTGACACTGAGGGCCGTTTATTAAAAGTGATGGAAGATACCGTAGATGGTGAATACCAAAACTGTAAAGCCAAAGGCGGCGCCTATACGCGTGAGCATTTCTTTGGTAAAGATCCAAAATTACTAGAAATGGTTGCCAATATGTCTGATAAAGACATTTGGCGCTTGAACCGCGGCGGTCACGATCCGCATAAAGTTTACGCGGCTTACCATGAAGCGGTGAATACTAAAGGCATGCCAACCATAATCTTAGCCAAAACCGTTAAAGGTTATGGCATGGGTGAATCAGGTGAAGGTAAAAATATTTCGCACCAAGTTAAGAAAATGAACTTGGATGCGTTAAAGCACTTCCGTGATCGATTTAATGTCCCTATCCCTGATGACAAATTAGAAGATGTTCCTTTCTACCATCCTGGAAACGACAGCCCAGAAATCAAGTATATGCACGAACGCCGTGGCAAACTTGGTGGTTATTTACCGGCACGTCGTCAAGAATCGCAGTCGATGGATATTCCTACTCTGGATAAGTTCGATGCCTTATTGAAATCAACAGGCGAACGTAAAATTTCTACTACAATGGCTTTTGTTCGTGCATTGAACGTTTTGCTGAAGGATAAAACTTTAAAAGAACGTATCGTGCCAATTATCCCTGATGAAGCGCGTACCTTCGGTATGGAAGGCTTATTCCGTCAAATTGGAATTTATTCGTCAGTGGGTCAATTGTATGAGCCAGTAGATTCTGATCAAATCATGTATTATCGCGAAGACAAAAAAGGTCAAATTTTAGAAGAGGGCATTAACGAAGCAGGTGCTATGTCATCTTGGATGGCGGCGGCAACTAGTTATTCAAGCAATGATTTGCCAATGATTCCTTTCTATATTCTGTACTCGATGTTTGGTTTCCAGCGCATCGGCGATTTATGCTGGGCGGCTGGCGATATGCAAGCACGTGGCTTTATTATTGGTGCAACTTCAGGCCGTACGACTTTAAATGGTGAAGGTTTGCAACACCAAGATGGTCATAGCCATATGATCTCAAGCACCATTCCAAATTGTATAAGCTACGATCCAACCTACGCATACGAAGTAGCGGTAATCATGCGTGAAGGTATGCGTCGCATGTATAAGAACCAAGAAAATGTTTTCTATTACATTACGACCTTGAATGAAAATTACAGCCATCCAGAAATGCCTGAAGGTGCCGAAGAAGGCATCATTAAAGGTATGTATCAATTGGCTAAAGGTAAGAAAGCCAAGAAGAAAGGCTTAAAAGTTCAGCTTTTATCTTCAGGCGCAATTTTGCCAGAAGTGGAAAAAGCAGCTGAGCTATTACACCAAGACTTTGGTGTTAGTGCTGACATTTGGTCAGTAACCAGCTTTACTGAGTTAGCGCGCGAAGGTCAGGCAGTTTATCGTGAGAATTTACTGAACCCTGAGAAAAAAGCTAAAGCTTCTTACGTTGAAAAGTGCTTAGCGAAGCAAGAAGGTCCTGTCATTGCTGCGACTGATTATATGAAATCTTACTCTGAGCAAATCCGTAATTTTGTAAAAGCTGAATATCGTGTGTTGGGTACCGATGGCTTTGGTCGCTCAGATAGTCGTGAGAACTTGCGTCGCTTCTTTGAAGTGGATCGCTATTATGTGGCTGTTGCTGCACTTAAAGCATTAGCTGATCAAGGTGTGATTGATGTTAAAGAAGTCACTAAAGCCATTAAACGTTATAAGATCGATGCTGATAAAGCCGATCCAATGACCCTGTAACCGTTAATAGAAGGAGAAGAACTTTGGCAAATGTAACTAAAGTAACAGTTCCCGACATTGGCGATGCCAGCGGGGTTGAGATTATTGAATTAATGGTCGCTGTTGGTGATACGGTTGAGCTGGAAGATGGTTTAATTGTATTGGAAACCGATAAAGCGACTATGGAGGTGCCATCCAGCGCTGCCGGTGTGATTACCTCTCTTGCGGTGAATGTTGGTGATAAGGTTTCGGAAGGTGATTTAATTCTTGAGATAGAAGCTTCAGATAGTGTTGTAGCAGAATCTCCTAAAGAAGAAAAAGCAGAAGTAGTAGAAACACAAGCTACTGAGGAAGCTGTCAGTGAGCCGAAAGTTGCTAGCCAAGCAACTCCCGTGAGCGAGCCAGAAGCCACCAGCCAACCAATCATTATTCCTGATCTTGGTGATGCTGATGGTGTGGATGTCATTGAGGTCTCCATTTCTGTTGGCGATAATGTTGAAAAAGATGATGCACTCATCGTTTTAGAGACTGATAAAGCTACTATGGAAGTGCCAGCAGAATCAGCCGGAACTATTGAAGCTTTAACGGTTAAGGTAGGAGATAAAGTTAGTCAAGGTGACCAGATAGGTACTATTTTGGCAACTGCCGATGCTCCAAAATCGCCACCGGTAGCTAAGCCTGAGCCTGCAAAGGTTGAAGCTCCGACTAAATCTAAGCCAACACCTGTAAAAGCACCTGTTGCTGATTATCCTGTACAAACGGCCAAGAAAGATGGTGTGATTCATGCTAGCCCGGCAGTACGTCGTCTGGCGCGCGAATTTGGTGCTGATTTGTCCAAAGTAAAAGGTACTGGCCCAAAAGACAGGATTTTAAAAGAAGATGTGCAGGCTTTTATTAAGTTTGAGTTATCGCGTCCAAAGGCCACGGCTGGTTCCGCACAAGCGGCACCTGACTTGCCAGAGATTGATTTTTCTAAGTTTGGTGAAGTAGAAACTACTTCACTTACTCGAATTCAAAAGATTTCTAGTGTTACTTTGCAGCGTAACTGGAATTTAATACCACACGTAACTCAGCATGAAGATGCAGATATTACTGAACTCGATGCTTTCCGCAAGTCGATGAAGGAAGAAGCCCTAAAGCAGGGTGTGCGTTTAACGCCATTGGCTTTCGTTATGAAGGCTTTGGTTGCCAGTTTAAAGGAATTCCCTACATTTAATAGCTCTTTAGCAGCTGATGGTGAAACATTGGTCTTGAAGAAGTATTTTAATATCGGTGTGGCGGTAGATACTCCAGATGGCTTAGTAGTGCCGGTTATTCGTGATGTAGACAAAAAATCGGTTTACGAATTAGCGAATGAACTAGGGGAAATGTCAGCTAAAGCGCGTGATAAAAAGCTGACCGCTAAAGATATGCAGGGCAGCTCTATGACCATTTCCAGCTTGGGCGGTATTGGCGGAACAGCCTTTACTCCAATCGTGAATTGGCCAGATGTGGCTATTTTGGGCTTATCACGAAATAAGATGCAACCAGTTTGGAATGGTAAAGAGTTTGCACCTCGAATGATGCTGCCAATGTCTTTGTCTTATGACCACAGGGTTATTGATGGTGCGGTAGCGGCTCGATTTATCGTTCATCTATCGAAAATGCTCGAAGATATTCGTCGCATAATATTGTAATTAGGGTGGTGATTTTTCGCCCAATTCAGGTAAAATACGCCACTTCAAAATTGAGGTGGCTTAAAATTTGGTTTTCTAGTTAAAACCTAAGTCATTTAAGAAAAGAATTTTCAGAGGAAACTCATGAGTAATATCAAAGCTCAAGTTGTTGTTTTAGGTAGTGGCCCAGGTGGCTATTCAGCGGCATTCCGCGCGGCGGATCTTGGTTTAGACGTAGTAATGGTAGAGAAATACGCAGCTTTAGGTGGCGTATGCTTGAATGTGGGTTGTATCCCATCAAAAGCCTTATTACACACGGCCAAAGTAATTGACGAAGCGGCAGAAACTTCAAAGCACGGTGTAAGTTTTGGTAAGCCAGAAATCGATATCGACAAAATTCGCGCTTACAAAGAAGGCGTTGTTGGTCGTTTATCACAAGGCGTAGCTGGTATGGCTAAAATGCGCAAAGTGAAGACTGTACAAGGTTACGGTAAATTCACTGGCTCACATACTTTAGAAGTTGAGCATGAAGGCGCAAAGCAAACTATCGAATTTGAACACGCAATTATTGCTGCTGGTTCTCGTGTAGTTAACCTTCCTTTTCTACCAGAAGACGAGCGTATTGTTGATTCAACGGGCGCATTAGAATTACGCCAAGTACCAGAGCATATGTTAGTGCTAGGTGGTGGTATTATTGGTCTTGAGATGGCGACCGTTTATCGCGCATTAGGTGCAAAAATTGATGTGGTTGAGATGGCCGATCAATTAGTACCAGCGGCTGATAAAGACGTAGTTAAAGTCTTACAGAAATTCGTTTCTAAGAAATATGAAAACATCATGTTGGAAACTAGCGTAACAGCGGTTGAAGCTAAGAAAGATGGTTTATATGTGACTTTCGAAGGTAAAAACGCGCCAGCTGAGCCAGTTAAATATGACATGATTTTATCAGCAGTGGGTCGTCGTCCAAATGGTGACTTGATCGATGCTGAAAAAGCAGGCGTAACGGTTTCTGATCGTGGCTTTATTGAAACTGATAAGCAGATGCGTACTAATGTTCCGCATATTTATGCAATTGGTGACATTGTTGGCCAACCAATGTTGGCGCACAAAGCGACTGCTGAAGCGCACGTTGCTGCTGAAGTAATCGCTGGTAAGAAACACTACTTCGACCCAATTACTATTCCATCGGTAGCCTATACCGATCCAGAATTAGCGTGGGTTGGTTACACGGAAAAAGAAGCTAAGGCTGAAGGTTTAGAATATGGTGTAGGCAACTTCCCATGGGCAGCTTCTGGCCGTGCAATTGGCGTTGACCGCTCTGAAGGCTTCACCAAGCTAATTTTCGACAAGAAAACTAACCGCGTAATCGGTGGTGGCATTGTAGGTGTTAATGCTGGTGAATTAATAGCTGAAGTTGGATTAGCAATTGAAATGGGCTGTGACGCTGAAGATATCGGCTTAACCATTCACGCTCACCCAACACTTTCTGAGTCAATCAGCTTCGCTGCTGAAGTATATGAAGGTGTGTGCACGGATTTGCCGCCAGCGCGTAAAAAGAAATAATTTACAAGAAATTAATAAACTAAGGCTTCTTCGGAAGCCTTTTACTTAACAGAGGTATAATAATGAGAATTAAATTAGGACTTACAATATTATTTGTTGTGTTTTTATCAGCTTGTAGATCATTAGTTCCAGTGATGGATATTAATAATACTAACTTTCCTACTGGGCATACTTTAGAAGAAGTTGAAAATGCTATCATCAATGGAGCTAGTGTAAAAGGATGGCAAATGAGAAAAGTCGAGCCAGGTAAAATGCGTGGTCAGCTAAATATGCGAGGTAAACATCAAGCGGTTATTGATATATTTTATACTAAAGATTATTACTCAATAAAATATGTTAATAGTATGGGTTTAAAATATGAAAATGGTAAAATACACCCAAACTACAACCGTTGGATTCATAACTTACGTTATGCCATTACTAACCAATTAAATCGTTAATTGCTGGTAACAATCAATTGAAATGGAATGCATGGGCACCTGGAGTTAACACTCGAAAAGATTGGCATGAATGGGCTAAAAACGAGAAAGATTTTGATTTAGCTCAAATTCCTGATGTGTCCTTTATTAAGCCGATGGTTCGCCGTCGGCTTTCTTCGTTGGCCAAGATGGTCTTTGCAACCGCAAATCAGTTTATTGATGAGCAGCAACAGCCGATGCCGCTCGTATTTGCCAGTCGTTACGGAGAAATGGACAAAACGGTTCAGTTACTGACTCAGTTGTGCAATCAGGAAGGCTTATCTCCTACTAATTTTGGCTTGTCAGTGCATAATTCTTTGGTGGGGATGTTTGGTTTAGTAAAAAAATGGACCGACAGTTCGACCGCAATTGGGGCTGGCAATAAAAGCGTGTCTGCAGGCTTAATAGAAGCTTATTCGCAGTCAAAAGCTATCCAAGCACCAGTTCTTTACTTTTATTACGATGAGGCATTACCTAAGGTTTACCAGCAATACAGAGACGGCCTCAATACCCCCCCAATATGTATAGGTCTAATTGTAGACGCGTCTGATCAAGCCATGACGGTTTTATATCACAGCATTAAAAAACAAGTCGCGATCAGTCCCATTGAATTTATTCAATTATTAATTTCCAGAAATGTTTAAGATAGTTCACACTTTTTGGCGGCTGATTGCCACGGCTATTGCCTATACATTATTTGGACTTGGCGCTCTAACGATGGGAATTCTGTTATTTGGGCTTATTCGTTTGTTCACCCGTGATCCCTTAAAAGTAAAACAAAGAATACAATATACAATTCACAAAGGGTTTGCCTTCTTTATTAGGTTTATGACCTTACTAGGAATTATGTCGATTGAATATCAGGGCATTGAGAAACTTAAGCAAGATAAAGGCGTTATTGTTATTGCCAACCATCCTTCGTTGATTGATGTAGTTATCATCATTGGACTGATTCCTTACGCAGACTGCATTGTTAAACAAGCACTTTGGAATAATTTCTTTATCAAGTGGATTGTAAAGGCAGCCTATATACCAAATAGGAGAGCAGAAGGTTTAATCGATGATTGTAAGAGTGCCATGAATGATGGTGGCAATTTGGTGATTTTTCCAGAAGGCACTCGATCTGAAGTGGGTAAGCCTTTGAAATTTCAACGTGGAGTTGCCAATATAGCAATTCACACCAATGCTGACATCCGGCCTATTCAAGTACATTGTAAGCCAGAATTTTTATCTAAGCGCTTAAAGTGGTATCAAATACCTCCAAAAAAAGCTCACTTTATGATTAAAGTTGATGATAGAATATCGCCCGCTTCACATTTAGAAGATGTGAAGCCTTCAATGGCTTCTAGGAAATTAACTCAATATTTGGAAGCCTATTATCAAGAAAGAGTGATAAATGACTGATTTAGAAACGAAAATTAAACAGCTTATAATAGAGTCTTTAGATTTAGAAGACATGAATGTCGATGACATTGATAGTCAAGAAGCCCTATTCGTAGACGGCTTAGGTTTAGATTCTATTGATGCTTTGGAGCTAGGTTTAGCTATTAAGAATGAATTTAATGTGACTCTGGAAGCAAACTCTGAAGATACCAAAAAACACTTTTATTCAGTAGCTAGCCTTGCTGAATTTGTCCGAGCTAACAATCCTTAGGTTCCATCATGCAATCGAAAGAACAAATCTATTCATCATTACAAGAAATTTTAGTCGAACTATTTGAAATCCCGGTTGAAGATATCTCTTTAGAATCTAATCTATATCAAGATTTAGATCTGGATAGTATTGATTCCGTCGATTTGGTCTTGAAATTACAAGACGTAACGGGCGTAAAAGTAAAACCGGAAGATTTTAAACAAGTAAGAACTGTGCAAGATGTTGTTAACGCGGTGCATCAATTATTAGAAAAGTAATCAGAAATCTTATAAATGTAGTGGTGGGGATAAGTTTGATTGCTTATCCCTTTGTCGTATTTATAGGGCTTAAATATTACTCTTTAAAAACTATTAGCATCATCCTCTTAAGCCTCTTTGTATTACGAATGTTATTGGTCAAAAAAGGCGACCAAATATCACTTATCATGGGGATGATGGGCTTGTGTTTGATGATTGCAAGCCTTCTTTTCAAGCAACAAGAGCTAATGCTTTATTATCCTTTCTTGATAAGTGTTTTATTACTTATTATTTTTGTAACCTCATTAATAAAACCACCGACCATCATTGAAAAAATTGCTAGGCTAATGGATAAGGACTTTAATGATAAGGCCATACCTTATGTAGAGAAGGTGACATTTGTCTGGAGTACCTTTTTTTTGCTTAATGGCTGTATTTCAGCCTATACCATTTACCGCCAAGACTTAGAACTATGGACCCTTTACAATGGTTTAATATCCTATTTAATTATGGGCCTAATATTTGCGGTTGAATTTGTTGTCCGGATGCGAGTTAAAAAATCACATGAAAGCGGTGTCTAATACAAGCTTTTTAGAGCAAGTTTCCGAAACGCAAAAGATTGCTTTTAATCACAGCGAACATTTTTTATGGGCGCCAGTTAAGTCGGAAGTTATTCATCATATTCATTTTGTTGATGCACAAAAGCATGAATCATGGATATTATTTCATGAAGAGCCTATAGAGTTTTTAATTCGATTACTGGCTTTGTTGGTCTGTAACAAAAAAATTCTTTTACCCGCTAATAAGCAACCTGAAACGTTAAAGCAAATTGATTTATTATGCGGGCAAAAGGCACAGCTATACCCTGAACAATTAACATCAGAAAATATAGAGCCGAGCACCACAAACAATATCCCAGTCTCCTTGGCTTTACCATTAGATGCCGAGTTGACATTATTTACTTCGGGTTCGAGTGAAAAACCTAAACCCGTTACTAAGGCGCTTCAGAATTTACTGAATGAAATAGAGCAATTAGAGTCGTTATGGGGTACTAGCTTTGAAACAGTTGTTGCAACTGTCTCGCATCAGCATTTATATGGTTTATTATTCAGACTGTTATGGCCATTTTTTACAGGAAAGCCATTCTCAAATTATCAGATAAAATACCCAGAACAGTTGCTAGAACTTGAAAGTAAGACGGCTTTAGTTACCAGCCCTGCGATCTTGTCAAGATTGGATGAAAATATGCCTTATACCCAATTCTCAGAAGTTTTCTCTTCTGGTGGACCACTAGCTTTTGCGGATGCAGAGCTTGTAGAAGGGTTGCTGAAAGTAAGGCCGATGGAAGTTTACGGAAGCACTGAAACAGGCGGTATTGGTTATCGTCGCCAATTTAATGTAACAACTCCTTGGCAGCTATTACCTGAAGTGGAAATAGTGCAAAAGCAGCAAGACTGCAGCACTGTACAGTCCCCTTTTATCTTTGAGACGCGGTTACAACTAGACGATCGGATAGAACTAAAAGGGAATCGACAATTTCAATTATTGGGTCGCAAAGATCGAATTATTAAGTTAGAAGAAAAACGCGTTTCATTGGAGCAGATGGAGTTGTATTTGCAAAACACTGTCTGGGTCAGCTCAGTTAAGTGTTTGTTATTATCAAATAAAAGAATGACGCTAGCCGCAGTCATAGTTCTCTCACCAGAAGGCCAAGAGGAATTAATGAAGTTAGGAAAAAATGGCTTGGTGAAAATGCTTAAAGCTAAATTGCTCGAATTATTTGAACTAGTGGTAATACCTAAAAAGTGGCGTTTTATTGATACAATGCCCAGCAACTCTATGAATAAAGTTATGACTTCCGAATTAAAGGAATTATTTAAATGAAACTACCTGATTATCAGCTAGTTAGCGCTGATGGCTCTGAGGCCATATTCGAAGTAACTATTGTTGAAACTATGGAATGTTTTGATGGTCATTTCGATGGACATCCGGTGCTACCCGGTGTGGCTCAGGTCACTTTTGCAGTAAAAATTGCAGAGCAGCATTTCAATTTTAAAGTTAATTTTAAAGGTTTAGAAGTAGTTAAGTTTCAACAGGTAATCACTCCGCCGAATAAAGTCCTACTAAAGCTTAAGCATGATCAAGAAAAACAAAAGCTGTATTTTCAATACTACAAGCAAGAGCAAAGCTACTCTTCGGGCAGGGTATTGATTTAATGGAACCGACTTTTTGCTTCATTATTCCTAATTATAACCACCCTCAAGCAATGACAAAAACTCTCGAGAGGTTGCAGTCATTTGAGCTACCTTGCTTAATTATTGATGACGGCTCAAACTCGGCAACCCAAGCGCTGCTTGAAAAGTTGAACCAGCAATATGACTGGGTTAGTTACTTCCGACATTCAGAAAACCAGGGAAAAGGTGCGGCAGTGATGACGGGTTTTCTTAAGGCACAAGAACTGGGGATTAGCCATGCCATACAGATCGATGCGGATGGGCAACATGACTTGGATAAGGTCAGTGAGCTTATGAGATTAGCCACTAAAAACCCCGCGGCACTGGTTAGTGGGCATCCGATTTATGATGATTCAGTTCCAATGGGGCGATTTATTGCCCGTTACTTAACTCATTTTTGGGTATGGGTTGAAACCTTATCGTTTACCATCAAAGATTCTATGTGCGGGTTTCGAGTTTACCCGGTCAAGGCTTGCTGTGATTTGATGAAGAAAACTTATATCGGTAAGCATATGGATTTCGATACGGAAATAATGGTTAAGCTCTACTGGCAAAAAGTCCCGGTCATAATGACACCAACAAATGTAATATACCCGGAGCATAACACTTCGAATTTCAGAGTTTGGCAAGACAACTGGTTAATTACTAAGATGCATACTCGCTTAGTTTTGGGCATGTTAGTTCGTTCTCCAATGATTATCTGGAGAAAGGCTTTTGGCTAGCAAGCACTGGACCAAACAAAAAGAACGAGGTTCTCTGTTAGGAATAAAGTTCCTGTTTTTTCTACACCGAATGTTTGGCGATTTCATTTTC
Organism: uncultured Kangiella sp.; assembly: GCA_947503435.1. Taxonomy (GTDB): domain Bacteria; phylum Pseudomonadota; class Gammaproteobacteria; order Enterobacterales; family Kangiellaceae; genus Kangiella. The sequence goes on along the minus strand of CANNDL010000005.1, from coordinate 208,885 downwards.
AAAATAGGTCTTTATCCGGTTATTTGGTACTTCTATCTAACCGGTAAAACGGCAAGAAAAGCTTCTAAAGAGTATTTGAATCATCTAGCCAAAATAGTTTCTAGTAATAAAAAGTTAACTTCCTATCAACATTTTATGCAGTTTGCAGAGGCAATTTTGGACAAGTTGAGTTCTTGGACTGAGAATTCGAATGTGACGGTTAAGGTCTTAGAGCCTGAACTGTGGCAGCAAGTTAGAGAGTTAGATTCAGGAGCGATATTTTTAGGTGCTCATTTGGGAAATTTGGATGCATGTCGTAATCAATCTTCCGATATTATGGGCGGAAAACTTAATGCACTAATGTTCACTGAACATGCCTCTAAGTTTGTGGGTTTAGTAAAGCAGTTGTCATCGGAGTTTGAGCAACAAATTATTAGTGTCTCTAGTGTTGGTCCTGATACCGCTATGCTGTTACAAGAGAAATTAGCAAACAAGGAACATATTTTTATCCTAGCTGATCGGATCCCGCAAGAAGACTCCGTTAAATTAACGAAGCAAATGTTTTTGGGTGTTACTGCAGAATTTGGCAATGGTCCTTTTGTTTTGGCTTCGATTTTAAAAGCGCCCGTTTATTTCATCTCCGCACTCAAATTTGAAGATGAATATCACTTGCACATCAAGCAGTTAGAGACCTCCCTGCTGGTAAGCCGCAAAGAAAGAACTAAAGCTATTAATCAAGCCATTAGTGAGTACGCTAGCTGGCTTGAAAAACAATGTGAGAAAGCACCACTGCAGTGGTATAATTTTTACCCTTTTTGGCAAGCGACTTCTAAGAACAAATAATGCCTCAGATAACACTGGAACAAGAATCTTATATCAGCATTGAGCAAGTATGCCAGGTGGCAACTGGTAGCTGGCAAGTCGAGCTATCTCAAAGCAATGACTTCCGCGAATTAATCAATGCGGGTCCTAAATTCATAGAGAAATTACTCAATGAAGATGGCGTGGTTTATGGGGTTACTACCGGCTATGGTGACTCTTGCACAGTTGAGATTTTGCCTGAACTGGTAGAAGAATTACCGCTTCACCTGACCCGTTATCACGGATGTGGTTTGGGCCGTTATCTTAACGAATCGCAAGCAACCGCTGTGATGTTTGCTCGCTTAATTTCCCTTTCTAAAGGCTATTCGGGAGTGAGCTTAGAGTTGATTGAGCTTTTAACGGCGATGATCAATTTGCAGATTCTGCCTCAAATCCCTGAAGAGGGTTCAGTGGGAGCCAGTGGAGATTTAACTCCACTTTCTTATATAGCCGGAGCTTTAGTTGGTGAAAGGCAGGTTAAGTGGCAAGAGCAATTATTACTGGCTAGTGAAGCCTTTGCTAAAAATAATCTTGAGCCAATTAAATTGAAGCCGAAAGAAGGCTTGGCGGTAATGAACGGCACGGCAGTTATGACCGGTTTAGCCTGTCTGGCCTTTAAACGTGCTGAATATGTTGCGCAATTAGCGACTCGATTAACAGCGATGGCAAGTTTATCTATCAAGGGTAATGCTAACCATTTTGATGAATACTTGTTTAAAGTGAAGCCACATCAAGGGCAACAAAAGGTTGCTGCCAGAGTGCGCTCCGACCTTAATTATGAGCGCCACCCATCAAGAAACTCTGAGCGATTGCAGGATCGTTACTCCATTCGGTGTGCGCCGCATGTAATTGGAGTGTTAGAAGATACGTTGCCGCTTTTCCGAAGCTTTATTGAAAATGAACTCAACAGCTCTAACGATAACCCCATTATTGATACCGAACATCAAAAGGTTTTACATGGTGGTCATTTTTATGGTGGTCACATTGCATTTGCTATGGATTCGATGAAGAATGCGGTGGCAAACATTGCCGATTTGGTGGACAGGCAATTAGCGTTGATGGTAGATACTCGTTATAACAACGGCTTGCCATCGAACTTATCAGCTTCTAATACTGAACGTACGAGTATTAATCACGGCTTTAAAGCGGTGCAAATTTCTGTGTCTGCTTGGACTGCGGAAGCATTGAAGCAAACCATGCCTGCTAGCGTTTTTTCTCGCTCTACCGAGTGCCATAATCAAGATAAAGTGAGTATGGGAACTATTAGTACTCGTGATTGCTTGCGAGTGTTGGAGCTAACCGAGCAAGTTTTAGCGGCACAAATATTAGCGGTTTATCAAGCTATAACCGTTAGATTAGAGCAAAATGAGTTGGATATGGCTGATTGGCCGAAGGATATTAAAGATTTTTATTCAGACGTAGATCAATCGTTTGAGTTAGTACGTGAAGACCGAACACTTGAAATGGATTTGCGTCAATTTGTCACAAAAATTCAAAACCGTCACTGGAAGCTTTATGAAGAGTAAAGCTATTCTTACCGCGCAAGTTAGTAAGCAAATAGAGTTTTATGATCTCGATCCCATGCAGATTGTATGGCATGGCAATTATGTCAAATATTTTGAAGATGCGCGTTGTGCGTTACTGGATTTAATTGGCTACAATTATGACCAGATGGATCTATCTGGCTATCTTTGGCCAATAGTCGATATGCGTATTAAGTATGTTAATTCAGCCAAATTTAAGCAAAAGGTTAGTATTATTGCTGGACTAGTTGAATACGAAAATCGAATTAAGATTGAATATCGAGTAGTCGATAGCGATACGGAGCAAGTTTTAACTAAAGGCTACACCGTGCAAGCGGCGGTCAACCGCAAAACTGGTGAGATGGAATTTGTGTCGCCACCAGTATTTCTGAACAAGATAGCACAATACCTATGAAGCATTACTTTGTAATTATTATATTTTTATTGATAACTGTGAGTTCATTACCAACTTATGCTGAATCTAAGTTTAGTGTTTTTTCTCATGTGGAAAATTTACCTGAAACAGGGCAGTTTGAACAACAAAGGCAGCTGAAAATAATTCAGAAGCCATTTGTCTCATCGGGTCATTTTAAGATTAATGCCGACCACTTTAGTTGGCATACCACCAAACCATTTGATGTGAGTTATAGAATTAGTAATGAGGTTATCGAGGAAACGATTGATGGCGTTACTAAAGTGCAGAAGTTGGATGATAATCCGCAAATGGCCGCTTTTGCACAAGTATTTTCTTCCTTAGTGAAACTCGACAAGGCTGTATTGGAAGATAACTTTGTGTTGCAAGCTACTCATGAAGGTGAGAATTGGAGCTTATTACTAAAACCCAAAAAAGAGCCTATTAATAAGGTTTTCAGTTCCATAGTTATAGAAGGTGATAAATCTATTCGTACCATTCGTACTCACACCTTGTCGGGTGATAGTAATTTGATTTCGTTAAAGTATGAAGACTAGTGTTTTTAGTAAAAAGATTACTTTTTTTACTTGGTTATTCTTTATAGCGGTTTCGGCGGCTCTGTTCTATAGTAATTTTATCGCCAGCAATAAAATCAATTCCGACATTTCTTCTATTTTGCCTCTTGAACAACAACAAGCGGCCGAGCTAAATCAAGTGTTTAATCAATTGGCATCTAAAAGTGTTATTTGGATGCTAAAAAGCAAAGACAGCTCTGAATTGCTAGCGGCGGCTCAGTTGATCGAAGAGGCTCTAGAGTCATCAGATGAATTGTTATTACAAACAAATGACACCGATGGATTCGAAAATTTATATCGACTACTAATCGAGAGTCCAGCAGCTTTCTTGTCTAGTAAGGATCGAGAATTTTTACAAAAAAATGCACATCAATCATTGACTCAATCACGAATCCAACAGCTATTTTCACCATTATCAACTATTGATTCCAATAGATTAAGGCAAGACCCATTACAGTTAGCAGAAAATTATTTCAAAGAGTTCTCTAGCCGATTTGAATCAAATATTCGATATGGAGCTTACTTAGGCTATGAAAATAATGGATGGCATTATTTGTTAATGAATGTCGAATTGGATGGTTCGCCATTTGATCTGAATATACAGGAGTCATATCTCCAGCAATTATCTGGGTTGAACATAAGTCTAGCGCCTAAAAATATACAGTTATTGCAGCTTGGGGTTATTGGTTTTGCCGCTCACGAAACACAGCAAGGATTATTTGAAGCTCAGGTTATTGGTTTAGGTTCTTTATTGGCAATTTTTTTATTAGTAACTTTGATTTTTAGAAGCTTTGTGCCGTTACTGCTAATCAGTATGGTGATCGGTATTAGTGTGCTGATAGCTTTAGCGCTATCTGCGCTACTATTTTCAGATATTCATATTTTAAGTATCTTGGTGGGAGCTAGTCTGATTGGCATATCGGTGGACTACGTATTTCATTATTTCGCCAAGAACACTTTATACAGTCAGCAACTTGCAGCTCAGAAAATTTTAAAACCTGTGAGCTTGGGTATGTTAACCAGTATATTGGGTTATTTAGCTTTGTACTTTTCTGGATTGGTAGTACTTAAACAAATCGCAGTAATCTCTTCTATAGGATTATTTGCAGCCTATGTGACCACCTTAGTAATATTGCCGAGAATAAAGTTCGATTTATCTAGCGGTAGCCGAAACAAATCTAGTGTGTTTGATGGTTTAAATAAGCTTTTTAGTGGAGCTTTCTATAAAAAGTTTACCATCACTACTTCAGTTATAATCTTGCTTGTTGGAGCTATCAAGCTGCCGTCAATTGTGTTTAGTGATGATTTAGAATTACTGCATGCTAGTCCAGAGTATTTGCAGAGGCAGCAACTAGAAATTGAATCATTAGTCAAAGAATCACAAGCGGGTTTAAATTTAGTTGTTAAAGCTGGTAGTCTGCAGAACTTATTGGAATCTCTTGAGGGTTATAGCAGTTTTTTTGAGCAGCAAATTGAAAAAGATAAGATCGAAGCTGTGATTAGCCCCCATCAATTTTTAAACTCCATTCAATCGCAAAAAGAAAATAATTCTCAATTGTTGGCTTGGCTTAGCTCTGATGACATAAATGCTTATCTAGACTTGATAGAATTAAAAGAGAGGAGTGCGCTTATAGAAAAGTTCTCTACCCCTAAATATGTATCAATGAAGGATGTAGAAAGTACGCCTTTTAAAAATTTTATTAATCAAATGCTCATTGTCAGTGAAGAAAGAAAATATTATGGCCTGATTAAGTTGGTAGGAGTGCAAGACGCCAAACCATTTATCCAACTAGCTCAAGAAAATACAAATGTTTTAATGTTAGATTCTAAAGCTAGTTTCAGTGGTTTCCTGAGTAAGGTAAGAACTTCCAGCATGGAGCTGGTTGCTTTTGCTTATCTCTTGATTTTGGTTATTTTGTTAGTTTTTTACGGCTTCAGATTAGGCTGGTTAATATTCTTGGCACCTTTATGTGCCGCGGTTTTTGCAATACTATTTGCTTCCGCTATTGGCCAAGCCTTAAACGTTTTTCATATCGTAGCTTTAACTTTGGTTTTAGGCATTGGTATTGATTACACTATTTTCTATGCAAGCACTAATGATGATAATCAGCCTGACATGGTTTTAGCGATTAGTTGCTCTATGATATCGACACTGTTAGCTTTTGGTTTAATGTCACTGAGTCAAACGCCGGCGGTTGCTGGGTTTGGAACTATCGTATTGGTAGGTATTATAGTTGCGTATATGTTGTCTCCAATGGCAAAAGGGCACAACCAATGAGAGCCTGGCTTTGGCTAATGTTAGTATTGTTTAGCGCTTGCCAAACTAAACCACCGGCCTTATCAAAAACGGTGTATCTTGCTAAGGATATTATTTATCCAATCAGCAGTGTTGAAAGCTCTAAACTTGACACCCAATTTATTCATAGAGTGACTTATCAGTCTAAAGATAAACAGCGCTTTGATTATTTGGTGCAACTGGATATAAGTGCTAAGCAGGACTACATGGCTTTGGTAGCGACAAGTTTATTAGGAATCCCTCTAATTACATTCGAAATGCGCGGGGCTGAGATTAAAGAGGTCAATAGAGTTTCAGATAAACTTCCATCAGCTAAAAGATTAGTTGCTGATCTGCAACTCATGCTATGGCCATTAGAGCAGCTTAATTCTAAGCACAACCTTCTGATTAAGGAGTCTTGTGCTGCTCAATGTGTGAGGAAGGTTTTCATTGAAGAACAACCCATAGCAAAAATAATTTATCAACAAAATCTAACTATCGGTGACATTAGGTTTGAGAATCTTGTTCACCAGTATCAAATGACCATTAAGAGCTTGTAACTATGAAGGTGTACTTAAATAGTTTAGGTCTTATTAACCCTCTAGGGTGTGATAAAGACTCCGTATGGCAAAGCCTGACCAGCTTGGGTAGCAATGGTTTAGTTATCGATCGTGAATTAGTCCCAGAAAAGGCTGTGTATGTCGGTAAAGTCCTTGGTGCACTAGTTGACTTACCAGTGCACCTAAGTCGCTACAATAATCGCAACAATCGATTATTGTTAGCGGCGTTTAAGCAAATTGAAAGTGACTACCAACTTCTTGCGAATGGACTTGCTGGCAATCGAATTGCAATTATTTTGAGTACTAGTACTGGAGCCATGGATGATGCCGAGAAACAGCTAGCTGACATAATTGATGGTGCAGATCCTGATACTGAATACCATTTTCTGAATCAAGAAATTGGTGGTGGGGATAGCTTTTTGGCGGATTATTTAAATCTTACGGAGTCTATGCACTATACCGTGTCTACTGCTTGTTCCTCCAGTGCCAAGGCATTAATTGCAGGTAAACGATTACTTGAAAATGATATGGCAGACCTAGTTATTGCTGGTGGCGCGGACTCCTTGTGTAAGCTAACTTTGAATGGTTTTAATGCGCTTGAGTCGCTAAGCAAAGAAAAGTGTCGTCCATTTGCTGAAGATAGAGATGGCATTAATATCGGTGAAGGTGCGGCTTTATATTTACTTTCAAAGCAAAAATCAGAAGTCTACTTGGCTGGAGCTGGCGAAACTTCGGATGCTTATCATATGTCGGCGCCGGATCCAGAAGCAAAAGGCGCTATCGATGCTATGCAGCAAGCAGTAGCAAGAGCTGGTTTGACTCCTGAGGATATTGATTATCTTAATTTACACGGTACTGCTACCGCTAAGAATGATGAGATGGAAGCTAAAGCAGTGCAGGAAGTTTTCCAAGATAACAGCCCACTGATAAGTTCGACTAAGCATTTAACGGGGCATATGTTAGGTGCAGCAGGAGTAAATGAAATAGCTTTTTGCTGGCTTGCTATGCAAAGCAAAGACCATTTACTGCCAGTCAATCAACCGGCTATTGCTGCCGAGTTTGAGTCATTAAATTTTGTTACTCCAGGTAACCGAAAAAATGCTAATATTCGTCATTGCATGAGCAATTCATTTGCTTTTGGCGGTAATAATATTTCAGTGATTCTCTCAAAAGAAGATAGTTGATATGCATGAATTTATTAATCAACCTATAGAAACCTATTCGCCTTTATCGCGTAGCATGTGCTTACTAGACACGATAAAAGATATTCAGGGTGACACTTTTTATACTTCGGTCACGCTAGATCAAGACTCAAATTTTGTAGAGGACGATGGAGTGCCGGGCTGGTTAGGAATTGAGTATATGGCACAAACTATTGCGGCCTTTGCTGGCGCTAAAGCAAGCAGTCAAAATAAGCCCGTTGAAATCGGTTTTTTATTAGGTTCAAGGAAATATACAAGTAGCATTGCCAACTTCCCATTGGGAAAAGAAATTGTAGTCAGTGCAAAAGAATTATTACAAGATGAGTCGGGGCTTGGAGTATTTGATTGCGCCATAAGAATTGATGATGAAGTGGTGGCTTCGGCTAAACTTAACGTATTTCAACCCAAGGACCCGGTTCAATTTATAGAAGAGCAAAGTCATGAGTAAAAGAGTTTTAGTAACCGGTTCCAGTAAAGGTATTGGCAAAGCAATTGCTGAGCAGTTAGCGGCTGATGGTTTCGATATAGCCGTTCATTATAATAGTGATCAAGATTCTGCTAATGAAATAGCCGAAAACTTACAGGCAAAAGGTATAAACACTGCTGTTTTAGGATTCAATTTAGCGGATAGAGAAACGACCAAAGCAACGATTGAAAAAGATATTGCCGATAATGGTGCTTATTACGGTATTGTTTGTAATGCGGGTATTACTCGCGACAATGCTTTTCCTGCGTTAACGGATGATGACTGGGACTCGGTGATCCATACCAACTTAGATGGTTTTTATAATGTAGTGCAGCCGGCTATTATGCCGATGATAAGAAACCGTAATGGTGGCCGTATTGTAACCATGGCTTCTGTTTCAGGAATCATTGGCAATCGTGGTCAAGTAAATTACTCAGCCTCAAAAGCCGGCATTATTGGCGCTACCAAAGCATTAGCGGTTGAGCTAGCGAAAAGAAAAATTACGGTAAACTGCGTCGCTCCTGGCTTAATTGAAACTAAAATGGCGGACGAGTTAGTGATGGATGAAATTATTAAAGCGATCCCTATGCGTCGAGTCGGTAACCCAGAGGAAGTATCAAGTCTAGTTGGATATTTAATGTCTGACTCAGCTTCTTATATTACGCGCCAAGTTATTTCTGTTAATGGTGGGTTAGCTTAATGAATCGTGTGGTAGTTACAGGTTTCGGTGGCGTTACTTCTATTGGTAATGATTGGGAGCAAGTTGAAACGTCTTTACAGGCTAAGAAAACTGGTATTCAGTTAATGCCTGAATGGCAGCAAGTCGATGGTTTAAATACTTCACTTGGTGGCCCAGTTTTAGATTTTGCAAAACCTGCTCATTATAAACGAAAACAAGTTCGAGCTATGGGGCGAGTAGCCCTTATGTCTACTGTAGCAACAGAAAAAGCTTTAAAAGATGCTAACTTATTAGACGACTTAGCGTTAAAAGATGGTCGCACAGGCATTTCTTACGGTTCCTCTGGTGGCAGTGTTGCACCTATTTCGGCTTTTGCTAAGCTTTCTGATCAAAAGGATATGAGTGGCATTACTTCCACCACTTATATTCAAATGATGAATCATACCTGCGCAGTTAATATCGCTGTGTTTTTTGGCTTACAAGGTCGTGTGATTCCAACCTCTAGTGCATGTACATCCGGTAGTCAAGGTATTGGTTATGCCTATGAGTCCATTAAACATGGGCATCAGCAAGTCATGATAGCTGGTGGTGCTGAAGAACTGAGCGTTAATGGTGCGGCAATTTTCGATACTTTATATGCGACCAGTATAAAAAATGAAACCCCTGAATTAACCCCAAGACCTTTTGATAAAGGCCGTGACGGTTTAGTGATAGGAGAGGGAGCCGGAACTTTAATTTTAGAAGAGTTAGAGCATGCTAAAGCGCGCGGGGCTAAAATATATGCTGAAGTGGTCGGCTATGGCACTAATTGTGATGGTAATCACGTAACTCAACCAACTTCCGACACCATGAAAGTTGCGATGCAGTTGGCTTTAAATGATGCCAATTTGCCACCAACTGTTATTGGTTATGTTTCTGCGCATGGTACGGCAACCGATCGAGGTGATGTGGCAGAGTCTATAGCCACTAATCATGTGTTTGATAGTCGCGTGCCCATTAGTTCTATGAAGAGTTACCTTGGGCACACCTTGGGTGCATGTGGTTCGATCGAAGCTTGGTGGGCCATTGAAATGATGAATCGGGATAGCTTTTACCCGACTGCCAATTTGAATGAGGTTGATCCTGATTGTGCTGAGTTGGATTATATTATGGCTGAGCCAAGAAAGATTAACACCGAGTACATTATGTCCAATAACTTTGCCTTCGGCGGGATTAACACCTCTTTAATCTTTAAACGTTGGCCTTAATCCTACTATTTTTCTTTGGTACCAGCTAAAGCGGTAACCGCCGAGCCTGCTACAACTAATCCGGCACCGACTAGACTGAGAGTATTTAGTGGTTCCGAAGTTAGGTAATTAGGATAGAAATACTCCAACACTTTCATAAAGAATATAGTTAGCAAGGGCGTAATGGCCAGTAGGGCGCTAACGCGGCTGGCTTCCCAGTGAGCTAGAGCTTCGGCAAAAGCGCCGTAGGCTACCAGAGTATTTAAGCAACAAAATATAAGCAAAAACCAACCTAAGCCATCTAACCCAGTTATTTGCGAGACTTCAGTCCATGGAGCCAGTAACGGCACACAAGTTAAATAAATCACAAACATGATTTGATTCGATGAAAAGTCATTCAATAATTGCTTCTGTGCTAAGGCATAAGCTGCCCACACGATTGCGGCAATGAATATCCACAGGAGACCAATCGAATAAGCTCCTAATGACTCAAATATTTCCTCAAAGCGTGAGTTAAAAAATAAAGTTAAGCCAATTACAAATGCGGCAAAACCAAGCCATTGCCAGCGATTAAATTGCTCTTTAAAAATGATTAAACTGCCGACTAGCATTAACATTGGGGCGGCTTGGATCATGACTTGTGCTGAGCTAGGAGTGATAAGTTCAACGCCAAATAAATAGAAAACGTAATTAGCGCCCAAGCCAAGTATGGCGATTAGCATCAATAATCCAATCGAGCCTTTAAGTTTTCGCCAATCAGGCAAGCGGCCGCGTAGCGCAAGAAAAATAAATACAATTAATGCAGCCGATAAGAAACGATACCAGGTAACAGTGACCGCATCCATTTGTTGCAGTAAGCCTTTTAGCGCAATTGGCAGTATTCCCCAAAGTAATGCTGTGGTTAGGGATAACGTTAAGCCTAATTTCCAACGCCCAGATACGGTATGCATGTCGCTGTCTCAAATATAGTAGATGAAGCGATTATGCAGTATTACTGAAATTGAAACTAGCCATTTCTGGCATTGAATATTAGCAACTGAGCTTCTATTATGGGCGGATGATTTTTAAGAGACAATAATATGAAAAAAGCAACACTAGGCATCTTATTGGGAGCAACTGTTATGGCTTCTAATGCAACCGCTGAAGAATTAACGGTCGAACGTATTTACTCTGATCCATCTTTGGATGGCCCTGCGCCCAGCTCGGTAAAACTATCACCCGATGGTTCACGAGTGACTTTCCTTAAAGGTAAGGAAGATGAACAAGAGCGCTTGGATTTATGGGAATATAATTTAAAAGATAATAAATCACGAATGCTCGTGGATTCTCGGGATTTATTACCAGGTGAAGAGAATTTATCCGATGAGGAAAAAGCTCGTCGTGAGCGGATGCGCTTATTTGCTAAAGGAATCATTAGTTACTACTGGGGTGATGATAGCAAAACCTTATTATTCCCGTTGGGCGGCGATATTTTTGCATATGATCTATCGAAGCCTGCCGATAAAGCGACTAAGCAGTTAACAAAAACGGATACTTACGAAACGGATATCAAATTAGCGCCTAATGGTAACCATGTGTCTTTTATTCGTGATCAAAATATTTATCTGGTAGATGTTAAGTCAGGCAAAGAGCGTCAGTTAACCTTTGATGGTAAAGGCACTATTAAAAACGGTATGGCTGAGTTTGTGGCGCAAGAAGAAATGGGGCGCTTAACGGGTTACTGGTGGTCGCCAGACTCTAAGAAAGTAGCTTACTTACAAGTCGATGAATCCCCAGTCAATATTGAAAAGCGTTATGAAATTAATGCAGAAGATTTTACCGTTTTTGAACAGCGTTACCCGAGTACAGGCACCAATAACGTTACTATAAAATTAGCTGTATTAGATTTAGATACTAATAAAACCACTTGGCTGGATACGGGTAAAAAGACAGATATTTATATTCCTCGTGTAAAGTGGTTACAAGACTCTAAAACCCTGTCTTACCAGTGGCAAAGCCGCGATCAAAAAACTTTAGAATTACGTTTTGCGGATATTAAAGATGGCAATTACAAAATAGCGTTAACGGAAAAAGCAGATACTTGGCTTAACCTAACTAAAGATTTACGTTTCTTGGAGAAAACTCCGCAATTTATTTGGACCTCAGAGCGTGATGGCTTCCGTCATATTTATTTGTACGAAAATAATGGGAAGCTTGAACGTCAATTAACGCAAGGCGATTGGGTGGTTGATAATGTTTATGGGGTCGATGAGAAAAAAGGCTTAGTGTATTTCGATGCTAATAAAGACTCGCCTTTAGAACAGCAATTATATTCAGTGCCGTTAGCTGGTGGTGAGATTAAGCAAGTGACTCGTGGTAATGGTGTCCATAACGTCAGCTTTGCTAAATCGATGGATGTCTTTGTGGATTATTTTTCTTCAACTGAGCAGCCTTCACAAGTGAGTTTACGAAAAGCTAATGGTGATATAATTACTTGGCTCGAAGAAAACAAACTGGATAAAACACATCCTTATTATGATTTTTATAAGAATGCCTCTAAGCCCGAGTTTGGTGTAATTAAAGCCGAAGATGGTCAAGAGATGCAATATCGAATCTATAAACCAGTACCGTTCAATGCTAATAAAAAATACCCAGTGATTGTGGATGTCTATGGTGGACCACACGCTCAACGAGTTAGAAACCAATGGGGTGCTCGTAATACCTATTGGCATCACCTAATGGCGAGCAAAGGCTTCATTGTATTCTCATTAGATAATCGCGGCTCTTGGAATCGGGGCAAAAAATTTGAAGATCCAATTTATCGCAAGTTAGGTGATGTTGAGCTTGTTGATCAGGTTAAAGGTGTTGAGTTCTTAAAAACATTACCTTATGTCGACGCTGATAAGGTTGGTATGTTCGGCTGGAGTTATGGGGGTTATATGACCATTATGGCCATGTTTAAAGAGCCAGAAATCTTTAAAGTTGGGGTTTCAGTTGCGCCTGTGACCGATTGGTATCTATACGATACTCATTACACCGAGCGTTATTTAGATCACCCTAAAAACAATAAAGAAGGATATGAAGCCTCTAATGTTTTTCCATATTTAGATGGTTTAAAAGGTGATTTAATGATTATTCATGGTATGGCTGATGATAATGTGTTGTTCACTAACAGTACTAAGCTATACAAGGCTTTGCAGGATGCCAATAAGCCCTTTGACCAAATGAATTACCCAGGCTCAAAGCATTCTATTTGGGGCAAGAAGACACGAACTCACGTTTTTAACACCATTACTGACTACTTTGAGAAACATTTAAAATAACAGCTTCTCTATAAAGTAAAAAAAGACCGCGATTGCGGTCTTTTTATTTAGGAATAAATAATTAAATGGAGGCCAATAATTGTTTGGCTTCAATCAATTCGTCAAACTCCATATCAGCAAATTGCCAGGCATCTAGTGTTTTTTCTAAATAGGTTTTGGCTTCGCTTATTTGCTTCTCTGCAATTAAAACTTTAGCCATAGCCAAGTTATAAGCTGGGTAGCCGGGTGCTATTTTCAAAATATTGGAATAAATTTCTTTAGCAGATTCCAACTCACCAAGCTGGTAATAAACTCTAGCCAGCCATTGTGAAAAGTTAATGTTGTCTGGAAATTTATTATTAGCCAGTTCAAAAGCATCCTTAGCTTCTTCATATTTTCCCATGGCAAACAAGGTTTGCCCCTTGATATGACTAATTTCTACATCATTACCTTCCCCTAAATAGGAGCGTGCTACTTTAGCAACATTATCCATTATGGGGAGCGCTTCTTCAGGTTTACCTTGTGCGTTCAAAAGCAAAACTTGGCCGACTTGAATGTTAATAAGCACAACATCTTCATTATTTTCTTTGGCAGTTATAAGACCTTGCTGAATAATATTTTCAGCATGTTTTTCTTTCCCCGAAACATAATAACGGGCAGCCCTTTGAGCTTCATTATATAAGCTCTGTGAGGCAGATTTTGTTTCTGAAAATTCAGAGTAAGCGTTCAAGTAGATATCTGTTGCGGCTTTTCTAAGTCCGTAACTCCAATAAAGTTCCGCTAATGATGTTTGGCTACCAAGTTTTTGTTCTGGACTGGAGCTCTGAGCTACAGCACGCTTATAGGTTTCTTCCGCTTTCTTAAAATTTCCGATCCGGGCGTAGCTTCTGCCTAAATTGGTAACCGTTAAAGTGTAAGAGGGATCAAGATTAAGTGCCTTCTGGTAGTGGCTGATGGATAAATCATGATTACCCTGTTGACTGTATAAGTCACCAATATTTTTCTGTGAAACTGGATCAGTAGGGTTGGCTTCCTTGAATTTATTATAGGCCTCGAGTGCCTGATCATACTTGCCAAGTTGGGCATAGGTATCGCCAATCGCATCCCATACTCGATGTTGTGATGGATCGATTTCAACCACCTTCTTGAGGTTAATTATAAATTCGTCATAGTTTCTAAGGTTGCTCATTAAGCGGGCTTTATTTAAATAAGCTTCCCAGTCATTTGGGTAAAGTGTTATCCATTGGTCGAGAGTTTCAATGGCTCTATCTACTTGCTTATTTAATTGAAAATATACGGAGTTAAAAGCCAAACGTTCTGGTTCGGTCAGTCGATATTGTCCGTGCTTTACTGCTTGATCGGTTAGATTCTTTGCTGAGACTAATTTATTTTGTGCTAATTCATATAAAGCATATCTAAAGAAGGCTATGGCAAAGGTAGGATCTTTTTCTATTGCAGCTTTGTAATATTGCTCAGCTTCTGGCTTTTTATCACCAAATAGTTCAATAGTGATAGCTTTGTTAAAGTCCTTAAAAGCGTCCCAATTTCCAGTATATAAGTCACCAATGGGTAAATCTGTATGGCGAATGCCGTTGGGGAAGAAGTGCTTATTAATTTGCTTGGTTAATGAGTCAATGAGTGAGAAGTAATCTGGATTCTCACCTGAAAAGCTTGAAATTTGCTGACCTGTTTTTGCCGAATATAAATTTAAATCTATCTTATAATTTGCATTTACTTTATTAATAGAGCCATTAATTATGAAATCTCTAGCTCTTTTTTGTGCAAGATTAATTTGATAGGTCAATGGCAATGCTAATGGCGGTAATTGACTTCTACGAATATCAACACTGATAAAACGAAAAGGGTTGATTGATATAAATGGGCTTTGACCTAAATCGCGTTCTAATACGCTGGTGCTCATAAGCGCTAGCTCATCTATGGATTGATCTTGGCTAAGGTTTTTGAGCGGATAAATAATCAGTGGGATAATATATTCGCTTCTGGCAACTTGTCGTTCACGCATCTCCCCCGACTCATCGGTAACCATAACCATTTCAACGGTTTTATTTAGATCGGTGTCTTTATATAGATGGTGCAAAGATAAGGGTATGGTCAACAAATACAGAGGAATGAATATTTTCTCAAACAAAGTCCACTTTTGTTTTCCTGGCGCACCATGATGCCATGCCAGAACTAATATCAAAGGCAAAGTTAGCAATAAGCAAACGACTAATACTTCTTCCCAGTTAGGCGATAGCGAGTAGCGACCTACCGCCCATTGAGTGAATTCAAGTGCCGTCCAACTACCGGCTAGAAATATCCCTAAAAATTGGGGGATACGCCTTTCCATGATTTTTGCGAAGAATCCTATATTTTCTGACATTTGGTTGTCTTTTGTAATTAAAGTTATACTAGGGTAAATAGTAAAGATTCAAAGGGTTAGGGTCAAATGAATAGATTCAGTTTATGGGCAAAACTATTAGTTTTTACGCTACTTTACTTGCCATTAACAGTTGGAAATACTGCTGAAGTACCAGAAGGCTTTAAAATAGAAGTATTTGCGGAGAATGTAGATGGCGCTAGACAGATGGCATTATCCGATACTGGTATTATATATGCGGGTTCGCGTAGGCCTGGAAAAGTTCATGCTGTAATTGACACCGATGGTGACTTTAAAGCAGATAAAACGGTTCTTGTTATTGATAATTTAAATATGCCAAGCGGCTTAGCTTATAAAAATGGTGATCTCTATATAGCTGAAGTGGACAAGGTGATTCGCCTAAAGGCTATCGATAAGAATTATAATAAATCGCCAATTGCCGAAGTGGTTTATGCAAATTTACCCGACAAATCTCACCATGGTTGGAAATACACTAAGTTTGGGCCTGATGGGCGCTTGTATGTTCCTATTGGGGTGCCCTGCAATGTTTGCCTTTCAGAGGATGAACGTTTTGGCTCTATCATTGCTATTAATGTTGAAACCGGTGAATCTGAAGTCATTGCAGAAGGCGTTCGAAACAGCGTTGGTTTCGACTGGGATCCGAAAAGTGGCGATTTATGGTTTACCGATAACGGTAGAGATATGATGGGAGATGATATTCCGCCCTGCGAGTTAAATAAAGTGAGCAAGAATGGTGATTTTTTTGGCTTTCCATATGTTCATGGCAAATCAGTTAAAGATCCCAAATACTATAAACGCTTCAAAAGGGATCATCCGCAAATGAATTTTGTGGAGCCAGAATGGGAATTTCAAGCGCACGTAGCACCTTTGGTTATGATGTTTTATCAAGCTGAGCAGTTTCCCGCAAAATATAAAAACTCAATTTTTGTGGCACAGCACGGCTCTTGGAATCGCTCAACAAAAGTAGGCTATAAGATTGTTAATTTACAATTAGACGAAGATGGAAATGTTAAAGGACAAACGGATTTTGTTACTGGTTGGCTAGAAGGAGAAGAGGTCTTAGGTCGGCCAGTGGATTTAATTACCTTACCCGATGGTTCGGTACTAATTTCCGATGATGGCTTTAGCAAAATATATCGAGTCAGTTATTCGAAACCAAGCGCATAAAAAAGGCCTGCAATTGCAGGCCTTTTTCTTGTCAGTAATCTAACTACCAAATTTTTACACGCTCTTCTGGTGCTTTATACATCTTATCACCTGGTTTAACGTCAAACGCCTCGTGGAACTCTGGCATGTTTTGCACAGTTCCGTTGGCACGGTATTCAGCCGGCGAATGCGAGTCAGTTTTGATTCGCTTGCGTAATTCTTCGTCACGGTATTTACGTGCCCACACTTGCGCCCAACCGTAGAACACACGTTGATCGCCAGTCATACCATCTATGATCGGAGCTTCTTCATCACCTTTGGATAGTTGATATGCTTTATAAGCGATAGTCATACCACCTAAGTCACCAATGTTTTCGCCAAGGGTAAATTCACCATTAACGTGAACATCATCTAATACAGTAAAGTCACTGTATTGCGCTACTAGCTTGTCAGCACGCTTTTCGAATTCTTTACGATCTTCTTCAGTCCACCAGTTGCGAAGCTTGCCGTCGCCATCGAATTGAGAGCCTTGGTCATCAAAACCGTGGCCCATTTCGTGTCCGATCACCGCGCCGATACCGCCGTAGTTCACTGCATCGTCAGCTTCTAAGTTAAAGAATGGAGGCTGCAAGATTGCGGCTGGAAATACAATTTCGTTCATTACTGGATTGTAATAAGCGTTAACCGTTTGTGGATTCATAAACCATTGAGTGCGATCAATTGGCTGACCTAATTTTTCACGATTTTGCTTTACTGCAACCATAGTTGCGCTACGCATATTGCCCGCTAAGTCGCCCGCGTCAATTTCCAGTTCAGAATAGTCTTTCCATTTGTCTGGGTAACCAATTTTAGGATCAAATTTAGCTAACTTATCCAACGCTTGTTTCTTGGTTTCCTCACCCATCCACTCAAGGCCTTTGATGCCTTCACCATAAGCTTTACGTAGGTTTTCAACCAATTGAGTCATGCGCTCTTTTGCTTCTGGTTTGAAGTGTTTAGCGACATAAATTTTACCAACCACTTCGCCTAAAACGCCATTGATAACATCAACACCGCGTTTCCAACGAGGCTCTTTCTCTTCAACGCCACTTAACACGCCTTGGTAAAAACGGAAGTTTTCATCGTCTAAGGCTTTATTTAGGAATGGTGCTGCACCAGAGATTAGGTGCCATTTGTAATAGTTTTTCCAAGTATCCAAGGATACTTCTTCCATCATAGTATCAACTGCTTGAAAATAATCAGGTTGACCTATAATGGCTTTGTCCATTTTGTCTAAATTAGCTGCAACTTTCCACTTGTCCCAATTAGTGTTTGGCATGAAAGTTTTAAGTTCTTCTATAGATTTTTTGTTATAACGAGCGACTGGATCGCGCATTTTTTCTTTAGCCCATTGCTTTTGAGCTAATTCAGTTTCCAGCTTCATCACGCTCTCGGCACGCTTAGCTGGATTATCTATTCCTGCAAGCTCAAACATTTTAGTCATATGTTCAACATATGCTTTTCGAATATCAGCGCTTTTCTCATCTTCGTCGATGTAAGTTTCTCGACTTGGTAAGCCTAAGCCGCCTTGGCCCATTTGGGTGATATAGCTTTCTGGATCACGTGGATCGACATAAACGAACAATCCTACTGGTGCAGAAGAAATCATTTGTGCATAAGCCATGTATTCAGAAAGGCCATCTAAATCTTCAACAGCATCGATCTTTGCGAATTCAGAATCTAACGGCTTAGTACCCAACTCTTCAAGTAAGTCGGTGTTCATGTAACTCTTATACAGGTCACCAACTTTTTGTGCGTCTGAACCTTTTTCAGCATTCATCTTCGAAGAGTCTTCGATAATGGCCTTTACGTCTTCTTTAGCTTTCTCTGCTAATTTGGTGAAGGAGCCATAGTTGGATTTATCCGCAGGTATTTCAAAGTTTTCTAGCCAAGCACCATTGGTATGGCGAAATAAGTCGTCCTGTGGACGTACTGAGTTATCGAAATTGGTTTTGTCGATGCCCGAAACTAGTGTTTTTGCAGTTTCGACTTGTTGTTCAACTTTAGCTTCAGATTTATTGTCGGCATAAGAAGCTTCTTGTGCCTTGTCTTTAGCGCCATCAGAGCATGCGGCCAAAACTGCCAAACACACTGCGCTTACCATGAATTTTTTCATACTACTACCTATTCGTTACCCTAAGTTATTGATCTTTAATATAAGAATTTTTCAGCAAAATATACTACCAGAAGTCATGCCAATGGGAATATTCGACCAGTAATGATTAGTAACAGAGTGTTACAGTAAAAATGAGAGGATTTTACTTTGCTGTGCAATTTTCTTCATCGAAGTATATTTTGGGGACTTCTTCAAGTCCCCAAGCGAATAATATCCTTACTTTCCTTCTGGGAGAATAATATGATATTTGATCTTCTGATCTATTTAAGCAAGTTTCTTCGCCTTTATACTCAAATTTCAATTGGTTTCTGTATGTAATTGAGCCTTCATATTCTAACGGTATAAGCTGAAATGTGATGCTGTTTAAGTTAGCTCCATATAACTTCCTTTTAATTTCATCGCTCATTTCATAAAGTTTGTTTTCAGATTTTACTCTTAAATAAAGAAGTTCGTCAGTTTCAACAGAAGTTTTAGCTTGTATTTTGTGAAATCTAGTCTTAAGTTCGACTTGATAATATTCGTGGGTGCTAATTTGAGAAGCTGCTGCAGTTTCTGACAAAGAAATATTAAAGATGATTAGCAATAAAAGAACTCTAATTATCATTTTGGAGCTCCTTAATCTTATTAAGCATAGAACTGGGTAATTTAGACTTTACCCCTGTAAAATAATTGAGCATGATAATACGGCTATTGCCGATAGTAGCAATAGTTTGCTGTTGTTCACTAAAAGCTTGATATTCCATAACAAAGCCGTGTTCTTGTAATTCAGAAATGCGGCATCCGATATGTAAAGTATCTGGGAATGTAACAGGACGTCTAAATCGGCAGTAAGAATCTGCCAAAATTGGCCCTATCGGATTGTCACTGTCCTTAGCTTTGGATAAATCGGTATTTAGGCCAATAGCATGCATATAGGCAATTCGGGCCGTCTCGAAGTAGCGCAAATAAACTACGTTATTAACATGTTGAAATGCGTCCATCTCACCCCAAGCAACGTTTATTGGCACTACTACAGGGAATTCATTTTGAAATTCTTCGAATGTCATCTGCGACGTTTTGTTATTGGCTTATAGCGATAAATTTACGATATTTAGGCCATTATTGCTATTAACATTGTCATCTTCAGATTTGAACGGCTCAAACTCAGGATTATCAAATAGCAAATCTTCTTCACTACTAGTTTGCTGTAAGCCTACAAAATCAAACAAATTCGGATCGGCTAAATGTGAAGGTGCTACATTAGTAATGGATTTAAAAATAGCTTCGGTACGACCTGGGTATTTTCGGTCCCAGTCTTGCAACATCATCTTAATGTTTTGGCGCTGTAAGTTTTCTTGAGAGCCACACAAGTTACAAGGAATGATCGGGAACTCTTTAATTTTGGCGTATTGGGCAATATCTTTTTCTTTGGCATAAGCTAAAGGGCGGATCACAATATTTTTGCCATCATCACTGATAAGTTTGGGTGGCATGGATTTTAATTTACCGCCAAAAAACATATTTAAGAACAGCGTTTCGATAATGTCGTCGCGGTGATGACCTAATGCGATTTTATTGATGCCATTGCGCTGCGCCCAGCCGTAAATAATGCCACGACGTAAACGTGAGCAAAGCCCACAAGTGGTTTTCCCTTCAGGAATCTTCTCTTTTACGATGCTGTAAGTGTCTTCTTCGATAATCTCGAAAGGTACTTTCAGTGATTGCAAATAATTAGGTAAAACTTGCTCTGGAAAACCTGGTTGCTTTTGATCTAAATTCACTGCTATCAACTCGAATTCAATAGGCGCGCTTTTTTTCAAACCCATTAATATATCAAGAAGCGTATAAGAGTCTTTTCCCCCAGACAGGCAAACCATGATTTTGTCACCGTCTTCAATCATGTTGAAATCTGCAATGGCTTCACCAACATTATGGCGTAGGCGCTTGAGTAATTTGTTGGATTCGGCTTGTTCTTTCTTCGTAAGCATGTCGTAACTTGAAGTTTAAGTGAGTGAAATAATTGAGCGCATTATAGCTTGTTTTATAGGCGGTTTCGCTAGGATTTAACACTATTTTTAAGTAGAGTAGTTGTATGAAAAAGCTAATAAAACCCTCAGAACACTCCTTTAAAATTCGCCTGCGCAAAGCCGAAAAGCACTTGATATCAAAAGAAGTAGGTTGGGAGTCGGTTATTAAACGTTATGGGAAATGCCAATTAGCACCCTCTAAACGGGAGCCAATAGAATATTTAATTCGTAGCATTATCTCACAACAATTATCCAGTAAAGCTGCGGCAACTATAGTCGGAAGAGTAGAAAAACAATTAGGTCGGAAGAAATTTAGTGCTAAAAATATACTGGCAATTCCTCATTCTGAGTTGCGAGCTAGCGGCCTTTCTAATGCAAAAGCTTCTTATAGTCATAGTATCGCAGAAGCCGTTGTCACTAAGTCTATTAATTTCAAAAATTTGTATCTAATGGACACGGAACAAGCTTTCGATGCGTTAGTACAACTAAAAGGAGTAGGGCGATGGACGGCACAGATGTTTTGTATATTTGCTCTGGGGCACCTGGATGTAATGGCCTATGATGATGTTGGGTTACAACGAGGAATGCAAAGAATGTATCAGTTAGACTCTAAGCCGGATAAAACACTAATGGAGCAAATCAGTAAACAGTGGAGTCCTTATCGTAGCGTCGCTTGTTGGTACTTATGGCGAATTGCTGATGACTCTTAATTACGGTAAGGTCTTAACAAATATAAAAATTTAGTTTGCATGCTTAATATTCTTTGGCTGTTCTTCTTTATTATCGCTTTTGTTTTAGCCCTTTATCAATGGCTGTTTTTAGGCGATAACCAATCTTTCCCAGAGTTAGTTAAAGCTATTTTCGATATGGCTAAATTGAGTGTGGAGATCTCCATTGGTTTAATTGGAGTCCTAGCATTTTGGCTGGGGTTGTTAAAAATAGCTGAGAAAAGTGGTTTGGTTCATTTGCTAGCAAAAGCTTTAGCGCCACTGTTCCGTAAGTTAATGCCTGAAGTACCTGATGGGCATCCGGCCTTAGGTTCAATAAGTATGAATATGGCCGCCAATATGTTGGGGCTTGATAATGCTGCTACGCCAATGGGCATTCGAGCGATGGAGCAGTTGCAACAAATAAATCCGCTAAAAGATACCGCTTCAAATGCGCAAATTTTATTCTTGGTGTTAAATACTTCAGCTGTCACGGTCATTCCTATCACTATTCTGGTTTACCGGACTCAAATGGGGGCGACCGATCCCGCGGCAGTATTTTTACCTTTATTACTCGCCACCTGCGCTTCTACTTTTGTTGGGTTGTTAGCGGTGGCATTGGTTCAAAAGCTCTCTCTCTTTAATCGAGTTATTGGCACTTACGCTTTAGTGTTTTCGTCAATTATAGGTTTATTGGTTTGGGGTTTGACGACAATGCCTACAGAGCAAATGACTGCGATAAGTTCAGCGGTTGGCAACTTCTTGCTGATGTTCGCAATAGTCGCTATTTTGATATTTGGATGGCGAAAAGGTGTGGCTGTTTATGAGGATTTCGTGGAAGGTGCCAAAGAGGGCTTTAAAGTAGCCATAACCATTATTCCTTATTTGGTTGCTATGCTAACCGCAATCGGTGCGTTACGAGCTTCTGGCGCTTTAGATTTCTTTTCTAAGGCAGTGTCTAAATTAGTCACTTTCTATGGTGGTGATACCGCATTTGTAGAGGCGATACCTACGGCCTTAATGAGGCCTTTTAGTGGTAGTGGGGCGCGCGCAATGATGTTGGAAACGATGGAAACTCACGGAGTAGACTCGTTTGCAGGAACTTTAGTGTCAATAATCCAGGGTAGTACCGAGACGACTTTCTATGTTTTAACGGTCTATTTTGGCGCGGTAGGGATTAAAAAAATCCGCCATGCTTTAGCTTGCGGCTTGTTAGCCGATCTGGCTGGAATCATTGCAGCTATTTTGCTTACCTATTGGTTCTTTGGATAATGTAGGAACTGTTAAAAAAGTAGACACTCACGCTCAAGTTACCAACATAATAAGCTTTGCTTATGTCAAGAAATTTACAGAAAATAAGTGAAAAATATTTTGACGGCAACTAGAAAAGTCCACAAGTTGGCAAAAAAGCCCTAAAACTAAGGCTTTCAAGCCGGTTAGTTTCTAAGCAGTGTATAACAACGCTGTTTGTTTAGTGGTAAGTGCTTGATAAATATAGTTATTTGGTTTGCCAGTACAAAAAGTGTACAGATTGTCGTTAAACCCTTTGTTTTGTTGCTTTTGAGCGCTTTTAGAGAATTTTTCCCCAGAGTTATCCACAGAAACTGTGAAGAAATTATGACAGCTTTGAAACAGACTCAGTGTAATTTTTCGGGTACATAGGCGATCTGCCTCGAATATGGCACTAACGTGAACTATTTGGCTTCTTTTGTCGCGCTTGCTACCGTGTAAGCAGGGCCTTGTTTATGTTTTTTATAGTTACCAAAAACTTCTTTAAACCCGGTTTTCATGAAATTTCTTAGGCCAGTAATGGTCACCACATAAAAGGTTCCGCCGGGCTTTAGGCGTTCAAACGCATCGTTTAAGAAGATGTAAAGCAACTCGTTACCAACTTTGGCGGGGATATTGGAAACGATAACGTCAAATTGCTGTTCAGTAACTTCACTAAAACCATTGCTTAATCGTGCTGAGGCATGTGGAAGTTTATTGAGTTTTGCATTGTCATTAGCGTAATCAACGGCTAGATAATCTTTATCAACCATAATAACTTGGCCTTTAGCCGCTTGTTTAGCCATGGTTAAACCCAATACACCATACCCACAACCCAAATCTAAACACTTATCTTCTGGATTAATATCAAGATACTTAAGCAACATGATAGAGCCATCATCAATCGCTTTTGGTGAGAAAAGGCCCCATGTGGTTTTGAATTGCATATCAAATCCATTGAGCTTGTCTTTGATGGTTAGGTCATTCTTTAAATCGGCAATTTGATTTTTAGTGTAGTGAGCCATATTGTTATCGCTAATGTTTGGAGTTTCTAAAACTGGCGTGATTTTAGCATTGACCTTTAATAAACCCTAATTTATCTCATTACTTAACTGCTTATGCTAAAATGCGCGGCATTGAGCATAAGCGATTAACCCCATGCAAAGTCCTTTTATCTTTTATTGTCGTCCTGGTTTTGAAAGCGATTGTGCTGCAGAAGTCCAGTCGTACGCTGCTGCTTTTGATTTAGCGGGTTATGCTAATGCCAAACCTTTAGATGGTTATGTGCGGTTTTATTTATTTGATGAGCAGAGTGAAGAAAGCTTTTATGATGAAATTGATCTCTCAGAACTTATTTTTTCACGTCAGTGGTTTTGGGCCAAATCAGAGCTAGAACAATTATCGCCGACAGATAGAGTCAG
Source organism: uncultured Kangiella sp. (assembly GCA_947503435.1). Taxonomy (GTDB): domain Bacteria; phylum Pseudomonadota; class Gammaproteobacteria; order Enterobacterales; family Kangiellaceae; genus Kangiella. Next base: position 184,741 of record CANNDL010000005.1, on the reverse strand, counting down.
CCCAGTTGTTGAGTTGGCTGCTGAGCTAGGTACTTTTTCAGCATTATTAGTGGAGCACTTGGATAGTGACGTGGGGCGTGAGTTTTCAAAGTTTTGTAAGAAATTTACAACCCCTTTAACTATAGCTTTAGAAAAAAAAGGAATTTTGTTAAAAGAAGGAAATATAGACAACCATGAGCAATTGCATGTTTTATTCCTTGCCAATGATCATTGCTTAGTAGGATGTTCGCCAAGCGGCAAAGCCTCTGAATTGAAAAGTGGGATCCTGCGATTAAAATCACCTAAAGATGCTCCGAGCCGTTCGAGTCTAAAATTGGACGAAGCGATTCAGGTGTTGATGTCGAATAAACAGCGTAAAGCCATTTTCCGCCTAGGAAATACGGCAGTAGATCTCGGAGCAGCACCTGGAGGCTGGACTTTTCAGCTTGTACAAAGGGGAATGCAAGTTACTGCAATTGATAATGGACCAATGGACAAAAAACTAATGGCTACGGAGCATGTAATTCACTTAAAAGAGAATGCATTGACTTGGATGCCTGTAAAGCCAGTGCATATGCTAGTTTGTGATATGGTGGAAAAACCTTCATTAGTGGCTAACTTAATGGCTAAATGGCTGTTACAAGCAAAAACAGAACAAGCCATATTCAACCTAAAGTTGCCTATGAAAAAGCGTTTTCAAGAGGTATCTGACTGCGTTGGTGAAATCTGTGATCAATTGGATGAGGCTGAAATCAAATATGATTGGAAGGCTAAGCACCTTTATCATGATCGTGAAGAAATTACCGTTTACTTTAGACGACAAATGCCGAAACAAAACTAAGTTTTTAATACAATAATTATGACTAATGACATCCCCTTAGGTAAAGAAACTCGATACCCAGAACAATACGATCCTTCTCAATTGTTCCCTGTAGCACGCCACATAAAACGCGACGAGATAGGTTTGCTAGAAGGATTACCTTTTACTGGCAGTGACATTTGGAATGCATATGAGATGTCTTGGTTGGATATGAAAGGTAAACCGCAAGTGGCGATAGGTGTGTTTAAGTTTGCATACGATACTGAAAACATTGTTGAATCTAAATCGTTTAAACTTTACTTAAACTCTTTTAATCAATCCAGGTTTGAATCTTGGCAGCAAGTTGAAAGCGTTTTACTAAAAGACTTATCTCACTCGGCTAATGGTGATGTATCGATAGAACTGTTAACGCTTGAGCAATATCAGCAAACATATCCTGTGCAGCCATTTGTTGGTAGCTGTATTGATGAGCTAGATATTGAAATAAGCACATATGATTACGATGCTAATTTGCTGAAAAATGATGCGAATAAAATTCATGTAGAAGAGTCATTGGTCAGCCATTTGCTGAAAAGTAACTGCTTGATCACCAATCAGCCCGATTGGGCCAGCGTTATGATCGAATATAAAGGCGCTCAAATAGATCGAGAGGCATTGCTCAAGTACCTTATCTCTTTTCGAACCCATAACGAATTTCACGAGCAGTGCGTAGAGCGAATCTTTACCGATCTGATGAAGCACTGTCAGCCACAAGAATTGACCGTTTATGCGCGCTATACTCGCCGCGGTGGATTGGACATTAATCCGTTTAGAACTAATGTCGCGGGAAAAACCCCTGAAAATACCCGTTTAAGTCGCCAATAATGTCCAAACTGGGCAACTTAGCCCTTAAATCTGGTTCGACTTGTCTTCCCTTACAAAAAAGAACTGGACGTATTAAGGTCGTTATATAACAATGATTGGCTTTATTTAGGCAGGACCAACTGCTCTCGAATAAACTATAAAAAAGTGCTTTCTTCAGAAAAAGCACTATAGACACGAGTATTAAGGGTATTTCAATGACAGATCAAACTAAAGACACGTCCTTTTTTGGACATCCAAAAGGTCTCCAAACCTTATTTATGACCGAAATGTGGGAGCGCATGAGTTACTACGGTATGCGAGGCATTTTGGTTCTATTTATGACAGCTGCTATTCAAGAAGGCGGTTTGGGTATGACTGCTGCAATCGCTACTGCTATCTATGGTTTATATACCAGCTCGGTATATTTCATGGGTTTACCAGGTGGTTGGATTGCTGACCGCTTAATCGGTGGCCAAAAGGCCATTTGGTATGGCGGTATAATCATTATGTGTGGCCACATAGTGTTGGCTATTCCAAATCAAGGCAGTTTCTTTGTAGGTCTTATTCTAGTTGCATTGGGTACTGGTTTATTAAAACCGAATATTACAGCAGTAGTTGGCCAGCTCTATAGTAGTGAAGATGAGCGTCGTGACGCTGGTTACTCAATTTACTATATGGGTATTAATATCGGTTCATTAATCGGCTACTTTGTTTGTGGTTACTTGATGGAAAATGTTGGTTGGCACTGGGCATTCGGTGCGGCAGCTGTGGGTATGGCGCTAGGTTTAATCCAATTCTATTTAACTAACAAGAACCTACCAGCAGTAAGTGCAAAACCTTCTGTTGAAATCACTGAAAGCGCTCGTAAGAAGAGTTGGGCAGGGATTGGTATTTTCTTATTTGCCGTTGCAGTAGTAACTGCATTAACGTTAGCTGGAACTATTTCAATTAATGCGATTAGCTTGGCTAAACAAACAGCGATCGTATTAACGGCAACATTCTTTATCTTCTTCGCGGTTATTTATTTCCGCGGCAACTTAAATCAAGTTGAGAAGAAAGGTATGTGGGCCTTATTGCTTATCTGTGTGGCTTCAGCATGCTTCTGGTCTGGATTTGAGCAGGCAGGTTCTTCGCTAAATTTATTTACTCGTGATTACACAGATAGATTTATTGGTAGTTTTGAGATTCCAACGACTTGGTTCCAATCTATCAATTCAGCTTTCATTATTCTATTAACGCCGTTTTTCGCTGCTTTCTGGATTAGATTAGGCAAGCGCATGGTTACACCAGGTTATGGTTTAAAAATGGCCTTTGGTCTTATCATTATGGGTAGTGGCTTTGTTGTTATGGTATTTGCTGCACAAGTTGCTGCTGGTGGTGGTAAATCTGCAGCCTTCTACTTAATCTTAACTTACTTCCTACATACAGTTGGTGAGTTATGCTTAAGCCCAATTGCGTTAAGTGCGGTCAGTAAACTTTCACCAAGACGTTACATGGGCCAAATGATGGGCTTATTCGTATTTACTTATTCGATCGGTAACATTATTGCTGGCTTAATGGCTGGTAACTTTGATCCTAATAAGGTTGAAGAATTACCAAGCTTATTCCAATTCATTGCAACATTCAGTATCGGTATTGGCGCTGTAGTCTTATTGATCGGTATGTTCTCTAAGAAGTGGGAACAAGAAGTAGTTGAATATAAGGAAAAAGAAGAAGAGGCGGCATAGCTTTGTAGATTCTTTTAACTTTTTAAAGTGGTCAATCATTCATTTGGTTGGCCATTTTTTCGTTTAGGGGTATGATTTTTTAATGCTGCAATTTGATTTAATGGCTAATGCTTTAGGCGAAACTATACAGCTACAAGATGCTGAGCTAATCTATTGGCCACAGCTATTTGGTGAAGATGAATCTAAGCTATTTCTGCAGTTGATGAAAACTACGGATTGGCAATCTGAGACTATTCGAATTATGGGTGTAGATCGTGTGGTACCAAGGTTAACGGCATGGTATGGCGATAATGGAGCTGATTATTATTACTCTGGCATCAAACACTCGCCACTAGCTTGGACAAATCCGCTGTTAGCCATTAAAGAAAAAATTGAGAAAAAATCTGGTGAAAGCTTTAATAGTGCCTTGTGTAACCTTTATCGCAATGGCCAAGATAGCGTTGCCTGGCATGCAGATGATGAGCATGAATTAGGCGATAGACCAGTTATTGCTTCGATCAGCTTTGGCGCTACTCGAATATTTCAGTTAAAACATAAATACCAACCAAAATTAAGGCACAAAATGTCGCTGACTTCTGGTAGTCTATTGTTGATGAAGGCGGGGATGCAAAGCCACTGGCTGCATCAGGTTCCTAAAGAGCCGAAAGTTACTGAGCCTCGTATTAATATTACCTTTAGAAATATCATTTATTAGAAGAATATAAAAACTAGGATTTCGTATGTCTTTTTTAGCCTGTCGTGTTTTTGATGATCCTACTATTCGTCACCAATTAATTCAGATGGAAAAATCTGAACTATCTGGTGGTGATACCCTAATCAAAGTGGATTATTCCAGTATTAATTATAAAGATGCTTTAGCGGCTTCAGGGCGCGGAAAAATCATGAAATCATTTCCACTGAACGCGGGGATTGATTTAGCCGGCACTATTGAAACAACTGATAATCCAAACTTTGCCGTAGGACAAAAGGTTTTAGTCAATGGCTGCGGAATTGGCGAAAGTCATGATGGTGGTATGGCGCAATATGCAAGTGTTAAAGGCGAATGGTTAATACCGCTTCCCGAGCAATACTCTTGTCGTGATGCCATGATTATTGGTACCGCAGGTTTTACTGCGGCCTTAGCCATTTACCGTATGCAACAAAATGGGCAAGATCCTGAAAAAGGTCCAATAGTTGTTACAGGCGCTAGCGGTGGTGTTGGAAGCTTTGCGGTTAACCTTTTAAGTAAAATGGGCTACCAAACCATTGCCATTACTAGTCGAGAATCAATGCGTAATTACTTGATGGAATTAGGTGCTAGTGAAGTCACTGAATTGGAAAAACTAAAACTATCAGACAAACCTCTAGCGAAAGCCCTGTATGGCGGGGCGATTGATAATATCGGGGGCGAGACTCTTTCCAAAATTATTGCCCACACTAATTTATGGGGGAATATTGCTTCGATTGGATTGGCGCAAAGTCCTAAATTACAAGCGATGGTGTTTCCGTTTATTTTGCGTGGTGTTAGTTTACTCGGAATAAGTTCGACCAATTGCCCTATAGGTTTACGGTCAAAAATATGGCACCAATTTGGTCAAGAATTACCATTACCTGATTTTGATAAAATTCTGTCGAAAGAAATTCCACTTGAAGAAGTATCGCCTTACTTTGACGACTTGATCGATCGTAAGCATTTTGGCCGTCTAATTGTTAATTGCCAGTAGGGATGTGAGTATAAATGGATTTTAGTCAACTTGATCCACAAAACAGTTTGATTGTGACGGCAAGCCGCCGTCAGGCGCGCTTTATACGTGAGAAATATCAACGATATCAAATCCAACAAGGCAAAGAAGCTTGGAACTCGCTTAATGTGTTGCCTTGGTCAGCATTTCTTGAGGAATGTTGGGGCTTTTATGTCCAATCAAATCAGGACAAGATATCTACTCGATTAAACAAAGAGCAAAGCCAGTATCTCTGGCAGCAACTGGTTATTAATTCAAAACAAGCGGGTGAACTGCTAAATAGTCAGCAAGCAGTTAAAATATCTTATGATGCTTGGCGAATGCTGAATCAATGGCAAATTGATGACTTTAGTTTTCAACATGGAGACGCTGATCAAGAAGCATTCGCAGAGTGGTATTTTGAGTACCGTAAGCTACTAAGCCAAAGGAATTGGATTGATAGTCACCAAGTAGGGACTATTTTATCTGAAAACTTATCTAAGATTATTAAGTACTTACCTAAAGACATAGCTTTCTATGGATTTCAGCAACTTAATGTTCAGCAGGAAAAAATCATACAGGCTATTAAAAATAGCAGTAACTTCTTAGACTTTGCATCAGTTAAAAAAGATGTGGTTAGGAAACAGTTGTTAGCAGCTGATTCACAAGAGCAAGAATTTATTAGCGCTATTCGATGGGCAGTAGAAAAACTGAACGATAATAATGAGCAATCCATTGCAATACTGGTGCCAGACTTACAGCAACAGCGACTGTTGTTAGAAAGAATTATACAAAGAGAGCTTTATCCTGAGGACTTTATTGAGGGAAGAAAAGGGCAAAGTTGGCATGATATTTCGATAGCTGAAAATCTGGATAGCAAGCCAATGGTTCATGCGGTTTTAATTTGGTTAAAGTTAGTAGATAGCAGTATAACTAAATCACAACTACAGTCCTTATTACTGACGCCTTATTTGTACACCAATGATGAGTCTTATTGGCATGCAACTAAAGTTGAGTTAGAAGTTAGACAATCTAATAAGAATTTTTACTCGCTTAATGCAATTTCTGATCTTTGCCTGCGTTATGAGTTGACGTTTGATTGGCTAGAGAAAATGAAGAGTTTAAAAGAGCAATCTAATGAAACATCCAGTTTAACTCAATTTATTCAACGAGTATTATCAGTATTAGAAACTCTACATTGGACCGGGTATAAAGCTTTAGATAGTTACGAGTATCAATTGCAACAACAATTCTTAGACGTAGTTAAAGCTGCTGCAAAGCTAAGTCCTGTTGTGAAAACAAAGCTTACTTGGTCTGCCGCTTTGAATATTTTGCAGAAATATATTCTGGAGAGTAGTTATCACCAAGAAACGCCTAAAGCGCCTATTAAAATTATGGGTATGCTGGAGGCTGTGGCTATCGAGTACGATTCGGTTTGGTTTATGTCCGCTACGGATAAAATCTTACCTCAGAAATCTAGTCTGAATCCTTTTTTATCAAAAGCTCTACAACTTAAACATAATTTGCCTGGTTCATCTCAACAGCGTGAGATCGAATATGCAGAGTCTATTCTTGATTCTCTATTGGCTAAAGAAGAGCTAATTTTTAGCTATGCAACTCATGATGGTGAGCAAGAACAGTTACCAAGCCCATTATTACAGAAGCTTGTGGATAGGACGCAAAAGCATTTAAGCCTAGATTCAGAGCTGCCCGAGTATTTGCAGCAATGGCCAAAGGGTGATGTCGATGTTTATCAGGACGATAAAGGATTACCACTAGGAAACGATGATTACGTAGCAGGTGGTACTGGCCTTTTAAAAACTCAAGCCGCTTCTCCGTTTGATGCTTATTTACGTTATCGTTTAAAGCTTTATCCTTTTGAAACTGATGATTTAGGCATTTCCTTTATGGAGCGCGGTAATATTTTCCATAAAGTGATGCAGTTACTCTGGCAATATTTAGTGTCCCAACAAGCATTAATCAATCACTCTGAAGACGAGTTGGAGACACTAGTAACCAGAACTATAACAACGGTTCTGAATATTGAGTCAAAGCACTTGTACTTGTTAAATAACCAAGGCTTTCATCAAGCTGAAGTGTTGCGTTTAAAGCAAAGAGTGACGGCTGCTCTAAATTTTGATAAAGAAAGAGTTCCGTTTGAAGTTATTGCTACAGAAGCAAAACGTGAAATAGAAGTTGGAGGGTTAAGACTTCGTATAACCATTGACCGGATCGACCGATTAGAAGACGGTAGCTTAATTATTATTGACTATAAAACTGGTACGCCACGATTAATTGATTTGTTAAATGACCCTATTGGTGAGCCGCAATTGCTTTTATACGCCATAAGTGAGCATAAAGAAAAAAATCCTGTTTCAGGTATTTTATTCTATCAAGCGCACCTTAAAGGCGATAAATATCTTGGGGTTACAGAAGAGTCTGAAATGATAAAAGGTGTAAAAGCGCTCAAAGATTTGGCAAATAATCCTTACGCCGACGATTTCGACTCTGCTATCAATCAGTGGCGAACCTTGTTGAATGAAATTGCCCAATCATTTAAATCGGGTGAAGCGATTGTTACGGATTATAGTGGTAACTATGCGGATCATTATGGAGTAAGTCGCTGGATAGAGCGCGATTTAAACTACCAAGAAAACCTTAAGCGATCTTTGGGAGCGACTAATGATGAATAAGACAGCTCCTGATCAAATCATTCGCGATATGGCGATTGATGTTAAACGCTCTTTTATTGTGCAAGCCCCTGCCGGTGCAGGTAAAACAAGCTTACTTACACAAAGAATCTTAAATTTACTGACCATAGTAGATAACCCAGAAGAAATCGTGGCAGTAACCTTTACTCGTAAAGCAGCTGCTGAAATGCGCCATCGTCTAATTGAATCGCTAAAAGATGCAAATAAGGTTGAGCCTAAATTAGCTCATGAAAAGCGCAGTTGGGAGTTAGCAAACGAAGTTTTAAAACGGGATCAAGAAAAGCAATGGCAGTTGCTTAAAAATTCGCATCGCTTAAGAATATTGACCATAGACTCCATGTCTAGCCTGATTGCAAATCAAATGCCACTCATGAGTAATTTGGGTGGTTCTTTAGCGATTACGGAGTTTCCGCAAGAGTCATACCAACAAGCAGCACAGGCGGTATTAGGCTATATCAATGATAAAGATTATTCAGATGATTTAACCCTGTTATTGAGCCATTTAGATAATCAGGTAGAGCGCTTAGTAGGCCTACTAGCAAATATGTTAGCTAAACGTGATCAATGGCTGCGATTATTAGGTGCTGGCGAACTAGATATCGAGCTTTTACAAAGTGGTATCACAGAAGTTGCTAATTTAAGGCTGGCAAAACTTAGTAAATTTTCACATCAATTAGAAAATTCATGTTTGATGCAAACTTTGCATTTTGCTGCAGGGTTTATTGATGCCAAGCATTCTCTGGCTGCATTAAAACAGGTTGAATACTTACCTGAGTTTGACGCGGACAATTTATTACAATGGAAGGCGATAGCAGATTTCTGTTTAACCGGTTCGGGTACATTTAGAAAAAGTCTTACCAAAAAGCAAGGATTGTTAGCAGATAAAGATTTGGAAGGTGAGGATAAAACTATTGGAAAACAAATTAAAGCTGAGATTAAAACTCAGCTGGCGGAATGGTCGGAAGTTGATGGCTTTGCAGAGGCTTTATCCGATATCAATAGGTTTCCAATGGCCGCGTATTCTGAACAACAGCAGGAACTTTTAAGTTCATTATTGAAACTACTTAGGTTGGCGACCATTGAGTTAAATGTGGATTTTCAATCACGCTCTGAAGCAGATTTTACTGAAATAGCTTTAGCAGCTGATAGAGCATTGGGCTATTTTGATGAACCATCAGATTTAGCTCTGAAATTGGATTATCAAGTTTCGCATGTATTAGTAGATGAATTTCAGGATACTTCTTTCACTCAATATCGTTTATTGAATAAGTTAATCGCTGGCTGGCAAAGAGGCGATGGCCGAACACTATTTTTAGTGGGTGATCCGATGCAGTCTATTTATCGCTTTAGAGAAGCGAATGTAGGTTTGTTCATTAAAACCCAGCAAGAGGGAATTGGCGATATTGATATTGAACCTTTAACTTTAACCGCCAATTTCAGATCCTCCGGGAAAGTTATCGACTGGGTAAATCAGCAATTTCAAAATATATTCCCAGACTATAACGATGCTTTACTTGGGGCTGTGGCTTACTCTTCCGCAGTAGCTATGAAATCAAGTGATGAATCAGAAGGAATTAAATTTATTCCTAGCTTCGATCAGTCGGAGCGAAGCGAAGCAGAGCAGATAGCTTTTGAAATTGCTAAGTTAAAACAAAATTCGCCAGAGCAGAGTATTGCGATTCTTGTAAGAGGTCGCGCACACGCTGAACCAATAGCGGCTGCATTAAATGAGGCCGGTATAAGTTTTTATGCAAAAGATATGCAGTTGCTCAAGTTTAAGGCTGTTATTGGTGATTTACTCAATATGGCCAGAATATTATTACAACCCCAAGATGCTATAGCTTGGATTGGATTGTTTAAATCTCCCTATTGGGGATTGTCTTTAAGTGATATCGGGCATTTAAATAATAAGTTTAATCATGATTTTTTAAAGTGGATAAGTGATTATCAAGAAGTTCAAGAATTATCGAAGCAAGCAACTTATGTCTTTGAACAAAAAACTCAGTTTATGAAAAATGCGCTTGAACAAGCAGGCAGGAAACCTTTAAGTCAGCTTGTAGAAACGCTTTGGCTAGCTTTGGGTGGTCCTTCCGCGTTAATTGATCCACAAGCATTATCAGAGTCTGAAGCTTTCTTTAAAGTCTTAATAAAGTTGGAACAAAATCAAAATTTAGATTCTATTGATATTGTCGAAACAGCATTATCTAAATTGTATGCTGAGCAGAAAATGCAGGCTCATGACGTTGAAATTATGACGATGCACAAGTCTAAGGGCTTAGAATTTGATACGGTTTTTTTGCCATCATTAGAGCGACGTAAGCGTGCAGATGGTCATCAACTATTGTTATGGGAAGAGTTTTCTTCAGGCTATGAACAACATTACTTATTGGCGCCGATTCAGGCTCAAGAAACGAAAGAGCCCATTTATCAATTAGCGAGAGACATACAGAATCAAAAAGCTCAATTTGAAGATGCCAGATTATTGTATGTGGCTGCTACTCGCGCCAAAAAACGCCTTTATCTAAGTTGCCAACTAGGTACCAAATATGATGAGAAGAAAGCTGAATGGGCTTATAACCCAATATCGAAACAATCCTTATTGTATTATTTAAAATCCAGTTATGAGAGTGACATAGAACAGTCTTTTTCAGAGTTAGTAATTGATGATGATACTTTAGAAGAAAGCGAAGCGATAAGCCGAGATTGGTACCGAGTTAAACATGTAGCTGTTAAACCTAAGGTAAACTCTCCACTTGAAGCTAATCAAAACGTAGTTGAAATTGAGGATAAGGAAATCGATTTTGATTGGGCTAGTGATGTGGCTCGTGTTGTGGGGTTAGAGTTACATAAATTACTCGAAAACGTGGGTTTAAGGCGGCAAAGTTTCCAACAAATAATCGATAATCAGTATAAAGCAATTACATGCAGTCTTGCTGAACAGCTTCCAGAACAATCTGAACGAGAGTTAGCGCTGAATAAGATTCAAAAAGCCGTTAATTTGATGCAGAAGGATACAAAGCTTAACTGGATTCTACAAAGTCATCTAGAGGCCCAATGCGAATGGGCAATTAGTCATTGTGAAAACAATGAAATTACCAATATGATTATAGATCGAACCTTTGTTGATGAAAATAATGTTCGTTGGATTATTGATTACAAAACTGGTGAACACTTAGGCTCAGATTTGGACAGTTTTTTAGAGTCTGAAAAAAGGCGATATAAAGAGCAACTTAACAAATATGTGAATGCTGTCCAGAAATTAGATACAAGAGAAATTAGAAAAGCCTTATATTATCCTATGCACCAAAAATTAGTGGAGCTTGCATGATCCCTACACTAAAAACTAAACGATTGATTTTACGCCCCATGTTAGAGGCGGATTTTGAGTCTTATTGCGACTATGGAATGGATCCTGAAGTTATGAAATTCATTCGACCGGTTGGTAGTAAAAAAGAGGTTAAAGAAGCATTTACAGGGTTTCAAAAGGATTGGGATGGTACTGAAGGGCAGTGGATGGCTTTAGCTGTAGAGCTTATTGATACAGGTGAGCTAATTGGAGATATCGGATTCCGATATTCTAATAAAGCTCATGAACAAATTGAGCTGGGTTATAAATTTAACACAAACTTTCATGGCAAAGGTTATGGCTCAGAAGCCATGGATGCTTTTGTGATACATATTGATAAGTACTGGGAGTTCCATAAAGTTGTCGCTTACTGTGATCCTAGAAATACAGCTTCGTTCAAACTTATGGAGCGTTATGGCATGGTTAAAGAAGGGCACTTTACAGAACACTATAAGATGGGGGATGAGTGGCAAGATGAATTTGCATATGGTGTTTTAAAAAGAGACTTGAGACTATATGGATAAAATCAATTTAGAAGAAAAGTTTAGTTTATTTGAAGAGCACTGGACACCAAAAGTGCTGGCTGAATCGAATGGTCAACTAGTAAAAATTTCGAAAGGGCAGGGTGAGCTAGTTTGGCATCAGCACGATCATGAAGATGAGCTCTTTATCGTATTCAAAGGCCAACTAACCTTGAAATTAAAAGAAAGGAACATCGTATTAAATCCAGGTGAAATGTTTATCGTACCAAGAGGGACTCAGCACTGTCCTGTAGCCAATCAAGAAACACACTTTCTGATGATTGAGCCTGCTTCAGTGGTTAATACTGGTGAAGTCAAAGATGAAAATACTATTGAAGCTGACGAACTAGAATGGATTTAAAAATTTTAACAAAATAAAAAAAGGAGCCGAAGCTCCTTTTTGTTTGCTCTATATAAATTAACTTTTTAGCTTAGACTCAACCCATTCGTTGATCTTAGTTTTAAGTACTGGCATAGGTAATGAACCGTCAATTAACACTTGTCGGTGGAATTCACGAATATCAAATTTATCGCCTAAGCGTTTTTCTGCATCGGCACGCATATTTGAAATTTCACGCTGGCCAACTTTGTAAGATACAGCCTGACCTGGCCATGCGATATAACGCTCTACTTCAGAAACTACATCAGTATCGGCCATGGAAGAATTTTCCGACATATAATCTATTGCTTTCTGACGAGACCAGCCTTTAGCGTGTAAACCGGTATCAACTACTAAACGCATCGCACGCAGCATTTCATCGCTTAAGCGGCCATAGTATTGCATGGGATCAGTGAACATCCCCATTTCCTTACCGATAGATTCAGCGTATAAAGCCCAACCTTCCGAGAAGACGCTCAAGCCACCAAAACGGCGGAACATTGGCAAGCCTTCGACTTCTTGTTGCAGCGAGATTTGGAAGTGGTGACCTGGTGCGGCTTCGTGAATGGATAGGGTTTCCATGCCAAATTTAGGCTGACCTTTTAAATTAAAGGTATTTACGTAGAAAATACCAGGGCGAGAGCCATCAGGTGTGCCTGACATATAAGACGCACCAGCGGCAGATTCAGCTCGGAAAGCTTCTACTGCGCGTACTTCATAATCTGACTTTGGCTGAATGTCGAACATAGACGGCAAAAGCTTATTAACCTTATCTTGTAGATCGCGATAGCCCTGAAGCAGGTCTTCTTCATTGTCATAATAGAATTCTGGATTGGTCTGAACATACTTAAACCAGTCGGCTAGCGTTCCTTCAAAGCCTACTTCTTGCATCACTTGTTCCATCTCACCGCGAATACGGGCAACTTCAGCTAAACCAAATTGATGTATTTCTTCAGCCGTTAAATCCGTTGTAGTGAAAGTTTTGAGTTGGTAGTTATACCAAGCTTCACCATTGGGATGTTCGCTTAAACCGAAAGTTGTACGTGCTTTCGGTAAATAATCTTGCTCAATAAAGTCATGTAGCTCTTTGTATGAAGGTACTAGTTTTTCGCTAATAGCTTTACTATAAGCTTCTGTTAAGCGCGCTTTATCTTCTTCAGAAAAGTCTTCAGGCATATCTTTGACCGGACCATAGAAAACGCTATCTTCAACTTTATCTACTAAGTGCGCGGATAATTGAGGTAATACTTTTTCCATTAAAGCTTTCGGTTGAGTAACGCCGCGCTCAATACCCATTTGCATATTGGTTTTGGCTTGTTTCATGATTTCTACGCCACCATCAATACGCTTTAACCAGTTGTCATAGTCTTCAACGGTTTTAAATGGTTGGAAAGATTGACCAGAACCTAATTGTGCAAAGAAGTTAGCAATATTAGATGATTGGTTAATCGGAATTAACTCACCGGGGAATTGCTCGCCTTGCTTGCCTAGCTCTGCGTTGTATAGGTATACGTCATAACTTAAACGATCTTGACCTGATAGTAAGCTGCGGTCGATTTTCTTTACTTTTTCTAACCAATCAGCAGAAAACTGACGAGATTTCTCTTGGTATTCTGGGGATAAGAAGTTTGGTAACTTATCGTTATAGCCCGGCATACCGATAGCCGTAGCTTGAATTGGGTTTAAGGCTAAACCGGCTTGGAAGTTATCTTGGAATAATTTGTTCAACTCCGCTGAGGCTTGCTCAGGTGTCATTTTTACTTCTTCAACTACAACAGTCTCTTTAACTTCTTCTGGTTGTGCAGTTTCTTTAGAGGTGTTCTGGTCAGCTTGATTACAAGCTACTAATACTGAGCTTACCGCCGCAGCAATCAATAGTTTTTTCATGATTTCGTTCCGATGGGTTAATTTTTCTCACCGAAAGATTAGCACAACCGAACTTAAAAAAGCGGTTCTGTAACAACTATTTACGAATTAGCTTAGATATCACCACTCATGGTCTGACCACTTTACTTGGTATTCAATTAAGAGTAATCTCAATGAAAACACATAATTACTGATTCCTATGACTAAGCCTAACCGTCTCGCTAAAGCTGTAGCGAAAACACAAAGCCTACCGAGTTTCATACAAATGCCAGCCTTAAATTTTGCGTTAAGAAATACCGTTAAGTTAGTGGGAACCTGTAAAGTCGATGTGTTAAAGCTCACCAATCAAGAGTCCATCTTTAAATTGGAAAACCGTAAAAAAGTCCAAAATCACATTGGCACTATTCATGCCGCCGGTATGGCTCTAGTCGCTGAAACCGCTACGGGCATGGTCGTTGGCATGAATGTTCCAGACGATAAAATTCCTGTGATCAAGTCCATGAATATCAATTATGTGAAAAGAGCTGTGGGTGCTTTAACTGCCAAAGCAAATTTAACTGATGAGCAGATTGATAATATTCTCAATACCGAAAAAGGTGAAGTGAACGTTGCCGTAACAGTGACTGATGAAGAGGGTAAGGAGCCTATTGAGGCGCAAATGATTTGGGCTTGGACTCCTAAACGCCGTTAAAGCTTATTATCGTTGTGCTTAGTTAATAACCTTTAAAATATAAACGAGCTTATCGACATAAGTTTTCTATGTCCGAGGAAAAGTTTGGGAAATGACTTTTTGCTCGTTTTACAATTTCCCATGGTTCAACTTTATTCATCCCATAATGCTTTGTTGAAAATTCTAAAAATTGCGATAGTTCATTAATTTCATCAACAGGATATGCAACAGCCTCATATGGTCCATAACCTTGGGCAAAAAGCCAAACAAAATCTTTGAAGCATGAAGCCACAACCCCTGTTTCGCCTTCAGAACCAAAAAAGACTATCGGCTGCATTAGGATATCGTCTGAATCGTGAGCTAACCAGAAGGCTGTTAAGCCTCCTGTACCGTCTTGACCGAATATTAAATATTTGTCAGCGCTTACTTCAGAATTACCAGTCCAAGCTCTAAACCATTCATTTGATTCCTCTTTCGATAGGAATGAGTTATATGGTTCATAATCTATCTCATCTGTTTCATAATCAATTTCAATGGCGTGAAAATCTGCGAGTATTTTTGGAAAGTCCATATTTGATTCTCAGTTATTTAATAGAGTTGATGTGGCTATTATCCTTATCATGCATTACGACAAAGCCAAAGCGAGTAGCTCATCGTAATCAAGGGTAATACTAGATTTCAATTTTTCACCAGCCAATTTAATATCTTCTGTCGACTTATCTTTCGATAATTTATAACGACCAGTTATGTCAGCCACTTCAATTTTAAAGCCAGTGATATGATTAATTAGTCTCGCAGTTTTTTCTTCGGTTCTTAGGATTTGATAGTTTGGCTTATCAGAAGGGCTATTTTGTTCAAACTGTTCCGCCATCATTTCTAATATTCGATAAAGCTCATCAGGATCTTTGGTGGTTTGGCAATGGCCTTTGATATGTACGGATAAGCTATTCCAAGTGGGTAGCTGCTTGGTGGCATAGTCATTAGGCGAGATATAGCAGTTAGGGCCATGAAATATAACGGTGACTTTTGCGTCGGTTAAATGTTCGCCATGAACATTATTACCTGCCAGATGACCATAGAGATAGATTTTGCCGTCGATTTCTTCAAAGACTAGCGGCGCTTGAGTGACCTCAATTTTACCATGATAGTTAGATATAACGGTAGCAAAAGGAAACTGCTTCATTAAAGGGGTTAGCTTTTCGAGCCTGCTCTCTAGATGTATCGAGGGTGGGTATGAGGTGTTGTCAGAACTATTTGCCATAAATTTCACTATTTTCTTGGTTTTACTGGAGTGTCTGCCGAGCTTAGGTACTCTGTATTCTCTATAAGGCTAAAAATACATGACTTTTAAAGCAGTTGCTAGCAGCAGGTATCAATCTGTTTTATGAATAACTAATCGTTGTTTGGCAACTTTCTTTTGCAACCCCGTTTCTGTATTCTTATTCGCTAAAGTTTATTAGGAGTTGAAGGTATGAAGTTTGGAAAAATAATAATTCACTATGGTCTCTGGCTAGGTTTAGCGGCAGCGCTTTCTCCGCAGTTAAATGCTAAAGATAAGGTGATGACGCCAGAATTATTATGGGAAGTGAATCGTGTGAGTCCATTAGGAATTAATCATGCAAAAACCCATGTGTTTTATAAAGTTACAGTACCAAGCGTTAAAGATAATAATTTCAGTAGTAAGGTCTATCAGGTAGCCATTAAAGATGGTACGACTCAGTTAGTCGAAAATTACACAGGGCTCATGGCCGATAGAGACCTATCTCCAGACGGCACAAAGAAACTACTACACAAGCCTGTAAAGTTGAGTAAAGTGCTTGCTAAAGAAAGGTATTCGAAATTAGCAAAAGCGGATGCTTATGTATTTGATGATCTGGATTATCGTCATTGGGATGAGTGGAATGATGGTAGTTTTAATCATGTTTTCTATCAGGATTTAGCGACCGAAAAGATGGTCGATATTATGCCTAACGAGCCATACTCAACTCCGCAATCGCCTTTTGGTGGACCAGAAGATTATATTTGGGGGCCTGAAGGCAAGAACATTATTTATGTTAGTAAGAAAAAGGCCGGTACTGAATATGTTTCTAGTACTAATACCGACATTTATCAATATAACTTAGCCAAGAAGACCACCAAAAACTTGACCAAAAATAATCTCGGTTATGACAAGTATCCATCCTTTTCATCGAAAGGTCAGTTAGCATGGCTTCAAATGAAAACTCCGGGTTATGAAGCCGATAAAACCGACATCATCATCAAAGATGGCAATAAAGATATTAATTTAACGGCACATTGGGATGGAACGGTTAGTAGTTTTAAATGGAATAAAGACGGTGATCATATTTATTTCATAGCGCCAATTGATGGTACTCGTCAGTTATTTAAAGTTGCCGTTGCTAGCAAAGATTCTGAAGCTCCTACAATCACTCAATTAACCGAAGGGCAATTTGATGTGAATGGAATCGTCGGCGAAGCTCAAGACAAAGTCATTGTTACTCGTAATAGTATGAATGCGGCAAAAGAAATTTATACCTATGATAAAGCAAGCAAACAGCTAGAAGCCTTAACTCATGTTAATGATGAGTTGTACGCTGGTTTGGAATTACCCACCGTGAAAAAGCGTACGATAAAAACTAAAGATGGCAATGACATGTTGGCATGGGTTATTTACCCGCCTAACTTTAATAAAAATAAAAAATACCCGACTTTGCTATATGCTCAAGGTGGCCCGCAATCAGCGCTGTCACAATTTTACTCTTATCGTTGGAACTTCCAGCTGATGGCTTCACAAGGTTATATCATCGTTGCGCCAAATCGCCGTGGTATGCCAGGTCATGGGGTTGATTGGAATCATGCCATTAGTAAAGACTGGGGTGGCGGTGCCATGCAAGATTATCTAGATGCTATCGACGATATTGCAAAAGAATCTTATGTGGATAAGAAGCGATTAGGTGCTATTGGTGCCAGTTTTGGTGGCTATTCAGTTTTCTATCTCGCGGGTCATCACGATAAGCGCTTTAAAACCTTTATTGCTCATGATGGTGTTTTCGATTTGCGCAGCATGTATGGTACGACCGAAGAAATGTTCTTTGTCGATTATGATATAGGTGGTGCTTATTGGGATAAGGACAATGCCGCAGCTCAGAAATCTTATACGGAATTTAATCCCAGTAATTTTGTGGGAAATTGGGATACGCCAATGTTGGTCATTCATGGCGGTAAGGACTATCGAGTGCCACTTGGGCAGGGTATTCAAGCGTTCCAAGCTGCCAAATTGCGGGGCTTAAAAAGCCGCTTCTTATATTTCCCAGAAGAGAATCATTGGGTCTTAACTCCGCAAAACGGAATTGTTTGGCAGCGTGAATTTTTCAAGTGGTTGAAAGAAACGCTCTAGCTGATTTATACATTTAAGACAAATATCTCAAGTAAAAGCAGTTAACCATGCCGGTTAGCTGCTTTTTTATTAAGCACAAGACTAATATGGCTAGGCACTCTGGGTGATATTGGTTAAAATACACGACTTTTGGGCAACTGCCTTATAGTTACCCACAATACTGATAATAAATACGGGAAAGCATTTTGGAAGTTAATCCTATCCGCGAACATTTAAAAGATATGGCTGAGCGTTTGTTGACGCTGAGGGGGTATCTTTGACTTCGATATTAAGCAAGAACGACTAGAAGAAGTTTCCCGCGAATTAGAGCAGCCTGACGTCTGGAACGATCAGGAGCGTGCTCAAGCCTTAGGTCAAGAACGTGCTAAATTAGAAGCCGTTGTTGAGACCATCCTTAAATTAGAAGAAGGGGTCTCTGATAACCAAGATCTCTTGGAAATGTCAGTTGAAGAGAATGATGCTGATTCGGTTGAGATGATCGAGGAAGAAGCTGCTGAGTTTGAAAAGAAACTGGCTAAGCTAGAGTTCCGAAGAATGTTCTCTGGTGAGATGGACGAGAACAATTGTTATCTTGATATTCAATCAGGCTCAGGCGGCACAGAAGCTCAAGATTGGGCGAGCATGATCTTGCGTATGTATTTACGTTGGTGCGAATCTCGAGGCTTTAAAGTGGAAATCACCGAAGAGTCTGCAGGGGATGTTGCGGGAATCAAAGGTGCTACTATCAAAGTTGATGGCGAGTATGCCTACGGTTGGCTAAGAACAGAAACAGGCGTACATCGCTTAGTACGCAAGTCGCCATTTGATTCCAATAGCAAACGTCACACTTCGTTTGCTTCAGTGTTTATCTACCCAGAAGTGGATGACGATATAGATATTGAGATTAACCCTGCGGATTTGCGAACTGACACTTTCCGAGCATCAGGTGCAGGTGGTCAGCACGTTAATAAAACCGATTCGGCAATACGTATTACTCATATTCCGACTAATACCGTTGTACAGTGCCAGAATGACCGCTCGCAGCATAAAAATCGTGCTGAAGCGATGAAGATGTTAAAAGCGAAGCTGTATGAGTTAGAAATCCAAAAGCAGCAGGCAGAGCAGCAAGCGATGGAAGACGGCAAGTCGGATATCGGTTGGGGCAGTCAGATTCGATCCTATGTATTGGATCAGTCAAGAATTAAAGATTTACGAACAGGCCATGAGTCGAGTAATACTCAGTCAGTGTTGGACGGTGATTTAGACAGCTTCATTGAAGCGAGTTTAAAAGCTGGCGTATAAATATTTTATAGCAGTAAGAAATAATCATCATTGTGATGAAAGAGGTTAAACAAAAACATGAGCAATCAAGAAACCCCAGTAGTTGACGTTAACGAACAAATTACACTTCGTAAGCAAAAGTTGGCGGATAAACGAAAACAGGGTGTTGCCTTTCCGAATGACTTCCGACGCGATACGGTAGCTGCCGATGTGATCGCTGAGTTTGGTGAAATTGAAAAACCAGAATTAGAAGAAATTGGTAAAAAGGTTAAGGTTGCTGGCCGTATTATGCTATTCCGTAATATGGGGAAAGCGTCTTTTATTACTATTCAAGATATGTCGGGTCGTATTCAGTCATACGTACGTAAAGACCAAGTTGGCGATGAAGTTTATGACGATTTCAAAACCTGGGATATCGGCGATATCGTCGGGATTGAAGGTACGGTTTTTAAAACCAATAAGGGCGAGCTTTCAGTTAAAGCTTCTGCGATTCAATTATTAACGAAGTCATTACGTCCGCTTCCTGATAAGTGGGGTGGTCTTGCTGATCAGGAAACTCGATACCGTCAGCGTTATGTTGATTTAATCGTGAATGAAGAATCTCGCGCGACATTTGTAGCCCGCTCAAAAGTAGTAAAAGCGATTCGTGATTTCTTAGAAGCTCGTGACTTCCTGGAAGTTGAAACACCGATGATGCATGTGATTCCTGGCGGTGCGACAGCGCGTCCGTTTGAAACTCATCACAACGCCCTAGACATGCCATTATTCTTGCGTGTTGCGCCAGAACTTTACTTAAAGCGTTTGGTTGTGGGCGGTTTTGAAAAAGTATATGAGATAAATCGCAACTTCCGTAACGAAGGTTTATCAACTCGTCATAATCCAGAATTCACTATGCTAGAATTCTATTGGGGTTATGCAGATTACCAAGATTTAATGAATTTAACCGAAGATATGTTGCGCTTTACGGTTGAACAGGTATTAGGAAAAACCGTATTTGAATCGAGCGGTGAAACTTTTGATTTTGGCAAGCCATTCGAGCGCATGACGGTGTTAGAAGCTATCGTTAAGCATCAGCCTGAAATTAGCTTGGATCAATTATCCGATCTAAATTCAGCGCGAGCAATTGCTAAGAAATTCAATGTAAAGCTAGAAGACTCTTGGGGTTTAGGCAAAGTGCAAATCGAAATTTTTGAAGAGTTGGCGGAAGACAAACTAATTCAGCCTACCTTTATCACTGAGTACCCAGCAGAAGTTTCGCCATTAGCGCGCCGTAATGATGACAATCCGTTTATCACCGACCGCTTTGAGTTTTTCGCGGGTGGGCGTGAACTAGCTAATGGTTTCTCAGAGCTTAATGATGCGGAAGATCAAGCCGAGCGTTTTAAGGCGCAAGTGGAAGCAAAAGACGCTGGTGATGATGAAGCGATGCATTTTGATGCTGACTATATTCGAGCCTTGGAATACGGCTTGCCACCAACTGCGGGTGAAGGAATTGGTATTGATCGCTTGGTCATGTTATTGACAGACTCGCCATCGATAAGAGACGTATTATTATTCCCACATATGCGTCCAGAGTAATGAATAAAGCCTGCAATAAGCAGGCTTTTTTGTAGTTCTTTGACAGATGCTTAGTCCGTCATGTTTAATAGCCAAAGTTAGATATTATTGGGGCATTTTATGAAAAAAATAATTATTAGTTTATTAGGTTTGAGTTTTAGTATGAGTCTCTTGGCACACCCAGGCGGTCATGAAGAAGAGATGCGAGTCAAACCTGCTAAGTGGAAATATAAATTATCTGAAGCCATGAGAGCTGAATCTCGTGGTGAAAAAGATGCTAAGCGTGACATGAATCGTAAACCGATTCAGACATTAGATTTTTTTGGGTTTTCTGACGATATGTCCGTTATTGAATTAATTCCAGGTGGTGGTTGGTATACAAAGCTTTTGGCGCCAACTTTAGCCGAGCGTGGTAAGTATTACGGTGGATTATTCACCGGTCGAATCGAAGAGAATTTAAAAGGTAAAGAAGGTTTTGAGAATATTACGATTTTGCCTGTAGAGGCTAAAGCATCTCGTAGTGAAACTACACGTTTAAATAGTATTGAGCCATTTGAATTTGATGTTGAACCCGTTGATATGGTGTTAACTTTTAGAAACTATCACAACTTCGATAAAACAGGCCGAATGAATATTAATGACGCAGCATTTAAGGCGCTTAAATCAGGAGGCATATATGGAGTAATCGATCATACTCGTCGTCATATGACTCCATTTAGTGCTGATCAAAGACGTCGAATTGACCCAGTTCTAGCAATAAAGGAAATTCAAGATGCCGGTTTTATTCTAGAAGATTATTCCATGCTACATTACAAAGAGGCTGATGATTTAACTAAGGAAGTTGGTCATGAGTCTGTTACCGGAAAAACCGATCGTTGGACTTTGAAGTTTAGAAAACCGTAAATTATAGGGGCGATAGCCCCTTTAAGATCAATCTGTAGTTTATTGATAGTAACTACAGGGCGGATTCAATTCTATGACTTCGCTTGCAGCATTCTTTAATATTTCTTGTATAGATCTTTCTACTCCAAGTGAGTCAATATGTGGTAACTCAGAGGCTTTATTTTTTGATATGACCTCATATAGGACGTATGCAGTTAATAGAGCGCCGTTTCGATTTGAGTGATTACCATCGGGATTATGCAATATCAATGTTGGATTAGATAAAATCACCTGATCCCAGGCTAGCCCTATTGGAGCTAAACAAGCTGGCTCAGCGGCAACAATAGACTCATGCAGAGCATGTATCCGAACGCCTTCTTCAAAATTACCTTTTCTAGGCCATTCAGGAAACATGATGGGAATGGCTGCTTGCTGTTTGGCTTTTCTAATCCATTCCTTTGAAGGTTCAGTAGAGTAGTTGTACAAGCCTGATGTGGAGTATTTTTGAGCTTGAAGCACAACGTGAGTCCACTTTCGGGATTTTAAAAGCTGCTCGGACACACCATCGGTTAAACGTTCATCCAGAAATTTAAAGCCCGGCGCATTGACGGAGGAAACTGATTCATTGGTTCCAGTCTGGATCAAAGTCGTCAACATACCTGGTAAATTGTTGTAAGAACTATGACTATTCCCCATCAACAAGATTTCAAAAGTAGCTTTAGCTTCCGACTCTGGTGTTTCAACAGTGTTATCGCTGCCTTTACATGACGAGAGTATAATAAAGGCGGTAAAACTAATAATTAATTTTATATTCATGATCCCCCCAAGTATTTCTAAAATATATCAAAAGGGAAGAAAGAAGTACTTTAGTCATTAAGACTAAAATGTAACAAACTATATTATTGTAGCCAAAAAAAAGAGACGCAAATAAACGTCTCTTTTAAGGTTTTAGCTTTGAGCATTTATATTTTTTCAAATACTAGCGAACAGTTAGTTCCACCAAAGCCAAAGCTATTCGATAAGATACCCTTAATTTCAGCTCCATCAATTCTTTCGCGAACGATTGGCAAACCTTCAGCTTTTTCATCCAGCTCATTGATATTGGCAGAAGCGGCAATAAAGTTATTTTTCATCATTAATAATGAATAAATGGCTTCATGCACACCTGTGGCGCCCAAAGAATGGCCGGCTAACGATTTCGTAGAGCCGATGTTAGGAATCTTTTCCGCACCACCGAATACTTCTTGAATGGCACCCAACTCAGCGGTATCACCTACCGGTGTGCTGGTTCCATGAGTATTGATATAGTCTATGGATTGGTTAGCAGTGCTCATAGCCATTTGCATGCAGCGAACTGCGCCTTCTCCAGATGGTGCTACCATATCATAGCCATCGGATGTGGCTCCATAGCCGGTTACTTCTGCATAAATCTTCGCACCACGTGCTTTGGCGTGTTCGTATTCTTCTAACACTAAACAGCCGCCACCAGAAGAAATAACAAAACCATCACGAGTTGAGTCGTAAGGGCGAGATGCTGTTTCTGGTGAGTCATTGTATTTGCTTGAAAGGGCGCCCATGGCGTCAAATAAGACCGTTAAGCGCCAATCTTCTTCTTCGCCACCGCCAGCAAACATAATGTCTTGTTTACCTAATTGAATTTGCTCTAGAGCATTACCAATACAGTGCGCGCTGGTGGCACAAGCAGAAGTAAGGCTATAGTTAACGCCAAGAATTTTGAATGGAGTGGCTAAACAAGCTGAAGTAGTCGATCCCATCGTTTTAGGAACCGCGTAAGGCCCGATTCTCTTTGGACCTCGCGTTTTAGCAATATCAATAGATTCTACTTGGGTACCTTGTGAGCCGCCGCCAGATCCCATGATCAAGCCGGTTCGAGGATTAGAAACCAACTCCTCGCTTAAGTCTGCATCATCAATCGCTTGTTGCATTGAGATGTATGCATAAGCGGCTGCATCTCCCATGAAGCGTAGTTTTTTACGATCAATATGCTCACTGACATCAATATCAGGTTTACCGGCTAGATGACTACGCAAGCCATATTCTTCGTAGGTATCCATTTTCTTGATGCCTGAACGGCCTTGCATTAATGAATCCGTTACTTCATCAACGGTATTTCCAAGGCAGGAAACAATGCCCATGCCTGTGATAACAACTCTTTTCATTGGTAGTTAACCTAGCTATTTAGAATTAGTGCTTAAAAGTTATCGGTGGATTGGAATAATCCGACGCGTAAATCTTTAGCAGTATAAATTTCTTTCCCATCCACTAACATGCGTCCATCTGCGATAACCATTTTTAATTTTCGAGTAATAACTCTTTTTATATCGATAATATAGGTGACTAGTTTAGCAGTTGGAAGCACTTGACCGGTAAATTTTATTTCACCAGCACCTAAAGCACGACCTTTGCCTGGTTGGCCCAACCAAGGTAAGAAAAATCCCGAAAGCTGCCATAAAGCGTCAACACCTAAACAGCCAGGCATTACGGGATCGCCTTCAAAGTGGCATCCAAAAAACCATAAGTCAGGATTGATATCTAGTTCGGCTACGATTTGACCTTTATCAAATTCGCCGCCAGCTTCTGAGATGTGAGTTATGCGATCCATCATTAACATGTTACCAATAGGTAATCGGGCGTTTCCTTCACCAAACATTTTGCCATGGCCACAATCTAGCAAGTCTTGCTTACTAAGTGATGAAGGACGTTGATTTTCAACAGGATCTTGCTTAACTGCATGCATAATAATTTGCTCAAGTCTGCTCGATTCAAACAACCGAGCTATTTAAAGAGCGGCTATTATGCCTAATTTATGGGGTGAATCTGGTTGGAGCAGATAAATTTAAACAAGCGAGCGGTTTGAATATAAAAAAAGCCCTAGCTATAGGCTAGGGCAAATGTCAAAGCTGACGCAGCTGCTTAGACTGCGGAAGGATAAATGGTGTTTTCTATTTTGCTATCGTTATTCACATTAGAACTTCAATAACAAGACAAAAACCACCAGCTTTGACTTGCTAGGGAACTGTTAAATTCCTATGACTAATTATTTTATGACCACTTTGCCCTTAATATCATCGCAAGTGTCAACTGAGCCTGAGCCATCGTCGACCGTTAAATCACTGCCTAAATGGCAGGCGTCGACTGAACCAGAGCCGTCATCAATATAGACTTTCTTAGCGATATTAGTGATTTTTATATGGCCAGAACCGTCATCAATTTCTACTTCGCCAGTAACTTGATCGATTACGACTTTGCCGGAACCATCGTCAACATAGAGATCTCCATCGATATTTTTGATAAAAAGATTACCCGAGCCATCATCAACTTTTAAATCGCCGCTAATATTTGCAATTTCTATGTCTCCAGATCCATCATCAACAAATACTTTGCTTGCCAAATCACGAATTTCTGTAGAACCAGAACCATCGTCAACATCTAAAGCCATTTTTTCAGGCATTAAAATAGTTACATCGATTTTGCGTTCATTATTCCAACCAAACCAATTACCGCCTAGTTTCTTTTTTGTAGAGCATTCAGACCTACTACTGTAGCTAAAGCTGGCACAAAATAACGCACGACCGTTATTATTTGTCAGTGATAAGTTCATATGATCGGCAAACCATTCTTCGGCTTCGTCTTGATCAACACCATCTACAGTGATACGAGCCTTGACCTGGATTTCATTAAGACCAGGTTTGCCAAGAATGGTTAAAGAACCAGCACCAGTATCGACCATGAATGAATCAATGTTGCTAGTATCCAATGTTAGTTCACGCTCAGCTTCAAGTGCAGATAGGCTTAATGGTGTCGCTAAGCTCAGTGTAATGGCAGATATAATACTTAAAGATTTAAACATGTGCTTCCCTCAAAATTATTGATATGTATTTATAAGATACCTTTAAGATGTAGATTAGATGCAAAGGGTTTATATAAAGTAATATTTGGATGTAACAATTTGTTTCCTAAGCCATTTTACCTGTCCATAGCGTGAAATAGGCAATTG
This sequence comes from uncultured Kangiella sp., assembly GCA_947503435.1. Lineage (GTDB taxonomy): Bacteria > Pseudomonadota > Gammaproteobacteria > Enterobacterales > Kangiellaceae > Kangiella. The sequence goes on along the minus strand of CANNDL010000005.1, from coordinate 159,065 downwards.
CCATTCGATGGAGCTTGGGTATGATAAAGGCAGCACTATAAATGGAGAATGGAGAGAAAGAGTGAGAAAAAATTTAGTTACAACTATTAGTTTAGCGGTTTCATTAACTTTTTTGTCTGCCTGTAATTCTGAGAGTGAAAAGCAACAAGGGTTAGTTAGTGAAGCAAAGACTTTGGATGAGAATTCAAAACCAGCGGTAGAAGAGATCAAAGTTGAAGTATCAGAAGCGGAAAAAGCCAACCAATTATATCGTGATTACTGGGAAAGATCTTTGCAGCTCAATCCGATCATGGCTACTTTTCAGGGTGATCATCGATTCAATGACACTTTCGGTGACTTAGGTTCTCCGGAGGGGTTAGCCGAGTTAATGGCTTTTAATCAGGAATACTTAAATAAAATAAACCAAATAGATGCTTCTAAACTAAATGGTCAAGATTTATTAAGTTATCAAATTTTTAAAGATGAGCGTTTAGCCGATAAAGCCAGCGAACAATATCTTGATCACCTTCAACCAATACAACAGTTTTATAATCCTTTTAACTTTGTGGCAATGTTAGGTTCTGGCCAGTCGGCGCAACCGTTCAAAACCGTTAAAGATTATGAAAACTGGTTAAGTCGACTCTCAGAATTGCCAAATGGGATCGACATTACTATAGCCAATATGAAAGAAGGCATGGAAAAAGGAGTTGTTCAACCAAAGGTATTAATGGCGAAAGTTCTACCGCAATTGAAAGCCCATGTGGTGGATGATGTTGAGAAGAGCTTGTTTTATGGTCCGGTTCGAAATATGCCTGAATCTTTCTCCGAAGAAGACAAGAAAAGATTATCGTCAGCATACGTTGAAGCCATAAAAGCTATCGTAGTACCCAGTTATAAGAAAATACATGACTTTATCGAGCAAAAGTATTTACCGGCAGCTCGGGATACACATGGCATGGTCGGACTGCCAAATGGTAAAGACTGGTATGCATTTAAAGTAAAGCAAACCACTAGCACGGATTTAACGCCAGACGAAATCCATCAAATAGGTTTGGATGAAGTCGCAAGGATTCATCAAGAAATGCAAAACGTGATGGATGAAGTTAAGTTTACAGGTAGTTTGCAGAAGTTTTTTGAATTTACTAAAAATTCAAAGCAGTTCATTTTTGATGATAAGCAGGCTATGTTAGATGCTTATGAAAGTTTGCGTGAACAGCTCGATCAAGCTGCACCAAGTTTATTCAAAGTAATTCCAAAAGCTAAGTTTGAAATTCGCGCGGTAGAGCCGTTTAGAGAACAATCAGCATCCGGCGCCTCTTACCAAAGAGCTGCTCCAGATGGTTCTCGCCCAGGAGTTTTCTATGTGAATACTTACGATTTGTCTGCGCGACCAAGCTGGGCCGTGGAATCTCTTTACTTGCATGAAGCAGTTCCAGGTCATCATTTCCAAATTTCAACACAACAGGAGCTAGATGGCTTACCCAAGTTTAGATTATTTGGTGGTACAACTGCTTATATAGAAGGCTGGGGACTGTATTCTGAGTCACTGGGTAAAGAGATGGGAGTATACACTGATCCTTATCAATACTTCGGTGCATTAGCTGCTGAACTGTGGCGTGCCATTCGGTTAGTAGTGGATACTGGCTTCCATGCTAAAGGCTGGACTCGTCAAGAGGTATTAGACTATATGGAAGCGAACTCTCCGGTAGCTGAAGCACGTAGAATATCGGAAGCTGAACGTTTTATGGCCATTCCAAGTCAGGCACTGGCTTATAAAATTGGTCAGCTGAAAATTCGCGAGCTGCGAAATTTAGCTGAAAGCGAACTAGGTGATAAATTTGATGTGCGTGAGTTTCATTATCAAGTTTTAAAAGATGGAGCTTTGCCGCTAAATATCTTAGAAAGTAAACTTACGGCTTGGGTTGAGGCAAATAAATAGTCTTGATTTGCCTAATAAAGCCGGTTATTCCGGCTTTTTTTATATTAATTGAATTTAATTGCATCCAATTAGAACCTACGGGGACTCTTATATAGCAAGAACACACTAAATTTAATTTTTAACTATTTAAATAAGAGGAAATATTGTGGAAGCTGAAATTATGATCCCATTTGTGGTTTTTGGTTCTCTAGCGGCGGTTATCATTAGCTATTTTTCGTATGCGCACAAAAATAAGGTAGCAACTTTGAACACTATCGAAAAAGCAGTAGAAAATGGAACCAATTTAACGCCTGAGTTATTAGAGAAGATGAGCCAAAGTAAGGCGGCACAACCGCCAAAAGTTAAAGACTTACGTCGCGGTGTTATCCTAGCGTCAATTGGCTTGGCGGGCTTTGTCTCAAGCTTTATGTTTAGTGACCCAGAGCCGCAAGAAGTATTTAGAATTTTATCCATGCTACCGTTTTTCATGGGTGCTGGTTTCTTGTTAGTTTGGAAACTTAATCGTTACGAAGACTAATATTTATTATTTAATTGGTGATGAATTTAAGTCAAAAAAGTGATCAAGAGCTGGTGGCACTCGCTATCAGCTCTTCTGATCACAAAGCATTTACCGAGATTGTTGAACGCTATCAGGTGATGATACGGCAGTTCTTAAGACGATTAACGGCAGGTGATACGCATATGGCGGATGATCTAGCTCAAGAAGCTTTTTTCTTGGCTTTTCAAAAGCTATATACTTATCAAGGAAAAGGTACTCTTAAGTCGTGGTTACACACTATCGCATATCGACTGTTTTTAAAGCAGATTCAAAAGAAGCCGTTACTAGAACTTGATGAAAATCAATCTATCTTGATAAGTGAACCGCAAAGTGCATTAGAGGCAGATTTGCTGGCAGAAAAGTTAATGCAAAGATTGTCAGCAGACGAACGAGTGGTTATGACGCTATTTATGTCGGCGGAAATGAGTCACTCAGATATAGTCAAAGTAACCAATTTGCCATTGGGTACCGTGAAATCGCACATTCAACGTGCTAAAGTTAAACTTCACCAGTTGATCGAAAAGAGCCAATTGGTCGCTTAAAACTAGCAGGTAATATTATGTTAGAGCAATTACTAAAATATCATCAAAACTTACTCTCAGACGATTTCGTAAAGGGGGTATTTAAACGCATTGAAAAAGCTTATCAAACTCGAATAATGATACTGGGAGCTTGTAGTATTCTTGGAATGGCCATTGTTCTGGTTGCTTTGAATAGCTTTATGCAAATCAGTTGGTATCAAACGTTTGAGAAATATCTTTTTGATACTCAATTCTTAGTGTATGTAGCAGTAGCACTATTACTGTTATTTACTGTTTGTACTCGCTGGCTATTTGATGACGGCGAATTTAGCTAAATCTTTATGCTTGCTCCCATAACAACTTCATCAAACGTTTAGAGTTAGTTTCAAAATCAGGCATGAAAATCGCCATTTCAGTTTTAGCAAGTGCTGATTTAATGTTGTAAGCGGGGTTAGCTGTTCTCCAAATACCCTGAATATAGTAATAACAATCCATTAACCATTGAGTCACTCTTTCAACAGGAACATCGAGTAATTCCGCAATAAATAGACTCGATTCTTGATAAGCCATCATTAATTCGCGATAAAATTCTACTACCTTATCGGCATCTGCTTTAGTTTCAAGAAAATGGCGATGATTAAGAAGCTTAAATTTATAAGGGTTTTTGACCACGAAACCGACTAAAGCATCTATGACACCGTCGATAGTTCTATTGTCAGTATTGAAGTTATTAGGCTCAAGCCATTGCTTGAAGTATTTTTCTAACAGCGCTAAATAGATTTCTTCCTTGTTTTTGAAATATAAATATACCGTTCCTTTGGCCATTGAGCTATAGGTACAAATAGCACTCACTGTTGGGAATTCACCATCTTGTTTCATAAACAAGTCTTCAGCCGACATCAAGATTTCTTGACGCTTTTCCAGTTTTTCTAATTTCGAATAAGCTCGGCTCATTGATTGATTCCCAGTATTGTGCCCGAATAATAGTAACAAAAAATGCTAAGTTGGCGCTGAAAACTTTACATCTATTTTAATAATAATTGACTTAGAGTCATTTCTGTATGATTTGTGATCAGATTTAACAATAATTTATATTTAAGGTGTAACATAATCAGAACAAAGGCCTCTTAAACTCAATTAATTGCTAGGATAAATGCCATGAAAAATCTATTTATAATTATAGCTCTACTTTCGTTGAGTCTTTTTAGTGTCAATGTTAACGCTTTAGATCGCACTAAAGTTGCAGAGAAAGCCTCCGATGTTGCACCATTATTAATTGGGGAAACGATTCCTGATATTACCTTATTCTCTTCAGAAGGCGCCCCGCTGAATTTGCGTCAGAAAGTGGCTGAAAAACCGACCATACTACTTTTCTATCGTGGAGGCTGGTGCCCATTTTGTAATGCTCAGTTAAGCCAGATTCAAATGGCTGAAGAAGAAATTAGAAAACTGGGCTATCAATTGATAGCTATTAGCCCGGACACACCTGATGCCCTAAAAAAGTCTATCTCAGAGCGAGAATTGGACTACCAATTAGTTTCAGACTTCGCTTTACAAGCGACGCGTCAATTTGGTTTAGCCTTTTATATCCCTAAAAATTATTCTGATAAAATTTCTAAGCACGGTGGCAAAACTCAATCGCTTGACGGTGATGAACGCAGTATTTTACCGGTTCCTGCAGTTTTTATCTTAGATCAAAAAGGTGTAATTCAGTTTGAATACGTGAATCCAAATTTTAAGGTAAGAGTTAAACCTCAATTATTAATTGATGCCGCAAGATATGCATTGGAAGGTAATGAAGCTGTAATGTGAGGCTGAGTCTTTTAATAGGTACCGATTTAAAGCCCATACTCTGGGCTTTTTTTATGCCTACCGAATTACAGACAAGGGAGCGCCGTTACAATGTAAAGATTGCTCTAAAGCTTTGTCAGAGAGGCTAACCAAGGCTTGTAGCTGCGAGCCGTCAAATGAACAGTTAACGATGTCCCCAACCTTTTTTGAGTCCGTATTGAGTATTTCTGAGCCTGCATCGATCAAAGTTGTAGAATGGATAGTAGCTTTTTGCGGGTGCGTTTTTAAGGTGCCACGATAGTGCATGCGGGCGACGACTTCTTGCCCGGTGTAGCAGCCTTTTTCAAAATTAACCCCTCCAGCTTGCGGCAAACCTATATAGTGAGGTAATAATTTCTCTATGGTACTTGATTCAATCATGGGAATACTAAGTTTGATCTGTTCTAGCGCCATTAGGTCTAACTTAGAGGGTATGAAACCTACTAAGTTAGTTGACTTAAAAGGTTCAAGCTCTGGCTCTTTTAGAAGTACAATTTGTAGCTGCCCGAAGGTTAATTGAACCGTATTACTATTCGAAGTTTGACTTTGAGATAGAGGCTCTTTTTGTAACTCACTCTCGATAGCCAAGATAGATAATTCTTGGTCTATGCTTAAATCGGTTTGAAAAAATACTGCATATTTGGATAAGTTTTCTAAAAGGTGCTTAGCGACCGTTTTCGGTAAAATCAGCAAATAATCATCCGCAACTTTTAAAATATAAAAACTCGCATGTAGCCTACCTTGGACATTGCAATAACCACCCAAAACTGCCTTAGTGCCATCTGCTTCATCAAGATCGCAGGTCAATTGTCCCTGCAGGAACTTGTGGGAATCAGCACCAGTTACGCGTAAGACTTGGTAGTGATCAAGAATTTGATATGTTTTTGCTATGCTCATAGTTATATTTAGGGTTGTTCTTACTTTAATTGCAGAAATTTTACTCTGAAGTTTAGTGCTTTTTCACTATCAAGGCTATAATTGGGGGTAATTAAGATATTTAAAGCGTAACTCAAATATATGACCCAAACTGTCATTGATCGTCAATCTGAGTACAAAGCCCTATTGTGGGCCACCCGACGAGGTATGTTGGAATTAGATGTTATTCTAACGCCTTATTTAGAACATGCGTTTAATAACATGAGCGCTTCGGACATTAAACACTTCAAAGAATATCTTGAACAAGATGATCCCGATCTTTACGCTTGGTTAATGGGGTTTGAATCACCCCTAAAACGGTTTGATTCGATAACATTAAAAATTAGGAAATATATAGAGCAACAACTGACTTAACTTTTAACCTTAACTGCTATATTGCAAAAGGAATTTGCATTGTCACTGTATATTAGATTTAAAAAGCCGAGAAATACTTACAGAATATGCATTCTTGCATGGCTGTTACTGCTATTGTTCTCGGTATGTTTCCTACTTATTCAAAAGCCATCGGTCTCTATTCTATGGCAGTTAATAGTCATAGCATTAGTTATACTCGCGGCTCGACTGAACCTTAAACAATTACATCAGAGCTTTATAAAGCATCAAGCCATATTCTGGCAAAATAATTGTTGGTATATACAAAGTGATAACTATAAAACTGCGATTTGTATTGGAGCTAATACGCGAGTGCTGCCTTATTGGATTTTGTTGGAGGTTAAGCCGGTAGACGGAAATATATTGAGCAAAACGACACTATTTTTACCGAAAGACGCCATGAATGATAAGGATTATCGTGATTTATGCCGAACTCTTCGATTCATCGAGCAAGATACGGATTCAAGCCTTATTTAAGCGGTTTCAATACGGTTTCAATGGCTTCATCTAAAACTCTTGGGTAGTCCAATGTGAAATGTAATCCGCGACTTTCTTTTCTGAGTTGAGCGCAGCGTACTATTAACTCCGCGACCACCACTAGGTTTCTTAATTCAATTAAGTCATTGGAAACTTTAAAATTAGCATAATAATCATGGATTTCTTGTTGCAATAACTCAATTCGTCTCAAAGCACGTTCTAGCCTTTTATCGCTTCTTACTATGCCTACATAATTCCACATCAACTGTCTTAGCTCATGCCAGTTGTGATTAAGCACAACTTCTTCATCAGAGTCAGTTACTTGGCTATCATCCCACTGAGGTAAGATTCTGGCGTTATCGCCTGCTTGCCATTGTTGTTCGATATCACTGGCAGCAGCTTGAGCAAAAACTAAGCATTCAAGCAGAGAATTGCTGGCCATGCGATTGGCACCGTGCAAACCAGTGTAAGCTACTTCCCCTATGGCGTATAAGCCTTCTAGATCCGTTTGGCTATTCAATCCGACTTTGACTCCACCACAAGTATAGTGAGCGGCTGGTACTACTGGAATAGCATCTACTGTCATATCTATTCCGAATTGGAGTAGTTTATTGTAGATAGTCGGAAAATGATTTTTAATAAACTCTGGTTCTTTGTGACTGATGTCCAGATAGACACAGTCTACGCCTAATTTTTTGATTTCATGATCGATAGTTTGCGCGACAATATCACGTGGAGCTAACTCCGCACGGTCATCGTATTCTGGCATGAACCTTTCACCATTAGGTCTACGTAAGAAAGCCCCTTCGCCACGCAGTGCTTCAGTGATTAAAAAACTTCTTGCTTCCGGGTGATAAAGGCAAGTGGGGTGAAACTGGTTAAATTCTAAGTTAGCGACACTACAGCCCGCCCGCCAAGCCATAGCTATACCATCGCCACTGGCCACATCCGGATTCGAGGTATAAAGGTATACTTTACTTGCACCGCCGGTAGCTAAAATGACAAAACGAGCATTAATTGTCTCTACTTGGTCTTCTGCTAAGTTTAAAATATAAGCGCCAACACAGCGATTTTCGCGATCTTCATTACCCAATTTATGCTCGGTGATGAGGTCCACAGCTATATAGTGCTCAAGTATATGAATATTAGGTTCAGCTTTAACGGCTGCTACTAGTGTGGTTGAAACGGCTTTTCCAGTAGCATCGTCGGAGTGGATGATCCTACGCTGGCTATGACCACCTTCCCGAGTTAAGTGGTACTCCTGATCTTGCTTGCTAAAAACTACCCCTCTATCAATCAACCAATGAATAGCTTCGGTCGAATGCTCAATCGTATAGCGAACGGCAGCTTCATCACACAAACCACCGCCAGCAATTAAAGTATCTGCGACATGAGAGTCCACACTATCATTTTCATGCAAAACTGCTGCTATACCGCCTTGAGCATAAAATGTAGAACCTTCGGTCACTTCAGCTTTACTTAATACCGTAACATTCCCTAAATGCGCTAGCCTTAAAGCCGCAGAAAGCCCTGCAGCCCCTGATCCAATGACCAATACATCCGTTTGATGCTGTGTTTTTTTAAGGTTCGAAGAAGCAGGCATAATCTATAAAATGGTTTTATTTTTAAATTCCAGTTGAACTTTTTTCGGATCTGACTGGTCTTTAGTGGTTATAAGCCAAATAAAATGGTTGCTTGGTAATTAAAATGGACTGTACCACAAGGTATTAGCCAATCCTACGTTTAAAGCGGATTTTCAATTATCAAAGCAAGCCGATACAATGAAGACAAATAATTGGTGCGCTATGAACAGCGACAAGAGAAGAATTATCAATAAAACAGATAGTGAGAACAAAACCGTAGTAAAACCAAAACCTGAGCCTAATCAGGATGCGGAGTTAGTAGCACGGGTGCAAGCGGGCGATAAGTCAGCTTTTGATTTATTGGTTCGTAAATACCAGCACAAAATCATGAATTTGATTTCACGCTTTGTGAAAGATTCTGATGAAGTTATGGATGTTTCACAAGAAGCATTTATTAAAGCATATCGAGCTCTACCCGGTTTCCGCGGTGATAGTGCTTTTTATACTTGGTTGTACCGTATCGCTATAAATACTGCGAAAAACCACCTAGTTTCCCGTGGGCGCAGGCCACCTGGTTCAGATATTGATGCAATCGATGCTGAACAGTATGAAGGTGGTGATGCCTTAAGAGATACCGGTAGTCCAGAGCGCTTGATGTTTCGAGACGAAATCCGTGATTTAATTTTTAAAACCATCGATGAGTTACCTGAAGATTTAAAAACTGCTATCACCTTGAGAGAAATGGAAGGTCTTAGTTATGAAGAAATCTCAGATGTGATGGATTGCCCTGTGGGTACCGTTCGCTCTCGAATTTTTAGAGCTCGAGACACGATTGATCAAAAGATAGCGCCTTTATTGGAAAAAAGTTGGCGCTCTTAAATCGAGTACTTTCAGTAAAAAATAGCCAAATGACAAAAATATTTACATTTTTTGTGAACTTTTTACCAAAGGGTAAGTCAATTGGTTAACTATTTAAGCATATTGCTTTAACGGCTGTTCTGACAAATTATATAAGAGCAGACGAATATAGAACGTAACTCATTGAAATTTATAGATTTAATTGAGCTATGAAAATAAGGTTAAGAGGATAAAGTATGGTTTTCGATTCTAAACAAATGGCTAGCAAGTTTCTTGATGGTGATTTGAAGTCGAAAAAAGATTTAGAGCAACTAATTGGTGATTCTAAAACTAAACAGACTTATAGTCGCTATCAATTGATGAGTCATTTGATGCGTGATGAAGCCGTTGCGCCTGATGTCTGTATCGCGGATTCGGTAATGTCTGCTTTAGCAGAAGAAGCTACAGTACTTGCTCCTCGTCCAGAAAACAGCTCTGAGTCTACTGAGGAGAGTAATGTTGTAAGTTTCTCGAATCGATTTGGGAAGCAAATTGGCGGAATGGCCATTGCAGCATCAGTTGCTTTAGTTGCACTATTAAATTTTGGTATTCATCAATCCGCAGAGCAAACTAATCTGCAAACATTGGCGGTTACCGATATCCAAGCTCCGGCTGTGGATAGAGCACAGTTACAACAAGCTCATCAGTTGTTTACTGAGCTGTCGCAATCTCAAGCTATGAATTTACCAACAATTCAAACCGTATCCAATCAACAAGCTGTAGCTTTAACGGTTCCTACTAAGGAAGAGCAAGAAGTTGAAAAACAAGAGTTAACCCCAAAACAAACTCAGGACAATTAGTCGCTTATTGATTGCCCTCATAAGCGTCAAGCAAGGTATAATAGCCCAACAATTTATTGATGGGCTTTTTTTTGCCTATAACAATTTCCGATAATTATTAATAACATATGCTAAAAGAACAAGGGTTAGTGGTTGAAACAAAAAAAGATACGGCAATTATACAAACTGTCAGTAAAGCTTCTTGTTCCAGTTGCCAAGTGAACTCAAGTTGCGGCACTGGGATTATAAGTAAAGCATTCGGTGAGCGCTCATTTATTACTCCTATACCTAATTTACTTAATGCACAGCAAGGTGATCTAGTGGAGATTGGAATTCCAGAAGACTTAGTCGTTAAGACCTCATTGCTAGTCTATCTTTTACCATTAGGTTTAATGCTTGGCTTAAGCTTGTTAGTCGGTTACCTCTTTCCAACACTAAGTGAGCTATGGACGATTGCGTCAGCAATCGCAGGATTAATTGTTGGTTTTGCTGTGGTTAGCTTACTAGGAAAGAAAATTAGTAAAAACAATCAATTAGAACCTGTTTTGTTAAGAATTGTCAGCAGACCTATCGATGTGAAACAAGTCGAAACATCTTAAATTCCAACTATGCAATTTAATGGGAACCCATTGAATTTTTACCTTTCAAACCTTATAGAATAATTAACAGCTTATTTTTAAGAGAGAAGTACCTATGAGAAAAAGCTTTTTAGCATTTGGATTTATATTTTCAACACTGATTGCAACTAGCAATGTTAGAGCGGAGCGTTTTCCTGATTTCACTAAGTTAGTGGAAGAAATACAGCCAAGTGTGGTCAGTATTAAGGTTGATGTTCGTCAACGTGGCCGCGCTATTGGCAAGGCTGGAGGCTCCGGTTTTATTATTGATCGTAATGGACATATTTTAACTAACCACCATGTTGTGAATAACTCTGATAAGGTTTCGGTAAAATTACATAATGGCCGTGAATACGAAGCTAAAATTATTGGTAGTGACCAACTATCCGATGTAGCCCTAATTAAAATTGATCCTAAGGGACTTAATTTACAACCGGTAAATTTAGGCTCTTCTCGTGATCTAAAAGTTGGTGAGTGGGTACTGGCATTCGGCGCACCATTTAACCTTGAGCAAACGGTAACTGCTGGTATTGTCAGTGCCAAGGGTCGTGGTGGCGTAGGTTCTCCATTTGTGCCTTTTATTCAGACGGATGTTGCTATTAATAGTGGCAACTCGGGCGGCCCTTTGATTGATTTGGATGGTAAGGTAGTCGGAATTAACTCCATGATTTATAACCCTATGATTTCTACGGGTTTATCCTTTTCTATACCAATTGATTTAGCAGACTCGGTTGGCGAACAACTTGCTGCCAATGGCAAGGTTATTCGAGGCTATTTGGGTGTTGGCTATGAAGAGGTCGATCAAGGAGTATTAGATTACTTTGAATTACCTACAGTGGGTGGGGCTTTGATCAACAATGTTCAACCTGATTCTCCAGCGCAAAAAGCTGGTATTAAGCGCGGTGATATTATTACTGAGATAGAAGGAAAGCGCGTTAAAAACCATCAAGATTTACCATATTTTATTGCTCAAATAGAACCTGGTAGTAAGATAAACATGAAAGGCTATCGTGAAGGTAAAAGCCGTGATTTCACAGCTAACTTAGTCGCTCGTGAATTTAATGGACAAGCAACGCCGACTCAAAGTGAAGAAAATCGTTTAGGAATTGAAGTCAATAATATTGGTAATGGTATACGTCAGCAATTAGGTATTGAATCAGGCGTAGTGGTGACTGAAGTAGAGCCTGGAAGTCCGGCTCAACGTTCAGGCATTTCAAAAGGTGATGTAATAACTGAAATTAATCAGCGTGAAATTAGAAATACCCGAGAGTTTTTCGAGGTTATGGCTGATTTTTCTAACGCTAATAAACTATTGGTTTTAGTAACGGGCCAATCGGGAAGTGACTATCGAATGATTTATTTAAGATAAGATATCTCATTAAATAGAATCGAAAGGCCAGCACTTACGCTGGCCTTTGTATATACTGGTTTGAGTGCTTTTTAATGAGAGCCTTTTCCTATACAATACGGCGCTTTAATCGCTCCATCAGTTAAGAGACAACGCCCAATTTATGGCTTATACAGACTTTATTAGAAATTTTTCCATCATTGCACATATTGATCACGGCAAATCGACTTTATCCGATCGTCTGATACAGCATTGTGGTGGCTTGTCTGAGCGTGAAATGGAAGCGCAAGTATTGGACTCAATGGATCTTGAGCGTGAGCGCGGTATTACCATAAAAGCACAAAGTGTGACTTTGGATTATAAAGCCAAAGATGGAAACACTTACCAACTTAATTTCATTGATACACCTGGTCACGTAGACTTCTCTTATGAAGTTTCTCGTTCACTTGCGGCCTGTGAAGGGGCATTGTTAGTAGTAGATGCTGCTCAAGGTGTAGAAGCTCAAACTCTAGCCAATTGCTATACAGCAATTGAACAAGATTTAGAAGTGGTTCCTGTGCTCAATAAGATTGACCTGCCGTCGGCCGAGCCTGAGCGCGTGATTCAAGAAATTGAAGATATCGTAGGGATAGATGCGATGGAGGCGGTGCAATGTTCTGCTAAAACAGGCATTGGCATTGAAGATTTATTAGAGTGTATCGTAAAAGATATTCCGCCGGGCTATGGTGACCCTGATGCGCCGTTACAAGCATTAATTATTGACTCTTGGTTTGATAATTATTTAGGTGTGGTTTCATTGGTACGTGTAATGCAAGGCACCATCAAAAAGAACAATAAGATGCAAGTGATGTCCACGGGTAAGGCCCATCTAGTCGATCATGTTGGTATTTTCACCCCTAAACGCCATGATTTGAGTGAACTTAAAGCTGGTGAAGTGGGTTTTGTGATTGCTGGTATTAAAGAAATTCAAGGTGCGCCTGTAGGCGATACAATTACCACGGCTAAAGATCCCGCTGAAGAAGCATTACCGGGTTTCAAGCAAGTAAAGCCGCAGGTTTATGCAGGTTTATTCCCAGTTAACTCTGATGAATATGAAAGCTTCCGTGATGCCTTAGCTAAATTAAGTTTAAATGACGCTTCGCTATTTTATGAACCCGAAAACTCTACCGCTTTAGGTTTTGGTTTCCGTTGTGGCTTTTTAGGAATGCTACATATGGAGATTATCCAAGAACGGTTGGAGCGTGAGTATAATTTAGACCTAATCACCACAGCGCCTACAGTAATTTACGAAGTAGAAACTACCGATGGTGAAACCTTATATGTGGATAACCCATCAAAATTGCCGCCAGTCTCTAATATTAAAGCGATTCGTGAGCCGATTTGTGAAGCTAATATTCTTGTGCCTCAAGAGCATTTAGGATCTGTAATAACTCTTTGCGTAGAAAAGCGTGGTGTACAAACCAAAATGCAATATGCGGGAAACCAAGTTTCATTAAGTTACGATTTACCTATGAATGAAGCGGTTTTAGACTTTTTTGACCGATTAAAATCGGTCAGCCGTGGCTATGCATCACTGGATTATAGTTTTAAGCGTTTTCAAGAAGATAAATTAGTACGTACTGACATTCTTATTAATGGTGAGCGAGTAGATGCATTAGCATTGATTTTGCATGTGGATCAAGCACAGTATAAAGGCCGGGAATTAGTAGAAAAAATGAAAGAAATTATTCCACGCCAAATGTTTGAGGTAGCTATCCAAGCGGCGATTGGTAATCATGTTATTGCCCGCTCAACAGTAAAGGCATTACGAAAAAATGTATTGGCTAAATGTTATGGTGGTGATGTTTCGAGAAAGCGTAAACTACTTGAGAAGCAAAAGGCTGGTAAGAAGCGCATGAAACAAGTGGGTAAAGTTGAAATACCGCAAGAAGCATTCCTAGCGGTGTTGCATGTAGGCAAGGATAAATAATCGTTATTCTTTGTTACAAAAGCTTAAATTAAAAGTTAAGAAAATCCTTATAATGGCTATAACTTAAAGATAAAAAGGCAACCAATGGTATATTACGATTTTGGATTTTATTTGACGGTAGGGACTGTAATTACAGGCATTATTACCTTAATTGACAAATATAAATGGCGTCCGCAACGAGTGGAGAAGGGACTGAAATATGATGAAAAAGGCGATGAAATCATGCCTTTTCACATTGATATATCACGCTCAATTTTTCCAATAATTTTTGTGATTTTAATCTTACGCTCTTTTATATATGAGCCGTATCGTATCCCATCGGCGAGTATGAACCCTGGTTTGTACGCAGGGGATTTCATCACCGTCAATAAATATGCTTATGGCGTTCGATTACCAATCACTAATACGCAAATTATTCCGATAGGTGAGCCTCAAAGAGGCGATGTGATTGTATTTCATCCACCTAGCCTAGACGACCCTTCTAAAGCGATTCAAGATGCTTACATTAAGCGATTGTATGGCCTGCCTGGAGATACATTACACTGGAATCAAGGAACCTTAACCATTGAGCCAAAGTGTGATGCAGACGCAAATTGTGATTCAATAGTAATTCAGCCTGAAATGGTTTCTGAAATAGCTCCAGAACTGGTTAATGCCGGCGATAAGTTCAATTTATACAAGCAGAATGTAGATGGAAAGGAGCACGAACTCTTATTTTTTACATTCCCTTATACAGTAAAATATTATCAAGCTACCGGCCATAGAAAAGCTTTAGTGAATGAATGGTCGGTAACTATCCCTGAGGGTAAGTACTTTGCAATGGGTGACCATAGGGATAATAGTACCGATGCTCGGGAATGGTTTAAACATAACCCTAATGCCTTTATTGATCGTGAAGCAATTATTGGGCGTGCAGCGGGAAAATGGCTATTTATGGAGTTTACTGACGAGCCAGTAATTTTTGGTTGGCATTTACCAAAGGGTATAAGTTTTGATAGAGTAGGAACTATCATTTAAGGAAGTTTATTGTAAATGCAAAGTGGGGATATTTTATGAAGGAACTAAAAAGTAATAAAGTAGCAGGAATGACCGCAGCTGGTTGGATGATAGTTATTGCAGTAGTTTTATTTTTTGTCTACATAGCAATTAAATTAATCCCTGCCTATATTGAATATAGTAATATAAAAAGCTTAACGGTTTCTGTAAAACAATTAGGAGTGGCAAATACTTCTAGAGCAAATATCATAGATAAATTCAAAATGAAATTAGGCTTTGCAAGAATTAGCTTTTTAAAGAAAGATAATTATAGGGTTGAAGAAGACAAAACTGGTAAATACCTAGTAGTTGATTACGATAAAAAAATTGATATGTTTGGAAATGTTTTTGTCTTAATTGAATTTGATCATAAGCAAAAATTGTAAAATATTAAAAGATGTTTTAATGCTGAGTACTTATGCCCAATAAGAAAAACCTGCAAGAGCGGTTACTAAGACGTCTTGATTACCAATTTAATAATTCCGAGCTTTTTAAACAGGCGTTAACTCATCGTAGCGCTGCGGGTTCACACAATGAACGCTTGGAGTTTTTAGGCGATGCCATATTAGGTATGGTGATAGCCGAAGCACTGTTTGAAAAGTTCCCAGATACCGACGAAGGCAAACTAAGTCGACTACGCTCAAGTTTAGTAAAGGGCAAAACATTATCTGAAATAGCTCAAGAAATTGAGTTAGGTGACTGTTTATATTTAGGCGAGGGCGAATTAAAAACAGGCGGTTTTCGTCGTGGCTCTATTTTGGCCGACGCTTTTGAAGCTTTGCTGGGCTCAGTATACCTAGATTCAGGGTTTGATAGTGTTAAATCACTAATACAAAAATTATATCAGCAAAGATTATCTGCAATGTCTTTAGAGACTGTGGTAAAAGATCCTAAAACCCGTTTACAAGAATGGTTACAGTCACGCAAATCTGAGTTGCCTCAATATCAATTAACGAAAATATCTGGTGAAGCCCACGAACAACAATTTGAAGTAGAGTGTCGAGTTGACTTCTTGGGTTCAAAAATTACAGAAGGCTCAGGCACTAGTCGGCGTAATGCTGAGCAAATGTCTGCTGAGAAAATGCTCAACCTTTTGCTAGATACGCAAAAGAGTCAATAAGGAAACTATCATGGGTTTAGATTCCAACCCCGATTTTCGCTGCGGCTATGTAGCCGTATTAGGGCGTCCAAACGTCGGCAAGTCGACCTTAATGAATCACATCTTGGGACAAAAAGTTAGCATTACTTCTCGAAAGCCTCAGACTACGCGTCATCGGGTATTGGGAATTTATACCGATGAAGACGCACAAATTTTGTTTGTCGATACTCCAGGCATTCATAAAAAAGAAGCCAAGACTATAAATCGTTATATGAACCGAGCCGCGACTAGTTCAATTGATTACGTGGATATCGTGGTCTTCGTAGTTGACGGCACTATTTGGGCAGAAGATGATGAGCATGCCTTGCAGAAGCTTAAAGAGGCAAACTGCAAAAGTATTTTATTCGTTAATAAAATTGATAAAATAAAAAATAAAGAAGAGCTTTTACCATTTCTCGAGCAAGTCGGTAAGAAGCATGGCTTTGATATGATTTACCCAGGTTCAGCCTTGAAGGGCGACAACCTTGATTCATTATTAAAAACATTAAAAGAATGGTTGCCGCAAGGCGATCTATTTTACCCTGAAGATTATATTACCGATCGTAGTTCGCGTTTTATGGCGGCTGAACTAGTACGTGAAAAATTGATGCGAACTCTAGGTGATGAAATTCCTTATTCTTCAACAGTAGAAATCGAACAGTTTAAACAGCAAGATAATGGGGTGTTGCATGTTAACGCTCTAATCTTGGTAGAAAGGAACAGCCAAAAATCCATTATTATTGGTAAGCAAGGTTCTCGCTTAAAGCAGATTGGTCGAGATGCCCGCCTTGATATGGAAGAACAGTTCGGTCAGAAAGTTTTTTTAGAGGTTTGGGTAAAAGTTAAGGATGGCTGGGCCGATGATGAAAGGGCATTGCGTTCGCTCGGCTATGATGAAGATTAATGACTGAGCAACAATTAACGTCAGCTTATATTCTACATACTCGCCCTTTTAAAGAAACTAGCTTGTTAGTCGAAGCATTTACTGAAATAGAAGGTAGAGTTAGCTTAATAGCCAAAGGTGCACGCTCTAGTTCAAAGAAAAGCAATAAACGAGCTTTATTACAACCATTTCAACCGCTAAAGCTCAACTGGCTCGGTCGCTCAAATTTAAAAACACTCAAACAGCTAGATTCAAATGGATTGCCTTACAAGTTAAATGGTATTAACAACCTTTGTGGTTTGTACTTAAATGAGTTGCTTTTAAAGCTACTCATTCAGTGGGATCCGCACCCCGAATTGTATAAGGCTTATCAAAAAGCTCTGAAATGGCTTGAGGAAACGGATAGCCCACAGCTGGTACTAAGAGAGTTTGAATTATATCTTTTAGATGAGCTGGGTTATGCCATCGATTGGAGTTCTGACATTCATGGCGACTTTATCGAAAACGACAAATTTTATTCCTATATCCCACAACAAGGTTTTATCGAAGAAGCACAGCAACAGGGCTTATTGGTAATAAATGGCGCTATGATTAGAGCAGTGGCCGAGAAAAATTGGCAAGTAAAAGGTAGTTTGGCGCTAGCGCGTAAAATATCTAAGAATATTATTGACCATATTCTTGATGGAAAAGAGCTCAATAGCCGAAAACTTTTGCAACAAACACTTGCACTTCAAGCCTAAGCTTACTAGCCTATCACTATTAATTTCTAAAACTTTTAAGGAGTAGCTAATGACTCCAACAGAACACTTTCAGCCTATTTTATTAGGGGTCAATATCGACCATATTGCTACTTTGCGTAATGCTCGCGGTACTCAATATCCTGATCCAGTTCAGGCGGCTTTTATTGCTGAACAAAATGGTGCTGATGGCATTACTATCCACTTACGCGAAGACCGCCGTCATATTACCGATCGTGATGTGGAGCAATTAGCGAATACTTTGCAAACTCGGATGAATTTAGAAATGGCTGTGACCGATGAAATGCTTGCCATAGCCGAGAAAACCAAACCGACTTATGTCTGCTTAGTACCAGAAAAACGTGAGGAGCTGACTACGGAAGGTGGCCTAGATGTAAAAGGGCAGGAAGCTAAAATTAAAGAAGCGTGCCACCGTATGGCTGAGGTCGGTATTAAAGTTTCGTTATTTATTGATGCTAATGAAGCGCAAATTGATGCGGCAGCAAGAACTGGCGCTGAATACATAGAGCTGCATACAGGTGAATATGCCGATGCAGAGAGTGAGCAAATCCAACAAGAAGAGCTTGTAAGGATTCAACATGGAGTGAGCCATGCGGTTAATGAAGGGCTTTTAGTCAATGCAGGTCATGGATTGCACTATCATAATGTACAAGCCATTGCGGCTATTCCTGATATTATTGAGTTAAATATTGGCCATGCCATTATTGGTCGTGCGGTTCTATCAGGTTTGGATAAAGCTGTTTATGATATGAAAAAGCTAATGACAGAAGCGCGTCAGTGGGCGTACCAAGAATAAAAAACGGGTTAGCAAATCACTATGATATTTGGAATTGGAACTGACATTATTTCATTGGAACGCATTGAACAATCGCTTGAGCGTAATGGCGATAAGTTTGCTGAAAGAGTCTTGTCGGAAGCAGAATTAGCTAAATACCATGAACTTTGTGAAAAGCGTCCAAAAAACAAAGTAGCTTTTCTAGCCAAACGTTTTGCAGCCAAGGAAGCTATTTCTAAAGCACTTGGAACTGGAATGCGCAAAGGTATTGACTTTGTACAACTGTCGATTATTCATGATGCGCTCGGTAAACCAATGGTGACCTTGTCTGGTAAAGCCGAACAATGGGCTAAACAAAATCATATCCAAAAAGTGCAAGTGACTCTTTCGGATGAAAAGCATTATGCGGTGGCTTTTGCGGTAGCGGAGGCTTAATCCAAAAACAAATCCTTTTTAATATGCTCTTCAAAGTTTGGGTTATAAGCATATTTTGTAAAGTCAGTTTCGCCTGCTGCCTTTAATACTTCCTCATCGATTAACCATAGGCCTGTATAATTTTGACTTGGGTGAGTCAGAATCACTTTAGCGGCATCGGCCATAATGGCAGGGGTTCGGGCGTAATTAAGCATTTCTTTATTGCCTACTGCAAACTCTATTGCCGCTGTTGCGATATAGGTTTGCGGCCAAAGGGTATTAACTGCAACACAGTATTCTTTAAATTCTTCCGCCATGCCTTTAGATAAAAGACTCATGCCGTATTTGGATAAAGTATAAGGCGAATAATCTTTTAGCCATTTAATGTCCATATTGATAGGTGGCGAAAGGCTAAGAATATGCGGATTATCGGATTTTTTCAGATAAGGCAGCGCATAATGAGCAAAAGCATATACCGCACGAGAATTAATTTGCTGCATCAAGTCATAGCGCACCGTCGAAGTATCTTCAACTTTAGTTAAGCTAATGGCTCCTGCGTTATTCACCACAACATCAATGCCGCCAAACTCTTCGGCTACAGTTTTGCAAAGTTTCTTAATGGCCTTTTCATCTCGAACATCTAATTGAATCGGAACGGCGCGACCGCCTAGATCTTCAATTTCTTTGGCTACAGTATGAATAGTGCCAGGCAATTTTGGATGGGGTTCGGATGATTTAGCGGCAATGATTACAATTGCGCCTTCTTTAGCACAAGTGATTGCAATTTCACGACCAATACCACGACTTGCGCCAGTGATAATTATTACTTTATCTTTTAAAGAAGTATTATTGATGTTCGGCATTAAAATTTTCCTAAACCTATTTAGCTAATTCTCGCTCTATGGCGCTTTCTAATTTGTGCGGCTTAGTTATCGTGGCGTAGCGCTTTACTACTTTACCGTCTTTGCCTACCAAGAATTTAGTAAAGTTCCACTTAACATTGGTGCTACCAAAGAAACCGCGCGCATTGTCTTTTAAATAGGCAAAGGCGGGGTGGGTATCATCACCATTTACATCAACTTTTGAAAATAGGGGGAAGTTAATATTAAAATTCAAATCACAGAAATTTTTAATTTCGTCATCAGAACCTTTTTCTTGATCTTTAAACTGATTACAAGGGAAAGCCAATACTTCAAAGCCTTGATCTTTATATTTTGCATACAGTTCTTGCAAGCCTTTGTACTGCGGCGTGAAGCCACAAGCGCTAGCTGTATTAACAACTAGTAACACTTTTCCTTGGTATTCGTTTAGGGAAATTTCTTTGCCATTATTTAAAACAGCAGAATAATCGTATATGGTAGACATCAATTTGGCTCCATTAGCATGAATACTCACATTCAACCGCTACTGGTCTGCGCTGTCAAGCCAAACCATGACAAGTTACTAAATGAGAAAATAAATGAAAACCAAAGCCCTCCTTTTATCCAGTTTATTACTTCTAAGCCACGCCGACTTGGCTTTCTCTAAAGCTCCTAGCCTTGATGCAAAAGATATCGAAATCGCTGAGCAATTAAGAGAAGAAGCACTAAAAACCTCGAAAGGTTACGAAATCGTTGAATCATTGACCACCGAAGTCGGACCAAGAATGGCTGGAACGCCAGGTGACGCAGCTGCAGTTAAGTGGGGCGAAGCCAAGTTAAAAGAATTAGGTTTTGACAAAGTCTGGAAAGAACCCGTAACTTTTCCTACTTGGAAGCGAGGTGTAGAAACTGCAGAAGTGATTTCTCCATTTCCTCAACCGCTAGTCATTACCGCTTTAGGTTTTAGCGATGGTACTGCGCCAGAGGGTTTAACTGCTGAAATTAGAGCTTATAACACTTTAGATGACTTAAAGAAGGCTCCGGAAGGTGACGCAGAAGGCAAGATTGTTTTCATTAAATATAAAATGGAAAAAGCACGCGATGGTTCAGGCTACGGTCCTGCGGTTTCTGCCCGTGGTTCAGGTGCAGTAGAAGCAGCTAAAAAAGGTGCTGTAGGTATTCTAATTCGATCTATTGGCACGGACTCTCATCGGATGGCTCATACCGGCATGATGCGCTATGCAGAAGGTGTTAAACGTATTCCAGCAGCGGCGTTATCGTCGCCGGATGCCGATCTGCTTGAAAATATGCTCAAGCGAGAAAAGCCGATTACTGTGAAAATGACTTTGGGCTCTTTTAATGCAGGCGAATATACTTCGCATAATGTTATCGGAGAAATCACTGGCAGTGAAAGGCCAGAAGAATATGTCATTATCGGCGGCCACTTAGATTCTTGGGATTTAGGTACTGGTGCATTAGATGATGGTGCTGGTATTGCTATTACCACAGCAGCGGCTGAATTAATTGCTCGTTTGCCGCAAAGGCCAAAGCGCTCTATTCGAGTGATAATGTTTGCCAACGAAGAGCAAGGTTTAGTGGGGGCTCGAGCGTATGCAGAGGCACATAAAGGTGAGCTAGCAAATATTATTACTGGCGCTGAGTCAGACTTTGGAGCTGGCCCTATTTGGAGGATTGATTCGCGCGTTAATCCAGATGCTTTACCCATCGCTAAAAAAATTGCGGAACTAATGGAGCCACTAGGCATTACATATGGTAATAACCGTGCTGGCGGCGGTCCTGATTTAATACCATTGCGTCAAATGGGTATTTCGGTATTTTCACTTCGTCAAGATGGAACTGATTATTTTGATTATCACCATACGCCTGACGATACGCTAGATAAAATCAATAAGGAACATCTTGATCAAAATACTGCAGCTTATGTAGTGCTGGCGTATTTAGCAGCGCAAATGGACGGTGATTTTGGGACAAAAGTAGAGTAATAAAGTTATCTATTAAAAAGGCCAGAGTATTCTGGTCTTTTTATTGAGTGCTTTGTATTTAACTTCTCAAGTAGTTAATCATAGTATCGACGTCACTACACTCGAAAGGATCCTCAGGGCAGTTGTCCATCATTCCTGCTTCTGCAAATAATTGTTTTACTTCGCCATTTTCAACGTGCATCGAATAGCGCCAAGAGCGATTACCGAAGCCTAAATTGTCCTTCTTAACCAACATGCCCATCATTCGTGTGAAGTCAGCATTTCCGTCGGGTAACATTTTGACTTTATTAGCGCCTAACTTTTGCGACCATTGATACATGGTGAAGGCATCATTAACACTCAAACAATAAACGTCATCAATACCTAATGATTGTAATTCTTCGTACTTTTTTTCAAAGCCCGGTAAGTGAGTGCTTGAGCAAGTTGGCGTGAAGGCGCCAGGAAGCGAAAATAAGATAACGTTTTTGTTTTTGAAAATATCGTCAGTAGAAACATCTTGCCACCGAAAGGGGTTGCCTCCACCTATGGACTCATCCCTAACACGAGTTTTAAATATTACATTGGGTACGGTTTTATTCATGATGATCCTCTATATAAAGCTGTTTTTGTTAAAAGAATAGACTAGCAGATAGAGAGTAAAAAGGCAGCTCAACGCTGCCTTTTTTGAATCAAGCTATTCTACTTCTCTATAACCACTTCAAAGTATTTTGATGGCACCACTAAAGTTCCGTCAGTCGCGGTATTAAACTGATCCAGCAGTGTGTAAATATCCGCTTCTAAAGCTTCTGCTTGCGGTGCGTCCAACATTTCAAAAGTTTTTAGCGTAGGTCCATAGTAGTTTCTAAAAACCTCCATCCAATGCTGTGGAGATTTATATCTAAAACTATAGTTCTTTTCATTAACTTGGATATTAGATGCTTGTTCACTAAACTGCTGCTGTAAGAAATCTTGAGTGCCCCAGTTAGCTGGAGAATTCACACCTTGCGGTGGCGGATTGTATTTACCGATAACTTTAAACAGTTGGCCGATAAATCCATCAGGAGTCCAATTAGCCATGCCAATCTTGCCGCCTTTTTTGCAAACGCGCATAAGCTCACTAGCAGATTGTTGTTGATTCGGAGTGAACATAACTCCAAAGGTAGACATTACATTATCAAAAGTTTCATCTTCAAACGGCAGAGCTTCGGCATCGGCTTGTTGATAATTAACAGCAAGATGATTTGCTTGGGCACGGTTCTTTGATTCGTTTAAAAGTGACTCGACATAATCGGTAGAAGTTACTTCGCAAAAACGACGAGCTGCCGCCATAGTGGCGTTGCCATTGCCAGCCGCTACGTCCAAAACCGATTGACCGGAATGTAAATCCATAGATTCACATAACTCTTCGCCAGTGATTTGTAAGGTAGAGCCAACTTGAGAATAATCACCCGAGCCCCAAACCATTTGTTGCTTGGCTTTAATGGCTGAATAGTCAGGTGTTTGATTGGATGGTTGCATATATTACTCCTTCAATATATTTAAGATTCAACATCGAAGGAGTTTTATAGCATAAGAGTAAATTTAATTCTGTGAACAGTGCTAAAAATCGCTTAGTCTTTTGGTTTACTATCGTGCGCGTGTGTCTTGATCGTTCTAGACTCACCAGGAATGGTAAAAAAGTCCTTGCCAGTATCATTCAACCCCTTGGGCGTTACGGTTGGGACATGAACGCCAATACTTTTTTTAATACCCAGAATATCTTCAAGAATTTGATTGCCTTCATCTGAATAGAAAAACCAATAGGGCGGAAACGCCACATCAGTTGATTGCTTATCCCAATGATTTTGATGAGCTTGATAGTGGCTTTTATCGACATCAGCATCACCCATATGCATCACAGTAGCTTTATCGAGAGCTACTCGATAAACCATATTTTGTATATCGGCTCTTTGCGGCCAGCCCGCATGAGGAATTCTGACAGCCTCAATGGTCATGCCTTTAAGCTCGAAGGATTTGGCTTTTTGTTTAAAGGCTAAGTCGATCGATTTTATTGAATTTTTAAGCTCAGAAAAGCCGCTTAACTTTTGCATCATTTCAATGGCTTGTTGCGGAGCGATTAAAGCCACCTCAGGATTTTCTTGTAAATATCGTAAGGTATCAGCTTCAGAAAAATGATCGCCATGGGCATGACTGACAAAAATAGCATCTACTGCGTCGAACGGTTTTTCTTTATTAAAAATCTTTTTGCGAATGCCATCAGGAACTAAGGTATAAGTATTAAAATGACTATGAAAGAAGGGGTCGAACAACACTTTACTTTCACCGCTGTTAATTAATAAAGCTTCATTACCTAGGTAAGTGACTTTACTCTCGCTACCTTTATCGTGAGCAAGCGAAAGTTTGGAGGTGGCTATTAATAATATAGCGACTAGTAATTTATTCATTAATGATACCAATAATGTTCTGTTATGTGTTCGATGCTAAGCAAATGCTGCAATCGGCATGATTGCAACTATATACAAACTAATTAAGTTTTTTCCATGGGGAATGTGTCTTAAAAGTGGATATATATAAATTCTCAACCTTATCCCTGGCCCACTGAGTCTTGCGCAGAAACTTGAGTGAGGAATTGATAGATGGATCACTCTTAAAGCAATTAATGTTAACTCGCTGAGCTAAACCCTCCCAGCCATAGTGTTCCTGCAATCTAATGACCACCATTTTAAGGGTAATACCATGTAATGAATTATCAGGTTGTTCTTCACTACTCATGCTATCAATTACCTCTATTATACTAAGTTCTTATATGAATAACGCCGCGAACAGTGGCGCGCGGTAGCGCGTCGATGTTGTTTCGCCTTGTTAGCTGCTTGCATGTAACACCTCTGCTGTTTTACCTTCGGAATCAACAGCCACCTCTACTTTTGCTCCCTCAACGGTGACTGCTTCAATAAAACAACTGCTAGGCCACCGACCATACATAAAGTTGAATATGATATTTGCTTTTATAATTTCAGAGGCATTGATATTTTCTACTATCAACAACTCATTAAATTTTTCTCGAAGTGCGTTTGTTGATAATTTTAATTCTTTGGTTATTGATTGCAGTTCTATATCAAACTCAGGCTGCATTAGGTTAATACCAATTGATTTTATTCCAATCTCTTTGCATTTTTCACCTAAGTGCGGGTGCACATAGCATAAACCACTCACTGCATGGTGTGCTGTACTTTGAATTACACTTCTTAATCTCTTAATGCTTGTCATCTTCTTCTATGTGCAGCTAACAGCTGAATTTGCGACATCGAATATAGTTGGTTGAGTTATAAGACATTTTTTTCGAGATCCTTTTTACCCTTAAATACCCCTACAAAGCGAGCATAATTGTCCTAATAGATTTATGGGATAGTAACAAAATCAATTGTTTATGTACAAACTAGATAAGCAAGGCGAACATGAGCTAATGGCTTATTGTCTTGTGTTGCAGGTGGTGCTCTATATAATGTGCGGCAATTACCTTAATCGATTACCAATAGAATCATCCATGCTTTTCTTTGAAAACACTTCCCTTAGACGCGGTAAGAAGGTGCTATTTGAACAGGCGTCTTTTATAGTTAATCCGCAAGATAAAGTTGGGGTGACGGGTGCTAATGGTACCGGAAAATCGTCTTTGTTTGCTTTGGTGAGGGATGAGCTCGAGGAAGACGAGGGTGATTTCTCTAAATCCAATGGCATTGTGATTTCCAGTGTTCGTCAGGAAACGCCAAGTGTTTCTATTGCCGCGATTGATTATGTGTTGCAAGGCGATGAAGAGCTGATAGAACTTCAAAAGCAACTAGAAACTGCTGAAGCCACTAATCAAGGTGAAGTCATTGGTGAATTACATCAAAAGTTAGCGGATATAGATGCTTATACCGCTCATTCGCGCGCAGGTGCTTTGATGCATGGCTTGGGTTTTACTGCCGAGCAAGAAAACCTAGCGGTGAATAGTTTTTCTGGTGGTTGGCGGATGCGTTTGAATTTGGCGCAAGCGCTTATGTGTCGTTCAGACTTGTTGTTACTGGATGAACCGACTAACCACTTGGACTTAGAAGCGGTGATATGGCTGGAAAAGTGGCTTAAAGCCTATCAAGGCGCTGTGATGTTGATTTCTCACGATAGAGATTTTCTTGACCGAGTTGTCAATCGGATTGCCCACATCGAACAACAAGGCGTGAAAGTATACAGCGGTAACTATTCTGATTTTGAAATACAGCGTGCCGAACACTTGTCGCAGCAACAAAGTCAGTTTGAGCGTCAGCAAAAAGAAATCGCTCATATGCAATCTTTTGTCACTCGCTTTAAAGCTAAAGCCAGTAAAGCCAAGCAAGCGCAGAGTCGGGTTAAAGCTTTAGAACGTATGGAGCTGATAGCGCCTGCCCATGTGGATTCGCCTTTTAACTTTGCATTCCCAGAATTGGGGCATGTTCCTGCGCCATTGCTGCAACTAAAAACCGTTAACGCAGGTTATAAAACAGAGCAGGGCGAGATACGTATTTTAGAACAAATTGGATTTTCATTAGTACCTGGCGATCGAATTGGTTTATTGGGTAAAAACGGCGCTGGTAAATCGACTCTGATTAAATCTTTAGTTGAAGAGATTCCCTTGTTGTCAGGCGAGCGGGTCGCGGCTAAAACTATCAATATTGGTTATTTTGCTCAGCATCAGCTTGATCAATTGCACCCTGAAATGTCACCTATTCAGCACTTGCAACGGGATTACCCTGATGCCACCGAACAAGAGCTGCGAAACTTTTTAGGCGGCTTTGATTTTAATGGTGATAAGGCGCTTGAACCTGTGGCACCATTTTCGGGTGGTGAAAAAGCCCGTTTAGTCTTGGCTTTGTTGGTCTACTCTAAACCTAATGTCTTGTTATTGGATGAGCCAACTAACCATTTGGATTTAGAAATGCGTCATGCTATGACCGTGGCCTTTCAGAATTTTGAAGGGGCGATTTTATTGGTTTCGCATGACCGACACATGCTAAAAACCGTTTGTGATGATTTGTATCTAGTGGCTGATGGCAAGGTAAAGCAGTTTAAAGGCGATTTAGATGACTATGCTAAATGGACTTTGGAGCAAGCTAAATTAGAAAGCCAATCGAGTAATCAGCAATTAGACTCTGGAACGACAGGGCTAGCAGCTTCTAAAAAAGAGCAACGCAAGCTTGATGCTGAAAAACGAAAGCAATTGCAACCAATAAAAAACAAGTTAAAGAAGTTAGAACTGCAAATGGAAAAAACGCAATCCAGAATCGATGAGCTTGATAAACTCATGGCTGATCCGAGCCTTTATGAGGACGTTAATAAAGAAAAGATGCTTGAAACTACCAATGAGTCTCAGCTAATAAAAGCTCAACAAGAAACATTGGAAGAAGAGTGGTTTGAGTTAAATGAAAAACTGGAAGCTGCTGAAAATTAAAGGGGCTTAGAGCTTATTCCTAACGAATTCAGCTCTGCAATTAACTCAATTTGTTGCTCTTTAGTCTTTACATAAAGTGAAGACATTCGACCTAATTCAATATCATTAATCACTCTACGAGCTTGTAATTTATCCGCGCTAGTTAAAGCGACTAATAGTTCTTCCGCTTTTAATAACTGTGAGTCATCATTTAGTTTTAGTAACTGCACCATCTTATAGTCTCCACCTGCAGCATGACCGTAGGTCAAAAACCAAGAGTAACTAATGCAATAGATACAGGTAATAATTAACCCAGGCAAAATAGTTAGAAAGATATTCGGAGTTCCGTTAATGAGGTGTCCACTAATCACAAAGCCATAGACAGCCACAAGGTTGGTAATGACCGCCAGAAGAAAACGCTTTAAATTATCTTCAGACAGTTTGACCATAAATTCCATAATGGCGCTACCAACAAAAGTAAGTAAAAAGCTCATCGAACCTTGGACTAGAGCAGAGCGTAAGGCAATATCATGCCCAGCTTCATAATTAGCAAAGTAACCCCAAGTGCCAAAGCCTATAAATGCAAAGCAAGCTGAGACTAAAATTCGAACAAAGGGATTTTGGGGAATAATGCGCATAATTTATAGATAATTTTAATTATTAAGCAGAATACCGAAAACTGACGAAATATGGAAATCGAAAGAAATCAAAGGATTGTCGTTTCATCTGCACTAAAGCCTTGATAGACTTAGACTTGATGAGAAGCAACAAATTACAGCAGTTACTATAATTAAATATGATCGAACACGATAGAATAATAAACCCCGATGAACTGGGGGATGAAGACCACTTTGACCGAGCTATTCGGCCAACAAGTTTAAAAGACTATGTTGGTCAAGAAAAAGTTCGTGAGCAAATGGAAATCTTCTTAAGTGCTGCGCAAAAGCGTAAAGATGCACTGGATCATGTTTTAATTTTTGGCCCGCCCGGTTTAGGTAAAACTACGCTTGCCAATATTGTAGCCAATGAAATGAATGTGGGTATTAAGCACACCTCTGGCCCCGTGTTAGAAAAAGCAGGTGATTTAGCGGCAATGCTAACCAATTTAGAGCCTAACGATGTCTTGTTTATTGATGAGATTCACCGCTTAAGTCCACATGTAGAAGAAGTCTTGTATCCCGCTATGGAAGATTACCAATTGGATATTATGATTGGTGAAGGACCAGCAGCACGCTCTATTAAACTTGATTTACCGCCATTTACATTGGTCGGTGCTACGACTCGCGCGGGCTTATTGACTTCGCCTTTGCGTGACCGCTTCGGTATCGTTCAACGCCTTGAGTTTTATAACGTTAAAGATTTGACGGGCATTGTGATGCGCTCAGGAACTATTTTAGGCTTAAGCATAGAAGAGGGCGGAGCCGCAGAAGTGGCGCGTCGCTCGCGTGGTACTCCCCGTATTGCCAATCGTTTACTAAGACGTGTTAGGGATTATGCGGAAATTAAAGCAGATGGCGTTATTGATCAAATTACTGCAAATCGAGCTTTAGATATGCTGGATGTGGATGATCGTGGCTTTGATATGATGGATAGAAAATTACTGCTAACCATTATTGAGAAATTCAGTGGTGGCCCAGTTGGACTTGATACTCTTGCAGCTGCGATAGGCGAAGAACGAGATACCATTGATGATGTACTTGAACCATTTTTAATCCAGCAGGGTTTCATTCAACGTACGCCACGGGGCCGAATTGCTACAAAATTAGCCTATCAGCACTTTGATATTGTTCCGAGTGATGGCGACTTGTTTAAGTAGCATTAAAATAAAGAACACAAAAATTAACACTTTTTACCTAATCTTTGCGTTAAATTATGAGTAAAGCTGAATTTATTTTACCCGTTCGAGTCTATTATGAAGATACGGATGTGGCGGGCGTGGTCTATTACGCCAATTATTTGAAATTTTATGAGCGTGCGCGCACAGAATGGCTGCGTAGCCTTGGTTATGATCAGGACGTTTTGATTGAGCAAGGTTTGGCATTTGCAGTAGCTCACGTGGACGCCCGTTATTTTGCACCGGCTCGATTTAACGATAAACTTTTGGTGAAAACCCAAATAGTAAAATCAAGAAGAGCCAGTGTTGTTTTTCATCAGCAGGTAGTGATGGAAGAAGCAGGTAAAAATGGCGAAGAGAAATTATTAAACGAAGCAACGATTAAGGTTGCCTGTGTGGATGTGAATACGATGATTCCCATATCCATGCCTGATTATTTAGTAGAGGAGATAGCCAGTGACTGGTGCTGATTTGTCGATTATCGATTTGATTGTTAAAGCAAGTGTTCCGGTACAAGCCATAATGGCATTGTTGCTTTTGATCTCGATAGTTTCTTGGGCAATGATTTTTCAACGCTCAGCAGTGTTAAATAAAGCGTTACGCGAAGGCCGGAAATTCGAAGATAAATTTTGGTCGGGTATTGATTTGAGTAAATTGTTCTCAGATTTGAACCAAAGAGCCAAGCCTGCGGTTGGCTTAGAGTCTTTATTTCAATCGGGCTATCGTGAATTTGCTCGTTTGCGAAGTCAAGAAGGCACTTCAGCTGATGCAGTAATGGATGGCACGCATCGTTCCATGCGTGTATCTCACAGTCGTGAAATTGAAAAGCTAGAAAGGAACTTATCGTTTTTAGCAACCGTAGGTTCAGTAACACCTTATATAGGTTTATTCGGAACCGTGTGGGGGATCATGAACTCCTTTATAGCACTGGGCTCTGTTAAGCAGGCAACACTGGCAATGGTTGCTCCGGGAATTGCTGAAGCTTTGATTGCTACGGCTATGGGCTTGTTTGCTGCAATTCCAGCAGTAATTGCTTATAACCGATTTACTAATCGCTTGCAGCGTATTGAGACGCAATACGAAAACTTTCTTGAGGAGTTTTCAGGCGTGTTGCATCGCAAGGCGCATAGTAAGGGTTAACTGAGGTTTAATAGCTTATGGCTCATTTAATTCGCCGAACTCGTCGTCGACCCAAAGCAGAAATCAATGTGGTTCCTTACATTGATGTGATGCTGGTATTGATGGTGATTTTAATGATCACAGCGACCGCTATCACTGCAGGTGTAGACGTTGACTTGCCAAATGCTTCAGCGCCGCCGTCAGTGGCTACTGCTGAAAACTCTATTATTATCGAGATAACAGCAGAAGGCGAGTATCACTTTATAACTGCCGGCGATCGAGATGAAGTGGCTTATACGATTGATGAAACCATCGATTTAGTTCAAAGTCGCTTGCAACAAAAGCCGGATCTTTTAGTCTTAGTGGGCGGTGATAAAGGTGCTGATTACGGAAAGGTCGTAGAGTTACTAAGCATGATGAATGAAGTGGCGGGGATTGATAAAGTTAGTTTAATGACTAACCCTGCAAAATAAAATGCTATGAGCAGAAGGTAACCAGATTGTCACATAAAAAAAATATAGTTCCTTTTATTTTGGCAATCGTTTTGCACTTGGTTTTGCTTGCGGCATTGGTATGGAATTTTGCCTTCGATAAAGAGGAATCTCCCAAACAATTTGTCGATGCACCGGTACAAGCAAAGTTGGTCACGGCACCAGAAACGCCGAAGCGCGATGCATCAAGCTTAAAAAGACAACAAAAGAGACAGCAAGAGATTGAGCAAGCGCGCGAAAAAGAGCAAAAGCGTCAGCAAGAACTTGCCCGCCAACAGGAGTTAGAACGACAACAAGAGCTTGAAAAGCAGAAAGTAGCTGAGCAAGAAAAACAGCAGCAAGTAGATGCCGAAAAACAACGTTTAGAGCTGGAAAAGAAAAAACAGCAAGAGGCTGAACTTGAAAAACAACGTTTGGCTGATGAAGCTAAGAAAAAAGCAGAAATAGACGCTGAGAATAAGCGCAAGGCTGAAGCGGAAAAAAAGAAAAAAGAAGCCGAACGTAAACGTATTGAAGAAGAAAAACGTAAAAAAACAGAAGCTGAACGTAAAAAGCGCGAAGAAGCTGAGCGCAAACGCCGTGAACTAGAAGAGCAGATGGCGAGTTTAGACGATGAGTTGTTTGAAGCCGATAAAGGTGATGTGCGTCAAACTCAAATAATGAGCGAGGTACAGAAAATTCAAGCGGCTATTCAGTCTAAAATCATTAGAAATTGGGATATCCCACAATATACAGGTGTATGCATTGTGCGCATTAGTATGGGGCCCGGTGGAATTGTATTGAACATCGAAGCAATTGACGGTGATGATGGATATTGTGAGTCTGCGGAAACAGCAATTAATAGAGCTGCTCCGTTACCTTCATCAGATGATCCTCAAGTTATGGCGGAATTGAAATCTTTTAGAATGAAATTCGATCCCAGTCAAAAAGAAAACTAAGTTTAGGAAAGCTATGAAAAAATTATTAGCAACATTATTAATGGTACTAATCAGTTTGCCATTGAAGGCTGAAATTGAAATTTTAATAACGGAAGGACGTGATGACGCAAGGCCGATAGCAGTAGTCCCTTTTGCGTTTGAAGCTTCAACTATCGTAGTTGCGCCTCCTTTTGATTTTGCCAAAATAATAGCTGATGATTTAGCTCGTTCTGGCAAGTTTAAAGTTACTGCAATTGCGGATTTACCGCAGAGACCCGCAGCGGTTGAGCAAGTAGACTTGAGCCTTTGGAAACAGCTAGGTGTTGATGCGGTTGTTTACGGGGTGGTAAAAGAAAAAAGCCCAGGTACTTATCAAGTTTCTTATGATTTAGTTGACCCTTATAATGATAAGGCTATTTTTGAGTCTGACATAGAAGACGGTTCTTATCCGATTATTGAACAGTCGCATCATTTAATGCTGTTAAAAGACAAAATTATTAGTAATGACAATTACCGTTGGAATGCTCATATTGCTGCTGACGAAATATATCAAGCTCTAACTGGTGAGCGAGGTGCTTTTGCTACTCAAGTAGCTTACGTGGAAGTGGATAGAAGTCAGCCAAATCCTTATCAGCTCTTTGTTGCAGATAGCGATGGTTATGGCGCCCAGCGAATTTTTTCCTCACGGTTACCAATTATGTCACCAGCTTGGTCTCCTGACGGTCAGCAGTTGGCTTATGTGACCTTTGAGAATGGTCGCTCTGAGATCGTGATTCAACACTTAGCCCAAGCGCAAAGAACGACTTTAGCCAGTTATAAAGGTTTTAATAGCGCGCCGGCTTGGTCGCCAGATGGCACTAAAATGGCAATGGTTCTGTCTAAAGATGGCAACCCTGAAATTTATATCATGGAACTGGCAACACGTAAGTTGCAACGATTGACCCGTCATTATGCGATTGATACTGAACCTTCTTGGAGTCCTGATGGAGAAAGCTTAGTATTTACTTCAGATCGAGGCGGTCGGCCGCAAATCTATCAAGTGTTTTTAAGTTCTGGCGATACTAAACGGGTTACTTTTGAAGGGCGCTATAATGCTGGCGCTGAATTTAGCCCAGACGGTAAGTCCATCGTAATGGTGCACCAGAATAATGGTAATTTCCATCTCGCTTCTCAGGAACTTGGTACGGGAACCATTAATATATTAACTAAAACACACTTAGATGAGTCTTTATCTATTGCCCCAAACGGTAGTATGATTATTTACTCGACGGTTGACGGCCGTCAAAAAGTTTTAAGTACCATTTCGATGGATGGTCGTTTTGGTATGCCTATACCAAGCACCACGGGCGAAGTAAAAGCGCCTGCTTGGTCACCTTTTTTGCTGTAATTTTTTAATTAGATATAATTTTTACTTCTTTTGGAGAAAACAATGAAACATATAATGAAATTGGTTGCTCTGGCTGTATTTGCTTTAGTAATTTCGGCTTGTAGCACGACAAAACCTAGCGACACTTCTGACAATACAGGCGTTAGCCAAAACACCGGGCCTACTGCTGAACAATTAGCCGCCCAGAGAGCTGCTGAAGAAGCACAGCGTCGTGCAGATGCTGAAGCTCAACGAATTCAAGCATTGCTAGATAGCACTACTATCTACTTTGGGTTTGACCAAGATGTGATTGATTCTGAGTATACTGAAATGTTGCGATTACACGCTGATCGTATGGTGGATGAGAATCGTAGCGTTATATTGCAAGGCCATGCCGATGAGCGTGGTACGCCAGAATATAACTTAGCCTTAGGTGAACGTCGCGCCAAAGCCGTAGCGCAATTGTTACGTACTTTTGGTGTTGCTGATAGCCAAATTGAAGTGGTCAGTTTTGGTGAGGAATCTCCTGCGGTGACTGGCCATGAAGAAGCTTCTTGGGCGAAAAATCGTCGTGTAGAACTTAGCTACAAATAATTCGTCTATATTATTGTTAAATAGAACAAATTGAAGTCATACGGTATTTTTATGAAGTTGAAAATTTTTGCAGTTGTGTTGTTGGGTTTATCATTTGGGGTAAACGGGCTTTATGCAGCGGCTCCTGTCGTTGATGCTCAAGATGCACGTGCTAAACAACAAGCTCGTAATAATCAACAAAGCCAGTTGATTGCAGAATTGGTGCTACAAATAAATCAACTTCAACAAGAAGTTCGACAATTGCGGGGACAACTTGAAGAGCAAGACTACCGTATGAATCAATTATCTAAGCAACAAAGAGATCTTTATATCGATTTGGATAAACGTATTCAAGCTGCAGGCGTAGCTCAGCCAGTAGATGAAACGGGTGAAGTTGCAGAAAATGGAGATACCAATCCTGCGACTGCAAGCTCTGAGGTGCAAGATGCATACAACAAGGCATTTACTCAATATAAAGATAAACAGTTTGCCTTTGCAAAAAGCTCTTTTAAAAGCTTTCTAGAAGCTTATCCGCAAGAACCATTGGCTTCCAATGCCCACTTTTGGCTTGGTCAACTTCACATGAAAGATAGTGAATATGAGCAAGCTGAAGCTCAATTCAAAGCTGTTTATGCCGAATTCCCCGGCGCCAACAAGACCGATGTGGCGATTTTAAAACTAGGTCAGTTAGAAGAGGTGCGAGGAAATGTGAACGCTGCGAGAGCTTATTATCAGCAAGCAGCAAAAGAGTTTCCTGATACTACGGCGGGTAAGTTAGCCAAGGCAAAATTAGAAACGATTTAGATTATACTGAGAAATAATAAAGGCGCTAAGGCGCCTTTTTCTTTGTCTTAACGATGTGTAATCGACTATAATTCGCGCAATTATTTATATTGGCTGTATGTTTTGAGCAAATTAAGAATCACTGAAATTTTTCATTCTCTTCAAGGTGAGAGCCTAACCGTTGGCTTGCCGACGGTATTCGTGCGTCTGACGGGTTGCCCGCTTCGCTGTATCTATTGTGACACCGATTACGCTTTTGGCGGAGGTGAGTGGATGACTTACGAAGAAATTCTTAATGAAATTGCGAAATACGGCTGTGACAATGTTTGTATCACAGGTGGTGAACCTTTAGCGCAGAAAAGAGTTTTTGATTTCTTTACCATGCTTTGTGATAAAGGCTACCAAGTTTCTACTGAAACTGGCGGAGCCAATGATATTGAGCCTTTGGATCCACGTGTTATGACAGTGATGGATCTTAAAACACCGGATTCTGGCGAAATGTCAAAAAATTTATACTCAAATATCGATCATCTTAAAGCTACCGATCAGGTTAAGTTTGTAATTTGTAGTCGTAAGGATTTTGATTGGGCCAAGATGACAGTCGAACAGCATGGCTTAACGGATAAATGTGAAGTGCTCTTTTCGCCCAGCTATGGCCAAGTGGAGTACCAAAAATTAGCAGAATGGATTTTGAAGGGTAAATTAAAAGTTCGTATGCAAGTGCAGCTGCATAAGATCATTTGGGGGGAGAAGACCGGTGTCTAAGAAAGCCGTTGTTTTACTTTCAGGTGGGTTAGACTCAACCACCGCATTGGCTATGGCCAAAGAACAGGGGTTTGACTGCTACACCATGAGCTTTAATTATGGGCAACGTAGTTTAGCTGAGCTTAATGCTGCTAAGAAAATCTCTAAATTATTTGAAGTTATAAAGCATATCGAAGTGAATTTGGATATGACGGAAATTGGTGGTTCGGCATTAACTGATCATTCGATTGATGTTCCAGTTAACGAACAAATTGAACAACAAGAAGCTATCCCAGTTACTTATGTTCCGGCCCGAAATACGGTTTTCCTATCAATTGCATTAGGTTGGGCTGAAGTGCTTGAAGCTAGCCATATTTTTGTAGGTGTGAATTCAGTCGATTATTCAGGCTACCCAGATTGTCGCCCTGAATTTGTAAAAGCTTTCGAGGATATGGCGAATTTAGCGACTAAAGCAGGAGTAGAAGGACAGAAGCTTACTATTGCTGCTCCGCTAATTGATATGACTAAAGAGCAAATAATTGCCGAAGGTCTTCGTCTGGGTGTTGATTACAGTCATACTGTATCTTGCTATAAAGCTACCGATGATGGTTTAGCCTGTGGTGAATGTGACTCTTGTAACTTGCGAGCGCAAGGCTTTACAAATCAAAACATGACCGACCCCACAAAATATCAATGACAAAAATAGAAAGAGATAACCCTTATCAAGCACCACAATCGGACACGCGATTAGAGGTTGCAGAAAACTTCAAAGAATTAAGCTATAAGCAGTTAAAGTCATTGAGGAATCATTCTCATTCAATTCGGGCATTAAATGTTGTTTGGTTTATCGGAGGTCTGTTTGCGATCTATAGCGTATTCATGACCTTTGCAGGCTCTCAAGTAAATATGTCTAACATTACAGCCTGGCAGCTTTATGGGGTAATTTTTTCGATATTATTAATCACTTCGATAACGTTAACTTGGAGACCTAATTATTCTAGATGGATTGGAATAATTCTCTGCGTATTAAGCCTTTTTCTTATTCCTCTTGGAACCTTATTGGGCGGTTTAGGTTTGATTGCTTTTATTAATGGCGCTGCGTTGTTTGGAGAGCATAAACTTAAGCATGCTGAGTTAGAGTCTGAATACCGCCATAGGAAAAAGCATAAAATATTTGATTAGTTAGTTCATGTTCTTAGTATCGATTGCCTAATTTATAGGCTTCCAGTATAATTCCGCGCAATTTCTGGGTTAGCCATGGCTAGCCTTTTATTTTCTTGATTGATATTGATTAAACGGAGTCCGAAATGGCTATCGAACGTACTTTTTCTATCGTAAAACCTGACGCAGTTGCGAAAAACGTAATTGGCGAAATCTACAGCCGTTTCGAGCGTGCTGGTCTGCGTATCGTTGCTTCTAAAATGATGCACTTATCGCGCGAAAAAGCAGAAGGCTTTTACGCTGAGCACGCTGAGCGTCCATTCTTTGGTGCTTTAGTTGATTTCATGACGTCTGGTCCAGTTATGGTTCAAGTACTAGAAGGCGAAAACGCAATCAAAGCTAACCGTGAAATCATGGGCGCTACTAACCCTGCTGAAGCGTTACGCGGTACAATCCGTGCAGACTACGCAGTATCGGTTGACGAAAATGCTGCTCACGGTTCTGACAGCTCAGATTCAGCGGCACGTGAAATTGCTTATTTCTTCTCTGCAGACGAAATTTGCCCAAGAACTCGATAAAATTTGTCTTTTTGAGTTATTTCGGTGTTGAAAGCTTTGTCTTCGTGTCCTCATTTACACTTGTAAACTGCGGTACTCGAAAAGCTTTCGCCTTGAACTAAGCTCAAAAATCCTAAATTTTTAAAAGTGTTTTTAAAGGCTTTCTGGCACTGCTAGAAAGCCTTTTTTAGTGTAAAATACAATCGATTTAATGAATTTAATCGCAAAAAGGTATCAGTAATGAGTGCAGAGAAAATTAATTTACTCAACCTGACGCGCGATGGAATGGTGGAGTTCTTTCAAGAACTTGGTGAAAAACCATTTCGTGCCACTCAGGTTTTGAAATGGATCCACCAATTCGGAGTTGAAGACTTCGAAGAAATGACCAATATCAGCAAAGCTTGCCGAGCTAAGCTACAAGAAGTCGCTGAAATTAAAGGTCCGGAAGTGGTTGGGGTTCAAGAATCTGCCGACGGCACTATTAAATGGGCGCTACACATTCCTGGCGGTCAAGCCATAGAAACCGTATTTATCCCTGATGGAAAGCGTGGAACTTTATGCGTTTCCTCGCAAGTTGGGTGTGCTTTGGAGTGCACTTTTTGCTCCACTGGCTACCAAGGGTTCAATCGAAATCTTACTACCGCTGAAATTATCGGCCAGGTTTGGCATGCCGCTCGACATTTAAATGGCAAGCATAAGTCTGATGATCGTGTGATCACAAATGTAGTGATGATGGGCATGGGCGAGCCATTAGCAAACTACGAGCCAGTAGTTAAATCAATGAATTTAATGATGGAAGATAATGCTTATGGCTTATCGAAACGTCGAGTAACTCTAAGTACGTCAGGTATGGTGCCGCAATTAAGACGACTGATTGAAGATATCGATGTGGCTTT
Organism: uncultured Kangiella sp.; assembly: GCA_947503435.1. Taxonomy (GTDB): domain Bacteria; phylum Pseudomonadota; class Gammaproteobacteria; order Enterobacterales; family Kangiellaceae; genus Kangiella. Next base: position 121,554 of record CANNDL010000005.1, on the reverse strand, counting down.
GGCCATTTCATTGCATGCGCCTAACGATTCACTGCGAGATGTCTTAGTGCCGATTAATAAAAAATATCCCATTAATGAGCTGATGCCAGCCATTCATCATTATCTTGATAATTCTAATGCTGCGCGCAAAGTGACCATCGAATATGTGATGCTAAAAGGAATCAATGATAGCTTAGAGCATGCAAAACAATTAGCTGCACTTTTAAAGGATACTCCTTGCAAAATTAACCTAATTCCATTCAATCCTTTTCCACAATCGGATTATGAGACTTCTACCCCACAAAGCATTGATTTATTTAGTGATTTTTTGATCAAGAAAGGGTATGTTGTGGTAACACGTAGAACGCGTGGTGACGATATTGATGCGGCTTGCGGGCAACTTGCAGGCAAAATTAATGATAAAACTAAACGTCAATCACGCCGAGAAGAAAACGCTCCAGCTGGCTCTTATAAGAAACAAATACCGGTGGAGATTAGCAACTAGCAAAGGATCAAATAACAATGAAATTAGTCGCCGTAACCTCGTTATTAACGTTAACACTGTTAATGGGCTGTGAAACAACTACAAAGACTAATATTAAAAATGCCACCGATGACCAAATCGAAGTCGGCTCTCGTACGGCCAATTATGATGCGGCAGCCGAGAAACGTTTGGCTTTAGGCCTTGGTTATATTGAACGTGGACTTTATGAGCGAGCTAAGAAAAATCTTTTAAAGGCAGAGGAATACTCTCCTGATTCCCCCGATGTTATGTTTGGACTAGCTTATTACTATCAAAAAGTTCTAGAGATTGGAAAAGCAGAATCCTACTATAAGAAAGCGATTAAAAAAGAGCCAAACAACCCTGATTATTTAAATGCTTATGGCGCATTTTTATGCACCTCCAAGAAAGATTATGCTGGGGCTGTTGAGTATTTCTTAAAAGCGGTGGATAAACCAGAATATACTGCGGTTGCAGAAAGTTATGAAAATGCAGGCTTTTGTACTTTAGAAGCTCAAGACTTTGATAACGCCGGCTTATATTTCCAAAAAGCCATGACCTTTAATCCACGATTGACACGTCCTTTATATGGCTTATCTTTAATGTCATTTGAGCAAGGGCAATACAATAAAGCAGAATCTTATTTATTACGATTTGAAGGGAAATCTAAACCTACTCCAGATAGTTTATTGTTAGGTTATAAAATTGGTCGCCGTTTAAATGACCGGTTTTCTATGGAATCTTATGGTGAAAAGTTAACTCAGCTGTTTCCAAATTCTGAGCAGGCCATGATATATCGTAGAATGAATAGCTAACCTTAAATTATTATGAGCAATACTGAACCTGAAGTATCTGAATTAGGCCCTGGCTCTTTATTAAAAGAACTACGGCAACAACAAGACTTATCCGTTGCTGATGTAGCGGATAAGCTGAAATTGATGGAGCAGTCGGTTCGAAATATCGAAGCCGATGATTACAAAGATATTCCGATCACCTTTTATAAGGGCTATATAAAAAATTATGCTCAACTATTGGGTATCGATCCGGATAAAGCAAGTGAAAGCTTTAGCCAATTCTCACAAAAACACGGACTTGAAAACCCTAAGTTAGTAACTTCTGCATATAAGGATGAGTCTGCAAGCCGCAAAAGAAATATTAAAGCTGCCAGACTCTTTGTTAAACTCGTTTCTTTTTTAATCGTGTTAGGCATTGTTTATTCGATTTACTATTTGTTAGCAGAGAAAGGATACTGGAATAAGTTTATCAACAGTTTTGATAAATCCGATACTACTCAAGAACAACCTTTAGACACGGATGAGAACGAAGGTGAATTGATCCCTGAAAATGATCCCTCTGGTCAGTTGGAGCTGAATCAAACTTTAAATGAAAGTATAGATTTACAAACTCAATCTGAATTAGCTATTGTGGCCGAGACTGCTGCTCCAGCTACTATCCCAGAGCAATCGAAAGTTCAAATCGACTCTGAGCCTTTGAAAATTTCCGATAGCAATGCTGACTTATTCCTCTCCTTCTCAGGTAATTGCTGGCTACAAGTCGTTGATGCTACAGGAAAAATATTAGTGTCCGGTACTAAAACTACTGGGCATGTTTCGAATGTTTCAGGTCAGCCACCGTATCAATTAACCATTGGCAAGGTTTCCAGCGTCACCATTCAATACCAAGGTGAAGAAGTCGACTTGTCAGCTTATTCTAATACTAAGATAGCAAAATTAGTTTTAGGCGCATAAAATAGCCCTAAGCACAGCAGTATAATCAATTTTTATGAACAATAATTCTTGGATTCAAAGACGTCCATCGCGTCAAATAATGGTAGGTAATGTACCTGTAGGTGGTGATGCGCCCATTGCAGTGCAAAGTATGACTAATACTGAAACCTGCGATGTAGAAGCGACGGTGGGGCAAATTAAAGCATTAGCTGACACAGGGGCTGATATTGTACGGGTATCTGTTCCGACGATGAAAGCCGCAGAGGCTTTTAAGTTAATCAAAGAGCAATCTCCTGTACCTTTGGTTGCTGATATTCATTTTGATTATCGAATAGCTTTGCAAGTGGCAGAATATGGTGTTGATTGTTTAAGAATTAACCCTGGCAATATTGGTGCGGAGGCTCGTGTGAAAGCGGTCGTAGACGCGGCAAAAGCACGAAACATTCCTATTCGCATTGGTGTCAATGCCGGCTCTTTAGAAAAGGATTTACAAGAAAAATATGGTGAGCCAACCCCAGAAGCTTTGGTGGAGTCTGCATATCGTCATATTGAATTCTTAGAAAAATATAATTTTAAAGATTATAAAATCAGTCTTAAAGCCTCCGACGTATTTATGACGGTTTCAGCTTATCGTATTCTGGCTAAAGAAATTGATAATCCATTGCATTTAGGTATTACTGAAGCGGGCTCATTCCGCTCAGGTACCGTCAAATCCTCTGTGGGTTTGGGCATGTTATTGGCTGAAGGTATTGGCGATACTATTCGTATCTCTTTAGCTGCTGATCCGGTGCAAGAAGTTAAAGTCGGTTACGACATCTTAAAAAGCCTCGGTTTGCGTCAACGCGGTATTAACTTGATTGCTTGCCCATCTTGTTCGCGCCAGCAGTTTGATGTAATTAAAACTGTTAATGCATTGGAAGAGCGCTTAGAAGATGTGAACGAGCATGTGGATGTGGCGGTTATCGGTTGTGTGGTTAATGGGCCTGGGGAAGCGAAAGAAGTGGAAGTTGGTTTAACCGGCGGCCATAAAAAATCCATGCTTTATAACAATGGCGAGAAAAGCCATAAAGTCGCCAATGAAGATCTGGTTGATGAATTAGAAAAACAAATTCGCGATAAAATCGCAGCAAAACAAGCGCAAAAAGATGGCATTACTAAGGGTGAAGAAACTTTGCCAGTAAAGGAGCTATGAAGAAATTATTGCCAACAGTAACATTTCTTTTCGTGCTCTTCGTTTTAATTGTATTTAATAGTATCGATAAGTGTGCAGATGCTGGTGGTCTATGGTCAAATTTTGGACTCTCTTGTCATTCTGCGCCTAATGACTTTGTTCCATTTTATAAAAGATTTTTACCATTCCCATGGATGATTATGCTCGGCATTTCATTTTTCGTCTCATGGTTAGTTTCGGGAGCTTTAAAAAAGAGGACTGAATGAGGTTAATGGTTATATCACTATCTGACTAATTACTCATTCTGAGACTGCCACCAGCGAGGACCATAAAGTGAAAAAAAACGAAGGAAGTTTTGAAGTTAATATAAGCCCAGCTAAGGATGATATTGATATGGGGCGAATGTTACTGGATAAGACCTATTCCGGCCCTTTGTCAGGTACGGCCAAGGGGCAGATGTTAAGTCATCGAACTCAAGTGCAAGGTTCAGCTGCTTATGTTGCACTTGAACATTTTGCAGGTGTACTAGATGGAAAAAAAGGCGGCTTTTCCCTCGTACATAAAGGCTTAATGGACAAAGGCACACAATCTTTGGAAATCAATATTGTTGCTGATTCGGGCACAGGCGAACTTGCCGGAATCAAAGGCACAATGGATATCATTATCAAAGATGGTCAGCACTTTTATGTGCTGGAATATCAAATCGATTAATTCCTCTGTAAATAAGCCAGTTATTACCTGAAAACCCTACTGTTTTCCTAGAAATCCGCTATAATCTCGCTCTTATTTGAGAAATTTATAAATTCGAGCGATCAGCGCCTTGAGTCAGAAAATTCAAGCTATTCGCGGCATGAACGATATTTTGCCGCAGAGAACCCCCTACTGGCAGAAGTTGGAAGCAATATTGCGTCAGCTACTGGCGTCCTATGGCTTTAACGAAATTCGTATGCCAATTGTTGAAAAGACTACTCTTTTCAAGCGAGCTGTAGGTGAGGTGACCGATATTGTTGAAAAGGAAATGTACACTTTCGATGATAGAAACGGTGATAGCTTAAGCTTACGTCCAGAGGGCACAGCTCCTTGTGTTCGTGCTGGAATTGAGCATGGTCTTTTATATAACCAAGAACAACGTCTTTGGTATATGGGCCCTATGTTCCGTCATGAACGCCCGCAAAAAGGTCGATATCGTCAATTCCACCAATTAGGTGTTGAAACTTTTGGTATCGCAACTCCAGATGTGGACGCTGAATTGATCTTAATGACAGCGCGCTTATGGAATGCGTTAGATATTGCCGATACGGTTCGATTAGAAATTAACTCGCTTGGTTCGAATGAAGCGCGAGCTGAATATCGTGATGCATTGGTGGCATTTTTAACGCCAATTAAAGATCAGCTTGACGAGGACAGCCAAAAGCGATTGGCGACCAATCCACTAAGAATTTTGGATTCCAAAAATCCAAATACGCAAGAATTGGTTGTTGATGCTCCTAAGCTTGCTGACTATTTAGATACTGAATCGAAAGAACATTTTGCACGTTTATGCCAAATATTGGATGCGAACGGTATTGAGTATCAAGTTAATCAAAAGTTGGTACGCGGTTTAGATTACTACAACCGGACGGTTTTTGAGTGGATTACGGATAAATTAGGTGCACAAGGTACTATATGTGCTGGCGGTCGTTATGATGGTCTAACGGAACAGCTAGGTGGCCATGCAACTACTGCTAGCGGTTTTGCTATGGGTATCGAGCGCATTGTCTCTTTAATGGAAGATACTTCGCCGATAGAAATGAGTGATGCCGATATTTTTATGGTGGCGCTCGGCGATATCGCTGAAATTAATGCTATGCAATTAGCGGAGGCTATTCGAACTGGGTTGCCAAGTTTACGTGTGAGAACAAATTTTGGTGGCGGTAATTTTAAAAAGCAATTTAAACGTGCTGATAAAAGCGGCGCTTCGATTGCTCTGGTTATTGGTGAGCAAGAAACCAATGATAAAACTGTTGGCGTGAAATTTTTGCGTGAACACAAAGAACAGCTAATGGTTTCACAGTCTGAAATCGTTAATCAATTACAAAAAATTATAGAGAAGTAAGTAGGAGGCCATTCATGGCTTATGAAACCGAAGAACAACAAGTAGAAGCGATTAAGAGTTTTTGGAAAGAGAATGGTAACGCTATTATTTTAGGCGCCATCATTGGTTTTGGAGGTTTATTTGGTTGGAAATATTACCAAAGCTACCAAAAAGAACAGGCTGAAGCTGCATCTCAAAGTTACAACCAAGCATTGGCGTCGATTGTTGCTGGCCAGGTAGAAAACCCTGAGTTTGTAACTAAAGCGAACGAGCTTATTAAAAACCACCCTGAAACTAGTTATGCCAGTTTAGCGGCTCTTAAGCTAGCGCAACAATATGCTGAGCAAAATAAATATGCAGAAGCTGCGGAACAATTACGCTGGGTAGCGGACAAAGGTAATAGTACCTTTAAAGCATTGGCACAGATTCGTCTGGCTCGAGTATTGTTACAACTGGATCAATATGTCGAAGCCGAAGCTGTTGCTAAAGCGATTGAATTCGATGCTCATAAAGCGACAAGCTTATTATTACAGGGTGAAGCTTTATTAGGTCAAGAAAAACAAGAAGAAGCGATTGCATTATATAAGCAAGCAAAAGAAGCTGCTGATGGTGCAATTGAGCCTTTGTTGGCAATGCGCTTAACAGAATTTGGTATTGAGTAGTCAGCACCCAAAAGATTAGGAAAAATTTATGTCACAACAAAAACAATTAGTTACTCGTATGAGCTTATTTTCGAAATTAGCCATGGTTAGTTCGATTGCTCTTTTAGCCGCATGCGCTGAAGCACCATTGAATGAACCAACTGAATTGGTAGATATTCAGGAAAAATTTGAAATAGATCGTGAGTGGCGCGAAGTTGTTGGCGACAGTGATAACAAACAGTTTAATAGTTTAAAACCTGCTATTTGGGAAGAGAAAATTATTGCTGCAGATCCAACCGGATTAGTTTCAGCATTTGATAAAACAACTGGTGACTTGATCTGGGAAAAGAAATTAGAACTTCCTTTATCAGGTGGTGTTACTGCTGATGCTGGTGTTATTGCAATTGGTACTAAAGACGCTGAAATAATAGTACTGGATGTAAATGATGGCTCGGAACAGTGGCGCACGGAAGTTAGTAGTGAAGTATTAGCGCCGGCAGCAATCGATGAAGGTAAGCTAGTGGTGCGAACCGCAGACGGTCAAATATTTGGTTTAGATTTGCAATCTGGCAAACAAGACTGGTTTTACGATCGTGTATTACCAAAGCTAACTTTGCGCGGAACATCTGCTCCATTAGCAACAGGCGGTATTGCGGTGACTGGATTTGCCAATGGTAAAATTGGTGCATTCAATGTATTAAACGGCGATTTGTTGTGGGAGCAACGTCTATCGTCTCCACGAGGAAGTTCAGATATCTCTCGAATTGTGGATGTAGACGCAAGTCCAGTGATTTATGGCTCTAACCTTTATGCAGCTGGCTATGATGGTTTTGCCATTGCTCTTGATTTGCAAAATGGCCGCTTCTTATGGCGCCATTCTACTTCAGTTTTACGTGATCCTTTAGTGGATACCCGTCACGTTTATTTAGTAAATACAGATGGTGTAGTTGAAGCTTTAGATAGATTAAGTGGCGAATTGGTTTGGAAAGCTGAAGGCTTGAAATACCGAAATCCTACCGCTGCCGCCGATAATGGAAATACCATTATATTGGGTGATTTTGAAGGTTATTTGCATTGGCTAGATAAATCCACTGGGGAAGTGGTTGCCCGTACTCATTTAGATGATTATGGAGTGGCTGGAACGCCAATCGTTACCCCTGAAATGATTTATGCGACTAGTCGTTACGGCTATTTATATGCCATCAAGAACCCTAATTATCAAGAAATCGATACTGAAGCCGTAATGGACTCAGAGTAGATTCAAGATAAGCTTATTAATTTCTCGGTACTCTTTATATGTTACCTGTAATTGCCTTAGTTGGCCGTCCTAATGTCGGTAAATCGACACTTTTTAATCGATTAACCAAATCTCGTGATGCCTTGGTAGCAAATCTACCCGGGCTTACTCGTGATCGTCAATATGGGCAAGCCAAACTAAAAGGCCAGAAGTTTATTGTGGTCGATACGGGCGGTATTGCAGGTGATGAAGAGGGTATTGACGGTTTGATGGCTGAACAATCGTTACAGGCAATTGAAGAAGCCGATATTGTTCTATTTTTAGTCGATGCGCGCACCGGCATGACTGGTGCTGACGAATTCGTTTCTGAACATCTACGTCGCCAAAACAAGCCTGTTTTGATGCTAGTCAATAAAGTTGATGGTGTACACGAAGAAGCGGCTATGGCTGAATATTTCAGCTTAGGCTATGAGCATGTGTTACCCATGGCTGCGGCACATGGTCGCGGCGTAAATGGCGTTATTGAGAATATCTTTGAGCAACTTGAGCTTGAAGAAGTCGATCCTGATGCTGAACCTGAAGAGATAGCAAAGGGCGTTAAACTTTCCATCGTTGGCCGACCCAATGTGGGTAAGTCAACCTTAGTAAACCGTTTCTTAGGTGAAGATCGAGTAGTGGTTTATGATATGCCAGGAACTACTCGCGACTCGATTTATATCGAAATGGAGCGCCGCGATAAAAACTATACTTTAATTGATACAGCTGGTGTACGCCGACGCGGTAAAGTTAAAGAAGCCGTAGAAAAATTCTCGGTTTTAAAAACGCTACAAGCTATTAATGATTCTAACGTCGCTATTATGGTGATGGATGCCCGTGAGCCAATTACTGATCAAGATTTAAGTTTAATTAGCTATATTGTGGATGCAGGTCGCTCAATGGTTATTGCCATTAATAAATGGGATGGTATGACCGAAGAAGATCGCGATGAAGTGAAAAGCGAAATTGATCGACGTTTAGGTTTTATCGATTTTGCTAAGATCCACTTTATTTCTGCACTGCATGGCTCTAACGTTGGCCACTTGTGGGAATCTGTAGACGAAGCTTGGGAGTCGGCGCAAGTTGAAATGTCAGCTTCGCAACTAACTGCTTTACTTGAAGAGGCTTACGAAAAACACCAACCCGCTATGGCATCTGGTCGTCGCGTTAAATTACGTTACGCCCACCCAGGTGGTCATAACCCTCCAATTATCGTTATCCACGGTAATCAGTGCAAAAAATTACCAGAAAGTTATAAGCGCTATCTGATTAATTTCTTCCGCAATAAATTAAAACTAATTGGCACCCCAATTCGTTTAGAGTTAAAAGAAGGCGATAATCCTTTCAAAGGTCGTAAGAACGAAATCACTCGCCGTCAAAGACTTAAACGCAAAAGAGCAATTAAGAAGTTTGGTAAGAAGTAGTTAGTTCACTGTGCTGTTTAGCGAACCATCAATAAATTTTGTAGTTAGTTCTTTGGCCTTTTTAGCTTGCTTTACCGAAGTAAGGGTCTTGCCAGATTCATCTTCAGTAATGGTATAACCGCGTTTTAAAGTGGCTAATGGGCTAAAGTCATTGAGTTGTTGCATGGATAGCGCCATTTGTTGTTGCTTGCCTTTTAGTAAGTCTTGAAAGGATTTAACTAAATTACCTTGTGATACCACTAGTTCATCTTGTCTCTGTTCTAGTTCAAACTGAGGATCAAATGACTTAAGACGATATTGCAAATCAATTAAGTCAGTTGAGCGCTCTGATACAGTTTCCCTAAAAGCCACTAATAGATTCTGGATTAACTCTCTTAACTCAGCACGAGATTCAACCAGTTTTTCTTTAGGGTGGACGATTTGTGCAATGAGACGATCCAGCAAAGCTTGAGCTACTTCGAGCTTATGCTCGGTTTCATTAACCAAACGTCTTTTGAATTGGTTAAGCTTTTGCCGATATTCAGATTGATCGGGAACCAGTAATTCTGCAGCAGCTGATGGGGTAGGGGCGCGCAAATCCGCCACCATATCGCTAATGGATATATCAACCTCATGACCAACAGCCGAGACAACAGGTAACTCACTGGCAAATATGGTTTCGGCTAATGCTTCATCATTAAAGCACCACATATCTTCTAAAGAGCCGCCACCACGAGTAACCAGTAAAACATCACAAGTGTTATCTTGATTAGCTTGTTCAATTTGTTTAATCATATTTTGGGCAGCGCTATCTCCTTGTACCAAACTTGGATATATCACCACAGGTATTTGCGGCATACGGCGTTTTAGTACCGTTAATACATCCCTAATTGCTGCGCCACTGGCTGAAGTAACAATACCAATTTTTTCCGGTACTTGTGGGATCGGCTTTTTATGTACCTGCTCAAATAAGCCTTTAGCATTCAGTTTTTCTTTAAGGCGGTTAAAGGCAATCTGTAGAGCACCTTCTCCAGCTGGCTCGATATATTCGCCAATTAGCTGCAAATCACCACGTGGTTCATACAGACTGAGTTTTGCTCGAATAAGCACTTGCTGACCATCTTCTGGGGTAAAGCGTGCCGACCGATTACGATTCTTAAATATGGCACATTTCAACTGAGCATTGGCATCTTTGAGTGTGAAATACCAATGGCCAGAAGCGGGCTGCATGAAGTTAGAAATTTCGCCGGTTATCCAGATTTGTCCTATTTCACGTTCTAATTGGCGACGAATAGTCAGTGCCATTTCGGAAACTGAGAATACTTTTCGTTGCTCTCCAGGAGCTTTTGACGCTTTTTGAGGCTGTAAAAGAGGTTGAATCATGGATTATTTTATTTACTATTCTTATGTAATTAGTTATTTACCTAAAGTTAAAAGAAAAGGTATAATAACGCGCTTCACAAAGCCAGAGCAGGGTTCGGATAATAACATCTAGACCCATATACTGGCACATAATACGTGGTATACGATATGCGCATTATAGAGGAAGCTCTTACCTTTGACGACGTTTTATTAGTACCTGGTCATTCGACCGTACTACCTGCGGATGCGGACTTACGCACCAAAATCACGCGCGACTTTTCTTTGAATATTCCATTAGTTTCTGCCGCAATGGATACGGTAACTGAAGCACGTTTAGCGATTGCTTTGGCCCAAGAAGGCGGTATTGGTTTTATTCATAAAAATATGACCATCGAAGAACAAGCAAATAATGTTCGCCGTGTTAAGAAATTCGAAAGCGGTATCGTAAAAGATCCAATTACTATTCCACCTAATACTACGATTGGCGAAGTAAAAGCGATGACTGAACGTCATGGTATTTCCGGTATGCCAGTGGTAGACGGTGATCAGCTAGTCGGTATTGTAACTAACCGCGATATTCGTTTTGAAACTAATTTAGAACAACCAATTTCAAACGTGATGACACCAAAAGATAAATTGGTGACGGTCAAAGAAAATGCTTCCAGCGAAGAAGTCTTAGAGAAATTGCACAGGTACCGAATTGAAAAAGTGCTGGTAGTCGATGACGCTTTTGATCTAAAAGGCTTGATCACAGTTAAAGATATTCGAAATGCCGAAAACAAGCCGAATGCTTGTAAAGATCGTTATGGCCATTTACGGGTTGGTGCAGCAGTTGGGACTGGCGCTGATACAGAAGACCGCGTTACAGCATTAGTAGATGCAGGTTTAGATATAATTTTGGTTGATACATCTCACGGCCACTCGCAAGGCGTATTAAATAAAGTTAAATGGGTTAAGCAAAAATTCCCGGATATTCAAGTGATTGGCGGTAATATAGCAACGGCTGCTGGTGCTCGTGCATTAGTAGATGCTGGCGCCGATGCAGTGAAAGTTGGAATTGGTCCCGGTTCAATTTGTACTACTCGTATTGTAACTGGTGTAGGGGTTCCGCAAATTTCTGCTATTTCAAATGTGGCTCGAGAATTACAAAATTCAGGAGTTCCATTTATTGCAGATGGTGGTGTTCGTTTCTCTGGTGATATCTGTAAAGCTTTAGCTGCTGGAGCTTATTGTGTGATGGTTGGCTCGATGCTAGCAGGCACAGAAGAAGCGCCTGGAGAAGTTGAGTTATATCAAGGCCGTTCTTACAAGTCATATCGAGGTATGGGCTCACTTGGTGCTATGAGCCAAAAGAATAGCTCTGCAGATAGATATTTCCAAAGTTCCAATGCTGCGGACAAATTAGTACCTGAAGGTATTGAAGGTCGAGTACCGTATAAAGGTGCTATGAACCAAATTATCCATCAAATGATGGGTGGCTTACGTTCAAGCATGGGCTTAACGGGCTGCGGCACGATCGATGAGATGCGCAATAAAGCGGAATTTGTGAGAGTGACTAATGCGGGCATGAATGAAAGCCATGTGCATGACGTTACTATTACGAAAGAAGCTCCAAACTACAGGAGATAAACTGTATAGATTTATCGAACTCTTCGTTAGAGTTTTATTCAGTCATGCTCGTGTACTGACTTGTACACTACGCAGCTTCATAAAACTCTGCCTCGATCTCAATAAATCTATCCGTTTCTCTCAAGTGCAACAAACAAGTTGTGCAAGCGTTGTACTAAAACCGTGGACTAAATATGAAGATAGTCTGCGGTTTTTTGATTTTATTTAGACAGTTACATCTAACCTAAGAAGGTAAAGCTGATGCAAGCGAATATTCATGACCATCGAGTTCTAATTTTAGATTTTGGTTCGCAGTACACTCAATTGATTGCTCGTCGTGTACGTGAGATTGGGGTTTATTGTGAGTTGGTTCCATTTGATATTAGCGATGAGTTTATTCGTGAATTTAATCCTAAAGGAGTTATTCTTTCGGGTGGTCCTGAATCCGTTACTTTAGATGATACTCCACGTGCACCTGAACTTGTATTTGAATTAGGCGTACCAGTTTTGGGTATATGCTATGGCATGCAAACCATGGCACATCAGTTGGGCGGCAAGGTTGGCACCTCCGATAAGAAAGAATTTGGATACGCAGAAGTTTCGGCGGTTGATAACGTGCTATTTAATGGCATCGAAGATCGTATCGAAGGCAGTAAAGCTATCTTAGACGTTTGGATGAGCCATGGAGATAAAGTAGTTGAAGTACCTAGTACTTTTGAAGTAATCGCTTCTAGTGAAAATGCACCTATCGCAGCAATGGCGCATCAAGAAAAACCTTTTTACGGTATTCAATTCCACGCTGAAGTAACCCACACTAAACAAGGAGGCCGTATATTAGAGCGTTTCGTTGCTGATATTTGTGGTTGTGAAAAGTTATGGACTTCAGCCAATATCATCCAAGATGCAATCGAAAAAATTAAGCAAGATGTTGGTGATGATGAAGTGGTTTTAGGTCTATCAGGTGGTGTGGATTCTTCTGTTACAGCAATGTTATTGCATCAAGCGATTGGCGACAGGTTAACTTGTGTATTTGTTGATAACGGCTTGCTTCGCTTAAATGAAGGCGATCAAGTGATGGACATGTTCTCAGGTAAATTTGGCTTAAACATCATCCGGGTAGATGCGGAAGACCGTTTCTTAGGTGAGCTTAAAGGTGAAGACGAGCCGGAAGCTAAGCGTAAAATTATTGGTAAAGTATTCGTTGATATTTTTGACGAAGAATCAAAAAAATTAGTCAATGCGAAGTGGTTAGCCCAAGGCACTATTTATCCAGACGTAATTGAATCTGCAGGTGCTAAAACCGGTAAAGCGCACGTGATTAAATCACACCATAATGTTGGTGGCCTGCCTGAAGATATGGAGCTTAAATTAGTTGAGCCCCTACGCGAATTATTCAAAGATGAAGTTCGTAAGATTGGCCTAGAGCTAGGCTTGCCGTATGACATGCTTTATCGCCATCCTTTCCCAGGACCTGGCTTAGGTGTTCGTATTCTTGGCGAGGTTAAAAAAGAATACGCCGATTTATTGCGTAAAGCCGATGCGATCTTTATTGATGAATTATATAAGTGGGATCTTTACCATAAAACTAGCCAGTCGTTCACTGTATTCTTACCAGTTCGCTCGGTTGGTGTGATGGGTGATGGCCGTAAATATGACTATGTAGTTGCTTTAAGAGCGGTAGAAACGATCGACTTTATGACTGCACGTTGGGCTCACTTGCCATATGAGTTTCTAGAGCATGTTTCAGGCCGTATTATTAATGAAGTGGATGGTATATCGCGCGTAACCTATGATATTTCGTCAAAGCCACCTGCAACTATTGAGTGGGAATAATCTCTAGTAAAACTTATGGATAAGTTTTCAGAATTAGATAATCAGTTTATGCAGCGGGCCTTAGAGCTTGCTGCATTAGCTGAAGAAAAAGGTGAAGTGCCAGTTGGTGCTGTGTTAGTAAAGGATGACGAGATAATTGCTGAAGGCTATAACCAACCGATTCTAAATCATGACCCTTCTGCTCATGCTGAAATCATGGCATTACGACAAGCAGGGCAGAAACTCCAAAACTACCGCCTAGTAGATACCACTTTATACGTCACCTTAGAGCCTTGTGCTATGTGCGCAATGGCTTTGATTCATGCTCGTGTAAATCGAGTAGTTTTTGCAACTGAAGATCCGCGTACAGGTGCCGCTGGCTCAGTATTGAATATTTTGCAGCAACGTGAGTTTAATCATCATTGTGAAGTTAAACTAGGTTTGTTAAAAGATATTGCCAGCCAACAATTAAAACAATTCTTTAGAAAGAAAAGAGCAACATAGTGGATAACACTGCATATAAAGCTCCAATTGCAGATTTAGAGGTTAAAGCAGAAGCAAACTCATATAAGTTTCAATATACCAATTGGCGAGCAAGGATTGGTCGATTGAAATACTTACAAATGACCTTTTTTTTTCCATTGTTAGTTTTTATTAGCTTTATTCTTATGATGGTTGCTTACTTATACATTACTAATTCTGGGCCTAAGCCTGTAGCTACTGGTAGTATGGCATGGATTTGGGGTGTAGGAATTATTATTATCCTGATTGCAAGTTTGCTAAATTGGCTGTGGCTTACTATTCAAAGAGTGCATGATTTTGGAGCTAAAGGATTGCTAGCCTTTTTAGTATTTATCCCTATTATAAATTTGGCGCTTTTTCTGGTGCCTGGAGAGCTTGAAGAGAATTTTTATGGCGCTCCTCCCAAAAACGAATCACTATTTGTGAAAATTTCCGGCTGGCTTGGAATACTGGGATTAGCGTTTTTTTATTGGGTGTTCATAGTTATATTCATGAATTATTTACGCTACTAAAGCTATATTGCCAAAAGCTTGTAAAGCTTATTTAATCATCCTTGCTTTATAGCTATATAAATATAAAAGCACACAATAATAATTCAACGCTGTCATGATTTTGATGCATCTGGTTGGTTAGCATTATTGTTAATAGTACCGCTTGTTCCACTAATCTTCTGGTTTATTCCAGGCACTAAAGGTGAAAATAAGTTTGGTTATAAGCCCGAGCCTTATAAAACTATCCACTGGATTGGAGCGACAGTAGCGCCTGTATTAATGGTGGTAGGTGTTTTAGCTGCAATCGCAATACCAGCTTACCAAGGTTACGTTGATCGTGCTAATGCTGCTCAAGTACAGTCTTATGACGGCTAATTAACTTGTTTAAATAAAAAGCCCACTTGATGTGGGCTTTTTATTGCGTAATAGAATATTGATACTTAACTTTTGTCTTGTCTAAATGGGTTTTCCACATTAGACAATAAGTGTTGTCAACAGGCGCTGTAAATTGCTGATTGATCTTAGTGAGGTTCTTTTCAGGGATAGGGTAGGCAACTTTTTTACCTTGATGATAATGGAGGTTAAACAAGATTGGTAAGCTAGCATCCAGTTGAAAATTCAAAGTTTGCCCTGTTTTTAGTTCCGGACAAATTTCTGCTATTTGATCTTTACCCGACTTGATAATTCCATGGTGAATATTAGCTTCAGCATCAGTCGTTATTTTGCTAGCTTGACAAGAAGCTAGCAAAACCGTTGATATAACTACTAATGAAGTTTTCATTAAAGTGTTTTTAAACTATCTATTTGCTTATTCACTTTAGTAAGGGTCACTTCCACTTCTTCAAGCTTGGCCTTTTCTTTAGCAACTACAGCTTCTGGTGCTTTATCGGTAAAGTTTGGGTTAGAAAGCTTACCTGAAATTCGAGCTTGCTCTTTACCAAGCTTTTCTAACTCTTTACTCAATCGAGCCATTTCTTGTTCGACATCAATTAAGCCAGCCATTGGAATTAAGATTTCCATTGAGCCCGCTAAAGCGGTTGCCGACATAGGGGCTTCTTCGTTTTCTGAAAGCCATTGGATAGACTCTAATTTGGCTAGCTTACTTAAGAAATTATTATAAGCTTTCAAACGAGATTGATCTTGCTCAGTACCATTCTTAAATAAACTACTTAATGGTTTGCCTGGCGCGATGTTCATTTCGCCGCGAATGTTACGAATACCAACAATGACGCTTTTAAGCCACTCAATGTCATCGTTTGCTTCTGAATCAATAAAGGCTTTATCGTGTTGAGGGAATGATTCAAGCATAATGCTTTCACCGCTAACGCCAGCTAATGGTGCCACCTTTTGCCACACTTCTTCAGTTATAAATGGCATGAAAGGGTGGAGTAAACGTAATAATTGCTCCAGTACGCTCACCAAGGTATGGCGAGTACCGCGCTTCTCAGCGTCAGAATAGTCATCGCCATATAAAATAGGCTTTGAGAGCTCTAAGTACCAATCGCAATATGTATTCCATGTGAATTCATAAAGCGCATTAGCAGCGATATCGAAGCGATATTGTGCAACTGCTGATTCAAACTCTGTAATGACATTTTGCAGTTCACTGATAATCCAGCGATCAGCGACACTGAGTATGTTCTCTTCATTTCCAAGGCCTGTATCTTGCTCCTCGGTATTCATTAATACATAGCGGGTCGCATTCCAAATTTTATTACAGAAGTTACGGTAGCCTTCAACGCGGTTTAAGTCGAAGTTAATATCGCGAGAAGTCGAAGCCATGGCGCAGAAAGTAAAACGCATAGCGTCTGTACCGTATGCATTAATACCTTCTGGGAAACCTTTTCGAGTGCGCTTTTCAATCTTCTTGGCATCTTGCGGATTCATCATGCCGTAGGTACGCTTGTTGACCAAATCTTCTAAATCAATGCCATCGATAACGTCTATTGGATCAAGAACATTGCCTTTAGACTTCGACATTTTTTGGCCGTTTTCATCTCGAATTAAACCAGTAATGTAGATTTCTTTGAATGGTGCTTGGCCAGTAAATTTCTTGGTCATCATGATCATTCTGGCTACCCAGAAGAAAATAATGTCGAAGCCAGTAACTAAAACATTGGTAGGTAAGAACGTGTTTAATTCAGGTGTTTTCTCTGGCCAACCTAGAGTAGCGAAAGGCCATAGGGCTGATGAGAACCAAGTATCTAAAACATCTTGATCGCGCTTTAACTCGATGTCGCCTAAGTTATGTTTTTCACGTACTTCTTGCTCGCTTCTTCCAACAAAAACATTTCCATCGTTATCATACCAAGCTGGAATTTGGTGACCCCACCACAATTGGCGTGAAATACACCAGTCTTGCAAGTTTTCCATCCAGTGATAGTAAGTATTCGACCAGTTTTCTGGAACAAATTTAATTTCACCAGAGCGCACTGCTTCAATCGCAGGCTTGGCCAGAGATTCAACCGCTACATACCATTGGTCGGTTAAGTAAGGCTCAATCACTACGCCAGAGCGATCGCCTTTTGGTATTTGTAATTTATGAGGCTCTATTTTTTCAAGCAATCCTTCCGCTTCAAAGTCGGCTACGATCTGCTTACGAGCGGCAAAGCGCTCCATGCCACGGTAAGCTTCAGGCATATCATCATTGATATGCGCATTATCGGTAAGAATATTGATCATAGGCAAATCATGACGTTTGCCCATTTCGTAATCATTGAAATCGTGTGCTGGAGTAATCTTCACACAACCTGAGCCAAAATCTTTTTCTACATATTCATCAGCTATGACTGGGATTTCGCGGCCAGTCAGCGGCAAGGCAATCATTTTACCGATCAAATGCTGGTAGCGCTCATCTTCAGGATGAACTGCAACGGCGGTATCGCCCAACATGGTTTCCGGACGGGTAGTGGCAACGGTTAAATGGCCTGAGCCATCGGCCAGCGGATAGCGTAAGTGCCATAAATGACCGTCAGCTTCTTCAGAAATAACTTCTAAGTCAGAAACGGCAGTTAATAATGCCGGATCCCAGTTAACCAAACGCTTGCCGCGATAGATAAGCCCTTCTTCATGCAATTGAACGAAAACCTCGAGTACTGCTTCCGATAAGTTATCGTCCATAGTGAAGGCTTCACGTGACCAATCACAAGAATCACCCAAGCGACGCATTTGGCGGGTGATATTGCCACCTGATTCGGCTTTCCAATCCCAAACTTTATCAATGAATTTTTCACGGCCTAAATCATGGCGACTGACGTTTTTAGCGCCAAGTAATCGCTCGACTACCATTTGCGTGGCGATACCAGCATGGTCGGTACCTGGTTGCCATAGAGTGTTGTCACCCTTCATACGATGATAACGGGTTAGTGCATCCATAATGGTGTGTTGGAAAGCATGTCCCATGTGCAAGCTGCCCGTGACATTCGGTGGCGGGATCATGATGCAATAGCTGTCTTGACCGTCTTTATTGACCGCGCTAGAAGCAAAATAATTTTTGTCTTCCCATTGCTTATAAATGTCTTGCTCGATGGCTTGAGGATCGTATGCTTTATCCATTGGGTTTTCTGGCCTAATTGGTATATTTAGATTATAGCTTAAAACCTTGAATTATAACGCTTGCAGGGGATTTATCTATATTTTATTGGAATCTAACAAGAACTATTTTCTACAAATATAAATAAAGGCAGGAGGCACATTACGTAATACAAATTTTAGCTTATTGCGTGAAAAATATTGATTGATAAATTTTCGGTCTTTAAGTGAATATTGATATTGGATAAAGAGACCATTAGGCTTTAGCGATTTATGTATAGCTTCCATCAACTCTTGCTTCATGGAATCTTTGAATAAAGCCATTGGTAAGCAAGAGACCACCATATCTACTGAGTTAGTTGCAAAATCATTGGAAATTTCTAGGGCTGAACGCTCTAATACCGAGAGCCTTAAATCATCAACGTTATCTTTGAGTAGTTTGATGAACTCTTGGTTAATCTCATAACAACTGAGTTGCCCGTCAGGGGGTAAATATGTCAATAAGCTTTTGGTGACTGCACCGTTTCCGGCGCCGAGTTCAACTACTGTTTTAGCTTCAGAGGGCATTAATTGACTAATTTTATTTGCCAAAAAGCGTGAACTTGGGAAAAAAGTCCCCGTGCTTTTTAGATTGCTGATCGCATTTTTTGTAAATATTCGGCTCATTGAAGTGCTGCACCTAAGGCAAGTCTTATTGGACTCATTAGTGCTTGTGATGTTTCAAAGGGTAGCCGTGACTGCGATAAAATTTATAGCGTTCGCGAGCTTTTTCTTTAGCCTCATCTTGATTAGGAACCACTTCAAGACAGGATAAGAAATAGCTAAAGAAATTTTGTATTTCACCCGATAAATTGATTAAACAATCGTGCTGGTTTTGAGGTGGTTCTTGAAAACCAATTTGTACCGGAGGAGTTTTATTCGGACCTTCACCAACTAAGTTATGGGGTATAAAGTCTTCTAAATCTTGAGTCCAAAGCCACTCATCAATGGCTTTTGCTTGCTGCTCAGAGTTAGCATGAATGTATATTTTACGAGATTGGCGATATAGTTTTTGTATTTGTTGGCCTACCAGTTGTAGGTAGGCCTTATCGCCAGTGGTTTCATCCATTATATGAAATTCAATTTGAGTCATGGAAAGAACTTAAGACGCTTTCTCAACACGATTCAATACAATTTGACTTAATAGTGGTACAGGACGACCAGTTGCACCTTTCTGGGCACCACTTTTCCAAGCTGTACCGGCAATATCTAAATGAGCCCAACGGTACTTCTTAGTGAATTTTGCTAAGAAACAGCCCGCAGTGATTGAGCCTGCAGGACGGCCACCTAAATTGCTGAAATCTGCAAAGTTAGATTTTAATTGACTATGATACTCATCCCAAATAGGTAAGCGCCATACGCGATCTTGAGTCATATCACTGGCATTTTCTATTTCATGCGCCAGAGGATTATTGTTACTCATTAAACCAGTAGCTTGATGGCCTAACGCGATGATGACGGCTCCGGTTAGAGTCGCTACATCAATCACAATCTCAGGATCGTATTTTTCAATATAAGTTAAAGCATCACAAAGAACTAAACGACCTTCAGCATCTGTATTAAGTATTTCAACAGTTTGACCTGAAAGTGTGGTGACAATATCGCCTGGACGAGTAGCGTTACTGGCAGGCATGTTTTCTGCCGCGGCAACAAAGCCAATGACATTAATCGGTAATTCCATTTCAGCAATAGACTTCATTAAACCAAACACTGAAGCAGCACCACCCATATCAAATTTCATTTCGTCCATAGCCGCGCCAGGCTTTAATGAAATACCACCAGTATCAAAAGTTATTCCTTTGCCCACGAAAACCAGGGGTTTTTCGCCATCTTTGCCGCCCATGTATTCCATGGCAATCATTTTTCCCGGTTGAGCTGAACCCTGTGAAACCGATACAAATGCACCCGCACCCATTTCTTTTAATTCAGATTCATCGAGAATGTCGACACCCATAGGCTCGTACTCTTCAGCCATTGCTTGTGCCTGTTCAGCCAAATAAGTTGGGTGGCAAATATTGCCCGGTAAGTTGGCCAAATCTTTGGTTAAACTTTGGCCTTTACTCACGCCTTCAGCATGGTTTATGGCCATTTCTGACTGCGGTAAATCCGCACGAGAATCGATTAAATAGGTTACTTTGCGTAAAGGTCTACGGGTTTCAGATTTCTTACTTTTCAACTGGTCAAAGCTATATAGAGAGTCATTTGCAGCTTCGATTGCAAAACGAATTTTCCAATATAAATCCTGTCCTTTTACGTTAAGCATGGCTAAACAATTCAAGGCATCTGTAGTTCCAGTCTCGTGCAAAATCTTAATGATCTTTTTAGAGATTTTTTGGTAATTGCTAACGCTAAACTCACGCTCTTTGCCACATCCTACCAATAAAATTCGATCACAATTACTGTTTGGTACTGAGTGAAGTAATAACGTTTGCCCTAGTTTCCCTTCCATGTCGCCACGGCGAAGAATGCCGCTTAAGTAGCCTTCACTGAGTTCATCAACTAATTGAGCTTGGGGGCTTAATTTTCTTGAGTCGAATATACCTAAAATTAAGCAACCGGCTTTTTGCTTATCTGAGCTGCCACTTTTGACAAAGAATTCCATACTACACCTGCAAATTATTGATTTTTGGTTATAATGCCTTAAAAGTTGGATTAGTTTAACTGAAATTGGGATTAATTCCAGTTTCTCTTGTCTGATTAAATATATTAAAAATGCTTAAATTAGCAGGGTCTAAAGTTTGATCATAAGCCGCTATCTCAATCGCGAAGTTTTCACCAGTACCACGGCTATTTTGGGCGTGTTATTCGCTATCTTCATTAGCCAAAGAATCGTTAAATATCTTGGACAGGCTGCTAGCGGTGACATATCTGGTTTAATGGTTTGGCAAATGGTGGGCTTATTTTCACCAGTTTTGATTGGTTTTTTATTGCCCTTAGCTTTTTTCTTAGGTTGTCTACTGGCATTTAGTCGACTTTATGTCGATAGTGAGATGGCTGTTTTACGCTCTTCAGGAATCAGTGAATATCAATTAATCAAAATGCTTTTACCGATAGCGGTGATTATTGCTTTGATTGGCGGCGCCGTAACTCTATGGATTTCACCTTGGGCAAATGAAACTACTTATCAATTAAGGGACGAGCAAGCCAGCAAACTTGAACTGAGTATGCTAACCCCAGGCAGATTCCAAACTTTTCAAAAAGCTAATGGGGTGGTTTATGTTGATGAAGCTACCGAAGATTCTGAATCTGCGTTAGGAAATTTTTTCTTGGCTGAGTTGCCAGTAGATGAAGATGGCAAAACTCGACTGGTTTCGGCTAAGAGTGCTCAGCGATTTTATGATGAGGCACAAGATAAGAACTTTTTGCAGCTTAATGATGGTTACGTTTATGAATTAGATGGCAATAATCAAGTTAGAAAAGTTACCCAGTTTGAACATTACTATGCGCGATTAGATGCAGAACAAAGTATCACTTCTCGCCGAAAAATTTCAGCAACGCCTACTTTGCAATTATGGAGGTCAAAAGACCCGTTAAGTTGGGCTGAGTTGAATTGGCGTTTAGCAGTTCCCTTATCGGTGCCTTTTCTATTATTGTTAGCTATTCCCTTAAGTCGCGTTAGGCCAAGAGAAGGCAAGTTTGCCAAGATTTTGCCGGCTTTATTAATTTATATCGGTTATATCATTCTTATTGTTATTTTTCGACGCTGGGTTGAAGATGAAAAAATTCCTGGCTGGGTTGGCTATATTCCTATCTATTTAATTATGGCTTTATTAGCAGTTCGCTTGTTATTTTTACACAGTAGGGCAAATACCCATAATAATAAAAAGCTCGCGAAAAACGAGGAGTCTGCATGAACATTCTTCGTTTTTATATAGGTAAGACTATTCTTACCATGTCTTTAATTACGCTATTTGCATTAGCGGTCATACGAGTTTTATTTACTTTAATTGATGAAATGAATGATTTGGGGAAGGGCAGCTATGAGTTCATGGATGGCCTAGTTTATTCTTTAATGCTCGCCCCAAAATACATTTACGAATTTTTCCCAATGGCTGTTTTGATTGGTTCGGTTGCTGGTTTGGGGCTACTGGCTTCTAAGTCGGAGTTAACCGTGATGCGCGCGGTAGGAAAGACTACCGGACAAATTGTTGGGTCTGCACTGAGCTATGGATTGATATTGATTGCGGTTGCTATTTTTATAGGTGAATTTGTTGCGCCAAAATCGACGCATGCCGCAGAATCGTTACGCAACCGAGCAATTCATGGCGATGCTTTGTTTAAAGGTAATCAAGGGATGTGGTTAAAAGATGCTCGTCAAATGATTCATTTGGAAGAGCTGATTGGTGAAAGTAAGCTTAAAGGCGTAACTATTTATTTGATGGATTCGAAACAAGCTTTAACACGAATTACTGAAGCCGCTTCAGCAACGCTAATAGATGGAGCTTGGCAATTAGCCAATGGCAAGCATTCTTATATCAGTGAGCAACAAATACGTACGGAAAGCTTCGATGCTTGGCATTGGAATACCCAAATCTCTTTGGAACATTTGGCTGTTTTAAGGCTTAAACCCGAGAATTTTAACGCCTTGAGTTTGTACGAATATTCAAGCTATTTAGACGCTAATGGTCAAGATACCACTAATTACGATTTAGAGTTTTGGCGTAAAATATTTCAGCCTTTAAGTACTGCGGTGATGATCTTGTTAGCAGCTTCTTTTATTTTTGGGCCTATGCGTAGTGTTTCCATGGGAGCGAGAGTTTTGGTGGGTGTAATTACCGGCTTAATTTACTTCTTTACGGTTAGAGCTTTTGGACCTGTGAGTCTAGTCTTTGGCTTACCTGCCATTATGGGTGCTTTATTACCGCCGATTATTTTTGCAGGAATTGCTTGGTACCTATTGAAAAAGGCGGGTTAAAATTAGTTAGCTTTATGCAAAAGGGCTACCAGTTTTTTGCATAACCGCTTGATACTGAACGTATAGTTGTTTGGCTTCCAATAAGCTCGTGCCAAAGAAAAAACATAACTCATGGTTTTTATCACTTACTCCTAATAGGTAGCCACTT
This sequence comes from uncultured Kangiella sp., assembly GCA_947503435.1. Classification (GTDB taxonomy): domain Bacteria; phylum Pseudomonadota; class Gammaproteobacteria; order Enterobacterales; family Kangiellaceae; genus Kangiella. The sequence goes on along the minus strand of CANNDL010000005.1, from coordinate 98,356 downwards.
GGTGTTTTTTTCAGGCAAACTGCCGCTTCTAATGCATCGCTTTCAGATTTTAATATCACAGGGCAATGAGCTTCCCCAATAAGTACTATGGCTTGCTCTAGAGTTTTACCAATCATTTTGAGTGTTTTTTAGGATCGGGCATGAGTACCACACGAGTACCAGTGATCAAATCATGCCAACCACGTTTTTGAGTATTGAAAACGCTCGAGAGGATTCCTGCTCCAAAAATAGATAATATTGATCGCGTTGTAGCTTGCAACCAAGTTACTTTAGTCCCATCAATTTTTACTAAACGTAACTTCCATGCGCTCATCCCTACGGTTTGCCCACTTTTAACATGGTTATAGACAAAATAAAGCAACACTAAAATCCAAGGCGTTATCATGTAGTACGGATAAATAGCGTGTTCTCGCCAACTAGTGTCTGCCAACCAATCCTTGTTGCCACCTATAATCCAGCGAATTAAGGGAGAAGTAAAAGCCACCCACAAAAAGTAAATGGCGATGCCTATTAGTGCATCATATAACCAAGCACCTAGTTTTTTGCCAAGAGGAGCAGGTGTAGTAACAATAGATTGGCTCATAAGAAAGTTAGCAACTATAAAAATTGGCGATAGTTTAACAAATGATATCTTTTCTAACTAGCAAGATTCTTACTTGTTTATCAAGGCTTATGGCTTTCGATCAGGCTGTTTTCTTGTTATAAAGAGTGAACTTTGTTTAGAAGATACAGATTATGAATAAAAAAATCCTGGTTGCTCTTTTGACTATATTTCTATCAACAAATGGAATATCCAAAGAAACAAACTCCACTAATGAGTTGCATAAGCTTTTTGATCAAGTTTCAGCTTACCAATTGTCATTAAACCCAATTGCTGCAGCTAACCAAGGCGATAAATCTGCAAAAGGGAAGGTTGGAGATGTAAGCCCTAAAGCTATACTAGAGATGGCAGAACGCCATAAAGCTTTTTTAAAACAATTAAAAACTATAGATTACTCAAGCTTGTCAAAAACCGATCAAGTCAGTTATCAGATGATGGCACGAAATTTAGGAATAGTGATTTCAGATGCCAAATATCGCACCTATGAGATGCCATTAACGGCTGAGTACGGTTTTCATGCGCAGGCAGCATCTTTTGCTAACCTGTTAAGCTTTAAAAACTTAGATGATTACGAAAATTACTTAACGTTATTGAAGCAAGCCCCGAAAGTCTTTCAGCAAAATATTGATAATATGAAAGCGGGTATGGCTCGTAATTTCACGGTTCCACAAGCGGTACTAGACGGTTATAGCGACGGTATTGCTGTATACATCAAAGAAGACCCAACGCAAAGTGTTTGGTTTAGGCCTTTTGAAAATATGCCTGAATCAATTTCTGCTGAGGATGCAAAGCGTTTGAAATCAGTAGCGAAGGAAGTGATTAAAACTTCAATGATTACCGAGTTCGAGAACTATAAAAATTTCTTTGAGAATGAGTATTACCCCAATGCAAAAAAGACCATTGCTGCGACTGACTATCCTAATGGCAAAGATTTCTACCAGACGCAAGTTAAACGATACACCACTTTAGATTTAACGCCTCAAGAAATTCATGAGATAGGTTGGAAGGAAGTTAAACGCATTCGCTCAGAAATGGAGCAAGTGATTGAAGAAACAGGTTTCAAAGGCACTTTCGCTGAGTTTCTTCACTTTTTACGAACTGATCCACAATTTTACGCGAAAACACCGGAAGAGCTCTTAAAAGAAGCAGCGTATATCTCTAAGCGTATGGATCATCAGTTACCTAAGTTTTTTGGCAAGTTACCTCGTCAACCGTATGGGGTTGTGGCTGTTGCTCCTGAAATTGCACCTAAATATACTACTGGTCGTTATTCCGGAGCGCCACTTGATAGCGATAGAGCCGGAGAATACTGGGTTAATACTTATGCATTAGACAAACGCCCACTATATAACCTAGAAGCACTGTCGTTGCATGAGGCGGTACCAGGCCATCATTTGCAAATAGCGCTTTCAAAAGAATTAACTGACTTGCCTAAATTCCGTCAAAATACTTATATTTCAGCTTTTGGTGAAGGTTGGGGACTTTATTCTGAACGATTAGGTTTAGAAGCAGGCTTTTACACTGATCCCTATTCAAACTTTGGACGCTTAACCTATGAAATGTGGCGTGCTATGCGTTTAGTGGTGGATACTGGTATGCATGCTATGGGTATGAGTCGCGATGAAGCGATTAAACTTATGCAAGAAAATACGGCTTTATCGACTCATAATGTTCGCACAGAAATAGACCGTTATATAAGTTGGCCAGGCCAGGCTTTATCGTACAAACTGGGTGAAATTAAAATTCGTGAGCTGCGAGCTAAAGCTGAAAAAGAGTTAGGCGAAAATTTTGATATTCGCAAGTTTCATGATGCAGTACTAGGACAAGGGTCGGTACCATTATCTGTTTTAGAAGCTCAAATTAATGATTTTATTTTAGAGCAGCAAAAGGAATACGCTGAAAAGGACTGAGCAGTAAAGCATTCCAAGCAGCTATTTGACTAAAAAACTCGCTTAAAGCGAGGTTGCCATGGATGCAAACTCAGTACTGATTACAAATTAAGCAGCTTGGATCTTTGGCGATCTGAATTTTTTTAAAGTCGGTGTTTAATGCATCGTAAATAAGTAACTGGCTATCGGAGACCGTTCCTGCTCCAGTGATAATTTTGATTGTCTCGGTTGCTTGTAAAGTACCTATAGTGCCTACAACTGGGGATAAAATGCCTTGATCGAAGCAGTTTTCATCTAAATGAGTGTCTGGCTTATAGAGACATTGGTAGCACGCAGAGTCAGTTTTTAAATTAAATACTGCTAACTGGCCTTCAAATCGGATTGCAGCTCCTGAAACTAGCGGTTTATTGGATTGGACACAAGCTTGATTTAACTCGAATCGAGTTTCAAAATTATCACTGCAATCGATCACTATATCCACTTGCGAAACTTTTAGCTTTAAATCTTCCGCCAATAATTTATAGGGAATCAATGTGGTTTGTGTCCAGGGATTTAGTGCGTTAATAGTTGCTTTAGCGGAGTCAACTTTATTTTTACCAACACCATCTAATTGATGAATGATTTGTCTTTGAAGGTTTGAACGCTCAACCGTATCGTGATCGGCTAAATACAAGTGCCCAACGCCAGCCGCTGCAAGGTAAATAGCTACCGGAGCACCCAAACCACCAATCCCAACGATAAGGACTTTGGCCTGTTTAAGTTTTTGCTGACCCATTTCATCGATCTGCGGCAAAATGATATGTCGGCTATAATGGATAAGTTCTTGTTCAGTTAGCATGTAAATTTAAGGTAGAACTAAATATATAATTAATGGGCTTTAGTATGTCATAAATCATGAGCTTACCCAATGATGCCTATATGCGAAGCTAAAATTTACCTCTACTCTTTGTCAAATCAATGACGTATAGACTGCTTAGAATAGATCTCGCTTTTTATGAAGACTTAGTTGGAATAAAGCCTCAGGTTAACTTTAATGATTATCAAAATCTTGTCGACTAACAACGTTTAGAATTCTAACATCAGCAATGGAAAAAAGACCTCTAGCTAATCTTATAAAGCGGTAAGTTCCATCTTGCAAATGCACCTATATTGTTTATAATGCCACGCACTTTTGGGAGCAAACTGCGACCATAGAGTATTAGCACTTGCTAGTGGTTATACACTAGCATTCTAATTTAGCCAGAGTGGTGAAATTGGTAGACACAGGGGATTCAAAATCCCCCGCTAGTGATAGTGTGCCGGTTCGAGTCCGGCCTCTGGTACCATATTTAAGGCCTTGTCATTCAATGAATTGCAAGGCTTTTTTCTGCCTATAGAATATGCAGCGATGCATATATCTACTCTAAATTTCGGCACTCTTCAGTAGCTAAATATTTTCCCAATCTCCATGTGGGGCTTACAGTATTATTGTGACTATTATGAACCATTGTCGATTCAGTAAGGTTTTGGGTAGCCCACTTAGCAAACCAGCAGTCTGTAGCAACCTTATTCGGATTGGGTTCTGGCTTGTCATTTGATGGTACGTGGATATCCGATACAAATAAAATATTAATTGATGGAACCTCTAAAGCTAAAGCTCCGTCAGTGTGGGGGTTGTTAGATAGTGAATGCAGTATTACTTCAGGTGTTGTGCCCAATTCTGTTTTAATTTTTATTGGTGAAATGATTGCATGTGTTCCTTTCATACTGAGTTGATCTGTTGGCATGGCATTACTGTTCAGGCCGTCCTGTAGAAATTGCTGATGTTTGAAATGGCTGTATATTTTTGCACCATGTGCTGAAAAGGCTCTCGCTCCACCAGCATGGTCATCGTGGAAGTGAGTTAACACCACTGCGTGAATAGGTTTGTTTGGCCATTGTTGCAATAAAAAATCGATGAGCATTTCAGATAAACCACTGACTCCTAATCCTGGCGCCATGTCCTTTGGCGGTATCTGCTGTATTTCTACCCAGCCAGACGGAGCATCAGCAATAATCAGTCCCTTATCGGTGTTTACCACTAAGTGATGGAACCCCGTACGGACATTGGATACTAGAAAGGTATTTGATCCAATCTCTGTCAAAGACATGGCTTGCCGAGCAGGCCAAGCTTTGCCTGGAATTACGGGTGTAGTTTCGGATGGTGTTTTCAACCAGCTAGCAGGGTTAAGGCCAGACCTTCGTGATGCCGTTGCCTTGAATAAAACATCGTCTTCAACATGAATCGTTACTAATTCATTGGGATTGGACCAGTCCCAATGCCAAGAAATTGGAACTCTGCCACGTAAAGGTAAATCCGCCCAAGTCTTTAACAATTTAAGCTTATTGTTTATTACTGAAACTTCAGTAATAAAGCCACTGTTAGGATAGCGAACTTTGTATTCTTTAGTATTGCCATTAATTGTCTCAGAGACAATCCAGCTAGGGTTACTGTTTATTTCGTGCAATAAAAAATTTGGATCAATACGTCTATGAGTTCTTGCATCATCGCCAATAAGTGCGCCTTGAAAAACTGCGTTTACATTACCATTTTGAGCTAAAAGCTCTACGGTTGAAGGAGGGATATATTTTATAATGTTTTCACCCCCCATATCAGAATTGAAGTGACCAGAAATTTTAAATTCAACTTTTTTAGTTTGGTTATCGTAGGTGATACACCAAAGAGTTGGATGAAACTCATCTGCGTTTATATTTTGGCCCTGATACCTAGCACCAATGTTGAATTCTCCATTTAAGCAGTATTGTTCAACCTTTAAGGCTGGTTCGGCTTTTAGGCTAGCTGGAACAAATAGGGCAAAAGCAATAAATAGGATAACTAATTTCATAAACACTCCGGGTCTAATGTCAAATCTATATTCTCTTATGGAATATAGGCTTAAGTACTTTCAATCACACAGGGTGGTTCTTAATAGGTGTTATCCTATGATTACATTCTGAACGAGATTAAGTATAATGATTGTTTCGCTCTAGCACTATTCCAATTATGAATATAGAGTTGTACAAGTGTTTTCATGCCATTATTGATAATGGAACGGTAAGTAAAGCTGCTGAAGCTTTGTTCAAAACTCAGCCCACGGTAACAAAATCTATTCAGAAATTAGAAAAACAATTGGGCATTAAACTTTTTGATAGAGATGGTTACAGGCTTATACTGACACAAGCCGGTAAAAGTATTGAGCTCCAAACTAGAAATCTTTCATCAATGCAATTGGAGCTCACCCAAACTATACAGTCGCTTCAGGATGGCTATAAACCTAACCTATCAATAGTCTTGGATAGAATTATCCCTTTCCGCTTATTGGCCCCGATAATAAGCAAATACTCTCAAGAATATCCAACCTCGAATCTCTATATTCATACTAAACTGCTAGACGAAGGTTACCGAATGGTTGAGCTTAGTGAGGCTGATTTGGGTTTGGTGGCTATGGAAAAAATAGGTGGGAATTTATTAACCCAAGTTGTAGGCAGCATTGATGTTGCAAATGTAGTGTCCACAAGAGCGCCAAAAGAGTTCTGGAACACTATGCCTCAAGCCGTATTGTCAGATATGAATGAGCTAGGGGCTAGCTCTAATGTAATTGAAAATAACTGTTACTACATTAGAGATTTGGAGCAAAAGATAGTGTTGATTAAGAGCGGTATATGCTGGGGGCGGGTTCCTGTTTGCATGGTTAAGTCGGAATTGGAAAGTGGGTTGCTTAATATTGCTGATGTACCGGGTGTTACCAAGCATCAAGAAGTCCCTTTGATAGTAGTATCAAAGGGAGAGAACTCAACCGAAAACATTAAGTTTCTTAGGGAGAGTATTAGCGCTGAACTAAGCTATATTATTAGTAGTTTATAGTAAGCAAATACCAGCACAAAAATTAAATGAAAGGCTCCTATGCTTAGTCACTATTTTTTTAATTTACAGAAATGTCTTTGATTCGCTCTAAGCATTGGGAAGCTAAAGTGGATCTTAAAGTTATGGTCAGCAAGCAGCTTTTCTAAGTTGGATTTATTAAACAATCTTAAGTGCTCGACTGGAATAACTTCTCTCCAGCTCATTAGATCTTTCGGCACCTTATAATGCCCCGTATCAGGAGTGGTGATAAATAAAATGGTATCCTTGTGCGAAACCCGCTCGATAGCTTCAACAAAAGAGTGGATATCCGGGACGTGCTCAATGACCTCACTACAATAGATAACGTCAAACTTTTCGGAAGAAATAGAAAAATCTTGAATGGTTTCATTGTGATAGTGACTCTTAGGATAGCGGCTCTTTGCTAAAGCAACTGCGTCGGCGTTTAGTTCTAAGCCGTGAGCGTCGCAACCTAGACGTCGGGCGCCTTCTGTAAAATATCCAGCATTCGAGCCAATATCAAGAAATCTAATGGGCTGTTTCTTTCTTTGAAAGAACCTCTTGATTTTGATGTAGCTAATTAAGGGTACTAACTTTAGCGTTTTGCGATGAATATTTCGAATAGTGAAACCGCCGGCGTAAGCTTTATCGAATAATTCTTGAGTAGGAAGCACAGGAGAATATATCAATTCGCAGTCAGCACATTTGTGGTATTCATGCTGTAATTCCCAAGCATCTTTGCTGCCTACAAAATAAGCTTCGGTTGAATCACATAAAGGGCAATCTGAAGAAATGATTTGCTCGTTTTGGCTCATATTTATACTCTTTATAATGCAAATGGATATCTATTTAATTGGTCTATATCTAGTTAACTTGCTTAAGAAGTTAATTTTAAATACGGCAAAGATGATACAGGATATTTAATAATTTTTCCTGAATGGTATGGCGAATAGATCACTCAAACCGAATCAAAGAATTAAAAACTTATGATAATGAAATACCAATTACCACATTAAATCATCTGGTATTTCATATTCTGCATAAGGGTCTTCTTCGTCTTGTGCGAGCTGCTGCAAATCTGCTTGGTACGCAATATAATTAGTATTGCGACTAGCAATTTTATCGGCTATTTGGCTAGGAACTAACTGATATTTATGAGAATCTTTAATTTCAACTTGCTGAACGACTACTAAACGACCTTTTTTAATTTGCTCTTCTTGAGCCCGTTCTACAACCAACGTTTGTGACTTACCCTGGTGGTGAAAAATAAATGCAACATCTTTAGATTTAACAGATATATTATTATTTGAGATTAATTGCTTTATTTGTGCAGCTATGGCTCTTTCATCTGCTTTAGCTTTAAGCTCTTGATTTAATTTCTTATCTTGCTCGGCTTTATTCTTTTGCGCTTGTTCTGCGGCTACTTTTGCTTCATCAACCAGTTCAGTTTTATGCTTTTTACTTACACGCTTCTGGTGCTGCTGCTCGCGCTGAATTTTCTTAGCTTTGTTTTTATTAATTAATCCTTTACTAAGTAGTTGATCTTGAAGTGAGCCAGCCATAATGTGCATATTGAGGTAATTATTTGTGCCGATTTTATCATAGCTTAAGTTTGATACTAAACAGAAAGTGAAAGTTTTAATGGGTTTACTAATAGACAGTGAGTTATTTATGGTAATTCTGGTGACAGGGTGGGATTAATAGCTTAGAGTCGCTCCATCTATAAATTTTTCTCAGTCGGCAATTTATGCAACAAGCCCTGGAGTTATTGCGTAATACCTTTGGTTACTCAGAGTTTAGAAACAATCAGATGGAGATCATTGAGGATCTTATCGCTGGTGAAAATGCTTTGGTGCTTATGCCCACAGGCGGGGGAAAATCCCTGTGTTATCAAATACCTGCGATATTACGTAAGGGTACTGGCGTAATCGTATCTCCATTGATTGCTTTAATGCAGGATCAAGTCGATGCGCTTAATCAATTAGGCATTAAAGCGGCTTTTTTGAACTCGACAATGAGCCGTGATGAGCAACAAATTGTGGAGCAACAATTGTTGGATAATGCTATAGAGCTTTTGTATATCGCTCCTGAGCGGTTACTAAGTGAGTATAGTTTGAATCTTATATCGCAAGCAGAGATATCTTTATTTGCTATCGATGAAGCTCATTGTGTGTCGCAATGGGGACACGATTTTCGTCCCGAATATCAAAAGCTTTCAATCCTTGCAGAGCGTTTTCCCGATACCCCTCGAATGGCATTAACTGCAACCGCCGATCAGCGAACGCGTGATGAAATGGCTCATATCTTGGGATTGGGTAGTGCAGGGGTTTATATTGATAGTTTTGATCGTAAAAATATTCATTACACCATTGAAGAGGCTACCAATGGCCGGGCAAGGTTAGTCAGTTTTATTAAAGAAAATCACTCCAAAGACTCGGGAATTGTTTATTGTTTATCACGAAAGAAAGTAGAGTCCGTAGCAGAACATCTGACCAATCAAGGTTTTACAGCTTTACCTTATCATGCGGGATTGAGTAATCAGTTACGGCATCACAATCAAAAACGATTTTTACAAGAGTCGGGCATCATTATCGTGGCAACCATTGCTTTTGGTATGGGTATTGATAAACCTGACGTGAGATTTGTCGCCCACTTAAATTTGCCTAAGAATATAGAATCCTATTACCAGGAAACTGGCCGTGCAGGTCGTGATGGTAAACCTGCTAATGCTTGGATGAACTACGGTTTACAAGATGTCATCACTCTAAGTCAAATGATGCAACAAAGTTCTGGTAGTGAAGAGTATAAGCGAATCACTCAGCATAAACTTAATGCCATGCTCGGTCTTTGCGAGTTAGTGACCTGCAGGCGCCAACCGCTACTTAAATATTTTGCTGAAGAACTCTCTGAGCCTTGTGGTAATTGCGATAACTGCATGAATCCGCCGGAAACATGGAATGCTACAGTGGAAGCACAAAAAGCCTTATCGACTGCTTATAGAAGTGGTCAAAGTTTTGGCGTGGAATATTTAACCAAAATATTACTGGGAAAACTTGATGACAGAATTGAGAAGAATCAACACGATAAAATAAGCACCTGGGGCATAGGAGAAAAGCTTACTACTGCTGAGTGGCGAAGCATTTATCGACAGCTGATTGCACAAAACTACCTTCATACCAATGTTGAACGTTATGGCGCTCTAGAATTGACTGAGAAAGCTAGGCCATTATTAAAGGGACTAGAAGATTTCTTTGCGCGTAAATATGTGGCACCACAAAAGGTCAGTAAAAAAGGTAATGCGAAAATCAGTAAGAAAATAAGGCCTAGTGACGAGCCTTTATACGAAGCCTTGAAGAGCTTACGAAAGCAATTAGCGGAAGTGCAAGAATTACCACCTTATATGATTTTCCATGACTCCACTTTAGAGCAAATGATTGCTGATAGACCTTCTTCACCCACCGAACTTCAGTACATCAATGGGGTAGGTGAAAGTAAGCTAGCTCGTTACGGAAAAGAATTTTTAACTGTGATTAAGCAGTTTCCAAGGCCCGACGTTTTAAATAATCAATTATCAGATACAGTGAATGATACTTTAGAGCTCTATTTACAAGAATTAAGCACAGAGGAAATTGCAGATAAAAGAGGGTTAACCGAGTCCTCCATATATAGCCATTTAGCACAAGCAATTGCCGTTGGATTGTTAGAGTGTGAGCAAGTCTTGGATTTAGAAGCCGATGATATTGAAGAAATTATTCAAACAGCTAACTTTCTCGATATAAGCGCTGACTCTTCGTTAAAGCCATTGTTCGAGGAATTTGATGGGCAATATAGTTATGGCGAGTTAAAATGCATCATTAGTGCTTTATAATGCAGCTGTACACTTATCAAGAGAGTATTCATTGAGTCGCAAGCAAAGAAAACGCTTCCATAAAGTTAATATAGAAATTAGCAATATCTGCAATTTACAGTGTAGTTTTTGTCCGCCAGTGGTGCGTGATAATAAAATGATGGATATAGACTTGTTTAGAGAGCTAATAAAACAAGTCGCGCCAATGACTGAGTTAGTTTGTTTGCACTTAATGGGTGATCCATTGGTGCATCCAAAATTGGAAGAAATGGTAGAAATTTGTGATGAGTATGATGCCAATATTTTCCTAGTAACTAACGGGGTTTTAATACGCCCTGAAAAATTTGGTTTATTGCTGCACCCTCGTTTTTATCAAGTTAATTTCTCTCTGCACAGCTTTTTTGATAACTTCCCAGAAAAAGATCCTAATAAGTATTTAGAAAGGGTATTTAGTTATACTGAAAAGGCATTAAAAGAAAGGCCAGAGCTTTATCTCAATTATCGACTATGGAACTTGAATGATCCCTTAGGAAGCCAAACCCCTAACACTGAGATGTTGGCAAAGATTTGCGAAAGGTTTGATTTCGAAGCTCCAAGCCAAGTGGATGTTCGTCAAAAGAAAAGTATAAGAATTAAAGAGCGACTTTATTTACATTTTGATACTGAGTTTACTTGGCCTAGTCTAGATTTGCCAACTCTTGGAAGCAACGGAACTTGTTATGGTCTTTCTTCCCACTTTGGCATTCTAGCAGATGGAACGGTAGTTCCTTGCTGCCTTGATAAAGAAGCAGCAATTCCTTTAGGAAATGCCAATCAAGAATCTATAGAATCAATTTTAGCATCCAGTCGCGCCCAAGCCATTTTAAGAGGCTTTAAACAGCGCCAGCTAGTCGAAAAACTTTGTCAAAAGTGTCAATATATAGAGCGCTTTAGTGAGAGTAAAATCCCTATCTCAATAACTTAGAAAATATATCTATTCATCATTGATAAGATCTTGGAAGTCTTCTCGATAGCTTTTTAACTTGCGCAGAAAGCGCTTTTTCTGTTTTTTGGTCATGGTTTCGTGCAACATTAAAATATATTGCTTTTCTAGCTCCTGATTTGCGTCAGTTCGACTTTTCAGTTCTGGGCTTTGTAAATCGGTAGGGTTTAATATTAAACTTTTTATGGCTGCTTTCCCTTCGGGGGATGCTCTATCGACTAACGCGTATTCCATAGCGACACGCCACTGATTGCCATAGGCGAATCTTAATTCAGCGGTAGGCTGCATTTCGTCAACCCATTGTGAAACCAGTCCTTTCTGGCTTTTTGTTAACCTTCCTGTCCATTCAGCAAAGCCATCCTCAATATTTTCTTTGACTTTCATTAAGCGTTTTCCAGGTTTGGATTTGTTAAACTCTTGCAGTCGTACGTTTGCGTTGTCATTAATGTTTTTAATAAGCTGTTTGATTTGGTCATCATCTAATTTTGCTATTAACTCGACAAGTTCAGGGGTTATTTTCTGAGTAACACTCTGATAAAAATCAATAAAATTATCTTGGTAGTAATCGTATTTTTGCTCAATCGCTGCAGTGCCTAAATCAGACTCTAATTCAGAAATTAAAACCACATATCTAGATAGCTGAGTTCTTCTGTGCCATTTAAGTTTTTCTCTAACTAAGGCTTCTAATTCATCTTCTTGCTGATTAGTCAGCTCGACATAATCATCAGCCCGCCAACTGACAGCCCAGTCGAGTCGGTTATACCAAAATTTGAAACCGCAAGATTGCAGGAAAAATACTGCCACTAGGATGATAAGAATCCGCTTTATACTCATGCCATACTTATAATTAATTATTGTGTTAAAAAGTAGGCACTAAATAAGGAAAGAAGTTCAAAAATAAAAAAGCACCTAGGAAGGTGCTTTTAGGAAGTGCTATTGGTTACTTAGGCAACGATTTCTAATAATTCAATATCAAAAACCAAGGCTTGGTAAGGGCCGATATCGCCACCAGCGCCTTGTGCGCCGTAAGCTAAATCATAAGGGATATAAAGTTTCCATTTAGAACCTACAGGCATAAGTTGTAGTGCTTCTGTCCAGCCTTTGATTACGCCACCAACTGGGAATTCAGCGGGTTGGCCACGACGATACGAGCTATCAAACTCTTTACCATCTATTAAAGTACCTGCATAGTGAGTTTTTACTGTTGAAGCAGCCGTTGGCGTTTCACCAGTACCAGTTTCAATAACTTCATACTGTAAGCCAGACTCTAATACGGTTACTTCATCGCGCTTAGCATTTTCGGCTAAGAATGCTTCGCCTTCTGCGGCGAATTTGTCAGCATCTTCAGCTTGCTGTGCTTGAAGTTGTTGTTGAATTTCTTGGAAAGCAGTATTGATATCATTTGGGTCAACCTGAGGAGCTTGACCATTAAATGCATCTTGAAGACCTGCAACTAAAGCGTTTAGCTCAACACCTTTGAATGCGCCATAGGCTTGTTGGCCCATTTGCATGCCAATGCCATAAGAAGCTTTTGCTTCAGTAGTATTAAAATCAGACATAGTATTCTCTTAGTTTTAAAGTAAGTTCAAAATCTCGATAGGCTAGTATCTTGGGGCTGATTAGGATTATTAAAGGCCAATTGGAGCAATTCCTTAAAGAATTACAAAAAATTAGTAAACTCTAGTGTTTTCACTATGGAATTTAGCGATAATGCCCGCAAATTTATAAGAAGTAGACAGTTATGTGGTTTAAAAATTGCCATATTTATCTTCTGAGTGAAGATACGCAAGAAACTAGTGATTCATTAACGGAAAAGTTAGAAAGCCATCGTTTTTCGGAAGTAGGGCGACAAGAATCTGAGCGTGTAGGCTGGGTATCGCCGCTAAATCGGAATTTAGAGCCATTAGTGCATACTGCTAATGGTTGTCATTTGCTTTGTTTGCGCAAAGAGCAGAAGGTCATTCCGGCCAGCATGCTCAAAGAACGCATTGAAGACCGAGTTAAAGCTATTGAAGATGTAGAGGGGCGTAAAGTCTACGGCAAAGAAAAAAGCGCCTTAAAAGACGATATTTTAAGTTTACTCAAACCTAATGCCTTGACTAAATCGAGTCATACTTTTGGTTATTTTGATTTCCGCAATAATTTACTGGTGGTTAATGCGGGTTCTAATGCCGTGGCCGATACATTTGTTCAGCTCTTGATTGACTCATTGGGTAGCTTAGGAGCCGCTAAAATAATCGGTGAAGAAAACCCGAGTATGATCATGAATCAATGGCTATTAGGCGGTTTGCCTGCCAATTGGTCCTTAACGGGTCAATATGAACTTAAAGATCCAAAAGATGAGCGAATTGCTAAGTTTAAAGACAATGAAGCAAACAATAGTGTAGTGACTGATTTGATTGAAGATGGATACTGGTTACAAAAACTGGGTATTCAATATCAAGATGCGCTTACTGCGGTTATTCAGCATGATTTGCAGATCAAAAGTATTAAATACAGTGATGAGTTAGTGGCAGAGAATGATAATATAGATAAATCGGAAGACTATGCCCGTTTTGATGCAGATTTTGTATTGATGAGTCAAACTTTGGCAGAGTTTATTGCTGAGCTTAAATCAATATTTAAAATAAATTCCGAGAATAACTAAGTAAACATTAGGATTAATTGTGAGCGACATAAACAACCAGACCAACGACCAAGTTATCCATGATAAGAGTTTAAGTACAGAGCAAAAAGCTCTAGCGGTTAACCTTAACAAAAATCAATACGGCACTTTAGTTGAAATTGGTGCTGGGCAAGAAGTTGCTCGTCAATTTTTCGCCGCCGGTGCAGCAGCAGGAACCGTGGCTAAGACCATGTCAGCATACGACATGCAAGTTAGTGACGATATTTATGGTAAAGCAGGCCGTTATGTAAGTCGTGAGCGCTTGGAGCAAATGCTAAGTCATGAGTATGAACTATTACATAAACGGTTAGGTGAAGTTCGTTCCGAAGGTACTCAATACTTTAGTTATGCGGCTACGGTTACTGCCAGAAGTTATTCGCAAAAAAATGAATGTCACGGCTGGATAGGCATTAAGTTGCAGCCTGAAGCAGGATCGGAAGCTAGCGAAATCATTATGCACGTTAGGATGCTTGATGATACTAATCGTGAGCAATCAGAAGCACTGGGTATATTCGGTGTTAACGTGGTTTATGGTGCATTTCATTATGCAGATAATCCAAAAGTTTTTATTGAGTCGTTGTTGGATAACTTGGTTGATGGCTTTGGCCAAAAACGAATGGAAGTGGATCTAATTCACTTTACGGGAAATAAATTTTCTGAAGTTGAAAATCGCCTAATGAACTTACACCTAGTTCGTTCTTGGTGTTGTCGTGCGGTTATGTTTGGCGAGCAGGGTGACTCAGAAGTTCCTGGTAGCTTATTACGTAAAAAGGACGTTATGGTTATACGAGGTTCCTTTAAACCGCCCACAAAAGTTCATGTGGATATGACCGAAGCTGCTATGCAGCAGTTCTTAAAAGAAGATGGGATTAATCCTGAAAAGGTATGTACTGTTGCAGAAATTACCATGGCTGAGTTAGCGACGGATGGCGATGAAAGTGATGCGAGTTTCTTAGCTCGGGTCGATTTATTGAATAAGCTTGGCTACAACGTATTAATTTCGGATTACTTACGTTTTTTCCGTCTGCGCTCATGGATGCGTCGTTATACCCAAAATCGAATTGGTATTGTTTTAAGTATTTTAGATTTTGATCAGTTATTTAATGAAAAATATTACGAAGGCTTAGAAGGTGGGATTTTAGAGGCCATGGGTAAATTGTTCTCAGGCAATACCAATGTTTATGTATACCCAACACGTATTAATGGCGGTTTGATAACGCTTGATAACGTAAAGGTTTCTGAGAATACTCATTATTTATTGCAACACTTAAAAGACAATAAGCTATTGGTTGCCACAGAAACTTGGAATGATGAAAACTTACATATATCCGCAAAAAATATTGCAGAAGAAATTCCACTCGGACAAGGCGAATGGGAAAAGCAGTTGCCAGAAGCCATTCGCAACGAAATTAAAGATAAGTGTATGTTCGGCTATTGTGAGCTACCGCAGAGTGAAAGTTGAGTTTAATGATCTGTCCTTGCCAAGATAAACTGGCCGATATCAGCAAGTTATATACGGAATGTTGTGAGCCACTACATATTGGAAAGGTAAAAGCGCAAAGCCCAGAATTATTGATGCGTTCTCGATATAGTGCTTTTGAATTAAGGTTAGGACAGTATATCTTTGATACGCATCATCCAGAATTCAGGAATGGAACTTTAGATGATTATCAGCAAAGCGCCCAATTAACAGATTGGTGCCGGCTCGAAGTTTTAGAATCAAAATATGACAATGTTTCTGGTAAAGTAAATTTCAAAGCTTACTTTTTGGAAAAGGGTAAATTACATTGTTTACATGAAATTTCTAATTTTATCCTTGATAAGGAACAATGGTTTTATACCGATGGCAAATACCAGCCTAAAACAATAGATAAAATTTCACGTAATGATCCTTGCCCCTGTCAAAGCGGCTTAAAAGCAAAGAAATGCCATTTAAAATAGTGAGAAATATTGATGGATAAGATAAAACTAATCGAGCAACAACTTGAAGACCTACAAACTCAAGTAGCCTTTCAAGAAGATACAATCGAACAGTTAAATAAAGTTATAACCAAGCAAGATTCACTTATCAGAAAAATGGAACAGCGATTTGTTCTACTGGGCGAAAAGCTCCAGGATATGGAATCCCAAATGCCAAATAAGGGATTTAACCCTGCGGATGAATTACCGCCACATTTTTAAAATGTAATAAATAAAATTTGCAGTTTAAAAATTAATCACTATAATCGTCAGCCAAGTTAGCAATAGTGCTAACTAAATATTACGAACGAATTTTGGAGGTTCCCGATGAAACCAGTAAATTATGATTGGAGTTTAGAACAAAGCTAAACCTCGGGCACCTTATTGTTTGCGCTCGAGGTAATTATTATCTCGAGCCAAGAATCCTAAAAACCCTTGGCCTCGAAAGAGTCTAAGGGTTTTTTTATGCCTGTATGTATAGGTTATTCGTAATTTATGCAGCTAAGGTGATCAAGTGGCATGGGATAAGGAGAGCTATTTAGTTATTTGGCTAATTAGTTTAAGACAGTAGTGATACTGACGAATATAGGAAATAAAGGTAGAAAATTATGCCTATTCAAAGAGTTTTTAAAAAAGGCAAAGTGCCAGTAAAAGTTTATACCGATGATATTGATCCAAAAGCAATACAACAGTTGGAAAATATATCGCATTTGCCATTCATACATTCGCATATAGCAGCAATGCCAGATGTGCATTTGGGTAAAGGTGCAACGGTTGGGTCGGTGATCCCAACTAAGAACGCGATTATTCCTGCTGCAGTTGGTGTGGATATTGGTTGTGGTATGAACGCGGTACGTTTATCGCTAAAAGCTTATCAATTACCGGATAACTTAAAGCCTATTCGGTTGGCGATTGAGGATAAAGTTCCGGTTGGGTTTGCTGCGCATAAGTGGACTGGTTTTGACGATAAGTATTCTCGGCCATTGATGGACGGCTTGGATAAAATTATTGCGAAACATCCTGCGATTATTAAGCGTATGAAAGCACCGCATAAAACGCCAATTATTCAAATGGGTACCCTTGGTGGAGGAAACCATTTTATAGAATTATGCCTAGATGAAAATAATGACGTCTGGGTGATGCTGCATTCAGGATCGCGCGGAATTGGTAATCAAATTGGTCAATACTTTATTCAATTGGCAAAGAAAGAGATGCAAACGCACCATATTAATTTGCCGGATAAAGATTTGGCTTATTTAAGCGAGGGCACAGAGTCTTTCGATGATTATTGGTTTGCTGTGAAATGGGGGCAAGACTATGCCTATAAAAACCGTCAGAAAATGATGGCTTTGGTATTAGAAGCACTTACTGAGCATCTGCCAGAATTTAGCGTGACCAAAGAAGCGATTAACTGTCACCATAACTATGTGGAGATGGAGAATCACTTTGGCGAGAACGTTTACTTAACCCGTAAAGGTGCGATTCGTGCGCGTGAAGGCGATTTGGGGATTATTCCGGGCTCAATGGGCGCCAAGTCATTTATTGTTCGTGGAAAAGGTAATCCACAGTCTTTTTGTTCATGTTCACATGGTGCAGGTCGAACTTTAAGTCGTACGGCGGCCAAAAAGCTGTTTAAACGTTCAGACTTGGAGTTACAAACCAAAGGCGTTGAATGTCGTAAGGATAGTCGAGTGATTGATGAAATCCCTGCGGCTTATAAGGACATTGATGTGGTTATGGATAACCAACAGGACTTGGTTGAAGTAGTACATACTTTAAAACAAGTCGTTTGTGTAAAGGGTTAGCGAAAGTTAACCCTATTTAACTTACTAAGAGGTAAAGATGATAAATCTCAAAAAATTAATTATTTACGAATCAAAAAAATGTATTAAAGGAATATATTATGGAGCACAAGTTATTAAAGGAGGTATTAGCCTGCTTTAAAGAAGAGAGAATGGTTTTTCACTACTTTAAAGATAAATACTGCATGTTTTTATTAGAACAGTTTATTGGCGAAGGTAAAACTATCAGTGAATTAAAACAAAGCCATTTATCTCAATTATGTACTAAGCCAGTAATCAGAGAATGGTTATCTAATATTGGTAATAAATATATCGATAGCATCCGGTTACAAGAATTATGGTCTACAGAAATGGAACATTTTTCTTTAAGTTTAGATGAATGGGGCGGTGATTGCCCTAGCTGGCAACAAACTTGCAGAAAAGGGTATAACCTTGTATTGCAATTAAATTTCTCAAAATCACATGATAGGGTTTTTGAAAAGGTTGCAGATACAGAATACGATCCTTTTGCATATGGAATGCATCCAGTTCATAAGGGTAGTCGAAATACTTTAGCATGGTCCCGAATAGATATTAGCGATGACTTTTCAGAAGCCTTGATTGAAGAAGTGCAAACTGATTGGTTAAGGGAAGTGGATTCAACCTATAAATATTTGCAAAAGCTTGATGATGTTTGTGATTATGAAAGGTATGGAATTAAACCTTACAAAGAGCAGTTTAAGGCTTATGTTGAATCAATGTATAGCTATAAGAAGTTATGGGATGAGGCTATATTAACAGCAAGTTTGGAGTTTTTAGTTAAGAAAATAGGCGTGAAAAATATTTTTTACTATGACTTTGAGACTGGTTGTAAATTAAAAGAACTGGATTGTGGTAGGCCTCCTAAATCTTTATATACTAAATTACCTAGAAAATTTGGTTTTAAAAAGATTTATGAAGCGCCGAGTTTTATTGCTGAAGATTACTACGTTAAAAGAAAGGTAAAAAAGCTAAAGATAGAACAGCAATCATGGTTTCAAATGCAATTTTAATAGGAGGCTATTATGCCCGAACTAGTAAGACCTAGAAGGAGAAATCCGGTGGCACGAAATCTCTATCAAAATAGAGGTGGAGTCCACGAAAAATCTAAAAAAGCAAAAAGGGCGGCAAGCAAACAAGAAACCAGAAAGAAGGTTTCTGAGTGGGCAAGCCGCTCTTCTTTTATCTATTCAAGTATCTTGAGCTTCTTTCTTAGATAAGTCCTTTCGATTCACTACGAACACATTGCCAACTCCAATTAGGATAATGCCAATGGCTATTGGCCAAGTCCAAACAAAATCTTCGAAGAATGTTGAGATTAGTAAGGCTACTGCTGGGAATAAAACTACTATATAAGTCGCTTTGTGGATGCCAATTCTTCGCAATAACGTCAAATAAGCTCCAAAGGCTAGTACTGATCCGAATAACGATAGATAAAGCATGCTGATGCTGTAAGAAGGTGCCGTATCGTAAATGATTGGCTTGCCTTGCACTAAGCCGATAATCAAGCTCAATAAAGCACCATAGCCCATGGCATAAGCGTTCATCTGTATTACCGGTAACTCATGCTTCTGAGTTTGCACTGATACCATATTTCCAATAGATGCTGCTAGCACTCCTAACAATGAAATAGCGAGGCCATAGAGCATTTTATTTTCAAAGCTTAAAATCTCTAAGTCTTTCCAGAAAATACAAACAATTCCAACCAAGCCAATGACCGCGCCAACAATGACTTCTTTGTTGATTGGTGTTTTAAAGAAGAGCCAAGAGTTAAAGATATTAACGATTAAGATTGAAGAGAATATGACCGAAGCCATAGCAGAGGTTAAATAAACTTGAGCTTCATAGACCATTAAATAGTTCAGGCAAAAAAGCGTTAAACCCAATAAAGCCATCCACAAATGGTGTTTAGTGCTGAAACTCAAATTAAGCTTTTTATAAAAGCAATAAACAAATAACAATAAGCTGGCCAACCCAAATCGATAGAAGCTGGAGTACTCATGCGGAACAACTCCAAGCTGATACTCAATAGTAAACCAGGTACTACCCCAAACGATTACGGTAAAGGCATAGAGGAAGAGAGTTGAATTGAATAGCTTTGTCATGACTTCTTTTGAGGTTTTAATCAATGTTTAGCTTAGCGAGTTCGATAATTTTATAAGTATTGTTGCTTATTATTTACCGCAAAACTGCAATGTTTTTGCATGAGTTAGATTGTAACACTCTATTTTTTGTAATAAAAAGTTAATGTCCATTTTCTTAACCTTAAGATAACTTTGATTTTTTTTGATGCAAATGCAACTAATGAGCCCGATAATGACTATCGAGCAATGGATGCTGTGATATTATTTTTAACTGAATAACAGCTGGGGTTCGCAATGGTTAAGAACTGGATGATTTATGGCGCTACGGGTTACACCGGGCAGTTAATGGTGGAAGAAGCAGTAAAAAAAGGTTTGAAACCAGTGGTTGCTGGTCGTAGTGAAGCCAAGCTAAAGCCAATAGCAGAACAATACGGGCTAGAATACTGTGCTTTTGATTTAGCCGATTCTAAAGCTGTAGAACAAGAAATAGCTAAAGTGGATCTAGTATTGCACTGCGCGGGGCCTTTTTCGCAAACAGCGAAACCAATGATGGAAGCTTGCTTATCTCAAAAAGCCCATTACATCGATATTACTGGCGAAATTAATGTATTTGAAATGTGCCAAGCTTTCGATAAACATGCCAAAGATGCTGATGTTGTATTCTGCTCAGGAGTGGGTTTTGACGTAATCCCAACGGATTGTATTGCAGCCACTTTAAAGCAAGCATTTCCAGAGGCGGTTTCTTTGCAGCTTGGTTTTGACTCACGCTCAGGCTTAAGCCCAGGAACGGCTAAAACTTCGGTAGAAGGTTTAAAAGAAGGCGGTAAAGTACGACAAAATGGCAACATTACTTCAGTTGGCTTTGCCCATAGTGTTGAGAAAATTAACTTTGGTGATGGTGAAAAACTTGCTATGACCATTCCGTGGGGTGACGTTTCTACCGCTTACCATAGTACGGGTATTCCTAATATTAAAACCTATATTCCTGCTTCACCAAAGCTCGTGAAAAAAATGAAGCGCATGAATTGGTTTAGACCGCTATTAGGGTTAGGCTTTGTGCAGAACTTTTTAAAGAAACAAATTGATAAAAGAGTTCGAGGTCCAAATAAAGCCAAACGTGACACCTTAAGAACTTTTGTCTGGGGTAAAGCAATCGATGCCAATGGCAAGTCGGTCACGGCACGAGTAGAAACCGCGAGTGGTTATGATGTCACAGTTTTCGGCGCAGTTGCTATCGTAGAACACTTTATGCAAAACGATATTGCTGCTGGCTCAGCAACTCCCTCTCAAATTATGGGTGCAAATTTTGTGGAAAGATTGGAAGGGTCTAAGTCTATAGAAGTTAGTTAATTCCGTATTGCATGGATGCTTAGAACGCTGACCTGTCAAGTCGATGTGGATCCCGTTTGTTAGTTAGTGTCGAACCAGTTGTCCATAATCTCTTTGTCGTGGTTTAATAGCAAAGAGCTATATTGATCATAGAGGCTCTTGATCAGATTTTGATTTGGGCCTACAACATCCATACCTCTGTCATCGTAAGGGTGAACCAAAACGCCAAGATCTGTATCGAAAATGTAAAGATCAAACCAAAAAGAAGGACTGACCCCTAGTTCAGCACCTAGCTTACCAAATAAATATTTTTCTATTTCGTGAGGCTTGATGGAATAGAAAATATAGTTTCTATTCCATTCGTCATCTTCTATCCATTCGTTGTATTTGTCGCTTTTCGAGGGAATTTTGATTTCTAAGTCAGACAGGTTTCTGAATACACTCAAATTAGTTAAGTAATTGTTGCCTGGAAATGCAAGACATACAGATAGTACTTTGGATTCATGAAATAGAGTTTTGGTAATTTTCATTGATTTTTCTAATGCACTAATAAATCGGGATGTTCTAGTTCCTCCTTCCGCTAACTCAAATCGAAGGCTCTTATTGTTGTTATAGAAAATGGCGTGTTGGAATGAGTGTTTCCCAAATATTTTGAAGGCTTGTTGGAACATCGTTTGTGCCAGTTACAATGCGATAATAAAAACGATTGTAACAGCTTAATTTATAAGAACAATTATTCTATCTGCTGATATAATCTCCGTGCTTCAAAATTATAAGGTACTCTTTTGCAATCCATTGATGTTTTAGTTATTGGCGCCGGTGCGGCGGGTTTGATGTGCGGAATTAGCGCAGCCACTCGTGGTCGTTCGACTATGGTTTTTGACCATGCCAATAAAGTAGGCAAGAAGATCCTAATGTCGGGTGGTGGTCGTTGTAATTTTACCAACTACTATGCCGAACCTGGAAATTACCTTTCGCATAATGATCATTTCTGTAAGTCAGCTTTAAGTCGTTATACTCAGTGGGATTTCATCGCACTAGTAGAAAAACATGGTATTCCTTACCATGAAAAGAAACTCGGGCAACTATTTTGTGATAACAAGGCCAAAGATATCGTCAATATGCTACTGGCTGAGTGTGATGAAAAGGGCGCGGAAGTTCGTATTAAGTGCTCCGTTGAGTCAGTAAAAAAAATTGATGATGGTTTTATTGTTTCTACCAATCAAGGTAAATGGCAATGTGAATCCTTGGTGATTGCTACTGGCGGCTTGTCTATTCCTACTATGGGCGCGACAGGCTTTGGCTATGATATCGCAAAGCAGTTTGACTTAAGCCTCTATCCCACATGGGCAGCTTTGGTACCATTTACCTTAAACCCCAAGATGCTAGAAGAATTTGATGGGCTTTCCGGTGTGTCAGCAGATGCTTTGGTCAGCTGTAATGGTCAGTCTTTTAGAGAAAATATCCTCTTTACCCATCGAGGTTTATCAGGTCCTTCGATATTGCAAATATCGTCTTATTGGCAGCCAGGCGATACGGTTGAGATAAATCTATTTCCTGATGTGGATTTGTTCGAGCAATTAAAGCAATGGCAGTCGGATAAGTCTAAGAGTCACTTAGTAACGCTACTTTCTGAGCAATTAACTAAGAATCTCGCTGAGCGTTTTAGCCAGTTATGGTTTGAGTCATTAGTGCATAAACCAATAGCCGATATTTCGCATGTCGACTTGCAAAAGGTGGCAGACTCACTACAGGCATGGCAGCTTAAGCCAACCGGAACAGAAGGCTATAGAACCGCGGAAGTTACCATGGGTGGAATAAATACTGATGAGGTATCTTCAAAGACCTTTGAAGCTAAGAAAGTCAAAGGCCTTTATTTTATTGGCGAAGTTTTAGATGTTACTGGCCATTTAGGCGGTTTCAATTTCCAGTGGGCTTGGGCTTCTGGCCACTGCGCAGGGCAATATACTTGAATGTACGAATTACCATTGAGCCGGGTCTATTTGATAATAGGCCTTTAGTTGACTAAATAGCTCCAAGTGATATTTTTTCAATTCTTCGGGCTTTTCAAAAAAAACTTCTGATGAAACAGCAAAAAATTCAGCAGGATTAGTGGCTCCATACTTATCTAGAAAGCTTTCTGCACCTGTTCTCGCTTGCATTTGTAATCGATTAAATTCTCCAGAAAGGATTCTAGACCACTCTTGGTATGATTGGTCTTTATTTAATGGTGGAGCACCATTGGTTACTCCTGATTCGCCATCAAGCTGATGAGCAAATTCATGAATCACTAAATTATGACCATCATCAAAATCTGCACCGCCTGATGCAGAATCGCGCCAAGATAAAACCACCTGGCCACGAGTCCAGGATTCACCAAGTAAAACTCTTGCATCTTGAGTTTTCACACCATTATGGTCAACTTGCGCATGACGAGTAATAAAAGCAGCGGGGTAAACAACGATGGTTTTTAAAAAGGGGTAAAAGTCAGTATTTCTATTCAGTAATAATAAGCAAGCTTGCGCTGCAATGGTGACTCGTACTTCATCATTAATTCCTTGCCCTTTACGGCCTATAAACTGCTTCTCTGATAAGAATATTTGCATCTTATCTTTCAGCTGTAATTGCAAGTCAGCAGGCATTTTGTAAAAGAAGGGAAGGTTTTTCCGCAATATTTTGCGCCACTCAGCCGGAAAAGGAATGTTGGCGATCGATTGTCGCTTACGTGCTTTTCGCTTATTGCTGCTGGCAATCCAGTAAATTGCAATGCCACTGATAATAAGAATTATGGAATAAATCAAATAATCCATATGATGTTATAGTTAGGTTGTTTCATTACAACATTGGGCTAACGAAAAAAATTTCAAGAAAATAGGCTTGGGCATGTCATTTAACAATTCGATTTCTTTACAGAAACTCCAAAAGATTGGTTATCAGCGTTTATTATTGCTGATTGCGCTTAATGTGATTCCGCTTATTGGAGTGCTTTACTGGCAATGGGATATTTTCACCGTGATTCTATTGTTCTGGTTAGAAAATGCGGTTATTGGGGTTTTTAATTGTACAAAAATTTTAGCTTGCCGTGGTAGTAAAAATAATAAAGGTAAAGCCATAAAGTGGTATAGCAATTTAGGATTAGCGATTTTCTTTTTGGTTCATTATGGTTTTTTTACCAGCGCTCATGGAATGATTGTGCTGAAGATTTTTGAGCAAGACTTTACGGGTGAACCTTGGGATGTGTGGAACTGGGTTTATCAATGGTTTCAAAATACAGAAGGGGTTCTATGGTTAGCGGTGATAGCCATGATTGCATATTGGCTGTTCGACTTTATTCAATTTTGGCTTAAGGAGCGCAAAGATAAAGAAGCTGGCAAGCAAATGATGGAACCTTATTCACGCATCGTGATAGCTCACCTGGTGCTGTTATTCGGCGCTATTATTGTAATGAAATTTGGTTTTGAATTAGCGATTGTTATTTTATTGGTTTTGATTAAGACCTTTATCAATTATCACGATTTAGTGAAAAAACAAACAAATGTTATTAATTAGCAGTTTAAACTTAGTATTTTCAATATGTTAGCTACTAGTGTCTTGAATCCAGTGCGGTTATTCAGTATAAACAATGAAGCTTATCAAGCGTAATTTTTAATGGGGAACATAATGACAACCACAACAGAAAAACAGGGCGCTATAGCCCGATTTTTAAATATGATTGAAAGGGTCGGTAATAAATTACCGGATCCTGCGATTATCTTCTTATTCGCTTTAGTAGTCGTTTGGATTTTGTCTTGGCTATTTTCAGGTACTAGCTTTGATGCCGTCGATCCAAGAACTGGTGAAGCAATTCAAATTAAAAATATGCTCTCAGGTGATTCACTGGCCAACTTCCTCTCTAGTATGGTCAAAACCTTTACTGGTTTCGCACCGCTGGGGGTAGTACTTGTCGCGATGTTAGGTGTTGGAGTAGCGGAACACTCTGGCTATATCAATACAGGTATTAAGCTGATGTTAAAAAGAACTCCAAAGTTCTTATTAACGCCAGTGGTGATTTTAGTGGGCATTGTGAGTCATACCGCAACTGACGCTGGTTATGTGTTAGTAATTCCATTAGCGGGCGTTATTTATTACTCAATGGGGCGTCATCCATTAGCAGGTATCGCAGCAGCCTTTGCTGGTGTGAGTGGTGGTTTTAGTGCTAATTTTGTACCTTCTGGTATCGATCCTTTATTACAAAGTTTTACCCAAACAGGCGCTCAACTAATTAACCCTGTGATGGAAGTGAACCCTTTAAATAATTATTACTTCACTTCGATTTCCAGTATTTTCATTATTTTAGTGGGTTGGTATATCACGGATAAAATTATCGAACCTCGCTTACAGAAAACTGCGGTAGATGGCGATACCGATGATTTACCAAAGTTTGATGAAATTACATCTAAAGAAAAGAAAGGTTTTTATATAGCCACAGCTGTGATGCTAGCAGGTTTAGGCCTGTTGGCTTATGTTTCATTGCCAGCGGATTCGGCGATGCGTTATAACGGCGAATTAACTAATTTCAAAGCACCAATCATGCAATCGATTGTGCCATTGATTTTCTTATTATTCTGGATCCCTGGCGCGATTTACGGATTCTTTGTAGGTACCTTTAAGAAAACCAAAGATATGATTGATGCTATGAGCAAAGCGATGGGCGGTATGGCTTATTACATCGTAATGGCGTTCTTCTGTGCTTTATTCGTTGCTGCTTTTGCTAATTCAAATTTAGGAGCATTGTTAGCGATTAAAGGCGCTCAAGGATTGCAAGCATTGGCATTACCAAGTGCAGTTACTATCGTAGGTATTATTTTCTTAACGGCTTTTGTGAATTTATTCGTAGGTTCAGCATCAGGTAAATGGGCATTATTAGCTCCAATCTTTGTACCCATGTTAATGCAATTAGGAATTTCGCCTGACTTAACGCAAGCGGCTTATCGTGTAGGTGACTCAAGCTCCAACATTATCACGCCATTAATGCCGTATTTCCCATTGGTAGTGGTTTACTGCCAGAAGTACGTTAAAGACACGGGTATCGGCACATTAGTAGCAATGATGCTTCCATTCTCGATTGCTTTCTTAATCGGCTGGACATTGTTCTTATTAGGTTATTGGGGTTTAGCTGAGTTGGGTTATGGACTACCCCTTGGTATACAATCTAGCTATGTTTATCCTGCTGGATAACCAGCCTATAGAAATTAAAAAGCCCTCACTTGAGGGCTTTTTTAATGGTTGGTTGAAATAGAATTTATTTTTTCAATTCCAAAACCGCATTAACTATATCGTCTTTACTAGGCAATACGAACTCCCAGGAAACACCAATTGGAATAAAGGTATCATGACCGGTAATTCGTTTGATTTTTGGCGGGCTCTCTAGATGCTCCACTAGGCCAGTAATTAACTCTTCTGAAACGGAGCCTGTTTTACGGCATTCATCCACAATTAATACTTTGTTATATTTTGCTGCTTCTTCAGCAATAGCTTTATGGTTTAAAGGTGCAAGCCAACGTAAATCCATAACGGTTACGTCGGTTTTATGTTTTTCCGCTAATATTTTTTGTGCTTGCTGTGATAAATAATTACCGTTGCCGTAAGTGATTATTAAGGTTTCTTTAGAGTTTTTATTCTCCGCTGAAGTTAAACCAAACTGGCCAAAATCAATAGTTTCACTAGGATGCGGGTATTCACATAACCAACCATTGTCACCAGCTTCATGTAAGTCTTTGGTGTGATATAAAGCGATGGGCTCTAAGAATACAACTACGCGTTTTTGTTCATCTGCTAAACGTACAGCTTCACGCATCATCTTTGCCGCATCTAAGCCATTAGATGGACAAGCTACAACCACTCCTGGAATTTCGCGTAAGAACCCAAAACTATTATCATTATGGAAATGACCACCGAACCCTTTTTGGTAGGCAAGGCCAGCAATTCGAATAACCATTGGGTTAGTGAATTGATTATTTGAAAAATACGATAGGGTGGCAGCTTCGCCTCGGATCTGATCTTCTGCATTATGCGTATATGCCAAGAATTGAATTTCTGGCATGGGTAAATAACCTAAATGCGCAGCACCAATAGCAGTCCCTAAAATACTGGTTTCATCTAATAAAGTATCGAAAACGCGCGCTTCACCGAAGCGTTTTTGCAGGTTGGTCGAAATACTATAAACACCACCTTTTTTACCGACATCTTCACCAAACATGATTATGTTTTGATATTGCTCCATTAAATCCGTTAATGAGTAATTGATAAGTTGTGCCATGCTTCTAGGTTTATCTAAAAACTTAAATTGACGACCAATATCGAATATCTCTTTACGTCTATTAATTTTCGCAATTTCAGGCTTGTCTTTACTCGGCAGCTCGGGCGCAATAGCGGCGCACACTTCTTCGGCATTAGAAAGTTTTGGTAGTTCGATACACTGCTTAGCAGTTGCTTCTACTGTGTCACGAGTTTTATCGTATAAATCTAAAATTTCTCCTACTGATAAATAACCTGATTCAATACAAATACGAGCAGTGTGCAACAGTGGATCTTGTGCTTCTGCTTTTTCAATTCTATCCATCGAGTGATACATCGATTCGGTGTCGTTACCGGCATGGCCCATTAAGCGCACGGTTTTCAAATGTAAGAAAACAGGCCGACGTTCAATACGAGCAATTTCCTCTGCTTCTTGTGCCGCTAAATAGGCATCAGGAAGGTGCAATCCATTAGCTTGAATATATTCAATGGATTGACGATTCTTAACATTGTTTTCTACCCAGTTGTCTGGAGTAGATACAGAAATACCAATACCATTATCTTCACAAATAAATACCAGAGGTAATGGTTCACCTTTATAAGCTAGATATTGTGCGGTATTAAAAGCAGCTTGCGAAGTGGCATGATTAAAACTAGCGTCCCCAAAATTACACAAAACCACACTATCATTCGGGATGTTGGCTTTAAAATCTGCACGCTCAGCACGCCCTAATGACCAGGCAGTGCCCATTGCTTTAGGTAAGTGCGATGCGATAGTTGAAGTCTGTGGTGGAACAAATAACTCTTTGCTACCAAATACTTTATGCCGGCCTTGCGAAATCGGATCCTCTTTGGCTGCTACTAAAGATAAAATCTGGTCGCGGATAGGATCGATATTTGGTAAATGACGTGAGCGTTGTACCATTAAAGCGCCAGAACGATAATGCAAAAAAGCCATGTCGGTATGACGAAATACTTTGCCCAAGACCGCATTCCCTTCATGACCACTAGAGCCAATGGTGTAAAATCCAATCCCTTGATCTTTTAGCTTGCGTGCACGCAGGTCTAAATGGCGACTAATTACTTGCGATTCGAATAATTCGACAAACTCGCTTGGAGATAATTGGGTTACTGCCGCTGCAATGTTGCTGAGTTTCTCAGGGAATTTGGAAGTTTTAACTGCAATTTGGAAGTTTTCGTCTATGACGCTAGCGCGATCTAACATTGTTATTCTTAGCTTATTAGCTGTGGGGTTTGGCCTAAAAAAAGTGCGCCTAGTATGCGGTAACCCTTAGGATATGTCACTTAGCCAACAACTGGTTGGAGCAGATCTTTTTGCACCAATTTTATTGGCTTTATGCTAAAGTAGCGGCCATCGAAATCGTCCTATTAAACAGGCTTACATTAGCATTTCCTTATGAATACTTTTAACAATGTTCTAGACATGATTGGCAACACACCAATGATGGAATTCACTAAGCTGGATACCGGTGTTTGCCAGCTGTTTGGCAAGCTAGAATCTCAAAATCCAGGCGGCTCTATTAAAGATCGCATTGCGATTAGTATGATTAATGCGGCAGAAGAAGCTGGCAATATAAAACCTGGTGATACATTAATTGAAGCGACGGCTGGTAATACCGGGCTAGGTTTAGCTTTAGTCGCGGCGCAAAAAGGATATAAGCTAAAAATTGTACTACCAGATAAGATGAGCCAAGAAAAAGCTTATAATTTGAAAGCCTTAGGCGCTGAAGTGATTTGGACTCGTTCTGATGTAATGAAAGGGCATCCTGAGTACTATCAAGATATGGCTGAGCGTTTAGCGCAAGAAAATGATTGGTATTATATCAATCAGTTTGCGAATCCAGCCAATTTCGCGGCTCATTACAAAACAACCGGCCCAGAAATTTGGCAACAAATGGATGGGAACATTGACGCTATGGTCGTTGGCGTGGGTTCTGGCGGTACTGTGACTGGATTAGGTCGATATTTAAAAGAACAAAACCCTGATATGGAAATGGTCTTAGCCGATCCAGAAGGTTCTATTTTAGCCCATTACCATAATACTGGCGAGATGGTTGAAGCTGGCTCTTGGGTGGTAGAAGGCATTGGCGAAGATTTTATTCCTGATATTTGTGAGATGAAATTATTCGATAAGGCCTACTATGTTTCAGATAAAGAGTCTTTAGTTGCCGCTAGAAGCTTAATGCAAAAAGAAGCGATTATGGGGGGCTCGTCAACGGGAACCTTGTTAGCTGCGGCTTTAAAATACTGCCAAGAACAAACTGAGCCTAAGCGAGTAGTGACACTCGTACCGGATACAGGTAATCGTTATTTGTCTAAAATGTATAACGATGAGTGGATGAAAGAGAAAGGTTTTATCTAATGAGTTATGAGCAACCAAAAATTTCGCCATTGAAAATGTTGATGAATATTGCTGGCATGATTGTCATTATGTTTGCCGCCTACGAAATGTATAGTATTCATGAAACTGGTCAAGCAATGCTGACAAACCTAATTAGCTGGCCTTATTATCCATGGGTAATGATTATTGCTGGGGTAGCGATGATGGTTCCATTCCATAAGCAGTTATTTCAAGCCTATAAGTTAGTGAAGCAGCAGCAAAAAAAATGGGAAGAGAAGAATAAACCAAAGTTCTAGAATGCTCTTATAATTCTTTAATTTTGTTGCAAACTCAATTTAATGGTCGTTATTTACTGCTGTAAATGTTTGGCTTAGATTGAGTGTATATTGAGTCTTGAATTTTTGAATTTTTGAATTTTTGAATTTTTGAATCTTTAATTTTTTAAGTTTGTGCAATTTTCTTTCTTTACATAAACCCCTAACTCCAAGAACTCTGGGTCCTTACATTTCTTTTTATATAATATCATTGAGTCACTATTAAATCTTAAGGCTCCACTAGAATCATGGTCTACAAATATTTTAAGTATGCTTCCATCAAAATTTGAGGCATAAGCCTCACATATATAACTATCACCTAAAATATTGAAATCACCAAATTTGAACGGCATATTTTTTTTATAAGCTTCTTTGGCGCACTTTATCCCATTTTCTAAATCTAAATTTGTAGTGCCTTTATCATACCAATCATAAAAGCCGCAGTTCATGACTACTTTCCCTGAGAACTGCTTAATGTCATTTTCCATATTTGTATAGCAATATTTTGAAAAATTATTGAGATGCTCATCTTTAATGGGTTGTATAGGCAGTGATAAGCAAGATAATAATGCTAGTACTGAACCTATTATTATAAATAATTTCATTCTTCTATATTTTTAAAGTGAATCTAGATTAGATATAATCGAATCAATTTCTTAAATCAAGACAAAAATTAATGTCTGACGTTTACCTTTTAATTATTTTTATCGTCCTTTCTATAGGCGTATCTTTTATCTGTTCGATCGCAGAAGCTGTGCTATTAAGTATTAGCCCTGGCTATATTGAGCATCGTAAGCAAGATAACCCTAAGCAGGCGACTTTACTAGCTAAAGTTCGAGTGGAGAACATTGATCAATCTTTAGCGGCCATTCTGACTTTAAATACCATTGCCCATACGGTTGGTGCCATTGTAGCGGGGGCGAAGGCGACGCAAGTTTTTGGTAGTGCTTGGATCGGTGCTTTTTCAGCGGCTATGACTTTGGCCATTTTATTATTGTCTGAAATTATCCCTAAAACTATCGGCGCCGTGTATTGGAAAAAACTAGCACCTTCAGTGGCCATTTTTATTAATGGGATTATTAGACTGCTTTATCCATTAATATGGATATCGGAAAAAATCACTCGCTTGATTGCACGAGACAAAGAAGTTCCTTTATTTAATCGCGACGAATTTATTGCCATGGCAGATGTTGGCGAAGAAGTTGGTGATTTAGAGGATTATGAATTACGAGTGATCAAAAATTTATTTCGTTTTGAATCTTTAACGGCTGAAAACGTAATGACACCAAGAACGGTGATGACGGGGATATCTGAAAAAGCGACCATTAAGCAAGCATATCAAGAAGCTTTAAAAGCGCCATTTTCTCGATTCCCGCTTTATGACGAAGATATTGACCAAATTAATGGCTTTGCCTTAAAAGATGATATTTATCGTCTGCAAAGTGAAGGACAAGCAGACACTTTAGTCTCAGAGATAAAAAGAGACATGGAAGTAATATTTGCCAATAAAAATCTTGCTCAACTTTTGCAGTCCATGATCGAGCATAAACAACATATGGCACTAGTGGTCGATGAATATGGCGCTACTCAAGGCTTAGTAACTCTTGAGGATATTGTCGAGACATTACTAGGAGTTGAGATTATGGATGAAGTTGATCGAGTGGAAGATATGCAACGATTGGCTAAATTAAAGTGGAAACTAAAAGCTAAAAATAAAGGGATTGAGCTAGAAGAGTAAGTAATATAAGAGAAGAGGCTCAATAGAACCTCTTTTATCGTTAGTCTTTTAAGAGGTTGGCGGGAGAAAATTGGTCCGTTAGAATTTTCGCTTTAGTGTCCCAATTCACTTCGTCACTAATAGCTTCATACAACGCTAGCGAATCAACACCATAGTAATTTAATTCATTTCTCATCTTATTGGCTTTAGCTAACAATTCTTGCTTGCTCGGCAAGTCGCCTTTGTTGACGATAATGACACGGTTCGTTTTTCCTTTATGGAACATGATTTGGTACATATCACCAAAAACATGGTGATAGGTTGCTGATTCATGATCGAATAATTTACTACTACTAAAAGTATTAGCCATTATGATCCCATCATCAGTGACTAATTGCTTAACTTCTTCTAGATATTCCTTCGACATCATATGCTCTGGAATATAATCACTATTGAAAGCATCGAGTAATATCAGATCATACTGTAACCCTTTCTTAATAGCGCGTTTAACAAAAACACGGCCGTCACGTACATGGGTTTCTTTATTAGCTGAATTGTCATCATAACCAAAATACTTTTTAGCCATATCTGCGACTACCTCATCAATTTCAACCGATGTGATATGCGCTTCTGGATAAATTTCTGCGTATGTATTGGCCAATATGCCGCCACCTAGCCCTATAATTAGTATGTTTTTGGGATTGTCGACAAAATAAGTGACGCCCATGGCTTGCTTGTAATAGGTGAAAACTAAACGCTCTGGATTTTCTAGAAAAATACAAGACTGGCTTAAATCATTTTTGTTTTTCTTACGAAATCGTAAGCAGCGCATACCTTGCTCTTCAACAACGTAAACATTTTGATAAAGTGAGCGTTTCTTTTCTATAGTCTTTGCATCAATAGAAAAAGCAAAGGTTGCTATGCCAATGCTAATTATAAGTGATAAGAGTTTAGTCATTAGTTTGCTCCTTACTCTTGATCAGAGATTAAATCGTTTTTGCCCAACAAGATGGCTGCTATGCCAGCTAAAGTTAGAGCAACAATTACACCGTACAAAATACTATTAAGTTCAAAGTACTTTACAAAATAAAAGGATGTGGCCAAGGTGCCTAGTGCGCTACCCAGCGTGGATACGAAATATAAAAAACCTGCTGTTTGTCCGCTCGACTGAGCCGAGGATACTAATAAACGAACCGAGTAGGGCGCTATCATGCCTAAGATTGTCGTGGGAACGAAAAATAAGATTATTGATGCAACTAATGAACCATAACGAGGATCTTCAATTAGCTCGAAAACCCAGTCGGAAATAGCATCGTGGCCGATAATCAGCGGTAAAATAGTTAATGCTGATGCTAGAAACAAGCTACCGTATTTTCTAGTGGAAGGTTGATTTAATGACCATCTGCCACCCAATAGGTAGCCGATAGAAAGCGCTAACATAAAGACAGTGATGATGCTGCCCCAAACGAAAACACTACCGCCGAAATAGGGAGACAAGATTTTGCCACCTAAAAGCTCAACAGTCATTATGCAAAAGCCACAAATAAAGGCACAAGTTAGAACTAGAAACTTCATATTATTATTGATTGTTAATTTTAATGACACCAATCATAGGGGATTTGGCTGCGTTAAACCAGTCGGATTAGTGAGAGAATTGCTGTCTTATTTTAGGGAGTTGCCGCTAAGGCTTGTAACTCGCAGGAACTCCATCGGGGAAATGCTTTTTAATGGCCTCATTGATTTTCTCAATACGGTTTTCCGGATTTGGGTGAGTACTAAAAAATTCTGGAGATTTGCGACTGCCAGTGGCATTAGCCAATATAGTCATAACACCCTTTAGCGCATTTGGGTCGTAACCCGCTTGGCTCATGAATTGGACTCCTATGCTATCGGACTGAAGTTCATCTTCACGACCATAACTCATATTGACCATGTTTCCGACCATACCCGCAATTTGGCCTGTGCTTTGACTTTCAGAGCCCATTAGGATGGCTTGGATTATGCCTTGAGTGAGCTGAGATTTAGCCATTCTTTGAGCGGAATGACGTGCTACCACATGTCCTATTTCATGACTCAGCACGCCTGCTAGTTGGCCTTCGGTTTCCAGTTGGCGAAATAAGGCATAGGTAATAAACATCTGTCCGCCAGGCAAAGCGAACGCATTAACCGTATTCGGATCGGCTAGCAAGTGGCAGTCAAATTGCCAATCTGTTTCTTGAGCTTGGCTATTATTAATGATGTTCCAACAAACGTCGTCTACAAAGTCTTGCAAGCGTGGATCAGGGTGAAGACCGCCATGCTGAGCGGCCATCTGATTGACTGCTTGTAAACCCATGGCAATTTCTTGGCTCGGAGTTATGGATAGGTATTGTTTTTCACCAGTAACTGGGTTGTAAGTTGCAGAAGAGCAATAAGAAAGCAGTGCAAAGCCACCAATAGCTAGCGCGATAATTAATCGAAATTTACCAGCGCCGCGAAATCCTGCATTCCTTAGGGGCAATACCTTATTTCCGAAGCGTCGATTCCCTATGCGCATACTATAATGATTTCCTAATGACTTGTTTGAATACTGCTATTATAGTCTTTAGGGTCGTCCCACTGCTCCATTTCTAATGATTCATAGAAGAAACCAGTCATTCCGCCAACTAACATATTAAATAATAAGAATACTGGGCCTTCGAACAAGAACATCCAGTTGAAAAAATAAGTCATGCTATAGATATTAATGAAATAGTAAGCTAGGCCGATCAAGGCGCCGCCCATAACTCCAACCAGAGTACCAAAACGGTGGAATATTGTAGCTATGATAGAAGCCAAGATTAATGTCAGTAGGACATGACTTAAAATCGCTACTAACAATAGCCATATTGAAAAAGTTGCGGGAACAGTAATAACATCCTGTCCTAAAATCATGGATGCCCAATACTGAATAATACTATTGACACTTAAGTCTAATAAGCTTGGTAACAGCAATAATAAAAAAGGAAGCGATAATATCCCTGCAATGGTGCCAGCCCAAGCTACAGCTGACCAATCGACGAGTAACTTGCCTTGTGAGTAAATTGTCTTTGAGCTCATAATCCTTGACCTCTATATAGGAGTGTCTGTATCTAAAATGATCCTACCAGTTAATAATTATCATTTTTAGGGCTCTAACACAAGTTTACAATTAGCTATATTCCTTAGTTTGAATCATAAATTGTATTGGGTAGTCGCAGGCTTCATGCTAAAATTATGCGCTTTAGTTTAGCGTTATTCATCAGGAGCATAACAATGGCATTTGAATTACCAGCATTACCATACGAGCGTGATGCATTAGCCCCTCATATCTCAGAAGAGACAATTAATTTCCATTATGGCAAGCACCACAACGCATACGTTGTTAATTTAAATAAGTTAACAGCTGGTACAGATATGGAAGATATGTCATTGGAAGAAGTTATCCGTACTTCTGAAGGTGGTGTGTTCAACAATGCTGCACAAGTTTGGAATCACACTTTCTACTGGAATTCTTTAAGCCCAAATGGTGGCGGTGAGCCAACTGGTGCTTTAGCAGATGCTATCAATTCTGCATTTGGTTCATTTAACAACTTTAAAGATCAATTTACAGCAAGTGCAATTGGCAACTTTGGTTCAGGCTGGACGTGGTTATGCAAAAATGCAGCTGGTGATTTAGAAATCGTCAACACTAGCAATGCAGCAACGCCATTAACAGAAGCAGGCATGACTCCTTTAT
This sequence comes from uncultured Kangiella sp., assembly GCA_947503435.1. Classification (GTDB taxonomy): domain Bacteria; phylum Pseudomonadota; class Gammaproteobacteria; order Enterobacterales; family Kangiellaceae; genus Kangiella. Next base: position 62,895 of record CANNDL010000005.1, on the reverse strand, counting down.
TAACGGTTGATGTTTGGGAGCACGCTTACTATGTTGATTATCGTAATGCGCGTCCAGAGTATTTAAACCACTTCTGGGAGCTAATTAACTGGGAATTTGCTGCTGCAAACTTAGGTTAATCGCAAACTTTTTAAAAGCCTCTTTAGTAGAGGCTTTTTTTTGCCTCAATAAAATTTGTTTTACAAAGCTTTTACATTTGAAGCTTGAAGCTCAAGGCAGTAATTTGCACAATAAATCCGTTCATTGTTCTCCGACTGTCAAGTCAGAGGGGCAGTCTATAAAATGAGAATGGAACTTAACCCGCTTTCCCTAAAGCGGGTTTTTTTTGCTTTTGAATTGATGTGGCGGTGACAAATTTTGCCAGTAGTGTGGCAAAATTGTCTGATTTTCACACAAATATTGAAATTTCCACTGAATATCAAAACTCTATTTTGTAGTTTTCTCATATATCACTTAAATCTTAAAAATCTTAAAAATCAATTGTTTACACAAGTTTTTTAAGCGATGTCAAAATTATGCAAAAATGAAATGTGACTTATTTAACGTTTTTGTTGTGATGAAGAAACGTTTTGCTAAAATTATTTTACAAGTTTAGACGAAACGGCAAAGTTGGTTAAAGCCAATGACGCAAAGCTAAGGACCTAAGGTGTTATCACTAAGGTAGCCAGCTACCGAATCTAATATTAAGATTGGACTACCCCTCAATCTGTGATTCAACGCTAAACTTGTCCTAATTCATCAAATCCGTGTAGCAGGATAGGAGAAGTTAAGATGTTAATAGCGATTGAAAACAGAACACCTAAGAATTACCTTAACCGTTTAAAAGCTTTGATGAGCAGCTACCCAGTGTCTATTTTAATCATGGCTGCTCAAAAAGAAGCAGAAGTTTATTATCTGGATGCTAATCTTGAAGAAGAGCATTTGCCTGGGTTTGCACAAGACGCAAAATTCGGCTTTGGTAACGAACTAAAAGTTGAACGTGTTTTACAAGAGCTTAACCATGATTATCATTCTGAATTTTTTGTGGATTTAGATATTCAAGACATTAATGAAGATCAACTACTGAATTTAAGAGAGAGGTTTTGTAATGCTAATATTAAGTTTAATGCTATTGAGTTTAACTGTGCTAACGATCAAGGCAAAGCAAGAGCTTATGCCAGTTCGGATCAAGAACAAGCAGCAATAGTCCAATTTATGAATTAATTGATAGATTCTTTCCAGTAGTGTTCCATTTTCAGGTATAGGAAGGAAGCGGTCCAAGCAATAAATACTAGTCCTACTAATGCTTCGGTGCCAGCCAAAAATCGTAATGGGCCGGAAGGGACTAGATCACCATAACCTAAACTTGTGTATGAAATAAAAGAAAAGTACACCATGTCCATAAAGCTTGAATATGTTTGATTAACAGGATCCGATACAAGATTTCCTGAAGTAAAATTGGTCAGAAAGTAATAGCCCAATGCAAAGCACCAAACTTCAACAGTATGAGCTAAGATCGCCCAAATAGTTCCCACCACTACCTTTAGTCGCCCTTTAATCTTTAGCCTGTGACTAATGTAAGTAAATCGATACAAAGCTTCATAATGAATAACTACACAAACAAAAATCAATAAAAAAGTAATCAGTAAAGTTGGCAGCATAGGTTGGTTGAATTAGTTATCTTTTAAAGACTATTTATGCCATTATTTTAGTCAGATGTAAAAATAAACGAACTATTTTCTACAAAAATAACTCAAATAAGAAAATGCTAAGAGATTATTATGACTGATCAAGTAGAGCAGAAAGCAATTAACAAGATAGATATTGAGCCAAATCAAAAAACTTGGCTCGATAAACAATTAAAGCATTGGCAACAAGAAGAAATAATTTCTACGGAACAAAAACGTCAAATCCAAATCCTTTATCGAACTAAAGCAACGCGTGATAATAATTGGGCTACCGGAATCTTAGTTGCTATAGGTGCGCTTTTAATAGGTGGCGGTATTATTATGCTGTTTGCCCATAACTGGGAATATTTAGGAAAAGGTGTTCGTACTTTTCTTTCCTTTTTACCCCTGGTATTGGCTCAAGCCTTAGCCATTTATAGCTATAAAAAACAATCCCACTCTGCAGCCTGGTGGGAAGCAAGTGCAACCTTAGTATTTATGACCATTGCCGCGAGTATTGCTTTGATTGGCCAAACGTATCATATTTACGGTGACCTAGAACGCTTTGTGCTTACATGGTTATTGCTTGGCATTCCACTAGTGTATTTACTTCGATCAAGTATGGTTCTTATACTTTGCACAATACTTATCGTCTGGTTATGCACCTTTGAAGGAAAGCTTTACTGGTTGTTTTTCGCATTATTATTTCCATATTGGATCTATGCTTATAAAAATAAAGTGAATGCTGCGTTTTATTGGAGTACCTGGTTGGCAGCGATTGGCTTTGCTATCGCCTTAATGTTGAGCTCACTGTTTAGGCGTTCATTCTTGGATTTCTATCCAGTGATTTTTTTATTACTTATGTCTGCTGCGTACTTTCTGTTAGGAAAGATATTATTCGCTAAAGCAAATAATAGTTTCTGGAAGAATCCATTATCGAGTTTGGGCGCTATAGGAATAGGACTTTTCAGTATAATAATTTCCAGTGAAGGCAATCGAAGTTCTTATTATGGGCGAGAAGGCGTTATTTTGAATTGGGAGTCCTATATAGATCTTGGATTATACTTTTCTGCCTTAGCATTTATAATTTTTGGCTTAGGAAAATATTTTAAACATCTAAAGTTTCATCAATGGCTAATGGTAGCCTCTGGCCTGGTAGCAATATTGGCCTTACTCGATTTTGCTCAATGGATATCATTGTTAGGCTGGTTATTTATAGGAATGAATCTGTATATTTTAGTCTGTTCAAGTTTGATTATTATTCGCGCCATTGAAGAAGGGAAGACCTTATTACTAAATGCCGGTTTGATTTGGTTATCCAGTTTAATTGCACTAAGGTTTTTTGATAGTGACGTATCTATATTGGGTAAAGGTATTGTGTTTATATTGATAGGTTCTGCGTTTATAGGAATTAATGTCTGGTTTAATAAAAAACGTAAACAACAGTTGCAACGACAGGAGCTAAACCATGATTAGTTATCTTAATAAATTATGGAAAAAAAACATCTGGCTGCCTATTGCAGGACTAGTTTTTTTAATACAGCTCTTGGTGCCAGCCTATATGATTTTTGAACAGCAACAAACACTAAAGTACGGCGAGTTACACAAGTTTAAAATTAGACCAATTGATCCTTATGATCCTTTTCGAGGTCGATATGTCGTTTTGAGCTTTGAAGCAGTGACAAATGCCATACCATACAGCCCGCATGATAAAATTGCTGCAGAGGACGTTAAATCAGCTCCTAAGCGGAATGATTGGGTATACGCTATCATTACTACGGACGAAAAGGGCTATGCAAAATTTTCAGAGTTAAAGATAGATAGACCAAAATCCGATGAAAATTTTTTAAGAGTTCAGATTCGCTATTCCAACATTCACAACAGTGCATCTATTATAATTCCTTTTGATCGCTACTATGCGCCTGAGAATAAAGCTTATTCCATTGAAGATCAGGTGCGCCGCAGAAGTCGTAACAGTCAAGACAATGTCTATGTCGCGGTTAGAGTACGTAATGGTAAAGGAACCATCGAAGATTTGTATATTAACGAGGTGCCGATTTTAGAATTTGTAGAGTCAAATCAAAAAAAGGCTAATTAGCCTTTTTTTGATAAGCATTTAGATAACCATCAATAGTGCTTTTATCTGTCCAGGTTCCATTATTCATGACGCCTTGGATGCTAGAGCTATTTTCTATATTTTCTAGAGGGTTTTGGGCTAATAGAATTAATTCAGCATTTTTCCCAACTTCCAAAGTTCCGATTTTATCTTGCATGCCTAAGAATTCAGCAACATTTACTGTACCAGTTTTCAAAGCTTGATAAGGACTTAAACCACTTTTAACCATAAGCTTAAGCTCACGGTGTACTGAAAATCCCGGCACATTAAAAATTTGAGGTGCGTCTGAGCCTAGTAATATTTTTCCGTCATATTGCTGAATGGCCTTTAAGAGTTTAGCGCGATATTCAAGAAAGCCACTACGAATATTTTTTGGCGCTTTAAAACCTTCTTTCGCATTGACCCAGCCTTTGACAGTTTGCGGGTTCACGTACTGCATTTCGGGCCTTTTCGCTAACTCTATAGCGCTAATGTCATTAGCGAGATTATCCATTAGAGTTTCCGTAGGTACTAACCAAGAATCAGAAACCGCAAATTGCTTGGCAAAGCGTTGGATTTTATTAGGATCAACATAGTCTACAAAATTGATGCCAAAGAACTGCTGATTTTCAGTAAGTTTGTCTTGATGTTTCGTGGAAAAAAGAGGGCGAAAAAACTGATCCAAGTGATCAATAGTTGCCTGTTGCATGGTTAACGTTAGTTCCACACCTACATCGTTCGAGATATGCCCACCAAAGGGTATTCCATGTTTGTGCGCTTCATTGGTAATGGCAATATACTCTTTTCGAGATAAGCCTGGATGTAATTTCAAAAAATCATAACCAGCTTCTACTTGAGCTTTAACCTTTTCTCTAGCTTGTTTTACAGAGTGGACTGAGTTGCCATTAAAAGAAGGACCTGAAGTGACTAGCCTGGGTCCAAGAATCTTACTTACTGCCAAATCCGAACGAAGTTGAAGATGTGAAGGTTCACCTAACATTCCTCTAATAGTGGTAATGCCATTGATTAAGTAGAGATATAAATAGTGATCACGAGTTTCAATATTCGTATCACCTAATACGTGAGCATGCATTTCTGCCAAGGCAGGCATAATGTAATGTTCTGAAGCATCTATGATACGAGTTTCATTACCGTATTTTACACTTCCGGATTTTCCAATGGCTTTAATTTTCCCATCAACTACTAATAAGTCTTGAGCTTTATCGACCGCTTGTGACTTCATGCTAATGACATTAGCGTTTTTAAATAAAACGCTTTCAGCCGAAGTTGCGAAACTTACAAAAAATACTCCTATCATTAAAGAAATACTAATAGCTTTCATAACACATCTCTGAATTAATAATGAATCTAGTCTAATGGCTTTATACTAGTAATGCTCCATGAAACTTGTAACAAAGTTAATCGAGGATGACAGTTACTCTAGTAACCCACCATATTTAGCCTTACCAAATAGTGTATTGAGCATCTGATTTTTGATAAAAGGAACTTTTGAAGCAGGGTAAGAAGTGTAGTCCTTTATACTACCCAAAATACGACTGTTAGATTGATAAAAAGGTGTCAGCCAGCGACTCATGAACTGATAGTAATTTATGTGTTTTATCCGAAGTTGATTATATTGTTTTAGACTATTTTCGATTGATGCTTTTTTGCAGATAATTTTGGAGAGAAAGTAAGCATCTATCAAAGCCATGTTTGCGCCTTGACCTAATTGTGGACTCATACCATGGGCGGCGTCGCCAATATAAACTACCTGCTTGTGGTTGAACTGCCGCATTTTGACATCACGGTAAGTGGCAAAAGCAATCTGTTCTTTGCAACCAATCTGATCTAGTATCGACTCAGTTAGAGGCCATTGTTGAGCACACTTATCTTTCCAGTTGTCTAAGTCAAACTCACTAAGCGAATTAAGCATACTAACGGGTAAACTCCAAAACAAACTGACCAATTCTTGCTTGGAATTAGGCAGCTTACCTGTGGGCAATAAACCAATCATAGTGTGTGCCAGTTGGTATTTTTGTTGTAAACAATGCTGTTTAACATCCTGAGTTAAAGGTGTAATTCCCCAGATAGCCCCCCATGGGTATTCTTTATCAGAAATAAAGTATGGTGACTGTTTTCTTAACTTAGATCGGGCGCCATTAGCAACAACCAATAAATCACAAGAATTGATATAACCATTGTCATCATATATCTCGACTTGTTCACAGTAGTGATGATATTTAATGATAGAAGATCCCGTTACTAGTTTTATATTGAGTGATTGAAATTTGCTAAAAAGAATGTGGAATAAAGAAGCTCTATGAATACCCAAGCCAAAACTGGAGGCCTGTAGATCTTTATAGTGAAGATCTAAAACTTTTCGATCAGATAGCGTTGAGCCAATTAGTGAATCTATTCTAGCCCCGTATTTTAAGGCTTCTTCTTGTAAACCAAGCTGAATTAGAGCTTCTAACCCTGTGGGCTGTAGCAATAAACCGGCACCAACTGGCTTTAATTCATCGGCAGCTTCATAGACAGTCACTTCATGGCCTCGCTCCGTTAGAAAAATAGCGGAAGCTAAACCCGCTGTGCCAAGACCAATAATATTTATTTTCAAGACTAAAGTGCAAAGTTCTTTTGTTAAATGAGCAGTATTATATGAACTAAATTTGGAGAATTGCTAGCTTTTGTTTAAGTGACTGGAAATACAATTATACCTAGTTTTAAATCACGGTAGTTAACCTAATTTTGTGATCATTTTTTTAAAAATCCTTTGCATTCTAAAGTGCAGGGATAATGGATATCACCAGTAAGCAAGCCATTGTGATGTTAAAGACTTTTAGGCGCTTAGGATTTTTCAAGAAGCGTTGCAATTTTTCGCCCAGCTTCACCCAACTAAAAACGCAGGGTAAGTTGACTAACCCAAAAATAATGGCGGTCAATAAAACTGAAATGATGCTTTCTGTTGTGGCGTAAAGACTAATAGCCGTTAAGGCCATAGTCCAAGCTTTTGGGTTAACCCACTGAAACAGTGCCGCTTGTAAGAATGTAAATGGCTTTTTGCCAGATTCCTGATTGTTGGTTAACTCACTGCTTTGGGCGATCTTGTAGGCTAAGTAAAGCAAGTAAAGAATACATAGAACCTTTAAAACGGTATAAATAACCGGGAATCTTTCAAAGAGGTTCATGACTCCAATGCCAACCAAAAACACCATAATGGTAAAGCCGATAGTGACTCCAAATAGATGAGGCAGTGTTTTCTTTACGCCATAATCAGCCCCAGAATTCATTAGCATTAAATTGTTAGGACCAGGGGTAATCGAGGACACAAATGAAAAAACCACTAAACCAATAAATAATTCCATGCTCATAATTTCTTATTTCCTCTCAAATAATGAATGATTGCAATTTTATAGGCTTAAAAATACAATTGTTAAGCGTTATAGTTTGAATTTATGTGATTTTATGAAAGAAAAGTATAAAAAAGATAGATATAGCGAAATAATATTGCGCGAACTTGCAAGGAATGGGCGGATCGCCAATTCAGAGCTGGCAGAGAAAATCGGATTATCGCCGTCGGCCTGCTTAAGACGAGTCCAGGAGCTAGAAAATGTGGGGCTTATCAAAGGTTACAGAGCCATATTAGATCATGAGTTAATGGGCAATAGCTTTATCGCCTATGTTGCGGTCGGGCTTAGAGAGCACTCAACCGAGTCCCAGCTAGCCTTCGAGCAAGCCATTGAATTATCCGACGAAGTAAAAGAGTGCCATAATGTCACCGGCCCTTTTGAATATTTGCTCAGGGTTGAAACTAAAGACTTAAAAGCGTTTAAAGCTTTTCATGCCAAGACACTGGGTAAAATAAAGCAAGTAACTACTATATCCACCCATGTAGTTATGGAGTCATCAAAGGATGATAGGTCTTAAGTTTTATTCTAGAGATTGAGCCAATGGCTCCAGAAGTTTAAAGTCTGTAGGGCTAAAGATTACTTTAGGTATGACCCAATGAACGGCACATTCCTTAACAAAGTCTTCACACCTAATCGATTAAGATGCCATCAAAGTTAGCAATATGGCATCTACTCATGAATTTCAAAATTTTTAGTGGCTTATTGGCCTCTGTATTTTTATATGGCTGCTCTAGTTCACATTTAGAAATCTTTCCTAAATTGGAAGATCCTCAACTTGTCCAAGCGAAGATTGAGCCTGCAAAATTAAAAGAAGACATTGATGCGTATTATTTTGGGGCTCTAGAAAGACACCCTAATTTAGAGAAATATGCGAATAAAGAAGAATTGGCTAAAAAAGTTTCAGATTTAAAAGCCAAAATGGATAAGCCTATGACACGGGCTGAATTCTTTAAAGTCGTTGGGCAATTAACTCATAAGTTTAATGATGGGCACTCAATGCTTTTGTGGCCTTATCAAGAGTTCAATCAAATTACCGAGTCAGGGAGTAAACCATTTCCTTTTGCGATAACCATTAATAGCGATAACCAAGTCTTTTTTAAGAAAAGCTATAACCATCAAGGTAAAGATGCTATTGCATCAGGTACTAAACTGCTTGAAATAAATGGAGTTCCTGTCGAAGAGTTATTTAACACAATGCAACAATATACCGGCGGTGAGTCAGGCTATCTTCGAAAACAGTTTGCAGCGGGACGTATAGGCATCTATTTATGGGCTGTTTATGGTTTTATCGATGATTTTAACCTTGTAGTTGAAAATAATGGTGATGTTTCCAATGTAGTGGTTCGTAACAGTGATAGCTGGGAGCCTGCAAATGTGGATGATAAGTCTAAGCAAGACTTCTATTACAATACACTAGAGTCTGGTATCGGTTATCTATACGTTGGCAGTTTTGATGTTGATCCTGATTGGTTTGAAGAGTTTGCAAATAATACTTTTGAACAAATACAAGAAGAAGGAATTACTGCTTTGATAGTGGATGTTAGAGACAATACTGGAGGTAACACTGATACAGCGACTTATTTATCTCGATACCTAGCTAATGATAAATTCCGAATGATTTCTAGCATTAAAGAGAAAATCAACACCGATAATGCTGGTATATTTAACTATAGAGGAGAACCTGGTGATATCATTGAAGAGCAATGGGATGACTGGCTTAAGCCTGTCAATGCTAATGGTTTTAGCGGAGATGTTTATGTGCTTATAAGCCCAATAACTTACTCTTCAGGGATTGTGTTTGCTTCAACGATGAAAGACCATAAGTTCGCAACTCTTATTGGTCAAGAAACAGGTGGTAACGCTAATCAAACGGCTCAAGGTAACTTATTCAATTTACCGCATTCAAAGTTAAGAGCTTATATAACTACGCGCATGTTGGTGCGTCCAAGTGGCTCACTTGCACCGGGCGGAGTTAAGCCTCATCATGTAACTGAAGTAAATGAAGCTACGTTATCAAATGATAATGACCCTGAGGTTAATAAAGCGCTAGAATTAATAAATCAAAAATAAAAGAGTTATTGAAATAGTAATTTGATGAATATAAACCTATTAATTATCGAAGATAATCAGTCTATTGCAGGGCAATTAATTGACTATTTAACCAGCAAAGGTTTTATTGTCGATTATGCTCACAACGGGCGACTAGGTTTACAACTACTGCAAGACAATCAATTCGATGTCATTATTCTAGATTTGATGCTTCCTGATATTGGTGGACTAGACCTTTGTGAAAAAATACGTCTGGAGAGCAATAACAATATTCCTATTCTAATGTTAACGGCTAGAGATAGTTTAGAAGATAAAATAAAAGGCTTTGAATCAGGCACAGATGATTACTTAACAAAGCCGTTTGAACTTGAAGAAGTTGCAATGCGCTGTATAGCGCTTTCTAAAAGACGTGATCTTAATCAAAGCAACAGTATAACGATTGGTGATTTGGTTATTGATAGTAGCAAGCAGGTTGTTACCCGAGAGTCTAAACATATTAACTTGAGCGTTACGGATTTTAATATCTTGTTAGAGTTGGTAAAGGCTTTTCCAAGCGCCATTAGTAGAAATGAGTTGACCAAAAAAGTGTGGGCTGATGATTTTCCAGATAGTGATGCTTTAAGATCGCATATATACACATTGCGAAAAGCTGTAGATAAACCATTTGCTTATCCTATGATCAAAACCATTCATGGAGTAGGATTCAGATTAATAGAGTAATAAATTACAAGGATAAAAGTATTCAATCCCGAATCATTACATTATTCGTTGGGTTTGTATTTCTTATATCGGTTATATATAGCGTATTATTAATGGGGTATTCGTGGATTGTTGAAGATAACATTTTCAACCGGATCGTATCCGAAGAAGCTGCCTATATCGAAGATAACTATAAACAGAATCAAACTCTTGTTAAACCTAGAGCTCCATTTTTAACCTTATATGATGAATGGAATCAATTACCTCAAGAAATTTATCTACAGCATTTAAAAGACCTTCAGCAAGTCGAGTTTAAAACTGCTGACGGTAAAAGTATTTATGTTCAACCATTAGCTATAGATGGTTCAACGGCTGTTTTAGTGGCAGATATTTCCAAATACGAAGTTGGTAAAGATTACTTGCCAATTGTCTTTCTTAGTTTAGTTGCCTTGCTGCTCATCATCATTAGTGCTGCACTAATAACAGCTTATCTGTTAGCTAAAAATGCCATTAAACCTTTAAGAATATTAACTGAAAAGGTTCAACAAACTAGCATTGTTGAAAAGGGTTTTGCTGAGGAGTTTCCAAATAATGAAGTTGGTTTGTTGGCAGAGACGATAGAAGATAGTTTTCATAAAGTTCAATCTTTACTAAAAAGAGAGGAAAACTTTACACGTGATGTTAGTCACGAACTGAGAACCCCCATAACGGTACTCAAAAACGTTATTGCCGATTTGAAAAATAAGCCTGAGCTATCAGCAAAGCAGTTGAGCTATCTTAATGAAAGCACTAACCAAATGGAGCAAACCATTGCTACCTTGCTAGCCCTGGCTAGGGAAGAGTCAGGAATACTATCTCATGTGAAACTCATGGATATACTTGAAGATTGCATTGTTAGTCACTATGAATTATCAAAACGTGACAACTTTGTGATTGACCTGGATTTATCCAGTGACTTAAAAGTGATGGCTAATGAGAACTTGTTAACATTGTTAGTTAATAATTTACTATCGAATGCTCTTCAATATGCGTCATCAAGTCATCTGCTTATTAAAGCAGATACGAGTGCTATCACTTTTGAGAATGATACCAGCTATATTCACGCGCATAATCCTCTTGAGCCGAATGTAAAAAGAAATTCAAGTCATGGTTTAGGTTTGGGTTTATATCTCGTCAAACGAGTCTGCCAGGTCTTTGGCTGGGAAGTAGAGGTTAGTGTTGAGGCGGAACGTTTTCGTTTGACCATGAGCTATTAAAAAATAGCATATTCGGCAATCGCAACTTCACAAAAGCACGACATTACGCTTGCTATTCTTTATTCAAATTAAACAAACACTTGATGAGAATATTATGCGATTTATTATTACGCTTTTACTAATAGGATTAATCTCCTTTTCTATTGCTCATGCTGAGCCTACTCAAAATCCGAAAAAAGTAGCCGTCCTAGTTTCAAGTTATGGCGAAGAAGGGCGAGAGAATCTCAGTTACGACTTGGAAGAGCTAGCACAAGCCTATTTAGTATTGCATGACAATGGTGTATCCATTGACATTTTAAGCCCTAAGGGCGGCGCTGTGTTGGTCAAAAATAATAAAGATGACTTAGCGTATATCAAAAGGTTTAAAACTGAAACGCCTGCCTTAAACCAGTTGGCTTCAACCATAGCGACTAAAGACGCTGTTACTCAATCTTATGATGGTGTTCTTGTCATAGGTGGTAATGGCGCTATGTTTGATTTACCAAAAGACAAGGCAACGCAAAATCTATTAACGCACTTTGCACAAAATGATCGACCAATGGCAGCTGTCTGTCATGGCCCAGCTGCATTGGTAAATATTAGGTTAGGGGACGGCTCTTATTTTGTTGCAGGGAAAAAAGTTAATGCTTTTACTAATCTTGAAGAGCAGGCTTTTGGCGGTGATGTTATCAACCAATTACCATTTTTGCTAGAAGATAAGTTAAATGAGAATGGTGCCAAATTTGTAAGCAATGCTCCTATGCTTCCTTATATTGCGGTCGATAAGAACCTTATCACAGCTCAAAATCCTGGTGCAGTAGCTAAAGCCACTGAAGCTTTACTAGCTAAAATGGGAGTGGAAATAAAGGCACGTAAGCCCTACAAAGATGAAGCAACTTTATTGCTAATCTCTCAAGCTAGGGATGCGGGTAGCTACTTAATAGATATCGCCATTAAAACTCAGCCTGAGTTATATGATCTGAATTACATGGCTTTGTATGGCTTCTATGCCTATGACTTAGCACAAAAAAAAAGCGATAAACTTAAAGAGCTCGAAATTATGGAGACGATTGATAACTATTTCGAACACCCTATGTACCAAGCTAAGTTAATTAAGGCTCAGATGGAGCAGGGCTTTCAGAGTAAAGCTGAATCTGGATTTGATAAGTTTAAGCTTGCGTACCCAGAGCACCAATTGCTCGAGCAATTAGATGCATTGGTTAATAAACAACCTTAAACGTAAGCGGTATGTAAAGAGTATTACGGTACTGTAAATGGCGTAGATGTTTGCAGTACCGTTGTTATCATCAGCTATCAAATAATACCTGATTGTAAATTTAGAAAGCCTTTAAGGGACAATAATGAAACTAGTTAAATTAATTGGGTTGGCTTTAACTGCCCTTATTAGCGTCAGTGCTTGTGCAGGAGCAATTTCAAAATCAAAATCCGTTGTAAACATTCAATCAGAGACTGTAGTCAGCACATCAGGCATCTCCAAATTTTTTAGCAAAACCGATAAAGTTAATGCTAAAAGGCAATTAGTAAGAGTGGTTGCTGAAGGCGATCTCATAATTACTCAATCCAAAGTCACCAGTTCTGACGGTGAGTCAGACATTGTTGGCAATTTGCTACGAGTAATTGATGGAAAGCTAAGCAATGAGTGGGAAGTTATTCAAAAAGAAGTGCCTAAAGCAAAAACGGCTAATGGAAACTCAATGATTGATGGCGGAGGAGACGTTACTAAAACATTAAGCAAGGCTGAACTCGAAAGAAATAAAAATACAGTAATTGATTTTATTCAAAAAGGCTTTGCTCAAGGTGACAAAGCAACGCTAGTGAAGCTTTTTGGTAATGAATATACCCAACACAATCCAAGAGTGCCAAATGGTAAGGAAGCTGTTTTAAGCTTTATTCCGCAGCAAGGACAAGGCTTCCCAGCGAAAATAAAACAAATAGTGGCGCAAGGTGATTTAGTGGCGGCTCTAGTTGAGTATGGTTCATCGGGAGCGAACTTCCATAATGCTGCGATTGATATCTTCAGGTTAGACGATAACGGCAAGGTAGTTGAGCACTGGGATATTGTGAGTAAATTCCCTAAGGTGTAGTGTAAGTTATTTAATAATTTCCTAGCATTATCGAGAATATATAAGATGTATTTAGTATTGAGAATTAACATTAAAGGAAACTTGCTTTGAAGATTTATAGATTATTAGCATTTATCGCTATCCTAATTAGCTCGTCGGTAATGTCGAAAAGTGTTATCAAAGAAGATATTTCAATTGGTGCTGGTGAGCGTGTTGTATTTGACTCAGAAATTTTAAAGGAAGAAAGAAATTTATTGATTCATTTGCCTAGTGGCTATGCTAAAGGTAATGACAAATACCCAGTATTATATTTACTTGATGGTGAACGTCATTTTGCTCATTCAATTCTGGCTTATCGGCTATTACAAGAGCAGAACTTTGCTCCTGAACTGATTATTGTGGCTATCCCTAATGTGAATGGCGATACTCGTCAAAGAGACTTAGGCCTTAATACTGATAGCTTTACAGCGTTTCTAAAAAATGAAGTGATGGCTTATGTTCATGATAATTATCGAACTAATGGCTCAAACACATTATATGGCCATTCGTTAGCTGGCTATTACACAGTAAACTTATTAGCCAATCGTCCAGAACTATTCGATAATTACATCGCCGCGGGGCCGCCGTTACAAACTAAAGTGACAGATTTTTATAAAAAGATTGTAAGCCATAAAAGTCTTGATAAATCTCTATATTTTTCATCAGCAAATCAAGCTGAGGAAGGCGAGAGAGTAATGGATGCACTCAAGGCATTTTCTGAAAAGCTAGAAGAGAAATCCCCAGAAAAATTTAATTGGAAATATGAGCTTCTGGCCGATCAAACACATATAACCGGTTATTACTTGTCTCTATTCAAAGGGATGATGTACGTTTTTAAGAACTAAACAGTGTGCCTCTTCAGCACAAGTTGGACTGATTTGGAGTTTGCTTAAGAGAGACTGTTGATTCATGGTTAACTGAAATCTTAGGAATAGTTAAACCAATGTCCATTGCTCGAACTGAGCAGTCTGTAAACGTCACACAACGGACGTTGGAGCTATAAGTTATTGCTTTACATTTCTTTTCACTCCTTTCCGTTCATTTACTTAGTTCTCATTACACTACCTAGATACAAACTTAACTTTAGGTGTAGCTATGAAGACCTTTATATCCGTATCAATATTTGTGTTCGCCCTTTCTCTATTCTCAACGTTAGTTAAAGCTAAAGAGCAATATGATGTCGAGAAAATGAAAGCACAAGCCAGCTCTGTTAAAGAGCGTTTGAATTTAACTGAGTCTCAAGAAAAGCAAATTAAGCCAATTCTTGAGAAAGCTGCTAAAAACCGTAAGACCATATTGGCTGATTATGGAATAGATCTGGAAAACTTAGAAAAGAAGTCTAATTTAGGATTTATGAAATTAATGAAACTTCGTGGCGAGCTATCTGACGAAAGAGGACTCACAAAGGAAGAACTAGAGAAAATCTTGTCTGATGAACAAATGGATGAATTTGAGAAAGTCCAAGATGAAATCCGAGAGAAAATAAAAGCTCGGATCATGGCAAATCGTAAGTAGACTAAAAAGGGGGACTCTTATGAAATTTTTATCAAAAACAAAGACTGGGATTCTTAGCTTCTATGCGCTGTGCGCAATTGTTGCCTCATTATTCTATTTTTTCCAAGTTGATCTTATCAGGGTATCTAATGCGTTTACCCCAGATATAACCTCTAAGGGCTATTTAGAGTCGTTAAACTTTGGAGGGATCAAGTATATAGTCATATTTGTACTATTAGAAATCATCGTGTTGTACTTTCAAAAGAAAAAGCACCCTTACGATGTAGGGGACAGTATGGCCAGTGTCGGTGTATATCTTATAAATATCTTTGCTACACCAATAACTTTGCTCTATTTGTACTCTTTACTTAAGTATGTAGAGCATTTTGCACTATTCCAAATAGGCGATGGGTTATTTCCTTTTGTTATAACCGTCGTATTATTTGAAGGTGCTTACTATTGGTATCATAGAGTCAGTCATGAAAGTCCATTCCTGTGGTCAATTCATCATACGCACCACTCGGCACAAAGCCTGAATTTATCAATAGCTTTCCGCTTGCATACATTTGGCCGAATATTTTCTCCAATCGTATATTTGCCGATGATTATTATGGGGTTCAAGCCAGAGTATATTATGGCTGGCTTAGTGATGTCATTGATATACCAGTTCTTCTTACACACTCAAACCATCCCTAAGTTAGGCTGGTTTGAGCATATTGGTTTTAATACTCCTTCTAAACACCGTGTGCACCATGGGGCAAACAAGTATTGTATTGATAAGAATTATGGAGGAATGCTCATGATTTGGGACTTGATACACAGGACTTACACACCTGAAAGTGCTCCTATTAAATATGGTGTAACAACAGGTTTTTACTCATACAATCCTCTGAAAATACTCTTTAAACCGCAAATTGACTGGTATAAGGGAGATTTCAAGCGTGAAAAAGAGCTTAAAGAGCCTAATTTTGAACATATTAATATGTTCAAAATTAGTGATAATAATGGAAGTTAAATTTAAGCATCTGAAATGATGGAATGAAGCTAGCTTTACACTTCTTTTCATTCAATATCGTTACATTACATTCATATAGTTAATATATACACATCAATAAACATTAACTTTAATTTGAAAGTAAAAGGTTACACATATGACTAAATTATTATTTAAAATTTCATTTTCAGCAGTATTAATTGCTTTAAGTTTTTCTTCTGATGTTCAAGCTAACGAAGTAATAAGCAAAAATGTTTTTTACGCAGCAAGTGATAGAGTCGAAAATCGTTTAGATCGACGAGACGATCGACGGGAAGTTAGAGATTTCCGACAAGATCTAAGACATGATAGAGCAAAGTACTACAGACTTAGACCTATCGGATTCAGGCTCACAACTATACCTGCAGCTAGAGTACGATTAGCAGTAGCAGGTCATCACTATTACTACCATGCTGGCGTATATTACCAGTCAAACAAAAGTGGGTATGTTGTTGTAAGAGCTCCGATTGGTGCACGCATACGAGTCCTACCTTATGACTATAATGTGGTCGTCATTAGAGGAAAGCGCTATTATCATGCTAATAATACGTATTACATTTACGATAATGACGCTTATATTGTTGTAAAAAAACCTTAGTATAATTACTCTGAAATTTAGTTTAAAACTGTTACTCTTGATAGGTAACTAGTAATTAATCCCCGTTAACCTAATCTCATAATAGGTTAACGGTGTATAGGAGAGCGAAATGAAAAAAATACACTTTATAGCTATTATAACTACGCTGTTAGTGGTTCTGTCTAGCAGCTTAGTTGCCCAGACGAATCAAAACTTAAATGATATTCAACAGAAAGTAGCTTCAATCAAGCAAAGAATGAATCTTTCTGGAGAGCAATCAGACAAGGTAGGATTCATTCTTGAAGATGGTATGGAAACCCGAAAGGTAATTCTGAAAAAGTATGGCATTGATTTAGAAAATAGAAACTCGGATTCGAAGTCAAAACTTGGATTTCGAAAAATGCGCAAACTTAAAGGCGAGCTTTCTGACGAAAAAGAAAAAACATTATCAAAACTTTCTACAGTATTGACGCCAGAGCAGATGGAAGAATACCAGCTTATTCAAGAAGAAATGAGTGAGAAGCTTAAAGCCCGAATTAAAGAAAGCAGAAAATAACTCTTTCATATAAATGTTAATATCCAAAGCAACGGCTTTACACTGATATCGTACCGTAGAAACGAATAATAGGTATATTGATGGAATCTAACTCTGTAATAAGCGTATTAATGGTTGATGATGATGAGGTACTAACTCAGTCAGTCAAAGATTTTTTCTCCAGGGAGGGAGATATTTGTATAACAGAGCGGTTTGATGGTATGTCAGGTGTCGAAGCTGCACTCGCAAAAGATTACGATGTCATCGTATTGGATGTCTCTATGCCTAAAATGAACGGCTTTGATGCTCTTAAGGAAATTAGAAAACACAAAGACACACCCGTTTTAATGTTAACTGCACGTGGTGATGATTTTGACCGAATTGTAGGGTTTGAAATAGGTGCTGATGATTATGTGCCTAAGCCTTGCCATTTAAGAGAATTGTACGGTCGTATAAAGGCTATATATCGTCGAACTAGTGGCTCGAAATCCAATGAAAGTGAGAATGTAATTATTTTAGGAGATTTGAAGATCAAAACTAGCTCTCAGTCAGTAGAAAAGAATGGCGAACATGTTTCTCTAACTGGTGCAGAGTTTTTGGTTTTAGAGGTACTTGCCCAATCTGCAGGCCAAGTAATCGATAAGGACACGATATCTAAACATGCTTTAGGGAGAAGAAGTATGCCGTATGATCGTAGTGTCGATGCTCATGTTGGACATTTACGGAAGAAGCTAGGCCCGTTGCCGAACGGGCAACAACGAATTAAAACGGTTCGAGGAAAAGGCTATCTTTACGTGGCTTAATTATGAAGAGTTTCTTTAGTCGAATTTTAATATCAGTTTGGTTAGTATCGGTTGGGACTTTACTATTGACCTTTCTAGTGGCACAACTTCTACCAAGTGGAGAGCAGTCAGGGAAAAAAATTTATGAGTATGTGGCAGAGCATTTAGCGGAAGATCTAAGACAAGAGCTAAAAATCAATCCAAGACTATCTAACTCTTTTGTTACTAACAATCTGACTGTACCCAACGACAGCTTAATACAAGTATCCATTATCTCGCCTCAAGGAAAGTTACTTTTGGGCTCATTAGAGCAAAGTCGCAAGCCTAGGTTTCAATTAGGTGCTCGATTTAGTCACCATAGGATAGAAATCATTGAAGGATTGCAAGGTTATAAAATCGTGGCTCAGCAAAAACGCTACCCCCTTAATGAGATATTAATAAAACCAGGAGCACGTTTGATACTCCTTTTTTCAGCTATTTTCATTAGCATAGCCATTTCGTACATGCTTTCTAGCTATATTGTTGACCCAGTTAGGCGGCTTAGATTAGCTGGACAAAAAGTGGCTAACGGGGACTTAAGTGTAAGAGTCTCTCATACAGTTAAAAACCGTGAAGATGATATCGCCAAGCTAGCTCACGATTTCGATGTAATGACTGAGAAAGTGGAAGAGTTGTTGAACTCGCAACAACGATTGATGAGAGATGTATCGCATGAATTACGGTCTCCGCTTGCACGATTACAAGCATTGCTCTCTATCTCGAAGCAAAATATGGAGTTGGGTGAAGACGCTCTCGATGAAGATACTTTGGCCAAAATGGAATCAGAAGCGGAGAGGCTCAACAATTTAATTGAAGAAATTCTCAAGTTTGCTCGCCTTAACTCCAATAAAGCAATAAACAGGCATACTACAGATATTGTCGATCTTCTCAATGTCATAGCAGAAGATGCTGCAATTGAAGGCCTTGAGCACAATAAGGATGTTCTAATTTCTGGAATCGAGCAATGTATACTACAAGTTGATAGTGCGATGATTCACAGTGCTTTTGAAAATGTAATAAGAAATGCTCTTAGATACACTCCAAATAACACTAATGTTTTGGTTTCTATAAATATTAATTCACAGAATGTAATAGTTAAAATTCGCGATCATGGTTCTGGCGTACCAGAAGAAGATCTCGATACTTTATTTGAGCCGTTCTTTAGAGTAGAAGAAGGAAGAGTTCATGGCATGGGCGGTGGAGGTATTGGCTTGGCAATTGCTTTCAGAAGCATGAAATTACACAACGGTTCTGTAAAGGCCATGAATCACAACAGTGGAGGATTGGTCGTTGAGTTCAAGCTACCATTAAATAACTAATAATAATTACATTTCTTAGCATTTCTGCGAACTTACTTTCGTAACAGTTTTTACAATAGCAAACTTTAATAACTAACCCAAAAGGTTTGCCATGAAAAAGTTATCCCTTTGTTTATTGCTGTTATCGTCAATAACATTTACCACGTCATGCTCTAGTGATTCAGAGTCAAGTTCTGAATCTACTAAAACAGGTCTGTTTAAGTTCTACAATGCTTCTATTAACTCTAATGAAATTGAATTCTACATGCAGGAAAACTCAGATGAAGACGAAACGCGTCATAGCATCATTGAGTTTGCTGACGTTTCGGGATTTATTTCGTTAGAAGTTTCTAGTTATAACGTTATTGCTAAGCGAGTAGACTCTACAAATAATGAAACATTAAATATTGCTGAATTAAGTGCGAATCTAGAAACAGACATGCATTCTTTTTTTGCTATTACAGGCGATGTAGAACAACCGTCATTTTTTGAATTTCAATATGACAGCACCAGTATTGAGGAACTCGATCCTGAATCAGATCAATTCGAATTGTACGTAGCTAATTTAATGTCAAAGTATGATCAAGTCGATGTTTATTATTCCAAAGACGATAGCGATTTCTCAAGTGCTATCTACTTAACGAGCTTAGGCTCCAATAACTTCTCGGAATTAAATGTACTTGCTCAAGACAATTATAAGTTCTATTTGACAGAATCTGGCACTATGTCATTAGTTTTTGAGAGTGAACCAGTATCATTTTCCAGCCTTCAGACGTTTGTTCTTATAACTCGTGATGATCCTGGTTTAAGCGGAGTGGCTCTTGATCAGATCTCAAACTCAACAATCGTTAATAGTTTTAAAGACGTTAATATCTTAAATAAGCTCAACTTTTATGCGAGCCTTTCTTTAAATACCGATATTGATATTCATATCAATGGTATCGATGAGGAGCCTGAAATATCAAATTTAGCAATGGGTTCGTTATCTGCGTCATTATCGCTAGCAGCAGATACTTACTTGATTAGTAGCTCAGTTGCTGGAGAATCTAGCAGCATTCTTGTACCGAATTTGTTGGTCGATGTAAGAGCCGATCAAGCATTGACAATATTTAATTATCTAAATGCTGATGATGCGTATCAAACTTTAGTGGTAGAGCCATCATCCCGACAAATCTTAGGTGAAACTACCATTTCAGTCGTTAATATAGGTGAGCCTGAGCAAGATGTCTCATTTTATTTTGTCGCACTAGATGAATCATTAAGTACTGCCCGATATATATTCGATACAGTGGACTATTCCGAACACGTAAAGCAGACAGTTGAAGAGCAAACCTACAAGATTGTTGTTACCACTATGGACGACAATGGAAATTTGAGGTCACTTGATGAAACTGACTTTTTAGATTTCGATCCCACAAAAAGCCATATCGTAGTATTAGAACCCTCAGAAACGAGCATTAGCGGATATCAAGTATCTGTCATTTCTCAATAATGGCCAACGTTCCGCCCAATTTCTGGGCGGAATTTTACTAATATCAGCAAGCTAGGTGGCGTTACACTTCTTTACACTAGTGCACGTTACCTTTCATTGCATTAGTTAAGATAACATCATCAACAACGGAAACGGTGAAGGTTATGAAATTCAAATTATCTAAATTAATGCTTCTAGTGGCTACAACTATAGCGGCTGCTACCTATAGTCTAAACTCAGAAGCTCATACTTATTATGCAAATATTGTTATTCATACAGATGGTTCTCTTCATCATTCAGATAATAGTTGTGAGCATTTGCATACGGTTGTATACCGAGCTGTGCCTCACACACATAACCATGCAGGTGTTGTCGTAGTAAGCCCTACGGTGATTTATCCAACGGCTGTTGGCGTAAGAAGCCAATCAGTGTCATCAACGAGCAACAGTCAAACTTTCACAAGTAATACTGTTGTTGCAACCAATACTGGGCAACTGTATACAGGCAGCACGACCGATCAAGTAAGTGTAAATGGCAATACTACCTCTCGTGATTACAACCGTACTGTAACCAACGAAACTACAGGTAATTCTGTAAGTAGAAGCCGCTCAACAGATGTCACTGAGTTAGATAATGGTGCTACTTGGACTCGTGATGATTCAGCGAGCTTTAACAGCCAACGAGTTGATTCGAATGTATCTGGTTCAGTGGTTCAAAATGATGACGGCTCTGTCACTTATGATCGCGAAAGAACGGTTACAGGTCAAAATGGACAGTCTTATACCTCAAACAATAGTGTTGAAATCTCTCAAGATGGTAATGGTGGATATAACTTAGATTCAGAGCGAAACGTTCAAGGTTCAAATGGTCAATCTTACTCAAAAGAACGTTCGGGTAATTTGACGCAAAATTCAGATGGCTCAGGCAGTTTTAACGGTACAACTAATGCTACAGCCACAAATGCTTACGGCGAAACGAATAGCGTTACTCGAGAGCGAAATGGCCAATGGAGCAATAATGAGGAAGGCGGAAGAGACTTCTCTAGCACTAACACTATTTCAAATGGTGAAGGCAGAAGTACAACGCTATCTCGCGAAGCTCGTTCGACGGTAGATTCCAATGGGAACGGCACTTACGAATCAAAAAGAAACCGTAGCAATGCAAATGGCACAGGAAATACATTAGAACGAAGAGGCTCCTTCAATAGAACCCAAGAAGGTAGAAAGCTAAACAGCCGTTCAAGAACTAGAGTTCGTCGTTAATTATATTACCCCACGAAGAACTCCTTTGCCCTAACCTGTTAAAACTTTCTTCGGTTAGGGCCTTTTTATTCCTTAGAACCCGTCCCTGCAGGAGCAATCCAGTGCTTAATACAACTGAGTTAAAAAGACCAATCAATGAAGCGTTTGGAATACGTGTTCGTCAATTAAGATACGCTATGAAACTTACTCAGGGAGAGCTAGGTAAGAAAGCAGACCTTCATTTAAACTTCATCTCAGATATCGAACGAGGGAAGAAAAATCCATCGTTATTTACCATTGAAGCACTTTCTTCAGCTTTTAACATGACAGTTTCAGAGCTATTTGAAAATATTTAACGTACTATAATAAAAATCCTGACTAGTATACGGCTTTTAATGTGCAGCTAAATATGAGGCGAACCTATGAATGGAGTGCATTTTTATTTTATTGGTAGATTTAAATTGTTATGCTAGGTGGCGATTTACTCTATCAATGTCTGCTTTTCGAACTTAGCGGTCGTTTGCAGCTATAAATTTTAACCATTAAAAAAGCCTGACAATGTCAGGCTTTTTTGTTTAGAACTAAGCGTGAAGTGCGTCACTATAATCTGGACTTATGTGTCGCAAATCTGGATTTATGTGTCGCCTCACGCTTCAACGCATTAATCCCAGCTAAGAGCCCCACCAGTTTGATACTCGATTACGCGAGTTTCAAAGAAGTTTTTCTCTTTCTTAAGATCCATGATTTCAGACATCCATGGGAATGGGTTTGAAACGCCTTGGAATTGCTCTGGTAGGCCTAGTTGCGCTAGACGACGGTTACAGATGAATTGTAAGTATTCTTCCATCATGCTGGCGTTCATGCCTAGTACGCCGCGTGGCATAGTGTCACGCGCATATTCGATTTCAAGCTCGGTACCTTCCAAGATCATTTGGATAACTTCTTGTTGGAACTCTTCAGTCCAAAGATGTGGGTTTTCCAATTTGATTTGGTTGATAACATCTACACCAAAGTTCAAGTGCATTGACTCGTCACGTAAGATGTATTGGAATTGCTCAGCAACACCAGTCATCTTGTTACGACGACCCATTGATAGAATTTGGGTGAAGCCACAGTAGAAGAAAACACCTTCGGTAACACAGTAGAAACCTATCAAGTTACGTAATAACTCTTGATCCGATTCAGTGGTACCTGTTTGGAATGAAGGGTTTGAAATACCTTTGGTGTGCTCAATACTCCAAGCGGCTTTTTTAGCGATGCTTGGTACTTCGCGATACATGTTAAATACTTCAGCTTCGTCCATACCTAATGATTCAACACAATATTGGTAAGCGTGAGTATGGATAGCTTCTTCGAATGCCTGACGCAAGATGTATTGGCGGCATTCTGGGTTAGTGATTAAACGGTAAATCGCTAATACTAGGTTGTTGGCAACTAAAGAATCGGCCGTTGAGAAATAACCTAAAGAGCGCATTACGATACGACGTTCATCATCCGATAGACCTTCAGGATCTTTCCAAGTAGCAACATCTTTGGTCATGTTAACTTCTTGTGGCATCCAATGGTTGGCACAACCATCAAGATATTTTTGCCAAGCCCAGTCATATTTGAATGGTACTAACTGGTTTAAGTCGGCACGTGAGTTGATCATTTTTTTATCATCAACTTGAACGCGAGCCGCACCCATTTCTAGCTCTTCTAAACCGGCTGCTACGTCTAACTTTTCTAAACCAGCTTTAGCTCGAGCTGCTGGATCAGAAATATTGGAGTAATCTGCTTTTGGTTCAGCAACTTGCGCTGCTGCTTGTGTATTGGTCGCCGTAGGCGCAGGCGTCACTGTTGCTTGAGGGGCTTCCTCAACCACAGGCGCTGCTTGCGAAACTGATTTAACCGCTTCTTGAGCCGGTTTTTTAGCTTCTACTTGGTCTTCTTTATTGTAGTCATCCCAGTTGAACATAGTTACCTCGTAAAATTGTTCAATTTAAAAAGTGGGGAGAGTGCAAATAAACCTCTCAAATTTATTTGGGTTCTCTCTTAAATATGGAGAACGAGAACCATCTCCCCTAACTTTTCTAGTTGTCATTAGGCATTTAAATGCCCTTACTTCTCTTTTGTTTTACGTCGATTGGATTTAAAACATCTAAATCCTATCGACAATTAAGCATGCTTGATCTTGAGTTAGATCATGAAGTTCGTCTTTAAGCTAAGCTTATTGACAAGCCTCGCAATCAGGATCATCAATCGAACATGCTTGTGGCGCAGCAGAGCCTACGGGCGCTGCGGCTACGGCGTTCAGTTTGCCATCGCTAATGGTTGATTTTTCCGTGCTAGTTGCACCTAAAGAGCGCAAATAGTATGTGGTTTTCAGGCCACGGAACCAAGCCATACGATAAACCATATCCAGCTTCTTACCCGAAGGTTCGCTCATGTATAGGTTTAATGATTGCGCTTGGTCAATCCATTTTTGACGACGACTCGCAGCTTCTACTAACCATTTCGGCTCAATTTCGAAAGCTGTCGAGAATAAGTGTTTTACATCATCAGGAATTCGGTCGATTTGAGTTAAGCTACCTTCGTAGTATTTCAAATCATTAACCATTACCTTGTCCCACAAGTTGCGAGCTTTAAGCTCGTTCACCATGTATGGGTTAACTACCGTGAACTCACCAGAAAGGTTCGATTTCACGTATAGGTTTTGGTAAGTCGGCTCAATTGATTGAGAAACACCAGTGATGTTTGAAATAGTCGCGGTTGGAGCAATCGCCATAACGTTTGAGTTACGCATGCCCACGGTTTCAACTCGACTACGTAAAGTATTCCAATCCATAGTCTGTGATTGGTCTACTTCGATAAAGTCGCTACCGCGCTCATCAATTAATTTCTGTACTGAATCAATTGGCAAGATGCCTTGTGACCATAAAGAACCTTCATAGGTTTCGTAGGAGCCACGCTCTTCTGCCAAGTTAGTTGAAGCTTGGATAGCGTAGTAAGAAATAGCTTCCATCGCACGATCCGCAAACTCAACTGCTGCGTCAGACGAGTAAGCAATATTCTGCATGTATATCGCATCTTGGAAACCCATCATGCCTAAGCCGATAGGGCGGTGGCGCATGTTAGAAGCTTTGGCTGTCTCAACCGGATAGAAGTTAATGTCGATAACGTTATCCAACATACGTACCGAAGTATTAACGGTTTTTTCAAGCTGTTCTAAATCTAGTTTGCCATCTTTCATGTGCTTAGGAAGATTCACAGAACCTAAGTTACATACCGCAATTTCTTCGCGCGCTTTAGTGTTAAGCGTAATCTCTGTACACAAGTTTGAACTGTGTACCACGCCTGCGTGTTGCTGTGGCGAGCGAATGTTACAAGGATCTTTAAATGTGATCCAAGGGTGACCCGTTTCAAATAACATCGAAAGCATTTTGCGCCATAAATCTTTAGCAACCATAGTTTTGGCTGTTTTGATTTTGCCGTATCTTGCCATCTCTTCGTAATACTCGTAACGCTCTTCAAAAGCTTTACCGTATAAATCGTGTAAGTCAGGCACTTCGTGTGGGCTGAACAAAGTCCACTCGCCATCAGTTGCCACACGCTTTAAGAATAAATCAGGAACCCAGTTAGCTGAATTCATATCGTGTGTACGACGACGATCATCGCCGGTATTTTTACGTAGCTCTAAGAACTCTTCGATGTCACTGTGCCAAGTTTCTAAGTAGGCACAAACTGCGCCTTTACGCTTACCACCTTGGTTAACCGCAACCGCAGTATCGTTGGCAACTTTTAAGAAAGGTACAACGCCTTGTGATTTACCGTTAGTGCCTTTGATGTAAGCGCCTAAGCTTCGAACAGGCGTCCAATCATTACCTAAACCGCCAGCAAACTTCGATAACATGGCGTTATCTTTAATTGCGCCATAGATGCCATCTAAGTCATCTGGAACGTTGGTTAAATAGCAGCTTGATAACTGAGGACGTAAAGTACCAGAATTAAATAGAGTAGGCGTTGAGCTCATGTAGTGGAAGCTTGATAAGTTATCGTAGAACTCGATAGCTCTTGCTTCACGGTCGTCTTCGCGAACCGCTAGGCCCATACAAACACGCATCCAGAATATCTGTGGTAACTCGATACGCACTTCATCTTTATGAATGAAATAACGATCGAATAAAGTTTGAATGCCAAGGTAAGTGAACTGCATGTCGCGTTCAGGCTTAATGGCTGCTGCTAAGCGATCCAAATCAAATGTTAATAATTCAGGGCTTAATAATTCGTTATCCACACCCAGTTGCAAGTAAGCTTTAAAGGCTTGTGGATAGATAGCCGTCATTTCCGCTTGAGTGGCGCGTTTGGCGACACCTAAAGCTTGCAAAGCTTCTGTGCGAATAGAATCCATTAATAATCGAGCTGTTACATAAGTATAGTTTGGCTCATTTTCAATCATGGTGCGTGCTGTCATAACCATGGCTTGGTAAACGTCTTTGATCGCTACACCATCATATAGGTTACGCATGGTTTCTTTGATGATGCCGTCAGCATCAACGTCGTCCAAGTCTTTACAAGCTTCTAATACTACTGTGTGTAAACGCTGTACGTCTAAAGGACGTTGCGAGCCATCTTCAACCGTTACCATGTACTGATGATCGCCGACGATAGCATCTAACTTGGCGCTGTCTCTTTCGGCACGCTCTTTTGAACGTTCTTCACGATATAAAACGTAAGCACGAGCAATTTTTTGCTCGCCATTACGCATTAAAGCTAGCTCAACTTGATCTTGAATATCTTCAATATGGATAGTTCCGCCCGCTGGTAAACGGCGCTTGAAAGCATCACTGATCATTTGCGTTAATTGTTTAACCGTTTCATGTACACGACCTGAAGCAGCTGCAGCCCCACCTTCTACTGCTAAGAATGCTTTAGTCATTGCAACTTCAATTTTCGAATCTTCGTACGGTGTTACTTTACCGTTACGACGAATTACACGAATTTCCCCAGGTTTAGTTGCTTGAATTTCAGGGTGATTAGTCTCTGAAGGAGTTGCTGGCGCAGCGCCTTGTTCGGCATTTTGGCTAGCTTGTTTACCGGCTTCGGTTTCCATTAATCCACGAACCTCTTATTAATTTCAGTCATTATTGTCTTATTAAAATTTTTGTTTTTTATGGTTAAAACACAAATCGGTTGAAATTTAACCATAAATTTCTTACTTTGAGCTTCCGTTAACCAAATATCAATAGGTTAGCGCAAACTCTTAATTGTCAATATATAGTGCTCGGTTTGAACACAGATACAAGATAGTGCGTTTTTTTCCCCTTGGCAAGGGTATATTTAGTGGAATATCTTGTGGATAAAATGTGGGAAAACTTTAGATTGGGCGCTAAGCCTTGAGTCGCTTGATGTTGAGCGGAGTCAAGGGAAAAAAACTTTTTTTAGCTGTCAGAAAATTTTACAGTTCGATTTTATTGGGATACACGATCAAGTGTTGCACATCTAAATCCAACCCAATATCTTGGGTTAAGGGATAATCGTGATGGCTAGCGAACAGGGCCTTCAGAGACTCCTTATTAGCGAGTTCTAGCTCATACTCGATGATTGCCCCTCTAAACACCCTATGAGTCACTCTAGCGCGCAGAGAGGAGCTCGGATTGGGAGTAATATCATCCGGTCGCATCAAAACCAAAACTTGCTCGTGATCGGAAAATCGATAATGGTTGTTAGAATCCGGATTGTTAATATTGGCGATAGGGAAATCACCTAAGATAGTGCTAACCGTTGGCGTATCGTCGGCAGAGTGTTCTGCTTGATCCATATCATTGTGGATCACGCCACTAATAAAGTGACCATCACCGATAAAACTGGCAATTTGCGGATCGCTCGGTTGGTGATATAAATTGTATGGTGTATCCCATTGAAGTAATTGGCCTTGATGCATGACGCCGATATAGTCAGCCATAGCAAAAGCTTCTTGTTGGTCATGTGTCACTAATAAAGAGGCTATTCCTTGAGATTTTAATAAGCCCTTAAGTTCACGCGCCAAAGAACGTCTAAGATGCGTATCTAAACTAGAAAAAGCTTCATCCAATAAGATTAACTTTGGTTTAGGTGCAATGGTTCTAGCCAAGGCCACTCTTTGTTGTTGGCCGCCAGAAATTTGGTGGGGGAATCGTTCACCTAATCCATCCAAGCCAACTAGCTCTAGGCACTCATCCACTCGTTTTGCTTTTGCTTTACGCGATAATTTGCGCAAACCAAAAGCCACATTGTCATTGATAGATAAATGAGGGAAGAGGGCGT
The DNA here is from genome assembly GCA_947503435.1 of uncultured Kangiella sp. Classification (GTDB taxonomy): domain Bacteria; phylum Pseudomonadota; class Gammaproteobacteria; order Enterobacterales; family Kangiellaceae; genus Kangiella. The sequence continues at coordinate 34,883 of CANNDL010000005.1, read as the reverse complement.
GATCTTGAAATACTAAACCCAGGTGTCTTTTTTCAGGAGGAGTTAGCAGCTGATTGGAAGAGCAGACTTTGCCATGAATTGCGATTTGGCCATTATAGATTGGCTCCAGTCCCGCAATGGCTCTTAATAATGTAGTTTTGCCGCAACCACTAGGGCCTAACAAGCAAGCTGACTCACCTGCCTTTAAAGCAAAAGCAATATCCTTTACCACCATTTGATCATCATGGCGGCATTCGACGTGTTGTAGCTCAAGGATTGGCGGTTGGCTCATTAAGGCTAATTGATATTGATTATCATTTGCCTCTATTGTAACCATCAATCAAGCAGTTGCAAAGTATCAAATGAAAACTGTTCAATACAAGTCTATAAAGGCGCGACAAGCGACTTGAAATCCGTATAATAGCGCCCATTATTGAAGCTGTACTAAGTTATATTTTGAGGAATCCCATGAGCGAGAACGTAGTAAACGAAACTGTAGAGCAAATCAAAAAGCAAATTGCTGACAATAAAGTCGTACTTTATATGAAAGGCTCACCAAAATTGCCAATGTGTGGCTTCTCAGCACAAGCTGTACAAGCGCTAATGCAGTGCGGCCATGAGTTTGCTTATGTAGATATCCTACAAAATCCAGACATCCGTACAGAATTACCAAAGTACGCCAACTGGCCAACTTTCCCCCAACTGTGGGTTGATGGTGAGTTGCAGGGCGGCTGCGATATTATCTTAGAAATGGCACAAGCCGGTGAGTTACAAGAAGTGCTTGATGAGTCTTATGGTAAATCGCCAGAAGCTTAATTTTAAAAGCCGACATTAAGTCGGCTTTTTTGTGCCTAAATGAAGCCAAACTTATTAGGTAAGTTACATTTAGGTTACATAGAGTTTCGTATTCTAGGTTCTCTATAAAACTTAGGATATAACATCATGTTAAAAGAAATAGTAACTTGTGCTCTAGCCATTAGCGGTTTATTGATATCTGCCGTAAATGCGGAGAAAAAACTTGAGAATGATATAGCGTCATACTTAGAACAGAATCAATTTCCTGGGATGGTTACCTTGGTTTTGAAAGATGACGAGATAGTGCACTTTTCTGCCATTGGCTCCAATAATTTAAAACAACAAAGCCCAATTCAAAAAGATCATATTTTTCGCATTTATTCCATGACAAAGCCTATTACAGCTTTAGCATTGCTGCAATTGGTGGAAGCTGGGAAAGTTCAATTAGATTCTGATATCCGTGAGTATTTACCAGCGCTTGAGCTCTTTGAATATGATGGTCAAGAAGTCACAATTACTGTTCACCAATTGTTATCTCATACTGCCGGTTTAGGATATTTTGGTGGCTTCTCTAGCTGGAATGATTTCTTATATTTAATACTCGATCCTAATGACAGAGATAACACTACCGACGAATTGATTAGTGATGTTTCGGGAATAGAGCTAAAGCATAAACCTGGTGCCCAATGGCGTTATAGCATCGCGAGCGATCTGCAGGGTGCTATTGTTGAAAAGGTTACCGGCCAAAGGCTAGAGGATTATTTTCAAGAGCATATTTTCAAGCCATTGGGGATGACGGAAACTTCATTTATTGTTGATAGCAAGATGGCGCCACGATTAGTGGATATGTATGAATACGAAGATCAAGAAGTGGATTTAAGCGAGCTGGCGCGTAAAAGTGATTATTTGGAAGCTCCAAATTTGCACTCTGGCGGTGGTGGCTTAGTTTCAACCGCTACTGACTATGCAAAGTTCGTACAATTGCTTTTGCATAAGGGGCAGTATCAAGATAAAAGAATCATTGGCGCTCAATATGTTGAAATGATGCTAGCGGATCATGCCAAAGATATGGATACTTGGTTTTTGCCCAAGCTTTATACTAATGGCAGTTATGGTTATGGCATTGGGATCAAAGTGGGCGAGCAAGATATAAGGCCCAAAGGCAGTTTCTTTTGGGCGGGAAGAGGCGGAACTTTTTTCTGGGGTGATCCGGAAAATAATCTAGTAGTTGTTGGAATGATTCAATTAGAAGACGGTTGGAGAAAAATGGATCGTTGGCTAACACCAAAAATATATCAGTACTATGGCAAACAATAAACAAACTATCTTAATCGTGGAAGATACGGTCGACTTAGCCGAAGGTCTCGCTGATTTTCTAGAGGCCGACGGCTTTGAAGTCGACTTTGCTTATCGTGGCGATACGGCTTTAAGTTTAATTGAAACCAATCGATACGATTTGATCTTGCTTGATATCAATCTTCCAGGAATAAACGGTATCGAAGTATGCAAAAAGCTTACTCAAAATCAATTGGCACCAGTGCCAGTATTAATGATGACAGCCAAAGCAGAACTAGACGATAAGCTATTGGGTTTTGAAGTAGGGGCTTGGGATTATTTAACTAAGCCCTTTTCATTTAAAGAACTTAAAGCACGGGTTTATTCTTTGTTAGCGCGTAATAACTTGAGCCAGCAACAATTGGTTCAATTTAATAGTTTAAAGATCAACTTAAAAACGGATGAAATTTTCTGTGATGATGTTTCAGTCAAATTACAACGAAACTTACACATATTGCTAAAAAAATTGATAGAGCAAGCGCCTGGAATTGTATCAACGGAAAAATTATCTGAGTTACTTTGGGGAGAGCAAATTCCTCAGAGTGAACCGTTACGTGCTCAAATCTATAAATTACGTCAAGTGATTAAAGGCTTTAATATTAACTGTCAAATAAAAACTACTAAAGGTCGAGGTTACTCAATTGATGTTGTGGACTAATTGGATTAAAGCAAAAACGCTGCGCCAAGGAGTTTTTAAGAGTTACCTACTATTAGGTGCTTTGGTGTTTGTAGTAACTTTAGCGACTGCTATTGTGGTTTTATATTCTATCGAGGATGTTTTTCTAGAGCGAATGCTAGCTCGGGCCGAGCAAAACTTTAAAACCGATAAACCGCTACCTGAAGCCATTAAGTATTATTCGATTGCAGAAACTCCAGTGGCATTAGCGCAACGGATACAAACTAATGCTATAGCTGACCTTGAATATATTGATTCGGGTAAAAACTATCATGCACGTAAAGTTGATTTTAATAATGTCCAAGGCTGGTTGGTGCTAGATGCTACAGACTATATTATTATCAATCGTGCCTTGCAGGAAATTATCGGTATTTTCTTGCTTGCTATTTTATTCTTGGCGGTGTTTTACTGGTTATTAGCCAAAAAAATGAGTCAACGAATTGTCAGGCCATTTCAATTTTTATTAAAGCAAGTAGAAGAGCCAAAAGTGTCATCAACTGATACTCAAGACATTGAATATCAAGACGTAAAGAAAGTTGCTGTAAAACTGCTACAAAATATAGATGAAAAACAACGGTTACTTGAAGAAAATATTCTTTTTAATCAAGGTATCAGCCATGAATTAAGAACCCCTTTGCAGATCATTCAAAACTCAGTAGAAATCATCAAATCGAATGATGAAAATATAAATAGCGCTAAAAGTATTCGGCGATTGCAATCAGCTAGCGAGCAACTTGAAAGCATCGTTTTATCTTTTCTATGGCTTAGTAGCTCAGAAAAATTCGAGGGTAAGTCCAATGTTAATAGTAGTATTGATGACTTAATTGCTAGACAGGAAAAAGTAACGACTAGTTCGAGCATTGCAATAAAAGCACAAAATAACTGTCCATTAAATATCGCTGCTCCAAAAGAAGTCATTGAGGTGATTTTAAGTAATTTATTGCAAAATGCTTTAAATCATTGCGTAGTGCCTTCGATCATAGAAATTGCTACGTTTGAAGTAGGCTTTTCAATTAAAAATGATTATCATCAGAACTCTAAGGGCAGTGAAGGCTTTGGACTAGGATTGTCACTTGCGAAGAGACTTGCTGATCGTTTTAATTTGTTTTTATCAGTAGATGATTCTGACTCAGAGTTTATTGTCAGAGTTGAAACTAAAGCTAATGTTTCAAGATCATAGGTTAGATTAAAAAATGCTTATCATTGGTCATCGTGGCGCTATGGGATTAGCTCCTGAAAATACTTTAGCTTCGATGCGTAAGGCTATGGAGTGTGGAGTTTATGGGGTCGAGTTTGATGTGCAAAATATTGATCAACAGTTAATTGTTTTTCACGACGATACTTTGGATAGAACCACTAATGGTTCGGGCAAAGTTTGTGACTATAGTTTTAGTGAGTTACGACTATTGGATGCTGGCGGTGGTGAGCAAATACCAACTCTAGATGAGGTGTGTGAATTAATTGGCGACCGAATCTTTATCAATATTGAGTTAAAAGGGTTAAATACCGTTGAGCTCATTCAAGACTTAATCAATTTTCAGATAACTCACCGAGAGCTCTTACTATTATCATCTTACCACTTAGATGAATTAAAACTTTGTAGAGAGTTAGATTCCAATATTCGATTGGCAGTGATCGCCGACGAAGATATTGAAGAGACTCTGATGTTTGCTCAGTCTATCAATGCTTACTCATTCCACCCCTGCTTGGCGGCGGTGACCCAAGAGCTAGTGGAGCAAACACAAGCATTTGGCATGAAGCTATTTGTCCATACGGTCAATGAGCCAGAAGATATTAAACGGATGGAGATGTTGGGAGTCGATGGAATCTTCACCGACTTCCCTGATAGAGTTAATACTTAACTATTCTTTTCTTTCCAAGCAGCCAGTACTTTCACTTCTTTCTCAGCTTTTATGCCTGCACGTAATGTTTCTTGACGTTCTGCAGGTAAAGTCACAAACCAATCATGCGTGTCTTTAATAATGGTCTTTAAAGGACGTTGCTTTAATCCGTTGGCATAAGCTTTTTTCGAGCTCATAGTTCCAGCGCCAGCAAAGTCACCTTTGGGCGGGAACCAAGTGGGCATCTCACCCCAAGGCGCAACCGATTGGCTTTCTAAAAATTCAGTTGGCACCCAAACTAGATTAGCCTTAGGGTTTAAAGTCATCTTGCAGTTAGTCAGTAACTCACCAATAGTCATATCACTACCATTGGTTTGCGCATTGAAAGTGCCAGTAATATTTTTATTGCCGCAATGCACTGTCCATTCAGCCAAATCGCGTACGTCGATGATTTGAATAAAGTCTTTACCTTCGCTTGGACAAAGTACATCGCCACCTTTAGCAACCCTAACTGGCCAATAAGTAAAACGATCGGTCTTATCACCCGGCCCCACAATTAAACCAGGGCGGATAATAGTGGCCTTGCTACCCATGCGATCAACTGCTGCTTTTTCACATAATGCTTTTAACGGTCCGTAGCTTGCGCCCGTTACTTTTTCATCAGTAGGATCATCTATGGTGCCAACCGCAGCGGTTTCATCCATGTTCTTTTGAGTCCAGTCGCCATAAACAGAAATGGTGGAAATTAAAATATATTGGCCAACATTATCGCCTACTTCATCCAATAACATATTGACTACTCTTGGATAATAACTAGAGGTATCAATAACTAGATCCCACTTAGTATCTTTCAACTGCTTAATATCATCAGTTTTACGATCACCCTTAATCAAAGGCAATGTAGCTAATAGCTCAGGGTACAAAGTAGGTTTAGTTTTACCGCGATTAAAAAGAGTCACCTTATGACCAGCATCGACTGCGGCCTTGACTGTATGTGGTCCAAGAAAGCCCGTTCCACCCATAAATAAAATATTTAAGGGTTTAGAGGATTGAGGTAACACAGACTTTGCTTGGCATGCAGTGGCAAGGCCTGCTGAGGCAATTAGTGAATTTTTTAGAAACTGGCGACGATTAGCCATAATAAACTCCTACCCTAATAAATAATCCTGAATAATTGCAACTTACCCTAACAAGACCTGAAAAAGTCGGCAAATGACAAACTGTAACTAAGTATTGCGTGATGAGTAAGGCAGATATGTTTGATTGTTAATAGCTTGTAAATATAGCGTAAAGCTCATTGCGGCCGATTTGTATCTTATGTAGGGATTGATTAGAGTAGTTGCTCATTAGAAATTGGGGAAGGATATGCGAAAAACATTAATTGGACTGATAATAATTAGCTTTACAGTTTTAGGAGTTGTTAAAGCTGAGCAGCAAGATAAGCAAAAAGCAATTCTGGTGACTGGAGCTACCTCGGGAATTGGCAAAAACATTGCTCTGACATTAGCGGATAAGGGCTACTTTGTATATGCCGGCGCGCGTAAACAAAAAGATATGGATGCGTTAAACAAGATCCCTAATATTCAGGCCGTTCGCCTAGACGTTACCGTTCAAGAGGATATTGATAAAGCCGTCGATTTTATAGCAAAACAAGGGCGTGGGCTTTACGGTTTAATTAACAACGCTGGTGTAGGGGTTTTCGCACCATTGATTGAGATGTCTGAAGATGACATTCAATTTCAAATGGATGTGAACGTTTTTGGGCCTTATCGCGTAACCAAAGCATTTGCTCCTTTGATTATCGAAAGCAAAGGCCGTATCAGTACCATTAGCTCAATTTCAGGGGCAAACGTGAGTCGTTTCTTAGGTGCTTATGGCATGAGTAAATTTGCGGTTGAAGCCTTTACCGATGCACTCTATTTAGAAATGGAAAAATTCGGTGTAAAAGTAAGTGTAGTCGAGCCAGGAAACTATAACTCAAGAATTGTTGACAGTGCATTGAAGCGTATGAAAAAGAAAGCGGATAAGAGCTTATATGAAGATGATTTCAATGGGTTGTTGCAATATTTAGCGAATGACCGTCCTCGGAATAAAGAACCCGATGATGTTTCTGCGGCTGTTGTTGATGCTTTATTCAGCAGCACTCCCAAAGCTCGATATATGGTAGTGCCAGTTAAAAGTGAAGGTGAGTGGGCTATTCGCGGCATGATTAAGCGAATGGCACAAATGAATCATAATCATCAGTTTAGCTTTAGTCGAGATGAGTTGATAAAAATTCTGGATCAAGAATTAGAAAAATTATCTCCCGTAGAATCAAAAGCAAAATAATATGACTTTAAGTTCAAACCCATTAACGCGATTAATTGATCGCGTTTCTAAAGTTCATCCTAATGAACTTAAAGCGACCATTATTTCTTTCGCCATCATATTTATATTGATGGCGTCTTATTTTGTATTGCGCCCTGTGCGTGATGCGATGGCCAGTGATTGGTCCGACTCCGAAGTAAGCTTTTTATGGAATCTACAGTTTTTTATTAGCATTGCTATTGTTTCTTTATACGGCTTAATTATTTCTAAGCTAAAATTTAAAAATGTTGTTCCGCTGGTTTACACCGCTTTTGCAGTAAGCTTTTTGGCTTTCTATTTTTTAGTACCACTTTTCCCCGATCCAACTTTAGTCGAAAAAAGTTTTTATGTTTGGGTTAGTGCTTTTAGCTTGTTCCATATATCAGTTTTTTGGAGCTTCATGGCTGATACCTTTAACAAGGAACAATCCAAAAGAGTGTTTTCAATTGTTGCTGCGGGGGCAAGTTTAGGTGCAATTGTTGGACCAGCAATACCGACTATTTTTGCAGAGAAGCTTGGCCTAGATAATCTGATGCTAATAGCCGCTGTAGGACTTATGTTAGTGGTACCGTTGGTGATTTATATGTATCGCTTAAAGTCGGAAGATTTGCTTAATGAAGCTTTAGAGGCAGATCTATCGCAAGCAAAATTGAACGCTCAATGGTGGACTGGATTTAAAGCGGTAGTTACTAATAAAACCTTGCTAGGTATAGCTGCGTTTATTTTACTGTATGTCTTTATCGGTTCATTTGTTTATTTTGAACAAAAGAATCTATTAGCGGATTACTCCCGAGCTGATAGAACACAAATTCTTGGCAGCATCGATTGGATAACTAACACCTTAACCTTTGTATTGGCATTCTTTGTTACCGGCAGAATGGCAACTAAACTAGGAATGGCAGCTACTTTAGCATTGGTGCCATTCATCATTATGGCAGGAATGATAGTTTTAGCATTTGCACCTATCATAGTAGTTTTATTGGCATTACAGGTAACGAGAAGGGCTGGCAATTATGCGGTTACTCGACCTGCTCGTGAAATGTTATTTACCGATGTGACTAAAGACGAACGATTTAAAGCTAAGCCAGTAATAGACATAGTGGTCTATCGTGGTGGTGATGCCGTCAGTGGCTCGATTTTTGCGTTGTTGAGTGAAGGTCTAGGATTGGGTTTAGCTGCTATCTCGTTAGTGGGCGCTGGAATAGCCGCTGCTTGGGGAGCTTTGGCGGTCTATCTCGGACGAAAATACGATGGTATCGGTGAGCGTATAACTGCTATTAAAAAAGAAGCCTAGTAATGCTATTCAAGCGATATCAAAGTCAAGCACACCAGTTAAATGGCTTAGAGTGGAAAGTAACATATGATCGCTTAACCAGTCGTTTTAAATTGTTTGCTAATGACAAACAAATATACTCTTGTTTATTACTATTTTTATCTTTTCGTAATAACAAATTATTGGTGTAAGGCGAACAGTATCATTTAAAAATTATTTGGCTTTTATTATGGCGTTCTAAGTTAGTTGCACCCAATGGGAGCGTAATTGAAGAGCTATTAGAAGTTAGACGAAGGAAGTCTCTTGTCATCCTGACATTTTCTGGACTTCTAATTCTTATAAAGCTTTTAATGGTTTTGATTGGATAATAAAAAGGCCTGCTTACTTATAACAGGCCTTTTAAGCGTAAATTGAACCTAGTTACCACCATCATCCATCTTTTCAGATAAGTAGTTCTGGATGCCAATCTTATCAATCAGACCAAGTTGAGTTTCTAGCCAATCCACATGCTCTTCTTCGCTTTCTAAGATTTCATTTAAAATATCACGACTCACAAAATCACGAGCGCTTTCACAATAGGCGATACCTGTTCGTAAGTCTGGAATAGCGTCCATTTCTAAGGCTAGATCGCACTCCAACATTTCCTTGGTATCTTCACCAATTCTTAATTTGCCTAGATCCTGCATATTCGGTAGGCCTTCTAAGAATAAAATCCGATCCACCAACATATCTGCATGCTTCATTTCATCAATCGACTCTTCATACTCATGTTCGGCTAATTCCTTTAATCCCCAATCCTTATACATACGGGCATGTAAGAAGTATTGATTAATGGCAATCAGTTCATTGCCTAAAGCTTTGTTTAAAAATTCAATAACCTTGGGATCGCCCTTCATTGCTTGTCCTTATTTAATCGTTGTTGGATTAATTTCAGTCTACGCCTAGAAAAGGACAATAGCAACCAAGTTGCTCTATAAGTTATTGATATATAATGATAATTAGAATCGTTCTTGAATGTGAACGAGTCTCAAATACAATTGATTCTTAAAAGAGATATTCTTATGCAGGTACTGCTAAGTCGAAATCGAAAGATTGACGCTCTTGCTTAACTGTCTTTAAAATTTGACGAGCATCCTTGGCGCATTTACCACATTGAGTCGCCACGCCTAATTCTTTATTAAGGCAGCGCATGGTAGAACAACCGCTCTCAGCGGCTTGGCGGATCTGGGAATCAGTGACGGCTTTACAAAGACAAACGTACATAAACTATTGATAATAAGAATGACTTACAGTTGATAATGCGAATTGTACGCAAATGAGAATGGCTGTCAACAACTGCATTTCAAGAATATTAAATATTCATCGCCGGGCTTGTAATAGGAAGAATCTATTAATGCCATAGGGAATTGACAGGATCATAAAAAAGTAAAAGATTTTCCCAATGCAGGGCGCTATAATCCCCATTCAAAATTTAAACCCTAACTGTTGTTTTAACAGTTGGATATAAAGCATAAATTGAATCCATTGGAGGATTATCATGGGCGTATTAGTAAGCCGTAAAGCACCAGACTTCACAGCTCCAGCCGTACTAGGTAACGGTGAAATCGTTGATAACTTTAACTTTGCAGAAGCTACTAAAGGCAAGCCAGCTGTAGTTTTCTTCTACCCATTAGATTTCACATTCGTATGTCCTTCTGAGTTAATCGCTTTCGACAAGCGTTTAGCAGAGTTCACTAAGCGTGGCGTTGAAGTAATCGGTGTATCTATCGATTCTCACTTCTCACACAACGCTTGGAGAAACACAGACATCAATGACGGTGGTATTGGCCAAGTAGGTTACACACTAGTAGCTGACATGAAGCATGAAATCTGCCAAGCGTACGACGTTGAGCACCCAGCAGAAGGCGTAGCTTTCCGTGGTTCTTTCTTAATCGACAAAGAAGGTACTGTTCGTCACCAAGTAGTAAACGACTTACCATTAGGCCGTAACGTTGACGAAATGATTCGTATGGTTGACGCATTACAATTCCACGAAGAGCACGGCGAAGTTTGCCCAGCTGGCTGGAATCAAGGTGATAAAGGTATGAACGCTAGCCCAGACGGTGTTGCTAAGTACTTGTCTGAAGAAGCAGGCAACCTATAAATAACTGGTTAAATTGTCCTTATGCTTCGTTGCAAAGTTATTATTAAATGCTCATTGGCCATAGCCAACTCCGCGTTAAAAATAATTCCGCGCCTCGCCTAAGAACAATTTTCCTGCGTTATTGGGATTTAAAAAGCCGCATTAATTTGCGGCTTTTTTTATATTTAAAAGCAAACAACCCTATCATTGTCTGTTCTTTGTTCTATTTGATTTTTGAAAATATTATACTTCTTACTATCATCAAGAGTCTTATTGATATCCCAAATCCCTTTGGAGTTCTTTTCTAATAAGTAAGTTATAAACTCGCAGTGCACATTAGGTATAGAGTTTAACTCTCTAGGTTCGGAAAATCTTTGGAAGCCTATTTCACAAACTCCTGGAGTACCTTCAGATTGTCCACCGCTGCATGAGATAACGGGTGGCTCGGAAATATGCAAATAACCTCCCTGCGTATTATAAACTTCTGATTCGAATTTTTTTGAAGCAAGGGGTGAGAATATATAAGGAGGAGTATTTTGGAATAGTGGAACTAAACTATTAGCGGAGAATGTCTCATTACTATCAAGCTCATTTACAATTTGCCATTTGCTTTCTATTTTCTGGAATTGTAATTTTAAAATATAATTTTGGTTATCGCTATTCGTGTAAAGGTATGAGCACCAAGCATATGGTGAACTCATTGCACAGGCATCAACAGATTCTGAAATTACAGCATTTGGGCTTTTTTCTTTAATTTTCGCTTTAGTTAGCCATTGGATAGTTTCTAAAGTATCAATGCTTGTATCTAAGATACCATTTTTCATTTCTATAGCCTTAGTTCGGGCAAGAAAACTTCCCAAAAAGTGCACTTCGTTTTTTTCTCCTTTAGCGTGTCCTTGCACAACAATGGGGATTTTGAAGTCTTTTTCATTACCGAAAGTTAAGGTAACGTCATATTCTTTGGTCCAGTCGATGTTTAAATTAGAATCGGGATCATGGAGGTCGATAGTTACATTAGTTGCCCATGTATCTTTGTTAATGTTGACTGTAGAGTTTTGATGGTTTTTGTCCTCTAACCATACAATGATTTTTATTGGATCATCATACTCCGGTGATATTCCTTTACCATTAAAGAGAGTAAGCCTATTGTGCTCATAAAAGCCTTTAAAATTAGAATGGATATTTCCATCGAGTTTAACTTCCAATGGCGTGGTATTCGGATCTTTACTGCACGAAATTAATAATAAAAGGAGTGCTAAAATAGATGTGGCTTTACTAAACATACTTTATATTCTCTTTATTTATATTTTTTTATATTCTGAAATAATATGTATATCAAAATCGCAACTGGCACTATTGAAATTAACCCAAAAGTTAAATCTCCTGATTTAAAGATCAGTACCGCTGATGCTGCAAAGGCTATTAAACTGATTACAGCTCCAATAAATTTAGTTTTTGGAACTAGTAGTAAAACCCCGCCCAGTATTTGGATAATCCCAAAAGCCAATATCATGTTTAGGCTTAATCCTTGGCTTGTTAAAAACTCTACTTCTTGAGGTGTTTGCATAACTTTTGCTACGCCAGCTGCGATGTTGAGAAGTGCAATAACAATAGTTAATCCTAAAATAAGCTTTTTCATATTTTAATCCATTCCAATGTAATTAGTAGCTCGCTGTATTCTTTCCATCCAAGCATTAATCGCTGGATAGCCAGATAAATCAAAGCCACCTTCATGGGCAACATGGGTATAGGCATAGAGGCTAATATCGGCGGTGGTGATTTGATCGCCAACTAGATAAGGCGTTTGTTCTAGCTGTTGTTCCATAACCTTTAGTGCCTTATGACCACCAACTTGTTTGGATTCGTATTCGGCTTTTTTATCATCTGGTAAACCTAAGTACTTATTGATAAACCGAGCGACGGCAATAAAAGGTTCATGGCTGTATTGCTCGAAGAACTGCCATTGTTGCACTTTTGCCATTTGCCAAGCGTCGGTTGGCATTAAATCTGAATTATCTGCGAGATAGTTAATGATGGCATTGGATTCCCATAGGGTGCGTCCATCATCTAATTCAAGCGTTGGAGTTTTTGCGGCGGGATTCTTAGCTTTAAACTCTGGTGTTCTTGCTTCGCCTTTTAAAAGATTCATTGCAACCCATTCATGTTCAATATCGAGCAGGGCGCAAGTGAGCGCTACCTTGTAGCAATTGCCAGAAACCATATCGCCGTAAACTTTCATGCTTATATCCTCAATGACTTGATAATTAGTCTTTAAAAATTTTGATAGAAATATTACCTGATGTATCAATACTAGCGCGATACATACCTGCGGTATTAAAAGTCATCATGACTTCGCCATTAGCATCGAGTCCAATCACGCCACCATCGCCACCCATGGCTTTTAATTTTTCGTTTATCACATGATCTGCGGCTTGGTTAATACTAAGGCCTTTGTATTCCATAAGCGCGCAAATATCATGAGTAACCGCCGCTCGAATAAAGTATTCACCATGACCTGTGGCGGAAATCCCACAGTTTTTATTAGCATAAGTGCCAGCGCCAATAATGGGCGAGTCACCAATGCGCCCATAACGTTTATTAGTCATGCCGCCCGTTGAAGTTCCTGCGGTTATAAGGCCACTGTGATCTAATGCTACCGCGCCAACGGTGCCAAACTTAAAGTTGTTAGCTTCGTCAGTTGGGATAAATGCCTTGCCTTCATCTTTGGATTTAGCCTTTTGCAGCATTATCCAGCGGCGCTTAGTGTAGAAGTATTTTGAGTCTACTTTTTGAATTTCATTAGCTTGTGCGAACTCTTCAGCACCTTTACCCGACATCATCACGTGAACTGAATCAGTACGAACTTTATCAGCAAGTAAAATAGGGTTTTTAATAACTTCTACTCCAGCTACAGCGCCAGCAGATAAGTCATTACCCACCATTATAGAGGCGTCTAACGAATTCTTTTCATCATGAGTAAAAACTGAGCCTTTGCCGGCATTAAAAAGAGGGGAGTCTTCTAAAATCACAATGGCCGTTTTAACAGCGTCTGTGCTTGAACCATTATTTATCAATACATGATAGCCTGCTATTAATGCTTCTTTCAGAGCTGCCTTGTACTGCTCCTCTAAATTAGCCGTCATATTTTCCTTAAGGATAGTGCCAGCGCCGCCATGAATGACGATGGCGACGGGGCCTTTATCTGTGGGCGCTTCAGACTCTGCCAGCAATGGTATGCTTATAAAGAAAAGACTAAGACAAACATATTGAATAATGCGCATGTTGAATCCTTTTGAATATTTTTAGTCATAGCATAATGTCAAATATAAACAATTTCACTAATTTGAATGTTATTTCTAGAAATCACTTGCAATATTTTTAAATGAGAATTATTCTCATTTAAAAATTGAAGGAATCATAATGACTTTTACAATCAATGCTTGGCTGGATAAAGAAACTCCGGAACTTTCAGTAATAGAAACAGAATCTGGAAATATAGTTGCAAAATGGGCTGGTTCCGCCTTAGGCCGATTATTTTCAAACGGCGTAATAAGCTACTCGGAACTTAACCGGATCGATAAAGTAGGTCTTAAGAGAATTGTGAAACGTTTAATATTGCAATACGCCAGTGAGCAAATGGCTGCTACTGGCGTTACAGAAGTCGACTAAACTTTCTTTGTGTTATTGACTAAATAACAAAATAATTCGGCGGTTTTTTTAGCGTCATAAAGTGCCGAATGAGCATCTTTCTGGCTAAAAGGAATATGTGCTAATTCACAAGCTTGTGCTAAGACGGTATGGCCTAAAACCAAAGCGGATAACGAAGCGGTATCAAAGCTAGTAAAAGGATGGAAAGGGTTTCGTTTGATGTTGGTGCGCTCAACGGCAGCGTTAACAAAGCTTAAATCAAACCAAGCATTATGACCGACTAATACGCAGCGGTTACAGCCCGTTGCTTTTTGCTCCATGCGCAAATTCTTAAAAATTTCTTGTAACGCCCACTTTTCATCAACCGCACCGCGTAACGGGTTTTTAATATCAATGCCGGTAAAGTCTAATGCTTTTTGTTCAACGTTAGCACCTTCAAACGGCTCAACATGAAAATGATAAGAATTGGCAACTTCCAAACGACCTTGTTTATCAAAACGAGTAGTAACTGCAGCAATTTCCAGTAGGGCGTCTGTACTTGATTCAAAGCCGCCGGTTTCAACGTCAACAATTACTGGGAAGAAGCCGCGAAAGCGGTCTTTCATTTCAAATGCCACTTAATATCCTTAGACTTTAGTAGTCGGTGTTTTAAATTATAGATTTATTTTTTAAGTTTCCACTCAATCATTTCATCCGCGCGGAATGGGATCAAGTCTTCGTTGCCTAGGTTTAATTTCTTTGGCATTTTCCACTGCTTTTTAACTAAAGTAATGGTGCCTTCGTTACGTGGTAAGCCATAAAAGTCTGGGCCATTAAAGCTGGCGAATGCTTCTAATTTATCTAAAGCATTTTCCTTCTCGAAAGCTTCAGCATAAAGTTCCATCGCGGCGTAAGCGGTGTATGCACCTGCGCAGCCGCAAGAAGATTCTTTAGCGTCTTGCGAGTGAGGAGCGCTGTCTGTTCCTAAGAAGAATTTTTTAGAGCCAGAAGTTGCTGCTTCATTTAAAGCAATTTGATGCTCTGAGCGCTTTAAAATTGGTAAGCAATACAAGTGTGGGCGAATACCGCCTACTAACATGTCATTACGGTTGTGTAATAAATGATGAGCCGTAATTGTTGCTGCTACGTTATCACCTTGGCTATTCACAAAGTCTACCGCTTGTTTAGTAGTGATATGCTCTAGCACTAGTCGCAGGGTTGGGAACTTGGTCAATAGTGGCTTTAAGATAGTATCGATAAATTCAGCTTCACGATCGAAAATATCAATATGAGAGTCCGTTACCTCGCCATGTACTAATAATGGCAAGCCAAGCTCAGTCATCTTTTCAAACACGGGATAAGCATTTTTAATATTGGTTAATCCAGAGTCAGAATTGGTAGTGGCACCAGCAGGGTAGAGCTTACAAGCATAGACCTTGTCCGAAGCAACTGCTTCTTCAATGTCTTTAACCGTCGTATTATCCGTTAGGTATAAAACCATCAATGGCTCAAGTGAAACACCAGACGGGGTATAGCGCTTAATTGACTTGTAATAGTCTTCGGCCATCTCAACCGTAGTTACTGGCGGCACTAGATTAGGCATCACAATAGCGCGCGCAAATTGACGTGCTGCATCTTGTACTGTGTGCTGCAAGGCGGCGCCTGAGCGTAAGTGGATGTGCCAATCGTCAGGTTGAGTAATGGTTATTGTATCCATAAAAATTTAGACCGCTGGAATTGAAAACAGTTTTATAATCTCGATTGGCGGGCTATTATACGCAAGTCCATTCAATAGTGTAACTAGTTTTAAGGTAAGTCCATGAGAATGCTCCACACCATGATCCGAGTTGGCGATCTTGATAATTCCGTTGAGTTTTATACTGACATTTTAGGTATGAAGCTTCTCCGTAAACATGATTATGAATCAGGTCGTTTTACTTTAGCTTTTGTCGGCTATGGCGAAGAAAAAGACTCTACGGTTATTGAGTTGACCCATAACTGGGATACCAAAGAATATGATTTAGGTAATGGTTTTGGCCATTTAGCGATAGCAGTGAATGATGTTTATCAAGCTTGTGACAGAATACGCGCCGCTGGCGGTAAGATCACTCGCGAGCCGGGGCCAATGAAGCATGGTTCGACCGTCTTAGCCTTTGTCGAAGATCCGGATGGCTATAAAATCGAATTGTTAGAAGATAGGCACAACGCCTAATAAGCTCCTGGATCGGCTGCGTAATTAACTTTTACCGTAAATTCTAGATTGCTTCCAACAGGCAAATCTACAACCTGATTTATATTAGAGCTACCTGTCGCACCAGTACCAATCGGACTGCCTGAAACGCAGCTAGCAGTCGTAGTCGTACAACTCCAATCTTCTGACAAGCTTAATCCAGAGGGCAAAATATCCTGAATGGTTACGCCATTTGCGTCCATGGGGCCACCATTGCTAACGTTTATGGTATAGGTTCCTATACCACCAGGAGAAAATTGAGTGCTTAGATCGGATTTTGTAATACTAATATCAACCTCAGTATCCCAACACATATCACTAATACCTATGATTTGATATCCAGGATCCGCAGGGCCATCATCCCCTCCAAAATATGTAATAGTTAAGGAGGTAATTGCAGTGGACGAAGAGTCGAATTGCAAATTTCCGCTCGTGGAATTCTCAGTCACAAAATTTGCACCTTCCCAACCTTCAAAATAACTTTCGTTATCTCTTACTACGCCAGAACCTAAAGTAGTTACAAAAGTACCGGTGGTAGCATTAGTCCCATCATACTCAATAATGACATTATCATCATAGTTACCGGAATCTACGTCCAAGACTAAAAATTCTAAATTTCGGACCGGATTCGCAAATGTAAAAGTAACGAAAACGCGTTCATCAGTGTTTTCATTGTTATTATTGAAATGACTAAATAAGTAACCAGTGTGGTTGCCTTGGGTGCCTGTGGCATCGACGTCACTTTCAGGTTGTAAGTCTGCGGTATTGAAAAAGTTATCGGTTATGGTTAAAGTCACGCCCAAGCCATCGACCGTATAATTTGTGGCAAAGCCTTCATCTTCCCAAATCAAGCAAGTTTGAGCTGAAAGGAATGATGAAGCTAATAGCAAGATACAACTGAATAAAAATTTATACATGGTGCGCAAATATTATAAAATCGGCGCGATTGTATATAAGCTTCAAAAGACGAGCAATCGATTTAATGTATCGTTTTATAGCATAAGTTAGCCGCGCCATTTATAAAGAGAAAGCAAAATGCCTAAAAGTGCCAAAACCGTTTTAACCATAAACTCCATCATTATGATTGGGTTGCTGATTTTAGCTTTCCAAGTCTATATCAATTGGCAGTCCGAATACTTTATGGCTTTTTTAAGTGCAGCCATTATTGGCGGTTTGTTTCTCTGCCAAATGGTGGTCATGTATAAAGGCCGCAAATTGTGGAATATGCTTAGAGCCATTATTTATGTATTGGCGTTATTAATAGCTTTATTTTTAGTGGCTTCACTTGCAGAC
Organism: uncultured Kangiella sp.; assembly: GCA_947503435.1. Lineage (GTDB taxonomy): Bacteria > Pseudomonadota > Gammaproteobacteria > Enterobacterales > Kangiellaceae > Kangiella. The sequence goes on along the minus strand of CANNDL010000005.1, from coordinate 17,366 downwards.
TTATTTACTGTGGCTGGATTCTTCAAGTGTTTAGGTTCCTTATTCTTAACGCTATACCTACTTGGCTTACGCGGCTATCTCAACTCAAAAGAATTCTTAGGGTATTTTACTGGGTTAGAGCAGACTGAAAGCGAATAACGAAAAGCCCACTATTGTGGGCTTTTTAATGTTCCAGTCTTTATTGCTATTTAAAAACCCTTTGTATTGCTCCTCTAGATCCATTCGACCCATTTCAAACTCAATCTAATATTAAAGCCCAAAACAACGATTGTTTTAGCCAGCTAAGCAAGATTTGAATCCTCTTCAATCATGCAAAATGCATGCTCTCAGTAATCTTGTTCTAGAAAAATATTGACCAAATCATGGAATAGTTGTACCCTTGGGTCAAGTGGTTCATCTTTTTTAGTTAACGATGAACAAATTTATACTTATTTTTGTGAGAGATTATGCAGATAGTTATCGATATTGATGATGCTGTGCCAATGTTTAATCAGCTGATTAATCGGATAAAAGAGGCGGTAATGAAAAATGAAATTGCGCCAGGCGATCCATTGCCATCAATCCGTCAATTAGCCAATGATCTAGAAATTAACAATAAAACGGTAGCTAAAGCTTATCGTTTGTTAGAACGAGATTCAGTGATTCAAACTAAAGGCTACCGTGGCACATTTATCCATAAGGATGCCAAAGCCAACTGCTCAGTAGATTTAAATGCTTGGGTGAATGAGAAACTTGAGCAAACAATTGGCTCTTTTAGAGCAAAAGGTGTGACGGATTCTGAAATCCGTATTGCCTTTAATCATTTAATGAATAGAAAAAGCTCTTAACAGGAGCTTGGAGAATTGTATGAACTTACCTGATAACTGGTTGTTATATTTAGTATTTATCAGTCAAATATTTATTTTGTCCTTTTATTTGCCACGAAAAATTGTGGCCCGTATCAATTATGTTTTAAAAAATTATTCGCCCGAGGAGTATCCTAAACTTTATCCAAGACCCGTGGAGTACTTTGAAAGCCGTCGAGATTTTTTTAGAAACTTCAACAATTTTAATATTCTTTTAGGTATCGGCATTATGTTCCTGATTATCCCCGAGTTTGAAGTAGGGGAAGAAAAAGGATTGCAGATGGTACCTTGGGCATATTTTATGATTCAAATGATTCCATCCATGCTGACAGAGGTTTTTAGTTTTAAACAGGCCAAAATGATGCGAGAAGCTAATACTAATAAATCACGCAAAGCGAATTTAGCACCAAGAAGGTTGTTTGACTTTGTTGCCCCGGGACTAGTTGCTGTAGCTGTGGCGATGTTTATTGGTTTTGCAGTTTTTGTTCTCTATTTGTATGACTTCGATTTTAGTTTTGGTGGTAAGCCCATGTCGAGTATTTTAGTTTTAGCCTCGGGTAATCTGCTGTTTATTGCCATTATTGCTTGGAATTTACGTGGCAAAAAACTAGACCCTTATCAGGCATATGAAGATCGAAAGAGAATTATAGAGACCGTAGTTAAATCTCTGACTTATTTGAGTATCGCCATGAGCATTTTTATGGTGCTGATGATGGCTTCGAGTTACTTTAAGTGGGAATTTGTGATGCCGGTGATGATGAGTTCATTCTTGCAAATAATAGCTCTAATATCATTAGGTACGCCATTACAAACACTGCCAATTAGCAGGATTGATTTTGATGTTTATAAAAATAATCAAACTCAAGAGCTCGAAAGTGGGAATATTTAAGCAAATTGCGTGTTAATAAATAATGAAAATAGTATTCGATACGGTGAAAGTCACGCGAAGTTAAGAATTTGAGGGCGGTTGTCGAAATGATGTCGTCAACAACTTTTACCGTTACGTTCAATAATTGTGTGTTTGCAGAAGTAAGGAAATAGTGAGTATGAGTATAGCGAGAAATATTAAATTTAAAGCCATCAAGGTGATGCTGTTGATTGGTGTAGTTTTATATGCCGGTTCGGTATTTTCAGATACGCCAGCAACTATAACTGCTAAAGATATGCAGTCTAGACTTGGCAAGCTAAGCCAGAAATTGGAGCAAAAGCGACAAGAACTACATATTCCAGGGATGGCCATTGCGGTCGTAAAAGGAAATAAGGTTATTATGGCTGAAGGCTTTGGGCTAAGCGACCTTGAAAAAAACATTAAGGTCACTCCTGAAACTTTATTTGCTATTGGATCTACTTCAAAAGCATTTACCGCGACATTAGTTGGGATGCAAGTTGACGATAAGAAGATGGCTTGGGATGCACCAATTACCGATTATATTTCTTACTTAAAATATTCTTTAGCAGATAAAGACGAACAAGTAACAATTAGGGATATGCTGTCTCATAGAAGCGGTTTTACACGCAATGACATTTTGTGGGCAAATGGTAAAGTAGATAGAGATACTATTTTGCGTGCCTCAATAAATGCAGAGCCTTACAGCGGTTACCATGAAAAATTCAACTACAATAATGTGATGTTTTTGGGTGTAGGTGTGGCGTCTGCGCAGCAGTCGAAAACAGATTGGGACTCTTTGTTAGAAGCACGCTTATTAAAGCCTCTAGGAATGAGCAACACGACTTCAAGATTTGACCAAGCTCAACTAGATCCAAACCTTTCGCAAGGCTATATTTGGCGTGAAGAGTCAAAGGATTATCAGCATCAAACCATGCAAGACTTAACCAATATTGCACCAGCTGGAGCGATTAATTCAAATGTATTGGATATGGCTAAATGGTTAAAGTTTCAATTGAATAATGGAGTTGTTGATGGAAAGCGCCTTATCAGTGAAGAGGCTCTAAAAGAAACACACACTCCTCAAATATCATTAGCTAAGTCAATTCATTATGGACTGGGCTGGTTTGTCAGAGAGTGGAATGGGCAGCCAGTGATAGAGCATGGTGGAAATATTGCGGGCTTTGGCGCTCAAGTAGCTTTTTTGCCTGAATCTAATTTAGGATTTGTGCTTTTAACCAATGTAACGGCAACTCCCTTACAGCAAGCTTCAATGAATATTGTTTGGGATACTTTACTTGGCGATGAAAAACCACAAGATGCTACAAAAGTGGCAAGTAATGTCTCTGGTCACGACCAATATTTCGGTGATTATATTGCTAACTTTGGGCCTTTTAAAGATGCCACTTTTACCGTGTCAGATACTAATGGAACATTACACGTAAATGTACCAGGTCAAACTAATTACGCACTAAAAGAGCCAAATGAAAAGGGTTTATGGCTATTTGAATTAACCGACACCATTTCGGTATCGTTTGATAAGGACGCTAATGGCCATGTGACTGCTATGAGAATGCAGCAAGCAGGCATGAATTTTGAAATTCCAAGAAAGGGAGTGGTAATTAAGCCCGAGATTGATCCGCAAGCATTACAACCTTTTATAGGTTCATATCAATCAGATACTTTTAAAGGCATTATCAAAGCCGTTATTCAAAATCACCGTTTGGCATTAGATGTGCCAGGACAAATGGTTTTTGAATTGCAGTTACCTAATGACAAGCAGGAAAGACTTTTCCGAATTAATGCTGATATGAAAGCCGTTTTTGATAAAAATAAATCAGAACAAGTTACTGCGATAAAAATTTATAAAGGTGAACAGTTAATTGACACTGCAACTCGAATAGAGTCTGAGGTAGAGGTATTACCAACGCTCGACGATATTTTAGCGCTTCGTAAAACAGAGCAACGTAAAAAGGCGTACGCCAAAGCTGGTAATATCGAGTTAAACGGCAAGGTTAATTTTGTTCATTCAGGTTTGGTTGGGAAAATTCAAACTGCGGCAAAAGGCAAAGATAGTCTTTTGGTGAATATGGATCTGGGCGATTATGGTTATATTCGCACTGCTTTTAATTCGGATGGCGGAGCATCTGACGGTATTCAGCAATATAGAGAGTTACAAGGTAAATACTTAGATCAAGCTCGTGCGGATCACTTTGCTGCAGATGTCGATTGGAGGGACTTCTACCAATCGATAAAAGTAACTGGTTCAGAGGTGTTAGGAGAGAGCAAAGCTTATCGGGTACAGTTAAAAAATGAAGGCCTACCAACGGTGGTGTTATACGTTGATGCGAAAACAGGGGATGTTCTGAAGCGCAAGTCGAGTCAATTAGTCCCCATTGTAGGTTCGATACCTATGACTTACACCTTTTCAGATTACCGTGATATAGATGGTTTAAGAATACCGTTTAAAAGCACCATGGAAAACCAAATGATGGGCAAGCTGGTTATGGAGCTTGATACCGTCGATACCAATGTGGATATACCTGCTGATAAATTTGTGGTTAAGGAATCAGATTAAAGTCCACAATAAAGCAATAACAAATGCACTTTGCATTAAATGGCAGAGTGCATTATTCAAATAATAAGCCGAGGTAGTTAATGGAAACTTTAGGATATATTTTTGGGATGGCTGGATTGAGTTTTGCAATCATGGCTTGGGGACAAGTGAGCAATCTGAAAAAAGAATTTGATGAATTAAAAAAACAACTTGAACAACAAGGTATTCTTACAAAACAAGACGAACCAACCGAAGAACTTTAACTCGAATAACCCTTAATCATTGAGCGAACTTCTTTTTTAAATAGTCACTGGTAAGGTGTTTAACGAGGTTCATCGGTTCGCATTTTTCATCATCGTCGAACTTAATGGGGCCAAGTTGTTTCGCCAGCTTCAATGCAGCTCCATTAAGGACAACATTACGTTTGCCAATACCTAGAAGTGCACCGCCCATTGAGCCTTGTACTGAGCGTGATTCATCGGCGAAAGTATTTTCGATATGCTTCATTCGATCAAGGAAAAACTCATCATCGGGAGCGCTTTTCTTTTTCCATTTAGAAATCTCATACAGCAAGCCATAAGCACAGCTTCGACGAACAGGATCGCGGCTATCAACCCAGTCACTCGCTAGCTCAACCACAAAGGGAGTTTTAGCCAGAGTCGCATCGCAGGAAGAAAACACATGAGTCAGCATACCGCCATCAAGTTGCTCGACTTGCTGTTCGGCTTGTTCACGAGTAAGTAGTTTTGGCTCATCGATCAGCAAAGCTATAACCTTGGCATCGTAATAATCGCTTTGCCATAACTCCATAGCAAGCTCGTGGTTTTTACCAATCTGCTTGGCCAGCTTACGCTGAACCGTTAAACCAATACCAAAGCTTTTTAGTTTGCTGTTTGGATAAAGACGTTGCCAATGCTCAATTCCGCGATCGTTTTGATTGGCTTCTAAAAGTTGCATGACTTGGCTTGTGTTCATTCTCCGCTTCCTTTCAAGTGTATCTTGTTAGAGTTTAGCACTTCTTGGTTAAATCGTGTTTTAAGATACTTCTCATCAAGGCTTTTGTGCCATAGACCTTTCTTTTGCCCTTTGCTATGAGCAATTTCGCCAATTTTGCCTGGGTTATACCGAAATGTTCGTTGTGATTGATATTCGGCAATTTTGTCGGTGTAGGCCTCTTCGGTTGAAATTATCTTCCAGCCTTTGCTACGAAGCTCACTCACCAAATCTCCAATAAACAATGCCGAGATGTCCATCTCATGCAAAAGTAAAATATGCTTGGGCGAGCGACCTAAGTGAGTTTGCGCCATTTCATCGTAATACTCGATACTTTCCACCATCACTGAAACATAAAAATTACGCATACGTTTGAGATCTAATTGAGTATCTTTTTTGAACGCGCTTTGAAATAAACTTTCTAGGTACCAGTCGTAATTATTTAAGGTGATGTATGCATTGATGTAGTCGTGCTCTTCTAGCCACTTTCGCATACCATCGCGCTTTTCTAGGCTGTCGCCTTCACGAAGGTAAGGATAACGGAATAGTTTCTTAAAGGTTTTGAACTGCTTAAGTTTTTCATCTGCAAGTGAAACGTTATGAATATAATCTTTTAAGTTGGTTGTATTAAAATCAAGGTGGTCATGAGTATGGTTGGCAATAATATGTCCAGCTTGGCTATAAGCTTCTAATCGCCGAATACCTTCGGCATCGAGCTTCCCACTATTAGAAAAGAAAACTACTTTCGGTACCTTATGCTTTTTTAACTCCGCTATTAGTTTTTTCGCTCGTTCAGGACCACTAAAATAACCTTTGGCCATACGAGGCGAATCATCGAAAGTAATGGCAATTTCTTTGGCTTGGGATAGAGGGTTAATCGAAACTAAAAGCAGTAAAACTAAAAGTGATTTCATATTATGTGTTGTGTTTAGATTAAAAAATTAGTGCAACAATAAACGTTGATTTTTGAAACGTTCATTCCAATGACCACTATTTTCGTTAAAGCAGTTTTCCTCAGTATCAAAAGTTACGTGTCGATTGATATTTTTTAGAATGATATCAGTCGCTGCTAATTTTTCATTGATAAGGGAAAGCAAGCCTTGCACATCGGTATTTTCAAGTTCTTCATTGCGATTATAAATACAGACCACCGAAAGAGAACTTGGAAATTTATGGTAATTAACAAAATGAGTTAGCCATTGAAAACCGTCATAATGTTCTTGAGCGATTTCGCAAACTTCAGTTAAGGCTTGCCTAATAGCTTTATCTATTTTCTTGTCTGTCTTTCTCATTAGAATAGCGTCTAACGCCTTGCACACGGGCCGAAACGCAGCGGTGAAACCGCGTAGTGGAGGTCCGAGCCCAGCTTGCTGGGCTGTACGTGCTGCAGCTTGTTATAATTTTGTTTGCTTTGCATATTGAATATACATGCCTGTTATATCGGTTTTTAAACTACCAGTTTCAACTGCAGCTAAAAGTGTATTTGAAACTTTAGCTTCACCAATTTTTTTTATTTGGCTTTTAATTAAATTTATCAATTTTTGTCGTTCGTGCTCAATCTGTTGATCATTATGTTTGCTCCATTCAAATCCTTTGTCATTATAGGCGGCTAACCTTGTCACCAGGATTACGAGCTTTCTTTTACGATACCATTTGATCATGAATTAGTATTTATAACAGCTGACTATGCGGCATCGCACATAATTGATTGATTTATAAGACATTTATTTTTTAGATCCCTTTTGCTCTTAATTACCCCTGTAAAGCGGACAATTTGGTACCTAAAGGTACTCCTAAAGTCGTTCCCGTAACACTTTTCAAACCATAACAAAATCAATCACTTAATAAAAGCAAAGCGAGCTAGTATTTAACCTGATGGGAATTGCGTTAACGCAGTCATTAAATCTGTTGCAAATCCCTTCAAATCCACTAACATTGCAGTTTCTAGTTGCAAAATTTGGTTATGTTAGTCAAACGAGCCAATGAGCAAGTACAAATCATGACTTTATATAGGCCATTGGTAGGGCTTATTGAAAACAAAGAGAGAAGAAAATGCCAGTTATTACATTGCCTGATGGTAGCAAACGCGAGTTTGATGAATCGGTGTCGGTTTACGACGTTGCCCATAATATTAGTCCAGGTTTAGCCAAAGCGGCTTTAGCCGGAAAAGTCGATGGCGAAATGGTGGATACCAGTTTCGTGATGGATAAAGATTCGCAGCTAGCCATTATTACGGATCGCGATGAAGATGGTTTAGAAGTGATTCGCCACTCAACTGCGCATTTATTGGCACAAGCCACTCAGCGTTTATTTGATAATGTTCAAGTTACTGTCGGTCCTGTGGTTGAAGATGGTTTTTTCTACGATTTTGCTACCGAGCGTCCTTTTACCGATGAAGATTTAAAAGCCATTGAAAAAGAGATGAATCGTATCGTTAAGCAAAACTTAAAAGTGGAGCGCTCGACTATGGGACGCGATGAAGCAATTAGTTTCTTCCGTGATATGGGCGAAGAGTATAAAGCGGAAATCATTGAAGAAATTCCTGCTGGCGAAGAATTGTCTTTATACAAGCAAGGTGACTTTATTGATTTATGCCGTGGTCCACACGTTCCTTCAACGGCTAAATTAAAAGCATTTAAACTCATGAAAGTAGCAGGTGCTTACTGGCGTGGCGATCCAACGAAACCTATGTTACAAAGGGTTTACGGAACAGCTTGGCCGAAAAAAGACGATTTAAAAGCTTATCTTCATCGTTTAGAAGAAGCCGAAAAACGTGATCACCGTAAGATTGGTAAAGCACAAGATTTATTTCACTTGCAAGAAGAAGCGCCAGGAATGGTGTTTTGGCATGATAATGGGTGGACAATATATCGTACTTTAGAACAATATATTCGCGATCGCTTAAAAGCTCATGACTATCAAGAAGTAAAGACGCCGCAGATAGTCGATCGTACTCTTTGGGAAAAGTCTGGTCATTGGGATAAATTCTCTGATGGTATGTTTACTTTAGAGTCGGATCAGCGTGACTACGCCATTAAACCGATGAACTGCCCATGCCATGTTCAGATTTTTAATGTGGGTTTAAAGTCTTATCGTGATTTACCATTACGCATGGCTGAGTTTGGTTCTTGTCACCGTAATGAGCCATCAGGCGCATTGCATGGAATTATGCGTTTGCGGAATTTTGTACAAGATGATGCTCACATCTTCTGTACTGAAGTGCAGTTGCAGGATGAAGTATCCAAGTTCATCGAAATGTTATATGACGTTTATGCCGATTTTGGCTTTACTGACGTTATTGTGAAGTTATCTACTCGCCCAGAAAAGCGTGTAGGTTCTGATGAAGTTTGGGACAAAGCGGAAAGTGCATTAGCGGAATCCTTAAAAGCCAGTAATATTGAATTTGAATATTTACCAGGTGAGGGTGCTTTCTATGGTCCAAAAATCGAGTTTACTCTAAAAGATTGCTTGGGGCGTCATTGGCAGTGCGGGACTATGCAGGTGGATTTCTCAATGCCTGACCGATTAGGCGCAGAGTATATTGACGAAAATGGTGATAAAGCGGTTCCAGTGATGTTGCACCGTGCCATTTTGGGATCTTTAGAGCGATTTATTGGTATTTTGATTGAAGAATATGCGGGCAAATTTCCAGCTTGGTTGGCACCAACTCAGGCCGTAATTATGAACATTACGGACAAACAGGCCGAATTTTGCGAAAAAACAGCAGAAACTTTGAAAAATAAAGGGTTTAGAGTCAATTTAGACTTGAGAAATGAGAAGATCGGCTTTAAAATTCGCGGTCAGACTTTGGCACGTGTGCCATACCTCTTGGTCGTTGGTGATCGAGAAGTCGAAAATGGTCATGTTGCGGTTAGAACTCGAGAGGGTGAAGACTTAGGAAACATGAGCATTGATGCCTTTGCTGAACTGCTTGAGAAGGCAGTTGCCCAAAAGGGTCGTAAGCAAAGCTAATAATTACATACAGAGGGTTAATACCATTAGAAATAACGATAAGCGCGGCGGTTTTAAGAACAGGCAGCGTATAAATGATGCAATTACTGCACGCGAAGTGCGATTGATTAATGCCGAAGGCGACAATGTCGGTGTGGTTTCACTAGATGAAGCAATGAAATCTGCACAGGGTTCAAAGTTAGACTTGGTTGAAATATCACCAGAAGCTGAACCGCCAGTTTGCAAAGTTATGGATTATGGTAAGCATCTTTTTGAGCAGAAAAAAGCGAAAGCAGCTGCTAAGAAGAAGCAAAAAGTGACCCAAGTAAAAGAAATCAAGTTCCGACCAGGAACTGATATAGGGGATTATCAGGTAAAACTACGCAACCTGATACGTTTCCTAGAAGACGGGGACAAGGCGAAAATCACAGTTCGCTTCCGTGGTCGTGAGATGGCGCACCAAGAACTCGGAATGGAGTTATTGAAGCGTGTCGAAAAAGACCTGGAAGAATACGGCAATGTTGAGAGTCGTCCGTCTATGGAAGGTCGTCAAATGACGATGATGATAGGTCCCAAGAAGAGAAAGTAAGTTCGCTTAATTTCTCTTGATATAGGTTGGATGAGAAGGTTTTGTAACCCGAACATCCGTTTTTGTAACTAGTTATGGCTTTTAACGATTGACGAAAGTTCTTATTTAGAACTGTTGAACAATGGCCTTAACGGGTAACTAATGCGAGTATTTAACTATGCCAAAAATGAAAACTGATAGCGGTGCAGCGAAGCGTTTTAAGAAAACAGCTTCAGGCCGTTACAAGCACAAACAAGCACACTTGCGTCATATTTTGACCAAGAAATCCACTAAGCGTAAGCGTCATTTGCGTCATGGTAAATTGGTAGATGCTGCCGATACCAAGCAAATCGATCGTATGCTTCCTAACGGTTAATAGAGGATTTAAAAGATGCCTAGAGTAAAACGTGGTGTGACAGCACACGCTCGTCACAAAAAAGTATTAAAGCAAGCTAAAGGTTATTACGGTGCACGTTCACGTGTATATCGTGTAGCAAAGCAAGCTGTAATTAAAGCTGGTCAATATGCATACCGTGACCGTCGTCAACGTAAACGTCAATTCCGTGCTTTATGGATTGCTCGTATTAACGCTGAATCTCGTGTAAACGGTTTGTCTTACAGCAAATTCATTAATGGTTTGAAAAAATCAAATATTGAAATTGACCGTAAGATGCTAGCTGAATTGGCAGTGTTTGATAAAGTGGCTTTTGCTGCTTTTGCAGAACAAGCAAAAACTGCCCTAGAAGCATAAGCAACACTATTTTTTAAACTGTAACAGTTAGAAAGTAGCTTCTTTAAAAAGGAAGGGCAGCGATGTCCTTCCTTTTTTATTTGTAATAATTATTTATTTAAAATAAATCGAATTTGAGAAACATCATGGCCGATCAAGATACCAGCTTAGAAGCGATTATTGAGCAAGCAAAATTAGAAATTGGAACTATTGAGAAGTTGCCTGAGTTGGATCAGGTAAAAGCTCGATTTGTAGGTAAAAAGGGCTTAATCACTGCACAAATGCAGCAAATGGCGAAATTGCCACCTGAAGAAAAGCCTAAGTTTGGCGCCAAAGTTAACCAAGCTAAACAAGCCGTATTTAAAATTATCGAAGCTAAGCAGAAAGCATTGAAAGATGCGCAGATTGCCGCCAAGTTAGCTCAAGAAACGATAGATGTAACTTTAGCGGGACGTAATGTCTCTCGGGGTGGAATTCATCCGGTAAATCGCACTCAAGAGCGTATCGAGAGTTATTTCTCTCAGATGGGTTTTGAAGTCTCAGAAGGCCCTGAAATCGAAGATGACTTCCATAATTTTACTGCCTTAAATATTCCAGATCATCATCCAGCACGTGCGATGCATGATACTTTTTATATTGATTCGGAAAGGTTGTTACGTACTCATACTTCGCCGGTTCAAATTCGTGTGATGGAAGAACAAAAACCACCACTACGGATTATCGCTCCAGGTCGTGTTTATCGTTGTGATTCAGATTTAACTCATACGCCAATGTTTCATCAGGTAGAGGGTTTGTTGGTTGACGAAAGTACAACTTTTATCGACTTAAAAGGCATCTTAGATGAATTCTTAAAACAGTTCTTTGAGAAAGACGTAAAAACACGTTTCCGTCCTTCTTATTTCCCATTCACGGAACCTTCAGCTGAGGTTGATGTTGAGTGCGTAAGCTGTGGTGGTGCCGGTTGCCGTATTTGTTCTAAAACAGGTTGGTTAGAAGTTTTAGGCTGTGGCATGGTGCATCCCAATGTTTTAAAAGCAGTTGGTATTGATAGCGAAAAATACACCGGCTTTGCATTTGGTATGGGCGTAGAGCGTCTTACCATGCTTCGTTATGGTGTGAACGACTTACGGTTATTCTTTGAGAATGACATTAACTTTTTAAAGCAATTTAATTAAGGATTTGCCAAGATGAAATTTAGTGAAAATTGGTTAAGAGAGTGGGTTAATCCGAATATTTCTACGGAAGAGTTAGTAGAAAAATTAACAATGGCTGGATTAGAAGTTGATGCGTTTGATTTCTTAGGTGATAACTTTTCTGGCATTGTTGTCGGTGAAGTTTTAGAAGCTGGGCAACATCCTGATGCTGATAAGTTACGAGTTTGTACTATTAACGTTGGCGATAAGTCTGAAGAAAATTTACAGATCATTTGCGGTGCTCCAAATGCACGTAAAGGCATCAAAGTTGCCGTTGCTATGATTGGTGCCGTACTTCCTGGTGACTTTAAAATTAAGAAAGCAAAGCTTCGCGGCGTTGCTTCGTTTGGTATGTTATGTTCTACCAAAGAACTTAATTTAGGCGAAGATCACGACGGTATTATGGAGTTGGCTTCTGATGCTCCATTAGGACAAGACTTCGTGGATTATATGCAATTAAATGACACGCAAATTGATGTGGACTTAACTCCCAATCGTGGTGATTGTTTAGGCATTCGTGGTGTCGCACGAGAAGTTGGTGTATTAACTCAATCTGAAGTTAATGAAGTGGCAGTGAAAGCGATTGAGCCTAGTATATCAGATGTTTTACCGATCGAGCTTTCTGCACCACAAGCTTGCCCACGTTATTTGGGTCGAGTCATTAAAGGCATTAATCCATCAGTAAAAACTCCTGATTGGATGGTGAGAAAAATTGAACGTTCTGGTGTTCGTTCAATTGATCCTGTAGTTGATATTACTAATTTTGTTTTATTAGAGCTTGGTCATCCTATGCACGCTTTCGATTTGAATAATATCGATGGCGGAATTGATGTGCGTATGGCAAAGCAAGGTGAAAAATTAACTTTATTGGATGGCCAAGAAGTTGAACTTTCTGATAACACTTTAATGATCGCTGATCACAAAAAGCCATTAGCCATTGCTGGCGTGATGGGCGGCGAGTTCTCAGGTATAAACACTGAAACCAAAGATGTATTTTTAGAGTCTGCTTACTTTGATCAAGTGGCGATTGCTGGCCGTGCAAGACAATACGGTTTACATACCGATGCTTCGCACCGTTATGAACGCGGCGTTGATTTTGAATTGCAACGCACTGCTATGGAACGCGCCACTGAATTATTATTAGAAATCGTTGGTGGTGAAGCGGGCGAAATTATTGAAGCAGTCAATACTGACCATTTACCTAAACAACGCAATTTAGTTTTACGTCGTACACGTATTGAGCGTTTAGTCGGCTTTGCATTTGAAGATGCTCAAGTTGAAGACATTTTAACGCGCTTAGGCTTAGAACTTTCAACTAACAACGAAGGCTGGGATGTTTTAGTTCCTTCTTTCCGTTTCGATATTGATAATGAAGAGTCGCTCATCGAAGAGTTAGTTCGTGTGTATGGTTATAACAACTTACCAATGCGAAAGCCGGTAGCCGAAATGACTATGTACCGTCAGCCAGAAGACCGCGTTTGGAAAAATCAAATGCGCGAAGTATTGGTTGACCGTGGTTACCAAGAAGCGATTACTTATTCATTCGTTGAGCCAGAGCTGCAAAAGAAATTACAGCCAGGTGAAGAGCCTTTGCCACTAATGAATCCGATTTCGAGTGAGTTAGGGGTAATGCGTACTAATTTACTTGCTGGTTTAGTTCAAGCCGCCAAGTTCAATGTGAATCGTCAGCAATCGCGTGTTCGCTTCTTTGAATTAGGTTTGCGTTTTGATAATTCTGGCGATGAATTGAAACAAATTCCAACTATTGCCGGATTAATTTGCGGTTCGCGTTTACCAGAGCAGTGGAACGAAGAAGGAGAGAAAGTTGATTTCTATGATATCAAAGGCGATTTAGAATCATTATTGGACCTAACTAACCTTTCTTATAATTTTGAAGCCACTGAAAAAGCTATCTTGCATCCTGGTCAATCAGCAGCTATTAGGTTGAAAGGCACTGAAATTGGCTACATTGGCAAAATCCACCCAGCTTTACAGCAAGAATTGGATTTAGATTTAGAAACGTTTGTGTTCCAACTGGACTTAGAAGCTATTTCTGAGCGTCAATTACCAAAATTCAAGAGCTTATCGAAATTCCCATCAATTCGTCGAGATTTAGCTTTAGTAGTCGAAGATCAGGTGAAAGGTGCGGAATTGATTGATTTTATTGTAAAAAATGGCGATGGTCTGATGACAGATGTGCGTATTTTTGATATATACAAAGGTGAGCATCTTGAAGCTGGCAAGAAAAGCGTTGCTTTAGCCATGACTTTGCAGCATCCAGAGAAAACTTTGGAAGAAGCAGAAATCAATAAGGTTATGGATAAAATTATCAACGGATTGGAGCAGAGCTTCTCAGCAACATTGCGTGCTTAGGTTGCGATAAACAACAAAGCGCGCTTTGATTGATTGAATTGAGGAATAAATTATGGCGTTGACCAAAGCCGATATGGCTGAGCGTTTATATGAAGAGCTAGGCTTGAATAAACGAGAGTCAAAGGAAATTGTAGAGGCATTTTTCGAAGAAATTCGGGATGCTTTAGAAGATGGTTATAATGTGAAATTATCAGGGTTCGGAAACTTTGAGTTGCGCGATAAAGCATCGCGTCCAGGGCGTAATCCGAAAACAGGTGAAGAAGTTGCTATTAGTGCTCGTCGCGTAGTGACTTTCAAGCCAGGTCAAAAGTTAAGAGGGAAAGTAACGGACTATGTTGGAACCGACCAATAATAATGAATTACCGCCGATTCCGGCGAAGCGTTATTTCACCATTGGTGAAGTTAGCGAGCTTTGCGCAGTAAAACCGCACGTATTACGCTATTGGGAGCAAGAGTTTGAACAACTAAATCCCGTAAGGCGTGGGAATCGTCGTTATTATCAACGGGATGATGTTTTAGTAGTTCGTCAAATTCGTTCATTATTATATGAACATGGCTATACCATTGGCGGTGCTCGACAGTGTTTAATTGATGGTGATGCTGAAGCTGATACAGGCGGACCTTCAAAGGCTCAAATTGATGAGTTGATTGAAGAGTTAGAAAAAATTAAAGAGTTGTTAGTCGCCTAAATTTATTCTTAATTAAGCGGTTGCAAATCCATTAAGATGCGGTACCATTGGCACCGCATTTTTAATGCCTTATCAAAAGAGTATAGACTCCATAAGTCATAACACTCACTTCAAAATCGGAATGTAGCGCAGCTTGGTAGCGCACTTGCATGGGGTGCAAGGGGTCGGAGGTTCAAATCCTCTCATTCCGACCAATTTTTCTTTTACAAAAGTTTCCAATTCCACTGAACTAACGGTAGTATCACTATAGTTTTTTATAGTAGTATTGTGACGTGGATCACTATTGGGGTTGTTTTGAAGTATTTATCAATTGTCTTTTTCATCTTATTTTCGTCGTTACTGTTTGCGCCAAATGCAAATGCAGAATTCATTTGTGCTAACGATGTGGGTGGGGTTAATGATACTGCAGGCAGTTCTCAAGCAGATGTAACTCAAATTTGCTATGACAATTCTAATTTGCCCACATCTTATGACATTACTTTAAATTGGGATGAAACTGGTATCAGCGGTAAGAATACTTCCGACGGGTGTGCGCTTTTTGATACTGATGGTGATGCATTGGGTTTAATCGATTATGCGATATGTGTTCAGTTGGGGGATAATCCTTATGAGCTTGAACTAGGTTCTCCCTATGCATATCAGTGTAATACACCTAATTCTCAAGTAGCATGCGGAGGCGAAGTTTTATTATCTCTTTCTGCTGGTACAACTTGTAGCGTTACTTCCCCTGTAAGTGACGATCCATTTATAGGCGGAAGCTCTTATCCTAATGACGGCAAAGTTACTTGCACCATTAGCACCTCAGATATTCCGGCAGGCGGCTTACAAATAAATTTCTGCTCTTATACTTCGGCATCTCCTACCTCAGCACCAAAAGACTGTGTGCAATCAATTGGTGGCGCACAGATATTTTTGTTAAAAGATGCCAGCCCAGATGATTCTACAAATTTTGCATTTAATACCACTTCTTTAGGCGGTTTTTCTCAGAATGATGTCATTGTGGGTGATGGCGGAACTATTATTGATGTAACACCCGGAGTGTATTCAATTGCTGAGACTGTCCCAACAAACTGGGGACTTACTTCACTCAGTTGTGTCGATAGAGATAATAACGCTATCGGTACAGTCAATCTAACTTCAGGGGCGGTAACTGGGCTTACTATGGGAGTGGCCGATCGTACCACTTGTACTTTCACTAATAGACAGCAAGCGGATCTAGAAATTGCTAAATCGGATGCTAGTGTAAGTTATACTCCCGGACAGACTTCAACCTATTTGATTACCGTAACCAATAAAGGTCCGGCTGGTCTTTCAGGAGCGCAAGTAACGGATTCAATTCCTGCGGGTTTAACTATCGATTCCGTGTCCTGCAATATTGGCGCTTCCTGCAGCATTAATCAGGTAGGACAAGACGTCACAGTAACTATGGATATTGCTAATCAGGAAATCGTCACTATTTCAGTTCAAGTAACTTATTCTGATAACCCTTCGAGTTACTAAATCTAACGAATAGCCTCTACCATTTGTCGTTGTTTTGTAGCAATTTATCGTGATCTAGTTCTCATAAAGTATGTAATCTAGTACAATTTATCCGCAAATAGTAAAGTGACAATAATTGTAACTATTGTCGTTTAACTTACTGATTTTGTTAATAATTTCATTTATGTAACTTAGTGCTTTTTTTAGGAAATGTAATATTTTCGCTCACTTACAATGCAAATATGCATTATAAGTCATTGATATAAAAGATATTTTGCATGTATTGTGGATTTTACATTTAAAGATTTTTCATTGTTTATCAATAACATATAGCAAATAAGTTAATTTGAAATATAATGCTAAGCGTGGGGAAAGTTTAGTTTAAAACATACAAGGCAGTTACCAACTAGGCAAGTTTGATGAGAGTTTTGGGACTGCGGTCTAAAAAGAAAAATATGAATATATTCAAGCGCTTGATAATTTCGGGGGGGCTGATCTTAGCATCAGCATTTACGCATTCTGTTTTAGCGGATGATTATCCTGCTACTGTTGATAATACTGCAACAGTCACCTTGCCGGCTGGGGTATCCGATTCCGATCTTACTAATAACAGTGCCACGGATTCTAATAATCTGAGCGCAAGCTTACCTACGCTTGGTAAATCTTTTAACGCCTCTTCAATATTATCTGGCCAAACATCACTTTTAACTTTAACCATTACAAACCCGAATGCTTTCCCGCTAACACTTCAAAGTGCGATTACTGATACGTTACCGACAAACGTCACAACTTCTGGCGCTGTAATTTCGGTTTGTGCAACTGCTACAGCAAGTTCAAACGCTAGCAGCGTTACTTTTGATTCTGGCTCCGTAATCCCTGCTAGCGGGTCTTGCTCAATTACTATTAACGTTAGTAGCTCAACCGTTGGCAGTCATTTAAATACCATCTCAGCTACTAACGCTGCTTTTGGTTTAGCCAATGTAGCTGGATCTATTTCAGATGCATCGGATACTTTGGTAGTTAATAACGATGCGCCGGTGGCGGTTGACGACAGTGCCACGGTTGCCGAAGGCGGCACGGTGAGCACGGTCAACGGGGCGGT
>CANNDL010000004.1 GCA_947503435.1 uncultured Kangiella sp. | reverse complement strand
ACTTCATTGATAATGCGATGCATTACCTAATCAAGTGCCCACACAAATTGTCTTACTTCTTATTAAAGAACGTCTTGGCGAAGAACCTGCTCCGCTCAAGTGGAGGCGAATTATACATCCCACCTCGTACCTGTCAACACCTTTTGAGAAACTTTTTTAACTCTTTTTCAGAGCACCCTAAATGGGCCAGTTTCGAGGGTAGATATTGAACACTTTCCAACCCCTAGTCTTGCGACTTAATGCTTGGCTTTTCTGCCGAAGCGGACGCGCATTATATAGAGCGCTATTTCCGTGTCAATATCTTTTAAAAACTTTTTTCATTTAATTTTGAAAAGGTTTTTCAAGTGCCTATCCTTAGACTATTTTCGTGGCTAGAAGTTTTCACTTGTGCCTCGAAAGTGGTGCGCATTATAGGAGGGAAATGGATTAGATCAACACTTATTTTCAAATAATTTGAAATTAATTTTCGGATTGCTGAATTAACACTCAAACTGCTGATTTAACAGACTAATTGCATAAAAAAAGGCCAGCTGATGCTGGCCTTTCGAGGTTCAAGCCTCTAGTTAAAAACCAGAGGATGCTCGACCATGACCAAGCTCAGCAGAATTACCTTTACCTTCTGCACGGGCTTTAAGCTCACGTTCAAGCTGTTCTACGCTAATATCACCACCGTGCTCACTAATGATTAGTGCTGCCACACCAGCAACATGGGGAGAAGCCATACTGGTACCAGCATTCCAACCCCAACCGGTTGGGGTCGTGCTTAGTACCATATCGTAAACATAGCATGGGCGTCCCGGTAGTACAGGGCCATTACATGTAGCAAAACCAAAATCAAAAATCACATCGTAATCACCGCCAGGAGCACCTAAATCTATACCCTTCTGACCATAGTTAGAGTAAGAAGCTAATTCATCAAGATTAGTGTAAGGATTGACTCCCCATAAATATGGTGCAGTAGCTGATACAGAAATGACATGATTGGCTTCTGCAGGTAATGCTGTTGTTGAAGCATCATGATTCATATCGCGACCATCATTACCAGCCGAAGATACGATTAAAGTACCTTGTTTGCGAACATAATCGGTAACACGGTTATAGGTTCTTACGAACTCTGAGCAATCCTTTGCTGGATAATGAGTGCTAGTTCCATCACCATTATCAAAAGTACAGTTTTTCGGCAAGCCGCCTCTTAATCCCAAACTCATGTTAATTACATCAGCATCGTTATCTGCGGCATAGATCATTCCTTGCCAAATCCCAGAAGTACTGCCGCTACCGCTCACCGCTGACAATACTTTAACCGCAACAATTTCAGCTTCAGGTGCAACACCAATAGTGCCGAAAGCATTATCGGCAGCTGCAATGGTCCCAGCAACATGAGTTCCATGACTACCCGGAGGATTGTCGTAAGCTTCACCAGCAACAAAAGAAGTCGATAGCTCCGTATTTAAATTAGGGGTGATATCTGGATGAGTTGAGCTAATGCCGCTATCAAGTACTGCAACACGAACTCCTTGCCCACGATAGCCAGCTTCCCATGCTGCGGTAGCATTTACAGCGGTATGTCCCCACTGAAGATCAAAGAAAAAGTCATCATCTCCGGTAAAGGGTGGACTTACAGCCATTTCTTCAAATGATACGTCAAACTCTTGCGCTTTATTAGGCGTAACATATTCAAATGTAAAATCAGCAAAAGTTGAATCAATCTCATTAAAGGCGCTTAAACGTTCACGAATGTCAGCATGATCGGATTCAATGGTAACCATACCAATCTGTGGAACTTGCGCGGTCACCGTTGCACCTTGGTCCTCGATAGACTGGATTAACTTAGGACTTATCTTATTACCTTTAGCCATAACAATGTAAGAATCAGCTAATAGCGTTGATGGTAAAGACAAACCTACCCCGATAAGTGCCGCAGCACTTATTCTTAATTTCTTATTCATGATTTCTCCCAGAAATATTTTTGTTATTAGTCGCCCCTTGCGACTAGCGTATAAATACTAGCCAGAAATAAATTTGAGTGAAATAGACCTATGTCCCATTTCTGGCACAAATAGCAAAAAAAAAACCGCAGAAAGCGGTTTTTGTAAAATAGCTTGACGAAAATTAAAAGCGATCAGCTTAGGGTCACAAACGCAATTTTCTTTTTGCCGGCTTGAATCAAATATTTTCCAGGTCCCAACATTAAAGATGGCTCTACAGCTTGCCAATCGACTTTGACCCGACCATTTTTCAGCATATCCTTAGCTTGCGCACCATTCATAGCTAAACCTGCGCGATTAATAATAGCGCCAATTGGGAATTGCTCAGCTCCATCTAAAGAGACCTCTACTTCGGGCGTACCTTCTGGAACTTCGCCCTCAACAATTAAATTGCCTGCGCCTTTATGTGCACTTTCTGCTGCCTCGATGCCATGGAAACGCTCGATAATTTCTTTTGCAAACAAAATTTTGATATCACGCGGATTAGTACCATTGGCAACATCTTGCTTTAATTGCTCAATCTCTTCTAATGGCTTAAATGATAACAATTCAAAATAGCGCCACATAATAGAGTCAGGTAATGACAAGAGTTTCTGGTACATCACGCCTGGCGCTTCGGTAATGCCCACATAATTATCTAAAGACTTGGACATCTTATTAACACCGTCCAAACCTTCTAACAAGGGCATCATTAATACCACTTGGGGCTTTTGACCATAGTGTTTCTGTAATTCACGACCCATTAATAGGTTAAAGCGTTGATCGGTTCCGCCTAATTCCACATCACATTCTAATGCAACAGAATCATAACCTTGTGCTAGTGGATAAATAAACTCGTGGATCGCAATCGGCTGTTCATTGGCGTAGCGCTTTTTAAAATCATCGCGCTCAAGCATTCTTGCCACCGTTGATAGTGAAGTTAGCTTTATCATACCTGCCGCGCCAAGCTCATCCATCCATTTAGAGTTGAACTCGACGATGGTTTTCTCAGGATCTAGAATTTTGAATACTTGTTCTTTATAGGTTTCGGCATTAGCCAATATGGCTTCCTTGGTTAATGGCTTACGGGTAACATTCTTACCAGTGGGATCACCAATTAATCCTGTAAAGTCACCAATTAAGAAAACAATTTCGTGGCCTAGCTGTTGAAATTGGCGCATTTTATTCAATAACACCGTATGGCCCAAATGCAAATCGGGAGCCGTTGGATCGAACCCGGCTTTAATGCGCATTTTCTTACCACTTTTTAAACGCTCAATTAACTCATCTTCTACTAAGATTTCATCGGCGCCACGCTTAATTTCAGCAAAAGCTTTTTCAAATTCACTCATGTTTGATGCTAACCACTAATTTTTTCTAAGTTTGAATTGTCTTGTGGACTTAATAAAGCGTAAATCAATCTCGCTTTAACCACTGAATAGACAATGTTTAGGCTGTATTGAGGCAAGGATAAAGCATCTTAATGAGGATGCAATAAATTATTGAGCTTTCTTGGCTCAAAATATGCATATTTGGCTTTATAAAGGACGATTTTCTCACATTTTTCGAGAATTTAGCTTAAAACAAGCGTTTTAATGATATTTATCGTTGATCATTTTATAAAGGATGGTTATTGTTAGGGCGCAATTGCAAGTGACAACCTCTGACAATAGCCAGTTTAATGGCAAAAGTGACATTGATGATTAATAAAGACTTCAAAAATTTGAATCGAAAGAAAAGCATATTTTCTGAGAAAAAGCGTTCTAAAAAGCCATTAGCTATGATGGTATTAGGTGCTGTGACTATGGTATCAGCCTACGCTTATTTTAAATCTCCTAGCGAATCCAATGCCATCGAAGTTGAGGCTTTAGCTTTAATGCCGACAACTGATTCAACATCTTTGGAACTTGCGCTAAGCGATAAGTCAGAGCCATCTCTTAAGCAATTAACGAAATCTTCGGAATTGCCTTTAGCCGTTCCAGCAATTATAGAAGAAGAAGTCACACCGACAACTTCGTGGAACAGCGTTAAAGTAAAAAAAGGCGATACTTTAGCTAAAATTTTCCAAAATCAAAATTACAGCGCTTCGGATCTTCACTATTTAATGAAGTCAGGAGATGAAATTAAAGTTTTAAAGAACATTCGTCCTGGCCATACGATTGAGTTTGCCAAAACTGAAGGCAAAGAAGGCTTTGAAAGCCTACGCTACCCTTACAGTTTGAGTGAAACCCTTGTTATTAATAAGGTTGCTAATAAATCTTTCGACACTGATATAGAACAAAAAGAAATCACTTATCAGCAAAGGTTTGCCACTGCCACCATTAACAGCAGCTTCTATAATGCTGGAATTGATGCGGGGCTGCCCGATGGCGTGATTATGGAGCTGGCTGGTGTATTTGAATATGACATCGACTTTGCATTAGAGATTCGTAAAAACGACTCTTTTGCCGTGCTCTACCAAGAAAAGTTCATTGATGGCAAGAAAGTTGGTTACGGCGATATTCTATCAGCCGAATTTATTAATCAAGGTGACCAATATGCTGCGGTACAATATACCGACGTAAAGAATCGTACGGCTTATTACACTCCTGAAGGCAAAGCATTAAGAAAATCATTCTTGCGTGCCCCTTTAAAATTTAATTATGTGAGTTCAAATTTTAATCCTAAACGTTTCCACCCAATCCAGAAACGAGTAAAGCCACACAGAGGTGTTGATTACCGCGCAGCTACTGGTACGCCTGTTCGCGCATCGGGTGATGGTCGAGTAGTTCGTTCGACCTACGATAAGTACAATGGCCATCATGTCTTTGTACAGCATGGAAATAACATTGTTACTAAGTACTTACACTTCTCTAAACGTCGCGTTAAAAAGGGTGAGCGAGTCAAGCAAGGTCAAATTATAGGCTATGTCGGAAATACCGGCATGTCACAAGCTTCTCATTTACATTATGAGTTTGTGGTAAACGGCGTTCATAGAAATCCGCGCACGGTAAAGCTTCCACATGCCGCACCAGTTGCTAAAAAAGAATTAACTCGATTCAAAGAGCAAACGAAAGAGCTGATCTCACAACTTGAATTTCAGCGTGTTGAACACTTTGCTCGCTTGAATATAAATCCAGAAAGCACTAAATTAAAACAATAATTTAGCAATCTCTAACAAGCAATGGCTTATTTTATTGGACTGATGTCAGGGACCAGTGTGGATGGTATCGATGCTGTAGTTTGCGATATCGATAGCAATAAAGTTCAACTAATCGCCTCTTTGTGTTACCCAATCCCAATCAAAATCCAAAATAAAATTCACTCATTATCCAATAAAGAGTATCAAAATGACCCTATTGAAATGATGGGACATTTGGATGTGGATATCGGTCAGTTGCTTTCTGAGGCAGTAGATGCTCTTTTAGACAAAGCCAAGCTCAAGCCACAACAGGTTGTTGCTATCGGTTCACACGGTCAAACTATCCGTCATATCCCTAATCACCCGCAAGCTTTCACACTCCAAATTGGAGATAGCAATATCATTGCTGCTAATACTGGAATTGATACGGTAGCGGACTTCAGGCGAAGAGATATGGCCTATGGAGGTCAAGGCGCTCCATTAGTTCCTGCTTTTCATCGAGTGGTATTTGGCGATGAAAATCGGAATAGGATCATTGCCAACTTAGGTGGTATCGCTAATATTTCAGTACTTACCAAAACTTCCGAAGTCCTTGGTTATGACACAGGTCCTGCGAATACTTTGATGGATCTATGGATTAAACAAAATCTAAATAAAGACTTTGATCTGAATGGTGATTGGGCAAAAAGTGGCGATCTTAACAGTCGATTATTAGAAGCTATGCTAGCTGATCCTTACTTTTCTCAAGAAGCGCCGAAAAGCACAGGCCGCGAATATTTTAACTTAGAATGGCTCACTAACTTTAACATTGAAGCCATCAATCCAGAAGATGTGCAAAGAACCCTGCTTGAACTAACTGCACAAACTTTATCAGACGCGATAGATAATCACATTAATTCTGGAGAAGTCTATTTATGTGGCGGCGGAGCCCATAACGATTTCTTAGTCGAGCGCATCCAGAAGCTCATTCCTGAGTTTTCTATTGAGTCTACTTATAGCCTAGGTGTTGATCCGGATTGGGTAGAAGCAGCCGCTTTTGCCTGGCTTGCTTTTAGAACCACCAATAGGCAAACAGGAAACCTAAGCTCTGTAACCGGCGCTTCAGAAGACACAGTATTAGGCGCCGTTTACCCGACAGCCAAGTAGCGAAAAGCAACCTATCTTATTGATATATTTACCTTTCTTTATAGCTGTCTAGTTACTTTCGCATTGCTGTCGTGGTTTATGTCATAATAATTCCCCACAATAGGTTCCAACAAACAGCACGCTAAACATAATTTAATCAATAAACTATGCTAATTAAAAAATTACGATTACAAAGAGGTTGGTCTCAAGAGCAATTGGCTGAATTAAGTGGTCTCAGCTCCCGCACTGTTCAAAGAATTGAACGAGGAGAAAATGCCAGCTTGGAAACTCTGAAATCTTTAGCGTCCGTATTTGAAGTAGATGTGTCAGATTTAACTGACCACTTTATGATTCAAGATCAAGAGGAACCTGCAATGCAAGACGATACCAAACTTACCTATGATGAAGCCAAAGCGATGGAAGAAGTCAAAGAAATAAAAGGCTTCTATATGCACTTGGGAATTTACATTCTACTGGTGCCATTCCTGATTGCCCTTAACTTACTCACTAGCCCAGTCTATCATTGGTTTTGGTGGCCGATTTTAGGTATGACGTTCGGACTATTGGCACACGGAGTCAGCCTATTCGTTAACTCAAGTGTATTTGGGGCTAACTGGGAAAAGAAACAAATTGAAAAGCGCTTAGGTAGGAAGCTTTAACTATCACAGATACGAAAAAGGCACTCTTCGAGTGCCTTTTTTATTGGGTCGCCTTTAAATTACTTTAAAGAGCGGTTACCAAAACGCTTACGGAAGCGGTCTACACGGCCACCAGTATCAAGCATTTTCTGCTTACCAGTGAAGAACGGGTGACAAGCTGAACATACGTCCAAGTTTAAGTCGCCGCCTGTTGAGCCAACTTCGATTACGTTACCGCAGCTACAAGTCGCTTTGATAGTTTTATAATTTGGGTGGATATCAGTTTTCATAGTCTTAGATCTCATTTTGGGAATCGCCATCTGGGCTATAGATATATTTCCATGCCAAACACGATTCGAGTACTTTCAAATTCGAGCGGCGATCATACGCCTGAGAATAGTTAAGATCAAGCCCTTAGAGTTTTTACCTATTGTTTAGGCCATAAAAAAAGCGGTCAATGACCGCTTTAGAAGTACAACTTGTTGTTATTATTAGTATTTATTCTTAAGTTTATTCAGTTTTATTAGTCTTTGCTCATATCAAATAATGACATAATTGCTACTAATAACGCAGCAGCTCCAACCATGTAACCAATATTATGCATAATATCGCCTACAACACCGCCTAAGCCTAAAATGTTATCGATAGGATATAATGCTGTAGAAGCCATCAAGAAAGCAATCGCAGAGATCAAGAAACGACGAGATTCGCCGCCTGAAACATTAAGGAAGCCAACTACTAAGCCAATTACCACCAATAATGCGGCAAACCAGTTAACGTCAACAAATGCACCTACAACCGCAAGTACTAAACCTACTAAAAACGCAATACTTCCTACTTTCATATGTCACCCCCAAGTCTTTTATAAATAATGTATTGTATTTGGAACATTCATACATCTTGTGTTTTGAAATTTTTATTTTAGCAACATATAGTTGCTGAACTAAGACTACCAGAGTTTAACAGTTTCACTAGTCGTACCAGTTGCAAAATATTTCAAAGCTTTTAGTTGCCTCTTTATTTAAGTCTCCTTATGCTTGAGCCCACTAATAATAAATACCAACTTTCCTTGATGAGTAATTCTCCTAATCTGGTAAAAGTAGCGGTGCCAATTCCTTTACGCCGCCTTTTTGACTATCAATATCAAGATAGTCAAAAGCCAATGATTGGTGGACGGGTGCTTGTACCATTTGGCCGCCAACAATTAGTGGGCTATGTCATCGGTTTTAGTGAAGAATCTGATTACGACCTTAAAAAGATTAAGCATATAGTCAAAGTTATTGATCAAGAGTCACTACTTGATAAGGAGCTGTTTAATTTTATCCAATGGTCGGCTCAATACTATCAACATCCAATAGGTGAAGTTTTTAATGCTTGTTTACCCAGCCTGATTGGCAAAGGTGAAATCGCTCAACTAGAGCCCGAGTATTTTTGGCAACTTACTAACGAAGGTGAAAAAGCACAACCTAAGTCCAACGCCGTCAAACAAATTGCATTACTAAAGTTAGCTCAGTCTCACCAATCATACTTAACTCAAGAGACTTTAAAGGCCCATGAATTTGTACCAGGTGATTTAAAATCCTTAATTAACAATGGATGGCTTACTAAAGAGATTAAACCTCTGGATACTGGCTTTACACAACCCAAAGTATTACCAAGTACTTTTGAACCGAATAAAGAACAACATCAAGCCATTGCCCAAATATTTGCTAAGAAAGCTCAATTCCAGCCATTCTTATTAGATGGCGTGACCTCGAGTGGTAAAACCGAAGTTTACCTAAGAGCTATTACCCACCAATTAGAAGCCGGCAAACAAACGCTAGTGTTAGTTCCAGAAATTGGCTTAACGCCTCAAACGATTCAAAGGTTTAAGGAACGTTTCCATAGTAATATTTCCATGTTGCATTCAGGCATGACAGACAAGCAACGATTAAATGAATGGCTAAAGGCGAAGCAAGGACTTACTTCGATAATTATTGGTACACGTTCTGCCCTGTTCACACCTTTCAAAGATCTTGGTTTGATCGTGATTGATGAAGAACACGATTTATCCTTTAAACAACAAGAGGGCTTTCGCTATTCGGCGCGCGACTTAGCTTTGGTACGGGCTAATAATTTGAATATCCCCATTATTATGGGTTCCGCCACACCTTCAATAGAGTCACAATATAATGTGAGCAATGGTCGATTTGAACGTTTAACCTTAAGCCGGCGAGCAGGCAATGCAAAAGCCCCGCACAGTAAGATTTTCGACGTGCGCCAGCGGCCATTGAATGAAGGTATTTCAAAACCGCTAAGGGAACATATTGAAAGCCATTTAGCTAAGGGTCAGCAATGCCTGGTTTTTTTAAATCGCCGAGGCTTTGCGCCCAGTATTCTGTGTCACGATTGCGGCTGGATAGCGGAATGTAATCGCTGCGATAGAAATATGACCTATCACCAGCAACTTAAAAGACTGCATTGCCATCATTGTGATCGGCAAGTATTCCTGCCGAAGCAATGTCCTAGCTGTCAATCCGATCAGCTACTTCCTATCGGTTTAGGAACCGAGCGCTTGGCTGAGGCATTAAGCAGCATGTTTCCCAAGCATAAGGTCATCCGAGTGGATCGTGACTCCACTCGCCGTAAAGACTCAATGCAAAATATTGTGGAAGAAATCAAGCGAGGCGAAGCAGATATAATAGTAGGCACTCAGATGTTGGCCAAAGGCCATCATTTCCCAAATTTAACTCTAGTCGCGGTAATTGATATCGACGGCTGTCTATTTAGCGCAGATTTTCGTGCTACCGAAAGAACCGCACAATTACTGACTCAAGTGGCTGGTCGTGCGGGCCGTGGTGAAGCCAATGGAGAAATTGTTATTCAGAGTCACCACCCTGATCACCCATTACTCGTTAATCTATTTACTCAGAATTATCAGCAACTTAGCGAACAAATGCTGCAAGAACGCAAAACAGCCAACTTGCCGCCCTACTCGGCGCAAGTATTGATCCGCTCGCAAGCAACCAACCTAGCGAAACCGATGGAGTTTTTACAGGATATGGCCAATATCTTAAATCAGTATCCGCAATTGGAAGTTTATGGCCCCTATCCAGCGCCCATGATAAAACGCGCCGGTAAAATGCGAGCTCAGCTTTTGTTGCAAGCCAGCGATAAACAAACCATTCAGAAAATCCTCAATGCGGCGCTCCCCGTTATTGAAGAACAAAAATCCGCTAAAAATGTCCGCTGGTCAATCGATGTGGACCCGCAAGAAGTATTTTAAGCTTCTTTACTTATTATTACCCTTTAAAGGTTGGTCTCGCTTGTGTTTATGGCTAGAATAACTTTATTAATAGGATCTAAGGCATAACAATAGATAAAAATGCAATTTCATAAAGCCGCAGCTCGCAAATCGACTAGTCGCAAAAGTACGCGGAAAAATACTCGAACGCCGCGAAAAAAGGCTGCTCCTAAAAAACAATCTTCGCCATTTCTATTTTTCTTTAGTGGTATCGCGCTGACTTTAGTGGGACTCGGCGTTTGGGCTTATATGAAAAAGCCTGAATTGATTAAAGAGCTCATCCCGACTAAAACACAAACGGAACAAGCGGCAAATACAAATACCCCTGAAAAGCCAGTTCAAAAACCGGCCCAAGCAGTCACAAAAAATAATGATGGCGAGCAATTGGATTATCACCAAATGCTGACCAATAGAGAGCTTGAAGTAGAAAAAGATCCAACTGTAGCAGCCAGCACCAGTAAACGTTATGTGATGCAGTGCGGCGCTTCAAAAGTTTTAGCACAAGCGGAAAGCATGAAAGCGCAAATTGCTTTTATTGGCCTACAAGCCGAAGTCGCAGAAAAAGATGGCTGGTATCGTGTGCGCCTAGGACCATACAGCTCAAAACGCGCCGCCGAAAGCGACCGCCATAAACTGCAAAACAATGACTTTAATGAATGCCGCATTTGGTAAAGACCGCAGATGTTAAAAGCAATTGTTTCTATATTGCTTGCTATTGTTGAACCAGTCGTATCTTTCTTTGTGTTTATAATTGAAGCTATTGCAGGCTTATTCCTGGCTGCTGGAGAAACAATGACAGCAGCTGAAGCTGTGCTAGTTTTCTTCTTACTAATTTTTGAACTTATTTTCTGGGGAATACTTTGGGTAATAGAAATATCAAAATCCATCATACATTGGCGAAAACCTAAAAGAGTCTCAAAACCAGTAATTTGGAGACCAAAAAAATCGACAAAAAAAGAGACCACTCCAACAATCCAAGACCCTTGAATTAGAACTTCAAACCCCCACATATCCCCTAACCCCTAAAATAAGCTTATTTTAAAATAGGTAATTAGAATGCAACAATATCGTGGAACCACCATTCTATCGGTGCGCCGTAATGGCAAGGTAGTTATCGGTGGCGATGGCCAAGTATCTCTTGGCAATACCATTATGAAAGGTAACGCGCGCAAAGTACGCCGCTTATATAATGGCCAAGTTATCGCTGGTTTTGCTGGCGGTACAGCCGATGCCTTTACTCTTTTCGAGCGTTTCGAAGCTAAATTAGAATCTCATGGTGGCAAGTTAATGCGTGCCGCAGTGGAATTAGCCAAAGACTGGCGTACTGACCGCGCCTTGCGCAAACTTGAAGCTTTATTAGCTGTAGCTGATAAAGAGCACTCTTTAATCATCACCGGTAATGGTGATGTGATCCAGCCTGAGAATGATTTGATTGCCATTGGCTCTGGCGGTGCTTTTGCTCAATCTGCCGCAAGCGCTTTATTGCAAAAGACCGATTTAGATGCTCGTGAAATCGTAGAAACTGGCTTAACGATTGCTGGCGACATCTGCATCTATACCAATCACAACCAAACAATTGAGGAGTTGGAGTTTTAATCCAACTCTTATCCAAGAAAGAATTAAGAGATAAATATTATGTCGATGACTCCTCGTGAAATCGTACACGAATTAGATAAACATATTGTTGGTCAATCTGGCGCTAAGCGCTCTGTGGCCATTGCTTTGCGTAACCGCTGGCGTCGTATGCAAGTTTCAGAAGACTTGCGTAACGAAATTACTCCTAAGAATATTTTAATGATTGGCCCAACAGGTGTAGGTAAAACTGAAATTGCCCGCCGTTTGGCTAAATTAGCCAATGCACCCTTTATTAAAATCGAAGCGACTAAATTTACTGAAGTTGGTTATGTGGGTCGCGACGTCGAGTCGATTATTCGCGATTTAGTAGATGCGTCGTACAAGATGATGCGTGAGCAAGAAATGGCCAAGCAAGAAAACCGTGCCATGGATGCAGCGGAAGAAAAAGTGTTAGACGCTTTATTACCGCCAGCTCGCTCAAGTGCTGCTGATACTCCTTGGGATCAAGAAGAAAAGCCAACGGAAGATTCTTCTGCTCGTCAAATCTTCCGCAAAAAATTGCGCCAAGGCGACTTAGACGATCGTGAAATCGAAATCGACGTAGCTCAAGCTGCCGTTGGTATCGATATTATGGCCCCTCCGGGTATGGAAGATATGACCAGCCAGCTTCAGTCGATGTTCCAGAACATGACTCCATCAAAAACCAAAAAGCGTAAGCTCAAAGTTAAAGATGCCATGAAAGTTTTAGCCGAAGAAGAAGCGGCAAAACTTATTGATCAAGAAGAATTGAAAGTTAAAGCTGTAGAAGCCGTTGAACAACACGGTATCGTTTTCTTAGACGAAATCGATAAAGTGGCTAAACGCGGCGGTAACCAAGAAGGTGGTGTTTCGCGTGAAGGTGTTCAGCGTGACTTATTACCATTGGTTGAAGGCTCAACAGTCAGCACTAAATACGGCATGATCAAAACAGACCATATTCTGTTCATCGCTTCTGGAGCTTTCCATCTAGCCAAGCCGTCGGATTTAATCCCTGAGCTACAAGGTCGTTTGCCAATTCGTGTTGAACTTCGAGCTTTAACGGTTGAAGACTTCAAACGAATTTTAACTGAGCCTGATGCTGCACTGACTAAACAATACGAAGCCTTACTGGCTACTGAAGGCAAAAACATCGAGTTTACAGAATCAGGTATTCAGCGTATTGCTGAATTCTCTTATCAAGTGAATGAAACCACCGAAAACATCGGTGCACGTCGATTACACACGGTTATGGAACGTTTACTGGACGAAGTATCCTTTGATGCTTCAGAGAGCGAAGAAAAGCTGGTAATTGATCTAGATTATGTGAATAAACAACTTTCAGAATTAGCTGATGATGAAGATTTAAGTCGTTTCATTTTGTAATTGTATTTAGCACTAAAGTCCTAAAAAAAAGCGCCTTTTGGCGCTTTTTTTTGCTTTGGTATCAAGTGATTGTATCGGTTTGTATCCAAATTGAGTGCATTCTAGCTTGCCACTGTAAAGAGTTCAGACAAGTGCTTTTTTTTAAATATTAGTTTAGCTATATTAATTCACGCCAAGCCATTAGATTATTTTATGGCAAGACTTATGGCTTGAGCTAAACAATAAAGGGTAAAGGGATTTCTTTACATCTATTCAATTATTTCTTATCGAAGGGGTAGGTTAAATGATTCAATTTAAGAAGGGGGTAATTGCCTCGGCAATTATAGCCACGGCCGCCATGTCGGCCCACGCTCAAGATGATACCGAACGCTATATCATCAAATACAAAAACAATGCTAAGCAAAAAGTCATTCAGGAAATCGGAAAAGCTCAAGGCCAGCTTAAGAAAAGTCACGACAAAAGAAGATTTGTTGCAGCCAGGCTAAATAAGGGACAGCTTAAAAAGTTACAAGCCTCTAAAGACATCGAATTTATCGAAGTGGATCCAAAACGCCATTTAATGGCGGAATCGACACCTTATGGTATCGATATGGTGCAGGCGCCATTAGTGAGTGACTCACTAACAGGAAATCGCACCGTGTGTATTATGGATACAGGTTACTCGCTTGGTCATGAAGATTTACAAAATTCTCGTATCAGTGGTTCCGATGGTTATGACTCAAACGATACTGGTGACTGGTTTAACGATGGTCACGGTCACGGCACGCATGTTGCCGGCACTATTGCCGCTATTGGTGGTAATAATTTAGGCGTAGTTGGTGTCAATCCTGGCAACAACTTAAATTTGCACATAGTGAAAGTATTCAATGACTCAGGCAACTGGGCTTATGGCTCTGATTTGGTGGTTGCCGTTGATCAGTGTATGGACGCAGGTGCTAATGTTATTAGTATGAGTTTGGGTGGTTCTGGTAGCAGTGCTGCAGAAAACAATGCTTTTGCCAATGCTGATGCAGCGGGCGTTTTATCAATTGCCGCAGCAGGTAATGATGGAAATACCGCTCATTCTTACCCTGCTTCATATGACTCTGTAATGTCAGTTGCGGCAGTGGACTCAAGTGGAAGTCACGCTAGTTATTCACAAAGAACCGATCAAGTTGAAATTGCAGCTCCTGGCTCGGGTGTAAACTCTACTTTGCCTAATAACAGTTACGCATCTTGGAACGGTACTTCAATGGCAACACCTCACGTTTCTGGCGTGGCGGCCCTAGTTTGGAGTCATTATACCCAATGTTCTAACACGCAAATTCGTCAAGCTTTAAATAAAGCTGCTGAAGATCGCGGTGCAGCGGGACGTGATAACTCTTATGGCCACGGTATCGTGAAAGCTAAAGATGCCTTTGATTTGTTAGCAGATGGTTGTGATGTTGGTCCTATCGATCCGCCACCACCGCCACCACCAGCGACTGAGTTACAAAACGGCGTTCCGCAAACTGGCTTATCCGGTGGTTCAGGTGATGAGTTAGATTTTGAGATGCAACTACCATCTGGTGCAAGTGATTTGTCATTCAATATGTCTGGTGGCTCAGGTGATGCCGATCTTTATGTTCGTTTCGGTGCGGCCCCAACTACTAGTACTTATGATTGCCGTCCTTACAGTTCAGGCAATAATGAATCTTGTGATTTCGCTAATCCGCAAGAAGGCACTTACTATGTAATGGTTCGCGGCTACTCAAGCTTCTCAGGCGTAGATTTAGTCGGGGCATTCTCTGACGGTGCTCCAAATGAAGCACCAACTGCTAGCTTTACCTTTAGTTGTACTGATTTAACTTGTACCTTCGATGGTAGCGCAAGTAGCGATTCAGATGGTTCAGTAGCTAGCTATAGCTGGAACTTTGGCGATGGCAACAGTGCTTCGGGCGCGACTCCAAACCATACCTTTGATGCTGATGGAACATACAGTGTTAGTTTAACGGTTACGGATAATGGCGGCGCTACGGGTAGTGATTCGCAAAACGTAACAGTTATGGACTCGGGTGTAGGCGTAAGCATCGACTTAAGCGTAACGACGCAATCTAAGCGCCGTTGGGACATAGCTCAAGTTAGATGGTCTGGAGCGACAACAGCTTCGGTTGATATTTATCGTAATGGTAGTCTACTAACCACTACGGCTAACGACGGTGCTTATAATGACCGTATGCGCAGCACTAGCGGTAGTTTCACTTACCAAGTGTGCAACCAAGGTAGCACTAGCGACTGTTCAGACTCAGTATCCGTTAATTTCTAATCATACTGAACGGTTAGTTAGCGTAAATCTAAGGAGAGCTTCGGCTCTCCTTTTTTTTATTGATGCAATTCAAAGCTTGCTAGCCAGTTTCATCACAAGCCCCTATAATCAAGTCACTTTGTTTATAGATGCCGTCATGCCAGTACCCAGTTCAATAAAACTCAAGCAAGCTTCGCGTCAATTAGAGATTCATTTTGAAGGCGAGATCTTTTTGCTGCCTTATGAATACCTCCGGGTTTACTCGCCATCGGCAGAAGTACGTGGTCATGGCAATCAACAAATGCTGATTATTGGTGGAAAGAAACAGGTTCAAGTCACCAATATCGAAGCAGTTGGACAATACGCTATCAAGCTAACTTTTGATGACGGTCACGACAGCGGGCTGTATAATTGGCAAACATTGTATGAATTGGGGCGTGATTACGCC
Source organism: uncultured Kangiella sp. (assembly GCA_947503435.1). Lineage (GTDB taxonomy): Bacteria > Pseudomonadota > Gammaproteobacteria > Enterobacterales > Kangiellaceae > Kangiella. Next base: position 241,573 of record CANNDL010000004.1, on the reverse strand, counting down.
GCCAATTGGCAATATTACTTACAACAGCTAAAAACAGCTGGCTTACAACGATCAAATGATCCCAGTGTTGGACATTTTGATCCTAAACTACAGAATTAATCATGGCTGAAGATAATAAAAATCAAGAGTCCCCCGAAGAAACTACCCACTTTGGTTATGAAACCGTTGCTAAAGAAGAAAAAGAAAGCAAAGTAGCCGATGTTTTTCATTCGGTAGCTAGCAAATATGACGTTATGAATGACTTAATGTCATTTGGTGTACACCGTATCTGGAAACGCTACACCATTGAGCGTGCCGCAGTACGAAAAGGCCAAAAAATTCTGGATATTGCCGGTGGGACTGGCGATTTAACCGCTAAGTTTTCAAAGCTTGTCGGTGACGATGGGCAAGTTGTGCTAGCAGACATCAATGAGTCCATGATAAAAGTTGGTCGCTCAAAGTTGGTCGATAACGGAGTGGTCGGCAATGTGGAGTATGTACAAGCCAATGCCGAATCTCTGCCTTTTCCTGACAATTACTTTGACCGTATTACCATTGCTTTTGGTCTGCGCAATGTGACGGAAAAAGAAAATGCTTTAAAGTCTATGTATCGCATCTTAAAGCCAGGCGGGAAGTTATTAGTGTTAGAGTTTTCTAAACCTGTATTACCAGCCCTTGCTAAAGTTTATGATACCTATTCGTTTAGCCTGTTGCCTTTTATGGGCAAGGTAGTGGCTAATGATTCAGAGAGCTATAAATATTTAGCCGAATCGATTCGGATGCACCCTAATCAAGATACTTTAAAGGGCATGATGGAAGAATCTGGTTTTGATGACGTTGAATATACCAACTTAACCGGTGGCGTAGTTGCTTTACATATTGGTAAAAAATACTAAATGCTTATTGGTTTATTAGCCCCCACCATTGAAACGGTTATCAATCAAGTCGTAAAACTTGATCCTGATGCCAGAGAGCGTTTGAATTCTTTAGATGGCAAATTGATTAAATTCGAATTAACTGACTTAAATCAATCTGTCTTTTTCAAGATCGATGACGAATATATCCTTGTCAAAGACGCTTTTGAACAAGAAGCCAACGCTGAGTTAAAAGGCAATAGCATGTCTTTCTTTAGTTTAGCGCTATCCGAGCAACAAGATCCCTTATTTAAAGGCGAAGTACTTTTTTCCGGCGAAATACAAACGGCGCAAAAATTCCAGAAATTCTTTGAACAGCTTGATATTGATTGGGAAGAACACCTTTCCAAATATACCGGTGATGTCGTAGCCCATGAGTTATTTAAAGCGGGCAAAAGTTTCCACGGCTGGGCTATGGAAACACTCAATACCGCCAAGCTCAATATGAGTGAATACTTGCGGTTTGAAGCTCGCGCAACTCCCGCCTCTATAGAGTTGGAAAACTTTTATGAGGATGTTGCTGATCTAAAGTCTGATGTGGATCGGTTAGAGCAGAAAATTAATCGATTGATTGCAAGACTACAAAGCAACCTAAACTAAATGCTGAATAGCCTAAAACATCTTCATCATACCATGACTATTAACCGTACTTTAATCAAGTACGGATTAGATGAGTTTTTAGCGCCAACTCCCTTAGCCAAATTGCGCCCATTCGCTAAGCTTTTCTCTTTTACTTCACAGAAAGTTAAGGATAAAACCCGCGGTCAACGCTTAGCGCTGGCTTTAACCGAGCTAGGCCCAATCTATATAAAACTTGGTCAGATGCTTTCGACTCGCCGAGATTTAGTTCCAAACGATATTGCTGATGAGCTTGCCAAATTACAAGATCAAGTAGAACCATTCGCCAGCGAAGCAGCGATTAAAGTAATTTCAGCGCAATTAGAACAGCCTATCGAAGCCATTTTCAAAACATTTGATAAGAAGCCATTAGCTTCGGCGTCAGTAGCGCAAGTCCATTCGGCAGTATTAAATGATGGGCAACAAGTAGTCGTTAAAGTCTTACGCCCGGGCATCCGTCCGAAAATTCAAAAAGACTTGGATATGATGCATTCTTTGGCGCATTGGGCTGAAAAATATTCTAGTGAAGCGCGCCGCTTTCGAATTAAAGAAGTGGTTGCCGACTATGATGACACCATTAAACGTGAAATCGATTTACGGATTGAAGCTGCGAACTGTTCAAATTTACGAACTAACTTTGAAAACTCAGAGCTTTTGTATGTTCCCAAAGTCTATTGGGACTATTGCCGTAACAAAGTTATGGTCATGGAAAAAATCTCAGGCGTTCCTATTGGCGAGGTTCAAAAGCTGAAAGATGCTGGCGTCGACATGCAGGAGCTGGCCAATCGCGGTGTTGAGATTTTTTTTACTCAAGTATTTAGAGACAGCTTTTTCCATGCTGACATGCATCCGGGAAACATTTTCGTTGATGCAAGCAATCCAAAAGAGCCTCAATACATTGCCATCGATTGCGGTATTATGGGGACGTTAAAAGAATCCGATAAGCGGTATTTGGCCAATAACTTCCTGGCCTTCTTCGATCAAGATTATCGCCGCATTGCGGAATTGCATGTTGAATCCGGCTGGATTGATAAGAATGTTTCTATCCCCGAATTTGAATCTGCTATTCGAGCAGCATGCGAGCCTATTTTTGGCAAAAAGATTGCTGATATATCTTTCGGTCATTTTTTAATTCAGCTTTTCCAAACTGCGCGCCGTTTTAATATGCAAGTTCAGCCACAGTTAGTACTCTTACAAAAAACTTTACTGTATATTGAAGGTCTTGGCCGCCAGTTGTATCCTGAATTGGATTTATGGGAAACGGCACAACCCTACTTAAAGCAGTGGATCAGAGATAAATATTCACCTAATAACTTATTTAAACAAATGAAACAAGAAGCACCGCAAATTTTAGAAGACTTACCTAAAGTGCCTGGAAAGGTGATAAAAGCCATCGATCAAGTTAATCATTTGGCAGACTCATTCGATGATATTAAAAAGCAAATGGTGGAATTAGAAGCCCATAAATTACGCCAGCAGTATGCACAAAAGCACGCTATTATTGGCTCGAGTCTGGCAATTACTGCAGGGCTTATTTATAGCGCCCTGCCAAGTAATTACTGGCCAGCAGTTGGGCTTGGAATTGGGGCCGCTTACTTTTTAGTAAAAAGCCTGTGGCCGATGCCTAAATAAGGTAAAATCCAATTATCAGCCTGATTTATCGAAAATTATGAACGACTGTATTTTCTGCAAAATTATTAATAATGAGATTCCTAGTAGCAAAGTCTATGAGGATGAGCAATTATTGGTGTTTAAAGACATAGCACCAAAAGCCCCTGTGCATTTATTGATGATACCCAAGAAGCATATTCATAGCCTTGCAGAGACCACAGAAGACGATAGTGAGCTTATGGGATATATGTTGACCAAGGTTCCACAAATCGCTAAAAATGCAGGTATAGAAGGCTTTAGAACAATAATTAATACTGGCGCCGATGGCGGTCAGATAGTATTTCATATTCACATACACATTTTGGGTGGCGGTGGTCCGTTACCATTTGCGTAATTCAAAGAGGTTATTATGTTTGGCTTAAGCGTTCCGCAACTGTTAATTATTTTAGTTATAATTGTCTTAATATTTGGCACTAAAAAATTGAAGAACCTAGGCGGAGACCTAGGTGGTGCATTAAAAAACTTTAAAAATGCCGTAAAAGACGAAGATAAAACTGAAGATGGCAACGTAGAAGCCGTTGAAAAAAAAGACGCTCAATTCAATGAAGAAAAAACTTCTGAAGAAGAGTCGCCTGTAGAGCGAAAATAATCTCCATTTTATCCTATGCCTTTTGATACTGGTATTTTTGAATGGTTGATCATTTTCGTGATCGCCTTACTTGTTCTCGGTCCTGAGCGCTTACCTAAAGCCGCGCAAACCGTAGGTCGTTGGTTTGGTAGAGCCAAATCTACAATGACTCAATTTAATCATCAAATCAATCGTGAACTTGAACTTGAAGATTTGAAAAAGCGGGTTGCCGAACATGAGCGCATGATTAAAGAACAGGCGTCAGGAACAGAACTAGAGGCTTTACGCGAAGAAGCTGAGAAAACCCTAAAACAAGCCGAAGAACGTTCTCAAAGCAAAGAATGAAAGATAAGCCCTCGCCAGATACTGATATGCCTTTAGTTTCGCACCTTATGGAGCTGCGCGATCGATTGTTGCGTTGCGTGATTGTAGTTGGATTGGTTTTTCTCGTATTAGCTATCTTTGCCAATAAATTATATGAACTGCTTTCTATTCCACTAAGTAGCAACTTACCTGCAGATTCACAGCAAATTGCCATCGGTGTTATTTCGCCATTTCTTGCGCCATTAAAATTGGCTTTTGTCGCATCGGTCTTTATCGCCATACCCGTTATATTGCATCAGGCTTGGGGCTTTGTATCGCCAGGTTTGTATGCCAAAGAAAAACGCTTTGCTTTTCCATTATTATTTTCCAGCGTATTCTTATTTTATGCCGGTATTGCATTTGCATACTTTGTCATTTTACCAATATTGTTTAAATTTTTACCCAGCATAGCACCTGCAGGGGTGACCTATATGCCGGACATAAGTAGCTATTTAGATGTATCGATTAAACTGTTTTTTGCTTTTGGTTTAGCCTTCCAAGTTCCAATCGTAACCCTATTATTAATTTGGTCAGGAATCTCGAGCGTTGAATCCTTATCGCAAAAACGTCCTTACATAGTCGTCGGCGCATTTGTATTTGGAATGCTGCTAACACCACCAGATGTGATTTCACAGACTCTGCTAGCTTTACCCATGTGGATATTATTTGAAATAGGACTCATCTTTGGAAAAATGTTCCCTGCTCAAAAAGAGTTAGAGAGCAATGAGGATCATCAAGATGAAAATCACGCCTAAGCGATTAAAATTTGGTTTAAATATTTGGTTTCCTTTTAAGTTTACCGGAATCAAAGTTCTTGAAATAAAAGATGACTGGACCTATGCCAAAGTGCGCTTAAAACGTAGTTGGTATAACCAAAACGCAGTCGGCACTCACTACGGTGGCTCACTATTTTCCATGACCGACCCCTTCTATATGCTGATGGCCTTTTATCAAATCGGAAAGGACTATATTGTTTGGGATAAAAAAGCGGAAATTAAATTTATAAAAGCCACAAAAAAAGACGTCTTTGCTGAATATCAGCTGCCCCAATCAACTTTAGATGATTGGAAAGAGCAGCTAAAAACCACCGAAAAAATAGAGCCTATTTTTGAAGTAGATATTAAAGACGCCGAAGGTAATATGATCGCAAAGGTCTGGAAGACTTTGTATATTGCCAACAAAAGCAAGTAGCAAACCTTATTTAATAAAGTGCCATTCGGTTTGTCTTCCACCTAAATAGATCACTTTCTCTCCATCAAAATAAGCGGATTGCTCTAATGGGATCTGAATTAGCTGATCGCCCCACTCCGGTAGCTTAGCTTTTATATTACCTTCAATTGCATAAGCAGTATTCGGAAAGAGTTTCCAATCGCCTTGAATGGGTGTTTTGCCTTGATTATCCCACATGCCAATGGTTGGGCCTACCGCGTGACCTACGAATCCTAATGGATGAGTATAGGTACTACTTATCAAGCCTTCCTTTTTAGCTTTGTTCTGTGTGACTTTTAGGATTTCATTACCAGTTCTGCCGGTCACATAAGAGCCTGTTAGTAAATCTTGCCATTGATTGCCTTTAGCTAAAGCGATTTTAAATCCTTTTGAAATTTCAAATTCATCGTTTTTTGCTACATAGCCTACCTCTTGGGTATCGGTGCACAAGCCGATATAACAAATACCGACATCGGTATGAATTAAGTCTCCTGGCATAATAGTCCGTGCAGATTTCCCAAAAAACGGCGCTTTAGGATCATTTTCGTCACCTTGTCGCTGAATAGTCACATAGGGTTGAAACCAAGGAGATAATTGTAATTCCTCGAATCGTTCACGAATAAACCACGACAGTTCGTCGCTAGTGGTCACGCCAGGTGTAATCGCTTTTGTAGAGAAAGCTTCTGAAATAACCGAGCGAGCCATTTTGACGATATTAGGATAAATTGCTAACTCAGGCTTCGTCCGGGTTTCCATCCATCGAATCACCATGGGCTCAGAGCTAACTAATCGTTGCTGATACTTCTCAGGTAAAAACTCATTTAACTTTTGATAAAGCCCTTGGCTAAGACCATCTGCAATTGCCCAATCTTTACTGACATTAATCCCGATTTTTTTAGGGTTAAATTCTTCGATAATCTCAGCCAATCGTTGCCATTGCTGGTCTTTCGTACCACCTTGCCAACGAGTTTTATAAATATCGCCTATGCTATAGCGGCTTACGCTAAATCGCTCTACTTTGTCATCTTTTAAAGCAAATACTAATAATGTGGTTCTTCTTGCAGCAAACGTAGGTTGTGGCACTAAGGAGTAAAATAAGCGGTCTTCCCCATACTCACGGTTAATCACTAACCACATATCCAAACCAGACTCTTTCATTAGTTGCGGCAATAAATTATCTAAACGATGATTTAAAATTTTATTAGCAACTTTTGCTCGTTCTTGATAACTCAATATCTCAGGCGTTTCATTGATGACTAAGCCTTGTTCAAAGTTTTTCGCTTGCGAAGAAAAACTCAACAAAACCAAAAACACAGAAATAATTTTATTCATTTTTAAAATCCGAATTAACCTATTTATCACCTAACATGATCCCTATCCATCTAGTTTCTTCATTCGCATCAAGAATGATTTTTACAATGATAGTTAATGGAACAGACAATAACATTCCAACAGGCCCTAAGACCCAGCCCCAGAATAATAACGAAAGAAATACTACTAGTGTAGAAAGTCCTAAACCTTTCCCCATGAATTTGGGTTCTACGATATTTCCAACTATAAAGTTTACTGCTAGATAACCTACAGCGACCAATATTGGAGTTGCGAAAGTGCTCTCGGGAGAGAGCCATGCTAATAATACCGCAGGTACTGCCGCAATGATTGAACCGATATTAGGTATAAAATTAAACATGAAGGCTACTAACCCCCACAAGAACGGATACTCTACGTTAAAGAACCATAACCACGCCGAAATAAACGCCCCTGTCATTAAACTCACGATTGATTTAATGGTAGCGTAGCGCTTAATTTTTTCGATGACTTGGTCGGTTCCGTCTTTCGCTTTACTATTTCCTAAATCAGTAGCTGGAAATGCTCTATGCAATTTTTCTGAAAATACACTTGCTTCCATGAGTATGAATATCGAAGTGAATACGATTAAGAAAGTGTTACTTAACAAAGAACCGAGTCCATTAAGCACCGAAGTAGAAACATTCATAATCATTCCCGGTGAAAAATTTTCTGAAAGACCATTCTCTGGTATCGGTAGACCTAGTTGTGTTAACGAATTTATTAGTGCCTGTAACTTTGTAGTTAAAGCTCCCTGATAATCTTCCAAGTTGTTAGAGAAATCTTGTATAGAGTTTCCAACTAACTTACCAATTACAAAAAAGATGAAGCCAGCTATTACCACAACCAAAATAATTGATAGCCAGTCGGGAATTTCCCTTTTAGTAAACGGGATTTTGCTTGAAGCAAAGAAAAAATAAAGTGGACTCAGAATAATTGAGACAAAAATTGACAGAATTACAGGAACGATAAAACTACTGGCGGCTTTCATGCCCGCGATAATGATAAAAGTCGCGGCTATGGCTAACAATACATTAGTGGCTCGACTGATTTGCATAAATTCCTATCCCCTTGTTTTTATCCATTTAAGTTTATACCATCTAGTTACGTTTTTTCTAATAAAATCACGGATTTATGGTATTAGACGGTGCAAATTCTGTGTCTTTAATAGACATAGGGGTCAATTTAACTAATTCAAGATTCGACAAAGATCGCGATGACATCATCTCCGCTGCTCAATCAGCGGGAGTAGTTTCGCAAATCATTACGGGAACTAATGCAAAAGAAAGCCAACATGCTTTCCAACTTACTCAACAATATCCCACTTTATACTCAACTGCAGGTTGCCATCCACACGATTCTCAGCACCTGACAGCAGACGATTTTAAATTAATTCAAAACTTGTTAACCCACAAACATGTAGTTGCCATTGGGGAATGCGGTTTAGATTTCAACCGAAATTACTCACCTCCGGATATGCAAATTCAAGTATTCAGACAACACCTCGAGCTTGCTTGTGAAATTCAAAAGCCGCTGTTTCTACATGAACGTGATGCCAGTGAGAGCATGCTTTCAATACTAGATGAATACCTGCCACAGTTACCAAACGCAGTCGTCCATTGTTTCACTGGCTCGCAAGTCGTTCTTGAATCTTACCTAGAGAGAAATCTACACATTGGTATTACTGGCTGGATTTGTGATGAAAGACGTGGGCAGGATCTCGCTAACATTGTACATCTCATCCCTGATGATAAATTAATGATCGAAACTGATGCTCCCTATTTAATCCCTCGTAGTATTCGGCCTAAACCTAAGTCGAGCCGTAACATTCCTGAGTACTTGCCGCACCTTGTAAAAAAGCTAGCAGAATGTCGTTCGCAAAGTTTCGAACATATTGCTAATATCAGTTTTGAGAATACAAAGCGTTTTTTTAAATTACCCTTATAGTGACGTAACATAAAGACATCACATAGCGAAACGACTAAGAATAATAGGAACTTTTAATGGCAAGTCAATTTCAACTTTTTAAAAAGAAATTCTTTTCCTCTTATTTTATTACTCAAGCGCTTGGGGCTTTTAATGACAGTACATTTAAACAAGCTCTAATAACCATTATTACCTTCTTTTCGGTTGGAAAAATTGCTTTAGACCCAGCCATTATGACTAATGTCGCCGCTGGGCTTTTCATTTTGCCCTTTTTCTTATTTTCCGCGACCGCTGGGCAGCTAGCTGAAAAGCACGAAAAATCAGGTTTAATCCGAAAAATTAAAGTGCTAGAGATCTGCATTATGATTCTTGCAGTCATTGGTCTTTACTTCGATAACATTTATTTTTTATTGCTCGTACTATTTTTATTAGGTCTGCAATCTACTTTCTTTGGCCCCATTAAATATTCAATTTTACCGCAACATTTAAAAGATGAAGAATTAGTTGGTGGCAATGGTATGGTAGAAATGGGTACCTTCTTAGCAATTCTTATTGGTACCATTATTGGTGGGGTTCTAATCGGCTATCGTGAAACTGGAACCATGATACTTTCGGTTTTGCTCATATTAGTCGCAATAAGCGGCTACTTTTCAAGTAAACGAATACCAGATACTCCAGCCGTTCAACCCTCTTTAAAAGTTAATTGGAATCCGATCACTGAAACTTGGCGTACCCTGAAGTTCACTAAGCGAAACCGGGTTGTATTTTTATCCATTCTTGGAATTTCATGGTTTTGGTTCTATGGCACCATGTTTCTCACGCAGATCTTAAATTTTGCGAAACTGAGCTTAGATGGGAATCCTTTTACGGCTAACTTTATTCTTGCCATATTCTCGGTAGGCATAGGTTTAGGTTCCGCACTCTGCGAAAAGCTTTCCGGCAAACGTGTTGAGCTTGGTTTAGTGCCATTCGGCGCCATAGGCATGACCTGGTTTGCCATTGATCTGTATTTGGTTAATCCCCAAGTTGGATTCAGCGGCGCTTTAGGACCGTTAGAGTTTATTCAAACCGACGGTGCAATAAGAACTTTAATTGACTGCGCATTGGTTGGAGTTTTTGCAGGCTTTTACATTGTCCCACTCTACGCGCTAATACAAGAGCGTTGTGACCGTAGTATTTTATCTCGCGTAATAGCTGGTAATAACATAATTAATTCTCTATTTATGGTGGTAGCCGCTATTATGGCCGGGGGCTTATTATGGCTTGGCACCACTATTCCACAATTATTTCTGATCACTGCAATCTTAAATGCAGTAGTTGCCATCTATATCTTTACTTTGGTGCCGGAATTCTTGATGCGCTTCTTGGTGTGGCTGCTCATTAGCACGGTATATAAAGTGAAGGTTAAAGGTCTTGAAAACATTCCTGAAAAGGGACCATGTGTGCTGGTCTGTAATCACGTGAGTTATGTCGACTCACTAATCATTGGTGGCTATGTCAGGCGACCTGTTCGCTTTGTGATGTACTATAAAATTTTCCAGATTCCTGTATTAAGTTTTATTTTCAAAACGGCAAAAGCGATCCCAATCGCTGGGCGCAGTGAAGATGAAGCATTACTCAACAAATCTATGTATCAGATACAAGAAGCTCTAGATGAAGGCGAAGTCGTTTGTATTTTCCCAGAAGGCAAACTAACTTCTAATGGTGAAATGAATGAATTTAAAGCAGGTATTGAGAAAATAATTGAGCAATCAAAAGTACCAGTAGTACCTATGGCTTTACAAGGTTTATGGCATAGCTTGTTTAGTCGTAAAAAGGTTAATAAATTTATCGATAGGCTAAAACGCCTAAGAACTTCGGTAGGTCTAGTGGTAAATGAACCTATAGCAGCAAAAGATGTTACCAAAGAAGTACTTCAACAAAAAGTTACTGAACTAAGAGGCGATAACCCTTAAACTTTGATTCTGAAAGTTACCGGGCCGTCATTTAACAGCTCAACTTTCATATCAGCACCAAATTGACCTGCAGCGACAGTTGGATATTCGTTGCGAGCTTTTCGAACCAAATATTCAAAAAGCTCTTTACCTTTTTCTGGTGATGCGGCACTCGAAAAGCTTGGTCTTAATCCTGATTTAGTATCAGCGGCCAAAGTGAATTGCGGCACTAACAATAAGCCTCCTTTAATATCACTGACCGAAAGATTCATCTTGCCTGCCTCATCAGCAAAAACCCTGTACTTTAATAGCTTAGCTAACAATTTTACGGCGGATTCTTTGCTATCTTCTTTCTCCACTCCAATTAATACCATTAATCCCTGCTGAATTGCACCAATAGTTTCACCTTCGACTTTAACACTAGAATGAGTAACTCTTTGCAACAATCCGATCACTGATCATCGCCCTCATCACCCTCTTCTTGAGTTCCGTCAATCACTTCATCTTCATCCGATTGGCGAACAATAACTTCACCTCCAAGATCAATATCCTCATCCAATCCTTTTTGCGCTTTTACTTTCGACACTGCGGTCTGGATACAGGCGGCTCTTAATTCTGCGTCTTTATCATTCCCATCCAAGCAAACGCGCATTTCATACTCAAGCAACTCTTTTACCGTTGGATCTAAAAATGCTGAATTCGGTTGATCTCCACCAGTTAAACCGCGCATAGTTTTAGCTACCTTTTGTGCGGTACCTGACGAACAGGCTCCAAGGGTAATAACTGCTAGCAACAAAATTATTTTTTTCATTATATCCATCTACTTAATTGGCAATGTAATTGTGACCAGTATAACAAGAAAAGGTTTAATCTGTGGGGTACGAATTATCAATTTTTGGTTGATTTAAAAAGTATAAAAAAGGCCGCGTTCAGCGGCCTTTCTTATTTAACTCAAGCGTTAAGCTTTTGGCGGGCGAGCAGCGCGTTTGCGCTCGCTTTCCGTTAACAGCTTTTTACGAATTCGAATTGATTCCGGCGTTACTTCTACTAACTCATCGTTATCAATAAATTCTAGTGCCTGTTCTAATGTCATCTTAATCGGCGGCGTTAATACCTGCGCATCATCAGTACCTGAGGCGCGCACGTTTGTTAACTGCTTACCCTTTAGGGCATTAACTGTTAAGTCATTGGCACGACTATGAATACCTACGATTTGGCCTTCATAAACCTCATCGCCATGCTTAGCAAATAAACGGCCACGCTCCTGTAAATTAAATAAGGCATTAGTTAAGGCTTTGCCTTGACCATTAGAAATCAATACGCCATTAATACGCTGACCGATTTCGCCGCCTTTATGTGGGCCGTAATGCTCGAAAGTGTGGTACATCAAACCTGAACCCGATGTCATAGTCATAAATTCTGTTTGGAAACCAATTAAACCACGACTTGGCATCATAAAGTCCATACGAATACGGCCTTTGCCATCGGGCGACATATTAGTTAACTCAGCTTTACGCAAACCTAAGTTTTCCATCACACTGCCTTGATGCTCTTCTTGCGCATCAATGGTAACCATTTCATACGGTTCCATTAGTTGGCCGTTTTCTTCACGAAGAATAACTTCTGGACGCGATACGGCTAATTCATAACCTTCACGACGCATATTTTCGATAAGAATACCTAGGTGTAATTCACCACGACCTGATACACGGAATTTATCCGGGTCTTCAGTTTCTTCAACTCTTAACGCCACATTGTGCACTAACTCTTGATTTAAACGCTCAAGGATATTTCGTGAAGTAACAAACTTCCCTTCTTTGCCAGCAAAAGGAGAAGTGTTTACTTGGAATGTCATGGTAACCGTTGGCTCATCTACACTTAAAGGTGGTAAAGCTTCTACTTCATTTTGATCGCAAATAGTGTCCGAAATTTTTAAATCGCCCAATCCAGTAATTGCAATAATATCTCCGGCTTCTGCAGTCTCAACTTCGTGACGATCTAGCCCTAAATAACCTAAAACCTGACCAACTTTGCCGTTTCGTTTTTTACCATCAGCGCCAACAATAGTAACTTGCTGATTTAGTTTTACACTACCACGCTTAATTCGACCAACCCCGATAACACCAACATATGAATTATAGTCCAATTGCGAAATCTGCATTTGGAAACCACCTTCAGAGTTAGCCGGTGGCGGTGAAACATTCTCAACAATAGCTTCAAAAAGAGGCTGCATGTTCTCACTAGTTTCGCCCTCTTCACGACTTGCCCAACCGTTAAGCGCTGAGGCATATACCACTTCAAAGTCTAGTTGCTCATCGGTTGCGCCCAAGTTATCGAACAAATCAAATACCTGATCCATAACCCAGTCAGGGCGCGCTCCAGGCTTATCAATTTTGTTGATTACTAGAATCGGCTTTAAGCCTTGAGCGAATGCTTTTTGCGTTACAAAGCGAGTCTGTGGCATGGGACCTTCAGCAGCATCAACAAGCAACAATACCGAATCAACCATCGACATAACTCGCTCAACTTCACCGCCAAAATCGGCGTGACCAGGAGTATCCACAATGTTAATACGGTAATCATTCCACGTAATGGCGGTATTTTTCGCCAAAATAGTGATGCCACGCTCTTTCTCCAGATCATTTGAGTCCATCACACGATCTTGTTCACCAGCGCGTTCACCTAGGGTTCCTGACTGCTCAAGCAGTTTATCAACCAATGTGGTTTTACCGTGGTCTACGTGGGCTATAATCGCAATATTGCGTAATTTTTCGATCATGGGAGTCTCATTTATCTAGTTGGATCTTCAAAAGTGGCGCAATTCTACACTAGAAAAACCCATTCGCACAGAAAATAATCATCTATATATGATTTACTCAGTAGCTTGCAATCCCTTATAATTCGGCTGTTTTAATTAATAAAGAGTCAATCATCATGCCTAAAATCAGCGAACATGAGTTTCAACAACTTGAATCAGAGTTAAGTCTCGCTGATTCCCTGAACTGTAGCCGCTTGCTTTGTCCTATGCCCGTTATCAAAACTCAAAATAAACTCAAAGAGTTGGCTGAAGGAGAAATACTGAAAATCCTATGTACCGATCCAGGCACTATGGCAGATATTCCTACTTGGTCTCGAATTAACGATATTAAAGTGTTGGGCTATGCCGAATTTAGCGATCACACCATTCAATTTCTTCTTCAAAAATAGTATTACAATGCAAAAACCTGTTGCAAGATCAATCGCTTATTGAGACTAGCTGCACATTTTTTGTTCACTTTTCTGCTAGGATAAAGTCTCAAGGAATGATATTGGGGTCTATCATGAGTATTTTAAAATCAGCTTTAATCAGCTTCTTTTTGCTTTTTACAATAAATCAAACCGCTATTAGTGCCGAGTCTGAAGCTAAAAGGCATCATCTCGAATTTTCGCTTCCTTCCGATCAAAATCAATCACCTCGTATTTCTCGTGGTGCTGCAACGATATTTGTCGATGCTGGTGACGAATTGGAATTGTCTGTCGCCGGCGAAAGAAATGTCGTGATGTTCATTATTGAATCGGCAGAAACTCCTTTTGCTTCTGGAAAGTATCGAGTAACAATTAATTCTGGCAACAATAAAAAACTCAGGTTTGCCAACCGTCCAGGTGCCTATAAATACTCTATTGTCGATATCTCAGAAAGAAGAGGAAGCGCCGAACGTCCGGTATTAGATCCGGTCATCATTATTAAAAATTAAGATCAAGGAGCTTGGGTTAATGCCTTCACCCGCTCTAGGTACTCAGGTATTTGTGAAAAGTAGTGCGCATAAACTGGATAAACTACCAAATCCCAATCGGATAAAGTGGAAGTTCTGTCATTAACAACTTCTTCAATTAAGCTCCACCCAGCGCTAGCATCTCCGCACTCGGCTAGAGCTAGTCCATAGTTAAACTTTGCATTAATCATAGAACCGTATTCAGCCGCAGTTTCTTTTTCCATTAACTCAACATACTTTTCATGAAGTTGGTGGTCGTCCGCTAAACACGATAAATAACTCAAAAAGGCGTAAAGGGGCTTATGATTATTACCGATTAATGGTTTACCTGACGCTGTCCATTCTTCGACAAAGGTCAGTACCTTATTCGCCCTTTGTTTAGCTAAATCGGTCTGACCAAGTAAACGTCTTAAGAAAGTTACCTGAATGTCGATACCTATCGATTGCCATGGATCTTCTTCACGGAGACTTTCTACATCTCTTATCAAAGACTCGGCATTTTGCGGTGTTAGCTTCAGAGCAAAGTAATTACTAAAGAATTGGAAACGGTCTTTTAAAGATAAAGTTTCGAGAACTTCAATTGCCTTAGCTTTATTGCCATTTTTAGCAATATTAAATGCAGCAACATTTACCACAACGACGGTGTCATTTGGAAATCGGTCTAAGTTTTTTTCCGCTCTAATCAGTGCTTCATTTAATTGATTATTTCTTGCTAGCTGCCCCACTAATTCACTAGCAATTAAGGGATTGTCAGGGTCAAGGCTTGCCGCCTTTTCCAATATTCTGATGCCCTCGTCAAAACGATTTAGTCGCTTGTAGGCAGCAGCCATTTGATTTAAGAGTTCAATATCATTTGGCTTGTTAATTAACGCTTTTTGTAACTCAACCAAAGCCTGAGAATAATCTCTTTCAACAGTGTAGTGATAATTACCTTTTGCATGATAATAATCTGCCGTATCAGGATGCATTGATTTAATTCTCTCCAATACAGCTTTGGCTTTTGTACCAGCTTCACCGGTTTGATCAGAACCGGTCCATAAAAGTCGTCCATAGACTTCAACCAGCATGACTTCAGCCTGAACAAAATTAGGGTCAAGTTCAATCGCTTTTTCTAATAAGGGTTGCATCGCTTCAAATCCATCAGCACCGCGCCAACTTCTAGTATGCGAGCGCGCTTGATTATAAAGATCATATGCTTTTGTACTAGAAGTTAAACTTTGGTTAATACTGGCAACTTGTTCAGGGGTTATCTTAGCCTTTAGTTGCTCGGCAATACTTATGGCAATTTCTGATTGAATAGCAAAAATATCATCGAGTTTTCGATCAAAGTTTTCTGCCCATATATGATTATCATTTGAAGCATCGATTAACTGGACGGTAACTCTGACCTGATCACCGGCTCGACGAACGCTACCCTCTAAAACATGGCTAACTCCTAAATGTTTGCCAATTTCTGTAACTTCCATGTTTTTTTCAGCTACTTTGAGCATTGAAGTTCTAGAAATGACTCTTAAGTCATTAATCTTCGATAACTGAGTCAGCACATCTTCATGTACTCCGCCCGCAAAAAACTTATTATCAGAATTTGCAGATAAGTTATCAAATGGTAGAACCGCCACTCCTAAAGCTAAATCAGAATTATGACTCTTTACAGGAGATCCAACTTTAGTACTAGTCTCGGTTTGCAGAGTATCACTCAAAGTTTCAGTATCAAGTAATGTATCTTGATTTGGCGTAAGTTGCTGCCAGACAATAAGACCAGCGACTAAAACCAAACCACCAAGAGTTATGTAGTCTAATTTTTTTGCAGTTATGTGGGTAATTGAAGTGTCACGTTGAATATCCTTCTCACGCTTAATACCTTCAGGTGTTAATTCAAAAGCCCAAGAAAAGAGTAACGTGGGAAGGAAACCAATAATTAAGGCATAAAACAAAAGCTTGTTAAAACTTTCAGGAAAGTCTAAAAGCGGACCTAACGTATCTATTACTTGCAACAGTAACCAACCGACTACTAAATAAGCCACGGCTACGCGAAAAACATTTCTACGCTTTAGCTCTTTAAAGATGCTCACTCAAACAAAACTCCGTGTTAGTTTGCGAAAACCTGTATATAAATGCCATTTACTTCTTTTTTATCATACACTTACTGTATATTTTTTCATCAGTTTTTAATGCTTTGTAACTAAATGAATCATTCATATTAGCCTTTGCTTGTTCTCTCAAGCTTAGCTATAATCGCTGTCCATTTTTTGAGCATTTATGCTTATCTAACTAATTGATTTTATTGCTATGACAGATACAACTACTTCAACAGAACAGCCACAACGTAAGGCAGTAGCCTTAATTTCTGGTGGCCTAGATTCATTGCTAGCAGCTAAAGTCGTTATGGATCAAGGTGTGCATGTAGAAGGTATTAACTTTTATACCGGCTTCTGTGTTGAAGGTCATACTCATGCGATACGTAAAAAAGATAAAGAAAAGCAAAAACGTAATAATGCCCTTTGGAGCGCTGAACAGCTTGGTATTAAATTACATATCATTGATATTTCAGAAGAATATAAAGATATAGTCTATAACCCGAAACATGGTTATGGTGCCAATTTAAACCCTTGCCTCGACTGCAAAATCTTTATGGTCAACCAAGCACAGGCTTGGGCATGGGCTGAAGAGAATAACTTTGACTTTATTATTACTGGTGAGGTTATTGGTCAGCGTCCTAAATCTCAGCGCAAAGAAACGATGCCTATTATTGCTCGTGAATCAGGTGCTGAAGATAGATTACTTAGACCACTTTGTGCAAAGAACTTAATACCCACGCTTCCTGAGCGTGAAGGTTGGGTAAATAGAGAAGAAATGTATGATTTCTCTGGAAGAAGCCGTAAACCTCAATTTGAACTGGCTAAAAAGCTTGGATTCGAAGATTATGCTCAACCCGCCGGTGGTTGTTGTTTCTTAACGGATGAAAACTATTCAAAAAAATTAGCCGACTTATGGGCAGCTCGTGGTGAAAAACGCTATGAGCTAGATGACATTATGTTATTAAAAGTTGGGCGTCACATTAGACCTAAGAAGAACTTTAAGCTGATTGTCAGTCGTGAAGAAGGTGAAAATAATTTCCTACGTGGCTATAAAAAAGAATTTACTTCTATCCATACCGTTAGCCATGGTGGACCTTTAACCCTTTTAGAGGGCTCTTTTGATAAAGAAGATATTAAATTAGCTGCGCAAATTGTCGCACGCTACTCGGGTGGTAAAGCAGCAGAAAAAGTTACGGTAGAAGTAGAAAATTTTGAAGGTAGTTCATATGTAATGGACGTAGTTCCCATGCAACCACATGAAGTAAAAGAAAAGTGGCACGTCTAGTGCCACTCAATCATTAATTTAATCTTTTTAGCGAAAGACTCCAGCCTACAACTTCATTATTACTAGTTAATTCGTTAATATCGTGAGAGTTTTCAAATACAGCAGAAAATTCATCTACCATAGTTTCCACTTCACTTTTTGATAATGCCGCGTCACAAAGTTCAAGCGAACGATAATAAGAATCTTTAAACTGTTGGTGTAACTGTTCTAAAAATTGTAGTGCTACTTTTTTATTTTCTGTTCTTGCAATGTTCAAACTAGAAGTCGCCGAATTTAAAATATCATGCAGTAAATCTGGGTGATTCGACTTACTTGCAATCAACTTTATTTCACTTAGCGCAACATTTAGTTCATCTCTAGCTTTTACAGCTTTTGGGTCGTTATTTAACTTGGCCTTATTAGCGGGATTTTTCAATAAAGCAAAATAAGGAACTACAGCTTTTAATATCTGGAATAAATTTACTTTTTTATCTATAAATTTATAATGTTTCACTTCTTCTTCGGCTACTCTAAAAAGTATCGAGTCGCTATGGTGAAGAACCGCATGAAAAGTACCCTTAGGCTTTAATAATCTTGCAACTTCCCTATAAAAACTGCTATCTAAAGCATATTCTATTCCGAATTGGCTAACTAGTTTATTTACTGAATGATTTTCAAGGGGAATATTATTTGTGGCAGTATCATTCAACAATTCTATGTTTTGAGAAGGAAAAGCCTTAAGAAAGTTTTCTTTTTGGCCCGAATACGATGATAGCTCCACACCTATATACTTTACACCTGAGGTTTTCTCAGTAGCTTGTACTTGCAACAACTCTCGAATTACCGCACCAGCTCCGGTGCACAAATCAACTACTGTATCGTTTTGTTGGATTGTTGCAGCTACATTCATCCAATATTTTAAAATCTCTGAGTCTGAGGATTTAATGGTTCCAGAACAGGAGTCTATTAATCCTTGTTTCCAATAATTAGACCAGTTTTGTTTCCTATTACTCACTTTAATATCTCTTTAAATAAATCATAAAAAAAGGGCGAGAAACTCGCCCTTTTTAACTCAAACAACTTATTAGAAAGTTTGCGTGTAACGTACGTAAGTAGTACGACCGTAACCATCATATAAGCCGAAGTCATAGTCACGTGAACCTGGAGCACCTAAACCGATTGGTGGGAATTTCTCACCAATGTTACGTGCACCTACAGTGATACGACCATCCCAAGGAGTGTTGTAGTTAACTTGTAAATCATGAGTGATCCAAGTCGGAGCACGATTAGTACCTTGACCATTTTCACCGATTAAGTTCAAGTTATAAGCAAACACAAAATCGTTGATGCTGAAAGTATTCGCTACAGCCATACGATCTTTTGGTAAGCCAGCGTTACGAACGATGCTTTGACCACCGTCGAAGCTGTAACCTAATACGCGAGACCATTGAGTTTGAGACATCAATTGACCGCCCCATAAATCAAAGTTCATACGTAAGTTAACGTCGAATTGATCAACTTCAAGTACACCTTGGTTACCGAAACCAGTGAAACACTGAGTAATAGCACCAGATGGAGCACGTTGACAGCTTAAGCCCGGAGGAACTGGTACACCAGTAATTTGAGCGTTAATGATCTCTTGTGCAGTGATTTGATCGATTTGGTTATTGATTTCGATGTTGCTGTAATCAACGGTAACGTTCATCCAATCAGTTGGCTGCCAAGCTGCACCGATAGAGTATTGATCTGACTCTTCCGCACCTAAACCTGGGTTAGCTTGGATAGTGTCGTTGATCTGTACTGAACAGTTAGCTGGTTGACCTTGAGCCAAACAAGTTTGTGGATCAGATACTGAAGTAGCACTGAACGAAGGCTTCTGAGTTAACTCAGGTAAAGATGGAGCGCGGAAACCTTGGCCATAAGAAGCACGCAAAGTTAACTCGTCCATTGGCTGCCAACGGAAAGATACTTTTGGAGAAGTGTTATCACCGAAATCAGAATAATCATCGTAACGAACCGCTACGCTCATTTCTAAGTTATCAGTGAATGGGAATGCAGCTTCCGCAGCAAGTACACGTACGTCACGAGTACCACCAGCAGAGTTACCTGCAGAACCACCTACTTGACCAGCTTCTGATTGAGGGTCGTATTGGTCAGAGTAGATTTCTTTACGGTATTCAACACCTACTAACATTGCAGCTGTGCCGCCATCCATGTCAAATAAGTCGAATTGACCTGTTGCAAATGCTTCTTCGAAATCGAAGTTAGACTCACGGTATACAGTGATACGCATAGAGTTTAATACATTTTCAGGGTTAGCATATGGGTTAGCTAAGTTGTAAGCGCCTGACTCGATTAAGTTAGCCGCAGCTGAACGTAGCAAGTAGTTACGACCTACATCATCAGTTTTGTTGTCTGTACGACGGTAACCAAAGTCCCAATCGATGTCTGCCCAGTTACCAGTTGCGCCAATAAGAACGTCATTCATATTGTTAGTAACGTAGCTATCACGATTACCTAGTGCATCAAAACGGTGCCACCAGTTAACTGCTTGAGGAGCTAAGCCTAAAGTAGCGTCATAAACGTTACCAGCTGGGTTAGTTGGGTTGTTAGGGCTTGTAGCCGTTAACGGAGTTGAGAAGTAGCTTGAATCTGGAACTGGAGCGTAACGACCGAAAGATTCAGTACGAGTTACACGAGCGTCCATGTAAACTTCCCAATCATCATTTACTTGGTGTGAAGCTTTAACAAACATACCTTTGTTCTTTAGAGATGCTTCATCAGCACTTACTAAAGTGAAATCATATGCACAACGATCTTGCGCTGGGTTAACCGCTGCTGAGTTACCAATAGTGTAGAAGCCAGTACCTGCAAAATCACAAGCATTGTTTCCATTACCATCAGTAATAGAAGTCCAGTTAAAATCGTCAAAACCGCCAGTAATAGTTGTGAAGCTGTTACCGTAGATAGAGCCACCAGGAGTGTTCCATGGGAAAGCACGTGCGAAAATAATGTCACGGTCGTTCCAAGAAAGACCAGCGATGATGCTTGAACGATCACCAGCTGCGCCGAATACGATAGAGCCTTCTTCACGGTCACCGCCATCTGTAGGAATGCTTACACCAGCACGACCTATCATGATTTCAGCGCCTTCGTAATCTGAACGTAAAATTACGTTGATTACACCACCAATAGCGTCAGAACCGTATACCGCAGAAGCACCATCTGTTAGTACTTCGATACGCTCGATTGCGCCCATTGGGATAGTGTTCAAATCTTGAGATGAACCAGTAGAACCTGATTTTGGTAAACGACGACCGTCGATTAATACCAATGTACGGTCAGAACCAATACCACGTAAACTGATTGAAGCTGTACCTTGAGCAGAGCTACCAGATTGTGGACGGAAAGAACCAGCACTGTTGAAAGTTAAGCTACGTAAAAAGTCTGCAGCGTTGCTCTCACCAGATAATTCGATTTGTTCGCGGTCAATAATTGTTACTGGAAGTGCACCTTCAACGTCAGAACGCTTAAGGCGAGAACCAGTAGTTACAACTACATTCTCTTCACCTTCGTCTTCTTCAGCAGCGAAAGTTGCTGGAGAAGCGATAGCGATAGAAGCAGCTAAACCGCCGAATAAAGCTGCTTTTACAGCTTTAGCTATCATTGTCTTGTTAGTCATAAAATCCTACCTATAGTAGTTTAGTAAATTTACTTTTTTATTAATTCCAGGCTTCAGATTTGTTGCTAACCATAAGCGACAACAAGGTCCAAGGCCCCTGGAAAGTAGATAAGTATCACAGAAAAAGACAAAAGGTCAACAAATTTTACGATTTTGTTAGATTTTGTTAATGAACTTTTTGTTTTATCTTCTGTCTGGCCCAGAATTTTTACACATTTATGTATTCATTGCCGTATGCGCACCATTTTGGTGCGCTAAATCACTTGGATGATGACTAATTCTTTACATTTCATTAATACAAATCAGTATAATGCCTTCATAAATTTTGTGATATCCAACCCTTATAAATTGGAGAAAAGCATGTCGGCCAACAATGTTTTAGCCTTACTTGAAGAAAATGAAGTTCGATTCGTTGATTTACGTTTTACCGATACGAAAGGTAAAGAACAACACGTTACTATTCCTGCCCACCAAGTCGATGAAGATTTCTTAACTGACGGAAAGATGTTTGATGGCTCTTCAATCGCTGGTTGGAAAGGTATCAATGAGTCTGACATGGTATTGATGCCTGATGCTTCTACCGCAGTTATGGACCCTTTCTTTGAAGATCCAACTTTAAATTTACGTTGTGACATCCTAGAACCTTCTACAATGACGGGCTATGATCGTGATCCTCGTTCAGTTGCGAAACGCGCAGAAGAATATTTAAAGTCAACTGGTATTGCAGATACCGCCTTTTTTGGTCCTGAGCCAGAATTCTTCATGTTTGAAGACGTTAAGTTTAAAACTGACATGAGCGGCTCTATGTTTAAAATTGATGACCCAGAAGCAGCTTGGAATTCAGACAAGAGCTATGAAGATGGTAATACCGGTCATCGCCCACGCGTAAAAGGCGGTTACTTCCCAGTTCCACCAGTTGATTCATCACAAGATATCCGTTCACAAATGTGTTTAGTGATGGAAGAAATGGGCTTAGTAGTAGAAGCTCATCACCACGAAGTAGCAACTGCTGGTCAAAACGAAATCGCTACTAAGTTTAATACTTTAGTGAAAAAGGCCGATGAAGTTCAGATTTTAAAGTACGTAACTCACAATGTTGCTCACGCTTACGGCAAAACTGCTACATTCATGCCTAAACCTATCGTTGGTGACAACGGCACTGGTATGCACATCCATACGTCTTTATCGAAAGATGGTAATAATATCTTTGCTGGAGACAAATACGGTGGTTTATCCGAAGAAGCGCTTTATTACATTGGTGGCGTAATTAAGCACGCTCGTGCATTGAATGCCATTACTAACCCTTCAACTAACTCATACAAGCGCTTAGTTCCAGGTTTTGAAGCTCCAGTAATGTTAGCTTACTCTGCGCGTAACCGTTCTGCATCAATTCGTATCCCTCACGTGCCAAGCGTTAAAGGTCGTCGTATTGAAGCGCGCTTCCCTGATCCAATGGCAAACCCTTACTTAGCGTTTGCAGCGATGATGATGGCTGGCCTAGACGGTATCCAAAACAAGATTCATCCTGGCGACGCTATGGATAAAGATTTGTATGACTTACCAGCAGAAGAAGCAGCAGAAATCCCAACGGTTGCCTCTTCTCTTGAGCAAGCGTTAGATGCTTTAGACGCAGATCGTGAATTCTTGACGCGTGGCGGTGTTTTCTCAGATGATATGCTGGATGCTTACATTCAACTTAAACGTGATGAAGTGGCTCAGTTAAACATGACCACTCATCCAATTGAGTTTGAAATGTACTACAGCCTATAAGTATCTGATTTTGCCCCAAATTACGGGCAACGAAACCACTTATCGAAGCCCAGCAACCGCTGGGCTTTTTTGTTTTGACAGCTCATTCATTCTCACCGATACTAATAATATCTATGATATGGAGTATCTTATGTTGTTGAAAAATAGTCCTTTTTATTTTTTTGCCACGGCTATTTTGCTGTCACTTAGCTTTCCCTCTTTATCTGAGGAGAAAGTTCTATATAAAAAAATTGATAAAAATGGTCGTGTTATCTTTACCGACAAACCAGTCCCCGGCTCCAAAAAAGTAGTTATTAACACTAATAAAAACGTTATGACTATGCCGAAGCCGAAAGCCAAAGCAAAGTCAGTTGAAAGCGAGGATACTAGCGAAACGGAGAATCTCTATGAAATATTGGCCATCGAACAACCTAGTAATGATGAAGCCATTCGCGCTAACGATGGCAGCTTATACGTGATAGTTGCCCTTAGTCCTCATTTAGCTCGAAAACACAGTGTGCGGCTATTAATGGATGGATCCACGGCCGGTTCTGATCAAAAAGTACCCTACTTCTCATTAACCAATATTGATCGTGGCACGCATCAACTTACCGCACAAATCATTAATGATGAAACTGGAGAAGTCCTGCAAAGCAGTGAAACCTTGAGTTTTCACCTATTGAGAACTTCTCGACTTCAAAATAATCGTCGTTGATTATGACAGAATAAAACATCCTCTACGCACCATTATGGTGCGTCTTTATTAATTTTCAGTTAAAATCAACTTACTTTGATTGATTTTAGGCCATTTTTATCATAAATCACTCGTTATTTGAGCAACTATCCACCGCTATACTAGTTCTAGATATAAGCGGGCGCTTTTGTTTTTTAAATTCCAGTGCAGAAAAAGCACTAGGTATTACCGCTAGAAACCTTATCGGTAAACGCTATAATTATTTTATTGAGGCAGAAACATTACCTGTCAGAGAGTGGTTAACTAAGCTTGAATCCAACAAAACACGTTTAGTTGATCAGCGCCAAATTCAATTTAAAAATAAACAAACCATTGAAGTCGAGCTCCATTTACAGAAAGTGCAATTGGAAGAGCACACTTACTTACTCATTGAGTGGCAAAACAGCTCACTATCTAAAAAACATCAGCAAGAGCAAGAATTACTAAGACAGCAGCAAATCCAACAGCAACTCCTCAAAAACCTTGCTCATGAAATCAAAACCCCTCTAAGCGGAATAGCCGGCGCATCTCAATTATTGACCATGTCAGATAATTCAGAATTTAAAGATCTCAGCCACATTGTAAATAAAGAAGTCGAGCGGCTTACACAGCTGGTTGATCGAATGTTATTGGGACAAAAGAAAGCTAGCCATGTGTTGATGAATATCCACGAAATTGTCGAAGACGTATTAAACTTTATCAAATTAAAAGCATCACACAAAATTGAGTTTAAGAGGGATTACGATCCCAGTCTTCCAGACTTTTATTTTGCACCTGAGCAAATATATCAAGTGCTACTCAATCTTATTCAAAACGCATTAGATGCTTCTGAAAGTATTGACTCGCCCATTATCCAATTAAAAACTCGAATGGCAAAAGAACACCCACTCGCGAATGAAGCCGCTCAAGCTATAGTCATTTCTATAAATGATAACGGCCTGGGCATTCCCAAAGAAATACAACCCAATATCTTTTTCCCAATGATTAGTGGGAAAAACAGTTCAGGATTGGGGCTAGGAATTGCACAAAGTTTAATACGCCAGCATTTGGGATTAATTGAATTTGATTCCCAACCAGGTAACACCAACTTCCACTGCTATTTACCAATAAATTTGAATTCGGAGCAATAAGTGGAAAAGCCATTAGTCTTATTAGTTGACGATGATAGCTCTATACGATGGGTGCTAAGTAAAGCTTTAAGCAATGCAGGCTTTAAAGTAGTTGCAGCAGATAATGGACAAGACGCTTTACACCTTTTGGACAAACAATTGCCCAAGGTCATGATTAGCGATGTACAGATGCCCGGTATGAGTGGTTTAGAATTGATGGAAACGGCAAAAAATCGTTACCCTAGTTTGCCGGTCATTATTATTACCGCCAATACTGATACCCAAATGGCCGTGGAATCGCACCAGACAGGTGCTTTTGACTATCTACCAAAGCCTTTTGATCTCAACCAAGCAGTCTCTATTTGTCAAAAGGCCATTGCACAAGATAAAACAGAACAGCTTCCCCCTTGGCAAGAGCAAATCAATAAAACCCTTATGGCCGAATACCATCAAGGGAACCCCACGATTTTCGCTGAAATTCAAACGGAATTTGAGCAATTTATGGTGCAACAAGCATTAAACTTATGCCAAGGGCATAAACAAAAAGCAGCAAAACTGCTCGGCTGGGGTCGCAATACTTTAACCCGTAAACTACAATCGTGGCAGCAGACAGACTTAGACGAAGATAACCACTGATGTTTCATATCGTATTATTTGAACCAGAAATTCCGCCGAATACCGGCAATATTATCCGCCTTTGCGCCAATACGGGCTTTCAATTGCATTTGATTGAGCCATTAGGATTTGAAATTAATGATAAACGGATGCGCCGCGCGGGCTTGGATTATCACGAATGGGCTAATGTTAAGATTCATAAGTCTTACGAGGCATTTAAAACCTCAGAAAATCCTAGTCGATTATTCGGCCTTAGCACCAAAGGCAAGGCGTATTATCATGAGGTGGAATATCAAGATAATGACTTCTTTATTTTTGGCCCTGAAACACGAGGATTGCCTGATTGGATTTTAGAAGATATCGCAGAGCACTTGCTTCGCATACCGATGAAAAAAGGTAGCCGTAGCTTAAACCTATCAAATACTGTTGCGATATTGGCGTATGAAGCAATGAGGCAGTTTGAATTTAACAATTTTGAGTGAGCAATAAAGAATCGATCTTTATTAAGACTCTGTCTTCAAATCCCTAGTTAGCAACTGATGTGCAACTAACTTAGGATCAACCCCTTTATAAATAATTTGATAAATTGCTTCGCAGATAGGCATTTCCACATTATGCCGCTCTGATAACATTTTAACTTCTTTAGCGTTACGCACGCCTTCGACTACCTGACCAATTTCCTTTTCGATCTCAGCTCGCTCTTTACCTTGCCCTAAAGCCATACCAAAACGGCGATTGCGCGATTGATTGTCAGTACAGGTTAAAACCAAATCACCCATACCAGCCATGCCATTAAAGGTTTTGCGTTTACCGCCAAGGGCTTTACCTAACCTCATCATCTCGGCCAAGCCGCGGGTAATTAATGCTGTTCGAGCATTAGCCCCAAAGCCTAAACCATCGGCAATACCTGCACCAATGGCTATCACATTCTTAACAGCCCCGCCGATTTGTACGCCGACGACATCTTTACTCAAATAGACGCGGAAGCGATCGTTATGTAGCGCTTTAGCAAAGCGTTTACGCAGCTTTTTATTTTTTGAGGCTAAAGTTATAGCAGTTGGCATCCCTTTGGCCATTTCTTTAGCAAACGTAGGGCCAGATAAAATAGCGTGCGCCACCGGAAAACCTAATTCTTTTTCTAGAACATTACCTAATAAATCACCGGTTTCAGGATCGAGGCCTTTACTCGCCCAAACCAATTGACTATCGCTATTTAAATAAGGCTTTGCTTGCTTTAAACAGTTATTAAAAGCGTGGCTGGGAACCGAAATAAGAATTGCGTCTACGGTTTCAAGCGCTTGTTCTAAATTATCGGTGACCGATAGATTTTTTGGAAAGTGAATTTCAGGAAGGTATTGCTGATTAGCTCGGTCATTTTGCATTTGAGCAACTTGCTCAGACTTTCTAGCCCATAAGGTAACATTTTTACCGTTATTGGCCAAAAGTACAGCCAAAGCGGTTCCATAGGAGCCAGCCCCAAGAACCGCAATGGTAGAAATTTCAGACATAATTAGTTAAGTCTAAAACCTAAATTAAGCTTGGCCTTCTGCAGGTTGGCCAGCTTGCTGTTGTTGAGCTTGTTGAAGTGCTTGCTCATACATAGCATTAAAATTAATTGGCGTTAGTACGAAACGTGGGAAACCACCGCGAGCGATTGTTTCTGAAACTGCTTCACGTACATAAGGGAAAAGTTGCTCAGGGCAGAAGGTGCGTAAAACACGAGCAAGCATATCACTTTCTAAACCTTTAACCGTGAAAACACCACCATATTTTACTTCTGCGATAAATGCAGTTTTCTCACCAACTTTTGAAGTAACAGTCACTTGTAAATCAACTGCATAAGCGTCATTTTCTAAATCTTTAACGCTATTACCTAAATTAACATTGATGTCAGGCTTGTACTCTTCCAAAAAGATTTCTGGTGAGTTAGGCGATTCAAATGATACATCTTTCGCATAAATCGTTTGAATGTTTAATTGCACACCATCTGGAGTCTCTACTGCTTGTTGTTGATTGTTTTGGATTTGCTCATTCTCAGCCATTATTTTCTCTCTTATCGTATATCGTTAATTTATTTAGCAGCAGTAAATACCATTGCTTCTAATTTGCTCGCACGGTACAAGGCGAAAAGATCATCACAACCGCCTATTGGCGAATCATTAATAAAAATTTGCGGTACCGTTCGACGACCAGCAAGTTGCGCCATCTCACTTTGCAACTCGGGTTTTCCATCTACTGAAATTTCTTGGTAGTCCAACTCAAGCGAGTCCAGCAATTGCTTAGCTCTAATACAAAATGGACAATAAGCTTTTGTATAAATTACTATTTTTGCTTGCTCTTTCAAAATTGGACTCTCTTAATTACAGGTTTAACTATCCATTAACCTTTTTTCAAAGGTAAATTCTCAGCGCTCCAAGATTGAATGCCACCTTTTAATTTATGGACATCCTTGAAACCCTGAGCTCGTAACATAGTCGAAGCAGCACCTGCTTGCATACCAGTGTTACAAACCATAATCATGGGGCTCTCTTGATACTTTTCAAGATCTTTGATGCTTTCTTTTAACTTGGTAAAAGGAACATTCATTGAGCCCGGAATATGACCTTTATTAAAGTCTGCGATTGCACGCAAATCGACCACTTTACCATCGCTGCGATTGACCATTTCAGTCAACCCCACAGTCGTTAAATTTTGTGAGCCACTCATAGCGGTTTGGACATAGCTAACTACCAATAAAGCAGCCACTAATATCCAAGCACCACCTAAAAGGTAGTGATTAGTAAAAAATTCAATCAGTTGATCCATAATAATCTTACGTTAGGTTATGGAATTACTAGCAGACGGTGCCAGTAATACAAGATAATGCATTATACACAAATGATGTCTCAAACCTAGTTTTTCAAGGGCTCCCTTTCTAAAAAGTAAAAAAGGCAAACCTTTCGGTTTGCCTTTTAATATTAAAATAGCGATCTATGTATTTATGCGGCCTCTACTTTCAAGCTTGCACCTTCAAAACCAACCACTTTTACTCGTGCATTTACGGCCATATCAGGGCCCATGACACGCCAGTAAGTATCACCGACTCGAGCCTTACCAACACCATTAATGATCGCTTGGCTTAGTACAAACTCTTTGCCAATCAAGGATTTACCACGCTGATTCAGAGTGTCATTTTCATCCCGAACATCAATCTTGTGTTTTCTGGCATAAGACTTCCAAGCCACAATACTGACAATCGAAAAGATTGAAAATAATAGCCATTGCATCTGTGGGCCTATCAAATCACCGAAAATCAGCTGCAACACACCCACCACTAACCCTGCCACACCGAACCATAACAAGATTGCGCCGGGAGCAAACATTTCAAGAATCAACAGCACTAAACCTAACACCAGCCAGTGCCAATATTCCATATTCATAAAGAATTCCATAAAGTCCCCTTATTGGTATCGATTAAGACTTTTTACTGAATGCTTCTTGAGCTAACTCAGCAATACCTGCGACAGAGCCAATCACCGATGAAGCTTCTAATGGCATCATCAAGACCTTCTGGTTATCAGAAGTCGCAATCTGACCTAAAGCATCCACGTATTTTTGAGCAACGAAATAGTTAATCGCTTGCACATTACCTTCAGCAATCGCCTTTGAAACCATCTGCGTTGCATTGGCTTCCGCTTCAGCCTGTCGCTCGCGAGCCTCCGCTTCACGGAAAGCTGCCTCTTTTTCACCTTCGGCTTTTAGTATTTGAGCAATCTTCATACCTTCAGCTTCTAGAACTTCAGCTTGCTTAGTACCTTCTGCATCTAAGATTTGGGCACGCTTTAAACGTTCAGCTTTCATCTGACGCGCCATCGCATCCACTAAATCTCTTGGTGGTAAAATGTCTTTGATCTCAATACGAGTAACTTTTACGCCCCAAGGGTTAGTCGCTTCATCAACGATGCCTAAGATACGAGCGTTGATTTCATCACGCTTAGAAAGCATTTCATCTAAATCCATCGAACCTAATACAGTACGGATGTTAGTCATCACCAAATTCTGCATGGCACGATGTAATTGATTCACTTCATAAGTGGCTTTAACCGCATCAACTACTTGATAGAAGCAAACTGCATCAATAGTAACGGTAGCATTATCTTGTGAAATAACTTGTTGTGCAGGGATATCTAAAACCTGTTCCATCATATTGACTTTAGCGCCAATTTTGTCCACTACTGGCACAATGATATGTAGACCAGGGGACAAAACAGTTTTCAATTTACCGAAACGCTCCACAGTATATTCGAAACCCTGAGAAACCGTTTTAACCCCAGATATAATTAAGAAAATAGCAAATGCAGCAATAGCACCGATAACAATTTCCATAGCAAGCTCCTATTTATAGTTATTGAAAAATATCGCTCAAATGGCGACTTATTATTCTAATATATGGGGATTATACTAAGAAAATCAATCGCTTTAGTGTTACCAATTATGAAAGATAGCAATTTTCTCTTCACTCTAGCCTAGTTTTTAGGCAACAGGTACAATAGGTGCAAATTTTAGCGTAACCGCACTATTCTATGACTCAATCTGTTAAACCAATGGCTCTTATTATCCTTGATGGCTGGGGCTATTCCGAAGATCCTAAAGACAATGCCATTATGGCGGCCAACACCCCAAATTGGGATAAATATTGGGAAAAATATTCAAAAACTCTAATCTCAGGTTCAGGAACAGATGTTGGCTTGCCTGAAGGCCAAATGGGCAATTCTGAAGTGGGTCATTTAAATCTTGGCGCGGGCCGCGTGGTTTATCAAGATTACACCCGCATTAGCAAAGCGATCAAAGATGGCGATTTCTTCGAAAATTCAGCGTTAGTTAACGCCATTGATAAGGCAGTAGCTAATGGCAATGCAGTGCATTTAATGGGCTTGTTATCACCCGGCGGTGTTCATAGCCATGAAAAGCATATCCATGCGGCTATTAAGTTAGCCAAACAACGCGGTGCAAATAAAGTTTATGTGCATGCATTTTTAGATGGTCGCGATATGCCTCCTCGCTCAGCTAAACCTAGCCTTGAATCCATGGAAAAAGTTTGCGCAGAAGCCGGCAATGCACGAATTGCAACTATGACGGGGCGATACTATGCCATGGATCGCGATAATCGTTGGGAGCGGGTAGAAACTGCATTCAATATGCTAACTCGTAGCGAGTCTGAATTTACTTACTCCTCAGCAACTGAAGCCTTGGCAGCAGCATATGAGCGAGATGAGAATGATGAATTTGTAAAAACCAGTGTTATTGGCGAGGCGGCACCTATAGAAGACGGCGATTCAGTAATTTTTATGAACTATCGCGCTGATCGCGCCCGCCAGCTAAGCCGAGCTTTTGTTGATAGTGACTTTCACGGCTTTGAGCGCAAGACCAAACCCGAACTAGCGGACTTCGTAATGTTGACTCAATATGCCGCCGACATTAATACTTCAGTAGCTTATGCGCCAATTAGTATGCAAAACGTACTAGGCGAACATTTACAAAACCTTGGTAAGAAGCAATTACGCATTGCTGAAACAGAAAAATATGCCCACGTAACTTTCTTTTTTAATGGTGGCGTTGAAGAGCCCTTTACAGGCGAAGATCGCGAATTAATTCCTTCGCCTAATGTTGCCACATACGACTTACAACCAGAAATGCATGCGGACAAAGTCACGGATAAACTCATTAATGTAATCGAGAACCAGACTCACGACGTAATTATCTGCAATTTTGCAAATCCTGATATGGTTGGCCATACTGGCAACTTTGAAGCCACGGTAAAAGCGATTGAAGCACTAGATACTTGCGTTGGCCGTATCGTAGCAGCACTTGAGAAAGTTGGAGGTGAGGCACTTATTACTGCCGACCATGGGAATGCCGAAAAAATGGCTGATGCAACTACTGGTCAAGCTCATACAGCACATACCTCGGAGCCCGTTCCATTGCTATATGTTGGTCGCAATTCCCGCGTCAAAATTAAAGATGGGGTCTTATCAGACTTAGCCCCTACAATGCTCAAATTAATGGACTTGCCAGTACCCGAAGAAATGACTGGTCGTCCTATTTTTGAGTTGACCCAATAATTTGTTAAAGTCAATTTATTGCCTGTTTGTTTTTACACTATTAGTTAGTACTAATGGTGTAAAAGCGGATAAGGCAAAAACCGAGCAAGAGCTTAAAGAGTTAAGAGCTGCCATTAACTCTGTTCAAAAAGAACTGTCACAAAATCAACAGCAGCAATCTACAGCAGAAAAGCGATTAGCGGTTGCAGATAAAGCTTTATCTCAAGCTACTCAAGCACTAAGAAGCACTCAAGCCTCTATCAAAGCGAATCAGCACAACCTGAATTCTTTACAAAAAGAACAAAAGCAAAAACAGGCCAGCAGCAAAAAACAAAAATCACTATTAGCTAATCAGTTACGCAGCGCTTACGCTTCGGGTAATCAAGAATATATAAAGTTACTGCTAAATCAGGAAGACCCAGCAAAAGTCACTCGAATTTTGAAGTACTACGACTATTTAAACAAAGCCCGTGTTGAAACCATTCAGTCATTACAGGATAACCTTAAACGTTTACTCATTATTAGTGACGAAGTTAATGCTAACATTCTTGAATTAGAACAACTTAAAGCCTCTCAAGAAAAGCAACAGCAAGCACAAGTAGCATCAAAACAAACGCAACAACAAGCATTAACAGCATTAAAAGATGAGTATTCTTCTAATAATCAGCGCCTTACAAAACTAAAACGAAATGAGCAAGAACTTCAAAAATTACTAGCTCAGCTGGAAGAAACTTTAAAAAATTTCAGCCCGCCTCAATCGTTACAAGGACTTTCATCTTTTAAGCGCAAACTAAATTGGCCTGTAAGAGGTAATATTTTACACCGATTTGGGACTACGAAGCTGGACAGCTCATTACGATGGAATGGTATTATTATTGCTGGGAAAGAAGGCCAAGAAATTCAATCCATACAACAAGGACGGGTTGTATTCGCTGACTGGTTGCGTGGCTTTGGATTAATGACTATTATCGATCATGGTAAAGGCTATTTATCTTTATACGGACATAACCAAGCATTACTGAAAAATGCTGGTGATTTCGTAGAAGCTGGTGAACCCATTGCTACAATAGGACAAAGTGGCGGTTTTTCTCAAACAGGATTATATTTCGAAATTCGCTATAAAGGAAAACCGCAAAACCCGCTAAGATGGATTAAGCAGTAAAATCAACTAAGAGAAGCATATGCACAAATTATTTCTATTAACTATTTTTTTATTCATAAGCTTCTCTACCCTTGCTGAACATAAAGAAGAAGCATTTAAAAAAAGTAGAAAAGAAAATTCTAAGATAGAAGAATTACCGCTAGATGAGTTAGTAACTCTAACTGATGTATATGCACAAATAAAAAAAGTTTATGTCAATGAACTTTCTGACAAAGAAATTTTAGAAAATGCTATCAAAGGCATGGTTAATAATTTAGATAAACATTCCCGCTACTTAAATGAAACTGGTTTTGAGCAACTAGAAGAATCTGCGCGTGGCGAATATGGCGGGATTGGCATAAGAGCCGATCATTTAGAAGATGCCATCTATGTTCGTTTTATTTTTGATGACTCTCCAGCACAAAAAGCAGGTCTACAACTAAACGATAAAATCGTTGCTGTTGACGGGCAAACTACTGTAGGTTTATCGGTCAATGAAGGCAGCGAGTTACTCAGAGGAATCCCTAATTCAAAATTAAAACTGACTATTATTTCTGAAAATTCAGACGAACCAAAACAAGTCAGTCTTAAAAGAAAAATTATTCAATTTACCAGTGTTAGTTATGAGTTAATAGAACCCAATATTGGCTACGCACGAATTGGTGAATTCCAAACCAGAACCGCTAAAGATTTAACCCAAGCTATAACCAAGATGGAGAAAAATAATAAAGCCCCATTGCAAGGACTTATATTAGATCTTAGAAATAATCCAGGCGGAATTTTAGAAATGGCAGTAGCAGTTAGTGATTTGTTTTTACACGAGGGCATTATAGTTTCTACTAAAGGGCGACTAGAAGATTCTAACCAAGAATATCGCGCTACCTCTGGAGATATCCTACGTAACCGTCCATTGATTGTTTTAGTAAACGGTATTAGCGCTTCTGCCTCAGAAATCGTATCTGGCGCATTACAAGATCATAAAAGAGCATTAATACTAGGTTCTCAATCTTATGGTAAAGGTTCGGTTCAAACTATTTACCCTATTCATGGTGGAGGCGGAATAAAGCTCACTACGGCCCTTTATTACACTCCCAATGATCGTTCCATTAGAGACTTAGGAATTACTCCCGATATTAAAATTGCACATGAAGAGTTTGAAGGTGAATTAGCAGAAGGAGAACCGAATTATAAAGTTGATAACCAAGTAGTTGCTGCCGTAAAAAAACTATCTAATAATGAATCAACCAGCTCAATAAAGAACTAATCAAGCTTTGCTAAGTACATTTGCAATAAATAAAGTGCAGCGATGCTTCTTGCTTCAGTAAAATCCTTGCGCTTAAGTAACTCATCAATTTCAGAAAACTTCCATGGCACAACCTCTATTGGTTCTGGCTCATCACCTTCTAATTTTGATGGGTATAATTCTTGCGCTAATACTAAATGCATTTTGTGACTTAAATAGCCTGGCGCTAGGCTTATTTGCTTAAGCTGACTAAGTTTTTTTGCTGCATAGCCTGCTTCTTCTTGCAACTCCCTATTAGCGGCATCTTCCGCTACTTCATTCGGCTCTATTAATCCTTTGGGGAAAGCTAACTCATAAGCCTCTACTCCAGCAGCATATTCTTTTATCAGCAAGAAGTTCTCATCATCAAGCACAGGAATTACCATGACAGCACCATTAGAGCCTGCTTTAAGTCTTTCGTAAATACGCTGCTCCCCATTGGAAAACTCCATCGCCAGTTCCTCAACAGAAAATATTCTTGTTTTAGCGATTAACTGAGATGATTTAATTTTCGGTAATTTATTCATAATATAAAGTTTGCTATAACACTAACTCAGAAAGTCGATTAACCCCTTTAAATGGAGCAACTGAAATAGACACTCTACTCGAATCAGGGTGAGTTACACCAAAAACATGCTTTATCCCAAATTCTTTAGCCGTTTTAAGAATGCTAATGCTATCATCGATAAATAATGTCTTACTGCTTTCAAAGTTCCATTTCAGGGCTATTGACTCCCAAAATCTAATGCTTTCTTTTGGATAACCAGTATCATGGCTTGATAAAAGCTGCTCAAAATATCTAGAAAAGTCACGTACTTTCAGTTTGATTCTTAATGTGTCGGGGTGGGCATTAGTGACTAAATATATTTTTTTATTCATAGCTTTTGCATTGTGTAAAAACTCTAGGGTTCCAGTTCTATATTCTACTTTTTCAGAAACCTGCCGCTTCAAGCCAATGATGTCCAATTCTAACTTTTTAGACCAAAAATCCGTGCAGTACCATTCAAGAGTTCCATAATGTTCCTGATACAAATTTTTTAAAAAACCGTTAGCCTGCTCCTTACTTAGTATATGTTTTTCCGCGTAAGCTCTAGGTATAAGCTCTAGCCAAAAATAATTATCAAAAGCCAGATCTAAAAGAGTACCATCCATATCTAGTAGAATAGTCTCTATAGACTCCCATTCTTTAAGGCTAATTAAAGCTTGCCGTTCCATTGAATCCGGTAGCGATCATTCTGTTTTTTGCCAAATGATTTTATCCATGTTTCAAGTTCTGACGGTAAGTTTTGCTGAGTAGTAACATCGATAAGATAATTTTTGCTGGGGGTGAATTTTATTTCGCCCTTTAAATCCAATACACCTTGGTTATCCGAAACCACTAGAAGTAAATTGTTTTCTTTATCCGTCTTGATCAGGAAATTAAAATTACCCAAATCCAAACTTTCATCTAAATAATTAATAATGGCATTATCCCAGCTACCTAACCCATCTACACTTAACCACTCACCAGTTGAAGTAAAGAAAGCTGAATCAATAAGTCCTGAAATAACTCCATTTAAGCCCTTGATGGGGAATTCCATATGAGCATCTAATCGTTTTGCATCGATAGTAAAATTTAGTTCTGTTACCTTTAGATTTTTATCGGTTGCGACTAAATTGCCATTTAATTTTAAGGTAGGATCTTCAACAACAACTCCTGCTTTCAACTCTGCAAAAATTAAACTCATAACACTAATATCAGCAGTCACATTGTTAACAGCGGTATTCTGATATGCAATTTGCTTGAAATGAGGATTCCAAATAGAACCGGATATTTCTCCCGATTGTATAGCTTGAAACTTAGCAGGTAGCTTGCTGGTAACAATTGGCCATATAGTTTTTGCAGGTGCCATAGCAATAACTATGACTAGCAATACCAATACACTCAGCATTACGCCGAGGATTTTCTTTTTCATTGGTTATCCCGCTTTTAATACTTTTAGCGAGACATCCACTTTCCCGTTAGCATCGGTTTTAGAAACTCTAAAACTCTCCACAATCAATCCTTTTGCTTGCTCCAAATTTGAAACCCAGCGAATAAGTCTGTCAAACTCTACATCATCCAGTCTTAATTGAATTTCTTGATTTCTCTTACGCTCTTGAATATTTGAAAGCTTAAGGCCAAACTGACTGGCCGACTGGCTTAGCAATTGATTTAAAGGCTGATCACCAGACGCTTGAACCCCGCCTGCCTGCAAAGTTGCCACTTGCGTTTTTAATGTTGAAACCTGCTCCTTTAGCGCATTTCTATCATCAATAAGTGTTGCTCTGTATTCCTTAATAGGCATGACTACCAACAATGAAATTAGCAGCAAAACAAATGCCACCATCAAAATATTAACCATGACACTTTCACGCTGATTAAGGCCAGCATACCAATTTTTTATAACGCTCATTAGTTCACCTTTACTACTAAACGAGTTGTCCAGCTTCCATTGTTATCACGAGCATTGCGCATCTCAACATTCAGTCCAGACTGTTCTAACTGTTGTTGAGCAGCAGTTAGAACACTATAGTTTTGTGCTCGCACATCTAAGTTCATGGTGCCTTGCTTCGAGTTAAAATCTAATTGCTCAAGCTTCACTTGATTTGAATCAATCTTGCCATAAACTTTATCCATTAAGTTAATCAACCCGTTAACTTTACCACTTCCACCAGCGGCTTTTCGATAAAGGTTACTAATCTCAACTATTTTTGAATCCAATCGACTGTCATCAATATTAGGACTGAGTTTTTGAACTTCAGTTAGTGCCTGTTGACGATACTCATCACGCTCCGTTTTTAAGATAAATAACTCACTGCCTAAATAAATAAAACCAGAAATTACTAATACCGATGCAGCCATTAATGGTAACTTCCATTGACTCATATCCGTATTTGACTTTTTATTTGAACTATATTCTTGTTGCAATAAATTTATTGACTGACTGCGTTCTTGCGAAGCCAACCATTCGAGTTCATCCTCAATCGGCATAAGCTGAATAGCCAATCCCGGAACCCCATCTAATCCACTTGCATCTTGCTTAGTGCTAAAAACTCTAACCGCTTGAGTTAAAGTTTGCTCATCTTGCGCGGCTTCGCTCAAATTCCACTTTAACAAATCTGCCAACACATCTTTTGAGGCAGACCAAAACTCATTAGCACCTTGACGAATCAATGGCACCTCGGAATCCAGCATACTCCACGCATCATCAAATACCGGCAAACTTGCAGCATCGGCATATATTTCGTCTACCTCGACACCTGCTTCTGTTAGTCTTGCCAACAAATCAGAAAGGTATTTTTTACTAATTACATTTACAGCTACTTTATTAGCTGAGTCAACATCAGCAATGGCAAAGTGCTGACTATCAACGGACTCAATTATCTGCTCTTCTAATAAATAAGGAACGGCTTTTTCTAAGTGCTTCCGATTCTTTGTCGGTGCATCTATATTAAAGCTTCTCACTTGTTGAGCAGGAATCAGCATGGTTACAGGATTTACTTCAGCCATTTCAGCTAATGCGATAAGGTCATCTAACAATAAGTTCCCACGATCCAGAAACTTGGTGGTTGATTCCTCAGAATTAACAAGACCCCATTCTACTGACTCTTGGTCTGATAATAATCGAATAAATAATCGATCTTTCATACTAATCTCCAATGTGGCGCGCAACCACTTGAAATTGATTTTGATTTTTTAACAATAGTGACTTGGTTTGAGCGCTACCAGTATGAATATTGGCTGTAGCAGTCATCAGCATAAACTTACTATCGAAAGCTAAACGTCCAGCAGCTTCCGGCGATGCCTTTCCATTTCCTAATGCGGTGTAAAAATCACCTTCACTATAGCCCTCTTCAGGCATATCCTGCAATACTTGCTGTACCGTTGCCAAATCTACCTCATCGAGTAGAGCCCATACTAAAACTGCATGCTCTGGCTTTACTGTATTAACGTTTATGGTGCCTTCTTTGGTTGGTAATACGCAGATGTAATCTTTTATCGAGTCATAAATTTGTGCGTTATAACCCTTTATAACCATTAGTTCACTGCTATCTGCCAACAAAGTATTACCCGTACGATAGGGAATCTCTAAGCCGGTATATGTATAATCTTCAGCACCATCAGCCCCAGAAACTTCCAGATCTTCATCTAGCCAATCCCGTAAAGTCGCTGCCAACTGCGCAGGCGTAGCTTCTATCTCGCTTGGTAATAACGTTTCTATTAATTTCATATACACTTTTTCACCCGGTAACTGCTTACCGAATTCAGTATTCTGTGTTTCTGCATCAGAAGCGGTTTCGTCACGAAGTTCATTTTGAGAAATTTCGCCATTTGAAGTTGGGCCCGCATTCTTAGCTTCCATTAAAATCGAATTTAAATTAAAGCAACTGTGCATGTCGCGTACTTGTCCCTCTAACTGGCCCAAGTTATTTTCAATCGGAAACTGCATTGGCGTAGTTGCCCATGGCTGAGTTCGCACAACTCGTTCCGCTTTTGACTGCTCAAAATACTGCTCTAAAAGGCTTTTGCCAAAAACTTCAGCACCAACCATATACTCAGCCGCTCTCGCATTATTTATAATGTTGAATGTTCTGCGATCACTGACTTGACGATCATTAATAATAAAAGTGGCGAACATAATTAAAACAGCAGCTATCATTAACACAGTAATTAATGCTATACCTGTTTGCTTTGGTTTACTAAAAGATGTCATCCTAACCTTTATCCCCTAAATTGGCGCTCACTCCAGACTGGGGTTTGATAGACTCAAAAGAAGCTATGGGAAAAACACGATAGATTTCTCCAAAATCTTTTAAAGTCAAAGTCACTTTTATAGCTCGTGGCATATCCATTAAATTATCTTGCTCAGCTTCCCATTCCTTTTGCCAGCTATCATCTTTTAAAAATTCAAATTTAACTTCTTCAACGCCAGACAGCATGGGGCGCTTCAACTCTTGCCCTTCGACGGCGCTATCAACATAAAGCCAATGATTACGAATCAGTTTTTCATCTTCTAGCTGGTAGACTATATGCTGTAAATTGCTGCGAGC
Source organism: uncultured Kangiella sp. (assembly GCA_947503435.1). GTDB lineage: Bacteria > Pseudomonadota > Gammaproteobacteria > Enterobacterales > Kangiellaceae > Kangiella. The sequence continues at coordinate 202,486 of CANNDL010000004.1, read as the reverse complement.
TAATTTTGCGGGGTTACGCCACTTGGTACGGGTAAAATCTATAAAGCTATCTGAAGCCGCTGTTCTTCCTCGCAACAAGGCTACTTTATCGCCATACTCATCACGTCTTTCACGATACGCTAAGTGTTGAACATCATCTTCTAACTGCCTAATGGCTAATTGAACTTCGCGCAATCGATCAATATGTTTCTCATTAGAGGCCATGGTTTTTTGAACTGAATTGAAAAGCTCCATCGACAACAATCCAACAATCCCTAAAATTGCTAATGCAACAAGGACTTCAGTTAAACTGAATCCCCTATTGCGCATTACTTTTTGGCTCATTGCTTTTTATCCTTTTGCCCAACAAATCCGGTCATGGTAAAGACACCATCTCCACCATACTCTACCGTAACCGTAACTCGTCGCATCTTAGGCTCACTGGTTTCAAAAACCTGATGCTCAATTTTCCACTCACGGTTCGCCAACTCCATTTCGGATTCTTTTGTTCCGACAGATGGCCAATTATCTTCTAGTTGCAATTCCGCTATATAATTTTTAGCCACATAACTTGCCAAAGTTTTATCCCTATTCGAACTAATACTCTGGGCGCTTGAATTAAAAAGACCGTAAACCAATGGCACTATTAATATTCCGGTAATAGACATCGCAATCAAAAGTTCTAGCAGCGTTAAGCCTGTTTGCTTTTTATTGAGCATAAAAAGCATCCTTATCTAAATCTTTATCCCAATCTGACTGATAGTTACCTGCTAATGCTCTTTTCGATATTTTCAAATCGCCAAGATAATTTCCAGCGATACGATAAAAAATACCTTCTGACTCGTCTAAACCAATGGTCAAATAAAACTCATTCATTTCACCACTAGAAAGCATAAAAATTTGCGGTATTTTTACGGGACTGCTTTCACCATCGGACAATTCACTCTCAGATTCTTCGCCAGAATCTTTGCTTTCATCGGCTTCCTGAGTCGAATTTTTTAATAGCGAATCTTGCCCTTCTACATTAACGTACAGGGCAAAGGGATGTTCAAATTCTTGATTCTTTAAAAACTGATGGTCTTCAAGTTCTTGCCATTGTTCATTGTTATATATTAAAAACGTATAGCCATCGTCTTCTACTCTTAAACCAAACTCAACCCCACGAATAATCGATTCTTCATTTGCGATCTGTAGTTGGCCTAATAATTTATAGGCATGATTCTTGAGTTCGCCTTTATGATTAGCGCCAAAAAACCGAAAAGCCCCAACTGCGATAATGGCGATAATTGCCATAGCAATCACCACCTCAAGCATAGTAAATCCTGCTTGAGGCTTTGTGCTTATAATATGTCTATTATTGATTCTCAGCATTGAAGTTAATTGCATTCATATTCCAAACGCTAATGTCTTGAAATTCACCTTGCCCACCTGGACGCCCATCTTTTCCCATCGAAAATAGATCGTAATCATTTTCGATGCCTGGGGAAATGTATTGGTACGGCTTTCCCCAAGGATCGTTGACAACACCACCACCTGAAATATAACCACCCTTTTGATAGTTATTAGGTACAGGATCTTGTGTTGGTCTTCTAACCAATGCATTTAAACCTTGATCAGTTGTCGGGAAAAAACCATTATCGTTGTAATAGCTCATCAAGGCAGACTGTAAATTGGTCAAATCGCCTTTAACACGAGTAAATTTTGCTTCTTCGGTTTTACCCAAAAAGTTAATCGCGATCACCGTGGACATAATGGCTACAATAGCCAAGGCCACTAAAATTTCTGTAATAGTAAAACCTGTTATTTTTTTGGAAACTTGCTTTTTCATTTTTTCTCTCATCATTAACACATTAGCCGATGGAACTGGTCAATTCGAAGATTGGCAACATCATCGCCAATACAATAAAGAACACCATTCCACCTAAAAATAAAATAATCATAGGGCCCATAATATTCAGTGCAATATCGACACTGTTTTCAAATTGAGCTTCCTGATTATCAGAAACTTGTTGCAGCATATCTTCGAGCTCTCCGCTCGCTTCACCACTACCAATCATATGAATCATCATTGGCGGGAAAAGTTTGGTTTGCTCTAATGAGTTTTTTAAACTCGCGCCTTCGCGAACTTTTACAGCAGCCTCAGCCACTGCCTCACGCATTTTTAAATTGGTCAGAACCTTACCGCCAATATTCATGGCTTCTAATAATGGCACACCGCTAGAGTGTAAAATACTTAAAGTGCTAGCAAACTGCGAGGTGTTTAAGTTCTTTGATAAACGGCCAAATACGGGCAATTTAAGCAGTTTCGCATGCCATCTTTTTCGATTTTCTGGGTTTCGTAACCACAGTGAAAACAACACCAAAGCCCCGATAATTCCAATTAAAGTGAACAATCCTGCATAAGATGATAAAAAGTCACTGATACCAATTAGAATCTTAGTGGCAAACGGAAGTTCCTGACCCGAGTTAGTAAATTGAGCAACAATTTTCGGAACTGCGAAGATCATCAACAAAATCACCACTGTAATCGCAACCGTTATTAATACAATTGGATACACCATGGCCGCGGTAATTTTGCCACGAATTTTATGGCGTCTTTCAGTATAGTCAGCTAAACGATTTAATACTGTATCTAAGTGCCCAGCTCTTTCACCGGCGGCTACCATCGCACGATACAAACCATTAAAGACTTTAGGAAATTCTGCCATACCATCAGCTAAAGTATGACCTTCCATGACTTTGGCGCGAACGCCCAAAAGAATGCTTTTTACTTTTGGTTTTTCAGTTTGCTCAGATACTGCTTTCAGCGCTTCTTCAATTGGTAGCGCAGCCTTAACCAGTGTCGCTAACTGACGAGTAATTAACGCAAGATCTGCAACTTTGATCGATACTCCACCAAAACCAAGAGCTGTCTTATCTTTAGTTTGAGCGGAGTCTCCAATGTGTAATATTTCGAGCGGGGTAAAGCCTTTGTCGCGTAGTTGCTGACGAATTTGCCTAGGCGTGTCGCCTTCTAAAACGCCTTTTTTTTCTTTACCTTTGGTGTTAAGAGCAACGTATTCAAAAGCAGCCATTATTAAAACCTTCTTTTAAACTAATTGCGTTAGTCTTCACGCGTAACGCGTAAGACTTCTTCGACAGTAGTGATGCCTTGCAATACTCGATCCCTACCGTCTGAGCGGATGCCCGGAGTAGATTTACGAGCATACTTTTCCATCTCTTGTTCACTGGCATTGTTATGGATCATGGTTCTTACATGCTCATCGACCATCAATAACTCATATATACCCTGTCGGCCGTTATAACCGCGGTAACTGCAAACCTCACATCCTTCAGGATGGTAAATGGTCGGTGGATTAGCCGCATCCAAACCCATTAACTCGCACTCTTTCTCATTAGCCACTTCAGGGCGTTTACACTCAGGGCATAAACGTCTCACTAATCTTTGCGCTAATACGCCAAGTACTGAAGAAGATAATAAGAACGGTTCGACTCCCATGTCTTGCATACGAGTAACTGCACCCACGGCAGTATTAGTGTGCAATGTTGAAAGTACTAAGTGACCAGTTAAAGATGCTTGTACAGCAATTTGCGCCGTTTCTAAATCACGGATCTCACCAACCATTACTACATCAGGATCTTGACGTAAAATCGCTCTTAATCCTCGAGCAAACGTCATATCCACTTTTGGATTAACCTGAGTCTGACCAATGCCATCGATCAAATACTCAATCGGATCTTCAACCGTTAAAATATTCCGGCTTGAATTATTTAATAAAGATAAACCGGCATAAAGTGTGGTTGTTTTACCTGAACCCGTAGGACCGGTAACCAAAATAATGCCATGCGGCTTATGCAGTAAGGCACTCATCAAATCCATCGAGTCTTGCTGCATTCCTAAGTGCGAAAATTCTAGGCGGCCGGCTTCTTTATCCAGCAAACGCAAAACTACCCGTTCACCATGACTCGACGGCATAGTAGAAACACGTACATCAACGGCACGGTTGGCTATTCGTAAAGCAATACGCCCATCTTGCGGAATACGTTTTTCGGCGATATCCAGCTTGGCCATAACCTTAATACGAGAAACTAATAACGGTGCTAATTTTCGACTCGGTTGTAACACTTCACGTAAAACACCATCGACACGGAAGCGGACCGAAAGTGTTTTTTCAAAAGTTTCAATATGAATATCGGAAGCGTTTTCTTTAATGGCTTCAGTCAGTAATGCATTGATCAACTTAATGATTGGTGCATCATCTTCGGCTTCTAATAAATCTTCTGTTTCAGGCAGCTCTTCAGCTAACTTAAACAGATCCATTTCATCACCCAAATCATCCATTGCTTGTTGCGCACCACCAGTACCAGACTGATAGTAAGCGCTTAACTCAGCTTCAAAATCATCTTCTCTTAACTTGGTAACTGCAAAAGGCTCACTGCAATGACGCTTCACTTCTAACAAAGCGGTTGGCGAGGTGCCTTCACGTAAAAAGCAACTCAAGCCAGCTTCTGTTTTTGTTAAAAATACGCCGTGTCTTTTAGCAAAACTAAAAGGTAAAGGACGGAAGCTATCAAAGATCGGTTCTACAACTTCCATTTCTGAAGACATTTGCTCGGCCATAATCTATTCCTTGCCATCTTTCTCAGCATCTTGCTTCGATTCTTTATCCATGTATTCTTCAAAACTTGGCGGTAACACTAACGCTTCATCATAGGTTGGCATCACGTGTGGATCGACACCTGGCATTAGATTAATACCGTCAGCTAACTGCTCAAGCTGTTGCGCACGCATATAGCTATATTTAGCAGAACTAACCTGTCTTAACTCGGCATCATCTTTCAAAACTCGAGGATGAATGAATACCATCAAGTTTCGCTTTTCTTTCGTCGTGCCACGTGATTTGAATAAATTTCCAACTAGTGGAATATCACCTAAAAGAGGAACTTTTTGCTCACTTTCATTAATAGTGTCATCAATTAAACCACCTAACACTACCATGCCACCGTCTGGCACTAATACTGACGTTTTAACTTTACGTTTGTTGGTTACTACGTCTACTTGAGTTGCGCCAGCTAATGAGGATACTTCTTGTTCGATATCTAAACGAACATGATTACCTTCATTAATTTGCGGCTTAATCTTTAAAGAAACACCTATGTCTTTTCGCTCCACATTTTGGAACGGATTAGCGTTGTTATTTCCCAATGTTGACCCGGTAATAATTGGAATTTCTTGACCGGCACTAAACTCAGCTTCAGTATTATCTAAGGTAGTAATACTTGGACGAGCTAAAGTATTAGAATCAGTGACACCTTCTAATGCATTAATAAAGGCACCCCAGCTTAAACCCGAAGTTGAAGTTCTAGCAAGGCCAATTCCGGCTCCTGATAATCCACTTAACACTTGTCCTAAAGCAACGCCGCCATCACCTCTAACCGTGGTAGAAACACTACCGGTCACGAAACCATCAGTATCGCGGGTGACTGTTTCTTCTGTGTAATCTCGACCAGCTTGAACTCCTGCTGCAATTTGACCAATAGAACCAAAGTTAATAATACCGGCCGGTTGGGTGCCATTTCCTGAAGGAGAGAATAACCATTGGATACCCAGTTCTCGCGCTTTCCGATCCGAGATTTCAACAATGATCGCTTCTACATGAACTTGTTTGCGACGAATGTCTAAACTTCTTACCACCGATTCAAACTCACGCATCATATCGGGTGGTGCAGTCATTACCAAAGCGTTGGTTTCTTCGTGAGATTGAATGCTATATAAAGATTTTTGAGAACGAGCTCCGCCAGCAGGTTGTCCCGCTGCGCCAGACTCTTCTTTTTGCTTATATTCGCCAATCCCTGATAACACTTCTTTCACTTCTTCAGCTTTAGCGTATTTCAAGAAAATCGTTTTGGTATTTCCAACAGAATTTTGCTGGCGGTCTAAACTTGCAATTAACGCACGTAAACGTACACGAGTTTTATCGGTAGCGCTCAGAAGAATAGTATTCATACGCTCATCAGCAACAAATTTAGGCGCCTGGCTTTGATTAACTTGTTGTTGCCCACCTTGAGTGTTGGTAATCGAATCCAATATTCGCACCACTTCGGTAGCAGAAGCGTGCTGCAATGGAATGACTTCAATCTCTTCATCGTTAGCTTTATCGGTACGAGCAATAATATCTTTCAAGCGTTTTACGTTAGAGGCAGAATCGTGAAGAATAATGGTATTAGTGCCTTGCACCGCTAACATTTGGCCAGAAGTTGCTGAAACCATAGGACGCAATACATTGACCAACTGCTGAGCGTTAACATTATTTACCGGAATCACTTGAGTAACATAAGTATCGCCGTATTTTGCTGGGTTTGATGGATTGACTGGACCTGGTTCGGAGCGAGCTTTGGCTTCTTGAATGATTTTTACAGTATTTTTATCCACTTGGATCGCTTGGAATCCATGAATTTTCAAGGTAGCCAAGAACATACGATAAATATCATCTTTGCTGCTGTCTTGATTGGAGATAATGGTAATTTTCTTTTGTGAAACCCGCGGATCCACAATCATGTTTTTACCCGTAATTCTAGCAACCGTTTCCACCACTTCGCGAATATCCGCATCACGAACATTCAGTCGCTCTGCGTCAGCCGAAAAAGAGGCTAACAATAATCCCAAACTTGTTGCTGTTGTAATTAGCTTATGCTTCGTATTCATACACTGTTCTCGTCGTGTGTTTTCAATCCTTAAAAACTATTGAATTTTTAGGTCTCTTGTATTGTCGCGAGGCTGATCATTTTGTTGGTTCGATCTTTGCCCCGCCCCCAAATTTAGTAACAAGGTAATGGGTTGTCCATTACGCTCAATATTCACTTCTAGTGATTCTGCGGTTTGCAGCTGCTCCAACACTGTCCAGTAAGCTTGATTGCTTAATGCTTCTCCGTTTACTGAAGTAATTACATCGTTTCGACGTAAACCTAAGCGGCTAAACATTCTCGGATCTTTACCTGGCGCCACTTTAAAGCCTGAAACCTGCCCAGCGTTATCAGTAACCATTTCAAAACGCGCTAAATCGGCATAGGACTGTGGACTTTGACTAAGTTTGTTGCGAATATCGCTCAAATCTTTAGTCAACCTAGAATCTTGTCGCTTATCTATCGTCTTACCATCACCCGGCTTTACTTCCGCTAGTGGCTTTTTGGCTGAGGCAATAACTTGTTTATTGAGCTTTTCTAGCAAAGTCAGTGTTTCATTTCTGGCACCATTTCGAATAATTACTCTTAATGGTTCAACCTTCTTTAATTCCACTTGATTTCGACCAACACCTTGCAGTTTATCGCCTATCCAATAGACTTTTTCTTGATTACTACTGCTCCGAATAATAGCGCTGCTTAATTGTTCGTTAGAGTCCACATAAACACCCACTAACTTCAAACTAAGTTTCGTTTCACCGCTAACTTGTTCAACAGGCTCTTCAGTTCGATTTGCCGTACCAAATAAATGCATTTGAGCAATTTTATTAACATTTACCTTGTTATTCGATGAAGTTATTGGCGTTGAAGGGTCGTTGGCAACAGGGTTATCTGGCTGAGCATAATCAACCCATAACCAAATTAATTTAGCCAAAATATATAGTGTCAGTATTAGGAACAACACCGCTAATATCTTAGTAATAGATGACGCATTTTTTTGCCAAAAGGCAGCAAAATTTTGATTAGATGTATTCATTAGTTTAATTTATTGATTGATATCCTATCCTTAGTAAAAGCTCAGTTCCTAAACCCCATTTGAGCTTACATCCATAACCCCATAGTACAAGTTAAAGTTTATTAACTCAAACATTCACTATCAATTTGATTTATAATCAAATCTTCCCATGCAAGAAAAAATAAAGCAAGTCTAGGCTCTGTAAAGAAAATTATAGATTAGTCAGACACTGGTCAGCATTAGTAAACTTTAGGTAAGGTCAGCTTGGTAGTAGACTCAGTACGATTAGACAAGTGGTTATGGGCGGCTCGATTTTATAAAACTCGTTCGCTTTCAAAGAAAGCTATCGATGGCGGTAAAGTACACTGTGATGGAGTTAAAGGAAAAGCCAATCGTCAAGTTGTTATCGGTATGCAAATTCGTTTGATGCAAGGGCATCAACAAAAAACTATAGATGTTCTTGCGCTTTCCGAACATCGCGGGCCAGCTAAAGTAGCGCAAAGCTTATATCAAGAGACTCCAGAAAGCATAGCAAAGAGAGAAGAACTACTGGTTCAGCGCCAATCAATGCCTATGTCTAATACCAAGCCTGATAAAAAACAACGTCGGCAAATACATAAATTTCTTCGCGAGCAAGATTAACTCTTATATAATCGCTTTACTAAACATTGAAAGGCCCATTCGTCATGAGCGACCAAATACAGCGCTTTAGTTTCGCACAACTTCCGATTCGTGGAGAAATCGTTAGTATAAGCAGTAGTATTGATACTATTTGCAATCAACATCAATATCCTAAAGAAATTCGGCACTTATTGGCTGAGGCTTTAACGGCCTGCACCTTGCTAGCAGATATCATCAAAATCGAAGGGCGTGTTGCACTTCAATTACAAAGTCAATCAATCGTAAAACTACTACTGGTAGAGTGTAATCACCAGGGTCATATTCGTGGTTTGCTGCAAATCAATGAGGAGCTTGAACACCTTATCAATGACGAAGCCTTTGACTTTAAACAATGGACCGCGAAGGGACAGTTAGCCATCACTATTGAGCCTGATAAAGGGCAACGCTATCAAGGAGTTGTGCCGCTGGATAAAAATACCCTAGCTGAATGCCTAGAAGATTATTTTAACTTATCAGAGCAACTGCCTACTCACATTAAAATCATTGCTGACGACCATAAAGCCTTTGGCATTTTCGTACAAACATTACCGCAGGAATCCGAATCAAGTATTGGCAATGAGCAATCTCAGCAAGCCTTCGAGCATGTAACCGCTTTAACCAGTACTATCAAAGCAGAAGAAGCTTTTGAATTGAATCATGAAGATTTACTCTTTCGACTCTTTCACCAAGACGAAGTCAGTATCTATCCTGAAAAAAGCATTAAGTTTCAATGCAGCTGTTCCCGAGAACGCAATATGGCAGCACTGACCACTTTAGATCCCGCAGAGCTAATGAGCTTGGTCGACGAACAAAGCGAAATAGAAATGGTATGCGATTTCTGTAGTAATAAAGAAATTTTTGACCGTCAGCAAATCATGGACTTATTGACTGAAGAAGCGGATCTAGAGTCAATAAATTAGTTCCTTATGTCTTTAGCCACCCTAGGTTATCAATTAATTCCGAGCTTTATAACTGAAGATTTAGCCAATCAGATAAATGATGAATTAGCTCAATTAAACATCTTAAAAAATAGAGGTGGTATTAGAAATATTGACAAATTAGTCCCCAGTATTTCTAATTTCGCTAACTCAGAGCTTATTCTAACTCTAGCTACGAAGCTCTTAAATAATGAAGCCAAATTAGTTCGAGCCATTTTATTCAATAAATCAGAATCTCAAAATTGGCTTGTTGGTTGGCACCAAGATAAGAAGGTTTCTATATCCGCTAGAGATGAACGACTTGCTTGGAAGGCCTGGAGTATAAAGGATTCTGTTGTACACGCTAGCCCTCCATTAGATGTACTAGAATCTATTATCACGGTACGAATTCATTTAGATGAAGCAACTAAAAACAACGGTTGCTTAAAAGTTATACCGAAGAGTCATAATCAAGGGATTTTATCTCAAGACGAGATAAATAAAATAGTTTGTGAACACAAAATAGATTTTATTGAAGCCCCAAGAAACTCTGCTTTAATAATGATGCCAACTCTTTTACACGCCTCTAGTAAAGCGACAAAACCCACTTCTCGGAAGGTTCTGCATCTAGAATTTTCTAGTTATCAATTACCCTATGGGCTAAGTTGGTCTTAGTTTAAAACTAGCGCGGCATTTCAAATCTTGCTTCAAGTCCACCTTCAGGCCTGTTAATTAAACTGACCTTTCCGTTATGCATTTCAGCAATACGGCGCACAATAGCTAGACCTAACCCTGAACCACCGCCAGATCGAGCAGTATTACCTCGCGAAAACGGCTGAAACAATCTTTCAACCTCCTGCTCATCAATACCAGAGCCTTGGTCAAAAATTGAAATTCTAATTTTATCGCCGTACAAACCCGTCACTAAATGCAATGGTGCACCGGCGTATTTTAAACCATTCTGAATCAAATTGGTGATCAGACGTTTCATCGCTAAAGGCTTAAATGCTACCTCCGATAAATCGCCGAGATCAGAGCTTATATCTTCTTCCCTAAGTCGATTAGCTAAAACGCACTCTTCAACCAGAGCATTAAGATCGCCTGCAATGGCACGCTCATCACGTCCATCACGGACAAAGGATATAAATTGATTAATAATCTGATCCATATCTTCGGTGTCACGAATGATCCCTTCTTTCGTTTCAGCTTCTGCTTCACCCATAAACTCGGTTGCTAATCGAATTCGAGTTAGTGGCGTTCTAAGATCATGCGAAACCCCTGCCAACAATAAAGTTCGATCTTCTTCTAATTGTTGAACGTTCCTGGCCATTTGGTTGAAAGCACGAGTCACGGTGACCATTTCTTCCAAACCGCGCTCTTGTAATTGTCCCGGATTATCACCTCGACCAATCTCACGAGCAGCGAATTCTAAGCGGCGTAATGGTCTTGATATTTGGCGGGTAAAGATCCAACCGCCTAACAAACTTAGCAGTAGAATTGCAGAAAAATAAACTAAGGGAGGATGTATGTTGAAACCCTCAAATGGTTCCATGGCAACACGAATCCAAATATTCGAATGGCGTGGTGATTTTATCCAATAATAAATTTTATCGGACTCTTCCACCCGCATCTCAGTTCTTTCCACAGGCACGTTTAAATAACTGGCTAAATTTTCAGTCAGTACTTTATAAGGCTGGGCTTCTCTTAAAGCTCTAGGTTCACCATTTCGAGTTGAGACCAACTCCATGTTTTGGCTATCCATAATTTCTTGACGTACTTCTTGAGGGAATTCTTTGTGCTGCACATAAATGGCGGTATTCACATCCGACGCCAACAGCTGCACTAACTGCTTCATAGAAGGATTGGTGACATACCAAGAAATCGTAAAGTAGGATACTAACTGATTAATAACCAGCAAGAACCCTACTAATAAAGCGATTCGGCCAAAAGCCGTTTTTGGTAACAAGCCCATGGAGTTTTAGCCAGCTTCTCCGCCATCCGGTACAAACACATAACCTACGCCCCAAACCGTTTGGATATAGCGTGGTTGAGCCGGATCTTCTTCGATTAAGCGACGTAAGCGTGATACTTGAACATCTATTGAACGCTCAAGTGCCGAATAATCTCTTCCACGCGCTAAATTCATCAATTTGTCACGCGATAGTGGCTGACGAGAATGTTCGACCAATGATTTCAATACTGCAAACTCACCGCTAGTTAATGAGATCGACTTACCGTCGTCCGTCATTTCACGAGTGGCCAAGTTTAAAGTGAATCGGCCAAAAGAAATTACTGTTTCTGAATTACTAGGCGCTCCTGGAATATGTTTTGCTTGGCGACGCAATACGGCACGAATACGCGCCAATAATTCACGTGGATTAAATGGCTTAGCTAAATAATCATCGGCGCCAACTTCTAGCCCAACGATACGATCAACTTCATCGCCTTTCGCCGTGAGCATGATGATTGGAATTGGGTTGTTGTCCGCTCTTAGTCGGCGGCAAATAGATAGACCATCTTCCCCTGGCAACATTAAGTCTAAAACCATTAGATGATAATTTTCACGCTCTAAGAAACGATCCATCTGCTCGGCATTCTCAACGGTACGAACGATGAAGTCTTGTTCTTTTAAATACCGCTCCAACAAGCTACGCAAGCGTACATCATCATCAACCACTAATATTTTCGGGGTCTCTTCGGTCATATTTTATCCTTCTACTGATTATCTAGTTGCTACTGCTGACTAAGCTTATAATTATTCAACGGGTTAAGAGTACGCAACTAATTGTTATTAAAAGAGGTATTTGGATGCTGATATAGCTTTTTTAAGTGGCCTCTTTTCAAATTCACACAGCTACTATACTATGCCGCTTTATTTTTCCCAATAATCCATTACAAGATGTTACAAATTAATCAACAAATAGCAACAGAGCTAAAAGTAGGAAATGGGCAGGTTGACGCAGCCGTGAAGCTGCTGGATGAAGGCTCCACTGTCCCATTTATTGCTCGATACCGCAAAGAAGTCACGGGAGCATTAAATGATGCACAATTACGAGACCTCGAGCAGCGATTGGGATATTTACGCGAACTTGAAGATCGCCGGAGTGCCATATTAAAAAGCATTGAAGAACAAGAAAAACTAACCCCAGAACTTAAGACCTCCATAAGCAGTGCTGCGACAAAAAGTGAGTTAGAAGATTTATACTTGCCGTACAAGCCCAAAAGGCGAACTAAAGCGCAAATTGCCAAAGAAGCTGGCTTGGAGCCTTTAGCGTTAAGTTTATGGCAAGATCCAAGTTTAGATCCTGAAATAGAAGCCAATAAATTTCTTAATGAAGAGCACAAGATCATAACCAATAAAGATGCTCTAGATGGTGCTAAACAAATATTAATGGAATTGTTTGCAGAAAATGCCGAACTCATTAAGGGTTTACGGGACTATTTATGGGCGAATGCTTATTTAAAAGGATCCGTAATGCCTGGCAAAGAAAAGGAAGGCATTAAATTTGCAGACTACTTTGACCACCATGAAAAAATCCAATCAATACCGTCACATCGCACTTTGGCGCTATTACGAGGCCGTAATGAGTCAATTCTAAGTCTACAAATGGTATCTAACTTAGATTTAATTAAAGATGAATCTAGCTCGGATCCTTGTCTAGGAATGATTGCTGAGCATTTCGAAATTCGTAATCAAAAGCGCCCCGCTGATAATTGGTTGCAGCAAGTCGTTTTATGGACCTGGAAAATCAAATTACACTTATATCTCGAAACTGAGCTAATGGGAAAAATTCGAGAAGAAGCTGAAGCCGAAGCTATTAGAATTTTTGCCAAGAATTTAAAAGACCTCTTAATGGCTGCTCCTGCAGGTGCCAAAATCACTATGGGTATAGATCCTGGCCTACGCACTGGCTGTAAAGCAGTTATCGTCGATGAAACAGGAAAGCTATTAGCTCACAGCACCATTTTTCCACACGCACCACAGAACCAATGGGACCAGTCCATTCGTAAACTACAAACCATGTGCCAAATGCACAAAGTGGAATTAATCAGTATTGGCAATGGTACAGCTTCTCGAGAAACCGATAAATTAGTTGCCGAACTTATCAAAGTGTCACCCGATTTGAAGATGCAGAAAATCATGGTAAGTGAAGCAGGCGCTTCTGTGTACTCAGCTTCAGCCTTAGCATCACAAGAATTTCCAGACCTAGATGTCAGTTATCGCGGTTCGGTTTCGATCGCTCGTCGTTTGCAGGACCCGTTGCCAGAATTGGTGAAAATCGATCCAAAATCCATTGGCGTTGGTCAATACCAGCACGATGTAAGTCAAAGTCAGCTAGCACGTAGTCTTGATGGTGTTGTCGAAGATTGTGTTAATGCCGTTGGCGTAGATTTAAATATGGCTTCTGTCCCACTACTAACTCGAGTATCCGGCCTTAGCAAAACCATCGCTCAGAACATTATCAATTGGCGTAATCAACATGGTCGATTTGAATCACGCGAACAATTACTAGAAGTGGAGCGCATGGGACCAAAAACTTATGAGCAAGCTGCTGGCTTCTTGCGCATTACTTCAGGTGCTAATGCTTTGGATGTATCTGCGGTTCACCCTGAATCTTATCCTTTAGTTGAAAAAATTATGAGCGATTTATCTCTTCAGGATTTTGCTCAGCTCTTGGGCAATGGTGAAAAGCTCAAGGCCATCAACGCCGATCAGTACATTAGCGATCAATTTGGTCTGCACACGGTCAATGACATTCTAAAAGAGCTGGATAAACCAGGTCGCGACCCGCGTCCGGAATTTAAAATGGTTCGTTACAAAGATGGCATAGAAACCATGAAAGATTTGAAGCCTAACTTGGAGCTTGAGGGTGTCATCACCAATGTAACCGCCTTTGGTGCTTTTGTGGATATTGGTGTGCATCAGGATGGCTTGGTTCATCTTTCCAATATGGCTAATGAATTTATTAAAGATCCTGCAGAAGTTGTGAAAGCAGGTGATATTGTTCGAGTATGGGTAATGGACGTTGATATCCAAAGAAAGCGTATTGGCTTATCCATGATTGGTCCGCAAACTGGTTCCAGCAAGCCAATGTCAAAACCCAAGAAGCCACAAAATCAGCGCTCGCATAATTCAAAATCGCAACGTCAAGCACAGCCACAGGGAGCATTTGCTAATGCTTTGGCCGATGCTTTTAAAAAGTAACCAAGACCTGATTTACTTTATATTGATTAAATTTTAGCCGCCACTACTTGAACTTTCTTAAAGTTAGGAGTAGTGTGCGCTAAATTATGAAAAGAGGACATTAAAAGTCCTGCATAGGTTTTAAGATGACATTAAATTCTAGACCCCTAAATTTTCTGGGCGCATTTATTTGCTACCAGTTGATTGTTACAGCCTATTATTTTCAATACGTCCAGTTTATGGAGCCATGTCCTTTATGCATTTTTTCTAGAGTAGCTATATTTAGTTTAGGTGTAGTTTTATTACTGAATGCTATTTTCCAGCCTCGTCATGAGTCAATTTGGAATAAACTATTCCAAATACTAGGAATGATTTGTGCTTCTATGGGCATATGGATTTCCGCTAAGCACGTTTATATCCAAAACCTCCCTGCGGACCAAGTCATGGACTGTGGGGCCCCGTTAGATCTGTTGATGGACGTTATGCCAATGACCGAAGTGATTAGTACCGTATTAATGGGGGATGGCAAATGCGCTGAAGTAAATTTTGAATGGTTAGGCTTAACTATGCCAGGCTGGATGCTACTAATTTTCAGCGTAGCCTTTATACTAACGACATATCGCTTGGTGCATGCTTTTAGAGCACCAAAACATTTATAAAAGAGTAATATTATGATTCGTGTAATTATTGAACGCCAAGTCAATCCAGAAAAAGTTGATGACTATCATGGGCTTATACGCAAGGCAAAAAACAAAGCGAGCAATGTACCAGGCTTTTTATCGGGTGAAATTTTCAATGTGCTTGGCAATAGCAATCACATAGTGGTCATGTCATGCTGGGACACAATCGAAGCATGGGAGATTTGGGCTGAGTCCGAGCAAAGACTCGAACTGCTTGAGGCTATGCGTCCTTTGCTCGAAAATGATGAAAAAGTAACTATATTAGAGTCCACAAGTTTAAAATAAAAAAGCTGGCAGATGCCAGCTTTTTTATTCTCTTAATTTTATCCTAAAAATATTTTGGCCATTCGTTTTTAAGAGTACCTGTCAGCGCCATATAGCACATTTTATAATCGGCAATAAATGACCAAAGCGGATACTTAAAAGTAGCAGGTTTATTTTTTTCAACAACAAAATGACCCAGCCAAGCAAATCCATATCCCACAATAAAACAACCTAAGATCAAAAGCCATTGTTGGCTTATAACCGCATACGCTAATAATGTTAGAGATAAAAAAGTGCCTATATAATGTAATAAGCGATTGCTAGGTAAACGATGTTCTGACAAATAATATGGCCAAAAATCTTGAAAACTAGCAAATCGCTCTTTACTCATAAGGGTATATGCAATTATTTACTGTTTGGATTGATATCCAACAACTCAACTTCAAAAACTAATGTCGAATTACCCGGAATAGTACTGCTACCGCCTGCACCATAGCCAATTTCCGGTGGGATCACGAACTCAAATTTATCGCCCACTTCCATTAATTGAAGACCTTCCGTCCAACCTTTAATCACACCACCTAACGAGAATGAAATAGGCTGATTACGCGAGTAGGAACTATCAAACTCAGTGCCGTCAATAAAAGTGCCTTTGTAATGCACTTTTACCGTGTCTTGAGCAGTTGGCTTGTTTCCGCCTTCGCCTTTGCTAAGCACTTTATACATTAAGCCGGTATCGGTAACTTTAACGCCATCTGCTTGAGCATAATCAGCGCGATAGGCATCGCCTTCAGATTTACTAGCTTCAGCTTTAACTTTAGCTTCAGCATCCAATTTTGCTTGTGCAGCGTGTACTCTTTCTTGATAGAAATTGTTAAACGCTTGCATATTCTCAGCTAAGTCAGCCTCTGCATATTTTCCTTTATCTGCAAAGCCATCTCTGATGCCTTGCAAGACTAGATCTTTATTAATCTCAATATCGTGTTCTTTTAAACCTTCGAAATTCTTACTCATTTGTTTGGCAAAGTTTTGCCCGATGGAGTAAGAGGTTTTTTGGATTAAATCATTCTCGTCAAATGAAACTTCTGCAACAACATCTGTAGCTATTGTTTCAGGTGAGTTTGCTTCTTCTACAGCTTCAGCTGCCTCTTCTTTTTTACATGCGCTTAAAGCCGTAGCTAGAGCCAATGCAATGGCAATCTTTTTCATGGTGTTACCTAGTTATAAAATTAAAATCAGCAAGCATTTTGCAGTAGTTTCCCCCGCAAAATCAAGTATTAAAGGCTGATGTTTTGAACCAGCAAGCCTAATTGCTGTACCGTATCTTGATCTTCAGTGCGGACTTGGTGTGATTCCAAATAATTTTTGAGATTTTCTTGCGCTAAGCTCTCATTTCTAAATCCTAGAAATTGTTTATATAAAGACTGTATAGCAAGCCTTTGATGCTGTTGCTCTGCCTTTAACTCTATCAGCAACGCTTGCTGATAGGCTTCTTCAGATTTTCCTTTTAAAGCAACGCGCTTCTGCCGAATGTAATTAATCGCATCGACTGCTGATGAAGAATCAGTTTCGATCAACTGCCAATTTTCTAGGCTAATTGGAATATGTTTATAGTTTGACCATAAAGCCATTAGCATATAATTAACATTTAAACCCAAAGTATCTTGCACTGCGATACAAATCTTAGAGACTTCTTGGTTTTGGTAAATATGGCAAGACCACTGCCAAAAATCTTCAATCCATTCTTCTAATTCATTTGAGTTATTTTTTTGAAGCTCGGGAACCTTGTTCACAGTTTGTCCTTGTTTGATTCTGCTTTACTAAAAATAGACCAAACAATGCATAACCAACTTCCAATCAGGCAAAAGCCGCCTACGGGAATGATAAGTTTAGTCGCTTCAACGCCTGAAATAGCAAAAAGATACAGTCCACCACTGAACAGTATAATGCCAAAGAACATTAATCTTCCTGCTAAAATTAACGGTTTATTAGGTAATTGCCCGATCATTATGCCAATAGCAATTAAGCCAATAGCATGATAAATCTGGTATTGAACACCGAGTCGAAACAAGTATAAAGACGAGTCCGACAATGATTTAAGACCATGCGACGCCATAGCTCCTAATGCAACAGCAATTGCCATAAACATGGCACCGTGCAAAATAAAGTGTTTATTCACTGGCTTTTTATTCTCGGAAAAAAACTCACTTAAGATTCATTATTACAGATTAATCCTATTTTGTAATTAGCCTATTTCTCGTTACAATGAATCTACTTTAAATACGCTGTAACCCTATGACGAAAGAGCAACAACAGGCTACGATAACTAAAAAACCAAAAGGGCTTAGCGTCCATTTGTATGCTGTTTTATTTGGTGGCCTAAAACTTATTGGGCGCCTCCCCTACCCCGTTATTAATTTCCTAGGGACAGCTATTGGAAAACTACTATATCTGGTCAAAAGTCGCCGTAAAATTGTGTTAGCCAATTTAGCTTATTGTTTCCCTCAAATGGCTGAAGAAGAACGTGCAAAGCTATGTAAAGATCATTTTAAGTCCTTAGGTATTGGATTTATTGAATTATGTGCCGCCTGGTATAAACCCTTTAAAGATCTTGAAAAATATCACGAAGTTCGTGGTTTAGAACACTATGAAAAGGCAAAACAATCCGGACAGGGCATATTGTTCTTAGGCTATCACATCACAAGTCTTGAGCTGGCTGGCGCTTTAATGGCCAAATACTTGGACTTTGCAGCCTTTTATCGCCCCAATAAAAATCCAGCACTTGATTATCATATTCAAAAAGGTCGCAATAATCGTACTCAAACGTTAGGTCGTAATGACATTCGCACTATTGGTAAATGGCTTAAAGCAGGCAAAAGTATATGGTTTATGCCCGATCAAGATATGGGCACAAAAAGCACCGTATTTGCACCTTTTTATGGTAAACCAATGGCCACTTTAAACTCACCTATTCGAATTGCAAAAATCGGTAACGCTAAAGTTTTGCCCGTTAGCTACCATAAAGAAAACGGTAAAATGATTATCGAAGTGCTTCCTGAGATCCAATTCAGTGGTGACGATTTAGCTGACTGCACACTCATGAATCAGGTGCTAGAAGAATCGATTAATAAAGGACCTGAGCAGTATTATTGGGTCCATCGCCGCTTTAAAACTTTGCCAGAAGGAATGGACTCTATTTATAAATAAGATCTAGCGAAATATAGCGTCC
This sequence comes from uncultured Kangiella sp., assembly GCA_947503435.1. Classification (GTDB taxonomy): domain Bacteria; phylum Pseudomonadota; class Gammaproteobacteria; order Enterobacterales; family Kangiellaceae; genus Kangiella. The sequence goes on along the minus strand of CANNDL010000004.1, from coordinate 183,876 downwards.
TTGCTTTAACCCTCGGTTAAAGAAATACCAAGAAGATACAGCACGGGTCAACATAAAGCTAAAATATGCTAACCATATCCCATGAGCAGCCAACGGTTTAAGCAAGTAATATGCTGGAATAAAGCCAATAACTAAAGCGACCATCATTGAATTGCGCATGGTCCTAATGGCCGAAGCGCCAATAAAAATTCCATCTAACCAAAAACTTGCCACTGAAATCAAGGGAACAAGGATGGAGTAATACAAATAAGGTTTTATGGCTTCTTGTAGTAGTTCAATATCCGTAATCCATTGGATAAATTCAAATCCAAATAACACAAATACTAGGCTAAAAACAATGCTCAACAACAAGGACCAAAATCCACCTATCACTAGGGAGCTTCTGAACTCAAGCCAATTCTTACGGCCCATTGCCTTGCCTACCAGGGCTTCTACTGCATTAGCTACACCATCCAAGCCATTTGCCACCACTAGTAAAAAATTAAGCAGAATAGCGTTAATTGCCATCACCTGATCGCCTAACTCAGAACCTCGTGCATGAATAGTAAATAACACAGTTTCAAGAGCCAAAGTTCTGATCATCAAATCCTTATTTAGATTTAATAAATAACCTAGTTTATTCCATGCAAGAACTAATTTTTCTTTAATCGGGAATCTTTTTAACAGAGTAGGTAAAGCCGCGACAGCAACTAGCAACCCTAATGCTTCAGCTATTACGCTTGCTAAAGCTACGCCATCCACATCCATCCCAATAGAGACAAACCACCAATCTAAAACTGCATTACTAATATTAGTCAGCATTAGCATAATGAATGGTATTCGAGCATTCTGCATGCCTAAATACCAACCGATCAACACAGCGTTTAACAAGCTAACTGGCAGACCAAGGATTCGGAAATCCCAATACTCGATGACTTTTGCTTCTACTTGTTTGGAACCATCTATCCACCAAATTATAAGTTCTATGAGCCAGGGATTTAGTGCTAACACCAAACCTGAAATAATAATCGCTAATATACTTGGTAGATACAACCACTGCCGAACTGCATTGTAGTTTTGCGCTCCTACTGCCTGAGCTACCAGCCCAGTAGTAATCATTCTCAGAAAACTCATGGCCCAAATAATAAAAGTAAACAAGGCTGAGCCCAAACCTACTGCGGCTAAATAATAATCTTCTGAAAGGTGCCCCATGACAGCGGAGTCAACCAGCCCCACTAAAGGGATGGTCATATTAGATAAGACCATTGGCGCAGCAATGCGCCAAGTCTGTTTATGTGCTGTGGAATTTTTTAGATCATTTTGGATCGCTGAGAACGACCAAATTTTCATAGCGGTTTAGTTGATTTTTACTTGCTTACGAAGATTCTGATAATCTTCAATCACTAACGATACTAAGTCTTGGCCTAGTGCGTCAGTTGGGTTTATCAATCCAAACCGGCGACCCAGTGGATCAACAATAAACCAGCGAGCGGTATGATCAACCATATAGTTATCAGGATTATTGTCATGTGCAGGTGTCTTCATAAAAGCAACGCCTAAATGTTTGGTTACTTCGCGAGTTTGATTCAAATCCATATTTAGACCAATAAACTCAGGGTTGAAGGCTGGCACATAATTCGCAAGTTTTTCTATCGTGTCACGCTCTGGATCCACCGAAATAAAAACAAACTGAGTGTCTTTTTGCCACTTATCAGCAAGGCCCTTTTGCACTTGATTCATATCCATCATAGTTGTTGGGCAAATATCGGGACAAGTGGTAAAACCAAAAAAAACTATACTCCACTTACCGATAAAATCTTTTTCCGTAAATGCTTTACCATCATGATTCTTAGCTTTAAATGCAACTATAGGGTTTAGTTTTGGAAATGTGCTAATTAACTGCAAAGGCTTAGGAGCCATTAAGAATTTATAAGCAAAAACACCAATTACTGCAGCAGCGATTGCAACCAGAAAATATGCAATAGCATTAGCTTGAATTTTTTTCTTCATATCCATGACCTATCCTTAAAACCCAATCACTGGCTTTAGGTAATGATCCAGTAACAACACTACAAACAATAGAGTTAAGTAACCAATAGAAACACCAAAGGTTTTCATGGCAACACCTTCTGTCTCACGATACTTTAAAACCAAGCAGTAATATAAAAACCATAAGCCTAAAGCGACGGCACCAACTAAATAAATCACTCCACTCATGCCTGTTAAATAAGGTAGCAGTGTCGATAAAATCAATAATACGCAATACAGTAAGATTGAGGTCTTAGTAAATTCTTCACCATGAGTGACAGGTAACATCGGAATTTCTGCTTTGGCATAATCTTCAATTCTATGGATCGACAAAGCCCAGAAATGTGGCGGCGTCCAAGTAAAGATAATTAAAACTAATAACCATGCGTACGGATCAGCCGATCCGGTTACTGAAGTCCAGCCAAGAAGCGGTGGGATGGCTCCTGATAGACCGCCAATTACGATATTTTGTGGCGTAGCACGCTTTAAAAACATTGTGTAAATAAAGGCATAACCCACCAAGCCGCCTAAGGTTAATATTGCAGTTAATGGATTAACTAAAAACCACAACATAGCCATAGCAATCAGAGCTAAAACAGCAGCAAAAATTACGGCTTTTTTTGGCTCGACACGACCTTGCGCAACTGGGCGCTGCATAGTTCTGGCCATGATTGTATCAATTCTGGCATCAACAACATGATTAACTACAGCGGCTGCCCCTGAAGCAAAACCAATACCTAGTGTTCCCCAAATTAAAGCACTTAAAGGCGGAAACCAACTTTTAGCTACATCATTTGCAAGAAACATGCCCACGATTGCTGTAAATACCAATAGATAGACCACTTTTGGCTTGGTCATCTCATAGTAATCGCGCCAAGTTACCGGACGATCAATTTTGTATGCTTTATCTACCATTATTGAGCGCCCTTTAATCGAAATTGCCAATTCACTACATAGTTAGTTGCAATCATGGTCAGTAATAACAAAACACCACCGCCATTGTGAGCTACAGCAACCAGAAGTGGCAAACTAAATACAATATTTGAAATGCCCAATGCCATTTGCAGCAATAAGACAAAAGCGATTGCTCGACCAAACTGACGTAACAATACGCTATCTTTTTCCCGCATTAAAAGTATCGCGAGAATTCCTACAATAATAAATACTAAGTAAGCTCCAAAACGATGAGTGACGTGAATGGCCACTTTACCTTCACTCGATAAGACTCCGCCCTCATAGTTGATAAAAGCTTTACCTTGAGCTTTATTCAGATCCGCTAGTTTTTTTTCATCTTCGTGGATTTTAAATTCATCGAATTCAAAACCTTTCTGCCATAAATCAAAACCTTCTTTGAAGTCGACATTTTTAGTCCAGCCTGAATTACACACAGGCAAATCGGTGCAAATGGTTGCTGCGTAATTTGAAGCTGTCCAACCACCTAAAGCAATTTGTACGGCGACTAATACCAAGCCTATTAAGGCAAACCCTTTAAATTTCTTAGCGACTACTTGTGATAAAGAAACGATTTTTGGACGCAATTGTAAGTAGTATAAGAATAATAGCGAGATGGTAGTAAAGCCGCCCATTAAATGGCTCATCACAATAAAGGGGTGTACCTTAAGGGTCACCGTCCACATACCAAGTAAACCTTGGAATATGACCAATGGCAATAATATACTTGGCAATACAATGGGAATGCTTGAATCTTTTTTGCGACCAATTAACGCGCCCACAAATATAATTAAAACGACTAAGCCTAAAGTGGAAGCGAAGTAGCGATGAATCATTTCGGGCCACGCCTTCTCCGCTTCAAATTTTTGATTATACTCAACCTCAGCTTTGGCTATGTATTCCGAATCTTGGGGAACCGTGTAATGACCATAGCAACCTGGCCAGTCAGGACAACCCAATCCTGCATCTTCCAAACGAGTCCAAGCGCCTAATAAAATCACTGTTAATGTTAATAAAATGGCAAAGGCAACAAAGTTTCTTAATGCTTTTTTACTCATGGCTTTGTACTCTTATAAACCTGTATTGCGCATAGCGCGAACAATATCATCACGCAGATCTTTAGCTTTAAGACGAGCTTCTTCCTCAGTTTTCACTGGCTCATACTGCATAAATATATTGCCATGAACGTCCATCGCGTAAATTTTGCCCGCTTCTAGTTTTGCACCAGAACCAATATGCGGTTGACCGTTGCCCTTCGCTAGTTGTAACTGTTCTGGCTTTTCTAGCGGATCAGTATAATTCACTTCGCTAGGGAACACTGCTAATCGAGTGAGCTTCTCAATACGTTTGGCTAAGCCTTGGTGAGTTCTAGCTAAAAACTCCATATTTAAATCACATTCGGCATCACATTCATTGGATTTAGGGAAATAGATCCACCACCACTGAGTCTCAAAATTTTTAAAATGTAATGGATTACCATCTGCATCAGTCCAAGCAAAGTTCTCAAAGCAAGGATATGACGGCTCATCAGGCATTTCGTCTCTAGGGCACTGATAAACCTTTTCTAATAAGACGCCTTTGTTTTTAGTGGCCTGCGTAAACCAGCCCATATAATAAGCGGTATAGGCCAATACCACTGGCACTACAAACAGCAAAAACAATCCAGAAATTACGCGTCGATTTTGACGCTTAGTCTTTTCATCAAGTGGCTTCACGCCATTACTATTACTCATTTTAGATCTCTTCTTTACTAGCGCTAAATTTTAAGCGTTTGGTGTTAACCACCACAAAAATAATGACTAATGCCAATGCCATTGCAAACCACTGTAGTGCATATGCTGTATGCTTTTCCGGCGGACTTGCAATAATTGGCCAATTACGCACAAAAGGCGACTCTTCCTCTGGCTTCTGGCGCACCACAAAAGGCGCGATATGATACCCCATTTGCGCGACTTTTTCTTCAATTGTTTGCATATCAAACTGACCAATTAAGTGCTTATTATCAAATTGCTCCCATTGAGCATTTGAAGCGACTACTTGATTGGCACCTTTCGATAAATAGAGATTCCCTTTGATAATTGGATCCGCGAACTCTGGGATGTCAGGAACTTTTTGATAAAAATCCTTTCTTGGTAACCAACCGCGGCTGATCAATATCGGTTGAGTGTAATCTTCCGCTTGATACAAGCCTAGAATTTCATAGCCCAATTGACGACCTTGCTTTTGATTATCAATCACTAAAAACTCTTGAGTCAGTGGTTGCCCAAGAAACACCACCGATGCTTGGTCGGGGTTGTTTTGCTTTAAAGCTTCTTCAAGCGAAATGGCATCGATGGCCGACTTCTCTATTAAATTAGCTTGTATATCTCGCTTTTCTTGCGCCCTATCTAACTGCCAAACTCCAAGCCTTAATAAGGTTGGAAGCAGCAACAAAAAGACTATCGTAGGAAATAAGCTCGGCGCAAAGACTCTTTTTCCTATCGAGAATTGGAATAGTGATTGATGTATAAGGCGCTGCCAAAAAGAGTTAGCCATAATTTAAGTTCTATACAAAGCCGTCGGATTCTAATTTTATTTAGCGTATAATCTGCTCAATAAATAATACTTGGGTTTTGATATGGGAATTTCTTGGTTAAATATTGTCGTTATTATATTCATGCTGGCCATTTTATTCAGCCTTTTTCGAGGACTATTCTTTTTAGGTAAGGGTGATCCAGAGTCGAGCAAAAAACTACTTAAATCACTACAATGGCGAATAGCTCTAAGCAGCCTCTTATTCGCAACCATCATTCTACTGCATTATTTTGAAGTGATTAACCTACGCACTCAAATTTTGCCTAATTAATCGTTATTAGTTATTATTCAATAAACCTTTTAGATCAATAAGTTATGGGCGAGCAATCCAATCAAGCTGAGCGTATCACCGCAGATAAATTTTGCGGCCAATGTGGTCAAAAAAACTTTCGCCCTAATCGAAGTCTAAAAGAGCTATTTGTAGAGTTTGTAGAAGACTGGCTTGGCTACGATTCAAAAATCTACAAAACCGCGGCCAAATTAGCTAAGCCTGCGGCATTAAGTTTAGACTATTTCAGAAATTCTCATCATAAGAATCACTACATTACGCCAATCAGGCTCTATTTGTTGCTATCGATCATTTTCTTTTTAATGACCAATTTTGGCGGCTTAAATGTTACAGAACTCGATTTAAACGGATTAAATCAACCCAAAACCGCAGAAGAAAAACAACAAGTACAAGCAGAGCTAGACAAGGCTATTGCTGAAACTGACTCAGAGGTTGCAAAGCAAGTTCTTACCGATGTCAAACAGGAAGTTGATAATGATGGCATTGAAATCAATGACGGCTCAACCTTTCGCTTTTCCTTAACGGGTGATTCTCAGTTTAATGGGAAAGACGGCTGTACAACGGATCCAAAAGAAATCATTAACATTTGGCCAAATTGGTTAGATACTCGCTTAGACTCTAGCATGGAAACGCTTTGTGAACGGTTCGATTCAATTAAGTTTCTACCCGAAGATCAGCAAACAAAAGCTAAAGCTGAATTCGGTTTATCCATATTTCAAAATTTTATTGAAGTTATACCACAAGTTTTCTTCATGAGTTTGCCGCTACTAGCCTTATTGTTAAGCATATTTTATTTCTTGTCGAAAAGAATCTATGTCGAGCATTTAGTCTTGCTGATGCACAGTCATAGTTTTCTTTTCGCAATTATTCTAATCTATCTAGGATGGTTTAAGCTAACCTCCGCATTTCCAGTGTTAGAGCCATTCCCAATGGAATTAATCTTTTCCGTTTTAGGAATTGTATATCTTTACCTTTCTCAAAAATGGTTCTACAAGCGTGGCTGGTGGGCGACTCTTTGGAGATTCTGCTTCTTTGCATTTTTATACTTTTTTGTGCTTATATTTATAGCAACTCTGTCAATGCTTGTTGGCGTCATGTCTATTTAAAGTTGTAAGAACTGATTTCGTAACTTCTCTTTTGCTTTATTAGATTCAAAGGAAACTCCACCCCAGCCAGTGGATACTCCTAGTTCAGCAAAGATCTCGCGGTAATTAGGGAATTGCTTACTTTGAATGATTTTATCGTATTCTTCACTAAACACATTAGTACCAGATAAATCATCAAGCCTATCGATTACTCGCCATAATTGGGTTACCCGATGATTTGGTAAACAGCAATTTTTATATTCTTTCAGGACACTACTTAAACTCTGCTTCCCTTTAGAGCTTTGCCTCAACTTTAAATCTACACTAAAGAAATAAGCTGCTCCAGACCAATAGACCCTCATATTATTTCCGCCTTGGCTAGAGGCTTCCGAAAGACGAATGGGCCGCCTTTGAGCATTACGCTCGCCTCTTCGAAAGCCATGAAATAATTTCTGAAAGGTTTCTTGGGGGCTTAACAGCCCGACCTTCCCGCGAGATATATTTTGATAATAACTGGCCAGCCCTTCAGAAAACCAACTATTCTTGCTCCCAACATAGGGCAATAGCAAATGACTAAGCTCGTGAGCAGCAGTCCAATCAGAACGTATTCTTTGATAGGAAAAATTCGGGTTAACATGCAATACCACGCGACTTCCGCGCCAGCGCTCCACCTCACCCCAAGGCACCGGTTCTCGCCAAGAATAGCTGCGGATCAATTTTATACGAGAGCGTTCTAGTGGGTACTCTCCATAAATACTTGCCACTGCAGATGCCATTTCTTCAACCCATTGACTCAGCATTTGCTTTTGTTCCAGTGAGAATTGCCCTTGATACTCCAAGCTTATCTCACTTTCTCCAACCTTTACTTGATTAATACTGGCAAAAGCAGTCGGCATCACCATACTAAAAGCGAAGAGCAATAAATAACTGTATATAGCTTTCATTCAATTAGCATAATGTATAAATACAAGAATAACCGTCAAGGAATAGCAAGGAGTGTTACAAAGATTGTCGATTAACTTTCGGCTGCGTAGCCTTGCAGGAGATGAGCCCAGTTTTTTTCCTGCCAATGGAAGCTCTCTGACTTATTGCTTTCCTTGCGCAAAGAGCGCAAGAGTCGTTCTAAATTACTATTCAGCACTGAATCCATAGGCCGGACAAATCGCGCTTTATCAAAGTCAATTAACCAAAACTTACCTTTTTTGTTCAGCATAATATTGTGAATATTTAAATCAGAATGATGAAGACCCTGTTGATGAAATTGTCTCAACATTGAGCCCACTTGTTGCCATTGATGCTCAGAAAGTGGTTGCTTTTGCAAAAAGTGATAAAGATCTTCAGCTTTCTTAATTAATCGAATAATTATTTGAGCTTGATAACTGGCGCCTTGAACTTGTACCAACGCTGCCACAGGCTTCGGCACTGGCAATCCCTGTTTTCGTAATTTTTTTAAGACTTTTAGCTCTTGATATGGACGGGTAGATTTTAAATCTTTAAATAAATAGCTTTTTTTTATCAGCTTGCCAACTAGACCACCACGATGGTACTCCCTAAGTACATAAGCTTTCTTTTCATGCTTAAAAAAATAAGTAATAGCCCGGCCAATGGATTGACCCGAAATTGCATTTTGCTGTTGCCAGTGAGTAATATCAAACCATTCCTTGGAAACTACTTTTTGATACTTGCTATCCGTAATTAACCACTGTTTTTCACTCAGTTCGACCAATTGCATTATGGATGAATGATTTGAATTTGGTTTATGCCTCACTATACCTTAAAATTCAGACATTACTCAAATAAGCATCACTCATGAATTCAATTAGCCTTCCTAGCAAAGCCTCTATTTGCATAATGCGTCTATCCGCGATAGGCGATGTATGCCATGCAGTATCAACGGTACAAGCCATTCAAAGGCAATATCCTGATGCAAGTATCACCTGGATTATTGGTAAAATTGAGTATCAGCTCCTGAAAGAGCTCAAAGGTATAAGTTTCATTATCTTTGATAAAGCTCAAGGATTGAAAGCCTATCAAGAACTGCGTAGGTCCATGCGTGGAAAACAGTTTGACGTTTTATTACAAATGCAATTAGCTTTTCGAGCTAATTTAGCGGCTTTTTTCATCCCAGCAAAAGTAAAGTTGGGTTTTAGTAAAAAGCGCTCTAAAGAACTACATTCTTTGTTCGTCAATAAACACATTCAAGTGGAAAAAGGGTTTCATGTGCTCGATGGCTTCAGAGATTTTGCGCGAACTATTGGGGTGCCAGATTCAGATCCAAGTTGGGACTTCCCAATAACTTCAGCTACTCAGGAATGGGCACATGATACTTTGCCACAGTCGCCTTATGTGGTTATCTCTCCTGCCGCAAGTAAAGCGGAACGTGATTGGCTGATAACTCGTTATGCTCAGATAGCGGACTATTGTCAGCAGCAAGGGTTAGCGGTTGTATTTACTGGCAGTCCTAGTGAAAGAGAAAAAAAACTAGCAAATTACATTATCAGAAATTGTGCAGAAGAAGTTCTTAATTTAGTGGGGCAGACAAATTTACAGCAGTTGTTGTTAACTTTAAAAAATGCCCAGTTAGTTATAGCGCCGGACTCAGGACCTGCTCATATGGCCGTAACCCAATTAACCCCTGTTATAGGATTATATGCTCACAGCAACCCGAAAAGGACTGGACCTTACTTGTATCAAAACTATGTTGCTGATGCTTATACTCCTAAAGCTGAAATTACATTTAATCTTACAGCTAGCGATCTTGATTGGGGCCTACGATTAAAAGGCGCAGACCTAATGCAAGCTATTAGTACTGAGTCGGTAAAAGCCTTAATTGATCAGGCTCTTACCACTCAGTCCTAGTTAAACCAAACGCCATATAGTATTGCAAATACTGCCAACATAAATATTAACACTCGGCATAAGTCTAAAAACAAGTCTTCGCCGTCAAAATCATCTCTTTCTTGATGGTTCACAAATCTCTCCAATCTCGCTTTAGAATCTTTATCAATAGCGGCCATGCCTGACTCCTTTGCGTACTCTAAATAATTAACCCAAAACCTTAGTAAAACTCAACAAATCTGCTTTACATAACTATTAGATACTAATTATTTAAAAGTGAGGGTCAGTAGATGTAACCATCTATGTCAATCTTGTCAGGAAACTGAAGATTGGGGGTAAATCAGGGCTGAATGTGATCATTTGTAAACGCCACACATACATTTTTATAGATCAAATTTAAAAACTTGTCTTAACTATGACACTAACGTCGAAGTCTTTTACGTAATCTGAGTTGATGGGCTGAGAAAAATTAAGATTAATGACATTAGTACCGCTTGAACGTGTTAAGAAAAAACGAACACCTAAGCCAATGCTCGCAAGCACTGTATCTTCTTGGTTACTATAAGGTGTCTCACCGTAGTTACGCCCAGCATCAATATAACCAACAAACGCCACATCTAATAATTGATAAAAATTTATTTTAGGGTAAAAACGCTTTTCTAACGTTAAAAGCCACTGTCGATTACCATGCTGATATTCTAATGGATAGCCTCTTAAGCCCGTTTCACCGCCTAAAGATAAAGGGCGATCAACATATGGGTTATCGGCTGCAGAATATTTACCTCTCATATACCAAGTTCTAGCATCATTGACTCGATAAAAATGCTCATAGAACAGGCTATAGTAGCTGTTAGAAGTATCGTCATCAGAGTGCACCCCATTTCCTGTAAGTGCATAGCGATACCAGTGCTGGTGATTCCAAATACCAAAATAACCTGTATGCAATTGCCATATCAAGGCGTCAGGGCGGTACTGTGATTCTAGGTTATACCCAAGTTTAAGATAATGACTCCACCCCAACTGAATATCTTCTGTTTTCTCAAGAAGGTATAAATTCTTAGTTTCTGTGAACGTATCTTGTTGGTAATGAAAAGCAATCCAAGGGTAAGCCAGTGCTCTATTTTCTGGCAAAACCAAACTTATCGGTAAGAGCTCAAAATCATACTCTTCAAAGGTAACACCACCAATCCATCTAAAAATCCCCTTAGCGGTTTTGCCGGTTGAATAACCAAAAAATAATTCAGTATGCTTACGGTCACTGACGAAACGATTCACCAGTAGCTCGTTGGAATCTATCGAGATTTCTTGTTTATGGCTATCTAAGATTATTCCCGTACTATGGCGATCATCAAGTCGGTAGAAAGGTTTATTCAGTTTAATTTGAATTTGCTCACCATCAGAATTATCCGCCAAGATTAACCCGGCTCTAAGATGACGGTCACTAATTGCATCTGAATTTAGACTTAAAATGTGACCCGAACGATCGGCCTCTGAAAAGTAAGCAATGTTGGCGGCGATCCCTAAACCGAATAAATTATCGTCTTTAACGCCATAACTTAGCTCCGTCTCGCCACCTTGACGATTCAGGTCTACCGTAGGGAAAAGCGTCCAGTTTTCCCATGTTGCCACTTTCACAACAACGCCCTCTGCTTTTTCGAGTAATTCGATCTTTGCTTCACGTAAATAGCGATGCCGTCTTAAAAGCCGTTCTGCCTCCTCAATATCTTCACGGGTAATAGAGTCACCTTGTTTGAAGGGTAACAAGCGCTCAATAATATAGGGCTTGGTATCGATATGCAGATTATTGGCAGTACTATACAACCAGCCATCATTTTCTTTTAAATCAAATATTGGATTAATATCGATTTGGATTTCTTTGACGAGGTATGTTTTCAATTCTTGAGCATACAAGCCACTGCTTATGGCAAACCATAGAGCTAATAACTTCATCCCAAAAACAATAGATCCTTTTAAATAGCTTTTCATAGCGTCCTTTATTCTTCTTGGTTAACTATACCCCTTATTGATGGTAAAAAAAAACCGCCTAACAGGCGGTTTTTCTAAATTGTGATTTGGATTCACATTACATCATATAAACAAAGATGAATAAGAATACCCAAACAACATCAACAAAGTGCCAGTACCAAGCACCTGCTTCATAAGCGAAGTGATCCTTAGGAGTAAAATGGCCTTTTGAGCAACGTATAGACAATACAATCAAGAAGATAGTACCAATCAATACGTGCATGCCGTGGAAACCCGTCAGCATAAAGAAGGTTGAACCATAAATACCACTTTGCATGGTTAAGCCATAATGCGTATAAGCTTCATAATACTCAACAGCCTGTAATACTAAGAAGATAGCGCCCAATACAGCAGTGATCCACGTAAATAAGATCAAGCTCTGACGATTTTTCTCAAGCAATGCGTGGTGAGCAATGGTAAGCGTCCATGAAGACGTTAATAGAATCGCCGTATTAATTGCTGGCAAGCCCCAAGCACCAATAATATTCCAAGAACCTGGATTAGCCGCCTTTTCACCGAAACCAACATTTGGCGCAAAGTCTGCACTTGGCGTTTCAGTCATTGGCCATGTTGGTGAATATTCAGGGAATAATTGGTTATGAGTTGATGCACCGTTAAAGTCACCACCTAATAAAGGTAGTACATACGCACGGATATAGAATAGAGCACCAAAGAAGGCGAAGAAGAACATCACTTCCGAGGTAATAAACCACATCATACCTTGACGGAAAGAGCGGCTCATCTGAGCGCTATATAAACCGCTCATTGATTCTTTAATAGTTGCACGCCACCAAGTAGATAACATGCCAATTAATATTGCGATACCAGCAATTAACCATAAGTATCCTGGCAAGCCCCAAAAAGCAGCTCCATTGATGCTACTTCCCGCACCTACTGCTGTAAAGAATAAACCAATTGATCCGACAAAAGGTAGTTTACTCTTCTCCGGAACATAATAGTTTTCGTATTCACTATTGTTTGTTTGTTCACTCATTGTATTTTCTCCATTGACAGCGATCAGTTCGCTGCAACTGTGTTTTCTACGTTTAGGCTCGCCGTTTCTTCAGTTACATTATGCAAAGTATAAACCAATGTAATTGATTTATACTGCTTAGGTAAGTCTTTGTCGATAAAGAAACGCATCGGCATATCTTCTGTTTCACCCGCTAGTAAAGTCTGTTGATTAAAACAGAAACATTCTGTCTTATTCACATATTGACTGGCTAAGGTTGGTGAAAAGCTTGGAATAGCGCGCCCAACAATATTTGTTTTTGCTCGATTTTTAACTCGGAAAGCCACTTCGTATTCTTGGCCTGGATGAACCGTGATAGTTGATTGCAAGGGTCTAAAATCCCAAGGCATGTCATTCTTGGTGACCGTTACAAAACGCAACTTCACTTCACGGCTGGTATCAGCTTCTTGCTCTTGATACACCGCTAAGCCAGTCGTTCTATTAGGATTCCAGCCAGTAATTTCACAAAATACGTCGTATAAAGGAACTAAGGCAAAGCCAAAAGCCAGCATGATAAATGCTACCGTGACTAACTTCTTAGTCATGATTTTATTTTCTTGCTTCGTTTCTTTTGAAACTGACTCTTGGCTCATTTTTAATTCCTAATTTCCAATTAAACCTAATGGCTCTTAGTCTACTTTTGGTGGAGTAGAGAAAGAGTGGTAAGGAGCTGGCGATGGCAAATGAGTAAACTCAAGTCCTTCAGCGCCTTCCCATACTTGATCAGTAGCTTTTTCGCCTTTCTTCAAGATACATACCTTGATTAAGATCCAAGCAAATAACAACTGCATCAAGCCTAAACCAAACGCACCGATACTCGACATCATGTTGAAGTCTGAATACATAATTGCATAATCAGGAACACGACGCTGCATGCCCGCAAGACCTGAGAAGTGCATTGGGAAGAAAGTTAGGTTTACAAATACAATCGATAACCAGAAGTGAATTTTAGCCAACTTCTCGTCATACATACGACCAGTCCACTTTGGTAACCAGTAGTAAACTGCCGCCATAGTACCGAAGATCGCGCCTGGGAATAATACATAGTGGAAGTGAGCAACTACGAAATAAGTATCGTGATACTGCCAATCCACTGGAGTAATCGCTAGCATTACACCCGAGAATCCACCGATAGTGAATAAGATTACGAATGCCAAAGCGTAAAGCATTGGAGTTTCATAAGTAATCGAACCTTTCCACATAGTCGCAATCCAGTTGAAGACTTTTACACCCGTAGGTACGGCAATCAACATAGTCGCGAACATGAAGAACAACTCAGCTTTAATCGGCATACCCACCGTAAACATATGGTGAGCCCATACGATGAACGATAAGAATGCGATAGAGCCTGTTGCATATACCATCGACGCATAACCAAATAATGGTTTACGCGAGAAAGTCGGGATAATCGCAGAAGCGATACCGAATGCTGGCAAGATCATGATGTAAACTTCAGGGTGTCCAAAGAACCAGAATACGTGCTGGAACAATACAGGGTCACCACCACCTGCGGCATCGAAGAACGAAGTACCGAAGTGGATGTCTGTTAACATCATAGTTACCGCGCCTGCTAATACTGGCATAACCATAACAAGCAAGAATGCAGTAATTAACCAAGTCCAAACGAATAATGGCATTTTCATTAATGTCATGCCTGGAGCACGCATATTGAATACTGTCACGATTACGTTGATTGCACCCATGATGGATGAAATACCCATCATATGCACACCGAAGATAAAGAAGGTTGTGCTAGGTGGAGCGTAAGTAGTCGATAATGGAGCGTAGAATGTCCAACCGAAGTTTGGAGCACCACCTTCCATAAACAATGATGATAATAACAAGAAGAAAGCAAATGGTAAGATCCAGAAGCTCCAGTTGTTCATTCTTGGTAATGCCATATCAGGCGCACCAATCATCATTGGAATCAACCAGTTAGCAAGACCAACCGTTGCAGGCATTACGGCACCAAATACCATAATTAGACCATGCAGCGTAGTCATTTGGTTGAAAAAATTTGGGTCTACGAATTGCAAACCTGGTTGGAATAGCTCGGCACGAATTACCATTGCCATGCCACCACCAATTAAGAACATGATGAACGAGAAGACAAGGTACATAGTACCGATGTCTTTGTGGTTCGTCGTAAATAGCCAGCGTGACATGCCGGTTGGTTTATGATCACCCATGATTATTCTCCCCCGCCATTTTGCTGGTCATGAACTTCTTGCGGCTGAACTTTATCGCCCATGTCATTGCCCCAAGCATTACGCTCGTAAGTAACGATTGCTGCAATTTCAGCTGGTGTTAATTGAGCACCAAATGCCTGCATCGCTGTTCCTGGAACACCATTGATTACGATATCAACATGCTTGCTAATGTCGCCTTTAATTGACTCAGCGCCAACTAATGATGGGAATGGACCAGTACCTTCACCGTTAGGCATGTGACATGCTGAACAGTATTTCAGGTAAGCCGATTCACCTTCAGCCATTAATTGGCCCATAGTGCGTTCGTTCAAGTCTGGGCCAGCTTCAGCAGCAGCAACTTTGGCTGCATACCATTCATCAAACTCAGCTTGCTCAACAACTTTTACTACGATTGGCATATAGCCGTGGTCTTTACCACAAAGCTCAGCACAAACGCCGCGATACACACCAGTTTCAGGCACAATTGTCCAAACATCATTAATAATGCCTGGTACTGCATCTTTCTTTACAGAAAAATCAGGAACCCAGAAAGAATGGATAACGTCTTCAGCGGTAACCAAGAACTTAACTTTCTTGTTTACCGGAATAACTAGTGGGTTATCTACTTCTAATAAGAAGTTAGGGTCAGTAATTTTTTCAGCGCTGAAAGTCATCTTTTCAGAATCAATACTTAACTCTCGAGAATTTTGCGCTAAATTAGAAAAGAAGCCTACGTCGTTACGTAAGTTATCGTCGTTATCTAAATATTTGTATTCCCACTTCCACTGCCAACCTTTGACAATGATTTCCATATCAAAATCATCACCTTCGGCAACTTCCATTCTGTTCAATAGCTTAGCCGCAGGCCACGCTAATGCAATCAGAATGATGAATGGAATAATCGTCCAAACTAACTCAACGATCGTACTGTGAGAAAATTTAGCTGGATTCGGGTTATTACTCTTGCGGTGCGCCCACATTGAGTAAAACATAGCGCCAAAAGTGAACACACCAATAACAACACAGACCCAAAAGGCAATCATGTGTAAATCGTAAACTTCTTTACTGATATCGGTGACACCTTCGCGCATATTTAGCGGTTGCTCTGAACAGCCCATCAGTACTAATACTGACATAGCCGCTAAAGCCACAGCGATTTTGCGGAACAATGACATGCTTCTCTCCACTAGTTTAAGAAAACCCCAAAAGGGAAATTATAAAATTATCAATAACTTAGAAACTGGTATTTATCTTATTAGCCTCGTAGGGCTAATAAGATAAACATCGAGTTGACCTAGGTCAATTTTAGGGGCGATATTTTACTTTAGAAACTGCTTATAAGCTAGATCCAATTCGCTAAATAAACAAAGAAAATCCCTAGAAATGAAGCACTTGTAGAGGCTTCAGCTTGAGCAATAATTAAACTTCTAAGCCCAATGCTTGCAACTTCTCTAGGGTTTTAGCCTCAATTGGGTGCTGTGGGTAGGTATTTTTAAATTGATTGAACTCTTCAAGCGCTTGTTTTTTTTCACCTTTCTGAAGCAGAGTCACGATTTCTTGTAGCCACATTTCTGGCTTAGGAGACATATCAATGGCTTCATCCATTACCCCGGCATGTAACTCCGAATCAGCATTATCGGCCAGGGCCTTTTGCACCACTGCTGGAGCAGCAGTTTCAGCATCCGCACTTTTCATACGTGAACCAGTAACCACTACCAGTTGCTCCTCGGCCAATTCCGCTTCCTGTTTAGTTACTTTCGCCAATCGATCGCTCTCACTTAGTATTTGACGCATCTCGTCATTAGTGATGAGCTCCGGAACTTGTGTAGGTTGGGGCTTTTCTCTTTGATAAGCTACCCGACTTGCTTTAGCCTCTGTAGCATTGTCGGCCATTTCAAAAGCAAAATCTTCAGATGATTCTTGCTGAGCTAAAAGTACATCAGCATTCTGTGCCGGTCCTTGATCAGTCTTACCCAAATACACCATAAAGCGTGCAATGCCTACGGTCATCACTAATGCTGCAGACATCGAAACCAAGTACTTCATTTGCTTAGAACGAAATAGACGATTAAAAAAACCTAATTGTGCCCCAGCAGCCTGATGATGCTTTTCAGCCATTGCTAAAATACTTTTATCCAACTTATCGGAAGTAACCTCTATCGATGACTCTCGATAAGCTTTTTCTATATCTTCTTCAAAAACTGAAGGCTTATTGTGATCTTGATGACTCATAACTTATATCCTGCCAACCTACTGATTGACACTCATTAATTCTGACTTACTAAAAAAACCTTTTAAATTAGCGACGCAATAACGCAATCGACTTTTTATAGCTTCGGGGTTCTGCCCCAATACTTGAGCAATCTCTGGCACACTCATACCTGCCTCATATTTCAGTAAAAATACCGTTTTTTGATCGCTAGATAAAGCTTCTAAAGCATCGGTAAGCTGTGCTTTTAATTCAGCGGCATTGATTTGAAATTCGGGTTCCTGGCTAGCGTCCGCTTCATATTCTTCAGCCTGCTCATTTTCATTCATAGAATCAAGCCGAACCCTTCCGGCCTTGCGATAATAATCCACTAATCGACTATGAGCTATAGTGTACAAATAAGTAGTGAACTTGGCCGAACTTTTATAGTTAGCGCTATTTTTTATTAAGCTTTGCCATGTTTCTTGAAACAACTCCTCAGCAATTGCTCGAGAGTCTAGCTGTCGCAAAAAATACCGCAACAAGGGATCTTTATGCTTACCATAAAGCTGCTCGAAAGCTTTAACATTCCCCTGAGCATAAGCAGCCATTAGCGCCTCATCACTTAACTGCGACGCAACTTCCTCAATTAGCTTACTAGTTTGCTCAAGTTGTCTGGAGCTTGTATCCAAGGTTATTATTTCACTAATAGATTTAACTCCATCATGACTATTTACATTCGCGCTTTCAAGCATTTTTACTACTCGAGCATTCCAACTTTTGGACTGCCACTGACATTTTCTTCACTTAGTAATTGTGCCATTTCCATCAGCTTAATCATTTCCGCTCGATAGCCTTGCGGGTCATCACCTTTAGCTTGTCGAGCAGTTTCAATCGCTTTACTCCAGCTCCAATCACCTAAATTAGTATTACCTCTAAGCAATTGGGCAAAAGCAGCGGAACTTGCTGCAAAACGAATATTATTATCACCTTCCGATTTGCCAAACACACTGGCATAAATAGGTGTTTCAATTAAGCGGCTTTTGTTTGCTAGTGGTGATTTATAACGTAGTTTGACCATTGCAGCTTCAAGTGCTAGCCGACGGTCACTCGTTTTTTCATTAGATTCTTGCTGGTAGCGTAAAGGGTCAACTCGCTTACCTTCAGAGCTTTGTAACACGACCTCATACAAGGCTGTTACTGTATGTCCAGCACCAATTTCGCCCGCATCAATATTGTCATTATTGAAGTCTTCACGATTTAATAATCGATTCTCATAACCCAATAAGCGATACTCACTAACAATTTGAGGGTTAAACTCTACCTGGATTTTTACGTCTTTCGCGATAGTCATTAAAGTTCCAGCACGCTCATCCACTAGCACTTTTTTAGCTTCATGCAAACTATCAATATAAGCGGCATTGCCATTACCTTTATTGGCTAACTGCTCCATTAAATGATCATTATAGTTCCCTGAGCCAAAACCTAGGCTACTAAAGAAAATATTGGTTTTACGCTTTTGCTCTATCAGCTGGATTAAGTCATCATGATTAGTCATGCCAACATTAAAATCACCATCTGTTGCCAAAATCACACGGTTGATACCATCTTTGATAAAACCTTTCTGTGCCATTTGGTAAGCCAACTTAATACCTGACGCGCCATTGGTTGAGCCGCCTGCAATTAATTGCTCAAGCGCTTGCTCTATCGCTAACTTGTTATCGCCACTTGTAGGCTCCAGCACAACTCCCGAAGCACCGGCATAAACTACTAATGAAACTCTATCCTTATTCGTTAATTGCTTGGTCAATAGCTTTAGAGATTTTTTGACCAACCCCAACTTGTTAGGGCTTTGCATAGAACCAGACACATCTACCAAGAATACTAAATTTGAAGCGGGTAATTCTTTTTGTTCCGGTTCAAAACCTTTAATTCCGATTTGGATAAGTTGGGCATCCTTATTCCAAGGCGCTTTCATTACACTGGTATTCACTGCGAATGGTGTATCTAATTCATCTGAAGATTCAAAGTCATAATCAAAATAATTAACAAACTCTTCAAGTCTTACGGCATCTTTTGGTGGCAAGTAGCCATCATTCAGCATGCGACGAACGTTTGAATAAGACGCAGTATCTACGTCAATGCTAAAAGTTGAAACGGGCGCTTCACTAACTAATTTAACACCACTATCTTGATAACCCTTATAATTTTCTCTATTGCTTTCTATTGGGAGTGCTATGGGCATTGGAGTTGAATATAAATCACTATGTTCGGCCATGAGCCTTGAGCCAGTTACAACTACTGTCTGTGATGGAGGCTTCTTAGGGACGCGCCTCTCTTTTCTTTGAACTGCTACTTGTTCTGCTTCTTTTTCTTCTACGACATGTAGCTCTATTAGTTTTGCATCATTTTCATCTCGTTCATTGGCTTGTTTTTTTTCCTGCTCTAAATTCTGGCAAGCTGATAACGCCATGGCTACAGATAAAGCAATTAATGACTTATTCAACACTGGTTTCATTCTAGCACTCCTTCTAATTCATCTAACTCTATAAACGGCTTGCCTGAAAAAAAGGGTTATTTTTCATTGCTGAATTGATATCCTTAGCAAAAATCTAGCCTTTAACTCTATGAAAGCTGAAGACTTACAAAACCTATTGCATAAAGAGATTCCGATCACCAAAGCTCTTGCTATCGAAGTATTGGACTTGGAACTCGAGCGCATTATTATCAAAGCACCTTTTCAGCAAAATAAGAATATTCATAACACCGCTTTTGCAGGCAGCATCTATACTACTGCGACTCTGGCAGGCTGGTCTTTAGTGACAAATTTCTTAGAAAGCAATAATTTGAAAGGCTCGGTAGTGCTGGCAAAAGGTGAAATAAAATATCTTAAACCCATCACTGGAGACATCATTGCTCGAACAACGTTAGGTAGTGAACAAGCATTAGTTAAATTTAACAAACAACTAGAATCAAAAGGTCGTGCACGCCTTTCTTTAATCATAGACGTAATAGAAGATGAGCAAATTAAGGCACAACTGAAAGGCAACTTTGCTGTTATTTAACAATAAAGTTTTAAGTCATAAATCCATACTTAATTAAGACCTAATTCACTCTTCATTTGTGTTACATCCATATCTTTAATTAACGTAATTAGATTGTCATAAAAGCTATGATACCCATAACCACCCATAGTCATCTCTTCCAAAGCAGCTTCTTTACTCCAACCTTCGAAGATTACCCTATAAGCAGCTATTACAGTCCCAGTTCTATCAGCGCCATGCCAACAATGAACTACTAATGGTTCTTTTGCTTGCTGAATTATTTTTAGTGCCTTTATGACATCATTTTGATTCACTTCACCGGTATCCCACTTTAGGCGATGTAAAACCATCTCATCGGTTTTCTTTTTATCGGAATGATATTCCCTTAGATTTAAAACTTCACCAATCCCTTGTTGTTTTAAAATATCAAAGGCTTCCTTATCTGGCTGACCACATCGATATAATGCATCCGATACTTTAAAACAATTATCAAGGTCATCAGATAGCAATTGTTGCGCCCAATTGGTTGGACGCACTTTGACACTTTCAGCCTGAACATTCATAACACCAAAAAAGGCAACTGCAATAATCAAAACTTTAATATTTTTATTCATAAAGTATCCAAATAACTATTTTTTAAGGACTGGCTTAATATTCGATAAAGCTTAATATAATCAATTGGAGTCAGTGCTTTTGCCAACATTACGATACAGCTCTGACTCATTTTTTGTTGATATTCAATTAAAGTTGGATGCTGTTTAGCCCAAGAGGTATTTGCATACTTCTCAATAGCGACCAATAAATAGTGCATCGCTTCTGACTGAAATTGAAAGTGACAACTAAGTCTAGCGCTGGTGACTAACAGCTCGCCTATAGCTAGTAATTCAGCATTCGGCTCAATAGCAAGGGACTTTGTAATTCTCTGAAAATCTTGCTGTTCAATCAATCCCTCCACCTTAGAGTAAGGCATCCCATTTAACAGTAGGGGTAAAGAAGCTCCCTTTGCATTTTGATAACAATCAAATTCAGGTAAAATATCGCCATCCGCAACATGATTACTTTTTATTTTTGCAAGAATGTCTGACTGAATTCTAGAGAATAAATTTTCATCAAGGCCCCCATCTATTTGATGAATGAAAGGCAATCCATATAGCTTTAAAAAGCCATGTCTGGCATCAGTTGCTAGAATCAAACCGGTGTTGAGAATTGCTTCTGAATTCTCAACGCTCGGATCCCATGCACTAAGAATCAACTGTTCGTTTACACAAAATGTAGCATGCTCCGTGGACATCGATATATTCGGATAGGTGCCAGAAGCCGAATTTATGCGGTAATTAATTATTATTTTAAACTCCCTCTCAAATGAATTTGATTACTTTTGCCAAGGATCAACTAATCGATATTCAATCACTTCCCCAGTACGATTATCAACTAACGCCACAATAGTCCGCTTTTTCCCAACAACTGGAGCATAATTTATATGTTCAATCATATCGATTGGACCAGCATTAAAACTCATGGATTTAGCGGGTTTTGTTCCGCGAATTACACCTAGTTTATTAGAGTCATAATCACGATAATATTTTGGTAATCGGTCAATATCTTTGCCTCCATTGGCTGCATTCATTGCAACTTCTAAACCATCATCGCCTTCAGGCAGAATAGCAAATATAAATTTAGGCTTTTCAAAGATACCTATCGCCTGCTCAGGAATTGGGCTTTCAGCCATATCCACTTCAGAAACCCCGACCACGCTATAACGATCTACATTAAAAACCACATAAGCAGGACGCTCCTTGTAAATCACCATAGCACCATAAACTAACGCCGCTACTTGTAATAAAGCAATCATGCTGAGATCGAATTTCAATCCTTTTTTGCCAGCCTTAAAGATAATCAAGGTCAATAAAGGCCCCAATACCACATCCACCCCAGCCATGATATAAACTATATCAGCAATTCCTTGAGTCACATTAAACGGCCAGGCATACCAAACCAAAAATACCAATGATAAAAACAAAGCGAATACAATTACGCTAATGCCGAAGTGGGTTAAAGCTGCACGCACTCTAGTCATAAATATTTAACTCTTTATCAGGATAATTAAGGCGCTATTTTTTGTTTATTATTAACCGGGCGCATTCTTAAGATAGTAACAAATATTTTATTACCATGTTCAGCATTATTACTGGAAGTGCTATTGCCCGAAAATTTTGCCCATGACTCATTTTTCAATTCATCACTAATGGTAAACCAAGCATCATAATCCGAAGGGATTTCTGTACCTAAAATTTCACATAAGTTAGTTTTACACTGAATCATATGAATATCGATAAAGTTTGAATAACGATGACCATGAATATAATGGTTTAGTTGCTGTTCTTTTAAAGTAGCCCAAGAAATATCTTCTTCTTGCTCCACAACTTCTTCATGCAATTGATCGATAGTTTTAGGAGCATCGTTTTTAGGCTCCAGCAATTTCCTATGTGACTCTGGTACATCCGCAAATAAATCATCATTTGCTGCTTCTTTATCTTTTTCAGACTTAACCGGCTGTTCTATTTTATTTAACCGTTGTGTTAATTGTTGGTTTGTATTTTCCATTACCGCTAATTGCTGCTGAAGAGCTTCAATTTCCTGAATTGAAACAGAAGACTCATCATTACGAGTAGCGTCTTCCACATCTTCTCTCTTGTCATCAGAGATTATTACCTTCTCGGCAGCCTTATTTTCTGTAACAGGAACAACTGTCTTTGATGCAGCTTCTTTTGTATCCATCACTGACGACTTGTTAGGCACTAGAACCCAAGTGATAGCAGCTCCCAATACAAACGTTAAAACATATCCTAAATACTTCATATATTATTATTGTGTTTATCTAATATGTTGAAAATATTACCTTTTTTGACGCACAAAAAAAAGCCCCGCAATGCGAAGCTTTTCTAAGCAGTTAATGTAACCGTTTTAACGCAGGATTTTATACGCTAAATATAGCTGTGGATTTTTGTTTGCTGGCTAGGCGTGGAGCTTGCGAGTAGCGGAGCCTACATTAAGTAGGTGAGCACACGCAGCAAGTTTCACAACAACGCCAGCGAGCAAAAAGACCAGCTAAATTACATCATACCAGGCATACCACCCATACCGCCCATACCGCCCATATCAGGAGCAGCTGCAGCTTCAGGTTGAGGTAAGTCAGTAATCATGGCTTCAGTCGTAATCATAAGACCAGCAACTGACGCAGCGTTTTGTAATGCTGAACGGGTTACTTTCGCAGGATCTAAGATACCCATCTCTACCACGTCGCCGTATTCGCTAGTCGCCGCGTTGTAACCGTAGTTACCTTCGCCTTTTGCAACTGTGTCGATAACGACTGCAGCTTCGTCGCCTGAGTTAGAAGCAATTTGACGTAATGGAGCTTCCATCGCACGTAATGCAATTTGAACACCAACAGTTTGATCGTCGTTATCACCAGCTAAACCAGATAGTTTAGAAAGTACGCGAACTAAAGCAGTACCACCACCAGCAACAACGCCTTCTTCAACCGCAGCACGAGTTGCGTGAAGCGCGTCATCAACACGGTCTTTCTTTTCTTTCATCTCAACTTCAGTCGCTGCACCAACTTTGATCACTGCAACACCGCCAGCTAATTTAGCTACGCGCTCTTGAAGTTTCTCTTTGTCGTAATCAGAAGACGTTTCTTCGATTTGCGCACGGATTTGAGTAACACGCGCTTCGATGTTTGCTGGATTACCAACGCCATCAATAATCGTGGTGTTTTCTTTGCTGATTTGAACGCGCTTAGCAGAACCTAAGTGTTCAATTTCAGCAGTTTCTAAACTCATGCCAACTTCTTCAGAGATAACAGTTGCGCCCGTTAAGATAGCAACATCTTCTAACATCGCTTTACGACGGTCGCCGAAACCAGGAGCTTTAACCGCAGCAACTTTCACGATACCGCGCATGTTATTAACAACCAAAGTCGCTAAGGCTTCGCCTTCAACGTCTTCAGCAACGATTAATAAAGGACGACCGGCTTTAGCAACGCCTTCCAAAGTTGGTAATAAATCGCGAATGTTAGCGATTTTCTTATCAACCAATAATAGGAATGGGTTTTCTAATTCAGCAGTCATGTTCTCTGCGTTAGTTACGAAGTAAGGAGATAAGTAACCGCGATCGAATTGCATACCTTCAACAACGTCTAACTCGTTGTCTAAGCCAGAACCTTCTTCAACCGTGATAACGCCTTCTTTGCCAACTTTGTTCATTGCTTCAGCGATGATACCGCCAACAGAAGCGTCAGAGTTTGCAGAGATAGTGCCCACTTGAGCAATCGCTTTCTCGTCCTGACAAGGAACCGCGATAGCTTTTAACTCTTCAACCGCAACAGAAACTGCTTTATCGATACCGCGCTTTAAATCCATTGGATTCATGCCAGCAGCAACCGCTTTCAAGCCTTCGTTAACGATAGATTGCGCCAATACAGTCGCAGTCGTAGTACCGTCACCAGCGATATCGTTGGTTTGCGACGCTACTTCTTTCAACATTTGTGCGCCCATGTTTTCGAACTTATCTTCTAATTCGATTTCCTTAGCAACAGAAACACCATCTTTAGTGATTGTCGGAGCGCCAAAAGACTTATCCAAAACCACGTTACGACCTTTAGGGCCCAAAGTTACGCGAACCGCGTTCGCCAATGTATTAACACCACGCAACATACCTGCGCGAGCTTCATCACCAAAACGTACGTCTTTAGCCATGATTAAATTCCTCTAATTTCTTTTAAATTCGTCTAAAATTCGTTAATTAAGCTTCAATTACCGCGAAAACCTCATCTTCTTTCAAGATAAGTAACTTCTCGCCGTCAACTTTAACTTCCTGACCCGCGTATTGACCGAACAATACTACGTCGCCTTCATTCACAGATACCGCGCGAACATCGCCGTTATCCAATGCTTTACCGTTACCGACAGCGATAACCGTACCTTTATTTGCTTTTTCTTTAGCGTTATCAGGGATCACGATACCGCCAGCAGAAAGTGCTTCTTCTTCAATGCGTTTAACTACAACGCGGTCATGTAATGGACGTAAGCTCATTTTTCTCTCCTAAACTGCCTCTATTGATTGGATTTGAGGCTTAAATTTAAATAAGTGAACAAGATATGGGGACGAAATTTTAGCACTCAAGGAGATTGAGTGCTAATTTTTTGATTTATGTTTGATATAGCTAATAGTATGTATATGCTATTGCTTAATCTATATGAAGGAACATATCAATTTGTATGAAGATAATAATAATTTCAAATCCGTACGACATACCTAAGATTGGTGTAAGTACTGTCTATTTAGCAAAAGATCAATGGAACGACTATTCTTTTGTAACCAACTTTTATTTAAGTGCCCATGATGAACATGGTGTGCTTCATGAAATCGGCAATGTGAAGATTGGATTTAATGGGCAAACAACCGCAACGCCTACTTATTCAAAACTTCCAAACGTACAAACACAGCTTCCAGATGGTTTTTTTTCTGTTGGGCAAGATGTTAGCTACTACAGTAACCTAAAAACGCTATCCCCATTTTTATGCAACAACATTTTAAAATCTTTAAAAGATATAGTATTCAAGCAAGACTTAATTAATTCTGCAATGCATGAAGAAGTATTTTCAACCTCCCTTTTAAGAAGCGTTAGTTTATCAGTAATCAAAGGACAATATGCAAGAGTCCTTGAGGGGTCGTCGGAGCTAACAAACTATCAATTTAAATTTATACGCCCAGAATCTCAGAAAGTGGGAGGGCTAGAGTTACGATTCAACGTTAAAGCTGGAAAAACACCAAGTACCAACATCCACGCAATTATTGGCAGGAACGGTGTCGGAAAAACTACCATACTTAACGATATGATCAAAGCTATCACTAAAAAAGGAATTTACGACTCAAAATTTTATGAGGTTAAAAATTTCTCAACTGAGCCAATCTCTGCTGACTATTTTAGTAGTTTAGTTTCCGTATCTTTTAGTGCATTTGATCCATTCACTCCACCGACGGAGCAGCCAGACCCTTCGTTAGGAGCATGTTACTTTTATATTGGCCTTAAGCAGGAAGATGATAGCTTAAAAGAATTATCACATATACATGATGAATTTATAGGAGCGCTAAAAACTTGTTTATATGACAATTACAAACGACTTAGATGGTTGAAAGCTATAGAAAGGCTAGAATCTGATGAGAATTTTGCAAGCATGCAGCTAAATGAGTTATTTAATTCTCCTAATAATGAATTAGAGAATAATGCCCTCAAAAAAATCAAGAGAATGAGCTCTGGGCATGCAGTAGTTCTATTGACAATAACTAGACTTGTATCCCGAGTAGAAGAAAAAACATTAGTTTTAATTGACGAACCAGAAAGTCATTTACACCCTCCCCTGCTTTCTGCTTTTATAAGAGCATTATCAGAATTGTTACTTGATAGGAATGGGGTTGCCATAATAGCTACACATTCACCAGTTGTTTTACAGGAAATCCCCAAATCTTGTGTTTGGAAAGTTAATAGATACGGCTTAATTTCGAAAACAAAAAGACCCGATATTGAAACTTTTGGCGAAAACGTTGGCATCTTAACTAGAGAAGTTTTTGGGCTCGAAGTTGTAAAATCTGGTTTTCATGATTTATTAGTTCGATCTGTAGAAGAAGGAGGGTCTTATGAGCAAATTATTAGCCAATATAATAATCAATTAGGCTTAGAAGCCAGATCGCTTTTAAAGACTCTAGTCTTTCATCGAGATCAGGCAAACATTTCATGATAAAACTCGAGCTACCTAAATATACTTATCAAGAAATAATTCAGAGCTGTAAGGATGGTGTTCTTCGTAATTCCGACCTTTTGCAAAAGCTAAACATTCATACTCCAGAATTACTTCAGACAGGCGCCAATTATGAGTATTTAGCCTCTAATGAGTCACTTTATCAAATAGTGCCAAACTCAATGCAGTTACTAAATGACACACCAATATTAGGAGAGCTAACAAAGTATGAGTTCATAAAACTTTATGAATATTATTTTAAGGACAGTAAAAAGCCATGTAGAACAATTTATAACTATCTTCTTTCAATAGCCAATGAAGACTGCCCTTTTTGCGGAGGTATAGGTCGGCCTAAAAATTTAGATCACTACCTTCCTAAAGCTCATTTTCCTCAATATTCCATTTATCAATTAAATTTGGTACCAATCTGTAGAGATTGTAATTTTGATGGAAAGGGGGAGAGGTATGCTTATAGCAAAGGAGAACAGGTAATTCAGCCATATAAAGATCATGACCGCTATTTTAACCAAAAATGGATTGAAGCCACTTATATTCCGGGGCACTCAATTGAAACTGGCGTAATACAATACTATGTTTGCCCCCCAGAAAACTGGACTATAGAGCAAAAGCAAAGAGTTATAAATCATTTTAATGCATTTGAATTAAATATAAGATATTCAAAAGAAGCTTCTTCTCGGCTGGTAACTATACTGGCTCAAATTCAAAACCTAGTTAACATAGGGATATCTAATAGCGAAGCAAAAGCTTTCATATTACAACCTATAATTAATTCATCTCAATTTATAAACCATTGGGAGTCGGTTATGTGTTCAGCACTTTTGAGAGAGCTCTGAACTATCTCAACATCAATTAACTTGCTAAAGGGTAAACCATGGATATCGATAAAATACTTAAAGCGTCCAGCGAGAAAGAAGCCAAAGCGGCGCTAGCTTATTTTTTACAAAGTTATACTTCTCCAGCCTTTGGCGCTTTGCCGAAAGGTGAAATCGAATTAGTAGTGCTGAATGTTTTAGAACAACTTGGCGCCATTGACTCCGAGCCTGAATTATACGAATTGGTATCTAAACTCAAAGTCACTCGAACCAAAGCCCGCAGCCTGATCTACAACCGTGAACTAAGACGCTCTTCCGACGATGAACTAAATCAAAAAGTTATCAAGCTTCTAAAAAGACCATTAATACAAAAAGACGGCGACTTGTATGTCCTTGAAGTAGAAAACCCATTGGTTTCCGATCACCTGCGCTCGCAAGTCAAAAAACTCGGCTTTGTCTCCGACGGCTCCTTCTCTCC
The DNA here is from genome assembly GCA_947503435.1 of uncultured Kangiella sp. Lineage (GTDB taxonomy): Bacteria > Pseudomonadota > Gammaproteobacteria > Enterobacterales > Kangiellaceae > Kangiella. The sequence goes on along the minus strand of CANNDL010000004.1, from coordinate 155,563 downwards.
CAGTATCGTAAAACTCGGACTCGATGCCATTACTGCGCTAATCGAATCAAACCTAACCGCCAAAGAAAAAACCGCGGTCAAAAAAGCCCTAATTAAAGCAGGCGCCCCAGACAAATCCTTCCGCGGCGTACTAAAAGCCACTTTGAAGAAAATCGCCAAAAAAGTCGCCAGCAACACCGGCGAAGCACTAATGGACCAAGCCTCCGACTACCTAAGCCCCATCATCGACGCAGGCATCGAACGCATCAAAGAAACCGCCGAAGAATTGTTTGAGGATAATAAATAAAAAGCCACTATTAGGCGGCCTTTATTTGTTCAATCAATTGTTGTTCCGAATCAACTTTAGTAGCATCAATCAAAGTGACATCGGTAATACCCACAAAACCTAATACTTGTCTAAGATAGTTAGTCGAGAAATCTGCTTCACTGCCTAATGGCACACCACCAGAAGCGACTACTAAATACGCCTTTTTATTTTTCAATAAACCCTCTGGGCCAGTTTCAGTATATTGAAAAGTTACTTTTGCCCTAGCGATAAGATCGATCCATGCTTTTAACACCGCAGGAATGCTAAAGTTGTACATTGGCGCAGCGATTACTAAAGTATCGGCAGTTTTTAGTTCTTCAACAAGCTCGTCGGAAAAATCTAAGACCTTTTGTTGCTGCTCATTGCGATTTTCTGCTGGCGTAAAGTTTGCACCAATCCAAGCTTCATCAATAAAAGGTAAGCCTTTTGCTAGATCGCGTTCAATTAAGTTTTCACTTAATTTATCAACGCCTAGATTCTCTAATAATTCTTCTACTAACTTATCCGATACTTGGCGAGTAAGAGAGTCTTGGTAGCGTCCGCTTGAGTTTACTAATAACACTGTATTGTTCATTTCATTTATTCCTCTAAATCTATTCTTAACTGTTGCTTTGCTTTGGCATGCCGTTATCGATAGATACGTAACCCGCGCCATTGGCAACTAGGAATAAGAAGCCACCGGCAATCGCAACATTCTTCATAAATAAGATAGATTCCATCTGATCGGCAAAGTTAAAGTGAAATAAAACAGCCGACAGCAAGCTAAAGCCCGCCAATAGGAAAGCAGCAATGCGCGTTTTAAAACCCACAATAATGGCTAAAGCGCCTACTACCTCAAACACGATCACTAAAGGTAACAAAGCTCCTGGCACGCCCATTGCATCCATGTAGCCTTGAGTGGCTTCGTAGCCAGAGATTTTGCTTAGTCCTGATGCTAAGAAAATAGCGCTAATTAGGATGCGGCCAATTAGGCTTGAGTAGTTTTCAATTAATTTCATATCTGTATCCAAATCTAGTCATTGATTAAGTGTTTACTAGTTTACAGTTGCCATAAATAAGATAAACAGTCTATTATTGAACTTATTGTTCATATAATTAGAACATTCAAAGGTGTTTCATGAGTCAATTTGAAGAAATGCAGACCTTTATTAGGGTTGTTGAATCTGGAAGTATAACCAAAGCAGCCGAACAGCTAGATACGGTAAAGTCCGCCGTGAGCAGGCGTTTAGCTGAGCTTGAAAAGCGCTTAGGGGTAACTCTGCTGACTCGCACCACCCGTAGTCAAACCTTGACCGAATCGGGGCAAAGTTATTACCAAGAGTGCGTCAGAATTATTGAAGATCTTACTGAGGTTGAAGCGGGGATCAAGGATGAGCATATTGCTTTAGCCGGAACCATAAAAATATCAGCGCCCTTCTCTTTTGGCTTAAAACACCTGCCACCTGCTTTACGGGAATTTAATAAGCTGCACCCTAATATTCGATTTGATTTAGATTTTAACGATAGGAAGGTTGATTTGATCGAAGAAGGATTTGATCTGGCTATTAGAATTTCCAGACTGGCTGACTCCAGTTTAGTCGCTCGAAAAATCACGAAAGTTGCGCCTGTGCTATGTGCAAGCCCGGAGTATTTAAAAAAACATGGTACGCCAAAAACAGTAGATGATTTGACCAAAGGCCATACCCGCTTACGTTACAACTTAGCACCAGATACTTGGCAACTACTTACTAAAGATAATAAAGAAGTCACTCTTAAAATTCCCATAGCCGTGAGCGCCAATAATGGCGACTATTTATGCGAGGAAGCCATTGCTGGACGTGGTTTATTATTCAATCCTGACTTCATTAGTTACGAAGCCATTAAATCTGGCAAGCTCATTCCATTGCTTACCGATCAAGTCAAAGGAAAATCTATTAATGCTTATGCAGTGTATCCGCAAACTCGCCACTTATCGCAAAGAGTCCGAAGACTGATCGATTTTCTAGTGGACTATTACGGTGACGAGCCCTATTGGAGTGTTTAATTCTTATTTTTGGTGAAGAGGAATACGAAGATTATAACTAGCATTGGAATAGCTATTGCTTTTGCCAATAGAAAGGCTATGTTAATTCCATCACTAACATCAGTACGTTCAATCACCTTATAAAGTATCTCGCCATAAGGCTGGTTTGGATAGAAAAATGCTTGTGCTTGATTCCATCCTAAGTGCATACCTAATGGCATAATAATCGATTGTGTTTTTACAAAAGTATAGGCCCAGGCAAATCCCATCAAACCTGTGGTTATAAAAACATAAGATAGAAACACAATATTTATTTCGTCATTAAAAAGCCCAAACGAGAACCAATGATAAATACCAAAAGCTATTGCCGATAAGGAAATACCGACTTTGGGTCCCAGCTTTTTCACTAAAATATATAAAATAGCACCTCGAAATACTAAATCTTCGGTGAGTACTGCTTTCAAGTAATACCAAATTGAATTACCGAATAACGCTAGGGAAAAGGTTTCCTGTTCTTGCCATTTAAATTGGTACCACCAAGTATCCGCTGCAGCGACTATGAACAACAAAATAATCATGAATAGAATACCCAAAAAGAACTCCAACAATCTCTTCGGAACAGGCGTGAATCCTAAGACCAATAAATCTTTCTTGACGGCGAAATGCAGTAATAGCCAAGACACGACTAAAATAACGAGGATCCCTAACATCTAATTTCCCTATAAAATCTTATATTTAAAGAATAGTCATTACTTCGATCACTTTCAATGAGGTGATATAAAACTGATAAAAATTAATTACCTGCAGAAACTTTGAGTTATTTGCTATGCTTAAGATAAGATTTACAAAGAAGGAGTTGCCATGAAAATCAATCTTGCCGGAGTTCCCGTTCACGATCAGGAGAAAGCTTTAAAGTTTTACACAGAAGTACTTGGCTTTGAGAAAAAGGAAGATGTTCCTATGGGTGAGCATCGCTGGTTAACCCTAACGTCTCCCGAAGGTGCGCATGGAGTTGAGTTTTTATTAGAACCCATGGGTTTTCCGCCCGCAGCAGAATATTACAAAGCTTTATACGAAGCAGGAATTCCGGCAACTTCGTTTGAGTCTAGTAACTTAGATCAAGAAGTCGAAAAACTTAAATCTCTTGGTGTAGTCTTTAAAACTGAACCAATGGAAATGGGGCAGGTAAAAATGGCGGTGTTTGATGATACTTGTGGTAACTATATTTGTTTAACTGAGCGAATAAAATAACTCGCTAAGCTTCACAACAAACTCTAAAATAGTCTGCATATTAACCTTTTTATTTTTTACTATGTCATTACCACCTTGCCCACAATGTAATTCCGAGTATGTCTATCAGGATATGCAGCAACTGATTTGTCCTGAATGTGCTTATGAATGGAATCCTGATGAAACTCAAGAGAGCGATGAGCCAACTGCCAAAGATTCAAATGGCACTACTTTAGCGGCTGGTGACAAAGTTACTTTCATAAAAGATTTAAAAGTTAAGGGTAGCTCACTAGTTTTAAAAATTGGAACCAAGGCACTTATTCGCCGTATTAAAGACGGCAAAGATCATGAGCTCGATTGCAAAGTTGATGGCGCCGGCGAAATGATGATCACAGCCGCTTTCGTAAAAAAAGCTTAACCAATACTACAAAGGATTTATTTATGATTTCAGAACATCAAAAACAAGCCGTATTAGATGCGGTTCAGAAAGCCAGCGAGCAATGGAAAAACGCGTTCAACTCAGGCGATGCAGCAGGTTGTGCTGCACAATATGAGACTGATGCGGTAATGACGGCTAAGCCTTTTGGTATTTTTACTGGCACCCAACAAATCCAAGCCTTTTGGGAGAACCTCATTGGTGATGGTTTTAGTGATGTCGAATATGTAGAGCCCAAATTAGAAGTCATTGATGAGCAAAGCGCTGTATTAGTTTCGGGCTGGAAGATGAATAAAGCCCATGGAATTATCACTAAAGAACTGTGGGTCTTGCAAAGCGATGGTTCAGCTAAACTGCGTATCGATGATTTCGAAGCTCAAGGCTAGTTACTAATTTCAATAATAATACTGGATGGAATATCAATGAATCTTGCAACCGCACAATCCGAAGCTCGCTACTCTTTTCTAAGAGGTGGCACGGGAGCCATCATCTCTGGACTAGTATGGTTAACCGCCGCTATCGCGGCTTCTTCTAACGGTATTTCAACAGGGTTTGCGGCATTATTCTTTGGTGGCATGTTGATATTTCCTTTATCAACTCTGGTGGTTAAGTTTTTATTTAAAAGAAGACTTTTGCCTAATGGGCATCCAAGCGGACAAATCGTGATCGAAACCATTTTTCCAATGATTGGAATGTTATTCGCTGCCTGGTTATTTGTCCCTTTAAAACCCGAATGGGTCTTCCCAATCGCTTGTATTGCGGTTGGCACTCATTACTTTGGATTCCGCACAGCGTATGGCGACTTAACCTATTGGCTCTTTGGCGGCATTATTACCGCCGTCGGACTAGCATCGATTATCATGAAACAACCGAATTCTGACACTGTTCCTTATGTCATTGCTGTTATTGAAATTATTTTTGGATTTTGGTTTATCCTAATGAGTTTTAAGAAAGACAAACCTAATTAATCTTTTCTTTCATATTCGCCTTCAATTACGCCATCATCTTGTGGTGTCTGGTGGGGCTGATAAGGATTTTGATCGGATTGCGAATCAAAGCCATTATTCTGAACCGACTTAAACCAACCCAATTTAATCAGTTTTTTTGCAAACCAATCGCGACTTTGTGGAATTAGCCATAGAAAACCTAGAGTATCCGTTAGGAAGCCTGGAGTAATTAAAAAGGCTCCGGCCACCACCAATAGCACGCCTTCCACCATTTCTTCGGCTGGTGCTTGACCAGTAGCAAGCTTCTCTTGAAAACGAGCAAAAACACTGATGCCCTGCCCTTTGAGCATATTGACGCCAATCACCCCGGTTAGGATAATCAAAGCAATTGTTGGGCCAGTTCCGATTAAACCGCCGACGCCAATCAGCACATAGACTTCAGCTATCGCTATGGCAATAAATAATAAAACAAAATGTCTAAACCACATTTCTTGATAATTCTCTTTAAAGCACTGATATTGCTGACAAACTTTTACGTGAATTCTTGCTAGCAGATCATGCGTTCTTTGACTAATAGCCTTATAATGGCGACCAATAGCAATATTGCAACTAGGATAATTGTAACTAATTATTAGGCACTAGCGATACGAATGAGTGAGCAAGATTTCAAAATATTGATCTCCACAGCACCTAATCAAGAGGTTGCTGAGTCTTTGGCGAGCAATTTAATAGAAGCTCGACTCGCCGCTTGTGTGAATATAGTTCCTCAGGTGACGAGTATTTATGAGTGGCAAGGCAAAATCGAGCGAGAAAGCGAAGTGATTTTATTGATAAAGTCAACGGCTGGAAACTTTAGCGCTATCGAGAAATTGCTTAATGAACAGCACCCTTATGATGTCCCTGAATTAATTAGTTGTAATATTGACGAGATTTCTGCCTCTTATGGGCAATGGCTGAAAAGCGCAATTGATAAATAAATAGATTACTGATGAACAGAATATTAGCACTTATATTTTTAACCCTTTTTAGCTTTGGCATTAATGCCAGTGCTAGCCCTGCTGTAGACCTTAATTCTTTAATTGATAAAGAAGAAAAACTTTTAGCCGTCGATGAAGCTTTTATTCCGACGCTTGAGGTATTAGATGATCAGGTAATCATTAAGTTTGAAATTGCTAAGGGTTACTATCTTTATAAAATGCGCCTTAATTTGACATCATCTGATGCTAAATTCGGCCAACTGCAAATTCCTGAAGGCTATGAGAAAGATGATCCTTACTTTGGTTTAACTGAAGTTTATTACAAGTTTTTAGAATTTTCAGCGCCTATCGAGTCAGCACTAAACCGTTCCATAATGGTTAAGTTAGATTTCCAAGGTTGTGCGGAAGATAGGCTATGCTACCCTCCAACCAGCCGCGAATTTGAGTTAACCATTGGTGATGAAGCTGCCAAAACCTTAATCAGCGTTGATGCAGCCAACTTCAAACCTACGGATAATTCGGAAGCGCAACCGGGCTTCCAATCAGAAACGAATATTTTAGTCGAAAAGATTAAAGGCAATAGTCTGTTCTCAAATCTTATCCTTTTTATTGGGTTGGGTTTCTTAATGGCTTTTACCGCTTGTGTTTATCCCATGATCCCGATTATTTCCAGCATCATTGTTGGTCAAGGTGAGAAAATCTCTAGCCGCAAATCATTTTTCTTATCGCTAAGCTATACCCAAGCCGTAGCGATTACTTATGCCATTATGGGAATCGTAGTGGCGCTAATCGGAAAAAACTTCACGGCTGAGCTGCAATCGCCAGGCTTTGTAATTGCAGCTGCCATTGTTTTTGTATTACTGTCGTTGTCGATGTTTGGTTTATACGAAATTAAACTACCAAACGCATTACAAGAAAAGCTTACTAACACCAGCAACAAGCAAGCTTCGGGCTCTTATATCGGAGCCGGTATTATGGGTGCTATTTCTGCGCTAATTGTTTCGCCTTGTGTGACTGCGCCATTAATCGCAGCCTTTATTGTTATTTCGGCCACTGGCGATGCCATGTTGGGTGCGGTTACTTTATATGGACTAGGCTTCGGTATCGGGATTCCCTTGCTAGTAATTGGAGCTTCTGGTGGCAGACTGCTGCCCAAAGCTGGTCCTTGGATGACCAAAATCCGCACTTTCTTTGGCCTAGTGATGCTTGGTTTGGCACTATATATCGTTAAACATTTAATTCCTCATTGGCTCTATCTAGGTGGCTTGAGCTTATTAGCATTTATCGCTGCTTTCGTACTTGGTGCTTTTGATTCGGTACAAGGTAAAGGTGCAAAATTTGCTAAAGTGATTGGCTTATTGATGGCCATTTATGGAGTCTTGTTAGCGGTTGGCACACACACTGGCAAGGGCCGAATTGGTAGTCCGCTAAATGGCATCCTCGTTCAAACAGAACATTTGGAATTCAAGAAAATTAAATCGCTTGCTGATCTTAATCGTGAAATAGAAGCGGCTAAAGCACAGAACAAAAGCATAATGCTCGATTTCTTTGCTGAGTGGTGTAGCGCTTGTTATGAGTTTGAAGATCTAGTTTTTACCAATAAAGATGTACACGCAGCGCTAGGTAACAGCATCTTATTACAAGCCGATGTAACTGCTAATGATGCTCAGGATGTGGAATTAATGATGGAGTATCAAGTATTAGGATTACCGACTATTATGTTCTTTGATCCTAATGGTAAAGAGCTAACTAATTATCGAGCAACTGGATTTGAAGATGCAGAGCAGTTCTTAAAACGAATTAAAGCTGCTTTAAATCAGTAACCTTAATGTTTAAAATTATTTGATGACAAAGCCACTTTCTATACCGCCGACCTTTTTGCTAATTGTGCTAGCGACCTTTTTGGTTAGTTTGCTAGCACCTAAGGGAATGGCTATGGAAATGACAACTGTTCAGAAGCTCAAAGAACAAGCATCGACTCAGTCTGAGATATCAGATCATTGTGCCCAGATGACGGCAGGAACGAACCAGCAGAAAGAGTCTCAAGCGAGCTTGTCGCACCACCTTAAAAGTTCGGGCAGCATGGATTGTTGTGATGAGTGTGAGTGCCTAATGGCTAGTTGCACAGGATTCATAGGTTTAGCACTGCTTGGTGAGTCAAGCGCTGTTAATTTTTCTTCCCAATCTTTCCGCAAACTAAGTTCGGTTTATCTCGAACCGATTCAAAGCTTTTTTAAGCCACCCAAAATCGTTTAACCCAATACCGATCCGCCTGTAATAAGGCTCCTATTAATTTTAGTTAAACAATTATTTGGGTGTTCTAATGAGCAACAACTTTAAAAATCCTCTGTTATCACGACGTCAGTTTGTGCTTGGCGCATCTTCAGCTGTGGCACTTTCAAGTATGCCTTGGAATGGGCTGCTCGCTAAGTCAATCAATCCAAAATCTATTAATCAGTTAAGCAGCCTTAAGGGCAATGAGTTCGATTTAGATATTGGATTACATCCCGTTAACTTTACCGGTACACCGCGTATGGCTACTGCGGTTAATCAAGGCCTACCCGCACCACTTTTGCAATGGCAAGAAGGTGAGCGAGTTAAGCTGAATGTTACCAATAGTTTATCGGTAGATAGCTCGATTCATTGGCATGGGCTTATTCTGCCTACAGAAATGGATGGCGTGCCGGGTTTAAGTTTTGATGGGATCAAACCAGGTAAAACGTTTAATTATGAGTTTGATGTTAATCAAAGTGGCACCTACTGGTATCACAGCCATTCAGGCTTTCAAGAACAAACAGGGGTTTATGGCCCTATTATTATTCACCCTAAAGAGCCTGAGCCTTTTGATTACGATTGTGACTTTGTAGTGATGCTTTCTGACTGGAGCGATGAAAATCCACACGATATCTATGCCAAGCTAAAAAAGATGAGCCATTACTACAATTTCAGAGAAAGAACCATGCGTGATCTCTGGAATGATATAAAAAAGAAAGGCCTCTCTGGCACCATGGCTGAGCGAGAAATGTGGAACCAGATGCGCATGAGCGAAACCGACATTGCCGATGTTACTGGTTACACCTATACCTACTTGATGAATGGCAATACCCCAGATTTGGGTTGGCTGGGACAGTTTAACAAAGGCGATAAAGTCCGCTTGCGCTTTATTAATGCAGCGGCTATGACCATTTTTGATGTGCGTATACCCGGATTAAAAATGACAGTAGTTGCTACCGACGGCCAGCTCATTCAGCCAGTCAATATTGACGAATTTAGAATTGGCGTTGCTGAAACATACGATGTGATCGTCGAACCGGAAGACAAAGCTTACACCATCTTTGCACAAACCATCGACCGCTCCGGTTTTGCTCGCGGTACTTTAACTCCTGATCTTAATTACACAGCAGAAGTTCCAGCGATGGATTATGCACCTATTCTTGAGCATAGAGATATGGGCATGGACCATTCGATGCATAACATGGGCGATATGCAGGGCATGGACCATTCACAACATCAAATGAAGGGTGATAACTCTATGGAACACTCTAAGATGGATCATTCAAAGCATAAAATGCCTGAAATGGATCATTCAAAAATGGACCATAGCCAACATCAAATGCCTAAGCAAAATGGCATGCAACATCATAAACAGCATGACTTAATGGCCAAAGAATCAAAGCTTGGCAAAGCGGGTTTTGGTAGTAACAGTCCCATCAAGCATGCCGAAACTGAATTTGGCCCGCAGGTGGATATGCGCGCTGAAATGCCAATGGATGGCATCGATGATCCGGGTATTGGTTTACGCGATCATCAAAAACGTTACGGTCGTCGAGTGTTGAAGTATTCGGACATTAAGGGCTACTACCCAACCCAAGATAAGCGCCAGCCAAGTCGTGAATTACAGATCCACCTTACCGGTAATATGCACCGCTATATGTGGTCAATGGATGGTATTAAGCATATGCACGCCGAGCCGATTCATCTTGAATATGGTGAGCGAGTTAGGATTGTTTTGGTTAATGACACCATGATGACCCATCCGGTCCATTTGCATGGTGTTTGGAGCGAGCTGGAAACGGGCGACCCTGACTATATTCCTAAAAAGCATACCATTATCGTACAGCCCGGCTCTAAAGCCAGCTATTTAGTTACCGCTGATACCAAAGGTCGTTGGGCTTATCATTGTCATCTATTATTCCATATGCCAGGAATGATGCGCGAAGTGCGAATTTCTTAAGGAGAACATTATGAAAGTATTGAAACAAGTTACATTACTTATCGCAGTGATGATCTCTTTTGCTGCTACTAGTCTTTTTGCAGGTTCCGAAGATGATCCTCTATTGACCTACTGGAAAACCCATCAATTAGATTATTTCCAGCATGATGGTGAAGACGTTTTTGCCATGGAGTCTGACTTTTGGATTGGTAAAGATTTGAACAAGTTCTGGTTAAAAACGGAAATTGAAATCGAGGCTGGAGAAACGGAAGAGTTTGAATTACAAGCACTCTATTCAAAAGCGATAGCACCCTATTGGGATCTACAGCTTGGTGTTCGTCATGATTTTAAATTACCTGATGAGCGTAGCTGGGCAGTGATTGGCTTTCATGGTTTAGCGCCCTATTACTTTGAAATTGATACGGCTTTATTTATTGGTGAAGATGGCGATTTAGCGGCACGCTTTGAAGCTGAATATGAAATGATGCTTACTCAGCAATGGGTACTAAGTCCTGAGCTAGAGGCTAATTTTTATGCACAGGATGACCCTATTAATGGCATTGGCTCGGGCCTATCGAACTTAAGTTTGGGCCTGCGCTTACGCTATGAATTCATTAAGGAGTTTGCTTTTTATGTGGGCTTTGAGCATGAAAAGCAATACGGTGATACCGCTCGCTATTCTCGACTCGAAGGAAGTGCAACTGAAGCAAATAACTTCTTAGTTGGCATCAGTTTCTGGTTCTAATAAAAAAGGCTTCCTAGGAAGCCTTTTTTAAGTATTAGTGACTAATCTTTAACAGGGATTTCAGCTCGAAGATCATTTCTTTTGAGCTTGGGATTTCTTCCCATTGGCGAGCAATCGCCGATTGCTCAATAAATACTGTCTTAGCTTTCGGTTTAGTTTGTGACCAAATCACGCCTAGCAAAACCAAACCTGCCGCCATATATTGCATCGTAGCCAAAGTCTCACCAAGCAATAACCATCCGAAAAATAAAGTACCTAAAGGTAGCAAGTTCATTAAACTTCCTACTTTATTTGCAGGCATGACTTTAAAAGCAAAGTTATAGCAAGTAAAGGCAAAAATATTAACGCCAAATGCTAGGAATAAAATGGCTAATATGGCCTGCCCAGAAATATCAAAGCTAATCGCTTCTGTTTGCACAAAAATTAACGGCAAAAAGAAAATACTTCCTGCTACCGTTTGTAATAAGGTTAAAAATATCGGCGAGTAACGCTGTGCTAGTTTTCGAGCTAACAAGCAGTAAACTGTTGCAGAAAGGATCGCACCAAATTCTAGCAAATTACCTAACCAAGGATTGGATGCATGCTCACTTGCCCCTCCAGAAAAGGTTAACCAAATTACACCCGCAAGTGCCAACAAACTGCCAACTATAGTACGACTGCTGATTTTTTCTTTTAAGAAATAAAATGCGGCCACTGCTATTAGTAACGGTTGTAATGCTGTCACCATCCCCGCTTCCGATGCAGTAGTATAAGTCAGCGCATAACTTTCAAAAATAAAATATAAACAAGGCTCGCACAAAGCTAACAAGCCTAATAACCACCAATCACCCTTTTGGTAGTTTTGCTTTTTGGTAATCGGCTTTAAAAAGAATAACAAAACCGCCATGGCTAAAATCATTCTTAAAAAGACCGTAAGAATCGGGCCAAATTCTGCAATTGCATATTTCATGGCAACAAAGGATGCTGACCATAACAATATTGCTATTATCAAACCAAATAACGCTAATTGTGATTGCTTTTGCTCAAACACTTTAAACATCTTCCGCTCCATACTGGACAAATAATGAACAGAATCATATCGCTAAGTTATGCTTAAGAAAAATGATGTTTTTTAATAATATAGATTAGTTAAAGTAATTCATCTTGAATTAATAAATGATTAGGGAATTCCAATATAAAGGTAGATCCTTCACCACGATTACTGTCAACAGACACCTTACCACCAAAACGTAACATGGCAGCTCGTACAAACCTTAACCCAAGCCCAATACCTTTTACTTTGGCCATTTCATGCTTTTGCATGCGGGTAAAGGGTTTAAAAATCGCATCCATTTGCTCTTTGCTGATGCCTTCACCCTGGTCAGTTACTTTAAGCAAAGTAACTCTTTCCGTTTGCTCAATACTGATTTTTACTTGTGTGTTTTCAGGTGAATACTTTACGGCGTTACTTAATAGATTGGTTATCACACGCTCCAACAAATCTTGATTGGCTTGCAACCAAATATCATCGTAAGCCAAAAAGTCGAACTCCAGTTTTATTTTCTCATTGGCTGCTTGCGGCATAACAATGGCCAAAGCATTATCAATGGCATTTAGCAACTCTACCGGATACAGCGCCAGTTCAATATTCGATTCTGCACGCGAAAGCATCAAGAATTGCTCCGCTAAACTCAAACTCGAGCGCGTTAACTTTTCAACTTCTTGATGAAGTCGTTCTACCGATTCCTGTTCTGGGTTACGTTTGTGGCGACTAAGCAACGCCAAAATCGAAGTCATTGGCGAGCGCAAATCATGTGAAATAAAGTCAATCATTTCTAACTGTCGGCGTTGTTCACGCTTAATCGCAGAAATGTCCACCATATTCATTATTAGAAAATCTCGACCAGCTACGTTGTCTAATAATGAGATACTGGTCTTTACATCTAGATTATTATTTATCGTAGCAGTTAACTCGCTAGTAATGCCATCCTGTAAAACCTTTCGGATATGCTGAGACCAAGTTTGATTATTGGATAATTTCAATATATCGAGTAACTGTATTAGATGAATAAATTTTTGGTTAGACAGTTCTGGAACGTAGCGCTTGGCCACAAGGTTACTGTAGAAAACTTGTCCGTCTGTGTCACTCAATATTATGGCGTCACTCATCCTATCCATGGTTTGCTCAATGAACCGGCGCAAGAAATTCATTTGCTGTATTGCTGCTTCCAAACTTTTAATCCGCGTTTCGATTACGCCGTAGCTTGGTGTTTGATTAACTCGCTGGGCTGACGGGGTGCTGATTAACTTTCGCAAAAGTTTCTTTTCTTTTTTGGTGCTACCCGCTTTTTCTAATTGTTGTAACTGTTCAATAAATTGTTGCGGTTCACCTATGGGACCCTGCTCGAATTTTTCAATTTTATCCATATCGATTAAATCTATATGGGACAAGAATTGCAGTTTTGTTTTAATATCCGCAGGTTGGTTGAGATTCATAGAGTGCTTCATTTCTACCGATAAACGTTCTACAGTTGATTTAAAGAAACTCATGTTGGCAACCATTTTCCGCCATATCCATATCAAATAGCCACCGATCAAAACAACCAACATGGTTGCCACTTTGAGCCAGCTATTCCAATAGTGAAGCAAATACCAAGAAAGTAAAATCAAGCCAATTAAATATAAAATGCCATAGTAAAAACTTCGTTTTGGTAATGATTTAGGCAAGAAAGAAAAAAAGATAAAACTGACAACGGCTAAAAATAACGCATTAGACCAAGGCATTAGTTCTTCAATATAGCTTTCATCTTGAAGCGCTTCAAACAGTGTGGCATTTATTTCCACACCCGGCATAATTTGTCCATGCCTATCCACTGGTACAGGCAAAAAATCGGCATTACGCGCCGCGGTAGCAGTAACTCCTACAAATACCACTTTATCCTTAATGGCTTGCAAAGCATTTGTATCACCATCAAGTAAATCCACAAAGCTCACCCTTTCGAAATGCAAAGGGTTTTGTTTAAAAGGGATATACACTAAACCTTCTTTTTCTATTTGGGTTAAGTCATACGATGGTTCTTGGCTTGAAGAAGCTATGGGAAGCTTGTAGTCAATATCACCATTAGCCACATCTAAAACCTCAGCGGCGAAACTACGCCAATAGGGCTCACCCAAACCAGATTTAAGGTAAGTAGCACGAGAAATATTATCTTTACTCAACTCAAAATGAACCAATCCCAGTTTATTTGCAGCCTGAGTTAAATCAGCATAAGGCATTAGTTCAATTAATTCGCCCGTTTGTGAGACTCTCTCAATAATTACTGGGAAAACGACTTTGCCATTTTTGTGCACTGCAGCGATCAGCTCTTGATCAGCAACCCCTTGCTCCTTATCAAATAAAACATCATAACCAACCGCTCTAGCTGCTGATAATTTTTCAATCAATTGGGCATGTCGCTGTCTTGGCCAAGGCAAAGGACCAAATCGTTGCAAACTCTTTTCATCCATCGCGACGATGATGATATCTTGATTTGATTCTTGAACCTGTACTCGAAGTAAGCGATCGTAAAGTAACTGCTCTAAAGGTAGAAACCAGTTACCATAACTAATGGCAAAGGTGATGGCAGCAAAAATTGCTGCAATGATGTAATTTGAGAAATTGGCAGTTGATGTTACTTTGGAAGCCACATTAAAGCGCCAATAATATTAGCAACAAGCTGCTCAACATAAATGGATTTTTACCATTTCCTTTTTCATAAACTTGAAATGATTTTGCTGGACCATAGCGTTCATTATTATGAGGGCCCACTGCTGCCACTCTAAAATAATAATTATCGGATTCTAGTGCTTTAAGATTAATCTGATTAATCTTTGAAACACTCGAATCTACAATACTCTCAAAGTTTTCATCAGTTGCGAGTTGCCACTGATAGCTTTGAGCATAAGGAACTTTAGACCAAGTAACTGCAACTTCTTGTCCTAACTCGGTATCATCTAACTGATTAATCTGAGGCTCAGCTGGTAGCTTCAATGAGAAAGGTTGAGTATCACTGTAGTAACCTTTGCCATATTCATTTTCACCACGAGTTCGCCAGAAATAGTCTCCCGGCGGCATCTCTGCTAAATGTGAAAAACTTGGATTATCTACTTGTTTTTCTACTAACAGATTACTGAAATCCTTATTACTAGAGATCTCTAAATGGTAAGTTTCTGCATTGGACTGTGGTTGCCAACTAAAATGTAACTTCTCCCCGACAATTCTAGTATCTATAGCCGATAAACCCGTTGGAGCCATTGGTGCTTCGTTAAGCTTGAACTGATGTTTAGAGTCTAACCCCTCTAAGCCATTCGAATCAATGGCTCGAATTCTAATCGCATAATCGCCAGAATCAATGGCATTAAAATTAATTCTGGTTGCCTGAACAAAATAAGATTTAATCTGTTGCTTATATTCATTATCCGCGAATAACTCGACACGATATCCGTCAGCCTTATCATCTTTTTGCCACGCAATAGTAACTGGTTTAGCAGGATATAGATTTTCAGCAAAAACCAACTGGGGAGCCGCCAATAATTCAACAGGTTTATCAGCCGCTTTACCTTTCTCGCTGACGATACCAAATCCCTGTGGAATTAATAACTCAGAAATTTTGTTATCAACATTTACTTTGCCTTCACTAACTTCGTTATAAGTCACTTCAGTATTTTGTTGACTAACTCTGACCCGGAACTCTGTTCCTCGCACTGTTGCTACTGCAGAGGGTGTGTGTACCTCGAAGTGGGCCCCTGGACCTTGCAAGGTTTCTACTCGCCCTTCTGCCGATCCTTTTAGCAAGCGCATACGACTATCAACCATCCCGGTACGCCCCCAACGAGTCAACACGTCAAAAAACAACTCAGAATTGCTGCCTAATAATAATTCCGACTTATCTGCGAAACGTAAAACAGTATAACTGTTCTCTTGGGTATGTATTTTATCGCCCAGCTGGATCGAATGGGCAGTTGATAATGACTCAGATATATCATTGCGAAGAAAAACCACATCGCCTTGAACCGACAAAACTTGAACTCGTGCAGGTCCAAATTTAAGCATATCTAAAGGAAATTTTAGAACCGTTCCGGCTAACAACTCTTTGCTATCTGGCAACTGGTTATATCGAAGAACTTCATCAATGCGATAAGGGTTAATTAAATATTTATTCCCTATGCTCGAGGCGTCATCATTTGGACGCACCGTGTAAAGCCAATCATTAGCCAATAATTGTGAGCTAACGGATATGGCTAGAAAAATGCAAATCCACTTTAAAAAGTTCTTATAAAACATATTGTTATCAGAGGTTTAAGATTAAGCTACAGCTTCTGACTCTAGCAGTTTTTCTAAGCGATATCCATGCTGATAAACGGTTTTTATTTGATAGCCACTCGACGCCCTTAAGCCTAATTTACGACGCAGAGAACTCACGTGCGCATCGACGGTACGAGTACTAATATCAGAATCAATACCCCAAATATTTTTCAGAAGGTATTTTCTTGAATATAAACGACCTACGTTTTTCATTAACAAAACACCAAGTTCATATTCTTTTGTAGTTAAAGCAACGGCTTGGCCATCAAGTAACACTTCACGATGCGTTTGAGAAATGGTGTAAGGCCCCATTTTAAATTCTTGTTGGTTGTCGGCTAAACCAGCTCGTCGAATCAGTGCATTTAAACGTGCCTCTAATTCTGAACGTCTAAAGGGTTTAACCATATAGTCATCCGCGCCTTTTTCTAACGCCGAAACAATATCTTGCTCTGCATCTCTATGAGTCACAAACAAGATTGGGCCGCTCCAATGCAAATAAGAACGTAAATGCTCTAACACTTCAATTCCTGCCTTATCAGGAACTTCCCAATCTAAAATCAAAAGATCATATTCATTCTCTTCCAACTTCGCTAAGAAGTCGCTACCTGTTTGGCAATGGGTATAGTTATACCCAGAATCTTGCAATACCTGCATCATGGCTTCTGCTTGAGCCATTTCATCTTCTAGGTATAAAATTTTAATCGATTCAGCCATTCTTTTTTCCCAACCTTCTATATCGTGCTTAATTATTTTTATCTGGGCGTATGAGCCCATCAAATCTTTTTATTTTTAACACACTTTACTCGATCCATTTTAAAACAATTGTAAAATCAATAGGTCCTTATCCTTACCTACTTAGGATTGCACAATAATGAGAAAATACCAAGTCCTCCGACCATGCATTAATTTTGTAGCCAACATCGCCTAAAATGCCGTAAAATCTGTTAACTTTAAAAACAGATGCTTTTACTCTTTCTTTTTTCTTTCGAAGAATACTTTTAGAGATTTAGAACAAGTTAAAAGAATTTAAATGCAAATCGTGTTATTTTAACGACATATGACTGACATACTTTTATTGAACGGCCCAAATTTAAATCTGTTGGGGCAACGAGAGCCGGAGATTTATGGCGATCTTGCACTTAAAGATATTGAAAATTTGTGCCAACAACAAGTTTTTGCTCATAATTTAAGCATTGGCTGCTTTCAGTCTAACTCTGAATCAGAATTGATTGATGCTATTCAGCAGGCAAAATTAGATAACGTTCAGTTAATTGTCATTAACCCTGCGGCATATACACATACTAGCGTTGCAATGCGAGATGCATTGCTGGCGGTTGAGATTCCATTTATTGAAATCCATTTATCAAACCCGCACAGTCGTGAGCCTTTTAGGCATCACTCTTATTTTAGCGATATTGCCATTGGCACTATCACTGGATTTGGCATCAATAGTTACCGATTTGCTATAGAGGCCGCAATCCAACACTTAACAACCGATTAACTTATTATTATTCACTTTAGGTAAATAGCTATGGATTTACGTAAAATTAAAAAATTGATTGAACTAGTTGAAGAATCAGGCGTTGCAGAGCTTGAAATACAAGAAGGCGAAGAGTCGGTACGTATATCACGTACCGGTAGCAACGTAGCGCCACCTATGCCAGCTCAATATTCAATTCCCGCTCCAGTTGCCGCTCCCGCCGCCCCAGTTGCTGATGTTGTAGCACCGGCAGTGGCTGAAGTATCTGGTCATCAGGTACTTTCACCAATGGTTGGTACTTATTATTCAGCTCCATCACCTGGTGCTAAAGATTTTATTGAAGTGGGTCAACAAGTTAATGTTGGCGATGTACTTTGTATCGTTGAAGCCATGAAAATGATGAACCAAATAGAATCAGATAAAGCTGGCGTTGTTAAGAAAATCTTACACAGCAATGGCGAACCCGTTGAGTTCGACGAGCCATTATTCGTGATTGAGTAATAAGACGAATTCGATAAACGCTTAATTGAGATAAGTTTATGATTGAAAAACTAGTCATTGCCAACCGCGGAGAAATTGCCTTACGCATACTACGCGCTTGTCGTGAGCTTGGAATCAAGACCGTTGCGGTTCACTCCACCGCTGATGAAGACTTGATGCACGTTCGTTTAGCGGACGAATCAGTCTGTATCGGCCCTGCTCCAGCTCAACAGAGTTATTTAAATATTCCAGCCATTATTTCTGCGGCAGAAATTACCGATGCGGTAGCGATTCACCCGGGATATGGCTTTTTGGCGGAAAATGCTGATTTTGCAGAACAAGTAGACAAAAGCGGTTTCACTTTTGTCGGACCCAATGCCGATGTTATCAACTTGATGGGCGATAAAGTATCAGCTATTGCCGCTATGAAAAAAGCTGGCGTTCCATGTGTGCCGGGCTCCGATGGCCCATTAGGCAACGATGAGAAAGCCAACTTAGCCATGGCTAAGCGAATTGGTTATCCCGTTATTATTAAAGCAGCAGGCGGCGGCGGTGGTCGCGGTATGCGCGTGGTGCATGAAGAGTCGGAATTAGTTAATGCGATATCCTTAACTAAATCGGAAGCGGGCTCTGTATTTGGTAACGACATGGTGTATATGGAGAAATTTTTAGAAACTCCACGTCACGTTGAAATTCAAGTACTAGCCGACGGCCACGGTAACGCGATCCATTTAGGCGAGCGTGATTGTTCCATGCAACGTCGTCACCAAAAAGTGGTAGAAGAAGCACCTGCCCCAGGTATTACCGAGCAAATGCGTCGACATATTGGTGAGCGCTGTACCCAAGCTTGTTTAGAAATTGGTTATCAAGGCGCTGGTACTTTTGAATTCTTATACGAAAAAGGTGAGTTCTATTTTATCGAAATGAACACCCGTGTTCAGGTAGAGCATCCCGTATCTGAGTTGATTACTGGCGTAGATATCATTAAAGAGCAATTGCGCATTGCTTCTAATCAGCCACTATCATTCAAACAAGAAGATATAAAGTTAAATGGTCATTCTATCGAGTGCCGCATTAACGCAGAAGATCCCAATACCTTTATTCCTAGCCCAGGTGTAATCAAACGTTATCATGCGCCAGGTGGGCCAGGTATTCGTATGGACTCGCATATTTATGCCTCCTATAAAGTTCCACCTCACTATGACTCGATGATCGGTAAATTGATCACTCATGGCGAAACTCGTGAAGTGGCTATTGCACGTATGCAAATGGCTCTTGAAGAAATCGTTATCGATGGCATTAAAACCAATGTCGATCTACAAAAGCGCATTTTAAAAGACAAGAACTTCCAAAAAGGCGGTACAAATATTCATTATCTTGAGCAACATATGTTTGGTGAAGAATAGTCATTACTCAATTGCCCTTTCAAAAAAGCAGGCTTCGGCCTGTTTTTTTGTGTTTAAAATTCGTCAATGGAGTTTTTTTTGGGTAGACTGGTTTTCTGACCGAAGACTAGTCAGCATGGAATACATAATAAAAATATAAGACATTATAAGAAATTCTCATTGATGTTAGACAACACTTCAAAAGTTGAAACTCCTGAAGGTATTGAGTTACCACTTGAGGTCGCTGGCTTAGTTCCTAGAACTATGGCATATTTTATCGATCTATTAATATTTCTAGCACTCTATTATATTTTAATTTTAATTGCCGGCTTTCTAGGGAATTTTGGAGAAGGACTGTTTTACATCATCTTTTTCATCATCTATTGGCTTTACCCGATTATTTTTGAAGTCTTCCGCAATGGTCAAACTCCCGGTAAAAAATCACTCGGAATTAAAGTTGTACATCATGATGGAACACCGGTTAGTTTAAGCTCATCTTTTGTTCGCAATATTTTACTAATTGCAGATTTTTTGCCTTTTTTTTATACTGCTGGTTTTTTATCCATGCTTTTCAATAAAGACTTTAAGCGCCTCGGCGATATGGCCGCTGGCACTGTGGTTATATATACCGAAAAAGAAAATAAAGAAGATCCCATCCCAACTGCTAAGCCAAGAGCGCCGGCAGTTGCGCTAACATTAGATGAGCAACGCTCGGTTTTAAGTTTAGCAGAAAGGCATCAGCAACTGTCTGAAGCTCGACAACAAGAATTATCAAGCTTATTACCCGAACAATTGTTCTCAAGCAAAACGGAAAACCACAGCCGCTTGAAGCAATTACATGCCTTTGCCAATTGGTTAAGGGGGCATTAATGCGACAGCAAGAATTTGAAAATTTATACCAAGCCAATTGGCATGCCTTTAAAGAACAGTGCGAGCTGTTAGAAAAGAGACAACCCTTAGCTAGCAATATTGATTTTAGTGCAAACTATCGCGAGGTTTGTCATAACTTGGCATTAGCGCAACAAAGGGGATTCAGTCCAGGCTTAGTTGCCACTTTAGAAAAACTTTCAGCTCGAGGCCATCAACTACTTTATAAAAATCGGCAATCAATCTTTAGTCGTATTGTTCGCTTTGTCAGTAAAGGATTCCCAAGACTTATCCGAAAAAACTCCAAGTTATTCTGGTTAACTAGCGCTATCTGTTACTTGCCGGCATTAATCGTTTTCCTTATTATTTGGGCTGACCCAGATATGGCCTATAGCTTTTTGGGCTCGGAAACTGCGGCCAATCTAGAAAGCATGTATAACCCTGCAAACGAGCATATTACTGAAAACAGAGATATCGATTCTGATTTTCAGATGTTTGGTTATTATCTAATGAACAATATATCTGTTGACCTTAGAACCTTTGCGGGTGGCATTGTCGCAGGAATCGGCAGTTTATTTATTTTACTCCTAAACGCGATTTTACTCGGCGCTGCATCGGGTCATATGCTCAACGTTGGCTACGAGGATACTTTCTTTACTTTTGTAATTGCACATGGCGCGCCCGAATTAACCGGCATGGTAGTTTCTGCCATGGCAGGCCTAAAAATTGGCTGGGGATTGGTCGCACCGGGTAATTACTCTAGAAAAGATGCTTTAATTATACGTTCTAAAGAAGGAGTTCGTTTATTATTTGGTGCTATTTTCTTAACCGCTTTAGCTGCGCCAATTGAAGCCTTCTGGTCATCTATTGGCACCATAGAACCAAGCGTAAAATATACCGTAGGTGCAATCAGTTGGATATTGGTATTCATCTATCTATTTATAGCTGGTCGCGAAAGCACTAAATCAGAAGGAGCGCAGCATGGATCTGAGTAAAATCAGTATTAAGCTGCGTCCGCGAAATGGCTATGCCGCCATTGATTTAGGTACTCGTATGGCGCAAAAAAACTGGAAGCGGATGTTTCTTAGCGCCATTATTTTTACCTTGCCGTTATTTATTCTGTTAATTGCCTTAATGCCAAATAACCCTATCTGGGCAATCTTCGTTATTTGGTGGTTAAAACCTGTATGGGAGCGGCCTCTCTTGCTGATACTTTCGCAAGATGTATTTCATCAAAGCCTTAGTCAAAGCGAAATTATAAAACATGGCTTTAAACTCTTATTTAAACAACTAATTCCCAGTATCACTTGGCGTAGATTCAGCCCAACTCGATCTTTTGATGCTCCCGTGATGCAATTAGAAAATCTGTCCGGCGCGGCGCGGCGCGAACGATTATCGGCATTACATTCAAGAAGCCCTTCTTCTATTTCTGGCATGACCATTATGATGCACATCGTAGAGGAATTAATCGCTTTTGGCATGATGTTATTTATCCTGCAATTTTTGCCTACGGATGATATTGAATGGACCCTGTTCTTAGAGAATATGGTTTCAAATACGGGCTTGGATTTATATTACTTACTGTTAGCAATCGGTTGGTATATAGCTATGGTATTAATAGCGCCATTCTATGTGGCCGGGGGCTTCAGTAGCTATTTGAATCAGCGAAGTATTCGAGAGGCTTGGGACTTAGAATTAGTTTTCCGACAATTAGCTGCCAAACATAAAAAGAAAAGCTTTGATTATCATAATATTGCTGTTGGCATCATTGTCAGTTTTTTACTAATTACTATTCCTGTTACCAAAGCCGCAGATGAACAAGCTGTAGATTCATATGCTCAACAAAAGCAAACAAACAAACGCAATATTGAGAAAATTCAATCGGGCCCAGACTATAAACGAATCGAGCAGACTATTGAATTAAAAAGAATCAATCCTGATTCTCTTGATAAAAATAAAGATAAAGATAAAGAAAAGGAGAAATCAAGCTCTAATAATTTATTTGGCAAGAGCTTGGCAGAAGTTTTATCTTGGTTATTCCTGCTTGCATTAATTATTTTCATTCTCTTTAAAATACCCGCCATCATCGAGTATTTTAATTCCGGCGCAAGCTCGAAGAATGCAAACTTAGGGAGCAAGAAAAAACCCGAACAGTTGTTTGGTTTAGACTTAAAACAAGAAACTCTTCCCGAAGATGTTGTTAAAGAATCAAAAGCGTTGTGGCACTCTGGAGAACATCGAGATGCTTTGGGACTATTGTATCGCGCAAGTTTATCTAAATTAATACACGATTTTAATTGCGAGTTTGAAGATGGATTCACTGAGCTCGAATGCCAGACTATTGTTGAGCGCATGCAGTTACCTTTAGCATCCTATTTTGCCAAACT
The DNA here is from genome assembly GCA_947503435.1 of uncultured Kangiella sp. Taxonomy (GTDB): domain Bacteria; phylum Pseudomonadota; class Gammaproteobacteria; order Enterobacterales; family Kangiellaceae; genus Kangiella. Next base: position 132,784 of record CANNDL010000004.1, on the reverse strand, counting down.
CACCACCGTTTGGCGGCTATTGGCTTATGGCCATCAATTACCCACCGAATCTTCATTCATGTTATTAGCAGAACAATGGACGCAAAATTTCAAGCCGGCTGTTGAAGTAAACCACCAGGCGGCCGTCAATGGATAAGAAGCCATTAATTAGCCCCCCTTTTCGCTGGGTTGCAATTCTTGGCGGAATATTTTGTTTATTACTGTTTTGGTTTTTCCAAGTATTCGGATACTATCCCGTTGAACGCGATCTTGGGCCCGCCGCTAAAGTACGGTTCACCCCTTATCACACCGCAGGTGAACTTCTGAAATTGAATGGCACTACAGTTGTACACTATCGCGATTTAAAAAATCTAAATGGTTCAATTGAGAATGTTAGCACCATTATTCTGTCTGCAAAGCCAGGTCATATCAATAAAGATAAATTAGATATTCTTCTCAAATGGGTAAGATCGGGCGGGAACCTATTTTATTGGGCCAATCGTAAAACTGAAACTGATACCGATATATTGCTAAATCATTTAAACGCCGATCTGATAAAAGATGAAATTGCAGCCGAAGATAAAGAAGTTGAAGATTTAATCGATATTGGTAAAGAAGTTCTGCCCATGTTAGGTGAATTGGAAAAGTCAGAGCAAAAAGCCAGTAACATTCAAATTGATGGTATGGATACTAATATTAGTGTTGGCTTCGATCCTGTGTGGCATCTTAGCGACTATTCTGGTGATGCTTATTATTTCTCACAAGATGAGAAAGATCACATCTTGCAATATTTTATTGGCGATGGCTCCATTTGGATCATGAGTGATATGAATGTTTGGACCAATGCCAACATTCCAGATCATAACCATGGTTTTTTCTTAACCTCTATGATTGCTCAAGGTGAAGAACAAGTAGTTTGGTTTATGTTTGGTGGTGAACACGAGTCCGCCATGAGTAAGCTCAAAAAACAGGCCACTCCCTTATTTTGGATTGGTCTACTGTTACTTATATTTTGGTTGTGGCGCCAAATTCCTCGCTTAGGTCCAAAACTCAGTCTTAACTTATATCAGCGCAGAAACATTAGTGAGCATATAGCTGCATCATCGCAACTAAGATGGCAATTAAAGCAATTATCTCAATGGATCGATTGCCAAGCAAAAATCATATTCAAACAAGCTGCCATAAGGAATCCTAGCTTTAGTCATATGAGCCAACAAGAACAAATACAATGGCTAGCAATCGTCAGCTCAGTGGATAAAACACAGCTAACTTATCTATATGATCAGTCACAACTGGCACAATTTAAAGAAGCACAATTTCTTGAGTTGATGCATCAATTGCAACAACTTAAAAATCGATTATAGGAATAGAATTATGAATGAAACTAACGATTCAATACCATCCCAAACCACTGAAACCAAAGCTGACCCTTTTCAGTTGTGTCACCAAAAAATTCAAGCTATTCGTAATCAAATTAAAAAGGCAGTAATAGGCCAGGATCAAGCGGTGGATATGGCTTTAGTTTCCTTATTAGCCGCAGGCCATTTATTGATTGAAGGGGTGCCAGGCTTAGGTAAAACTTTATTAGTAAAATCTATCGCTAAAGCAATTTCTGGTGATTTTACTCGAATTCAATTTACTCCAGATTTAATGCCCAGCGATGTAACGGGTCATGCTTTCTTCGATCAAAAAGACAGCAGTTTTAAAATCCGCAAAGGTCCAGCATTCACTAATTTATTGTTGGCCGATGAAATCAACCGTGCACCTGCAAAAACTCAGGCTTCGCTACTGGAAGTCATGCAGGAGCAGCAAATTACCATTGAAGGTCAACCACACATTATCGATAAACCCTTTATGGTTCTAGCCACACAAAACCCACTTGAACAAGAAGGTACTTATGCCTTACCAGAAGCGGAACTAGACCGTTTCTTACTCAATGCCACTATTGAATATCCAGAGGCGAGTAGTGAAGAAGCGATCGTAAAAATGATTACCGAAGGTCATGTTGGCGATAGCTTTGCCACTGAACAGATTGAAGCAGTCGCTAGTCCAAAAGATATTCTAGCCATGCAAAAAGTTGCGACAAAAATCTCGGTTGATGATTCACTTTATGCCTATGCGGTTCGCTTAGTTCAAGCTACTCGTCAATGGCCAGGGATCCGCACTGGCGCAGGTCCTCGTGCAACCCTAGCACTTATTCGCTGTGCTAAAGCGCTAGTTTTACTACGTGGGGGGCGTTTCGTCACTCCCGACGACATCAAACAAATTGCCACACCCGTTTTACGCCATCGTATGAGTTTATCTGCCGAGTTAGAAATTGAAGGGGTAAAAGTCACCAATGTTATCCATGACATTTTAGAACAAGTGGAAGCACCTCGAGGTTAATGGCTAAATGATTATTCGCCCTAAGCCAAGTAAGCGTTTATTGCAATGGCTAAGTATAGCTGTCGTGCTTGCTTTTGTTTTAGCTATTTACCGCTTCTATGCTTCTTGGCAAGATCAAGCAATTGATGACCAATTATTGGTTTTTGCTTGTTTCGGATTACTGTTAATCACTAGCATCATTGCCCTAATCGATTTAATTAATACCAACTATTTAAAACAATTAAGCGCCAGACGTCAGCTACCGAACAATATTGCTAGCGGTGCCTTAAGTCATATTAAAGTCTTGATATCAAACCAATCCGATCGGTCGATTGAGCTGCAAGTATATGACCACTTCCCAGAATTAGTTGATGCTGCGGTTGAAGCACACCAGCTTAATTTAGCACCCCAGCAAGAAGGCGAGCTGCAATATGCCGTCCGCGCTCATACTCGGGGCGATGCTATTTTTGGCGATATCCAACTAATCGTTGAATCTCCTTTTAAATTTTGGCAATGGAGTGTGCGCCTACACCAGCAAGACATTATTAAAATTTATCCTAACTTCACTCAGATCAACCATTTCAATATGTTAGCAGGCGAGCATAACTTGGCGGATATGGGAGTTCATTTGCAGCAGCTGCGCGGACAAGGAATGGAATTCCATCAACTGCGCGATTACCGTAAAGGTGATAGCTTGCGCCAGTTAGATTGGGGTGCTACCTCCCGTCGTCAAAAATTAATCTCACGCGAATACCAAGAAGAAAAAGATCAGCAAATTATATTCTTAATCGACTGCGGCAAACGAATGCGTACCAAAGATGATCATCTTTCGCATTTTGATCATACTTTAAACGCCCTATTACTCTTAGCTTATGTTGCCTTAAAACAAGAAGATGCAGTTGGCTTTCAAACCTTTGGTGCTCAAACAACCAATGGTACCAATCGTGGTGTATTACCTATAAAAGGGCAGCAACAAATTAATCTATTGCTAAACCAACTTTATGATGTTCACCCAACACTAACCGCTTCCGATTATTTATTAGCGGCGCAAGATTTAATCAGTAAAACTAAGAAACGCGCTCTAGTCGTTTTAGTTTCTAACATGCGCGATGATGATTTGCCCGAGCTAGAACCTGCAATCAAACTCCTGCAAAAGCATCATTTAGTACTATTAGCTAACTTACGTGAAGCGGTGTTTGATAAAATTTTAGATAAGCCCATCGAAGAGTTCAACCAAGCAGCATTACACGCTGAAACTGAACTGTTCTTAGAGAAACGCCAAGGCTTGCTAGACTATTTTACGGCCAAAGGCGTGGTTACGGTTGATTCAACGCCACAACAGCTTCCAGCTCATTTAGTCAACCAATACCTCAACATTAAACGCTCAGGTCGTTTATAATTACTCCTTTACAATTGAACCTCTGTCAGGCCTATGGAAGACGTTATAGAATTATTACAAGAGTCGGCTCAATCGGTAGCCTTTGGTTTAGAGCTACCCAATGAAGATGACTTGGTTATGATTGAGGAGGAATTGTTAATTCCGCTGCCTAGTGATCTGCGTTTATTTTTACTAGAAGTCAGTAACTTGATTATAGGCTCGCTGGAACCAGTAACGGTAACCGATCCACAAGCCCATACTCACTTACCCGAAGTAGCCGCCAACGCTTGGGATATTGGTGTTCCAAGAAACATGATTCCCATTTGCGAATCGGCACAAGGCTACTATTGTATTGCTGAAGATAATGAAATCAGCCTTTGGCAAGGACACCAGCAACAAGAAGAAACCTGGCCGTCCATTTGGCATTGGGCGAAAGAGGTTTGGGTTATACAAAAATAATATGTTTGAACATATAATCAAAAAAATTGATGAATCCAAAAACAACTTATCAATAGCAGGTAGGAATAATATAGAATTAGTTTTTTCTTTCAAAAATCATTTAGATGCCTGCAATTTCAAACAGTATTTGTATCACCCTGATGAAAGTATAAAGTTAGACCTCGAAGAAGAGCGCAGCTTATACAGCATTAAAGTGTCAATCAGCACCAAAATGTCCGTTAAGGAAATAAGCAATTATATTTACACCTTCGAAGTCATAGCCCTTGAATATAATGGCTCTTATTCAACTTTTAATATATTAGGTTCATAATCCATGTCCTGGATCCAACTAAAGTTCGACTATCAAAACCCTGATGCCGGCCAAACAGAAGCTCTAAGTGACTTTCTAATGGAGCTTGGTGCTTTGGCGGTTACCTTTTTAGATGCTGAAGATAAACCTATCCTCGAACCCAAACCCGGTGAAACGCCTTTATGGGAACATTTGATTGTTCTTACTCTGTTTGATGCCAATACTGAAACCGCTTTGATGGATAGAATATTAGCCAATAGCGACTATTCGCAACATGTTGGCCAAGACTATCAGTGGGAAATAATTCGCGACCAAGATTGGGAACGCACTTGGATGGATAGTTTCAAGCCGATGCAGTTTGGTAAACGAGTTTGGATCGTTCCTAGCTGGCATGAGTCGCCGGATCCAAATGCAGTTAATATCAAACTCGACCCAGGTTTGGCTTTTGGTACTGGTACCCACCCAACCACATCGCTGTGCTTGAAGTGGCTCGATAGTGCCGATTTATCGGACAAAACTGTTATCGATTATGGCTGTGGTTCAGGTATTTTGACTTTAGCAGCATTGCTACTTGGTGCCGAAAAAGTTTATGCGGTGGATATCGATCCACAGGCACTTGATGCCACACGTGAAAATTTAAGACGTAATAATATTTCTGAAGACAAATTAGTCTTGGGCCTGCCAGATAATGTGGATCTACCGCAAGCGGATCTACTGGTTGCTAATATTTTGGCTGAACCTTTGCGCCAGTTATCAGAATCGATTGCCAGTTCAGTGAAATCCGGTGGTGATCTGGTATTATCGGGCTTGCTTAATGAGCAAGCCAGTGAACTTAATCAGATTTATCAGCAATGGTTTGATATGTCTAAAGCTTCTTCGGAAGGCGATTGGTCTCGTCTTCATGGCTTAAAACGATAATTCAATAATGAGAACCTAACGAATATTCATGAGCGAAACTTTTTTAACCAATTGCCCGCACTGTAAATCGGTTTTTAAATTGCGAAAAGAGCATTTAGAAATGGCGGAAGGTCATGTGCGTTGTGGCTCTTGCCATTCGTTGTTTCTGGCTACCGATTCCATGGTCTCCATGGAAAAAGAAACTCAAAAAGCTTCGATGGCCGAAACTGTGGATGCGGCTTCCGATAAAATTATGGGCCAAGCATTAGCGGACATAGCCGATGCGCCTGAGCTCGAAGTAGAAAAATTGGTCTCTAAGACTACTAAGCGCTCCATTATAAAACCAACATTGTTCGCGCTTTTAACTTTAGTTTTATTGCTATGCTTATTTTGGTACTTTTATTTATGGCCTAACCGCATCAAATTAGCTCAAGATGCCAACTGGCGCCCAGTTTTAAATGCTTCATGCTCGATATTCAGTTGCCAAGTTCCACCGCTACAACGAATAGATTTATTTCAAGTCAGTGGAATCGAAGTTTCTCCTAAGGTGAAAGGACAGCAAGAAGTCAGCTTATTATTAAAAAACACCGCAGATTTTGCCCAGCCCTTCCCAAAAGTTAGAGTTGTATTAAGTGATATCAAAGGTGGCCAATTCACTACTCCTGATTTTAGTCCTGCAGAATACCTGCCAGAAGTGAATCACAATACCTTGATTCAACCTAATCAGACGGTACAAATTGGATTTTCATTCCTAAGCGATAACAAAATTTATAGCGGCTATCAGGTGCAACTGGTCGAATAAGCTAGAACCGCCAATTTCCGCTTAAAAGTCAAGCAAAATATTGTTGATTTTTTAATCAATTCTCATTCAAATCCCTTGATAAAAAGTGTATGATCGCGACCTCAAAATTGGTGGTGACAACAAACTCTATTCAAATTAATTGGCTAAATGATGCATATCGGCAACTTTCAACTCGATAACCCGTTGATTTTAGCGCCGATGGCTGGCGTGACCGATCAGCCGTTTCGTCAATTATGCAAACAGCTTGGCGCTGGTATGACGGTTTCTGAAATGATTACCGCCGATCCACGTCTATGGAATAGTAAAAAAAGCCGCTTAAGACGCGTTCACCAAGGGGAAGTCGGCATTCGTTCGGTACAGATTGCTGGTACGGAGCCCGAAATCATGGCTCTCGCTGCGCAACATAATGTTGAGCATGGCGCTCAGGTTATTGATATCAATATGGGCTGCCCGGCGAAAAAAGTCTGCAAAAAAGCAGCAGGATCAGCACTATTGCAAGATCCCAAATTAGTCGCAAGTATTTTAGAAGCCGTTGTGAACTCAGTTGAAGTACCGGTGACATTGAAAATTAGAACGGGCCAAGATCATGAGCGCCGCAATGGTATTGAGATTGCTCAGATTGCCGAAGAATCTGGGGTAAAGGCCTTAGCGATACATGGTCGTACTCGCGCCGATAAATTTATGGGCGAAGCGGAATTTGAAACCATTGCTAAAATTAAGCAATCCGTTTCTATTCCTATTATTGCCAATGGCGATATTGATACACCAGAAAAAGCTAAAAAGGTTCTCGACTATACCCGAGCAGATGGCTTGATGATAGGTCGCGCAGCGCAGGGGAAGCCCTGGATTTTTAGAGAAATCTGGCATTATCTGCAGACAGGAGAATATCTTGCCGCTCCAGACTGGCAAGAAATACAGCAAATTTTGCTTCAACATATACAAGGTTTATACCAATTATATGGTGAAGTAATGGGGCCTCGGATAGCCCGTAAACACGTCTCTTGGTATTTACAAGAACAAGCAGACGGAAAAGAGTTTCGTCGTACTTTTAATAAAATAGAAGACGGCACCACTCAGATAAAAACACTTAATCATTATTTTGAACAAAAACAACAGGCTAGAGCAGCATGACAATTTTTGACAACAACCCAACACAAGAATCTGCTACAGGTTCAAACTTCAACACTTCACAAACTACAAGCGCGACATTAAGAGAGCATGTTGCGATCTCAATGCAGAATTATTTAAAACAAATGAATGGTCAGCCTCTAAATGAGGTTTATGACTTAGTTTTAACTCAAGTTGAAGAACCATTGTTACGTGCCATTATGGAACACACTCGTAACAACCAAACTAAAGCAGCACAAGTATTAGGTTTGAACCGTGGTACTTTGCGCAAAAAGCTTAAGCGTTACAACCTACTTTAATTTTTGACGTACAAAACCTTCTGAGGATTATTTATGTCTAATTTTCGCCCAATAAAACGTGCTTTAATCAGCGTTTCTGATAAAAATGGTGTCGTTGAGTTTGCCCAAGCTTTGGCGCAAAAAGATATCGAAATTTTATCAACTGGCGGCACTGCAAAACTATTACGCGATAATGGTTTAACCGTAACTGACGTATCGGACTATACTGGCTTTCCAGAAATGATGGATGGTCGAGTTAAGACGCTACACCCTAAAGTTCACGGCGCTATATTAGGTCGTCGCGGAATGGATGATGCGGTTATGGCTGAACACGATATCATTGGTATCGATTTAGTCGTGGTCAATTTATATCCCTTCGAAAGCACCATTGCGCGTCCTGATTCAAGCCTAGAAGATGCAATCGAAAATATCGATATTGGCGGCCCAACGATGGTTCGCTCTTCAGCGAAGAATCACCAAGACGTTTGTATCGTGGTCGAAAATGAAGACTTTAATAACGTAGCTGCACAAATCGCTGAAAACGGTGGCGTCGATATGCCGACTCGTTTCCGTTTAGCCGCTAAAGCTTTTGCCCATACTGCTCGTTATGATGCCGCTATTTCTAACTATTTAGGCGTACAGGCAGCAGAAGACTCTAGTGAATTCTCTCCGACCTATTCTGTGCAATACAAAAAGACACAAGATATGCGCTATGGTGAAAATCCGCATCAGAATGCGGCTTTTTATGTTGAGCATAAACCAGAAGAAGCCAGCGTTTCTACTGCGACTCAGATTCAAGGCAAAGAGCTTTCATTTAATAATGTTGCCGATACGGATGCGGCATTAGAATGCGTTAAAAGTTTCGAAGAACCAGCTTGCGTTATCGTTAAACACGCTAACCCTTGTGGCGTTGCTATCGCTGAAAATATCGACTTAGCCTATGAGTTAGCATTTCAAACTGATCCTACTTCAGCGTTTGGTGGCATAATTGCTTTCAACCGCGAATTGGATGGCGCGACGGCTAAGAAGATTGTTGATCGTCAATTCGTGGAAGTCATTATTGCGCCTAGCGTTTCTAGCGAAGCTAAAACAGTAGTCGCTGAAAAGAAAAATGTTCGCCTTTTAGAGTGTGGTCAATGGAACAATGCTGTGCCAAGCTTAGACTACAAGCGCGTTAACGGCGGTTTGTTAGTACAAGACCGCGATTTAGGCCAAGTATTCGATGAAGATTTACGCATCGTTTCTAAACGCAAACCATCCGAAGATGAAATGCGTGATTTAAAATTCTGCTGGAAAGTGGCTAAGTTTGTAAAATCAAATGCCATTGTTTATGCACGCAATGGGCAAACCATTGGTGTTGGCGCGGGCCAAATGAGCCGTGTTTACTCTGCAAAAATTGCAGGCATTAAAGCAGCCGATGAAAATCTGGAAGTGAAGGGGTCAATTATGGCTTCTGATGCCTTCTTCCCTTTCCGCGATGGTATTGATGCTGCCGCTGAAGCTGGAATTACAGCAGTTATTCAACCAGGTGGTTCCATTCGAGATGATGAGATCATTGAAGCAGCCAATGAGCATGGTATGGCTATGGTCTTTACTGGTATGCGTCATTTCAGACATTAATAGGTAAAGATAATGAATGTATTAATTATCGGAAGTGGTGGTCGTGAGCATGCATTGGCATGGAAAACGGCACAATCTGAAAAAGTTACTAAAGTATTTGTTGCACCCGGTAATGCGGGCACAGCTCTAGAAAATAAAGTTGAAAACGTAGCCGTAGGTTCAGAAGATATAGATGGTCTAATTACCTTTGCAAAAGAAAACAATGTCGAATTAACCATTGTTGGACCTGAGGCACCGCTTGTTATTGGGGTGGTTGATGCTTTCACCGAAGCAAATTTAAAGTGTTTCGGGCCAACTCAAGGTGCAGCACAACTTGAAGGTTCAAAAGCATTCACTAAAGATTTCTTAGCACGCCATAAGATTCCTACTGCGGCATACCAGAACTTTACTGAGATTGCCCCTGCGAAAGCTTACGTTCGCGAAATGGGCACACCCATTGTAATTAAAGCGGATGGTCTGGCTGCCGGGAAAGGGGTAATCATTGCTGAGAGCTTCCAACAAGCTGACGAAGCCATTGATGATATGTTAGCCGGCAATAAATTTGGCGATGCGGGACACCGCGTTGTTGTGGAAGAGTTTTTACAAGGTGAAGAAGCTAGCTTTATTGTGATGGTAGATGGTAAAAACATACTGCCTTTAGCAACTTCACAAGATCATAAAGCACGTGATAACGGCGACCTTGGACCTAATACTGGTGGCATGGGTGCTTATTCTCCTGCTCCGGTAGTTACTCCAGAAATGCATGACCGTATTATGCAGCAGGTTATTACTCCTACTGTTGAAGGTATGGAGTCAGAAGGTCATCCCTATACCGGTTTTTTATATGCGGGTGTAATGATTGACCAAGATGGCATTCCAAAAGTATTAGAGTTTAATTGCCGCTTCGGTGACCCAGAAACTCAGCCTATCATGAGCCGATTACAATCTGATTTAAGCGAACTTTGCATAGCCGCTATTGACGGCAAATTGGATACTGTTGAAGCTAATTGGGATTCGCGCGCTGCTTTAGGTGTTGTACTAGCGGCCGGCGGTTACCCAGAGAGTTACCCGAAAGGCGATGTTATTTCTGGAATAGAAAATGTATCCGAAGGCAAAGTTTTTCATGCAGGTACTGAAATCAAAGAAGGCAATGTGGTAACGAATGGTGGGCGCGTAATCTGCGTAGTTGCCCTTGGCGATAGTGTTACAGAAGCACAGAAAAAAGCTTATCAAGCAGTTGAGAAAATATCGTGGGATAAAGTTTATTATCGTACTGATATTGGCCATAGAGCAATAACTCGTGAAAATAGCTAGTTTGATGTAAATTATTAAGAGTCATTCATTGACCATTAATAGAAAAGCCTTACACTTAAAGTAAGGCTTTTTTTATGGCAAACCATTCGCAATTGACTGCATCCTTTTTCAAAAAAACCATTAAATGGTTTCTTTATTTTTTATTACTAGTCATTACGATTCTAGCATTAGCTTATTGGAGTGCACCCTATTGGGTTCCCAATCAAGTACAAAGTTTTTTACCTAATGAATTCAAAATTAATCAATTAAAACTAGAAAGGCCTGGCTTACGTTCAGCTTTTGTCAATCAACTCGAATTAGACATCAGCCTTGATTCTGAGATAAAAGTAAGGCTAGAAAATATAGAACTTAGCTACTCGCTGCTGCAAAAGAAACTCACAGGCATAAAAGCAGAAAAAGCATACGTTCAAGTCGATAGTGAAAACTCTTCACAAACAAGTAACTTCTCTAACAGAATCCCTATTCCTAAAATTCCCATTGAATCCATTGAAATAGATCAACTGACAATCTCAGGTTTGTTTATTCAAGATTTAGATTTTGAAGAGTTTAGTTTCAAAAGTTCCAACCAATACCTGCAAATAAATTCACAATTAACATTTATTGGCTTAAATTTTGCTATCGACTCTCAGATAAATAGCTCAAACCAAATATTAAGTGAATTTAAAGCAACTATTCTTCAAAACACCGATCGCCTTAAATTATCAATAAAGCCACAGCTAGAGTCATCCGCAGCTTTTGCCTGGTCGGTTGATGGTCTTATAGATACTGCCAATTATTACCCTATTGAAGGGCTCTCAAGTATCGAAGTATTGGGTAGTGGAGTTTTTGAAAAGGACAAAAATTATAAGCTACTCTTGCATAACAAATTCTCAATTAAAGCGCCTGTTGATTTAGCTGTACTTAATGTCAGAAACACTGTGGAAACCTTACTTGATGATAAAAATTTAAATGTAGACTTATCCCAAATCAATAAACCCATTCTTATAAACATTCAAGCCACTCAAGATTCAGAGCTATCTTTAGAGCCTCATTCTTATTTACTAAGTCTGACCAAGGGCAGTTTACCAGTTTCTATTTCTCATCCTGTAACCCAACATCAAATAAAAATCCAACGGCTTAAACTTAATCCCAATTTTGCGCTTTCTGATCCAGTGCAATTAATTGCAGGCAATATTAAATCCCAACTACACTTGCAAAAATTGCAATATCAGCAAGGCAAGCTAAAGTTTAATAGCAAACAGTTAGCTGTAAATTTTTCTGCACCATTTATCATAAACAATGCTAACCTCGAACTGTTTACACAAGAACTACATCTCAATATAGGTGAGGCAAAATTTGTTGATGCTAATATCAGCACCAATTTTCCAACTACTCAATGGCAAGGTAACGCAAAAATATTCCAAAACCTGGTTGGTGACGATCATGCCAATTCGCAATCAATTGCTCTCAATCAAAGTAAACCATTAAGCATATCGCTATATCTAACGAATGAAGTTGTAAAGTTATTAAACCTAAGCAATCAAATTAAATTTGATGGTCAGAATATCTCCATTCTCTCCGATGCTGATAGTGTAAATTTGTCTCAACAAGATCTTAATGCCTCGCAAATAAAGGCAAAAACAAGACTTAATCTCGCTAACAGCTCTATTAATGGCACAGCAAATTTTAGCGACGCCAGTTTTTCTAACGAGCAAGTTGCTATTAATCCGTTTTCCGCAGCTATTGATTGGGAAAAAATATCCAATCAAATTACTGCTAATGGAAAAATATACTACTTAAGCAAAATGATACCCTTTAACTACCGGATTAACCTCAAAGCTGATCAACATAATTTGAATATCAGCCCGCTAAACTTAAGTGCTGTACAAATTAGTCATTGGTTAAGTCCAATACTACATAACTACCCTTCTTTAACCATAGAACAAGGTGAGATCACTAGCCCCCGACTTACTGGTAACCCCTTCGATCTAGCTTTCGACGGCAAGGTAAAACTTAGCAATTTAGATCTTAGTTACGACAAGTTAAAAGTAATAAACCTTCAATTGAATGAGCATCTTGAATCTAGTGAGGCTTTAAAAGGCACAACCACTGGCAATATTGAAACAATAAAAGTGGCAACAGGTATAGACATTACAGAGTTGCAGTTCTTTTTAACCCATGGAATCGATAATTTTAATTTTAGTGATATCTATGGACGGCTTTTAAAAGGTTCTCTATATATCCCAGAACTAACAATTACTCCCAATAAAGTAGCGCCATTCACCGCCAATCTCAAAGAGATTGACTTCGGACAATTGCTAGAAGCCTTAGAGGCACAATCTTTAGCCATTCAAGGGCTATTTAATTTCAAACTACCTATATCTATAACTGAAAATTCGCAAACTATTTCTAATGGTCACTTTATGAGTGTTGGCAGTGGGATTCTAAAAATTGATTCAGGTGAGTCTGCAGACAGTAACATTGCTTTTCAGGCATTAAAAAACTTCCATTACCAAGAATTTTCAGGAACCATCAATTATTCTGATCAAGGTATTTATCAGCTCGATTTTTTACTAATAGGTGCCAATCCAAACTTATACGATGGCTTTCCTATTGAGTTAAAAATGAAAGTCGAAGGTAATTTACCTAACTTGCTCTACTCTATGCTTATCAGCGGCGATATGGCCAAGCCCATTATTGATAAATATCAAAGTGGCGAACTTGATTTACCTCTTAACCAGTAACTTTAAAAGATTCAGCACAGATTCAGTTAATTATGATAATCTACTATTAACTTGATAGCAGATTGCGAGGAAAGCATGAGAATTGCACTACCATTAATTATTTTGGCATCTTTTATGATGAGCGCATGCAATCCTACTGTAAGGATTGAAGCGCCTAAAGAACCAATAAGAATTGAAGCCAATATTAAAATTCAACATGAAATCGTAGTTCGTGTCGAGAAAGAATTAGACGAAGCCCTCAGTGAAGACTCAGGCTTATTCTAGGAGAATTATTATGCAAAAAACTATTACCCTATTTATTGCACTACTGTTCAGCAGTAGCCTGTTAGCCGCTTCTGTTGGAGATCTAAAATCTCAAGGCGTGATTGGCGAGTTACCCAATGGCTATATTGGTATTGTCTCTTCCTCTGCTAGCGCTGATACAAAAAATTTAGTTGCCAATATAAATGCCAAAAGAAAAGCAATTTATCAAAAACAAGCTGCCAAAAATGACATTGCATTGTCTGAAGTACAAAAAATTGCTGCTAAACGAAATTTCTCGAAAACTCGAGCTGGAAACTATATCAAGTTGAATGGAAGCTGGGTGAAAAAATAATATATCCTCACACAAATTAATATAAAGCCTCTTTTGAGGCTTTTATTTATTCGGGAGCAGTAGCGGTAATAGACTCACGATCTTTAATACTCTGATGCCAATCAGCTAACTTCGAATGTTGCTCTTGCCACTCATACTCTGGGTGTCTAAAATTCAAATAGTCTAAGGCAGTCACTAAATTAATGTGTAAGGCGCTAAATTGCTTTGGAAAAGAATCTAAGTTTTTCTGCAAATGATTCAACCCACGCTCAATACTGGAAATGAAACGCTTTTGCCAAAATTCTGACTCGCTTTCTGTGCCACGCATTTTGTCCTGCTGCCAAGCAACGCACGAATCAAGAATACCTCGAGTTAATGAATATAAGGTTTTTAAATTCCAATCCTTATTTATTTCCTTAAATAATTTCTGACCTCCTTTTTGATCAAAATATTCGCAGATTACCTGGCTGTCAAAAATACCATTGTCCTGCTCATCAATTAAGCAGGGAACCTTACATAAAGGATTAAAACTGATCAACTGCGCAGGGTTTTCAAATGGGTGCTGAAAAATCTCTTCTACTTGTGACTCTAAGTCCAATTCCCTTAACGCAATCCTTACCGTTCTTGCGTAGGGTGATGCATCCGAATATATAAGTTTCATACTTAATTCCTTTAATTTCCCTGTTTTCAATTAGCGATCACAGCACGCCCTTCTGCCCAACTTCGCAAAGCTTGCATTTTTTCGGCCATCACTTGTGATAAAGGACTGGTGGATTTAATTTCTTGCAATACTGTTTCCGTTACTAATGGCTTATCGGAATAAAGCGAAGCATACAGCCCTGCAACAATCGCTTGCTCAATTTCTGCACCACTAAAACCTTCAGTTGCTTCGGCCAATTTAAGCAAATCAAATTCTAAATGAACTTGTTTTCGCTTACTTAAATGAATCTTAAAAATTTCTTGGCGTGTTTCATTATCCGGCAAATCGACAAAGAAAATTTCATCCAAACGGCCTTTACGAATAAACTCGGGGGGCAATGCACTAATGTCATTGGCAGTAGCCACTACAAATATTGGAAATGTATTTTCCTGCATAAATGTCAATAAGGTACCTAATACTCTCTTAGAGGTCCCACCATCATTATCGCCAGTCGAAATTCCCTTTTCCACTTCATCAAGCCATAGTATGCAAGGCGACATCATTTCGGCTAATTTTAATGATTCACGTAGATTTTTTTCTGACTCTCCATGCCATTTGCTGTACAGCGCACCAAAATCAAGACGCAATAAAGGGACGCCCCACATTCCGGCAACCGCTTTAGCCGCCAAAGATTTACCCCCGCCTTGCACTCCAACGAGCATAATTCCTTTTGGTTTATCCAAGCCAAAGTCATTACTTTCTAAAAAGATCTTTTTTCGTATCTCTAGCCATTGCTTCAATTTAAACATCCCGCCAACTTCTTTAAAATGAGCAGTTTCATATTCATAATGCACTGCACCTTCAAGATCTAATAGTTGGTACCGAGCTTTATTCACCGACTCCATTTCATCTTCGGTAATGGCACCATCATCATAAATAATATTCCGAATTATCTTACGTGCATCAGCATTTGTTAGACCTGCTAAGTTCTGCACTAACCGCTCCATCGTTTCTTTATCCGTGCGTACTTTCACACCGCCATTATTTAACGAATATTTTGCGGCTTCTTGTCTTATCATTTTCTTAAGCTGCTCATTGTCGGGCAATTCTAGCTCGAACCGTGCAGCGTATCGACGTATGTCAGCAGGCAATGATGTTTTGTGGCTAATAAACACCAATGTTTGTTGGTAATTCTGAAAATCTAGCGCTATATCTTTAATTAAGCGAACATTTTCTGGGTGTTCCTTATCCATAAAGGGATGATAATCGCAAAGAACATAAATACCTTTACGCTGCATCTTCTTAATATGCTGTAAACATTTTGTGTGATCTTTAGTGTTCGGTAAAGCCGCTAACTCATCTCCCTTCAATTCTAAACGCCTTAACCCTTCCGTTAAATGCCAGCCAAAAAGTGGTTGCCCCAAATTAATAGAAATCCGTGTCAATAATTCTAACGCTCGCGCTTCTTCATGCGTATCTATAACAATGATGGGATTCTTTGACTTGATTAGAAGAGTTAAGTCATTTTGTTCAGTCTTGCTAGCCATTATTCTTTTAAACCGTATCCTAAATTTTTATTTGTTATTTCTTGCCGTAAGGGGCAAAATTAAGCTTATAGTTTTTTACAGCTTACCAGAAAATGCGCCAATTCAGCTATTTTGATCGCCTTTGCAACGTTGCAGACTCTGCCTTAAAAACCACTTTTGGTGTTTATGACTCACAAACACGCGCTAATCCAGCGGAAGATATAGAAGAAGTTGGGTTATCTGACGAGGAAAAGTCTCATGCAGCGAGCCTTATGCGCATTAATCACACCGGTGAAGTCTGCGCGCAAGCGTTATACCAAGGACAAGCACTGACTGCTAAATTACCTAATATTCGTCAAGAAATGGAACAAGCTGCCAAAGAAGAAGTCGATCATTTAGCTTGGTGTAGCGAACGTATAAATGAACTAGATAGTCGAGAAAGCATATTAAACCCCATTTGGTATGTCAGCTCTTTTGCTATTGGTGCAGTCGCCGGAATAGCTGGCGATAAATGGAGTTTAGGTTTCGTTGCAGAAACGGAAAAACAAGTAGGCAAGCACCTTGAAGAACATTTGGAAACGCTACCGGAACAAGACACCAAAAGCCGCGCTATTTTAAAGCAAATGCATCATGAAGAACTACAACATGCCGCTAATGCTAAAGCACACGGTGCCGCAGAATTACCTAAGCCCATTCAATCCGCAATGGGCCTAATGTCAAAAGTCATGACTAAGAGTGTTTATTATCTTTAAATTTCTTTAATTCATTTTCAATTATAATCTGTTGCTCTTTAGGTAATGACATAAACAAAGAAAAGCTTTGCCCAAAAAATCCTATAATGCCGTAAAACAATAAAAATATACATACTGCTACAGTTGCTGGTAAAAGCTCTAAAAAAGATACCATCATAAAAAGAAAGAACAATCCGATAGGTCTTAAAGTAAGCTTAGTAAATATAATGGAGGCATCATAAGGCTCATTGCTCATGGCCGTGGTTCTTATGACTTTAATCGCTGAAATGAGCGCCTGCAAAACAATATAAGTAATTATAAACTTATACTCTTCCAGTAAACCCTTAAAGCCCCAATCCACTTCCCTATTAATAAAGTAAAGTACTACACTGCTAATCAAAGTGGAAAAGAATATACTCAGCCAGACATTAAATTTACTCGAAGAATCGCTGCTGACTTCTTTACCATCAATCTTAAAATCCTTTGTTCTAAAGCTCTCTACCCCTAAAATAATTAAGATATCTTCAGATAAATTTATGATTAAACCAAAAACCACCAGAATAATAACTGAATCAATACTCCAGTTTTGGTAGATTGCCATAGTTATCATAATTAAAGTAAGGATAGGACCCATCGCAAGTATGGGGAATTTCTTGACCGCATAAGACAAAAACTTAAATTTTTCTGGTTGTTTTGCATAACCCTTAACAAACCAGAAAAGGACCCTTAGAAGAATAATTCCAAAAAAAAGTTTAAGTAAATCCATGATTTTTATATCTAAATAATTTCAAATGCGACCTTACAAGCTAAACCATTTATAAGCAAACGCTTATATAAAGATGCAATTGTAATAATCCGTGATTTAAGCGTCTAAACAAGGTAAAATCTGCACACTTTTTGTGCTTTATATAAGTAATTTCACATCTTGGCGGTTCGCCGAGACTATCATAGACAGGTATCGAAATTAATGACAACCAACTCTGTTTTTACTTCTGAATCGGTTTCAGAAGGCCATCCTGATAAAGTATCCGATCAGATTTCTGATGCGGTTTTAGATGCAATTATTGCTCAAGATCCTAACGCACGCGTAGCGGTTGAAACCATGGTTAAAACCGGTATGGTCGTTGTGGCCGGTGAAGTCACCACTTCAGCATGGGTTGATATTGAAGATATTGCTCGCCAAACCATAAAGCAAATCGGTTACAACGGATCGGATATGGGCTTTGATTGGGAGTCGTGTGCGGTGCTCAACGCCATTGGCAAACAATCGCCTGACATTGCGCAAGGCGTAGACCGAGACAATCCTGAAGAACAAGGCGCTGGCGATCAAGGGCTTATGTTTGGTTATGCATCTAATGAAACTGATGTATTAATGCCAGCTCCTATCACCTACTCTCATCGCTTAGTGCAACGTCAAGCTGAAGTCCGTAAGGCCGGTACTTTAGATTGGTTACGTCCCGACGCTAAGAGTCAGTTATCTTTCCGTTACGAGAATGATCAGCCTATCGCTATCGACGCAGTTGTTTTATCAACTCAGCACAGTGCTGGTGTGAAACACAGTGATTTGCAAGAAGCGGTAATGGAAGAAATTATCAAGCCGGTGCTACCTCAGAAATGGATATCTAAAGATACTCAATTCTACATTAATCCAACTGGCAACTTTGTTATTGGCGGCCCAATGGGTGACTGCGGATTAACCGGACGAAAAATCATCGTTGATACTTATGGCGGCATGGCACGTCACGGCGGCGGAGCTTTTTCAGGTAAAGATCCTTCAAAAGTAGATCGTAGTGCAGCTTATGCTGGCCGTTATGTTGCCAAGAATATCGTTGCTGCAGGTTTAGCCGATAGATGCGAAATTCAGGTATCTTATGCCATTGGTGTTGCCGAGCCAACGTCAATCAGTATTAACACTTTCGGCACTGGCAAAGTTTCAGAAGAGCGATTAACCGAACTAGTCCGAAATCATTTCGATTTGCGTCCAGTAGGTATCTTGAAGATGCTGGATCTATTAAGACCTATTTATTTACCAACTGCAGCCTATGGTCACTTTGGTCGCACCGAAGATACTTTCAGTTGGGAAAAAACCGATAAAGCAGAAGCATTACGTGCCGCTGCTGCAATCAAGTAACAGAGAATCATTAAAGAGAATACTCATGTCAGATTACATTATTAAAGATATTAACTTGGCTCCTTGGGGCCATAAAGAAATAGAAATTGCGAAAACTGAAATGCCTGGCTTAATGGCTATTCGCGAAGAATATGGTAATGAAAAGCCTTTAAAAGGTGCACGTATTGCTGGTTCATTACACATGACCATTCAAACCGCCATGTTAATTGAAACCCTAATAGAGTTAGGTGCTGAAGTCCGCTGGGTTTCTTGTAATATTTTCTCAACTCAAGATCACGCTGCAGCTGCGATTGCCGATCAAGGCATTCCAGTTTTTGCCTATAAAGGTGAAACTCTTGATGAATATTGGGACTATACGCATCGTCTAATGACATGGCACGATGGCGGCACACCAAACATGATTTTAGATGATGGTGGCGACGCAACTATGCTGTTGATTATAGGTACTCGAGCAGAATCTGATCTATCAGTGCTAGACAATCCTGGTAGTGAAGAAGAAGTTTCTCTATTTAATTCTATCAAAGCAAAATTAAAAGAAGACTCTAATTTCTATTCTCGCACTCTAGCCAACATTCAAGGTGTCACCGAAGAAACTACCACTGGCGTTGCTCGTTTATATCAATTACGCGATAAAGGTGAGCTTCCTTTCCCTGCAATTAATGTGAATGATTCAGTAACCAAATCTAAATTCGACAACTTATACGGCTGCCGTGAGTCTTTAGTAGACGGTATTAAGCGTGCAACTGACGTTATGGTTGCTGGTAAAGTTGCGATTGTTTGTGGCTTCGGTGATGTTGGTAAGGGCTCTGCTCAATCTTTACGTGGATTAGGTGCCAACGTTTGGGTTACTGAAGTTGACCCAATTTGCGCATTACAAGCATCAATGGAAGGCTACCGAGTTGTTAACATTGAAGATGCTGGTGTTATTGAGCAAGCGGATATCTTTGTGACTGCTACTGGGAACAAAGACGTGATTCGCTTCGATCATATGCAACGCATGAAAAATCAAGCAATCGTATGTAATATCGGCCATTTTGATAATGAAATTGATGTAGCTGGCTTGGAAAAATGTCAGTGGGAAAACATTAAAGATCAGGTTGACCACGTTATCTTCGAAGATGGTAAACGTATTATTTTACTTGCCCAAGGCCGCTTAGTAAATTTAGGCTGTGCCACTGGACACCCAAGCTTTGTTATGTCGAATTCATTCACCAACCAAGTATTAGCGCAGATTGAACTATGGCACGACAATGACAAGTATCAAAAAGATGTTTACGTACTACCTAAACATCTTGATGAGAAAGTGGCTCGCTTACACCTTGATCGAATTGGAGCCCGCTTGACTGAACTTTCAAAAGAACAGGCAGATTATATTAACGTTGAAGTTGAAGGCCCTTATAAGCCTGATCATTACCGTTATTAATCAACTCAACTACCCAAAAGCCAGCACTTAGCTGGCTTTTTTTATGTGATATACTTTTCAAAAATTTTTACCCTAATTGTCATGCGTATAAACCGAGTTTATCAATCCAACAATTTCACTGTTGGTGCAACTATAGTCTTAGATAAAGCTGCCAGTTTGCATTTAGCAAAAGTGCTGCGTATAAAAATAGGTAGTACTATCGAATTGTTTAACGGTGATGGTCATCGTTATCAGTCCGCTGTGGTTCAAATTGAGCGGAATCAAGTATCTGTGAAGGTTCTTAATCAATCTACTGTAGATACTGAATCACCTCTTAACCTCCATCTTTTTCAGGGCGTTTCTCGAGGTGATAAAATGGATCTGACACTACAAAAAGGGGTAGAACTTGGAGTCAATTCTTTCACTCCGTTAATCACTGAACGTTGCGGTGTAAAGCTCGACCAAAAGCGTTGGGTTAAAAAATTAGAGCATTGGCACAAAGTAGTTATTAGTGCTTGTGAACAATCTGGACGAGATACCTTGCCACAAATAAACCCTGTACTTGAGTGGGGAAAAGCTTTACACCAATTAAGTAATAATAGCTTTTTTCTAGATCCGCATGCTAAAAATTCTTTTCGCGATCTACCACAACCTAAAACAAAGCAAGAAATTCAATTATGGGTAGGCCCAGAGGGTGGCTTTAGCGAGCTTGAGATTTGCCAGATTGAAGATACGAACATAAAGCCGGTATTTCTAGGTCCTAGGGTTCTTAGAACAGAAACGGCTGCCTTAGCTGCCGTTGCATCAATTAATGCCTTATGGGGGGATTTCTAGAGTTTATAAGATGTCTAGCGAATTTCCTTTGCCATATTTTCCATCATATCCATATCGGGAACCATCGCTTTCTTACCAGCAACTTTAACCCAAGCAGCTACTCCGTTATCATTAGGGCTACTATCGAGCATTTCACTATTCTCAGTGCCTACCGGAATGATACGTGGGATACCTTGTACGGTAAATGCTAAATATGGGATCTCTTGATTACCATTAAGGGTATAAACCACGGCAATTCTTGAACGGCGTATATCACCCAAATCTTGTTGACCTTGGACTCGCTCAAGCGAAATTACTGGAATATTCATATTGCGCCATGCGAGGTTTCCAATATGCCAATCGCCTCCCTCTTCAGCGCTATCGAACAAGTTTACATTCATGAAGGGCACAATTTCAGCTACCGTTTCACTAGGAACCAATAAATTATCTTCCAACATTGGAATCATAAAACTGAAAACTTCTTTAGAACCTTGCTTATTATCTGTCATATTTAAACTCTATTTAGGAGCTATTAAAGCTCTAACATTTTCTCAATAGTCGATAATAAATTATCTTCATTATAAGGCTTACCAAGATAATCATTCACGCCAATTTCTTCCGCTCTTTGACGGTGCTTCTCACCTGTACGGGAAGTAATCATAATAATTGGAATTTGCTTTAATCGAGAATCATGTCGAATTAAACTCGCCAATTCAAAGCCATCCATACGCGGCATCTCGATATCAAGCAGCATGACATCAGGAACAATTTCATTCAATTGTGTAACTGCGTCCACACCATCTTTTGCCGTAACCACTTTATACTGATGTCGTTGCAGTAATCTTGAAGTTACTTTACGTACCGTAATCGAGTCATCCACAACCATAACGGTAGGAATATGTTCTTCTTCCACGATTTCTTGTGTAAATTCTGCATGGTGTGCAAAATCCCACTCGTGGAATCTATCAACTAAGGTTTGCATATCAAGAATTAATACAACGCTACCATCACCTAAAATAGAAGCGCCAGAAATACCTGGTACCGTACTTAATTGACGACCAACTGATTTAACCACTACCTCACGGGAACCTAGTAACTCATCCACATGCACAGCAATTGGTTGATCTTCACCTTGGATAATAAGAACCGGAACCATATCATCGGTTGGAGCTACCATTTGCGAATTGCGATCTAAAATTTGGCCTAAGTAACGCAACTCATACTCTTCACCCAAATGCTCAAATTTTGCATTTTCATCCTGATAAATTCGTAAAATATCTTCAGAACTTACCCGAGCAACCGTTGTGATGTTAGAAAGTGGTACTGCGTAATTCTCGCCTTTAACTTTAACCATCAAGGATTGGTTAGATGATAAGGTAAATGGCAATCTCACGGTCATAGTAGTGCCTTGCCCTTCATCAGAAGAAATTGCAAGTGAACCACCTAGCTGCAAAATTTCACTATGAACAACGTCCATACCTACGCCACGACCCGAAATTTGAGTAACCTCTTCCGCGGTGGAGAAACCTGCTTGTAAAATTAAACGATATAATTCTCGATCGGTCGGCTGATATGATTCATCAATCATACCTTGCGCTACAGCGCGCTTCTTAACCTTAGTTTTGTTAATACCCGCGCCATCATCTGCAATTTGGATAAATACTTCATTACCACGACGCTGTAGAGAAAGGTTAATACTACCGACTGCATCTTTACCTGACTTCTTACGCTCTTCTTTAGACTCAATACCGTGGTCAATCGCGTTTCGTAACATATGGTCGAGTGGCGCTACCATACGTTCAATTACCGTTCTATCCATTTCACCTTCAGAGCTTAGATTAAGTTTTACTTCCTTACCTAACTCTTTAGCAATCTGTTTAACCATTCGATTCAATCGACTTTCAATACTATCAAATGGAACCATACGAGTTCGCATCAAACGGTCTTGAAGTTCAGTGTTAATACGTGATTGCTGCAATAATGCTGCCTCAGTATCACCAATTTGAACCTGCAAAGCCTCCTGCAACGACACCATATCACTGGCGGCCTCGAGCAAGGAACGGGTTAATTCTTGCTGACGGGTATATCTATCCATTTCTAATGGATCAAACTCGTCAAAATCTACACCTGATATTTCTCGGCGATATAATACTTGAGCTTCTGTTTCTATTTCTAAATTTCTTAACTGTTCTTTCAAGCGTTCAACTGTTGAACCAACTTCTGACAAGTTAAAGTTCAAGTCACCAATTTGCTGCTCAAGACGTGCTCTAAGAATTGATGCCTCACCCGCTAAGTTTACTAGATTATCCAATACCTCTGAACGAACACGAATAACATCTCGTGATTCAGCTTCTTTGAGTGCATTTTCTTTTTCTTTCTGACGATCAAGCAGTGAAACAACTTTAACATCAACTTGTTCATCGGGTGTTAGCTCTTGGCGTTTTGCTAATTGATCCAGCTGTGCCTTAATGGTCTCGGCATCATTTACTAGTTCAGCAATAAGATTGTTCGCTTCTTTCGGTAAAACACCTGTACGAACTTCTGTTACCATTGCGTGCATTTGGTCGTGCGTTTTGGATAATAAATCTTTCCAACGCGACTGGCCAACGCGAGCATCACGACTTAATAACTCAACAACATTTTCCGACGCTTCAGCAAGATTAGCAATAGCCGACAAGGTGGATAAGCGAGCGCCGCCCTTCAAGGTATGCAGACTTCTTATAGCTGGTTTCAATGCCTGATTGTCACGCATGTCTTTCGACCATTGAGCAATTGATTCGTCATAATTTGCTAATAACTCATTCGCTTCAACCAAGAATATTTCGGCCAGTTCTTGATCCCAAATAGTATCTTCAATTTGAGCTTCTTCAATGTGCTCTTCAATCTCTTCATCTGCAGGGCGAGATTTAGCTAGCTCAATATGTTCAATGATTTGAGTTAATAAATTACTATCTAGTGCAACTTTTCTGCCGTCTTTACGAGCATTAAACATGCTGACTAATTGGTCTTCTGATTGCTGCGCTAAAGCAACTGTCTCAGGAGTTGCAGTAAATAACTTGTCGGCAAGTCCAGTATAAAGTTCTTCTAGTTCGTGCGCTAAATCCCCAATTTCGGAGAAGCTTGCCATTCTTGCGCTACCTTTTAGGGTATGCAGATTACGTTGTAATTCAGCTACTGCATCCAAATCAGCTGGATTTTGTTCCCACTTATCAAGCAAGTCTGCGTCACTACTAAAGATTTCCTCGCCTTCTTCGATAAAGATCTCAAGAATCTCTTCATCAATCTCAGCAACTTCTTCAGCAACTTCTTCAGCAACTTCTTCAGCAACTTCTTCAGCAACTTCTTCAGCAACTTCTTCAGCAACTTCTTCAGTGACTTCTTCAGTGACTTCTTCAGTGACTTCTTCAGTGACTTCTTCAGTGACTTCTACAGCTACTTCTTCAGTGACTTCTTCAGTGACTTCTACAGCTACTTCTTCAATGATGTCTTCAGGTTCTGTTACTAAGAATTCTTCGTCTAGCTCAATAATCAATTCATCCGTCGAATCAACCACTAGTAATTCTTCAGGAGACCATTGACGCAAGTTCTCAACCAATTCACCCGCTGAAGGGATTGATAAGTTTGCTGCTAAACAGTCAAACTGATTCTCTAATTGTTCACTTGCTTGAGCCAGCAAAGCATCCAAAGATGTATCAACATTAGTACTAGCCAAATTTTGTTGTAATGCGCCACCTAAAGCTTGAGTAATATCAGAGGCTTCTGGAATATCAGCAGCCATTAATAATGCATCTAAACGATCGCTTGACGCCATTAAGTATGAAACTTGATCACGACGTGAATCTGACTCTATCTCTGTTAAGCGAATCGACTTCAGGTCGTTCAATACATCCGCGGCCACATTAAATAAATCTTTCAATAACTCAGGATCACGCCCCATATCATCTTCAGATTGCAACTCTTCATCAAAGCGAACCTGCAATTGAGATACTTGCTCAAGGATTGCATCTTCATGTGCACCGATTACCGAATCATCGCCAGGTTGCTCGATAATATGACGTAACAAATCTTTGACATGGGCGACTAAAGCCATATCGCCAATCTCAGCCATTAATTCTCTAGATTTTAACTCTTGAAAATAACTTTCTACTGGAACGATTACATTCTTAAGCGACTCAATATTAGATATATGAGCAACACCTTTCAGAGTATGAAGTGAACGTAATAAGGTATCACTGACATGACTTTGGGTAATTCCCTGAACTCTTTGATTAGCAAACATTTCAAGGTTAGTAACGTGCCCTTCCGCCTCTTGCTTGAAGACTTCAAACAGCTCTTCTTCTGGGCTTACCGTTTCTTCTTCTAATTCAGAACCAAGATCCGTAATAATCTCACCTTGGCTAATTCTTTTCGCTCTGTCTTCTAACTCTTGTGGATAAGCTGAAGGACGTCCGTTTGCAAAATCTTCAACCATTGCAGGAAGTTTTTCGATGACTTCTTCAATCGTAACTATTATCGCAGGACTAAAATCAATGCTGCCATCAATCAAACGGTTAAGCATATTCTCAACAGCCCAGCCAAGCTCACCAATTTCTTGAGCCTCAACCATACGGCCAGATCCCTTTAAAGTATGGAAGTTTCTGCGCATAGTTGCCAAGACTTCTGTCTGGCTTTGATCTTTTTTCCAACTTGGAACCAGCTCAGTCAGTTCCTCTAGTACTTCTTCTGCTTCTTCAATAAAGATCTCACGGACTTCATCGTCAATTAAGCTATCGTCATCATCTTCTTCTATTGCCGAATCTTCCGTCTCAATCAATTCAATTTCTGGCATTAAGATGGAGTCATCAAGTAGCGGCGCTTCTTCCTCAACATCCGAATAATGATTTTGTAGTTCTTCTACGCTGTCTATGGCTCTTTGCAATACTTTGGGTAAGCCATGCAAACCAGAAGAAAGTAAGCCCTCAAGGTAATAATCAACACTACTAATGGCATCTGCCAAACTAACAACTTCCTGTTCGCTTAAAACTACTTTCTTTTCCATCAAGAATTTACTGACGAAATTTTCAGTTTTAGCTATTACTTCTTTTAACGTATCTAACTTAGAAAATTCTAACGCACCTTCAACTTCATTTAATAAGCCCGGTACGTTTTCTAAACGTTCAACTCTATAATCTTCCTCAAGATAGTCGGCAATGTAGTCTTTTATTTTTTGCAAATTAGTGCGTGACTCTTGAATTAGTTGATAGCGCGCATTAACTACTTGCAAACTATCTTCATCAGCTGGGTCTGTTTGATCTTGTGCTAATTGCTGACTCGTCATATGCATACGAGTATTAATATAATCGTCCAGCTTTAATACTGCTTCAACAACTGACACCAAGCCTTGACTACGCTCTTCGAAGTCCATTGTCAGCAAAGCATTTAAAGCTGTCATTTGCTCCTGAATTAAACTTCTAGACTGGCCTAAATTTAAAATTGCCATAGTGTCGGAAATCTTCTGCATATTTGGCAACAATGCTTCTAACGGCTCATCCTCCACCGACTGGGTTCTGATATACAAATCTAAAGACTCTTTAATATCATCTAAATCTTCTTGTATAATGCCCAATGCAACTTTAATGCTGTCAGTATCAGGACCGCTTAAATCTTCGGCTTCTTGTTCGTAATCTCCTAGCGATTCAATTAAATTACTCAAATCAAATCGTGTTTGTATTTCACGTAAATCTTCGTCATCGCTACTAAATTTACCAATGTAGAATAAAATATTGGTAAGAAGTAGATCTGCTTCGGCTTGATTTTGTTGCTGTTCCGTTAAGTCTTTTATGCGACGATCAATTTTACTCGCTAAGCCCTGAACAGTTACATCCGGAACTTCATTTTGTTTAGCAAATTGCGATAAAAATACGTGTGCTACCCACCATAAATTACTATAAATTACTCGTTCGCCTAACTGCCATAGTTTCTTTACAGCATCAGTCATCACTTGTAGATCATCAACAGAATTTGCGTCGCGGATAAAACCTAACAATCCCTGTTGATACTCACTACGAATGCGTTTAACTTCGCGATTAATATCGCCGGATAATTCTAATATTTCACTTGCTCGAACTACTTCAACTGCATGAATATCAACATTAATTAAATTTCCAACTGCTACAAGCTCTTGGCTGCGGCAAGTACGCATTTCATTAATGATTGGCATCAAAATGATAGGAAGATCTGATTTATCTTCTGCGTACCGATTCAGATAGCTCTTAAACTTTAAAATCCCAGATAAAAATACTTCATAGGCCGTACCTTTATCTCTGACCTTATCTTCGCCAATATCTTCTGATAAAGCTTCCATTTCTTCGGCTAACATTGCAGCGCCATCAAACTCAAGCATTTGTAAAGTGCCTCGAATTTGATGCATACAGTTAGTACAGAAATGGATCTGGGTCTTATCTGATTCGTTCTCAGCAAAAGCATTGATCGCCGCCTGCGCTTGCGCTAGCGTACTTTCAATTTCATCTCTGACCCAATTTAAAGCTACTTTGGTTTGACTATCTTTCATCTTGACACCGTTGTCGCCATCTAAAATTTATTGCTTTTTTATTGGTTATTCCTTCAATAAATTTTAAATCTTGTTGTAGTTTCATGAGGAAGAACTATCCTTCCCCATGCTTTACATAGCGTTTATAAACTTCTATAAACTAGTCTTTTTTCTCTGGTTCAAAATCTTCCAAAAGATCATCCAGCTCTTCTAATGCTGAATCGATTTCCTCACCACCTTCAACTTCAAGTTCCTCAACGGCTTCGTCCAATTCACTATCGATATCCAATTCAGAAAAATCATCATTCAAATCTTCTAATTGATCTTCTATTTCCTCAATCTCTTCTTCAGCGTTCTCTAAAGCTTCTTCTGCTTTTTCCAACTCTTCTTCAGATTGCTCTAATAAATCATCAATTTCTTCGCCATCAAAGCCAGACTCTTCTAGGCCGGTATCTTCAAAAGAAGTATCATCGAAACCAGTTTCGTCCATTGCAACTGCCGCAGTATCACTTGAGAAGTAATCTTCATTACTTGAATCCAGTTTAAAACCGGATACTGAACGACCTAACTCTTCAGAAAGTTCGGCCAACTCACCAATCGAACGAGCCGTCTCAGTAGTACCATCAGAAGTTTGCGATGTAATTTCCTGAATAATAGTCATCGTATTTGATACGTGACCTGCTGATGCAGCCTGTTGGCGCGCAGCATTCGAAATCGACTGAATCAAGTCAGCTAAGTTAGTTGATACGTTTTCAATCTCTTCCAGCGATACACCCGCGTCTTGTGCTAAGCGAGCACCACGAACAACCTCAGAAGTTGTATCCTCCATCGAGATTACCGCTTCGTTTGTATCGTTCTGAATCGTTTTAACCAGCGCTTCAATCTGCTTCGTCGCGTTACCAGAACGCTCCGCCAGTCGCTGTACCTCATCCGCAACAACCGCGAAACCACGACCGGCCTCACCAGCTGCCGATGCCTGAATCGCCGCGTTTAGTGCCAGAATGTTCGTTTGATCAGCAATATCATTAATAAGCGATACGATGTTACCAATCTCTTGAGACGACTCACCAAGACGCTTAATACGTTTCGAAGTTTCTTGAATCTGTTCACGAATCGTGTCCATACCTTTAATGGTATTACGTACAACTTCACCGCCTTTTTTCGCGATTTCTACCGATTTTTCCGCAACCTGTGATGATTCCGCAGCGTTAGTAGATACTTGCTCAATCGACACGGCCATTTCGTTAATTGCCGCCGATGCTCCTGTAATCTCTTGCGCTTGTTGGCGAGAAGCTTCAGCCAATGCCTCAGAAGTTTGCTGGGTATCTTCTGTAGATTTTGTTACCTGTTCAACCGCCGTGTTAATGGTTCCTACCACGCCACGTAGTTGGTCAATGGTTAAGTTAAAGGAGTCAGCAATCGCACCTGTGAAATCCTCTGTTACCGTTGCTTTAACGGTTAAGTCACCATCTGCTAAGGCGTCAATCTCATCCAGTAATCGAATAATCGCTTCCTGGTTCTGAGCGTTTTCTTCTTTTTCTTTTTCCGCTGCAACTTCTGAATCTGCTAAACGCGCTTTTTCCGCTTTACGTTGACTTAAATAAAGTAATACGAGCATTAAAAGAATCAATACGAACAGAGCACCTGATATCGTAGTGCTACCAAAATCGGTGATACTAGTAGTAGTGCTACTAAATGCATTTTCTACCGCTTCAGTAGAAGAAAGCAGGCCTTCTGAGTTGGCAAAAATTGCATCGGATGCTTCTTGTACTTGGAACAGTTTAGGCGTACTGAAAACAATGTAGTCAACTTTATCAGAAACGTTTTGATAAACATCAACGATTGCATCTAGTGAGGAGCGAGCACCAGCATTTGCAACACGTCTAATTTCTAAAATTTCATCGCCACTTAACTGGCCTTCTAAATAAGCACCAAAGGTATCAACGTCTTGGCCAAAATCTTCAGAAGCTAACTTAGCTTCTTCACCGCCACGAAGTACTTTCTGTAAACCCGAGGAAATACGTTCTGCTAACCATTTTTGACGCGTCGCTTGGTGAATTTCATCACCATTTGAGCGAGTGTCCAGCAGAGTATCAATCACGTTATCGTACTCACGCTGCATATTTGGAATCAATCCATCCAAATCATTTGCGTTGGTGAACATTTGATTAACAACAGTTCGGTTTTCCAAAATCCTGTCTGCGTTGGCTTTTACGTCTTGCCAAAGCGTGTTCAAAGCAGCCAGTTGATTGCTATTAATCGCCACTGGTGCTGCTGGTAAGCCAGCAATATTATCACCGTCAATTAAGTTCCGCAGATTGGCATTAAACTTATTCGAAGCTTCATCCAACTCGCTAAAGGCCGCTTGGGTACCTTTTGCCGCCTCGGTGGCGTTAGTTGATATCTGCTGCGACAATACCTTCATTTCTGAAGCTAATGCAATTCGCTTGGTTACGTTGCCTGATTGGATCGCGCCATAAATTGCGTTGGCGGCGAATGCTAATAGCGTTAGCACCAATAGGAAGATGATAAAACTTGAGCCTGATCGGCCTTTTTTTACAGTGGTCTCACTCATGAGTTGCTCCCGAGACGTTAATCAAATAACTATTTCGTTTTTATTTAAATCTATACAATGGCAATTTGGTGAATCGCCGCACTTTCTGCCAGCTCTTTCATACCAAAAATTCGCCATAACCCCTGATCGCGCTCAAATGCACCTACTACATAGGGCGCGACTGCTGCATCTGCAGTTAGTCCTTCTTCTTTTAAATCACTTTGGTCGAAATGCTGCATACCCGTCACTTCATCAACCACTAGCCCTAAATAAGAACCTTGTTGATCAAGAACTAGAACACGCTGGTTTAAAACATTTCTGGAGGAAGAACGACCTAAGAATTCTTGCAGGTCGATAAGTGTTAAAAGGACACCACGAACATTGGTGACACCTTTCAACCAAGGTTTTACCCCTGGAACTTTGGTTGTTTCTGGAACAGGAATAATTTCAGTAATTTCATCAAGCGGTGCCAAATAGTCGACACCACTTAAAGTAAAACTTACCCCACTCCAAAAGGATGTACCACGAACATCATGTTCGGGTAATGAATCTTTATGGCTACGACTACGATCGACAATAGTCGTTAACAGTTCAACCAATTCCATCGATGTATTACTGTTTTGTTTTGCCATATCGATTATCCACCTAATACGTTATTCAAAGACTCAATCAAGGCTTTTTCATCAACAGGCTTGGTGATGTAATCGTTAGCCCCTTGACGCATACCCCAAACTCTATCAGTTGCTTGAGACTTGGTGGATACTATTATCACTGGTATCGAAGAGGTAGTGCCATCCTTTTTAAGCTGTCTTGTAGCTTGAAAACCATTAAGACCTGGCATGACCACATCCATTAAAATTACGTCTGGATTATTCGCCTTTGCCGATACAATTCCTGACTCACCGTCTGGAGCTGTAATTACCTGATGTCCATTCTTTTCTAAAATTCCAGTCAGGATATGAGCTTCTGTGGGAGAATCATCCACAATTAATACTCGCGCCATATCAAATTTACCTCTTAAATTCGTATATCGAAGTTAGCAAAACACTAACCATTAGTCATAATGCGTTTATTTGTCTAATTGACCACTAATCGCATCTAAAAGCTCATCTCGGCTAAAAGGCTTGGTCAGATAATTATCTGAACCCACCACTCGACCTTTCGCTTTATCGAAAACGCCATCTTTACTCGACAGCATGATGATAGGAGTCTTGCCAAATTCCTTATTACTTTTTACTAAAGCACAGGTTTGATAGCCATCTAAACGCGGCATCATAATATCAATAAAAATGATGTCAGGTTTATAATCGGCTATTTTGGATAAGGCGTCATATCCATCAACACCAGTAACCACTTCACATCCTTGTTTTTTCAATAAAGTCTCTGCGGTACGACGAATGGTTTTACTATCGTCCACAACCATGACTTTTAGTCCTGCAAATAAATCGCTCATTGTTGGGATACCCAAATAAAAAATAACTAGATTAAATAATAGGTTAGCTTAAAAACTTAAATTTCTTTCTAACCTATCCTTTCTAACATACTTTTCTGTAGCTAGTAAAGCTCCTATTTAAATATAGCCTAAAGCGCTAGCGCCTTCGTTGCAACTGTTTTATTAGTTCATCGTCAGGAATTTTTACATTCAGTTTGTTTATAATTCGTAGATCCTATTTTGGCTTTAATGTTACCCTAAGCCATTGATTCCTTATACGACATTTACAATGAGCCATTCATTATTAATGATCATGGACCCAATCGAGTCCATAAATATCAAGAAAGACACTAGTTTTGGCTTTTTATTAGAAGCGAAAAAACGTGGCTGGGAACTTTGTTATTGCCAACCGCAGGACTTAAGCCTAGAAAAAAATCTTGTAATTGCGACTTGTGAAGTGATTGACGTTGAAAATAAAGTTGGCGCTCACTATCAATCCAAAGGCAGAGTATCAAGGACTCTATCTGATTTCAATGCTGTTTTTATGCGTAAAGATCCTCCTTTTGATATGGACTATATCTACAGTACTTATTTACTAGAACTTGCTCAAGAAGCAGGCACCTTAGTGCTGAACCATCCAAGAAGTCTGAGAGATTGCAATGAAAAACTATTTACTGCATGGTTCCCACAGTTTACTCCTAGCACCTTGGTCAGCGCTAACAAAGACAAGCTAAAAGCCTTCGTGGCACAAGAAAAAGATGTCATTTTGAAACCACTCGACGGTATGGGTGGAGCCTCTATTTTTAGGGTAAAAGACCAAGACCCCAATGTTTCAGTAATAATCGAAACCTTAACTCAGCATGGGCAGCAACTGTCCATGGCGCAAACCTTTATTCCTCAAATTGTTGATGGAGACAAACGCATTTTGATAGTTAACGGAGAAGTTATCCCTTATACCTTGGCAAGAATTCCCTCTAAAGGGGAAACTCGGGGCAATTTGGCAGCTGGCGGCAGCGGTATTCCTATGCCAATCACCCAGGCAGAGAAAACCATAGCTGAAAAAATAGCACCTGACTTATTAAAACGCGGACTCTACTTTGTCGGATTAGATATGATTGGTGAATATGTTACTGAGATCAACGTTACTAGCCCAACTTGTATGCGAGAATTAGAGGATGAATTCGGTATAAATATCGCCGGCAAACTATTTGATGCCATTGAGGAAAAAATCGCTTCATAGAATCTTATGGCCAAAAACAAGGATCTGATCAAACTCAAAAGCTCACCGGTGACTGAAACCGATCGGCTAAGATTTGCTATATTTTTTGCTCTTGCATTGCACTTTATTGTGATTTTTGGAGTGCGTTTTGTATTACCAAGCGCGGAGTCTAGTCCTATCCCGTTATCTTTAGATGTTACTCTAGCGCATCGCTCTAGCCTTGAACCACCAAAGGAAGCCGATTTTATTGGCCAAAATAATCAAATCGGTGCTGGTGATAATCAAATAGCAGAGCGACCGACCACTGAGTTAGAACACTTTAAATCAACAGAAGGTGTAACTACCACGCCAAGTTTAGAAGTCACACCGGAACAAGCCCAAATGAAGGCGAATAAAACTATCATTGCTTCGAGCGGGAAAAGTGAGTTTAAAGTAGTACAAAACATAGAAGATACGCCAAAAGAAATACAACAAGACATTGAACGAGTAACTCAAGAAAGTCCTGAGCCTGAATTACTTAAACAATTGAACCTAGAGCAATCGCTGAATGACAATATTGCAACCCGAGGTGAAAATAAAAAAGGGATTTCAGCTTCAGTGATAGCATCTCCAGATGAAGCCCCTTATTTGGAAGCTTGGAGGAATAAAGTCTTGGATGTAGGTAACCAACATTACGTGCCAATTTCGCACAAGCTAGGTCAAGGCTCGCCAACGATAAAAGTTATCATTGGCCGAGAAGGTCAACTGGTTTTAGTTTCCATCCAAAAAAGCTCAGGGAATACCTTAATTGATGAAACGGCTAAAGAACTTATTCGATTAGCAGCGCCTTATGATTCTTTGCCTGAATCGATTCTAAAAAAAGGCAATCAATTAGAGTTTGTCCGCCGGATGGACTTCGATCCGGGAGCTGGCGTGACTAGCCACTCCAACAAATAAATTTTATTTCTTAATTCTAATTACTGTTATAATTTATTGATGCAACATATAAACTCCCTAGCCGATCATTTATTGATCGCAATGCCCAGCTTGGAAGATCCCTTCTTTGGCAGAAGTGTCACTTACCTATGTGAGCATAGCGAAGAAGGTGCGCTTGGAATAGTTCTCAATGCGCCATTGGAAGCTAACTATCGTGAACTCTTTGAACATTTGGAGTTTGCTACTTTAGACACTCCTGAACTTAAAACAAAATTACTCGCAGGTGGACCAGTATCTCCAGAGCGAGGCTTTATTTTGCACAGTCCTATCGGCAATTGGGACTCAAGTTTAACGGTAACCGATCAAATCGCACTGTCCACTTCCGAAGATATTTTGACTGCCATTGCTCTTAATCAAGGACCTAAAAAAGCCAGCATTGCATTAGGTTATGCCGGATGGGAAAAAGGTCAATTAGAAAAAGAAATCGAAGAAAACTCTTGGTTATTTGTTAAAGCCAATGAGTCATTATTATTTGATACTCCTGTAACTGAAATTTGGCAACAGTCGATGCAGCTCTTGGGTATTGATTGGACTCAACTAAGCCCGCAAGAAGGACATGCTTAATGAGCTCCACTCAAGAATATATTCGGTTTCTAGCTTTCGATTATGGTGAGAAAAGGATCGGCGTTGCTACCGGTAATTCACTCACAACCAACACACAAGCCCTAACCATTCTAAATTGCCAAAATGACCAGCCAAACTGGACACAAATTGAAGCCATTGTTAATGAATGGCAATGCCAAGCTTTCGTTGTGGGTTTGCCATTAAATATGGACTCCACTGAACAAGTCATTACTAAAAAGGCGAAAAAATTTGGCAATCGCTTACATGGTAGATTTGGCTTGCCAATTTTCTTCCATGACGAAAGATTAAGCTCCGTGGAAGTTCGAGAATATTTATTTGATATGGGCGGCTATAAAAAAGTGAACCAAGAAATTGATGCTTTTGCAGCCGAATTGATTTTACAAAGTTTTTTTGAAGAGCATTCTTCAACACTAAAAAAGCCTAGCGAATGCTAGGCTTTTTTAGTTTAGTACAAGACTAAAACATATTTACAGATACATCTTCGTCTGCCTGCATGGTTAGCCCATCCGTTGAGTCTTCCAGTGCTGAAGCATCTTTTTCATGTAGCTTAATACGCAAGCGCAAATCGTTTGCAGAATCGGCATATAAAAGTGCATCGTCGTAACTAATAAAGCCTTCAACGTAAAGATCGAAAAGCGCTTGATCGAAAGTTTGCATACCAGCTTCTCGAGAACGCGCCATTAATTCTTTCATCAAGTGCACTTCACCTTTGCGCACATGATCAGACATTAAAGGAGTATTAATCATAATTTCAACTGCCGCACGACGCCCCTTGCCATCAACAGTTGGAACTAACTGCTGCGCAATAATAGCCTCAAGATTCAAAGATAAATCCATCAACACTCGAGAATGTTCTTCTTTTGGGAAGAAGTGCAATATACGGTCAATCGCTTGGTTAGCATTATTGGCGTGCAAGGTACACAAACATAAATGACCTGTTTCTGCGAACGTTATCGCATTCGACATAGTCTCATGCGAACGCACCTCACCAATAAGGATGACATCGGGAGCTTGTCGCAGCGTATTTTTTAAAGCGATTTCGAAAGACTCAGTGTCAATTCCTACTTCACGCTGAGTAATAATACATTGGTCATGGCGATGCACATACTCGATAGGATCTTCTACCGAAATAATATGCCCTTGGGAATTTCTGTTTCGATGACCAATCATCGCCGCTAATGAAGTAGATTTACCAGTACCCGTAGCGCCTACAAAGATAATAATACCGCGCTTGCGCATAACCAGATCATTTAAAATTGATGGAATTTTCAAATCATCTGTAGTCGGAATTTTAGTTTCAATACGGCGAATAACCAAACCTGGCTGGTTTCTTTGCATCAATGCCGAAGCACGGAATCGACCAACGTTTTCAACGCTGATCGCGTATTGACACTCGCTCGTTTCTTCAAACTCTTTAATTTGCTTCTCTGTCATTGATGAATGAATCAGTTCAATCACTTGCTTTGGCGTTAACATTGATTTTGAAGCAGGACGAATTTTACCATTAATTTTAATACATGGCGGTCTGTGCACTGTGATGAATAAATCCGATCCCTTATTATCCATCAATGCTTTTAGCAAAGGTTCGATTAGCATAATAACTCCCTATTAAAACTCATCTGGATTTTTAGCTTTCAATCTAGCATCCGCTCTTGAAACCATACCTTTTTGCACTAACTGCTTCAGACCGTGATCTAAAGTTTGCATTCCTAATGACATACCGGTTTGCATCGCTGAATACATCTGGGCAATTTTATCTTCTCGAATTAGGTTACGTATCGCTGGAGTACCAATCATGATCTCGTGCGCCGCACAACGACCACCACCGTTTTTCTTAAGTAGGGTTTGTGCAATTACCGCTTGTAGCGATTCAGATAACATTGAGCGAACCATTGATTTTTCGCCAGCGGGGAAAACATCAATAATACGGTCAATAGTTTTTGCTGCAGAAGTGGTATGTAAAGTACCAAATACTAAGTGACCTGTTTCCGCCGCGGTTAAAGCTAAGCGAATAGTCTCAAGGTCACGCATCTCACCAACTAGAATTATATCCGGATCTTCACGTAAAGCTGAGCGCAATGCATTAGAGAAACTATGAGTATCACGATGTACTTCACGCTGGTTGACCAAACATTTTTTAGATTCGTGCACAAACTCGATTGGGTCTTCAATAGTTAAGATATGCTCGTGCTTCTGCTCATTCACATAATCCATCATCGCAGCAAGTGTTGTCGATTTACCCGAACCCGTTGGGCCCGTTACTAGCACCAAACCACGTGGCTGCAACGAGATGTCTTGAAATATTTTTGGAGCATTAATTTCTTCTAATGTTAATACTCTTGATGGAATGGTACGAAATACTGCAGCACGACCACGATTTTGTACAAAAGCATTTACCCGGAAACGAGCAATGTCTTTGATTTCGAAAGAGAAGTCAGCTTCTAAAAACTCTTCATAGTCTTTACGTTGCTTATCATTCATAATGTCATAAATTAATGAATGAACTTCCTTATCCTCGAGAGGCGGCAAATTAATTTTTCGAATATCGCCATCAACGCGGATCAGAGGAGGCATCCCAGCCGATATGTGTAAATCAGAAGCATTATTCTTAACACTAAATGCTAAAAGTTCTGTAATATCCATATGTTAGACCCCATATTTGATAATTCTTATAACTAATGAATAGAATAGCCTTTACACTAGAAGATCTGCAACTAGAAATCGCAAAAACCTGCGCTAAAGGTCAGATTTTTCAGGAAAATGTGCGTTTAATCGCTGTTAGTAAACGTCAGTCGGCACAGAAAGTTCGACAATTAGCGAATCAAGGGCAAATTGAATTTGCTGAAAATCAGCTGCAAGAAGCCCAAGATAAAATGGCGCAACTTACTGATTTAAAAGCAAAATGGCACTTTATTGGAGCTATTCAAAGTCGCAAATGTAAAGCTATAGCCCAGCAATTTGACTGGGTTCAATCGGTCGATCGCGAAAAGTTAATCGCCAAACTTAATGACGCAAGAAACAGTGAACAACCGCCATTAAATGTATGTATTCAGGTGAATTACTTTAATGAGCCACAAAAATCGGGCGCCAAGCCTTTGGAAGTTCAAAAGCTGGCCAATATCATTATAAATATGCCCAATCTAAAGTTAAGAGGCATCATGGTGTTGCCACCAAAACAAAGCGAATTTTCCAAACAAAAGCAACAGTTCGACGAAATTAATGACTTTTACGAGAATTTAAAGCTAACTTACCCCCAGATGGATACTCTATCCATGGGCATGTCGAGTGACTTTGAAGCGGCAATTTTATCAGGCTCTACTATGATACGTGTAGGGACTAGTTTATTCGGTGCACGACAGGATTAATATATGACTAGCAAAAATTGTCACTTGAATGAGACTCTAAACGGCAAAAAAATTGCATTTATTGGCGCCGGAAATATGGCACAAGCCATTATAAATGGCTTAATCGAGTCAGGCATCAAGCCAAACAGTCTCTATTGTTCAAATCCAGGCTTAACTAAACTTGATAAGCTTAAAGTAAGTTATCCTGGAATTAATACCAGTCAGAAAAATAGCGATATCGCTAAGCAAGCTGATATTTTAGTGTTAGCCGTTAAACCGCAAGTCATAGCGCAAGCACTTAACTCTATTGCAGCTTTAGACCTTAGCGATAAATTAATTATCTCAGTGGCAGCTGGCGTTGAAACACAGTCAATCAGCCAGCTATTACAACAAGATATTTCTTTAGTTAGAGCCATGCCCAATACACCAGCCAGCATTGGTATGGGTGCAACCGGTTTATTTGCCAACGAAAAAGTCTGCGCAACTAAAAAAACTTTCTCCGAATGCATATTCAATGCGGTAGGCACCAGTGTTTGGATTGAGCATGAGTCACAAATGGACTTAGTTACTGCTATATCAGGCAGTGGGCCTGCGCATTATTTTTTATTCTTGGAATCGGTTATTCAAAGCGCTATAGAGCAAGGAATGGCTGCTGAGACAGCAAAAAAACTCGCCATACAAACTGCCCTCGGTGCGGCCTCAATGGCTGCTCAGGATCCGAAGCACGACATCCGCCAACTAAGAGAAAATGTTACCTCTCCAGGTGGTACCACCGCAGCGGCAATAGAATCATTCCAAAATAATCATTTTGCTGAGATAATTGAAAAAGCCTTGAAGGCATCGGTTAATCGGGGAAAGAAACTATCAGCAATGATTGAACATTCTGATAATTCAGAAAAATAATCTAATAACTTATAGCATTGAGAAAACTATGAACCTAACTGTCCAACTAATTGAGCATCTATTTAACCTAGTTTGCATGATTTTTATGGTAAGAATCCTACTGCAAATTGCTCAAGCGGATTTTAACAATCCCATCTCCCAGTTTGTGCATAAATTTACTTATCCCGTTATAAACCCACTCCGTTCGATGATTCCAGATATGGGTAAGTTTAATACTGCTTCTCTAGTCGTTATTCTATTAATACTTGCGATAAAGTTTTTTATAATAAGTCTGTTGTTAAAATCAGGACTAAGCTCCAAAGTTTTATTAATCGGGTCATTAATTGGATTTCCATCCTTTGCTGGCTTAGTAATGAATCTAGTGACTTTGCTAACCGTTTTATTTATTGGCCTCATGGTGACTAGCTTCCTAGCTGGCGGCCAATATAATCCAGCAATGATGTTTTTCCATCAAGTTACCCGCCCACTGCTAAGACCTTTACAAAAAATAATTCCGCCAATCGGTGGTGCGATAGACATCACGCCAATGATATTGCTATTTGTGCTAATCTATTTACAGAAATTTTTATTGGAATTTGCGATGAGCTTAGTTCAATAGAAGTAACTTTTTCTATAACCAAGCATCTAATATTTACCTCATAAATCTAAATGGAGTTAATTATGAAAAAGCTTATATATACTCTACTATTGAGTTTTGCTTTCACTGGCAGTCTGCATGCTGAAGAGAAAAAAGTAGGTGACTACATCATCTATTACAATGCGTTTAATAGTTCTTTTTTACAGCCTAACGTTGCTAAAACCTACAATATACCGCGAACTGGTTCGACTGGCGTATTAAACATCGCTGTGCATAAATCTAATGACAAAAATCAACCTGATGCTGTAAGTGCTAATGTTCAAGGCAGAGCAAAAAATAATATCTCGCAATATGAAGACTTAGCCTTTCGTGAAATCAAAGAAGACGCCGCCATTTATTATTTAGCTGATTTTCAATTTAGACATCAAGAGGAGATGGAGTTAAAAGTCAGTATTCGCATTCCTGGCGAATCGGAGCCAATAGAGCTTGAGCTGGATAAGAAATTTTATAAAGATTAGATTCTTAACTTTTTAAAAGGTCGCCAATTGGCGACTTTTTTTCAATTAAAATAAATAAGATGGCTAAAATACTTATTTATTACAGATTGCTCAATTGTATTTTCTTATCATTCAATAGATAAAAACAAAGGTAACATTTCTAGTTTTCACTCGCTCCTATCGGTAGTTAACAATCAAACTTTAGGGGTCAAAATGAAATTAAAAACTTTAGCTATAAGTAGCTTATTCGCATTACCATTTATTGCTCAAACTGCCGATGCAGCACGAGTAACCGTCACTATTCAAAACTTAACTCACGGTATCTACTTCACACCATTCCTGGTTGCTGCCCATGATGATAATACTCGTTTATTCACAACTGGACAGACAGCTTCTGCCAATCTCCAAGCTATGGCAGAAGGCGGTAACATTTCAGGCCTATCTGCAGATGTACAGGCAGCATCAGGACTTGTAGTAGAAAATCCAGCAGGCGGTTTATTAGCGCCTGGAGAATCTGCTACTACAACAGTTATCGATACTGACGGTACTAACAATGACTATTTATCTATTGTCGCTATGCTATTACCTACCAATGATGCCTTTGCTGGCTTAAGCGCTTGGCAAATACCTACAGAAGCTGGAACTTATACGATCAATATTAATGCGTATGACGCTGGCACTGAAGCTAATGATGAACTCGTAACAGGTGGCGGTGCCCCTGGAGCAGCAGGAATCCCCGCAGCGCCCGGCGGTTTTGCCGGAACAGGTGGTACTGGCGTTGCCACTACTGATGCCAATACCTATGTGCATATCCACCGCGGTGCTTTAGGTGATGATGATCCTAATGGCGGTAAAAGCGACCTAAATAATACCGTTCACCGCTGGTTGAATCCTGTGGTTAGAGCCACTATTACTGTAGAAATATAGGAGGCCTTATGACCACACTTATGAATCATAAGAAGCTTAAAGTTTTTGCAGTTGCTAGTACGATTATGCTGTTTTCAGCTTGTAGTAGCGATAACAATCTTGAAGTTGAGCCGCCAGCTCCACCTCCACCTCCAGCTATGGCTAAATTCGAAATAACGGTTAGTAATATCACTCATGATCAACCTTTTTCACCAGTGGCGATTATTAGTCACAATGATCAATATAGTGCTTTTACTATTGGCGAAGCAGCAACCGCAGGTTTAGAGCTTTTAGCGGAAGACGGCAATAATGCTGACTTTATACAAGAAGCAACTGATAGCAGTAATTCCAATAGCCAAGCGTCAGGTAGCGGTATTATTGCTCCAGGTGCTAACGAAACCATTGAAGTTGAAATGCTAGCTTCAGAAGTTTCGGAATTATCGGTAATCACTATGCTTGTAAATACTAATGACGCTATAACTGGTCGCGCTGGAATAGATATTAGCCAGCTAGCCAATGGCGACTCTATGTCGGTTCGAGGCGTAGTTTACGACGCTGGCACTGAACGCAACACCGAAGCAGTTGGTACTATTCCAGGACCTGCTGATGGTGGCGAAGGCTTCAATGCTGCTCGTGACGATATTGCTGATCAAGTGACTATGCATCCAGGCGTTGTTTCAGTTGACGATGGTTTAACCAATTCGGCGTTATCCCAAGCCCATCGTTTTGACAATACCAGCATAGCCATTCGTATTACCCGTACTGAGTAATTGTTTCCCCCTTCCTAACCTCATGGCACAATTACTCCTTGGCGGCTTCGGCCGCTTTTTTTATGGTCAACGCAAAAGCTTCCTAGGTTTCAGATTCAAGCATGGTTATACTAATAAAAACCATTCAGATATTTAAAACTAGAAGATGCAAAAAATCGTCTTGGCTTCAGGCAATAAAAAAAAGGTAAAAGAATTAACCGAATTATTAACACCTTTTAATTATCAAATTATTCCACAAAAAGAATTTGGCGTAGAAGACGTTCCTGAAACAGGAACTACCTTCGTAGAAAATGCCATAATTAAAGCTCGTCATGCCGCCAAAGTAACCGGCTTGCCTGCTATAGCGGATGACTCAGGCATTGAAATTGACTTCTTAAAAGGACAGCCAGGTATTTATTCAGCTCGTTTTGCCAAGATGAATGGAATTCAAAGCGACGATTGGGATCAGGCCAATAATGATCTATTAGTTGAAAAGCTACGAGATGTAAAAGATTCCCAAAGAACTGGACGCTATCAATGCATTTTAGTTTTTATGAGGCATGATGAAGATCCAACACCACTAATTTGTCATGGCGCTTGGGAAGGAAAAATTCTTGAAGAAGAAGTTGGAACAAACGGTTTTGGTTATGATCCATTATTTTGGTCTCCAGAACATCAATGTGCTTCGGCAGAGTTAACTCCAGAACAAAAAGCCGAGATTAGCCATAGAGGCAAAGCTTTGCGCGAACTTATGGCCAAATTGCCCAAGTATTTATAACCTGCACTTATAATTTATGCTAACGAACCCGCCACTATCACTTTATATACATATACCTTGGTGTATAAAAAAATGTCCTTATTGCGATTTTAATTCTCATGGGATCAAAAAAGGTGAAGAACTTTCAGATATCCCTGAAACCCTTTACGTCGATCGATTACTAGAAGACTTAGCGCAAGAAATTCCCAGTGTTTGGGGAAGACGTTTGCATAGCATTTTCATTGGTGGCGGTACTCCTAGTTTATTTTCAGCCCAAGCAATGGATAGATTACTTAGTGGTGTGCGCGCGCTAATTCCGTTCGAAGGTGATATTGAAATCACCATGGAAGCTAACCCTGGAACATTTGAAGCTGAAAAGTTTTTAGGCTTCAGACAAGCAGGAGTTAATCGCTTGTCCATAGGCGTACAAAGCTTTAACGCTGCTCATTTAGAAAAACTAGGTAGAGTCCATAATTCGGAACAGGCAATTGCCGCTGCTAAATTTGCTCATGAAGCTGGCTTTAAATCGTTTAACTTAGATCTGATGCATGGTTTACCGAATCAAACTATTGAGCAAGCCCTAAGTGACTTACAAACCGCTATTGATTTAAAACCTCAGCATATTTCTTGGTATCAATTAACTCTAGAGCCCAACACCCTTTTCTATCAAAAACCACCAAAATTGCCACAAGATGAAACCTTATGGGACATTCAAGAAGCAGGTCAAAAATTACTTGCTGAAAATGGCTTTAATCAATATGAAATATCAGCTTACGCTAAAGGATTAGAAGTACAGTCTCGTCATAATTTAAATTATTGGCAATTTGGAGATTACTTAGGAATTGGCGCGGGCGCCCATGGCAAAATCACTCGGATGGATCTTAATGAAGTTCATCGCACAACCAAAAAACGCCATCCAAAAGATTATTTAACTCAAGATTGGTCACAAGTTAGTGAAACCAAAACCATTCCAACTCATGAATTACCGTTTGAATTTATGTTGAACGCGCTGCGTTTGATCGAAGGTGTTCCGACCAATATTTATTCTCAGAGAACTGGCTTGCTTCTCCAGAATATAAAACCTGCTTTAACCGAAGCCATTAATGATGGCCTCTTAGAAAGTTTAGACAATTGGATCAAACCTTCAGCCAAAGGCAGCCTGTTTTTGAATGAACTATTAGAAAGGTTTATTATGGAACAGGCTACGGAAACAAAAGGCATTCCATTTAAAGCTCTATAAACACTTAAAGGTAAAGGAATTATCATGGCAACTATCTATCATAAAGTTGGAATTAAAGCTTCACCTGAAGCGATTTATCAAGCGCTAACTACCGATAAAGGACTAAGCGGCTGGTGGACTAGCGCCACTGAAGGTGCTGGCGATGTTAGATCCATTATCGACTTTAAATTTAATGACGCAGTGGTGCAGTTTCGAGTTAAAGAGCTTATTAAAAATAAAAAGGTCGTTTGGAAGCACCTAGGCGAAATGCCGCCAGAGTGGGCAGAAACAGAGATTTCTTTTGGCTTTGAAGTAACTGATGAACAAGTGTTGGTACATATGAAACATTCCAACTGGCAAGATCAAACACCTTTTTATGCTCACTGTAATTTAAAATGGGCAGTCTTTTTATTAAGCCTCAAAGATCTACTTGAAAAAGGCCAAGGCCAACCCTTTCCTAATGATGTGCAGATTGATCATTGCTAACTGATTAGAATAATAAATAAATGCTAAAGACATTAAACGACTACTTTACTGCGATTGTTTACGTTCAAATTTGGAAAGAACAAATTAAAGTTACTAGCTCTACTTCTCAAACACCCTTGATAGAACCAGCTGTAATCGCTGCAAAAGACACTTTCACCAACACAAAACAATTAATGAGTGTAGGCAATGAAGCGATTACTCACTCAAATATTGAAGGTTTCGAGCTCGTCTATCCTTTTAAGAATAACAAGCACCTTATTAACGACTTTGATGCAGCTGAAGCCCTGCTGACTAAATTGCTTTCTCAAACTAATTCTACTGGGCGACTTTTTAAGCCTTCTCCATTCATTGTAATTCACCCTATGGAAATAAATGAAATAGATATATCTCAAGTGGAATATAGAGCGCTATTAGAGTTAGCATTAGGAGCTGGAGCACGTGACGCCGCAGTATATATTGGTTCGGAGCTATTAATTGAAGATATTGACTTCAATCAGATCAAAATCTTATATCAATCCAAAATTCCAAGATACAAATAATTCTTCACACTAATTTGAGCCGAGAGATTTGTTGTAGTTCAAGGCTTTCGAGCTTTGAGTAGCGGAATTGGCTTTTGCCAATAAGCACACGCAAAAGCTCGTATAACGCAGAAATACTACAAATCTATCTCTCTAAATTGCTTTGAATTGCAGATCCCAAACCCCATGGCCTAATCTATGCCCTCGCTGCTCAAACTTAGTAAGCGGTCTT
This sequence comes from uncultured Kangiella sp., assembly GCA_947503435.1. Taxonomy (GTDB): domain Bacteria; phylum Pseudomonadota; class Gammaproteobacteria; order Enterobacterales; family Kangiellaceae; genus Kangiella. The sequence goes on along the minus strand of CANNDL010000004.1, from coordinate 88,275 downwards.
GAATCTGGGCGAGGCACATAATCACCAGTTTCTGATAAATTTTCGTATTCGGACATTGGTGCTAGCACTTCGAGCATATGTTCTGCATAGTTTGCCCAATCGGTTGCTAGGTGCAAAACACCGCCTGGCTTTAATTTTTTATGTAGCTTTTGGCAAAACTCGGTTTGCACAATGCGTCTTTTATGGTGTTTTTTCTTATGCCATGGATCGGGGAAGAAGATTTGGATTTTATCTAAAGAATGATCAGCAATGGCGTAATCGATAATCTCCACCGCGTCATGGTGAATCACACGGATATTATTGATACCATATTCTTCAGCTAATAGTAGGCAAGCACCAACACCAGGCTTATGCACTTCAATACCCACAAAGTCTTTACCACGCTCACAATTAGCTTGTTCGGCCAAAGACTTGCCCATACCAAAGCCAATTTCTAGGACTTTATCTGATTCACGTTCAAATACTGCATTCAAGTCATATGGTTCGCGCTGAAATTCTAATCCAAGTTTAGGGAATAGTTCATCCATGGCACGCTGTTGACCTTTAGTCAGGCGCCCTTCTCTTAACACAAAGCTTTTGATTTTACGGACTCGCTTGCCTTCTTCGTTAAACTCAACATCCGCTTCAACGTTCGACTTTTCGCTCACTGGATCGCTTCTCATAGCATTGAAATTGGCGAGATTTTACCATAGCCAATAAGTCTAAGTTGAGCTTTATCCAGCACTAAGCAATTGAATTTACATAAAAGTCGTTGCCTCGAGCTAGCAAAATCAGTAGAGTTTGAAGTTCGACTGTGTAAAAACTCTAAAAATAACGAATGATTCGTAACTTGGGGGTAAGTTAGGGATGCCGTTTCCAGATTTACCCAATTATCACGCACTTTTTGTGTTGGTTTTAACGGTTGTAGCACTATTTTTATTCCGTCGCGACGATATTCCGCTGGAAACATCCTGCGTGATCGTGCTGCTTTTACTTACCATTGGTTTTACTTTAGTTCCCTTTTATAACCACAATGGCCACCTCGAGCCGATGGAATTCTTTACTGGATTCGGTCATGAGGCTCTGATAGCTGTTTGCGCTTTAATGGTTGCTGGTCAAGGCTTAGTCAGAACGGGTGCCTTAGAACCCATTGGCCGATTTTTAGGCCGAATATGGAAAGTATCCCCCTTATTCTCTTTATTACTTACATTACTAATTGCCGCGATTTTAAGCGCATTTGTCAACAATACGCCGATCGTTGTGCTACTTTTACCGATCTTAATCAGTGTTGCTCTTAGAGCAAATACCAGCCCTTCTAGCCTTTTAATGCCAATGGGCTTTGCCACTTTAGTAGGAGGCATGGCGACGACTATCGGCACCTCTACTAACTTATTAGTAGTCTCAGTTGCAGCCGACCTGGGGTTGGAAAAATTTGGCATGTTTGATTTTTTCTTACCTGCAGCACTGGCTGGTTCGATAGCCATTTTATACCTTTGGCTAGTAGCGCCAAAGATCATTCCTGAGCGCCAAGCGGCAATGAAGAATACCTCGCCTCGTGTTTTTACAGCACAGTTACACATTTCAGAAAATAGCTGGGCAGATGGTAAAACATTGGCAGAAGTTATTAATAAAACGGAAGGTCAAATGAAGGTCGCCCGCATTCAGCGAGGTTCAGAGGCGACCATAGTTCCAATGCCGGATGCCAAAATTAGAGCCGGCGACAAGCTTAGGGTTATTGATAACCCCGATAAACTCAAAGAATATGAGCAAGTTTTAGGCGCTAAACTATTTAAATCAGGCCAAGCGGTTAGCGAAGATCACCCTTTAACCGCAGAAAATCAGCAACTATCAGAGTTGGTTGTTACCCCTGGTTCGCCATTGGCTGGCAAGACCTTAAAGGACGTTAGCTTTATAAATGAGTATGGTTTAGTTGCTATTGCGCTGCATCGCGCCGATAAAGTGGTCGATATGCACAATAAAGGATTAGGCAAAGTTGTACTTCACGTCGGGGATGTTTTACTCGTACAAGGTGGACAAGTTGAGATTGCCGAATTTAAAAAGCGTGGTGAAATTCTAATTCTAGATGCTACCACTGACTTACCACGCTCACATCGAGCTCCTCGTGCGCTTTGGATTATGATGGGCGTTGTTTTCTTTGCAGCCGTTGGCATATTGCCAATCGCCATCAGTGCTCTAGCTGGCGCCTTACTAATGATATTAACTCGCTGTATCAGCTGGCGAGATGCTTTAAATGCACTATCTGCACAAGTCGTTTTAATCGTCGCCTCAAGTTTAGCCCTCGGAACGGCTATGACCGAAACCGATGGTGCCGAATATATTGCTGAGATTTTTGTTTGGGCTACCGACGGAACACCGCCAATGATCATCTTGAGTGGATTAATGTTGCTATTAGCCTTATTGACTAATGTGGTTTCCAATAACGCTGCGGCGGTCATTGGAACTCCCATTGCCTATAGTGTTGCAACACAACTTAACCTGCCACCAGAACCTTTTATCATTGCCGTTCTGTTTGGTGCCAATATGAGTTTTGCGACCCCAATGGCCTATAAAACTAACCTCTTAGTGATGAATGCCGGTGGCTATAAATTCTCAGATTTCGTTAAAATCGGCGTACCACTAGTGCTACTCATGTGGATTAGTTTGTCCATAATTCTACCGCTCTTATACGGCTTCTAGTTTGCTATGACCTTGGCCTGGAAGCCACGTTCATTTGCCAAGAAAGTTATTGCTTACTATCATGATAAAGGCAGAAAAGACTTACCTTGGCATAACACAAAAGATGTTTACAGCATTTGGCTTTCAGAAATTATGCTGCAGCAAACCCAAGTCAAAACCGTCATTCCTTATTATCAAAAATTCTTAGTAAAGTTTCCCGATGTCATCTCTCTGGCTAATGCTAGTCAAGATGAAGTACTTCACCTTTGGAGTGGTTTGGGTTACTACAGTCGGGCACGTAATCTGCATAAAACTGCACAGCTGGTTAGAGATGAGTTTTCTGGCAAATTCCCCGAATCCCAAGCTGAACTTGAAAGCTTACCTGGAGTTGGCCGCTCAACGGCGGGAGCGATTGCTGCATTCGCGTTTGATAAGTCAACCGCCATTCTCGATGGTAATGTTAAACGAGTCTTGGCTCGATGTTTTGCAATCGAGGGCTGGTATGGTCAGTCAAAAGTCCTTAAGCAACTTTGGGAGTTAGCAGAGACATTAACACCCGAACAGGAGGCCGCAGCTTTTAATCAAGCCATGATGGACTTAGGCGCTATCGTTTGTAAACGCTCCAAACCTAATTGCCAAGAATGCCCATTAAGCGCAAAGTGCTTGGCTTTGCAGCAAAATAGAGTCGATGAACTTCCCCATAAGAAACCTAAAAAACAGCGACCAAGCAAAAGTGTTTATTGGTTTTTACACCTTAAGCAGGGTAAGATTTTGTTAAACAAAAGGCCACCAACAGGTATTTGGGGTGGATTGTGGTCTTTACCTGAAATTGAAGTCGACAACTATCAAGTCAGTACCGAGCAAAAGCTTGAGCCAATTCTGCATAAATTTAGCCATTATGATCTTAATATTCAGCCATTAATCATACAAAAGGTCATGAAAAATCAGTCAAATATGGGTATTATGGAGCCCGATTTACAACACTGGTGCTCTTTAAAAGAGCCATTAAACCTTGGTGTTCCGACACCAGTGAAAAACCTACTCGCAAAACTTAAAGAGTCATTAGAATAATATGTCCGAAACCATTTTTTGTAGCAAACTTCAAAAAGAAGCCCCTGCCCTAGCATTCCAGCCTTATCCTGGCGAATTAGGCGAACGAATTATGCAGGAAGTCTCGCAGGAAGCTTGGATGATGTGGCTAAATCATCAAACCATGATGATTAATGAAAAAAGATTGAGCCTCATAGACCCTGAAGCCCAGAAATACCTAGCTGAGCAGATGGAATTGTACCTATTCGGCGGTGATTACGAAAAGCCTGAAGGCTATACCCCAAAAAGCTAAATTTTTTAGTTTAAATTGTGATTTTAGGCTTGACTAAAAGCCTCTGAATCGGTTTAATACGCGTCCTTGGCCTGGTAGCTCAGTTGGTAGAGCGGAGGATTGAAAATCCTTGTGTCGGCAGTTCAATTCTGCCCCGGGCCACCATTATTTAAAAAGCCTGACTCGAAAGAGTCGGGCTTTTTTATTGCACTCGATTTCTGATCAACCTCTTACCCTGTGGGTTAATTAATATCATCTCTTTCTCAGAAATAGATTCTATTAAATCTTTTGTCACTACATTCAAATGCTCTTTCTCATATCTAATTGCTGGAGTTAAGATTAAGCTTCCATTTTCTATTCGCCAAGTGTCATCAAAATTGTTTTCAATAATTTCTCCATTGCCCAAATAGATTTTATTCCATCCTAACATCTTACCATTTTGGTAATATGTGCCCTCTCCATAATAACTAATATCTCCCTCAAATTTTGCAGGGTAAGAAGCACTCCATGTTCCTATTATTCTTTTTGAAAACATTTCATCGCTATTAGATTCACTACATGAAATCAATGAAACTAATAAAAGCAATATAATTATTATTTTCACTTTAGCTTCCTTGTATCTTCAAAGTTTCTTTCCTACACATAGAAAACGCTTTCTTCTCGTCATAGTAGGCGGCTTCATTAATAAAGCTTATAGTACAGTTTTCGCCATCATATAAAATATCTTCGCCGGTAAAGAGTCTGAATATCGGCTCGCCCTTTTTTAAGGTTTGAAAATCTCTATCTTGTATATTTTGGTGGATCATTCCAATGATTTCGCCATCTTCACTTTGCGGCAAATAAGCTACATCAAAATATTTATATACGGATAATTCCTTTGAGCTTTTGGGCAGTTGCTCCTGATTGTAGGCCTCTATAAACTCAAGGAGCTTCAAAACCGTTTGTTGAGTTTTATCAAAAACATCTTGTCTTAAAACTCCCTGTGGAGTGGCGCCAACTTCTACTAAGATATGTCGCTCAGCGATACTCATCAAAAAATGATGGTCTTCAATTTCTTCCCAAGTAATTGTTACACTATCTAAACTTTGCTGTACGTAATCCGCCAATTTCAAATGAAAAGGATCCGCTTTGGTAATCACCAAATTTATCCCCATCGGCGCCGTCGAGGTATGTAGGTCTATAATAAAGTCAGTTTTGGCATTACCTTTCAGACCTAGCTGTTGATTTATTTCTTTGGCTCTTTGGTTTTCATAACCGGTCAGCGCATCATTATTCAAGTCTGATAATTTGAAGCTACGATTCAAATCGCGATCGATGTAGCGCTTAACCCGCTTATTAGCTTCCGGGTTAGCCAATAAATATTGCACCTCAAACGAGTTAACTTTTAATTCAGCCGCAAGCTTTTTAATTAGGTAGACGCCAGTAAATTCATTGCCATGAGTTCCGCCTACGATTGCCACATTTTTTATCATTGCATAAAGCCCGTTGTTACATCTGTTAACAGTTTAGCCAATTTTGTTGCTTTTTATTAGTTCTGATTAATTAAAGTTATGATTAAACTAAAGTTAGGCAACACATTCTAAGAATGCATTGGAGGAAATCATTGTCTCTACTACTTAATATTATATGGCTATTGTTTGGCGGTATATTTATCTTTTTCGGTTATATCGCTGGCGGAATCGCCCTCTGCTTCACTATTGTGGGAATACCTTGGGGCGTACAATGTTTTAAATTAGCCATATTCTCAATTTTCCCTTTTGGGCAAGAAACACGTATGAGTGGTTCTCAACCTATGGGTGGCGTAATTAATGTATTGTTGAACATCGTTTGGCTATTATTCGGCGGCATTTTTGTGGTCATTAACCACCTATTCTGGGGTCTACTGTTATGTTTAACCATTATCGGCATTCCTTTCGGAATTCAGCATTTCAAAATGGTTAAGCTTGGTATATGGCCATTTGGAGCGGTTATCGTTTCTAAAGAGGAATCTCGAGCGTTAGCTGCTGCCTAAACAATCACTGTGTTAGTCATTTGCGCTTTTGCTTAATTGCTCAAGCGCATTTTTTTGCCACAATTAATTAGATTCCATCTCTTTTAACTCAGTCTCTCTAAAGATTTGTCGTTTTAAATAGCTGTTAATAATTCATTATTAGGAGCAGTTATGAAAAAGGCGCTTGTCGGTTTATTTTTAATTCTTATATTTCCCAATCTGTTATGGGCTTCCAACAACTCAAATGACGATTATGCAAGCTTGAGCTTTCATTCAACTGAGCATGATAAGAACTATGAGCAAATGCCACTATCTACAGATGTTCAGGTCACTATTAACGGAGTAGTCGCGCGTACTAAAATAACTCAAACCTTTTCAAATCAAACTGAAGAATGGCTCGAGGGTATATATCGCTTTCCACTCCCAGAAAATTCCGCCGTAGACACTTTAAAGATGATTATTGGTGAGCAAATTATTGAGGGTGAAATACAAGAAAAAAAGCAAGCCGAAAAAACTTACCAAGCTGCAAAAAAAGCGGGAAAACGCGCCAGCTTGGTTAAGCAAGTTAGACCTAACTTATTCACCACCAAGCTTGCCAACATTGGTCCTAATGAACAGATTAAAGTCCAAATCGAATTCCAGCAGCTAATTCATATAGACGGAACCGAGTTCAGCTATACATTGCCATTAGGAATAACGCCTCGCTACGTACCAAACAAAAAAACCATTGAACAATCACTCAGCCCTTCTGTTTCCGAGGGAGCTCTACCTAAACTAGTCACTACTTTTAATCAGTCAACGGCTCCAGAGCGTCCAGTAACTTTTGAAATCGAACTCAATGCTGGTTTTGATTTAGCCAAGATTGATAGTCCTCATCATAATATTAGAACTCAACCGAATGGTGCCAATCAGATAATCACTATCGATAAGCTCGCGCAAGCAGAACGCGACTTTATTCTAAAATGGCAGCCTCAACTTGGGCACAAACCCAAAGCAACTTTACTGAGTGAAACACTCAATGAGGATACCTATCATTTACTTGTAATACTGCCTCCAACACATGATCTAATTCAACAGCAAGTAAAACCTCGTGAAGTCATCTTTGTTGTAGATTCATCAGGGTCAATGTCTGGTGAATCCATGCACCAAGCTAAAGCAGGCTTAAGATTTGCTCTGAAGCAATTAAATTCTGATGATAGTTTCAATATTATCGATTTTGATAGTAGCGCTAGAAAATTATTCAGCCAAGCTAAAAATATTACTGAGGATTCGCTAGACAGTGCTGAATTGTTTATTCAAACCATGAACGCCGAGGGCGGTACCAATATTTCTGGTGCCGTTGATTTAGCTCTAGACAAACCTGACAGTACAAAATTAAGACAAATAATTTTCTTAACTGACGGCAGCATTGGTAACGAACAAGAAATCTTTAGTTTGATCCGCTCTAAGCTGGGCAATAACCGCTTATTTACCATCGGTATTGGCTCTGCTCCGAATAGCTACTTTATGAGTAAGGCAGCCGAAGAAGGACGTGGTACTTTCACCTATATCAATAAAACAGATCAAGTAGAACCGGAACTGAATAAGTTATTCAAAAAGCTTCGCTACCCCGTATTAAGTAACCTTGGTATTGATCAAAATGGCGTTTCCAAATCTGCTTTGGCAGCAATGGAGTTACAACCGAAATATTTGCGCGACTTGTATTTAGGTGAGCCGCTTTACGCCACTTATAAACAACCCAGGCTAAAAACCGATGCTATGCATTTAAAAGGTTATGCCGATGGCTATGAATGGGATTTTAAGCTACCTCATGTAACTCAGGGTAATGATTCGGGCGTAGCTAAGTTATGGGCACGTATGAAAATTGAATCACTTAAAAATGAGATGTCTCAGGACTATAACAATCGCGAAACCTACAAGTTCCAAATTACCGATACAGCACTTAATTTTCATTTAGTCAGTGACTACACCAGTCTAGTCGCCGTCGATAAAACGCCTGTCAATGTTTCAGAAAAGATTAAGCAGTTGCAATTAGCCAATCGCGTAGCGGCTGGTTGGACACCGCCACAGGCCAAAACTCATGGCTACCCTCAAGGTGGCACTGATAGTCCATTAATGATCATCATTGGCGTCATCAGCTTATTCTTAAGTGGTCTCATTTGGTTTAGACGCCGTTAGGCTCAAGGAGTTATCAAGGTAATTGCCATGAAATTTATAAAAAAAAATATCCTAATCATTCTTTTATTAACCGTTAGCAGTTTTGCCTTTGGCAAGGCTGCTTATATTCATGTTAAAGCAGAAGTTGCTCAAATGATGTTAGAAGATGCATGGCAACAAACCTTAGTCGATCAAAAGCCGCACAAGCCATGGTCGTGGGCTGATACTTTCCCGATTGCCAAATTATCAGTGCCTACGCAAAATATTGAACAACTCGTCTTATCTGGTGCTTCAGGGCGAAACCTAGCCTTTGGTCCTGGGTTATTACTTTCCAGCGATTCACCAGAAAAACAAGGCTACACCATTATTGGCGGCCACCGTGATACACACTTTGAATTCTTACAAGACCTACAAATTGGTGAAGCGATTGTTGTTGAAGATAAGCATGGTAATAAACATCAATATGAAATCACTTCAACTGAAGTGCACAACATTGAACAAGACCAAATTAATGATAGAGGTGAAGAGCAATTGACCCTAGTTACCTGCTATCCTTTTAATACAATAGAAACCGGTGGGCCATTAAGATATCTAGTGCATGCTAAGAAAGTTTAACCGTCTTAAATTTGTTCTTATAAATTAGGCTATTACAATCGTTTTCAAATATTGTTATGTTATGTTTTCGGTGCCTCCCTCAAATTAAGGAAAGAGATTGTCTAATACGAAATGGAAAAATGGCTTTCTTAAAACTGGTCTGCCACTAGAATATGTAACTTCAAATATCTTAAATAAGAAAGGTTATTCAATATTTGGTGAGTACCCCTATTTGAGACCGAACGAAAATGGAGACTTTAAAGAGTTTTCGATAGATCTAAGGGCTCACAAATGTTTAGACTCGGGTGATCGACTTTTCGTGTTGGATGCACTCATTGAATGTAAATTTCGTCAAGCAGGCACAACTTGGATATTCTCCCCATTTCCAAGTGACACGATGTCTATAGGACTTGTTCACTCAACAGAAGATCTCGCCCCTGTACGACTTCAAGGTCACGAACTTTGGGAGTTTGAAAAGGAGATTGGCTATTGTGTATCTGGTGTTGAGCTTATGAATAATGGTGGAGGAAACACTGATGGGGCAAGGCATGGTGTTTTCCAGCTAAGATATGGAATGCCCGTTCTACTTAAAAATGCTTATCAGCATGCCTTAGAGTATACATGGTCTTCTGGCAGGTATATTGATTTTGTATGTCCAATATTGGTAACAACGGCTGACCTGAGAGTAATAAAATCTGACTTACAATTAGATCATTTTACAGAGGCAGAAGATTTAGATGACGTTTCTGACTTATGTGAAGCAGTGATTCTGAATGAGAGCCCTGGGCCGCAACTACAAGGTTTCGCCGATTCTTTAGCAGAAGAGTTTTTGGCTAGCAATCCGGGGCTTTCTCAGAGACTAGTTGCTCTGGATGAAGTGCTTGTCGGTAAAGAATGGGAAAGGCGATACGCCCCAGACTTAGACACAATAAAAAGAAGTTTTGGGCATTGTGCAGAGCGAGTACTGATAGTTAATTACAAATATCTTAATGATGTTCTTTCGCGGCTAGAAGATGCAATTTTGGCGGATATAGCAACTGAAAAAATTTACGCATTAGTCGACGAAAGCCAAAGTGAATTCACATTAAAGTCAATCGGCGCAAATGAAGATAGAACATAACAAGACGCTGATACGGAAAATTTGCTCGCTGACGTTCCCAAATTTCCGCAGAGTGCGGCGTTATATTATATTTACAGCCGTCCCCGAAACACTAACCATCATCATTGAACCATTTTGACCGATTACTTCGTAATCTAGATCGACGCCGACAATAGCGTTGGCGCCTACTCTTCGGGCATGCTGCTCTAACTCTTCAAAAGCTACCTTCCTAGCTTTGGCAAGCTCATCTTCATAAGCACCAGAGCGGCCACCGACAATATCTCGAATTCCTGCAAAAAAATCTTTAATAATATTAGCGCCTAAAATTGCTTCACCGACAACTACGCCTTTATAATCTTGTATTTCGCGACCTTCAACATTTGGTGTTGTAGTTATGATCATACTGTTCCCCTGTTTATTAATCTTATTGGCATAAAAAGAGCCATGCTATAAACATGGCTCTTTTACTAAATTTTTCAAGGAATGAAACTGTTACCAACTATTTCACCTTCCTCTCATTCAAGCTATTGATTACCTATTGAGCTATTTTACTGATATTCTAATTCAGCGATATCTAATATTAAGGATAAGATATGAATACTCGTTTAAAATCATTTCTGACTATATTCATCTTAGGGCTATTATTCCTATCAGCCATTGTATTCGGGTCTGAACAGAAGTTTGCTAAATTCGACGAATGCAAATTAGCTAATGGCCAAAATTTAACTCCATGTCATATCGGATACAGGACATTTGGAAAACTTAATGCCGACAGATCAAATGCTATATTAATCCCTACTTGGTTCAGGGGAACTTCTGAAAGTCAATCTGGCATGGCTTCTGAGAACCTAATTAATCCTGATGAATATTTTGTAATCATTGTCGACTCCTTAGCTAACAGTGTTTCCAGCTCCCCTTCCAATAATAAAAAACAACTTGGTGAAAATTATCCGCAAATAACTATTTCCGATATGGTAGATAGTCAGCATAGGTTACTTACCGAAACTCTAAATATTAAGTCTTTATATGCCATTGTCGGTTTATCAATGGGAGCGATGCAGGCGTTTGAATGGGCTGTAAGATATCCTAACTTTACTAACAAAATTGTTGCTGCTATCGGAAGTCCAAGGTTTGCTAGTTTTGATATCGCCGCATGGAATTCCCGCAATCGATTACTTCATTTATATAGAGAGTGTCAGTGTACCGAAGCTCTCGAAGCGCTGAATGGAATGTCAATGACTGTACTAGTACCCACAAAGCTCGAAGAAGATATTCCAAGAGAAAAAATTCTAGAAACCATTGTAACTAGAAGTAAATCCATGAGCTTATCCAATTTATCAACCTGGGATCATCAAAGGCAAACAGAAGCAATGTTGAGCCACAATATTGCACGCGATTTCGATAACAATATGGAGCTTGCCGTTAAACATATTAAAGCTAAGTTTTTAATTATAATTGGGGCGGATGACCGGGTTGTAACACCGGAGCCTGCATTGAATTTTGCAAAGCTAGCGAATGCAGAGTTGTTGGTTCTTGATAAAGACTGTGGTCATGGCGATCCTTGGTGCGCGCCAAACGAATTTGCAAATGCTGTTAAGAAGTTTATTTCCTTGCCAAAGTAACAAATTCTAGATCGTAGGGGTTTTTCTCATCAGCTTTATACTGTTCACGAGACACTTCTTGCCATTCTAGATGCGTCCAATCTGGGAAGTGTGCGTCGCCTTCGGTCTCAAAGTCGATAAAAGTTAAATAAAGTGTGTCGGCTTTATCGATCATTTGCTGATAGATATTTGCACCACCAATGATCATAACTTCTTCAACCTCACCGGCAGTTAGTAATGCTTGCTCTAAACTAGTCACCGTTTGGCATTTATCGTTATAAAAATCAGAGGCGTAATTTTCATCACGGCTGATAATAATATTTTCGCGACCCGGTAAAACCATTCCAATTGATTCATGGGTTTTACGCCCCATAACCACTGGCTTACCTAGAGTTACTGCTTTGAAATGTTTTAGATCTGCCGGTAAATGCCAAGGCATTTGATTGCCTTTGCCGATAACACGATTAGAGGCCATTGCCACGATTAAACTTATTTTCGGCATTTTACTACCCTCAAGATCGGCTCCATTAAAAAAGAGCTTAAACGGCCACAGGCGCTTTAATATGCGGATGAGACTCATAACCAACAATTTCAAAATCTTCAAACTCGTAACCAAACAATGAATCTGACTTACGTTTAATGTCTAGCTTCGGCAGCGGCAAAGTTTCGCGTGACAGTTGCTCTTTAGCCTGCTCAAAGTGATTGCTATATAAATGCACATCACCACCTGACCAAATAAATTCGCCAACATCTAAGCCAGCTTGTTCAGCCATCATGTGAGTTAGTAAAGCATAAGAAGCAATATTAAAGGGAACGCCTAAAAATATATCCGCGCTACGTTGATACAACTGACATGATAATTTGCCATTCGCCACATAGAACTGAAATAAAGAATGACAAGGCGGTAAAGCCATCTCATCAGCTACACCAGGATTGTAAGCAACCACCATTAAACGACGGCTGTTAGGGTTGTTTTTAATCTGCTCTAAAACGTTTGAGATTTGATCAATAGTAGTGCCATCTGGTTTTTTCCAAGAACGCCACTGCTCGCCATACACAGGACCTAAGTTACCATCTTCATCAGCCCATTCATCCCAAATTCGTACGCCATTATCTTTTAAATATTTGATATTAGTATCACCATTTAAGAACCATAATAGTTCATAAATAATCGATCTGAGATGAAGCTTTTTAGTGGTAACGAGTGGAAAGCCTTCTTGCAAATCAAAACGCATCTGGTGGCCAAATACGCTGCGGGTACCGGTTCCGGTTCTATCACCTTTGTCTTCGCCATTTTCAAGCACATGGCGCATCATATCTAAATACTGTTTCATAATTCTCGCTTATACTATTTGCTAGCTGTCTTTGCTTTGTAGGCTGTAACTATTAGGTACAATCCTAACGCTATCATCGGCAAACATAATAGCTGCCCACGGGTAATGACTTGGCTCACCGCCGCTAAATGAGCATCTGGCTCGCGGAAATACTCTATCATAAATCTGAAGAAACCGTAGCCTAATAAGAATAGTCCCGATACCGCTTTAGTAGGTCTAGGTTTGGCCGAATAGAACCATACGATTATAAAAAGCACTAGGCCTTCAAAGAATGACTCATACAATTGCGATGGATGGCGTGTTAATTGCTCGGGGTCGGTATGAAATTTCATACCAAAAATAAAGTCTTCACTAGCCTGTCTACCCCAAAGCTCGCCATTGATAAAATTACCAAAGCGGCCAAACATTAAACCTAGCGGCGCTAATGGTGCAATAAAATCAGTCACCTGGAAGAATGTCATTTTATTCTTACGAGCAAAATAAAAACATGCAGCGATAACGCCAATCAAACCGCCGTGGAATGACATACCGCCTTCATTGATCTTAAATAGATACCAGAAATCTTGTAGCCAAAGATCCATGTGATAGAAAATCACATAGCCTGCTCGCCCGCCTATAATTACACCTAAAAAAGCATAAAATAAGAAGTCGGCGACCATATCTTTATTCCAACCTGAGCTTTCTTGTTTCGCTCGATAGTTACCCAACAACCAAGCCGCGATAAACCCAAGCAGATACATCAGGCCATACCAATGCAAAGAAATTGGGCCAATGGTATAGCCAAATAGTTCAAAAGGCTCAATCGAAAAGATTACCGGATCAATTTTAGGAGCAATCATGCAAATCTCTATAAATTATTTATTAATATTTTTATGCCAATAACTACCATTAATAACGCAAATACACGTTTGATAATTTTTGTCGGTAACTTGTGTGCCAAATAGGCTCCAAAAGGTGCACTCAGCACTGAACCAATAGCTATGGCAAACACCGCGGGAAGGAAGACATAGCCCAAATGATATGGGGGCAAACCTTGCGTATTCCAGCCAAGCACAACATAGCCGATTGTCGCCATAAATGCTAGCGGCAAACCGCATGTTGCGGCGGTTCCAATGGCCATGACCAGCTTTTCTTTATGATAAAGCAAATATGGCACTACTAGAGAGCCGCCGCCAATGCCTAAGAGTGAAGATATAGCACCCATAGCCACCCCAGATGGAGCAGCGTTGCCAGCTGATAATTCATCGCCTTTAGCGGTGGGTTGCTTACCTATAACCATCTGCAAGCCCATCAATATAGCTCCCGTGCCAAAAATACGACCAAGCCAAATTGAATTAATCAAATCAGCAATGTAGGCACCCAATAGCCCGCCAATGGCTATAGCTGGTACGAGTAACTTTAACAGATGAGTCGATACTGAGCCGCGCTTATGATGAGCATACGCCGATGAAATTGCAGTAAAACAAATGGTCGCCATGGATGTAGCTAACGCCATATGCATCAGATGCTCTTGAGGAACTCCAACTTTCGGCAGTAACCAAACCATGGCTGGCACTATCACTAAACCACCGCCAATACCCAGCAAACCCGCTAAAACACCATTTAGCAGTCCTAAAGCCAGTAATAAAATGATAAGGTGAAACTCTAATGGCATATTTGTTTTAATTTTCAGTAGCTTATATTTATGTGCTTAGTTGTTTTTTCATTGGGTCAGCACCCAAAATACCCGTTAATCATTGCAGCTAATCGCGATGAATTTTTCGCGCGCCCTACTCAAGCAGTGCATCATTGGCCTGACAACCCCAATATACTTGCCGGACGGGATAAAGTTGCTGGGGGTACCTGGCTAGGTATTACCAAAACTGGGCGTTTTTCTGCAGTCACCAATATTCGACAGTTTCCGATGCAGCCCAAAGAGCTGTCTCGAGGCGATTTATTAAAAAATTATTTTGAATCGACCCAAAGCCCACTTTTTTTTCAACAACAACTTGCAACAACTGCTGAACATTATAGCGGTTTTAATTTGTTTGTGGGGCAAATCAAGGATGCGAAACATATGGATTTAGCCTATGCCAATAATCAATATTTTCAGCCCCAAGCTATTGGAGCTGGCATTCATGGCATTAGTAATGGCCTATTAAGTGATAACTGGCGTAAAGTTACTCATACTCAAAAGCGCTTTTTAGAAGCTATTCAAAAGCCTTTCAAACGTGAAAATTTATTACAAGTTTTGCGACACAATGAAAAACTAGAGGATGAACACCTTCCAGAAACTGGCGCTCCTAAGCCCTTTGAGCAACAGCTTTCAAGCGCATTTATCCCAACTTTTGATTTAAATGGGCAAACTTACGGCACTCGCAGTCAGGCTTTAATTACAGTCAATCAAGATCTAAAATGTACCTATTACGAAGTGCAACTCAATGATCAACAAGACATCACTTCAGAAAAACAATTTGTGATGCAATTAAAGCCGTAAAGTCTTAAGGATAAAAATTATGCGCCAACTGAGTGAAGCTTGCGAGCGAAACAAGGACCCGATATTAAACACTATCAAGCCTTATTTAGGACACACTAAAACGGTTCTTGAAATTGGCTCAGGCACCGGACAACATGCCGTGCACTTTGCTGGCGCTTTACCGCACCTCATCTGGAAAACCAGTGATTTAAGACAAAACCACCCTTCTATTATTGCTTGGGTCGAACAAAGTGACTTACCCAATGTTAGAAAACCGTTTAGCTTGGATGTCAGCAAACGTTTCTGGGATATAGAGCCAGTCGATGCAATTTTCACTGCTAATACCGCCCATATAATGTCGTGGGAGTCAGTTAAAAGTATGTTTCAAGGAGTTGGTAAAAACTTAAAACCAGGTGGCCATTTCTTGATCTATGGCCCATTTAATGTAGGTGGAAACTACACCTCTGATTCGAATGAGCGGTTTGACGAATGGCTTAAACAGCAAAACCCTGAGTCAGCTATCCGCGACTATGAAGATATTTTGAGCCATGCGCGGCATAATGGCTTAAGCTTAGTCCAACGCCATCAAATGCCAGCCAATAATATGCTGCTAGCTTTCCAAAAAAATGCGAGCTTTTAAAGGCTATGATAAAATTCAGCCACTTTCACTGCTAACTAAATATTATGATTTCAGCTCAAGAAGCCCTAAAAAAACTTAAATCTGGTAACCAACGCTTTATTGATTGCCAACAAAACGGTATCAACCAATTTAATGCCGAATCGCGTAATGAATTGGCAGCAGCACAAGCACCATTCGCTATTATATTAGGCTGTGCTGACTCAAGAACTCCAGCCGAAATCATATTTGATCAAGGACTTGGTGAAATTTTCGTGATTCGTGTTGCAGGTAATATCGCAGCAGCCAGTCAGATTGGTAGCATCGAATATGCGGTTGAATCCTTCGGGACACCATTAATCGTAGTCATGGGCCATACTAATTGTGGCGCCGTAAACGCCACGGTCGACTTTATGAATAAAGGCGAAGTTCCTTTTGAAAGTGACAGCCTAACAGCTATCGTGAAACGCATAGCGCCAGCGGTTCAACCATTACTGGACACTGAAGACAGCGATGCTGAAGTAAAACAAAAAGCTGTTTTAGCTAATGTGGCAGTTTCAGCAAACGATATGATTCAAGAGTCGCCAGTTATTGCCAAGGCAATCGAAGAAGGCAGAGTTACGGTGGTCGGCGCTGAATATTCACTCGAAACAGGCCAGGTGGAATTTATCGAAGATTAAAAAAAACGGGCCTTGGGCCCGTTTTTCCTGTCTATGCTTTACTGATTATTATCTTGTTTTTGATCCTGACTCGCATGTGAGCGATAAGGATGTCTAGGCTTTCGCTTAGGCTTTCTATTTTGGCCATGATTAGCATTTTGGTTTTGCTTATAACCACTTTTGTTTTGCTGGCCATGTTTCTTATGATGCTGTTTACGCGGCTGATGTGAAGCCTGGCCATGTAACTGATACTTAAACATGGAGTGTATCAATTCACCTAAAGCCTGACGATAAACATCCCGCTTAAAATTCACCACATGACGCACTGGATACCAATAATTCACCCAAATAAAATCATCAAATTCTGGGTGATCGGTAGCATTAAAATCTATTTTATCTTCGTCAGCTGTAAGCTCTAGCAAGAACCATTTTTGTTTTTGCCCAATACACAGAGGCTTAGAGTTTTGGCGTATTAATTTTGGAGGCAATCGGTATTTATACCAATGCTGCGTACTCCCTAGAATACGGACATCATCTTTTTCAAGGCCTACCTCTTCAAATAGCTCCCGATACATGGTCTGTTCGGCACTTTCTCCTGGGTGCACACCGCCTTGCGGGAACTGCCAAGACGTCTGTCCATAACGTCGGGTCCATAATAACTGGCCTTGCTTGTTACATACGATGATGCCGACGTTGGCTCGAAAGCCTTCTGCGTCGATCATCTATCTATCCAATAAAAAACTTTGTTATCATTGTGCCACTAGAAATAAATCTCGACAATCTTTATTTAACTAATGGTTTAATCAATGGCTTACGACTCTCCACAACAACTTCTGGAAACAGCACAAAGCTTGGCTGGCTTTTCTTTAGGCGAATTAGCTAAGAAGTATCAAACACTAGTGCCAGAAAATTTACTCCGTGAAAAAGGCTGGGTGGGTCAATTTTTAGAATACTTGTTAGGTGCTCAATCGTCTTCTCTTGCACAGCCCGACTTTCCTGATATTGGTGTTGAGCTGAAGACTCTGCCCATCGATTACAATGGAAAGCCGCTAGAATCCACCTATGTCAGCGTGGTTCCCTTGACCAATCTACATCAAGTTCAATGGCAAGGATCCGTGGTCCAACAGAAATTGGATCATATACTATGGATTCCAATAATTTCAGAAAAGCAAATTCCTATAGAAGAGCGCACTTTGGCTACGCCTTTTTTATGGCAACCCTCAGAAACAGAAGTGCAAACTTTGAAAAATGATTTTGAAGAAGTTATAGAAACTATAAGTATGGGAAGTATTGATACCATTGACGCTCGCTTTGGTGAAATACTGCAAGTCAGACCTAAAGCTGCAAATAATAAAGCTTTAACAGAGACCATTGGACCGAGTGGCGAAACTATAATGACTTTACCTAGGGGGTTTTATATTAGGCCACAATTTACTAAAAAAATTCTAGCTAATAAGTTTTAGTTACTTAGGTAAGTTAACTGGTACTTTCTCTTGCTCACTTTGCAAAGCAACCTCTTGCTGCTTAGCCCTAGCATTCATCGCCTGATAGTAAGCTAAACGTTTTTTCTGCAGTTGTAGTTTGAGCTCATTAGAAGAGCGTATAAACTCATTTCGATAAAGCATGGCCTCGTTAGATTGGTCTAACGCCTTATAATACTTTGCTAAAACCAAGCTAATATCTGCTAAATCATTAAGCACATTATCTTTCTTTGAAGACTTAAATGCGGGAATTGCAAACTCTTCTAATCTTTCAAGCCTGGCCATTTTCAAATAGAGTTCAGCAATTCGAATTTGGGTGTCTACCAACAATCCATCCCATCCGAAATCAATCAATTTGGTTATAAGAACAAGGTATTGCTGTTCTGCCAAATCGAAATTTCCATTTATCATGTTCAATTTGGCGATTTGAGATTCAATAATTAATAACGTTGTTTTATCTGTACCTTGCTCACACCCCTGACTCGCCTGCTCCAAATATTCATGAGCCCGAATATAATCCTTTAACCGAATCTGTAATAACGCCATCTCCACGCTCACTCTACAGCGGTTATCTTTAAGTCCGATTTGACTAGACAAAGCCATAGCCTGCAATCCAAGCTCTTGAGCTTTGTCTAAAATTTCTGAATACGTATGCAGAGTTTGTGCGTTAAGCAAAATCTCTAACTTGACCTGGTTGTTATTTAAGTTCTTTAAGTTATCAACCAATTTATATATTTTTGAAAATGCTTTTTGGACTTTACCTTGATAGCTGTAAATTATTACTTTCAGCGATTCAGTCCTAGCCAGCAAATCTTTGTTTCTAGTGGTACCTGCAACTTTATTTGCGTAATCGTATGCTAGGGCATAATTTCCACGCATAGATTCTGAATGAGCTCTTAAGAAGTTATATTTAGCTTTTTCATTATTATTTAGATTTTCAAATTCTTTTTCTAAAGATATTAATTCGCTTTTAACTTTAGAAATATTCGTAGTCCGAATAGAATCTAAATAATCTAATTGTTCAAGATAGCTACCCGACCATACGGGTGAACTAAGAGTTAATAACGCAATAATAATTAAAATTTTCATGAGTCCATACTAACATAATTACTAGATGTTCCATGTGATATTGTTCATATGCTGTTTATTTTGGGTAGGCAGCTTTACTCTTTCTATAATTCATCGCTTGATAATAAGCTAACCGCTTACTCTCAACTTGATTGTGGAACTCTATAGAAGTCTTTAAAAACTCTTGATGAAATCTATTAGATTCTATTTCATTACCAGTTTTAGAGTAGTATTTAGCAAGGACTTCACTGGCATCTTTAATTGATTCGGTATCATTAATGGATTTAGCATAAGAATAAGCAGACATCGCAAATTCTTCAACTTCGTCTAAGGCGCCTAACTCAAGGTATAGCTTTGCCATTAATATTTCTGTAACTACAACTAGTCCTTTCCAACCATTTTCATTAATATCATTTTGCACTAATTCTATTTTATTTTTAGCAACCTCATATTTACCATTTAAAGAATCAATTTGTGCATCTAGAAAGAAAATCAAATTTTTAATTAACGGTGTCTTAGCGTTCTTACATCCAGATTGTGCTCTTTTAAATGCTGCATTTGCTTGGTGCAAATTATTAGAAAGAATCTCTATGCGAGTTAATTCTATATATCCGTTACAAATAAATACTTTAGTGTCCGAGCGATAGCCGTAAGCTAACATCTTATTGGCTAAATTTCTTGCTCTATCAAAAACCCTTGCACTAGTGTGTCGAGTGAGTGCGTTACTAATAATCGCTTGCCTTAGATCATCAGATTTAACCTCATCTAACCTGTCTAATAAATCATACACGTTTATAAAGAAATCTTTATAGTTGCCCGACATTGCAAAAGCAGAAGCTTCTAGAGATTTGGCTCTAGCCAATTGATCAAAGTCGTTGGTAACTAGAGCCACTTGGTTTGCAGACTTTATGGCTTGCTTAATTTCGCCTTGGATTAATGAAGAGTGAGCACGCAGGTTTAAGTAGCGAGCCTTTTCGATAGCTTTAAGATTTGAGTACTCGCTCTCAAACTCATTTAATAACTGTTTTGCTTTATGAATATTATGAAATCTTATTGATTCGATATAATCCAATTGCTCTTCATAGTTATTTGCAACAACTGAAGTGCTAAAAAATAGAATTGTTAGTAGCCAGTATTTCATTGTTTATTTACAAACACCCTTCTATTAAAAATGTAAAAGCCAGCAAAAGCTGGCTTATCACGTTTTACTCTTGATGATACGACTCAATGCTTGGGCATGAACAGATTAAGTTTCTGTCACCAAATACATCATCAATTCGATTAACCGTTGGCCAGAATTTACCGTCCATAGTGGCTTGCGACGGGTAAGCACCTTCTTGGATCGAATAAGGTTTATCCCAATGACGAATATCGGCTTGAGTATGTGGCGCATTGGTTAACGGATTGTTTTCTGCATCCCATTCACCAGAGCGAACTTTCTCAACTTCTTGCTTAATATTAACCATCGCTTCGATAAAGCGATCCAATTCGTACTTTGACTCAGACTCAGTAGGCTCAATCATAAAAGTGCCTGCTACCGGGAAGCTCATAGTCGGTGCATGAAAACCATAGTCCATTAAGCGCTTTGCAAAATCCACTTCGCTAATTCCGGTTTCGGCTTTAATTGGACGTAAATCGATAATACATTCGTGAGCAACTTTGTCATTACGACCAACATAAAGTACAGGGTAATGCTCTGCTAATTTATTCTTTAAGTAATTTGCATTTAACAAAGCTACTTCGGTCGATTTACGCAAACCTTCGCGGCCAAGCATTTTGTTATAAGCCCAAGAAATCGGCAAGATCATGCCAGAACCATAAGGCGCCGCAGAAACTGCACCTGACTCTGCTTCAACTGAATGAACTTTGCGTACGCTATGGCCAGATACAAATGGAGCCAAGTGTGACTTAACACCGATTGGACCCATACCTGGGCCACCACCACCGTGTGGAATAGCAAAAGTTTTGTGCAAGTTTAAGTGCGATACATCAGAGCCAATTTCACCCGGCTTAGAAATACCAACCTGTGCATTCATATTGGCGCCATCCATATACACCTGACCGCCATTGTCATGAATGATCTCGCAAATATGTTTAATTTCTTCTTCGTAGACGCCGTGCGTTGAAGGGTAAGTTACCATTAACGCGGCCAAATTATCTTTTAGCTCTGTCGCTTTGGCTTCAAGATCCGCCACATCCACGTTACCGTTATCATCACACTTAGTGACTACTACTTTCATGCCTGCCATCTGTGCAGACGCTGGATTAGTGCCATGCGCTGAGCTTGGAATTAAACAAATATTGCGATGGCCTTCGCCAATGGATTCGTAATATTTTTTAATTGCTAATAAACCAGCGTACTCGCCTTGCGCACCAGAATTAGGCTGCATTGAAACAAAGTCATAACCAGTAATTTCAACTAAGTCAGCTTCTAGCTCTTTGATCATATCTAAATAACCAACAGTTTGATCTTCTGGAGCAAACGGGTGGATATTAGCAAACTCAGGCCAGGTCACTGGGATCATCTCAGTGGTCGCATTTAACTTCATGGTACAAGAGCCCAATGGAATCATGCCGTGCGCCAATGAAAAATCTTTATTTTCCAAACGCTTCAAATAACGAAGCATGTCAGTTTCAGAATAATAATTATTAAAGGTTGGGTGAGTTAAAAAGTCAGAAGTGCGAACTAGAGTTGCTGGAATTGAAGAGTCCGCTTCAGCATCCAACTCATTCAAGTTATAAGTTTCGCCTGTTAATACTTGTATCAAGGCTTCGATATCGGCTTGAGTCTTAGCTTCATCAATTGAAAAACCAATTTGTTGGCCATGAATACGCAAATTAATTTCCGCATCTTCGGCACGATGTTTTATAGCGTCTACATCATTGGCAATAAATGAAACTGTATCAAACCAAGTTTCATTTAATAATTCCATGCCAGAATTTTTAACGGCGCCTGCAACTACTGAAGCATAACGGTTAATACGACTAGCAATATTAGTTAAGCCTTTCTTGCCATGATAAACCGCGTAGAAGCCTGCAATGTTGGCAAGTAGAACTTGCGCAGTACAAATATTAGAAGTGGCTTTCTCGCGGCGAATATGTTGCTCACGCGTTTGCATCGCCATACGCAAGGCCTGGTTGCCTCGAGTATCTTTTGAAACGCCAATAATACGCCCCGGCAACGAACGCTTAAAAGTATCACGAGTAGCAAAAAATGCTGCGTGCGGACCACCAAAGCCCATAGGAACACCGAATCGTTGCGCCGAACCGAACACTACATCCGCGCCCATGTCGCCTGGCGATTTTAACAGTACCAAACTCATGATATCTGCAGCCACACAAGCTATTGCTTTCTTGGCGTGTAAGTTTTCGATGTGTGACTCTAGATCAATAATCTGACCTTGGATATCGGTGTACTGCAACAAAGCACCAAACACATCTAAGTCAGCTAACTCAGATAAATCGCCAACATGAATATCCCAGCCATAATGTTCGGCACGTGTTTTTGCTACATCAATGGTTTGCGGGAATACATTTTTATCAATAAAGAATAAATTACATTTTTTATTCTTAGAAGAGCGTTTAGCCAAAGCCATTGCTTCTGCAGCGGCTGTCGCTTCATCTAGTAAAGAAGAACTAGCCAACTCCATTCCGGTTAGATCTAAAGTCATTTGTTGGAAATTTAGAATCGCTTCCAAACGGCCCTGTGCAATTTCTGGCTGATACGGCGTATAGGCCGTATACCAACCTGGGTTTTCCAACACGTTGCGCAAGATAACTGTTGGCGTGACCGTATCGTAGTAACCCATACCGATATAAGATTTAGCAACGGTGTTTTTACTAGCTAAAGATTTTAAATAAGCCAAAGTTTCCGCTTCTGATAAAGAAGAGTCCACAGCCAGCGGCTTATCAATTTGAATCTTGTGAGGAACCGCTTTATCGATTAAATCTTCCAGTGACTCTAAGCCTAACTCTTGCAACATTGCCTGAATTTCATCTTCACGCGGTCCTAAATGACGGCGAATAAAATCATCATGTTGCTGTAAATCATTCAAACTTGCTTGGTCAGCCATTGCTAAAACTACCTTAACTAATTGAAATTTTGTCTAAAAAATAAAATTCTTAGCTTATCTATAAAACTGAAAAAGCCCCGAGTTAACTCGAGGCCATAAATCTTTGTGTATTTAATACGATTAGAAAAGGACTAATCGATTACTCGTCAGCGATTTCTTCGGCATACTCTTCTGACGACATTAATTTATCTAAATCGTCTTGATCTGCCAATTCCATTTTAAACATCCAGCCATCACCATAAGGATCGCTATTGACCAATTCTGGCGACTCTTCTAATTCTTCATTCACTTCAGTGATAGTACCGGCAATTGGCGCATAAATGTCAGAAGCAGCTTTTACCGACTCAACTACTGCGATTTCGTCATCAGCCGCAACTTCTTCATCAGTTTCTGGAGCTTCTACGAACACCACATCGCCTAACAATTCCTGTGCGTGGTCAGTAATACCAACCGTTACAACGCCGTCACCCTCATGGCGAATCCACTCGTGACTTGATACATATTTTAATTCTGCTGGAATTTGGCTCATGGTCTTTAACCCTCGTTGGACCTTAGATGTTTCAATAATTGGCGATATTCTATCCGAAAGTCGCTCTTTACCCAAGAAAAAGCGACCAAAAATATGCTTTTAAGCAAGCTATACTAATGCTTCACCCTTACGGACAAAACAAGCCTTTACCACCTTAGCATTAAGCTGCTTTTTGCGCACTTGCACCAACACCTGCTCAGCAGTAACATCGCGGTTTACCCGAGCCATGGCAATCGACTTACCAACCGTTGGCGACATGGTTCCAGAAGTAATAACACCAACAACTTCTTCATTAACCACCACTTCTTGACCTTCACGCATTACGCCTTTGTCTTCAAGCACTAAACCTATCATTTTACGTGGTGCGCCGGATTCTTTTTGAGCAGCCAAGACTTTACGACCAACAAAATCACGTTCAGCTGGTTCCCAAGCAATGGTCCAGCCCATATTGGCTTCTAATGGCGATACGGTTTCATCCATATCATGGCCATACAGATTCATGCCGGCTTCTAGGCGCAAAGTATCGCGCGCAGCCAAACCGGCAGGTTTAATACCTGCTTCTACAAATTTATTCCAAGTAGCAATGCCTTCCTCATCTGGCACCATAATTTCATAGCCATCTTCACCAGTGTATCCGGTACGAGCAACAAACCAGCTATCTGCCTGAATCGCTACGAATGGCTTTAACCCTGCTACTAGTTCTTGCTGCTCAGCGCTCATCACTGAAATGGCTTTCTCGATAGCATTCGGCCCTTGCACTGCAATCATGGCCACATCGGTTTTTTCTTCAACCGATACCGCAAACTGCTGCGCCACATTTTCCATCCATGCCAAGTCTTTATCGCGAGTGGAGGCGTTCACTACTACGCGATAATGAGTATCCGTTAAAAAGTACACAATCAAGTCATCAATCACACCGGCAGATTCATTCAGCATACCGCTATACAGCGCCTTACCAGCCACTTGTAATTTATCCACATCATTAGCTAATAAATACTGCAAATAAGGCTTAGCCTCTGAACCAGTCACTTCCACTACCGTCATATGTGAAACATCAAACATGCCGGCGTCTTGGCGTACCGCATGATGCTCATCAATTTGCGAGCCATAATTAAGCGGCATATCCCAGCCACCGAAATCGACAATACGGGCATCAGCATCTACGTGTGCTTGATATAAAGGAGTTTTACTTGCCATTGATTAATCCAAATTAGCCATCAGAAATTGGGGAAAGATTATACAAGGGATTCATAGTTTGTAGAAGCAAAGTCTACCTTATTCATTGTCATTAGAACTGCTCAAGATCACAGCACCTTTCTTATTCTTGCCGAGCTTATCTTCCGGATTATAAATCGGGCAGTTTTTCATAGATAAGCAACCACAACCAATGCAGCCGTCTAGTGAATCTCGTAGTTTAGTCATCGCTGTAATTCTGCCATCTAACGATTTCTTCCACTGTTTGGAAAGCTTTTTCCAATCCTCTTGCGTTGGAGTTCTTTTATTAGGCAGTAAATCTAGCGCTTGTTTTATTTCTTTTAAACTTATGCCTAACTGTTGAGCTGCTTTGATCACGCCAATTCGTCTAAGCACTTCTTTCTTGTAACGACGTTGATTTCCTGAATTTCTAACTGAACTGATCAGTCCTTGTTGTTCATAGTAATGCAGGGTGGAAATTTTAACGCCAGCTCGCTCTGCTATTTTGCCAACCCCCCAAGAGTTATCTGTCTTCATCATTAATTTCTTTAATCAATTAATAAATAGAGTATATCAAATACAGCCTTGACCTCAAGCAGACTTGAGGTATTAAGCTAGCTATAAACCTTATAACAGAGATTCAATATGATGTATTTGGAACACCTAAACCTTGTAGTAAAAGATCTAAAGAAATCACTCAACTTCTATCAAATCGCTTTCCCGCATTGGAAGATTCGAGCCGAAGGAGATAGCGATTGGTACGGTAAAGCCAGACACTGGCTACACTTTGGTGATGATTATCACTACTTAGCGTTGAGTGATCACGGCGAAGGCTTAAATCGTGATTTAGCAGGTCATTCGATTGGTTTGGCTCATTTTTGTTATGTGACTAACAATCTTGAAGCTGTTGTTAATCGACTAACGGCAGCTGGTTATGAAATTGCTAGCAATGGAGCGGAAAATAAATTCCGCAAGAATGTTTATTTTATTGACCCTGATGGATTTGAAATTGAATTCGTAGAGTATTTAAGCGATGTACCCGCAGAAAGAAATTCTGATAATTAGCTTTCACTTTTTCGTATCAAATAAATCACTGGCAAAATACCAACCGCTACTAGCATCACTGCTGGTAGCGCCGCCAACTGCCACTCACCTTCAGACGTGAGCTCATAAATACGCACCGAAAGCGTATCCCAACCAAAAGGCCGCAATAGTAATGTTGCGGGCATTTCTTTCATAACTTCTACAAATACCATCAGTAAAGCTGTTAAAACACCAGGCCTTAAAAGTGGAATGTAAACCCTCCACAAACGCTCTTTCTTACTGGCTCCAAGACTCATTGATGCTTCTATAATGCTTGGTTTAATTTGCTCCATTGAATTTGCCACAGGGCCATGCGCGATCCTTAAAAAGCGTATCAAATAGGCAAAAATCAAAACTAAAATTCCACCCGTAAGCCACTGACCAATATTCAGCCAATTCTCGATAGCATTAAAACTTAATACCACACCAACCGCTAATACTGTTCCGGGTAGAGCATAGCCACTTAATCCTGCTTCCGATGCTAATTGCCAAGTAACTTGTGGGCTACTTCTGTTCTGAAGCAACCTTTGCGCGAACACCATAATGATTGCGACCACTAGGGTTACAATTGTTGCTATTAAAGCTAACCAAAGGGTGCTAACCAATAAATCTAATACAGTTTGTCCATAACCTGTACTGATTAAGCTCCAATAAACAAGCTGGATTAATGGCAAAATAAAAGCTAAGGCAGCAATTAACCAAGCAAATATTAGTGCACCAATACCAGAAATTCCCGTTAATCGTTTTTTAAATTGATTAAACTCTTGACCAGACTCTTGATAGCGACTATTACCTCGTCCCCAGCGTTCGCTCAATAAAGCAAGAAAAACTATTAACAACAATATAGAGGCTAATTGAGCAGCGGTTTCTAGGCTGAACAAGCCAAACCAAGACTTATAAATTGCAGTAGTAAATGTATCGTAGTTGAAAATAGAAACTGCGCCAAAATCGGCCAAAGTTTCCATTAACACCAAAGCAAGACCTGCTATCCAAGCTGGTCGAGTCATTGGAATAACCAGTTTCCAAAAGGCTGCTATCTTACTATAGCCAAGTGTTCTAGCACTTTCATAACTTGTGCGACCTTTTTTCAGCAAAGAAGCTCGCATTAGTAGATATACATATGGGTAGAGACTTAAAATAAAAACTGCGGAAACACCGAAAGAGTTGCGAATATCTGGTAACCAACTTATAGGAAGACCAGTAAAATCTAAGAGTTGATGTAATGCACCACCAAAGTCGGTGAATCCTAAGAATACAAAGGCTAAAATGTAAGGAGGAATAGCAATGGGAAGCATTAAGCACCATTGCAAAATTTTTCGTCCCGGGAACTCATAAATAACCACAAGCCAAGCTAATGACACGCCTAGTAGAAAAGTACCAATCCCTACCAAAAGCGACAACAACAATGTGTTTTTAAGCAATCCCGCCATTTGGGTTTGCCATAAATGACTCCACAAATCACCGTTCACAGAAAGCCACGCAGTGAATAATGGTATAACCGGAATAAGAGCCAATAAAGCAATTAATATCAGCGTTGTTTTTCCGGCATAAGAAGATAAAAAACCACGCCGAAGTTTCTCGGCATGGCTTTTGTTACCTTTAGATAAATGAGTTTCTAACAAAATTTACTTATAACCAACGCGATCCATCAATTGAACTGCTGCTGGTTGTAACTCACCCGCTTTCGATAAATTCATATCGTCTGCTTTGAAATCACCCCATGCTTTTACTTGCTCAACTAAATCTACGGATTCGTTTGCAGGGTATTCCATATTTAAACCGGCATACATTTTTTGCGCTTCTGGTGAAGATAACCATTCGATTAACTGCAAAGCGCCTTCAGGGTTATCTGCATATTTAGTAATGCCAGCGCCGGAAATATTTACATGTACCCCTTGCTCAGAATTTTGCGGTAAATATAGTGCCAATTCTATTTTAGGATTTTCTTTTTGCAAGCGACCAAAATAATAGCTATTGACGATACCCACTTCGCATTGCCCTGCTTCAATTGCTTTCATCACTTTGGTGTCGTTAGAAAAAGGGGCTATAGCTAAATTAGCTACCCAACCTTTTACGATTGATTCAGCTTTTTCTTCGCCATGGCGTGCGATTAACATTGCCACTAAAGACTGATTATAAACTTTCTTAGAAGTACGCAGACAAAGACGGCCTTGCCACTTAGGATCTGCTAAGTCTTCATAAGAGATTAAATCTTCTGGCTTAATTTTATTAGTGTCGTAAACCATAGTACGAGCTCGAACAGTTAAGCCATACCAGTTGTTTTCTGGATCTTGCAAATGCTCAGGAATGTTTGATTCCAATACTTCTGAATTAATTGGTTGAAGTATGCCCTCTTTCTTAGCCAGCCATAAGTTACCTGCATCAACCGTCATAAAAACATCAGCTTCCGTTCGATCGCCTTCCGCTTTTAAACGAGTCACTAATGGACCTGCTTTATCGGTAACATATTTAACAGGGATGCCAGTATTAGCCGTGAACTCTTCAAAAAATGGTTTAATTAAATGTTCTTTACGTGAAGAATAAACGACGATTTCATCTTTAGCTTTTGGACTCTCGACTACGGGTTGCTCTGCTGCTTTTGCTGGAGTTTCATTAGCGTTGTCCGAGCAAGCTGCAACTAAAAACAATACCGATATTAAGGATAAGGGAAATAATTTTTTCATAGCTACAATGTTTTATCTAACAAGATCAGTTTAATTGCGCAAATGATAATCGTTCTCATTAATAATTACAACTGTTGATTTATAGTTTGCATAAAAAAGGCTCCCTTTTAGGGAGCCTTTGAAAGCTGGACTTTTTAATCTAGATATTTAGCTAACACATCCTTTTGCGATGTTTTATAAAGTACAGACTCACCCTCTTTCATAAGGTAGCCTGCTTTATTTACACGCCATATTTGCTGCTCACCATCAACTTCCATACCAATTTTATATTCAAATAAAGGCATTAATTTCTCAAGTGAACGCTCTTTAGCCTGCCAAGCTGCAACAATTTCTTTAACAGAATCAGAATCTTCAATCACATTGAGAACTTCTGATTTATTGTTATAAATCGTTGCCTTAGTTGATGACTTGCAGGCGACTAAAACCGTCGCCAACAAAATTATGCCTATCAGTCCAATAATTTTCGTCATGTTACTGCTCCTTATCCTTTTTGGCGTCTTCTTAGACCCAATAAACCCAGTAGCGCTAATAATCCTAGACTAGTTGAACCACCGCCACCGCTCGAAGGTGGTGGAGCTGGTACATCATTCACTGTTACCGTAACGGTTGCAGTAGATGATTCACCTGATGGATCGGTCACCGTTACTTCAAACTCAAGAGTTGTGGCTGCAGTTACTTGCGGCGCAACAAATGAAGCCGTACTTGTTGTGCCATTATTAATGGTAACGTTAGCGCCTGAAGTTTGGTTCCAAGCATAAGTTAAAGTATCACCGTCAGGGTCGCTACTTGAGCTAGCATTAAGAGTAACTGTAGAACCTTCATTTGCAGTTACAGTGCTAGAAGCTACCGCTGCTGTTGGTGCTGAGTTCACCGTTACATTTACAGTTACGGTGGCTTTTGATTCTTCACCGTCAGGATCGGTTACTGTAACTTCAAAACCAAGGCTGGTGGCACTGCTAACATCTGGTGTTGTAAAGTTTGCTTGAGCAGAGGATGCACCAGACAAATTAACGTTCGTGCCCGAAGTTTGCACCCAAGCATACGTTAAAGTGTCGCCATCTGGATCTGTGCTTGAACTAGCGTCAAGTGTAACTGAAGCATTTTCGTTAACCGTGATATTACTATTGGCAACAGCTGCTGTAGGAGCACGATTAGGAAATTCAACTACAATAGCGGCATTCGTAGCACGAGAACAATTATCTGAATCGGTAACACTTAAAGCAACGTTGCCTGTATAAGCATCAGAGTATGAATGCGAAGGGTTTGCATCAGTACTATCAGTCGAGCCATTACCATCAAAATCCCAAGCATATGTATAACCGGAGCCTGAACCGCCTGAAACATTAGAAGTAAAGTTTACTGTTTGACCTACTTCTGCTGGGTTTGGATTTATACTAGCAATGGTTGCCGTTGGTGCAGTACAAGCGTCAGTTCCATCTAAAGTAGTCGCTTTAGTGTCAGAAGGGTCTAACCAAGCTTTTAATTGCGAAGCAGCAGAACCACCGCCTTCCCATTGCTCAGATACACGACCATACCAATCTGGATCGTTAGGCGCTTGGCATGAAGCTAAACCACCGTGCAAAGTCCCAACAACATGATGACTAGGATTCCAGATAGCAGAACCTGATGAGCCGCCCTCTGTAGTACCTTGATCCCATGCGCCAATTCGTAAATGGCTTCCGTTTGAATTCTCAGTATTACTTGAATAATTTGTAATAGTTGCAGCATCATCATCAAAACTAATTCTTTTTTCATCGCCAGCTGGATGATGGATAGCAACTGATGCCGTTGGCGCCGGTGCAGTATTATCCCAGCCTGCCCAGTGAACATTAAAACTTGAGCTAGGTGCCGAGTTTAATTCCACTAGCGTCATATCTGAACCTGACCAAGTTGCTCTCAAGGTAGTGCCTGATTGGCTTTGAGTTCTATTACCATTAGGTGTTCCAGCGCAAACACTCGTTTCATAATTCCAATAAATCACCATGCTAGAAGCTACGGTTTGATTGCTTACACAGTGATTCGCGGTAAGGAAATAGGGTTTACGATCTAAAGCGGTATTATTTACTAAAGTACCTGTACAGACAAAAGTACTGCCATCTTTGTTAAAGGTATAACTAGCAACCGAGCGTATTTCATTACGCCAAGGATCTGCCACTGGGCAGATTACGTCGATATTACAGCTTCCTGATTTTAATCGGGAGGCCTTATCAATACCTCTGTAGCCTTGATTAATATCGGTCAAATCAAATGTGACATAACGTCTTAGACTTGTTGGCACTGAAATTTCTATAATGGCATCACCACCTTTAATGATCGGCGTCCATAATTCTTGGAATTCATTATTATCTTTTTCAGTGAAGGGACCAATTACTTGAGAATAGTCTTTGCTGTAAACGTATAGCTGAGCGCCTGTCGGTAAAAAGACATCTTTAAAACCAAAGCTTAAATTTAAGGTTTCTTTAGCATCAACGGCTAAACGCCAGATTGATTGATCGCCAGCATCAGTCCATTGACCTTTATTGGTATAAGAGTCTTGTGCATCATATGCCACTGCAAAGCGATAAGTTTTTTCAAACTTACTAAAATTTGCATCTTCCTTGGCAATTTTTTTCATATCCAAAGCTGGAATTTGCAAAGTAGGAGCCGAGTCGAGACTCTTTATAGATTGACTCAAAGGTAAGCTCTGAGAAGGTAAAGCATTCTCAGCAAAAGCAGTTGTTGCAGACAATAACATCGCAACACTACTTAAAGTAAATAGTGTTTTTTTCATGGATCCACCCATTGGTTTATATCTAAATCCAGTATAGCGCTTCTATCATGAATGAAAAGTGAAGCGGGTATTTTAACTACTAAAAAGGGGTTTTTTGCTACAAACCGATACAAATATCAATAGCTTATGAATACAAAGCTAAATTAGAGCCCCATAGCTTGACGGATGATTTGATTTTTAACGATTGGTAATTTATCCAAGGTATTTAATCCAAATGCTCGGGCTGATTGTATAAGCGGTTGTTTTTGTTCAAAAAGTGATTTAAACGCTAGCATCGCCGTTTTCATTTTTAATAATTCCGATGCCCTATTACGTTGATAAGGTCGTAAGCTAGAAATAAGCCCTATATCTTTATTCTTCTGCAGGTTTAATAGAATTGTATTGGCTAATTCTAAGGCATCAGCAAAGCCTAAATTTACGCCCTGGCCCGCTAAAGGATGAATGGTGTGAGCGGCATCGCCAATCAATGCCAAACGATGTGCAATTGTAGATTCAGCAGATCTTTCGTAAAGCGGGAAAGCAAGACGCTCACTTTTCAACTGCAATGTACCCAAACTGCTTTCGAAGGTATTTTCTAACCGCCTTAAAAACGACTCATCATCTAATACCAATAATTCGTCAGCATATGACTCTTCAACTGACCACACAATAGAGCAATAGTTGGAATCAGGCAGAGGTAAAAAAGCCAATGGCCCATTATGATCAAATCGCTGGTAAGCAGTCTGCTCATGGGAGTGCTCTGTTTTAATAGTTGCGACTATTGCTTTATGACCATAAGGTTTTTGTGCAACGTCTATATTAGAAACTGTTCGCAGCCAAGACAATGCTCCATCCGCCGCTACTAATAAATTCGCTTTAATGTTATTCCCAGACTCCAATTCTAGTTGAGCGTCATTATCTTGATAGCTAACCGCTAGGCACTTATCACCAAATATAAAATCTACATTGGCGCAACCTTGCACCGATTGAAAAATCGCTTTTCGTAACACACGATTCTCAATAATGAAACCAAGATCCTTTTCAGCAATGGATTTGGCATCAAACGTTATTGCTCCATTTGTTGACTCACCATCCCATACTTGCATGTGTCGATAAGCCGACAGCTCTTTATCGTTAATGAAACTCCAGGCCGATATATCCCTTAAAAATTTTTCTGTTGCACGAGTAATGGCACTTACTCGCAAGTCATAATCTGAACCAAATTCTAGCTGGATCATTTTCGGATCAATCACCGCAATTTTTAATCCGGAAATTTGCAATTTGGATGCTAAGGATAATCCAACCATTCCTGCACCGACAATCACGATATCGTACTGCCTCATGACCGATAGCCCATTGCAGCACGAGCAAATTCTTGTTTTAGCGTAGGGGTGATATCCATAGCCTTCATTAATAGATTTCGGCTTACTGACAAAGGTTTCCATGGATTGGAAAATAGTCGAGCCAATGCTTCGGTAGCAAATAAAATTTGCTGCCGATCTTGTTTGCGTCTTTCTTGGAACTCTCTCAGTAATTGATAATTACCCAGACTCTTTTTTGTCTTTACCAAACTGCTCTCAACTAATAACTTTTGTAACTCAGCAATATCACGCAGCGCTAAGTTTAATCCTTGCCCCGCAATAGGATGCAATGCTTGTGCTGAATTACCGAATAACAAGCAACCACTTTTGATTGTATTGTCCGTTGAGTATTGCATTAAAGGGAATAAGTTTCTTTTACCTACTTTTTCAACTCGACCTAATCGTGAGCCAAATACTTGCTCTAATTTTTTAGCAAAATCATGCTCTGACATTGCCAGTAGTTTATTGCTTTCTTCGGCCGGTTGCGACCAAACAATCGACAGCCTATTCTGGCTCAAGGGTAACAATGCCAAAGGGCCATTTTCGGTAAACCGTTCAAAAGCCCAGTTCTGGTGTGGTAGTTGTGTTTCCACATTACACACTACTGCCGCTGCATTATAATTGGTGATTTTCGATTCGAATTGCAATGAGTTTTTTAATTTTGACCGGGCGCCTTCGGCTAGTATCACCAATTGACAATTAATAGGTTTTTCTTTTCCATCAGATTCAATCAGTACATTTTTATCAGAGCTGTTCAAATTTATTTCTTGAACTGTGGCAGGTGCCAGATAATGGATATTTTTGCTAGCAATCGTTTTGAGCAGAATATTACCTAAGCGTTTATTTTCTATCACCGCTCCTAGCTGCTGAACGCCAAGTTTTTTAGATTCTAATCGACAAAATCCATAATGACCTTGGTCTGAGACATGGATGTTCTGAATAGACTCACAATATCCAATCAGCTGATTATTAAGTCCAATAGAATCCAAAATTTCAACTGATGCGGATGACAAAGCCACGGTTCTATCATCAAAACTGGGTTGCTGCTTAGAATCTTGTTCAAAGGCTTCAACTACTAACGATTCAATGCCAATCTGATTTAATGCTATAGACAAAGTCGCACCAACCAATCCGCCACCAACAATTATTATTGGGTACTCTGTTTTTAAATCGTTAATATTGATTCGTGTAGTCATAGTTATTGCATCAAAGCTTCTATTAACGCTCGCTCTTTAGGAACCGCTTTTGACAAAACATCAAATCCGTTTTTCGTTACTAATACATCATCTTCTATTCGAATTCCGATCCCTCGCCATTTTTTGGCAACTCGCTTGTTCTTCTTCGCAATATAAATACCAGGCTCAACGGTCAAAACCATGCCAGCTTCTAACAATCGAGACTGTCCATGCAGCTGGTAATCTCCAACATCATGCACATCTAGACCTAGCCAATGGCCGGTTTTGTGCATATAAAATTCTTTATAGCTTTCTTTAGTTAGATTATCTTTTAACGAACCTTTTAGTATTTTTAGATCAATCAAGCCTTGAATAATAACTTCAACGGCCTTGTCATGTATATCATTCCAATGATTGCCTGGCTTGACCATTTCAATTGCTGCCAACTGAGCCGCTAAGCAAATATCATACAGTTGTGCTTGTTCTTTTGAATAACGTCCATTGATGGGAATAGTTCGCGAAATATCCGAAGCATAATTTTCAAATTCACAACCTGCATCCGTTAACAATAAATCGCCATCATGCATCTCATCACTGTTTTCAATGTAGTGCAGAATATTGGCATTATCGCCTGCCGCAACAATCGACGGATAAGCAGCAAAACGGCAGCCATTCAATGCATAATGATATTGCAGTTCGGCTTCCATATCCTGCTCATTTTTACCCGGCTTACAAGCTTTCATCAAAGCTTTATGGGCTTTAGCCGAGACATTGGCAGCAAAACGAATACGTTGCACTTCTGCTTGAGTTTTGATTAGTCGCATTTCGTGCAAATGATGCTTTAAATCAATCATTTCGCCTGGACGAGTATTACTTTTATTCTGCGCATTACTGAGCTGATTTCGCCACTCTAATATTTGTTGATCAAAATCAGGATTGACACCAAGCTCAAAATAAATTCGCTCCCTTCCCTCCATCAATCCAGGCAAAATATCGTCTATATCTGTAATTGGAAAAGCATCATCCGCGCCAAGTTCATCCATTGCTGCATCTTGGCCTAAGCGCTTACCATGCCAAGTTTCGTGCAATTCATCTTTTTCACGATTAAATAAAATAAATTCGCCATGCTTACGCCCTGGAATTAACACCACCACTGCTTCAGGCTCATTAAAACCCGTCAGATACCAAAAGTCGCTATCTTGACGGAAATGATAATTTACATCTCTGCTTCGCACCTTTTCGCTTGCTGCAGGTAGAATGGCAATGGAGTTTTCACCCATCCATTGCATCAAACGCTTACGTCGCGCGGCAAAATTTATTGCTTGCACCTGATATTCCTAATGTACTGATTGGTTTTGATCTTTGGTTGGCGTGGCTTCGGGCTGATTCGCCATAAAGATTAGCTGTGCCGACATTTTTACATGCTCACATATAGTCATATATGCCTGCTCCAGCTCTTCATCATCTTCCGCTTCGGGATCGAGCTGTGCGATTTGTGATAAATCTTGCATCGCTTCTTCGGCATCACCTTCTAACTTGTTTTTTTGCTTTATTAAGCCATAACCAGTCATAAAGCCTTGCGCCCAATCTGCTAATCCTGATAGCCGCTGTGATAGAGGATAATCATCTTCTGGTATTATTAAATCAATACTGAAAGAATCCACTTGATAATCTTTTTGCGTAAAAGCCAATAGCTGTTCTAATTCGCCAATAGCATCTTGCGCAATAGGATCTCCAGAATTTAGAAACTCTGCTAACTGTTGTTGCCATCGCCCCTCCTCTGGAATAAAACCATGACTTACTAAGCCATGTAAGATCCCGGCCAATTGAGATGCGGATAAATCAGGGAAATAACTCAGACAAAGCTCGTTGATTTGAGAATAATGAATCAATGTAATAACTCTTAGCTTGTTTAATAGCTTAAGTTTACCCCTAGCCCTTTGGAAAACCTAGATGTAAGGCTATTTTTGTTGAATTTTAATTTTAAATTGCACAAAGATTGACCAACATTATGCATATCCTTATAGTATACTTTAATTATCTATGCTAACTGTTTAATGGATATGGCAAATTCTCAAAACCAGCTCGAAAATTTAGAGTCTCAAATTCATTCTCTTTTGACCCAATTTGAGAAAATAAACAGTGAAAACAGCCAGTTACGCAACCAAGTGTCCGAGATGCTAACTGAAAAACAACAACTTATTACGAAAAATGAGTCAGCTCGCAAGCAAATTGATCTCATGATCCAGCGCTTAAAAAGCATGTAACTAGAGTCACAGCAAATTATGGCAAAGTCAGATATTATTCCTGTTAACATCAACATTTTAGGCAAAGAATTTCAAGTTGCTAGTCCAGAAGACGAGCATCAGCAACTGCTGCAAGCGGCTAGTTTCTTAGATAAACGTATGCGTGAAATCCGAGAGTCGGGCAAAGTTTTGGGTTTAGAACGGATTGCCATTATGGCCGCTCTAAATTTAAGCTATGAATTGTTAAGTAAGTCAGACTCTAACCCTCAAGAAATCTCTATAATAAACAATAAGATGCAGCAATTGAGTGACAAAATTGAACGCTCATTAGAAAGCAGTAAACAAATCGAGCTCACCGACAGCTAATAAGTTATGTTATAATTAGCCTGCCTGGGCTGTTCGTCAGTAGCGAACGTTCTTGAGCCGATAATACTTTTTTTGGGATTCCTTAGCGGGAAGTGTTGTGCAAGTCCGTTTTGATCGGAAAGCCTGATCATCCTCCTGGTCTCCCCCCTGAACCTTTGGGTTCTAGGGCCTCTACCTACAACGGCAGTCTGGGTTTTTATTAAATGATGAATGCAATGTCGCAGAAACAACATCTGCGCACACGAATCAAACATCAACGCAATACTTTGACCAAACCATTCATGGAACGGTCTGCTCTGGCTATTCTAGGCCATGTGTCCTCTGCCGAAATCATTCAAAACTCAAAAAATATTGCCTTCTATTTGCCGATAAAAGGTGAAATCAGTAGTTGGCCACTTATCGAGTACGCGCTATCCCTTGGAAAAAATTGTTACATTCCTAAGGTTTTCCCGAATAACAAACGTGGTATGTGGTTTTTACCCTATCGAGGCAAAGACTCAGTGCAGCAAGGACCGTTTGGCATATTGGAACCAACTACCAAACTCGGGGATGCGATTCGCCCTAGTGAGTTAGATGCCATATTCTTACCGTTAGTTGCATATGACCCAGAAGGAAACCGGCTCGGCATGGGGGGCGGTTACTATGATACGGTATTACATAATTTCAAACGTGGACAGGAGCGACCAGATCTTATTGGTTTAGCTTACAACTTCCAACAAGTGGCTACTCTCCCTATTGAGAAGTGGGACAAAAAACTTGATGCCATTGCTACGCCCAGTTATTTCAGACGCTTTAAAGACTGAGCCACTAACAATTTTACGGCGCTTCGATTACAATAAAGCCGCGTCCAACAACTACCAAAAACCATGACTCAAGATGAACTAAAAGCCCTAGTTGGCAAAGCCGCTATCGAATATGTAGTAGAAGACTCTATCGTTGGTGTTGGCACCGGCTCAACAGTTAATTTCTTTATTGATGAGCTGGCAAAAATGAAACACAAAATACAAGGCGCTGTCTCCAGCTCTGACGCATCTACAGAGCGCCTAAAAAGTCATGGCATTGAAGTGTTCGATTTAAATCAAGTCTCCGAAATTCCTGTTTATGTAGACGGCGCAGACGAATCCAATCATTTGCTAGCTTTAATTAAAGGCGGCGGGGGGGCTTTAACTCGTGAGAAAATTATCGCTGCGGTTGCGGATCAATTTGTATGTATCGCAGATGAATCTAAACTAGTTCGTCGCATGGGCGAATTTCCTCTACCTGTAGAAGTAATCCCTATGGCACGTAGCTATGTAGCTCGTGAAATCGTTAAACTTGGCGGCGATCCAGTTTATCGCTCAGGCTTTACCACCGATAATGGCAATGTCATTCTAGACATTCATGGTTTGGAAATTAATGAGCCAATGAAATTAGAAAGGCTCTTGAATGGTATCGTTGGGGTTGTCACCAATGGTTTGTTTGCAGAGCGTTCCGCGGATGTATTACTACTTGGGAAAGGCGACGGAGTTGAAACCATCAAGCGTAATTAATAAAGCTTAATAACGCCACCAACTAAGCATTTGATTTTCGTGATCCCAATATATATGAAAAGGATCGCAATCTTGTTCATCCGTAAGTCGTAAACCTTCGCATTCAGGGCAATGCTTATACCCTATTGGAACTGGATCCAGATTATTTGCTAATGAAAATTTTTGAGATTCTATTGCTAACTTACCCCTAGTCCCACAAATTGAATTTTGCTGATTGGATTTATTAACGAATATTTCGACAAAATCCAAATGATTCACATTATCCTTTAAGTAAACGGAGACAAGAATTGTGCGCTCCCCAATACCAATCAAAGCCCTTTCTTTTATTCCATCATTATTGATGTCTACCATTATTGCAGGCTGATTCTGACTCCAGTCATGCCTTGGCCATCGCTCTGACAAAGCTGTGGCCTGCGGATCTGAATCGCAAGCCATTAGAGTCATAATTGAAAAGAAAATTAAAAATAATCTAATGCTGAACGCCATACTTATCCATCAAACTGTATAAAGTTGGACGAGTAACCCCAAGTAATTTAGAAGCTTTTGAAATATTGCCATTCGACAACACTATCGCTCTTTGGATCGCTCGAGACTCTGCCACTTCACGTACTTGACGTAAGTTCAAAGGCACTTCATCCAACTGACTTTGTTCAATCTGTAATTCCGTAGCCCCTATTTTATTACTATCTGACATTACTACAGCGGCTTTAATCTTATTTTCTAATTCACGTACGTTACCTGGCCAAGAGTAAGACTCCATGGCATGCACTGCCTCTGAAGTAAAGCCCCTAAAATTACGGCCATATTGTTTATTGAATTTATCGAGCATGGCACGCGCAATCAAAACTACATCCCCATTACGTTCCGCTAAAGAAGGAATGCTCAAAGCCACTTCACTTAGACGATAATAGAGATCTTCTCTAAATTGGCCCTTCTCAACCAGCTCATTTAATGGTTGATGAGTGGCTGCTACGATTCTGACATCAACCTCAATGGATTCACGTCCACCAACTCTCTCTATTTGCCGCTCTTGCAAAAAACGCAACATTTTAGATTGCAAAGGCATGGGCATATCACCAATTTCATCTAAAAATAAAGTGCCTCCATTGGCATGCTCGACTTTACCTAACGTTAATTTGTTAGCTCCCGTAAAGGCGCCAGCTTCATAGCCAAATAATTCACTCTCTAATAAATTTTCCGGGATTGCCGCACAATTTATTGCAACCATCTTTTTATCATGTCGAGGGCTAATATCATGAATCGCACGCGCTAATAATTCTTTACCTGTGCCACTATCACCATAGAGCATCACGCTAACGTCAGTTGGCGCGACCTTTTCAATCTTTTGGCAAACTCCTAACATTTCAGGGCTGCTAGCAATCACACCATGAAAGCTATTGGTTTGGCGCTTAAATAAATTGCGGTTATCTTCTTCTAGAATAGCTAAATCGAAAGCGCGCTTTACAATTAACGAAAGCTCTTCTGCTTGAATGGGTTTTTGATAATAGTCATAAGCCCCAAGCTCAACAGCCTTAAGTGCAACGTCTCTTTGATCGTTACCTGTAACCACTATTACTTTAGTGCTAGGAGCGAGTTGCAAGATTTCTTCGAGGAGCGCTAGGCCTACAGAGGCATTGGCTGGATCGGGCGGCAGACCTAAATCCAAAGTAACCACTTTCGGTTGAAAACGGCGTAATTCTACAATAGCTTGCTGCTGACTTTCTGCTAAAACAACATTGTACTCATCAAACGACCATTTTAATTGTTTTTGCAAGCCTTGATCATCTTCAATGACCAACAGATCCCATTTATTCTGACTCATTTTCATCCCCTGTATTTATTACCCCAGAATTTGTCTTTGAAACCAAAGACAAAATCGCCGTGCAATGAGTTCCTTCATGTAAACGGCTACGTATTATTAAATCACCATCAAAGCCTCTGAGCAAATAGCGACATTGATAAACCCCAATCCCCATTCCAGCATTACCCTTTGTGGTTTCAAACGGCTTAAACAGACTATCGCGCATGAACTCTTCACTCATACCTACCCCTTGATCAATGATGTGCCAATAGAGATCATCGTTATGTGCTTCTATTCTATGACGCACTGTTCCTTGGTTATTTTCTTCTTTCGCTTTCACAGCTTGCTGTGCATTATCATCCAAATGCATGATAATATTTACTAATTGCTCTTGAGTACCGAACACGTAGACTTCCGGTACTTTTGACTCAATCTGTATTGTTCCTAATTGAGTTTGTAACATCTCTACCATATCGGGAAGGTATGTTTTAGCAACCCGCTTTTCTGGTGACTCCTTGCGTCGCAACTGCTTCAACATTTTTCCTAAACGTTGATTAGCGCTTTGAACTGTTTCAAAGCTATCTTTAATGAACTCAGGGTTGTCACCAAATTTATTAGCATTTTGTGTAATTAATTCCAATTGTGCTGCTACATTCTTTAAATCGTGAACCACAAAAGTCGATAACCTATTAAATGCTGCAAATTCTCGCTGCTCATACAATCGTGAGGTCGCCTCATATAAACCTAAGTAACTCGCCATTTGTTGGCCTGCAGCTTTTAATAAATCATGATCTTCCCAATTCAAGCTACGAGCATCACCCAAATTTTTAAGTCCAACTATCGCCACTAGTTCATTCTCACGTCGTAAGGGAACAAATATTTTTATTTCGCCCGCTTCGAAATGAGCAAGCTCTAACTTTAGTCGACGATATAATTGGGGATGTTTTGCATATTCATTAACATCCACTACCCAGTTAGTCCTTTGAATGAATTCTATTAGACTTGCTGGCAAGCGAAAACTTTCTTCTCTCAATAATGGGGAGTCCCAATGGTCAACAAAGTGACATCTATTCGGTGTTAAACTCCATAACTTGCCGCCGGGGCTCCCAACCATTTGCGCAAGCGCTTTAATGGCCTGAGGATAGAAATCTTCCTCTTGATGAGCAAAATCTAAGGCTGCATTAAATCCTAACCATGAGTCTCGATAGTCATACTTATACAACGAAAAGGTTTTAGCTAACCTTACTTTTATTTGACTTTGTAGGCGCTGATTAAAGCTGAGCCAAATCAGAACCAAGATCGATAAACCTATGGCAAAAATCAATACTGCCAATGGGATAGTATGGGAAGATAAATAATTCCAATTGATATAGGCTATGTAAAAAATTAGCCCTAGAATAAGAAGCAAAATGGTCCAAGCAATATAACGACTACCCTTCCACCGAGTAATCACCACCAATAACAGGATCAACAGCAAGCCAAGCGCCGTGATATATTCCATTTCACAAAGAATTATTTAGTTATCTTATTGTTATAAAAGAATTTTTAGGAAAAATCCAATTTCGAGGTAAGAATAAAGAACAACTTGTGAACTAATTATTAGATTGCAGTTACTGCTTGTTGAATATCAATAAATTCTAGCAAGCTCGTGACTGACTCAAAAGCATCGCCGGTTAATTCATCTTCAGAGATATTAATTCCAAATTGCTCTTCTAATTCCATTAAAATGGAGACGATCGCCATCGAATCGAACTCAGGGAAATTACCTAGTAATAGGGTATCCTCTGCAAACTCGCTAGCATCAATAGATAATGTTTCACTTAAAATAACAATCAGCTTGTCTAAATTCGGACTAACAGACATCAAAACCTCTACAGAATCATTCAACCGCTTTGTGGGTTCAAAGCGGCGCACATTGTATCACCAACATGCCCTGAAATCGCCTAATACTAACACTTTTTTACTAATCGCGATTATTTACTCATTAAGGCTTTAATTGATACTTAGCTTTTGCTTAAATGAAGTTTATGTAACGTTATTCCTATTGCCGATGAATCAAGTAACATCAATTAATAAAGATAAACTCAAAGTTCTTTTGTTAGAAGGCGTACACCCACAGGCGGAAACTCTATTCCGTAAAGATGGCTATACTAACATTAAGTATTTGAAAACCGCATTATCCGGAGGACAGCTACAACAAGAAATTGCCGAAACCCATTTCTTGGGAATTCGCTCGAGAACCCAAATCACTCCAGATGTGTTACTTCATGCAAAAAAATTGGTCGCGGTAGGTTGTTTTTGCATCGGCACAAACCAAGTAGACCTTCCTGCCACACAAAATCAGGGCATACCTGTATTTAATGCACCTTATTCAAACACTCGGAGTGTCGCAGAATTAGTTTTAGGCGAAATGATTATGTTACTACGGGGGATCCCTGCAAAGAATGCAGCTGCCCATCGTGGCCAGTGGCTTAAAACTGCAACCAACTCCAATGAAGCTCGAGGCAAAACCCTTGGTATTATTGGATATGGCCACATAGGTACTCAGCTTGGTATTCTTGCTGAAAGTATCGGCATGAAAGTTAAATTCTATGATATAGAAAATAAATTAACCTTGGGTAATGCTGAGCAAGTTTCATTGCTTAATTCATTACTCGCAGAATCCGATGTAATTTCGTTACACGTACCCGAAACCGCACAAACCAAAAACCTTATGGGTGAGATTCAAATATCTCAAATGAAAAAGGATTCTATTTTGATTAATGCTTCTCGAGGCACTGTGGTGGATATTGATGCGCTAGCCCAAGCTCTAGATTCTGGCCATTTAGCCGGCGCAGCTTTAGATGTGTTCCCAACTGAACCTAAATCGAATAACGAGCTTTTCGACTCGCCACTATGTAAATTTGATAATGTTATCTTAACGCCGCACATTGGTGGTTCAACCTTAGAAGCGCAAGAAAACATCGCGATAGAAGTTACCGAAAAAATGATAAAATATAGCAACAATGGCTCTACAGTTTCAGCGATTAACTTCCCTGAAGTCGCTTTGCCAGCACATACTAAGACCCATCGAATTTTACATATTCACAAAAACCAACCTGGTATTTTATCGCAGATTACGCAGATATTAGCTGATAATAATGCAAACATCTCAGGTCAATATTTGCAAACTAAAGGCGATATTGGTTATGTAGTTACGGATATAGATTCAAGCTCGAGCAGAATTGCTTTTGAAGCTATGAAACAAATTGAAGGAACTATTAGAGCAAGAGTTCTCTATTAAGTAAGAGAGCCTAGGCTCTCTTTTTTATCGCAACTGATAACTAATATCATCAACACCAGTGACCGTTAGATCATTGATAGATTTCTGTTTAAGCTGCTTGGCCACGCCTTGATAGGACTGGCAACCAACAGATTCTTCTTGTATCGACATAGGCAGTAATGAGTCTTCACCTGCGTTTAAGTTGGTATAGAATAAGCTATCATCGCGGCGGAAAACCATTCCAGAAAGCAATTCCACATACGCGTCGCCGCTGCAATTAGCATTCAAATAAAAATATGTCACCGCTCCATTATCAACTAAGCCTTGGTCACTTACCTGAAACATGTAACCCTGTTGGCTTTTAGCGGTTAAATACTTACCTGTTGCATCTATACCGATAAGGCGGATGGGCTCAATACCGTCTTCTGGAGGTATTTCTGCAATCGCTTCTTCGTTTGAATCAGGTTCATAATAATAATTGGTAGAAATAAATTCTTTAAGCTCAACATTTTGTTGCTTTAAACCCTGCACCATAGCAATCAACTCTTCTTGATCTGAGCTTTTAAGCGAGTCTTGATACAATAACCAGGCTAAAGTAGCTCCAATCCCTAGAAGCCCAAACCCTAATAATAAAGATATTAATCGGTATTGCTTAAAAGAGTTATGGAAAAGTTGCTTTAAATAATCCGTTTGCCCTTTTACCTCTTGCAGCATAGCTTGCTGTTTATCCGTTTTTGCTAATTCATTGAGCATTCGCTTACTATAGTGAATGGTATCTCTGCGTAGATCATCGGTGGCATTTTTCACTTTTTTCGACAACTCAGGTGAGAATTGATTTTCTAAAAATGACTCCAGCCAGACCCTTAGTTTCTCATCAGAAGTCGGTTGTCGACGATCTATTTTTAATTCAAATCGTTTATCTGACTCCGGATCCCAAAGCTCTATTTTGGTAAGCGCTTTTTCAATTTCTTCAGAGTTTAACTCTTTAGGTAAAACTCCAACCGCTCCTAACGAACGCACTTCTTTTTCATATTCTAGACCAGCTTTTGCTGTAAACATCATTACCGGAATACTCGACCAGTCAGGATGTTGCTTAATTTCTTGAATGGTTTCGGTACCGGTTTTATCCGGCATCATTTGATCGAGAAAAATAACATCAAATACTTTGCTATGTAGCAGCTCGATCCCTAAATC
This sequence comes from uncultured Kangiella sp., assembly GCA_947503435.1. GTDB lineage: Bacteria > Pseudomonadota > Gammaproteobacteria > Enterobacterales > Kangiellaceae > Kangiella. The sequence goes on along the minus strand of CANNDL010000004.1, from coordinate 43,999 downwards.
TCCCGAAATGGCATGGGTTGCCTCAATGCCATAAGGTTTCAGCATTCTAGATAACACCAGGAATGCCGTTTTCGAATCATCAATTATTAATGCTTGTCTATTCATTTGAACCCCCAAATTTCCCTATTCCATCAATTTAACAGACTATTTATTAATCAACAAATCCACTGCTGTATAATTTTCAGGCACAAAAAAGCCGGCAATTGCCGGCTTTAAAATCAATATTACAAACTAATTTACTCGTGGATCAAGCTTGCCAGCTTTATAATCAATTGCCATTTGTTCTAAATTTATTGGCCTAATCTTAGAAGCATTACCAGCAGTATTAAAGGCTTCATAACGCGCTTTACAAATTGCTTGCATCGCATCTTGCGCTACTTTGTTATATTTACGCGGATCAAATTCTTTTGGATTATGCTGTAAGAATTTACGCACCGCACCTGTCGCCGCTAACCTAAGATCAGTATCAATGTTAACTTTACGTACACCGTTTTTGATACCTTCTTGAATTTCTGCGACTGGAACACCGTAAGTTTCACCCAAATCGCCACCGTATTCATTAATTACAGCTAACCAGTCTTGCGGTACTGACGAAGAGCCATGCATAACTAAATGAGTATCAGGAATACGCTTATGGATGGCTTTGATTCGATCAATAGAAAGTACATCACCAGTTGGCGGACGAGTGAATTTGTAAGCGCCGTGCGAAGTACCAATTGCAATTGCCAGTGCGTCAACACCAGTATCTTTAACAAACTGAGCCGCTTCTTCAGGGTCCGTTAACAACTGATCTTCTGTTAAAATTCCTTCCGCGCCAGAGCCATCTTCTTCACCAGCCATGCCAGTTTCAAGAGAGCCTAAGCAACCAAGTTCGCCTTCAACCGAAACACCACAAGCATGCGCCATGTCAGTGGCTAATTTAGTCACGCGAGAGTTGTACTCATATGAAGCAGGTGTTTTCATATCTTCTTCTAATGAGCCATCCATCATCACAGATGTAAAACCTAGCTGAATAGATTGCTGGCAAATCGCTGGCGAAGCACCATGATCTTGGTGCATACAAACTGGAATATGCGGAAATTCTTCCGTTGCCGCCAATATTAGATGACGTAAAAAATTCGAACCCGCATATTTACGAGCTCCTGCTGATGCTTGAACAATAACTGGTGAATCCGTTTCATCAGCCGCCTGCATTACCGCGCGCATCTGTTCTAAATTATTAACATTGAATGCTGGAATACCATAAGCATTTTCTGCTGCATGGTCTAATAACTGTCTTAATGTGATTAATGCCATAACTCTACCTTTTACCCTAATCTATGAATTCTATTTTATACCGCTTCTTTGGCACGCTGCTCTAACACAGCCACTGCCGGTAACTCTTTGCCTTCTAAAAATTCCAAAAATGCTCCGCCACCCGTTGAAATATATGAAACCTGATCTTTAATGCCATATTTATCTACTGCTGCCACAGTGTCACCACCGCCAGCTATGGAAAATCCATCACTTGCTGCAATTGCACGAGAAATAATTTCGGTACCTTTGCCAAACTGATCAAATTCAAAAACTCCTACTGGGCCATTCCAAACAATGGTTTTAGCTTTTGCTAAAATTCTTGCCAACTGCTCAGCAGATTCTTCACCAATATCAAAAATCATATCGTCATCTGCAACTTCAGAAACTGACTTAGCTTCCGCAGCTGCGTTTTCAGAAAATTCTTTGCCGGTCACTACATCTACTGGCACTGGAATCTCACCATTATTTGCTTTTGCCTGCTCGATCAGCCGCTTGGCTTCTGGAATTAGATCTTTTTCATATAATGATTTACCTACCGCATGTCCTTCAGCAGCAATAAAAGTGTTAGCGATGCCACCGCCAACGATAAGCTGATCAACGATACCTGATAACTTTTCTAGTACAGTAAGCTTAGTAGAAACTTTCGAACCACCAACAATCGCAACCATTGGGCGCGCTGGATTATCTAAAGCTTTACCAAGCGCTTCTAATTCACCGGCAAGTAATAAACCCGCACAAGCAGTTGGTGCAAATTTTGCAACACCATGAGTTGAAGCCTGAGCGCGGTGAGCAGTGCCGAACGCGTCATGCACAAATACGTCACAAAGTTCTGCATACATTTTTGCTAAACGATCGTCATTAGCTTTTTCACCAACATTACAGCGAACGTTTTCGAAAACTACTACTTCGCCCTGCTCTACTTCAACACCGGTTAGATACTCAGCGACCAAACGAACTGGCACATCGAGCTGCTCATTCAAATAATCAGCAACGATTTGCATCGAATCTTTTTCGGTCAAAACACCTTCCGTAGGACGGCCACGGTGTGACATCACCATCACTTTAGCACCCTTTTCAAGCGCTAATTTAATAGTCGGTATTGAAGCTTGGATTCTAACATCACTAGTAATTTTTCCATCTTTAACCGGAACATTTAGATCTTCACGGATAAGCACGCGCTTACCTTGTAAATCTAAATCTGCCATTCTTAAAACATTCATGTATTAGAACCTTTTATCAAAATATCTTAAATCTTTAAAACGCAAAAGACTTTCCGAAAAAAGCCTTTTAACAACTCACTTTTAAGCGAGGATTTTTGTTTTGAGACGCGGCACAATTATTTTGGGCAAGCGGAGTGTACTTCCGTACATGAGCGTTGAACAAAATAATTGCAACAAAGTATCAAGACAAAAAGACCGCTTAAACAGCCATCATCTTAATGGCGACGTCTAACATGCGGTTACTGAAACCCCACTCGTTATCATACCAAGTGACTACCTTTACTAAATTGCCATCCATTACACGAGTTTGACCTGCATCAAAACTTGATGAGGCTGGGCTGTGATTAAAATCGATAGAAACTAATGGCTCATCGTTATAGCAAAGCACATGCTCATCTGCTGCTTTTTTAACGATTGCGTTAATTTCTTCCGCAGAAGTATCACGACCCGCTTCAAAGGTTAAATCTACACAAGAAACGTTAATCGTTGGTACACGCATGGCAAAACCGTCTAGTTTACCGTTAAGTTGTGGTAATACTAAACCAACAGCTTTAGCCGCACCGGTTTTCGTTGGGATAATGCTCGCAGCTGCTGCGCGGGCACGACGCAAATCTGAATGCTGGTTATCAATCAATTTTTGATCGTTAGTGTAGGCATGAATAGTATTCACTAGGCCTTTCTTGATACCCACTGTTTCATCAAGAACTTTAGCTAAAGGTGCTAAGCAGTTCGTAGTACATGATGCGTTTGACACTACGCGATGCTCTGGTTTTAAGATGTCATCGTTCACGCCGAAAACAACCGTTGCATCAACGTCTGCTGCACCAGGAGCTGAAATTAATACTTTCTTTGCACCACCTTTAAAGTGTTTGGCACAACCAGCTTGATCTTTAAATACGCCAGTACATTCGAATACGATATCAACATCTTGCTCGCCCCATGGGATAAGCTCTGGATTACGTTCGGCATATAATTTAATTTTGTCGCCATTAATAATTAAGTGTTCGCCGTCTGTTGAGACATCTTCATTAAAACGACCATGGGTGGTATCGTATTTTGTTAAATGTTTGGTGGTTTCCGCTGGGTGCGAAGAGTTAATCGCAACCACTTCAATACGGTCACGGTAGCCATGCTCATAAATTGCGCGAAGTGCTGTGCGGCCAATACGGCCATAACCATTAATTGCTACTTTAACTGTCATTTGAGATCTCCGGAATACTACAGTTTTAAATTAAATTCTTAACGAAAAAGCTTTTAAAAAAGCTCATTAGTTTTGGCTACGATGTTTTCAACCGTAAACCCAAAGTGTTTAAATAATTCGCCAGCTGGTGCTGATTCGCCGAAACTTGTCATACCAACAACCGCGCCATTCAAACCTACATACTTGTACCAGTAATCGGCAATACCAGCTTCTACCGCAACACGCTTAGTCACTGTAGCAGGTAATACAGATTCTTTATAATCTGCATCCTGCGCATCAAACACATCAGTTGAAGGCATAGAAACCACGCGAATATTTTTACCCTGCTCTGCTAATTGCTTAGCTGCATCAATCGCCAGCTCAACTTCTGAACCGGTGGCGATCAAGATAGCATCGGCTGTACCGCTTGCTTCGTGAATGACATAAGCGCCGCGAGCAATATTTGCTAATTGTTCATTCGAGCGCTTTTGATGTTGTAAGTTTTGACGCGACAAGCTTAATGCAGTTGGGCCTGTTTGATTTTCAATCGCTACTTTCCAAGCCACTGCAGTTTCGACTGCATCACAAGGACGCCATACCGAGCAATTAGGTGTTAAGCGCATATTGGCAAGTTGCTCAACAGGCTGGTGAGTTGGGCCATCTTCACCCAAACCAATAGAGTCGTGAGTGAATACATAAATCGCTTGTTGTTTCATCAGCGCTGCCATGCGAACCGCATTGCGTGCATACTCCATGAAGATCAGGAAAGTACCGCCATAAGGCATCAAGCCACCGTGTAGCGCCATACCATTCATAATGGCACACATACCAAACTCACGAACGCCGTAATATAAATAATTGCCAGAGGCATCTTTAGCATCAATGCCTTTTGAGCCGGCATGAATGGTTAAGTTTGATCCTGCCAAATCTGCAGAACCGCCAACCATTTCTGGTAATAGGGGTGCGTAAGCATTAAGTGCCATTTGAGAAGCTTTACGCGAAGCTACCGTTGGACCTTCGGTTTGTAAGCTTTCGATATAGTTTTGTGATTTCGCTGCGAAATCTGCGGGTAACTCAGAGTTCAGACGACGAGTTAATTCAGCTGCTAATTCTGGATAGGCTTTTTCATAAGCTGCAAACTTCTCATTCCAAGCTGACTCATTAGCAGCACCTTCATCTTGGGCATTCCAAGCTGAGGCAATATCTTGAGGAATTTCGAAAGCTGGAGCGGTCCAACCTAATTTTTTACGAGCTAATACGATTTCATCATCACCAAGCGGTGCACCGTGACAATCTTCTTTGCCTTCTTTGTTCGGCGAACCAAAACCAATAACGGTTTTACAACAAATCAGCGTTGGGCGCTCATCATCTGCTTTAGCAGCATCCACCGCTTTAATGATAGCTTCAGGATCATGACCATCAACCCCAGCAATCACTTGCCAGCCATATGACTCAAAACGCTTTGGCGTATCGTCGTTAAACCAACCTTCTACTTCGCCATCAATCGAGATGCCATTGTCATCCCAAAAAACAATCAACTTGCCTAAACCCAGTGTGCCTGCTAAAGAACATACTTCGTGCGAAATGCCTTCCATCAAGCAACCATCGCCCATAAACACATAAGTATTGTGATCTATAACATCATGGCCTGGTTGATTAAATTGTGCTGCTAAGGTTTTCTCAGCAATGGCAAAACCCACTGCGTTGGCGATACCTTGTCCAAGTGGACCTGTGGTGGTTTCAACACCTGGAGTGTAACCGTATTCTGGATGGCCAGGAGTTTTAGAGTGGATCTGACGGAAATTCTTAATATCGTCAATCGATACATCATAGCCAGTTAAGTGCAAAGTCGAATAAACCATCATCGAACCATGGCCATTAGACATCACAAAACGGTCACGATTTACCCAATTAGGATTGGAAGGATTGTGTTTTAAATAATCATTCCATAGGACTTGGGCGATATCGGCCATGCCCATTGGGGCTCCTGGGTGACCAGACTTGGCTTTTTGGACGGCGTCCATACTTAAGGCACGAATGGCGTTGGCCATCTCAAAACGGCTAGGCGATGATGCTGACATCAAATCTCCAATCAGATAGGGAATTTTAAGGCGCATATTGTCTCAAACCCTTACCAGCCAAGCAAATGATTTGCTTAAATTTGCAACAATTTTCCAGTTCCAAAGGTGGATCTAGTTGATTTATGCTATTTTTGATTAATCGTCAGTGGCTTCTGCCAGTGCTCGTTCTAAATTTGCGCCAGGATCTGTTAGTAGTTTCTCTGCCTCAAATGCTGGTACCGGTCGACTAAATATAAATCCTTGGATTTCTTCACAATTCATTGCACGTAATTCCTCTACCTGCTTAATGGTTTCAACACCTTCTGCAACTACTTTAATATCAAGGTTATGTGCTAGAGTAATAATAGATGAAACTAATTTCCTATCTCGGACTGAGTCGTCTAAATCCCATACGAATGAGCGATCAATTTTAAGCGTATCAATTGGGAAGTCCTTTAAATTTCCTAAAGATGAATAGCCAACCCCAAAATCATCCAATGCCAGCGCAACGCCCATTTCTTTAAGAGTATTCATTTGCTGAATAGAGTGAGCTAAGTCTTGCATTACCATGCCTTCGGTAATTTCAAACTCTATGCTAGCGGCATCTAAATTAGCTAAGTGCAACGCGTTTTTAACGGTTTCCCACAGGTTCTCATGGTAGAACTGAATTGCAGAAAGGTTAATCGCCATTTTCCCATCGAACAAACCACGTTTTTGCCAATCTCGAACTTGAATACAAGCTTTTTCAATGACTTGCTGACTAATGGGGATGATCAAGCCAGACTCTTCCGCGAGAGGAATAAATTCATTCGGCATCACCAAGCCACGCTTTTCACTGCGCCAACGCACTAGCGCTTCAAAGCTACTAATGGTTCCAGTTTCCAAACTAACTTTGGGCTGGTAGAAAACTACAAATTCATCTCTTTCAATTGCGGTACGTAGATCATTTTCCAAATTCAATCGCATCTTAGCCTGTTCGTTCATCTGGCGAGTATAGAATTGGAATGTGTTCTTGCCTTTCTTTTTGGCGTAATACATCGCCGTGTCGGCATTACGCAACAACTCATCTGCACTATCGCCATTCTCAGGGTACATGACGATACCGATACTTGGAGAAACCATGATTTCGTTAGCACTTAACTTTAGAGTATGTGCGAATCGCTCTAATATGGCTTGGGCAACTTTCGCAGGGTGATTCCATGCATCAACATCTTGCAAGAAAATTATAAATTCATCACCACCTAATCGAGCAACCATGCCTTGGTTGTCCGCCATGACGCTTTGTAAATGCTCTGCCACAACCATTAACAACTCATCGCCAACACTATGCCCTAGCGAATCATTAATACGTTTAAAGTTATCCAAATCAATAAACAATAAAGCATGTTGCTCATTTTGCTTTGATTGGCTTAAAACCGCTTCCGCTTCACTACGGAAGGTATTTCGATTGGGTAAGCTCGTCAATTGATCGGTAGTCGCTAAACGTCGTAATTCTTTTTCAGCAATTTTGCGATAAGTAATATCAGAAAAGACCCCTACATAGTTAATAACATTGCCATCATTATCACGCACCACATCAATATTAATATCAATAGGGTAAGGTGTCCCGTCACTTCGAATAGCCTCTAACTCCCCTTGCCAACTACCTTTTTGATCAAGCAACACCATCAATTTTTGATAAAAGTTATCAGTCATATCCTTAATGGCATTTTCTTGCATCGGCGCACCAATGACTTCTTCTTCGCTGTATCCAGTAATGGTTTCGAAAGCTTTATTAATTACGATATACCTTAACTCTGCATCCAAAATCCAAACCGCGTCAGAAATATTCTCAAAGGATTTGGCGATCACGCTTAACTGCTGTTCGGCATCTTTGATTTCCGATACATTTTTTATGGTGCCCGCCATACGAATCGGACGCTCACCATCAAACTCTACGCTTTTTCCTTGATCCAGCACCCAAATCCAACCGCCTGCGTCATCACTTAAACGGTATGTACTTTCGAAGTGTTCAGATTTACCATTGATGTGGGCATTCAGGGCTTGCTTTACATAAGGTAAGTCATTCGGATGAATATTAGAGTTCGCTTCCGAGTAGCCACTACGAATACCATCTCGAGGAAAGTCTTGCTCCCACTCATTGGATAAATGTAAAGCGCCCGAATTTAAATCCCAATCCCATAATTCATCACCGCTTCCCCAAAGTGATAATTTCAATCGCTCTTCACTCTCCGCCAATTTTTGCTGTGCTGCACGTCGTTCATTGATTCTTGAGCGATACAAACTAGCACCTATAATAAATAAGGTTGCTAATACCAAGGTATAAAGCAGCAAAGCTAACTTAGAAAAATAGGGCGATGGTAATACTTCAATTTCAAGGGTGGTTGGCTCTTGAGACCATTGGCCGTCTTTATTAGAAGCCAGCAACTGAAATTTATAAGTCCCTGACTCTAACTTGGCATAAATAGCGCGACGGCCATTAGCATCAACCTCAATCCAATCATTATCATAACCTTCCAGTTTATAGCGATACCTATTGTTTTTAGGGTTAGCAAAATGCATTGCTGAAAATACAATAGCTAAAGAGGTATCATCATGAAAAAGTTTTATGTTATCCGTCATGTTAACTGGTAACTTAGAATGAGATTTATCATCAACACCAATTGTTGCTGCTTGGCTATTAATTAATATATCCGTAATGATAGGGCTTGCTGGCAATAAATCTTCTTTATAGGCAATAGGGTCAAAGTGAATTACCCCATTAATTCCGCCTAAAAGTAACTTACCATTCAAGTCTTTCGCTTTCGCTCCCAGATTAAAGTCTCGAATGGGCTGTCCCTGAATCGAACTAAAGTGAGTGAGGCTTTGATCTCTAGTATCGAATCTAAACAGCCAGCTAGCAGTGGCCAACCATAAAAAGTGGTTGGAATCTGGTTGGATAGAATAAACCACATTGTTCAACATCGAATTGCTGTTATTTATGACCGCAATTTGCTGCTTAGTAAAATCTATTTTATAAAGCCCATTTTGATAAGACCCAGCCCACAAGCGACCATGAATATCCAAATACAAGTCATAAATGGTCGCGGCTAGGCCACTGGGCACATCATCAATTATTTGACTAAGCTCTACAAAACTCTCAGCGCTTATATCAAATTTCACGATACCTTGCTCGGTAGCTAGCCATAGTGAATCATTCTGACTATCAATCACAAAACTCAAGATCTTATTTTTTAAGTTAAATACTTGTTGATCGACTAGATACTGTTTCAAATCACCGTTTTCTGCCAGTCTCCACATCCCTTTCGAGCTAGAAATCCACAACTCAGATTGATAATATTGCGCGGAATATAAAGTTGCTTTTCTAAAGTCTAATTGGTTTAACTGTGAAAATTTCGCCGTGTTTTTATCAAAAAGCCATAAACCATCAGCGACCAATATCCAGACTTTGCCATTAGGCCCTTCAACAATAGAATTAACTGAAGCTCCACTTAATGTTGGTAACTGCAAGTTTGGGTCTTCAATAAAAACCTTACCTTGTGGTTTTAATACACTTATTCCATCAAACTCAGTTCCAATCCAGTTCCAACCTTCGGAATCAACCATTAAGGCAAAAACTGAATCTCCTGATATTTCGGCATCACTGTCGCTTTGTTGATTATAATGCTTGAAATTGATTAGGTTGGGGTTCAACCAATGCAAATTAGCTTCAGTGCCTAACCACAAAACACCGGTTTTGTCTTCAAGCAGAGTAACAATTCTACTAACGCCTATATATCCATCCTTAGTACGTCGATAAAAAAATTGCTCACTTTTATTAGTAGTTAAATCTACTCGGAAAAGTCCATTTTTCAACGTACCCAACCAAAGATTATTATTTTGACCAACTGTCAGGTCGCTAATTTCAATAAAATTATCAGCTATTCCAAGGGAGCTTAACTCAACCTCATCCAATTGTTTCGCTAAATCATCCCAAATAAATAATCCTGCATCACTTAGAATATAAAACTTGGTTTCGGAAAGCGGTTCGATTTGTGTAATGGCTCCTAAATTACTAGAAGTCGATAGCTGCTCAAAGAATCCTTGTTCGTTTAGTTTTGCCAGCACACCATCACCTGTGCCGAGAAGCGTTACTTTAGAGGTGTGATTAATCGCTGAGATTTCATCGTTGGTAACCGGAACACCAACCACATTAATTAAGGAGAAAGGTTTAAAACTTTGCGTTGCCGCTTGGAAGTAAGATAAACCATTGTCGGTTCCGATCCAAAGATCTCCATTTCCAGCCGCCGCTAAACTTAAAATCTGATCGGAAGCCAAAGTTAAATTATCAGCCGCATTATGATAAAAGCTCTGAAAAATGCCTTTGTCTTGCCAAAATACGCTTAAACCATTCTCAGTTCCGACCCAAACATTACCCTCAGAGTCCATTTCCAATACATTGATTATATCCGAACTTAAGCCATGGGATTGCTGATAGAATTGAGAAACTTGATGACCATCATACCGATTTAATCCTGCTATAGTTCCTACCCAGATAAACCCCTGTCGATCTTGTACCATATCAACCACAATGCTGTGCGAAAGCTCGCTTTCGATTTCAATACTATCTGAGGGTGACTCCGCCGCTTTTATTTCATTTGAAACCTGGATCAGCAAACACCAACAGGCAGCTAAGAGTAAGCGCTTCCAAGTGCTTATTTTTATTTGCGGATCAATCAACCAAGCCTCCCAGCTAGTTATGTGATAACGAGTCTTTCTAGCTTATAGTTTCGACCAATTTGTTATAAAAATCAAAGAAATAACCTTAGTTTCACAAAAAGTTGTTAACTTAACCTCGTTAAGAAAATATTTTTTGTTATTTGTTGATTAGTTCCTCAACTCATGGCACTTTTGATATATCAATATTGGTGACTAAAACCCATGCAAATTTTAACTTTTCTACCTCTACAGGATTGGCTGGCTTTAGCTACTTTTCTGGTTCTTTGGATTGGCTATACTTTTCTTGCCCAATACTGGCAACAAGGCCACCCAACCATTGCCAATCAACTAGCAGCCAACCGTAAAGAATGGATTGAGCAAATGATTGAACGTGATGTCAGAATTTCAGACATCACCAGTTTAGGGATCTTGCAGCGCAACGTAACTTTTTTCGCGTCAACGACGATTTTTATTATTGCTGGTCTATTGACCGTTTTAGGCTCCTCAAATCAAGCGATTCAATTTCTGAAGTCATTGCCATGGATTGAAGTTGAGTCGCAAGCTTCTTGGGAAATTAAAGTGCTGCTTTTAGTTGTGTCGTTTTCCTACGCCTTCTTTAAATTTACTTGGTCCATGCGTCAATATAATTTCTCTGTCGTTTTATTTGGTTCTGCACCTAAAACTAACGCGCCAATTGAAGATAAGGTCCTTTTTACCAAGCATTGTAATTGGCTCCTTACCCGCGCCACTAACTCCTTCAATTATGGGTTACGGGCATACAGCTTTGCATTAGCTGCCTTGTGCTGGTTTATTAACGCTTGGGTATTCATCGCCTGCAGCACTTTTGTGGTTTGGGTGCTTTATCGTCGTGAATTTAAATCCAATACTTTAGCCGCTCTTTATAATGCTAGTCATCATAATAGCGAAAAGCCAGTAGCCGAAAACTCGGATTAATAGTCTATTTGCGTCTTAATTCAGCCAAAGTTTCAGCAAAAACTGCCACACTACCGGTACTATTTGCATCCGTAGCATAATGCCCCTTAACAATAACAGTAGGTACGTACTGAATTCGATACTCAGCTGCTTTGTTTTCTGCTTGTTGGATATTCTTAAATAGGACCTTTGACTCAAGCACTTCGGTTAATGACTCTTGTTCTACACCGAGTGCCACCAGAGTGCTCGCCATGCTATTTAAGTCTTTAACATCGACTTTCTGATCTAAAATGGCTTGCTTAAAACTGTCGACAATTTCGTTTTTGACCATCAGCATTTGCATAGCAATTTGAATTTTAGCCGCTGCACGCCAATCAGGCCTAGCAATTAAAGGTAGTTTTTCAAAGTCCTCTAAGTTCACTTTTTGCTCTATCATCAAGCAAGAATGGCAGCCTAACCAACTGAAATATAAATTGTCAGTAGCTATTCGTGGCTCTTGTTTTAATTCTCGATATCGATCGGTTTGTTCAGCCGCACCCAAAACCAACGCATTTAAACTTACTAGCAACATCCAAAATTTTATTTTTAACATCATTAAGTCCTTAACTGATAACCCATTGCAGCCAATAATGATTGGCAAAAAAAAAGGTAACCCATGGCTACCTTTTTTTAATAAAATTAAAAGCTATCTTAGCTTAGTGCAAGCCCAACATAAAGTTTGCTACAGCTTCGATTTGCTTGTCAGACATGCGAACTGCGATGTCACGCATTACACCGTTGTCGTCATTATTACGCTCAGCCGAAGCAAACGCTTTTAATTGCTTTACCGCGTACTCTGGAAATTGCCCTGATACTGCTGGATAGCCTGCTGCATTCAATCCTTTTCCGGACGCTCCATGACAAGCACTACAAGCTGGTACACCACGCTCAGCATCGCCTTGGAAATAAATCGTTTTACCTAATTCCAACATATCTTTGTTTACAGCACCTAATTGAGTTTGCTGTGCAGCAAAAAAAGCTGATAAATTTTCAGCATCTTCTTCGCTTACATTTCCCCAAAGACCAGCCATTTGTGCGCCAGCACGACCTTTACCTGCTTCTTTAGCGCCTAAACGAAAATCTTTTATTTGTTTTAATAAGTATTTCTCATTTTGGCCTGCTAACTTTGGCCATTGAGCATTAATACTATTGCCATCTTTACCGTGACAAGCGGCACATTGAGCTGCTTTTTGCGCACCCGCTGTTACGTCACCAGCTTCAACAGAGCTAGAAACCATCATACTAGAACCGAATAATAGAGCTAATACAGCTACTTTTTTCATCACACTACCTTCAAAAATCAAAATTGACGCTAGAATTAAGCTTCTAGGCCGAAAATCTTTAGGAAATTACAAAAGTTCGGTGAATTATAGGGAACTAACCAGTAAAATGCCATCTTTCCTAAGCAAAAATCAGCGATTATGAATTACCAGCAAGCGAAATATTTACTTGGCGCCGCCAAATTAAAGCAACTGCCCGAAGATAGAGGTATTGAAGTGGCTTTTGCTGGTCGTTCCAATGCAGGAAAATCGAGCGCTTTAAATACACTCACACAACAAAAAAGCCTTGCCCGCACCAGTAAGACCCCTGGTCGAACTCAGCTAATCAACGTATTCACCTTAGATGAAGGTCGACGGTTGATTGACTTACCGGGCTATGGCTATGCCAAAGTCCCCCAAGCTATGAAAGAACAATGGCAGGCGGAATTAGGGAAATATCTACGAAGCCGTAAATGTTTGCATGGTCTTGTTTTGTTAATGGACATCCGGCACTTCCTAAAAGATACTGATGTACAAATGTTAGAATGGGCTGCCAGTGTTGAGTTGCCCGTGCATTGCTTACTGAGCAAAGCTGATAAATTAAAATCAGGCGCTAAATCTAAAGCCTTAATGCAATGTAAAAAACAATTAAAAGAATTGCACCCAAAGGCTAGTGTTCAAGCATTTTCATCTTTAAAGCGCCTTGGCCTTGATCAACTCTACGCTAAATTAGATAGTTGGTATGAGCCTGCCATGCTGGAGTAACACTTTAAGTGTAAATTTTTATATGGACCATAAGCAAGTTAAGCAATACCTGCTGTCAAAACCCGAAGCCAATGAGCAATTTCCTTTTGGTCCTGAAGTAGCGGTTTTTAAAATTAAAAACTTAAAAATGTTTGCTACTCTTGCCTTAGGAACCGGTAATGAAAAAGGCACAAACGGAAAAATGGCAGGCCACTGGTGCATGAACTTAAAGTGTAACCCTGATCATGCGGATGCCATTCGCAGTACTTTCGATGCAGTTATCCCTGGCTATCATATGAGCAAAACACATTGGAACACCATCATTCTTGACGGCTCAATTCCAATCTCTGAAATTAAAAGCATGATTGACCATTCATATTCTCTAATCTTCAAAAGCCTTAAAAAATCTGAACGCGAATTATTAGAAATGCACTACGCCAAAGAACTACTTTACCAAAATTAAAGTAAGTCAATTTCTGGTGTGTTCCACTTTCTAGCCGAATAATTTTAGATAAGGCAAAATCTCGTACAACGAAACATTATCTAAAATTAATCGCTAGAAATAAAAAAGGGGCCTAATAAAGGCCCCGAAAAAACACAGTTAGACTTGGGGAGGTCAAACTGTAATACCCGCAAGAAGGAGGGAGTCGCGGGAAGCGCATAACCCTATGCGCTTATATATAATGACCCGTCATCTTGTAAAATGTTGCAGGGTTTTTGTAAGACTTTTGTAAAGACTTGTATCACCTTTGTAATATCAAGACCTTACTCTCATTTTTATACACATGTATGGGATTTAATGAGCTTGATCCCAGTTATCTCCTACCCCAACGTCAGCGATCAATGGAACCGATAGTTGAACGACTGATCCCATGATAGCTGGGATCTTTTCTTTAGCCATTTCAACTAAATCATCACGAACCTCAAACACTAATTCATCATGCACCTGCATGATCATCTTGATCCCATCTTGTTCTTGTAACCACTCATCGACTTTAAGCATTGCTAATTTAATGATGTCTGCTGCGCTACCCTGCATAGGAGCGTTAATCGCCGTTCGCTCCGCCCCTTTTCTGCGCAACCCGTTCTTAGAATTAATTTCAGGAAGATACAGCCTGCGCCCAAATAAAGTTTCAACATAACCTAACTCAGCAGCTTTTTCTTTAGTCGATTCCATATAGGTTTCTACGCCTGGATAACGTGCAAAATAAGTGTTGATATAGTCCTGCGCTGTGTTGCGATCGGTATCAATTTGCTTAGCTAAACCAAAAGCTGACATACCATATATCAAGCCGAAATTAATCGCTTTTGCATTGCGTCTTTGATTGGTTGAAACTTCATCAATTTCAACATCAAAAACCTCAGCAGCAGTTGCCGAATGCACATCCAGGTCGTTGGCAAAAGCATGAAGCAAGCCCTCGTCTTGCGAGAGGTGCGCCATAATACGTAATTCAATTTGCGAATAATCCGCGGCTAATACTTTGTAGCCTTCTGGGGCAATAAAGGCAGTTCGAATCGAACGGCCTTCTTTGGTTTTGATTGGAATATTTTGCAGATTCGGATCTTTAGAGGATAAGCGTCCGGTTGCTGCTACCGCTTGATGATAAGAAGTGTGTACACGGCCTGTTGAGTCATGGATCATTTTTGGTAGCTTATCGGTATAAGTAGATTTTAATTTAGATAAGCTTCGGTGCTCTAGAATCAATTTTGGTAAAGGATAGTCCAATGCCAACTCTTGCAACACTTCTTCAGCGGTCGATGGTTGACCTTTTGGAGTTTTCTTAATAATTGGCAAGCCCAGCTTTTCAAAGAAAATCGCTTGCAGCTGCTTGGGTGAACCTAAGTTGAATTCTTCACCTGCAATTTCATAAGATTCACGCTCTAGCTCAATCAGTCGCTCACCAAATTGATGACTTTTCTCGCCTAATAAATTACCGTCAACTAGCACTCCATTTCTTTCAATTGCTGATAGAACATTCAGCAACGGCATTTCAACTTCTTCAAAAATCTGCTTTGGCCCTTGTTCTTCCTGTAATTGTGGCCACAGTTTTTGGTGTAACTTTAAAGTAATATCGGCATCTTCAGCGGCATAAGGTGAAGCTTGCTCTAAATCGATCTGATCAAAAGTTAACTGCGCTTTGCCTTTACCAGCAATTTCTTCAAACTTAATATTGGCATGGTTCAAATGGTGTAAAGCAAGCGTATCCATATCATGACGGGAGGCAACACTATTTAAACAATAAGACTCCAACATGGTATCAAACTCAATACCGCCTAGCTCGACGTCATATTTAGCCAATACACTCTTATCGTACTTTAGATTTTGACCTACCTTTTTATACTTATCAGCTTCTAATAAATCTTTCATCTCAGCCAAAACCCAATCGCGCTCTAATTGTTCAGGCGCACCCATATAATTATGAGCCACAGGTAAGTAAGCCGCTTCGGTTTCACCTTTGTCATTCTCAACTGCAAAGGACATACCCACTAGCTCAGCTTCAATATAATCCAAGCTAGTAGTTTCCGTATCAAAAGCAAACAACTCCGCTTGCTTGAGTTTCTCTAGCCATTTGGAAAAATGATCTTTATCAAAAATCGTTTCATATTTAGATCGATCAATTGTTGCCGTTTCTTGTTCCGCTTCAACCTCTTCACCGCCAGCTTGCAAAACTTCAGTCAGCCAACGCTTAAATTCCATTTCGCCATACAGGCCTTTTAATTCTTCTAAGTTTGGCTCTTCAATAGAGAGCTCTTGGGGTGTTTTTTCTAAATCGCAGTCTAACTTGATAGTCGCTAACTCATACGATAATGGTAATTGTTCTAAAGCAGCGCGAAGGTTTTCGCCAATCTTTCCACCCACTTTATCGGCATTGTCCATAACACTCTGCATAGTCTCATATTCAGTTAACCACTTAACTGCAGTTTTTGGACCACACTTTTCCACCCCAGGAATGTTATCTACTTTGTCGCCTACCAAAGCTAAGTAGTCGATTATCTGTTCTGGCTTAACTCCAAATTTCTCAATCACACGTTCACGATCAGTGATCGGATTGTTCTTATCCATGGTGTTAATCAAGGTCACATGCTCTGTAACCAACTGAGCCATATCCTTATCGCCTGTAGAAATAATGGTCTCAATTCCTGCTTTTGAAGCTTGATCGGCCAAAGTACCAATCACATCGTCTGCTTCAACTCCCTCAATGACTATTAAAGGCAGCCCCATAGCTTTCACAATTTCATGAATTGGCGCTATCTGCTCACGAAGCTCTTCCGGCATTGGCGGACGATTGGCCTTATACTCAGGATAAAGGTCATTACGAAAGGTCTTACCTTTGGCATCAAACACCACCGCCATATGGCTTGGTTGATATTCATTAATTAAGCTTTTCAGCATATTAATCACGCCAAACACCGCACCCGTCATCATGCCTTTAGAATTGGTCATACGTTGCAATTGAGGTACATGGAAAGCTCGGAAAAGGTAAGAAGAACCATCGACTAGGATAAAAGGGGCTTTTGAATCGGACATTTTATTAAGACTTATTTATGAGTTGTCTTAGTGTAACTCATGCTTAGAGTTAGGAACAATTCGATTCCCTACAAATCACACCATTTGCGTAAAACAAAGATATTCCCAATATTTTTTAGTGCTACAATCAAGTTCTAGAGCTCGTATTATTAATATTGTGACAAAAATGATGGTATATGCTTTGCGGTTTGGAAATACTATAAAAGGTCTAGGGCTTGTATGCCTGCTCCTATTTTTTATTCCGATGTTTGTGTTAATAACTGGAAATTATCAAATTGATAAGCCTGGCGAAACAACTGCTCTAATAGCACTAATCATAGGGTTTGGAATAGCATCCTTCTATACTCTAGCTGAAGCATTTTTAGTTAGAGGTTCATATGATTCTTTTTCGATTAAATTTTCGACTCCATGGACTGAAAGCAAAGATGAACGCTGGGAAGATCTTATTTCCGTTACTTATAATGGTTGGTGTAGTTGGTATTTGTTACAATTTAACAACGGAAAAGTAATCCGTGTATCGTCATATTTAAGTGGTAGTGCTGGTTTAATACAGTTATTGCAAAAACATGGTTATAAATTCTGATACAGCAAGTATTTCGTTATAGAGGCAACAAACTAAATTTTGATTAGTTTAAATAACATATTTAGCGAATCAAACGCCAACGATTCTGAATCCAATAACTTCACTCGTCAAGTTTCTAATGCTTGTTATTCTTTTTGCGAGCCAGTTAAACCTTGCTCGCCACTATTATTAAGCTATTCAAAAGAAGTTGCTGACAAGTTAAACATTGATACGAGCAATGGTCTATCGCAACAGTGGCAGGCAATTTTATCAGGTTCTAAAATTGCTGAGGGTTCAAAGCCTTTTGCCATGCGTTATGCAGGCCATCAATTTGGCAATTGGGCAGGGCAGCTTGGTGATGGACGTGCGATCAATTTGGGCAATATTGTTCACAATGGTCAATCGTTAGAGTTACAACTTAAAGGTGCTGGTCCTACGCCTTATTCGCGTGCTGGCGATGGCTTTGCCGTTTTACGTTCTTCTATTCGTGAATATTTATGCAGCGAAGCGATGCATCACTTAGGCATCCCAACGACTCGCGCTTTATCCTTAATGACTACAGGCGACTGGGTAATGCGCGATATGTTTTATGATGGCCACCCTGAAAAAGAACCTGGAGCAATAGTCTGCCGCGTCGCACCGTCTTTTATTCGTTTTGGTAATTTCCAAATTCATGCCGCTTATCAAGAGTTGGATATTCTTAAGCAACTAGCCGATTTCACTATAGAAAACTATTTCAGTCATTTATTAGAACAAGATATTAACAAAGATACTTATCTTGCTTGGTTTAAAGAGGTTTGTGAATCTACTGCGGATATGATCGTTCATTGGCAAAGGGCGGGCTTTGTACATGGCGTTATGAATACCGACAATATGTCTATTCATGGACTCACCATTGATTATGGACCTTATGGTTTCTTGGATGATTTCGATCCGGACTGGACGCCCAACACTACCGACGCCGAAGGTAAGCGTTATCGCTATGCCAATCAACCTTTTGTCGCCCACTGGAATCTGGTCAAACTGGCTGAAGCGATTTATCCATTGATAGAAGATGCTGAACCATTAGAAAAAATTCTTAACCAATTTCCAGAATACTACGAAAGCCAATGGCAACTGATGATGGCGAACAAACTAGGTTTGGATAAAGTTATTGAACAAGATCTGAAGCTTTTTGCGGATCTGGAGCAATTATTGAGCATGGTTGAAACCGACATGACCATATTTTATCGCGAGCTAGCGAAATACAAGGGTCAACTCGATTCAGTATCGGGGTTGCTAGAAGATGCTTATTACTCAGATTCATTACCCGATGATTATCTCAAGATTCGTAATCAATGGTTTTTAGCTTATAGCCAACGCTTACAGCAAAACACCATTAGTCATGATAAGAAAGTTTCTTTGATGAACCGCACTAATCCAAAATATTTGTTGCGTAATTTCTTATCGCAAACTGCAATTGATAAAGCGCATACTGGTGATTATTCAGAAATTGATAAACTGTTAGAAATTATGCGCAATCCCTATGACGAACAACCCGAATACGACAACTACTATAAAAAGCGCCCGGAATGGGCGCGTCATAAAGCAGGCTGTTCAATGTTGAGTTGTAGCTCTTAACAAGCCTTACTCTTTTGTCATCACCGTAGTATGGCCACGCTGAGTAATTTCTAGTTGGTTTTTAGCGCTATCAAATTTAATCACTATTCCAGCCAAATCGAATTTAAACTCATCATCTGAAACTGGAGTTAGCGGGAAAGCCGATTGACCAGTTGCCTGAGCAAACAAGTCGCCGTCTTTAACTTTTACTTCAATATCTAATGGAAAGTCATCAGCTGAATACAGGCCTTCATAGGATTTAAGCACTGCCTCATCAATTTTATTTTTAGGTGCTGCTTTTTTTACCGTTTTATCAATGAAAATATCCGCTCGTCCACCTTGTCTAATCACAAATTGCTTATTCTCCGGATCAAAAGTCATCTCAATACTTGCCGCGGTAAATTCAAATTTATGCTCATCTATCGGGGTTAATGGAAAGGCGCCTTGACCATCAGCTTGAGCATGTAAAACACCATCTTTGATCATGACTTTAATACCAAGAGGATGGGTATCACTTGCAAACTCACCTTCATAAGCTTTTAACTGATCCTCGGAAACTTCAACGGTTTTAAACTCTGGGATCTCAATCGACTTGCCGAATGCGCTACGGGTTAGTGTTCTAAAGATTTTCACACCATCGTAGCCAGTACCATTTATTAGCGCAGCGATTCCGATTTTTTGCTCTGGGAAGTACACCATGCCCGAACTAAAATTCTCAATTCGGCCATTGTGCCAATAGCCTATCGCCTCTTCGTCACCCAGGTCCACTTCACGTTTAAAAATGCCATGACCCATATTATCTTCTTCGGTGATCATGGTTTCTAAAGAAGATTCTGATATCAATTTTCCATCAAATAAGCCTTTATAAAAAAGATTTAGATCATGGGTACTGGAAACAATCGCCCCAGCCGCATCAGCTGAGGACATTTCCCATTGTGGGATTTGTTCCCAACCCTCACGATTTATATAAGAGAAAACTTCATTCTTTTCTGGCTCAGTTACTGACTCTAAATAAGTTTCGTGAAGTCCTAGAGGTTCAGCAATTTTTTCTGCGATTAACTCGCCATAATCTTTGCCTGAAATAGCTTCGAGAATATAACCCAATAATAAATAGTTACTGTTGCTATATTCACCTTTTTCGCCAGGCTCGAAAGCTGGCTCGTAGGTTTTAATTCTTGCAACCATATCCGCATTTTTTTGCGGCTCTTGGTAATAAGTTTGGAATTCATCATGATTGGTATAGTTAAATATTCCCGAGTGGTGATTTAACATCATCTTTACAGTAATATTATCTGCGTTTTTGATCTCTGGGAAAAACTTAGACAGTTTAGTATCAAGTGATAACTTTCCATCTTCGATCATTTGAAACACTAAGGTTGATGTAAAAGTTTTTGAGATGGAGCCAATTTTATAGCGATAGCTATCTTGCGTTTCTATAACCTTATCGCCTTTGAAAATGTAAGCTTTATCAAAAACTTCTTTGCCATTTTCATAAACAGCAAAGGATCCAAGCACTCTGTCTTCTGCTGCCAGCGCATTAAAGTAATCATCAAGTTTCTTATAAGACTTTGTAACTGACTCTGTTACTGACTTATCCACCTTGACTTCAGATTCTATTACTTCTGCTTTGGGCTCATTAGTACATGCCATTAATACTGCAATAGAAATCAAGCCAGCTAGTTGCTTCATTTTCATCATCATCCTTCCTTATAATAATTTGTCTTTATATTAACTCATTAGAGTAAAAAATATTCCCTATTAGATGCAATTATTTGTTACAGAGACTTACTTGCCGCATGAATCATTGGATTCTTTTGGTGTTTTTAAGTATCTTGGACTGCAAATTAATTAGCTTTATCCACAAAGCCACAAATTCTGTGGATAAGTCTGTGATAAAAATTTAATAAAACGCACTTTTATGTGCTCGATTTTATTTGAGCATTTTAAATTACACAATTGAACAAACAAAATAACATGCAATATCAATCACTTAAAAAAACAATTAAATGTTGCTTATAAAGTTGTGAATTGTGCACATTTTATTCTGGCTTGTGGAAAAGCAATATTGTTCAAATCATAAACAAGATAAAAAATACTAATGATAACGAAAATTTTAAGCCGATTAGTACAATTAATAGAAGCTCTTATCGAGTGGGCAGGAAAACTAGTGTCATGGCTCACTCTATTGATGGTACTAGCGGTGATAGGGGTATTGATATTACGTCATGGATTTGGTCTTAGCGCAATTGCTATAAAAGAATCTGTAACCTACATGCACGCAACGGTCTTTATGATTGGTGCGGCTTATACTTTAAAACACAATGAGCACGTTCGTGTCGACGTCTTTTATCAAAAATTTTCTCCTTTCAAAAAAGCTTGGATTGAGATTTTAGGTTTTGTTTTATTGTTAACTCCTGTTTGTTGGTTTATTTACTATTATTCCTATAAAACCGTCGCTTTTAATTGGGCTTTAGAAACCGGCTCCAATGATCCAGGTGGGATTCCTTATCTTTATGTACTAATGGGATTATTATTAGTATTACCCGTGAGCTTGTTTTTACAAGGGCTAGCAAACTGTCTTAAAAACATACTCTTCTTAATGGGGCAATCAGAAAACCCCAACCCTGGGTTAACTGAGGAGCAGCATCATGTTTGAGTTGCTCATTGATCTATTGCCGCTTCTATTATTCGCCACAGTTTGTGCAGTCTTGCTTTTGGGATACCCTGTAGCGCTTAGTCTAGCTGGCGTATCACTATTATTTGCAGCGATTGGTATTTGGAGCGGTGTCATCGAAGAGCCTACTCGATTTAACTTTTTAGGTGGGCGCTTATTCAAAATTATGGAACGAGGAACACTAATTGCAGTGCCTCTCTTTATCTTTATGGGGCTAATGCTAGAAAGAGCAAAAATTGCTGACGATCTACTAGAGTCCATGGCCACCTTATTTGGTAAATTACGTGGCGGTATGGGTATAGCCGTAACTTTGGTTGGAATGTTGCTGGCAGCGAGTACGGGTATTGTTGGTGCCACCGTTGTTACTATGGGCTTACTCTCTTTACCAGCCATGTTAAAGCGCGGATATCATCCCGAACTGTCAACCGGAGTTATCTGCGCTTCCGGTACTTTAGGCCAAATCATTCCACCATCAATTGTGTTGGTGCTTCTTGGCGATGTTCTGGCAAATGCCATGACGGAAGCCAAAGGCCAAGGTTTAAAAACCGATCAAGTGGCTTCAATTGGCGATCTGTTTATGGGCGCAATAATTCCGGGTATGATTTTGGTGATTTCATATATGGCCTATGTTGCTTTTACCGCATGGCGCCACCCTGAACGAGCTCCGGCGATTGAACACGATACTACAATAAGTCGCAAACAGGCATATATCACTGCACTTAAAAATCTCAGCCTACCGTTAATACTCATTGTCGCAGTTCTAGGTTCAATCTTAAAAGGCTATGCCACGCCAACCGAAGCGGCGGCAATTGGCGCATTTGGTGCAATTTTATTGGCCATAGGACGCAAACAATTTACCCTTGCTCGATTAAAAGATGTGATGCAATCTACCGTTAAAACTACAAGCATGGTGTTTTTAATATTGATTGGCGCATCAATCTTCTCGCTGGTATTTCGACTGTTAGGCGGCGACGAAATGATCCACCATTTCTTTAGTCAATTACCCGGCGGGCTTTTTACTGCTTTATTAATCGTAATGGTAGTGATGTTCTTACTTGGCTTTATTTTAGATTTCATTGAAATAACCTTTGTTATAGTCCCTATTATTGGACCGGTACTTTTATTGATGGGGGCGGATCCCATTTGGCTCGGCATCTTAATTGCCATTAATTTGCAAACCTCCTTCTTAACTCCGCCCTTTGGATTTGCATTATTCTATTTAAGAGGAGTAGCTCCGCCTGAAATAAAAACTCAGCATATATATCGCGGCGTAATTCCTTTTATTATGATTCAGATCTTGGTATTAATAAGTATCGCTGCTTGGCCGTCTTTGGCGACTTGGCTTCCATCAATTATGGGGTAAGAATATAATAATGTCAGAACGACCTATCGGTATTTTTGATTCTGGAGTTGGCGGCCTTTCGATCTTGAAAGCTATTCAAGAACACTTGCCCAATGAAAATTTACTTTATTTTGCCGATTCAAAATTTGCCCCTTATGGTCAATTAGATGAAGAGATCCTAAAGCAGCGATGTTTGTATATAGCTGAATTTTTCGCTGCTCAAAATGCCAAAGCAATGGTCATTGCATGTAATACTGCTACGGCGCTAATGGCAGAGTGGTTACGAGCGGAATATGACTTTCCGATTATTGCCATTGAGCCCGCCATTAAGCCCGCAGCAAAGTTAACTAAAACCAAAAAGATTGGCGTATTTGCCACGACTCACACGCTTAAAAGCGAACGCTATCATTCTTTGAAGAACCGTTTTGCGCAAGACGTTACGGTATTTGAGTCTGATTGCCCGGGGTTTGTTGAACAAGTGGAAAATGGTCAATTGGATACTTTAGAAACTATTGCATTAATTGAGGATAACTTACAACCTATGTTAGCGGATGATATCGACACATTGGTATTAGGGTGTACTCACTACCCTTTTCTACGTCCTGCAATAAAGATTGTTGCTGGCGGAAAAAAACTAACCATTATCGATAATGCCGATGCGGTTTCTTTACAGCTAACTCGAACGCTTTCAGATCATCAATTATTGAACTTTAAAAGCCATCAATTCGATAAATTTTATTCAAGCTCAGAGTCAGAAAATCAACAAGTAATTTTCCAACAGTTGCTCTCAAAAGATACTGAAGTACAATATATTAATCACTAACAGTAAACCCATGAGCGCTTGGATCTTTTGGTAATGCTTTAAAAAGAAGTAGGTAAAACCTTTTTTCTTTAATGGGTCTAATTGGGCAAGGTAGCGCTCCACTTGGTTCATTTGTTCAGTCGGCATAAACTCTACCGATTCATCTATACTCGGTACAACTTTATTAAATAATAAATAGTTGCCGATCACGATAACCAAGACAAAAATTATTAGCGACGACCAAAATAAGATCATTAACTTCTTGCTCCATAATAACTTTGCTCTGATACATTATGCCACTGACGAGCCTCGTCGCGGAATTTAATAAAGGAATTTAAAATTCGTTTATCCAGTTCAGTTTTAGCCTGCTCAGATAACATCTCTTCAGAGATTATCGCCAATTCTTTTAGTACATCTTTGGGTAGTTCTTTTAATTCTACTCCATGCTTATCTACTAATGTTTTTAATGCCTCATTATTACGAGCAGTAAATTGTGCCAACATATCGGCATTAGCGGTGCGACAAGCATTCGTAACCACTTGTTGTAAATCCTCTGGCAAAGCCTCATAAGCATCTTTATTAATAATCGCTTCTAAAGTAGTGCCCGGTTCATGCCAGCCAGGATAATAGTAATATTTAGCTGCTTTAAATAAACCAAATGCTAAATCATTATATGGCCCAACCCACTCAGCAGCATCTATCACACCCGTTTCTAGTGAAGTGAAGACTTCTGAACCAGGCATTAATACAGGAATACCGCCAGCTCGCTTCCATACTTCACCACCAAGCCCTGGTATGCGCATTTTTAAACCCTGCACATCTTCCATCGAATTGATTTCTTTATTAAACCAACCCGCCATTTGCACACCGGTATTGCCCGCAGGCTCTGGAATTAAACCCAGCGGCTCATAAAGCTCTTGCCATAGGTCTAAACCGCCACCATGTAACAACCAGCCATTCATCTCTTGGGCATTTAAACCAAAAGGTACTGCCGCAAAAAATGGCGCCATATTAAGTTTTCCGCGCCAATAATATGCCGCACCATGACCCATTTGTGCTGCGCCAATTGCTACTGACTCAAATGCTTGTAACGCCGGAACTAACTCACCAGCCCCGTAAACTTTTACTTTTAACCGTCCGCCACTCATTTTATTAATCAGCTGGGCTAAATATTCCGCCCCTTCACCTAAGCCCGCAAAGTTTTTTGGCCAGGTAGTCACCATAGTCCATTCGATGACTTTGCCATCAAAGCTATTATCGAGGGTTGTTTTTTTAGCGGACTCAGGTTTCGTACAAGCAGTCAGACCTACAGCCGCTGCCGAAGCACCCAAACCACCAATAAATTTTCTTCTTTTCATGGAGATCTACTCCCACCTAAAAACTACTGGCATCAATGTACCTACTATAATAGGCTATGGCAACTTAATATAAATACCATCATTAGGGGTAGTGATATGTCCAGTTTTGTGAATATCTATGAAGGCGCTTTGTCAGAGGAATTTTGCCAGCAATGCATTGAAAAATTTGAACAAAGTCCAAACAAGCACCAAGGCGAAACCGGTCAAGGCGTTGATAAAATCAAAAAAAACAGTATCGACTTAACTTGCACTAACTTTCCTGATGAGTGGACTGATGAAATGAACCATCTTAAGCAAGTGGTTCTAAAAGGTTTGATACATTACGTTCGCCAATATCCTTTCTTATTGGCTGGAGCCATATCGCTTCAGTATCAAAATCAAGATGGCGAAATGGATCAGCTAAGTTATGTTGATGTAGAAAATATGGATGACGAATCATTAGGTAACTTCATTAGTGCTATCTATAGACTCGGTTCTGTGAATTTACAAAAATATGAAAAAGGCGAAGGTGGCTATTTTCACTGGCACTCGGAGCACTTTCCTCACCCGACTGACCCGCACCAAGATTCACTTCACCGCACCTTAGTTTGGATGTTCTACTTAAACGATGTGGAAGAAGGTGGTGAAACAGAATTTTTCTATCAGAATATTAAAAGCAAACCTAAAAAGGGCTCGCTAGTCATCTTTCCGGGGGGATTCACCCATACTCACCGCGGACAAAAGCCAGTATCCGATAACAAATACATTTTCACTAGTTGGGTTTTATATAATCGTGCACAAGACATGTATGGTACTCCTCAACAACCGGATAATTAACTCCTGCAAAAAAAAGCCCTGCTTTTGCAGGGCTTCTTTATATGACTAACGTGTATTTACTTACGGTGTGCCGTTTACAACATCAGAACAGACTGTCGTAGAACCTTGCTCACAAACTTGATAAGCATAGGTAACACCAGAAGTTACGTTTTTATCATTCCACTTACCGTCATTACGTGTTCTTGCCACACGAGCACCATCACGATAAATATCTACTTTGCTGCCATTAGCTCCAGACCAACGAACTTTGAAGAAACCTTTGCGAGTAGTTCCATCAAAAGATAAGTCTATAGCCGCTGGTGGTGGAGTGCCGTCAGTAACTGTCACCGATTGAGTAGTTGCATCTGTAGCTCCTTCATTATCAGTAACGGTTAAGGTGACTGAGTAAGTCCCTGCACTACCGAACGTATGATTCTCAGTCGAGTTAGAGCCACCAAAAGACCAGCTATAACCGGTTACCGAACCATCTGAGTCGCTAGAACCTGAGCCATCGAATGAGCAAGCTAAATCATTACAGCTGTATGTAAAACTTGCATTTGGCGCTTGATTTGTTGGAGGCGTACCGCCGCCAATTTCTGCAATCGCCGCGGCTGCATCGATGATACCAGCACCGCAATTCGAAGTATTACAATCTGAACCGCCAGGGAAAGCTCTGGCTGAATCAACCATAGCTTGCTCAATCTGATCAGGCGTAGCGTTAGGATTCGCTTCAAACATTAATGCTGCAACACCCGCTACATGAGGAGCGGCCATTGAAGTACCTTGATAATAAACGTAAGTATCAGTAGTTGGTCCTTGTGAGCCATTATTCAGAGTCGAAGCCACACCATCCGAACCCACAACATTGACCTCTCCACCTGGAGCTGCAATCGTAATGCTATTACCGTAGTTCGAGTAATAAGCTCTTCCGCCATCTCTTCCAGTAGCAGCAACATTAATTACACCTGGGCAATTACCAGGGCTGAATCCCGATGCATTTGAATTATCATTACCTGACGCAACCACTACCACTGCGCCATTAGCACGTGCAGTATTAATGGCACTAATTTCTGATGAAGTACAAGCACCTGAACCACCCAAGCTCATATTAATTACTTTAGCTGGGTTTGGATTTGCTGGTACACCAGAAACTGAACCGCCTGAAGCCCAAACGATACCGTCAACGATATCAGAAGTATAACCACCACAGGTTCCTAGAACTCGAACTGGTACCACTTTAGCGTTATATGCAATACCAGCAACGCCAGTACCATTATTCGTTACGGCCGCAATGGTTCCGGCTACGTGAGTGCCATGCCAACTTGAATCTTGAGCTGAGTGGAAGCCACCGCATTGATTCGCAGAAACCCAGTCACCTGGATCGGAAGCATCACTGTCGCGCCCATTTCCATCATTACCAACCGAAGCGGTGCTAATCATGTCAAAACCGCCAATGATGTTAGCCGCTAGATCTGCGTGGTTGGTATAGCCCGTATCTAAAACTGCCACATTAACACCAGAACCCGTGGCTGAGTCCCAAGCGGCTTCTAAATTAATACCGCCCGTTGCTTCGTGGTAGTGCCATTGCAAATGATAATATTGATCATTTGCTGTTGCGAATGCTTGCTTCATCGTATCGAGTTCTACCGACTCAACATTTGGATCCTTTGCAATTCGTTTCATCAAAGCTTCAGCTTGAGCTTTTGAACGCTTGCCTTTCATTTTAATCACTTGCGAACCATTAAACATGAATCGTTTATGAGACATATTTTCTGCAGTACGTGCATTCAATTGCATCATCGCGTTTGCACTACCACGAGCTTTTGCATCTACTCCAGCTTTATATTTAATGATTAATTGATCGCTTCCATCAGCTAATAAACCTGAACTTGCAAAAGCCAAGCCTATAGCCAAAGCTATATTAGAAATTTTCATATTTTTACTACCCCATTTTTTTAATTTAAGCGTCGTCGAAACGACAACACTTTTATATCAAGGAACTGAAATCGATACAATTGTCGGTTTTTTATACAAAAGTTAATTTTATCCATATAAATCAATTGGTTATTGGAATGTGTCAAATTGTATCGGTCGTCCTTTCACAATAGCTTCCTGGCATAAAAAAGCACTCTTATAAAAGAGTGCTTTTAGCAAGGTTTTAGCTCTAAATTAAAGAACTAAAATCGGGTAAGAACCACCTCGACCATCACTTACTGAGCCGTCTGTACTACGACCACCCATCATCAATACTGCACAAGCGTGTGGAGACGCCATAGAAGTACCAGAGATAGTGTTAGTGCCGCCATTCTTCCATAAAGAGAAGATACTTGAACCTGGAGAGATGTAATCTACATCATTACCATAGTTCGAATAAGATGCCCAGTTATCACCATTTGACATAGCAGCAATAGTATAGATGTTGTTACCATTTACGCGAGCTGGCGAGAAACCATCCGCATCACGTGAATCGTTACCCGCAGCGATGACAAAGTAAGCACCAGATTGTTGTGCCGCACCACGTACTGCATCATCCACAGCACCATCTGCTGGACCGCCCAAACTCATATTTACGCAGTCACCATTGCTAGCACGAGAAGCAACGTGATCAAGACCAGCGATAATGCCTGAATAAGAGCCAGAGCCACGACGATCTAAAACACGAATCGGAACTACTGTCGCGCCAGGAGCAACACCTAATGAACCAGTGTTATTATTTAATGCTGCGATCGAGCCTGCAACGTGAGTACCGTGACCGTTTTGATCTTCCATACCACCGCGAATACCATTGGCCACAAAACCTTGGCTTGAATCTACGTTTAAATCTGGGTGATCTAAATCAATACCAGTATCTAAAACCCACGCCGTTTTGCCAGTACCATCAACTGGACCATTCACTCTGCCAGTACCGTATGAAACTTGCTGACCGCCGCCGCCATCACCGCCACCGCCAGGCTTACCTTTATAGGTAGCTGTTACGATACCATCTGGAGACATCTTCTTGATGCTCGCATCTTGGCCAAAAGCTTTTTGTGCTGCATGACAAGGCATGTTAGCTGTGAAGCCTTTAATCGCATGCTTGTAAACATTGTTTACCGAAGCTCCACCACGCTTAGCTAAAGCGTTGGCTAAACCCTTTACGTCATTGGCATCAACGCCATCTTGAAATTGAATGATGCAACGATTTTGAACATTTAGATAATCAGTGTCACCACCGAAAGTTGCTTTTTCTGCCATTGCAGCATTTGCAACGGCCATAGAAACTGCACCAGCTATAAGTGTTTTTTTCATTTCCTACCCCTTGAATGAATAATTTATTATTGCTCATAAAATCTACAAGCGACTGTTTTATATCAAGTTCTCATTATGATCACAAGCATTTCAGATAAAAAATTCTAATGGTCAAACCTCGCTTAGATAAAGGCGCCTAATGTAAAAAAATTCGACATAAAAAAAGCCCCGCAATGCGGGGCTTAACTAACACTTTTATTATAAATATTATAAAGTGATTTCGTTAGTACATGTAGTCGTAGAACCAGACTCACATACTTTGAACGTGTAGCTAGCATTCTTTGAGATAGAGTAAGAAGCAGAACCGTCGTTCGCAGTAGAACCATTGTTGCTACCGTTGATGTAAACGTCAACAGAAGAACCGTTCAAACCATCCCAGCTGATGTTAGCCTGACGACCACCTTTAGAAGTGCTACCAGAAAGTGTAGCGTCACCAGATGGTGGTGGATCGATAGGACCGCCATTACAACCGTTAGTTGTTAAGTAGTCGCTAGCTGCTTTTGATTTAGCGATACCGTAACCAAAGTGTACGTCATGACCAGCATCACCTACGTCTTGAGCTGTAGCTTTAAGAGCTGCGCGAATTTCTTCGCCAGTACAAGTTGGGTGATTAGACCATACTAGAGCCGCTGCACCAGCAACTGTAGGAGTAGCCATAGAAGTACCAGAGAATACTGCATAGTCACCAGCAGTAGAATCAACAGTCACGCTAGAAGCACCTAATAAAGTACCACGGTCTTCAAATGCAACGCCAACTGCAGGAACAGTACCTTCTGCTCCAGCGATGTCCATATGAACAACACCTTCGCCAGCAACGTTATTGATTACTACAGCAGCAACACCACCAGAGTTAGCACAGTTGTTTACTTTATCTGCGAAAGAAATGTTACCACGGTCGATTAAACAAACTTTACCGTTAGCACCAGAGTCAACTGCTTCTGCGGTACCCATGTGGTATCCAGCTGCAGTTTGAGTACCAGTATTTGCTGTAGAAGCAGCAGCTACTGCAGAACCGTCAGCAGTTACCGCTGCAACCGCGCCAGTACCAGCAGGAACTGTAGAAAGAACGTCTTGACCACCAGCAGCAATCTCTACACAGATTGTTTCTTTAGTAGTAGTCGTTTGTCTTCTACCTTTACCAGTAGTAACCGTACAAGATGGATATTGAGAAGCAGCATATTTGCCATCATCTTTATTAACACCACCAACCATCATAGAAGCTTCATAACCTGCAGGGTATGAACGAGTAGTGTTACCGTCATTACCAGCAGCTACTAATACTAAACCACCGTTATTAACGAAGTTAGTGATAGCATTTTCTTCAGTAGAGTTAGCTTGACCGCCACCTAATGACATGTTGATGATATTAGCACCAGCTTGAGCACACTTGTTTACAGCTTGAGCTAAGTCTGAAGAGTAACCCCAACCAGCATTGTTGAATACTTTAATGATGTGCATATCAACGCCAGGAGCAACACCAATGATACCAACACCATTGTCCGCTGCACCGATAGTACCTGCAACGTGAGTACCGTGAGCACCACCATCGCGGAACCAATCGCCAGTACCAGAATCGTTATCACCAGTAATTGATGAGAAATCGAAATCGTTGTTACGACCGCCTGTTTCACCAGTATCACGAGCTAAACCAGAATCAACAACACAAACTTTCATGCCTGCGTTTTTGTCTAGTGTTAATTGATCACCTTCAACTTGAAGATAGTTATAAGGAAGAACTTGAACGCTGTTTGGGTTACCAGCACTATCTGCAAAACCCATTAAACGACGTGGAGCATCAACTTCCATATTTTTGAAGCCTTTCTTACCACGCATGCCGCTTTTGCCATTTTCATCTAAATCAACAGCAAACCAACCCTGACCATCAACTAATACTTTGTGGCCCTTCTTAAGGCCATTACCATTTGAACCATCGTGAGTTACGATCATACGCTCAGCGTGTGCAGCAGTGCCTAAAGCTAATAAAGAAGCTGCGCAAGCTAATTTCATCTTAAATTTCATAAACTACCCCATTTATTGAAATTGTTAAAAAATAAATACAAAAAAAACCCCATTGCTATGAACCAATGTGCTTTTCCATAGCAATGAGGTCTGACCAGTGACCTAGGTCACATTTAGATTTAATCAATTGTAAAGAAAACGGTCAACCATTATTTTTATTAATTTCTATCATTAGTTTTACTAATGAAGTGAAGTCTATATAAATCAATAACTTAGAAAATCCTCCTTGATCTGGTCAGAGCAAAATGTATCGGTTTGTATCAATTATAAAAGCATTTGTTTACATACTGATATTTACTTACACAAATGACTGCAAGTCATTAAGTGACCGGCTCTAATTTGGCATAAGAAACCATCAACTTCTTCAAACCATCGTTCTCAAAGTTGATTTGAATCGATGCTTGCGGGCCTTCACCCTCATAATTAATGATGATGCCTTTACCGAATTTTGGGTGTTTAACTAGCTGTCCCAGATAAAAACCTTCGGGGCCTTTTTTGCGAATGGGGGATTCTTTAGTAAAAACCGGACGTTGGACTTGGGTATTTAAGCGAACTTCACTTAAAAGCTCAGAAGGGATCTCACGCACAAAGCGTGAAACTTGTGGATAGGTTTCACGACCAAATAGGCGGCGTTTTTCGGCAAAGGTTAAATACAGTTGCTGCATAGCACGGGTAATCCCTACATACGCCAAGCGTCGCTCTTCCTCTAAACCTCCTGGTTCATCGATCGACATTTGATGTGGGAATAGCTTTTCTTCCACTCCAGCAATAAAGACTAATGGAAACTCCAAGCCTTTTGCCGAGTGTAAGGTCATCATCTGTACCGACTCTTGGTATTCTTCAGCTTGAGTTTCGCCGGCTTCGAGCGAAGCGTGTGACAGGAAAGCCGTAAGCTCATCCATATCCGGCAGCTCTTCAGGCACCACTTCATCCGGATCAAATTCACGAGCAGCGTTAACCAACTCTTGTAAGTTCTCTTTGCGTGCTTGGCCTTTCTCACCTTTTTCTTTGGAGTACATTTCCAATAAGCCCGAATGCTCAATCACGATTTCCGTCTGCTCGCCGAGCTCCAATTCTTTAGTATCATTATCTAGCTCATTAACCAGCTGCACAAAGCCCGATAAAGCATTTCTGGCTCTGGGCGTTAGCAATTGCTCTTCAATCATTTTTTCAGAAGCTTGCCATAAAGTAATCTGTTCATTTCTAGCGACTTCTCGTATGGAATCTACAGACTTCTGGCCAAGGCCTCGCGCGGGTTGATTCACTACTCGCTCAAATGAAGCGTCATCATAACGGTTGGTCATTAAGCGCAAATAAGCCAATGTATCTTTAACTTCAGCTCGTTCGAAGAAGCGTAAACCGCCATAAATTCTATATGGAACACCTTTTAGCAGCATGGCCTCTTCTAACACCCGCGATTGAGCATTAGAGCGATATAGGATTGCAACGTCATTATAGGAGTTGCCTTGCTCAACCCAATCTTGAATTCGAGCTGCAATAAAGCGCGCTTCTTCTTGTTCATTAAAAGCAGCATATAAACTAATTGGCTCGCCTTGATTGCCTTCGGTCCATAAGTTTTTACCCATGCGATCATTGTTATTGGCAATTACCGCATTCGCAGCTTTTAGAATCGTAGAAGTAGAGCGATAGTTTTGTTCTAAACGAGAAACCTTGCAATCAGGAAAATCATTTTCAAATTGACGAATGTTTTCAATCTTAGCGCCGCGCCATCCGTAAATCGACTGATCATCATCACCAACAATGGTGATGCGATTATTATCATTGGTCAGCATTCGGATCCAAGCATATTGAATGTGATTGGTATCTTGGAATTCATCCACAAGGATATGCTTAAAGCGCTCTTGATAGTGTTTGAGCAAGCGAGGATTATTGGCCCAGAGTTCGTATGCTCGCAACAGCAGTTCATTAAAATCCACTAAGCCAGCAGTTTTACAAGCTTCCTCGTAAGCGTAATAAACTTTGATCATGGTGCTGACAAAAAAATCACCATGGTGGTGAATACTGCCAGGCCTTAACCCTTCGTCTTTTTTGGCATTGATGTACCATTGAGCTTGCTTAGGCGGCCATTCATTATCATCTAAGTTGAGCTCTTTCATGACCCTTTTCACAACTCTAAGCTGATCTTGCGAATCAAGGATCTGAAAACCTTCAGGCAAACCCACATCTTTATAATGAGCTCGTAATAGTCTATGAGCAATTGAGTGGAAGGTGCCAATCCACATGCCACGCGCTGGCATTGCCAGCATATCCTCAACTCGGCCACGCATCTCATGGGCAGCTTTGTTGGTAAAGGTCACCGCCAATACTGCATGGGCTGAGATTTGTTCCACCTGCACCAACCAAGCGATTCGATGAACAAGCACACGAGTTTTACCCGAGCCAGCACCAGCCAAAACCAATAAAGCTTTATTAGGAGCAGTAACGGCTTCTTTTTGCGGGTCGTTTAAGGGATCGAGTATGCTAGCGGCATCCATTTGGGTTATGCTTATAGAAAATCTTATAGTCTGGCCATTGTATGAAAAAAGCTCTTCTACTTTCACTCTTTTTTGGTTTTATTTTTATTACTAGCTGCAAAACCATTGAAAATAAGCAGGATGCCATTACCCAAGCCTATATTACGCAAAGCCAATTGATAAAGAATTCTGGAAAAACCATTATCGGCTACAAGGCAGGATTAACTTCTAAAGCTGGACAGACAAAATTTAAGGTTAGCGAACCGGTGGCCGGTGTTCTCTTTCAAAATGGACTTTCGCACAACCGCCAAGTTTATTTGCTCGATAACTATCAAAAATTAATGCTCGAAACTGAAATTGGATTTATTCTGAGTTCCGATGTACCAGACTTTATTGTCTTTCCGGAACCGGAACAATTAACGTCTTTTATCGATCGAATAGTACCGGTGATTGAGCTTCCAAATTTAGCATATCCAGATTTAAGCAAAGTCACTGGCATTTCCTTAATCGAAAACAATGTAGCCTCTAACCAGGTTTTAATAGGCAAAGGAATCTCTTTCAATCGTACTACTCTCAACTCAATAACAACCCAATTACACAAAAATGGGAACCCAGTAATCGAGGGCAAAGCAACTGACGCTATGGGCGATCAATTAGTAGCATTACATTGGTTAATGTCCAACCTTTATCACAATGGTTATAAAATGAAAAAAGGTGATCTGCTGATCACCGGTGCCTTAGGAAAAATGATCCCAGCAGAACGTGGTCAATATGATGCCAACTTTAGTCAGCTTGGCCAACTAAGCTTTTCTATTCGATAACAAAGTTGACCCCCATAAAGGAAACTTATGAAAGCAGTTTTATTAGACGCCGATACTTTAGGCAATTGGCAGGGCCAGCCAAATGATTTAGGTTTCATTGACCTAAGTGCTTTAGAAGCTTTATTTGATGAATTCCAAGTTTACCCACTAACCTTACCGGATGAGCGTTTACCTAGATGCCTAGATGCCGAAGTTATTATTACCAATAAGGTAAACCTAGATAGAGAATTATTGAGTCAATTACCAAACCTTAAGGTCATACAATTGACCGCAACAGGTATGAATAACGTAGATTTAGAGGCTTGCAAAAAACTCACTATTAAGGCGCTCAATGTAGAAGACTATTCTACTTACCCAGTTGCTCAGTTGGCGTTTCAATTTATATTAAATTTTGCAACAAGAACCATTGAGCACAATGCTCTGGTAAAATCTGGTGCCTGGCAACAAAGTCGAATTTTTACTTTAACTGATTATCCAACTCTCGAGGTTGCTGGTAAAACATTATTAATTATCGGTCAGGGTAATATAGGAAAAAAAGTAGCCGATATGGCAACTGCTTTTGGCATGAACATAATATATGCACAATTACCTAATCGGCCCGTTAGGGAAAATCAGATCCCGCTGATGCAAGCTGTGCAGAAAGCTGATTTTATCAGTTTGCATTGCCCTTTGTCGGATGAGACCCATCATTTAGTGAATCACACTTTTCTAGATCTAATGAAGCCAAGTGCCTATTTAATCAATACTGCTAGGGGTCCGATTATCGATGAAACTGCATTACTAAATGCACTTAAGCATAATATTGTAGCCGGCGCAGCTCTTGATGTTTTGACTCAAGAACCTCCTAGCGATACAAACCAATTAATCAATGCGCAACTGAATAACTTAGTGATCACTCCTCACATCGCTTGGGCCAGTCAAGAAGCAAAACAACGACTTATTTCAAAGATGGTAGATAATTTGGAAGCGGTTATTGGTTAACCGCTGCTTCGCTAACTGAATCTAAAATTACTTTTGGTTTCTTCACTTCTTCAAGTTCAACTTCTAACTTTGGCTCTTCTTTAAATGTCTTAACTAAATGATCAGACCAAAAGGTGTCAGCTTGAGCAATCAAACCTGACTGGTCTTTTCTCCAAGTAGAGCGCGTTCTTGAGCTGTAATTTAAATAGAGTTTGTCGTCTATAATTGTCCAAGCTTTTGGATCAATTTTTAAGAATCGATCATCGGACATAGCCTTTGCGCAATAACCGCCGTATTGCGGTATATACTTTTCTGGATCAGCCTTAAATAGCTCACGATTTTCTTCTGAAGCAAAGCGCCATTTTGCATCACGATATTCATAAGTGATTTTTTTACTGCCTCTTACGGCTTCATTTTGAGTAAAGTAAGCAACCGGATCATAGCCACGGATAGCGCCGGAAACACGACCTTGATAAATACGATCCTTTGCAACTAATTGCACCGAAAATAATATTAAAAACAAGCCAAATAGATATTTCATTTTTTTATTCCCATTGATTAACTATTTTTAGGAGTCATAAAAAAAGGCATTGTTACAATGCCTTTTCAATTATTTAATTTCAGTCCAATAATGATTCCAATTGGAATCCGCTTCCTGAATAAAGGTATCCTTTTGTTCTAACCAATGCTTCTGAACCGACTTACTATAGTTCAAATAAAGCTTGCCATCTTCGATATACCAAGCTTCACCATCAATCGATACAAATCGATTGTCAGACATCGCATAAGCACAATAACCACCATATTGTGGTTCATATTTTTCAGGGCTAGCTTTGAACAAGTCGCGATTTCCTTCGGAGGCAAACCGCCAAGTTGCGCCTTTATATTCCAGCGTGATTTTCTTACTACCCTCAACTGCTTTTCCTTTAGTAAAATAGGCCACCGCATCATAACCATCGATGGCACCACCAAAGAAACTAGAGTAAATCGGATCTTCTTTTGCAACCAAAGTGCTAGAAAATAACAAGGTAACTATTAACAATAACTTTTTCATAGTAAATAACAATTAATATCAATTGCTTAATAGAGCTAACAAGAAGGTATTTGTTACAATCTAATGATTAATTAGATTGGTTTAAATCATAATAACTATGTTCTAAATACCAATTTACATCTAGCTGATGTAAGCAACTGTCTCTAGCTTTTTCATTTTCTAAGAACTCTTCTTTACATAAGGGCATAAGAGTAGATGGCTTTTCTAGATTATACAGGTATCTATAACCATTCCAGAAATCTGTCCCCTTACTTTCAAAAGTGTAAAAAACTAAATCTTTAGTACTGTTTTTTAACCAAAGAATAACTTTAACTTTCTTTTGTAACTGACATAACTTTTCTACTACTTGTGTTCTTTTCTCATAATCCAAGCATTTAGCTTCTTCAGAAGTGATTGACGGATTCTCAGCAAAAGTCTTCGCTATTTTAAAAAAAATATTTTTATTATTATTGAAATTAGACTTAAGAACTTTAGTAGCTTGCTTAGGTGTCGAACCATCATTTAATGAAGGATTACAACCCATTAGTATTAAAACTGTAATTATAATTATTTTATACCTAAACACTCAGCAACTCTCCTATATCGCTATAGTCCAGCTTGATACATTCTACTTTAGCCGCTTTAGCACTTAAGATATCGGTTTGATAACTATCACCAACATGAAGCAGTTGATTGGGTCCGAGATGATAAAATTCTAAAAGATTGGTCAACATCTCTGCCGAAGGTTTCGCTCGACCATGAATGCCTGCAATTAAATGCTTATCAAAATAGCCAGCTAGACCTATTTTATGTAGATTTGAGTTACCATTACTGGTCGCCACTATTGTATATTCTTTCTGTAAATAACTCAGTACTTGGCTACTGATTTCAGGAATAGTGATTTGATTACGCCAGTGATAAAACACGGCAAAGGCTGGATTGATTAAAGACTCATCACCTGCAACTTCTTGCAACATCTGCCTGATGACCGCTTTACGTAAAAGGGTCATGTTTTCGTATTCGGGTTTTTCTAGCTGAATCAGTTGCTGCGAGATTCGCTCCATCGAATCAATAGTAAAGTGTTTTTTAATAAGTGGCTCATGCAAGCATAAAAAATCATAAAGCTTTTGCAGGCAAGTTTCGATAACACCTGAATTATCCCATAGGGTATCGTCCAGATCGAAACTGATAACTTTGATCGACTGCCAATCAATTTGGCTTATGGCTTTATTCAAATTTATCTAAGTACTTTTCCATACAAGAGTGCATAACATCGCCAATCAATCTTAAGAAAAGCGTTCCCAAATCAGCAGTAAATAAATTGGCGTCGGTCGAACCTAATGCAATCACACCCATTTCTGCGCCTTCGCCTAATGGGATTAATGCATATGATTCGATGGCTTTCTCACCATCAAAAATTTGCACACTACTATCGGTTACACGGCCACAAGCAGGTTCACTAGTAATAAATTTCTGATCGGATAATTGCTGGAGAGTATATCGGTCACTGTAATTAACATGGTTTAAAGTACCGTTAGGGTCGAACAACCAAATTCGACAGGCATCTAAACCAAATTGATCAGTCATCGTTTTTTGCAAAGAATCAACTAACTCTTGATCAGAGCGAGCATTAATCAAAGCAACCGTCAGCTGAGTCGCCTTTAGCAATAATTCGCTATTGTCATTAGCAGTTTTAAGCAAAGTTCCTAATTTTTCTTTAAGTTTAGATTCCCGCTCTCGCAAATTTAGAATTTGCTTCTCTACTAATGAAACCGAACCATATACGTTATGATTCAAACGCATATTGTTTAACAATTCATCATGATGATGAAAAAAATCAGGATTTTGCTCTAAATACTCAATGATCTTTTGTTCGATAATCCCATTTCTTGATGATTCTAGTTCTGTTTTCATAACTCTATCTGCCCTTCATACACCCACTTTGCTGGACCGGTCATTGATACGATGTCCTTATCAGTAACACTGGTTCCCCCCCACTCAATCCATAGGCTACCACCTGGTAGCGCCACTTTCACTCGCTTTTCCGTTAAATTTTGCAGTCGGCTCACCACCAAAGCTGCACATGCTCCTGTCCCGCATGCCAAAGTCTCACCTACACCTCGCTCGAAAACTCGTAACTTGATGTTTTCTCTATCAATAATCTGCATAAAGCCAACATTGGCTTGTTCAGGAAAATAGCTATGCTGGCTCATAGCAAAACCAATTTTCCGAACATCTGTTTTTTCTACGTCTTCTACTTTAATCACACAATGTGGGTTACCCATTGATAGGGCCCCAGCTTGATAACGTATACCTTCAGCTTCTAAACTGTAGCTAGTCAAAGTTTGTGCAAATCGCAGAGGAATCTGCTCGGGTTCGAAGCGTGGAATTCCCATATTAATGGTTACTAACCCATTATCTTCTAGTTGAGCTTCAATAGTTGTGGTGCTGGTAGATAGGCGAATACTCTTCTTCCAACTCAAGCCGCGTTGTCTAACATATTTCGCAACACAGCGAGCACCATTACCACAATGACCAGATTCACTGCCATCTGCATTAAAAATTTTAAAATGAAAATCGGTATCAGGATGTTGAGGAGGTTCAATGATCAGCAGTTGATCGAAGCCAATACCGAAATTTCGATGACTGAGCCGACTGATCTGTGCTTTATTTAAGTAAACCGTTTGATTGATGCCATCAATCACCATAAAGTCATTGCCAATACCATGCATCTTACTGAAATGTAATAACATTATGATTTGATTCCTAACGATCGTTTCGGCTCAGAATCAGGCTGTCGTAAAGGGCCCTTTTGGCCGCAACCAGCCAAAATCACTCCTATACATAAAATCCCGATCAGCAAAATAGATTTGCGAGGATTAGTCTTCATTAATATTCCGCAAATGACAGTATAAACTTGGCAATATCTTGCATGAGCTTGGCATTATCTGCAAGATAAGTTTACAATCTCAATGATTAAAAATAGACATAACAGCCAAATCCTCTTATTAAAGATATCCTTATGAACACTAGCGAATTTAATGATCAAATTGATGAGACCTTATTAGCAATCGAAGAAGCGATCGAAGACTTGATTCAAGAATCTGATTTAGATTTAGATTATGTGACTAGCGCGGGAATTTTGACTATTAGCTTAGGTGCTGGCGGCAAGTTAATATTAAACCGTCAGGCGCCGGTAAAGCAGTTATGGTTAGCAGCTAAGAGTGGCGGTTATCATCTAGATTGGAATAATGGAGAATGGTACACCGATCGTGACAATGAACCTTTAACAGAGTTATTCAATCGCGTATTCACTGAACAAACTGGTATCGATGCCGGTTTTAAATTTGATTATTAAAAATAAATCCCTGCAAAAGAGCAAAACATGTCTGAAACCAATCTATTAACTAGCGTTATCATCGAGCCTAAGAGCACTCATAAAGCAACCGTCATATGGTTACATGGCCTTGGGGCAGATGGTCATGATTTTGAACCCATTGTTCCTGAATTAAAATTAGCTGAAGATTTAGGGGTGAAATTCATATTTCCGCATGCGCCCATTATTCCAGTCACCATTAATAATGGTCACCCAATGCGTGCTTGGTACGACATTCGCAATGCCGATTTATCGCAACGAGAAGATCAAAAAGGCGTTAGACAATCTGCTGACTTTATAATGGAAATTTTGCAAGCAGAGTTGGACAAAGGCATAGCTCCTGAAAAAATAATTTTAGCTGGCTTTTCTCAAGGCGGAGCAGTAACACTTCACTTAGCAACTCGTTTACCATTCAAAATTGGAGGCGTGCTCGCTCTATCAACTTATATGACAATGGCCGAAAATCTAGCTAGTGAAAAAACCAACGCCAATCTTGAAACACCTTTTTTCATGGCACATGGCTCGCAAGATCCCGTAGTTCCGATGCAGCGCGCTCAATTTAGCGCCAAGACATTGACCGAGAATGGCTATCAAATTCTTTGGCAAGATTACCCAATGCCACATGCAGTTTGTCCTCCAGAAATTACAGCCATTGGCCACTACATCACTAAACAATTAAGTTAAATTGCTAACTTCATTAACAGTTTGTTATTGATTTCATTGGAATTTTGTCGCTAGATAGGCGAGTATTAGCCTATGAAAAGTGGAAAGCCTTTAATGTCTGCACTGCCTGATTTTTGTCAGGCCAGCATTTTATACTTAACGATTATTGCCTGCGTCCTATTGGCGTTTCTTATGTCGTTAATTGTTGATCATTGGCGGTTTAACTATTGGCTTAACTTTTCAACCTTCGCTTTATTTAATCTATGGACCGCTTTAACCAGCATTGGCATACTTTGTTTAGTCAAAAAAAGCTTTGCCAGCATAAGCCTACAAAAATTTGCTAGTTTTGCAGTTCTTATTACCGTTGGCGTTTGCGCTATTTACAGTATTATTTTAATGCTGTACCTAACGACAGAGATAGATTACTGGGTGCTTTTTAGAAATGCAGCGATTGCCTTTATTGTTAGCAGTATCTTTTTCCGTTATTACTATTTACAGCAAAATAATAGATTACAAATTCAAGCAGAAGCCGAAGCTCGCATCCAAGCCTTACAATCTCGGATTCGCCCCCATTTTCTTTTTAATAGCCTAAATACTCTGGCTAATCTAACATCCCAGGAACCTGAAAAGGCCGAAGAATCCATTTTAGATTTGGCAGATATTTTCCGGGCCAGCATGCAGCGCTCAGATAAGTTGATACCATTTTCAGACGAGCAACAGCTATGTAACCAGTATCTGCAATTGGAAAAACTTCGCTTGGATGACAAATTAACATATGAATGGCAAACGGAAACCATCAATCCTAACATTCCAGTCCCGCCACTTTTATTACAGCCGATAATAGAAAATGCAGTTTATCACGGCGTTCAAAATCGCTCCGATGGCGGCAAGATACTAATTAAAGGGTTGAGTACTAAACAGCATATCCAACTAGAAGTAACGAATCCCCTGCCCAACGCCAATGCATCTATTCATAAAGGTAATTCGCTAGCTTTAAAAAATATCCGTCAACGTCTAGAAGTATTGTATCAAGGTAAAGCCCAATTGAATTACCATCAATCCAATGATACTTTTTACTGTATTGTTAAAATACCTAAGAAAGCTGCTATCAGCTTTGATTAGCAAGGAAAGCTATGCCAACTCATTCAGTCCTATCTGCATTAATTGTTGATGATGAAAAGCCCGCCAGAGAGCGATTAGAACGCCTTATTGCACCAATAGAAGCCATTGAGACCTTAGGGCAAGCAGCAAATGCACAAGAAGCTATGCAATTTATTGAACAATCCGCTCCCGATTTAGCCTTTTTGGATATCTCAATGCCAGAAATTAATGGCATTCAATTGGCCGAATGGATCCAGCAACATTATCCTACAGTGAAAATCATCTTTACCACTGCTTATGATGAGTATGCGCTCGAGGCATTCGAAGTCAATGCGACGGATTATTTGTTAAAACCCATTCGTCGGGAGCGATTATTTAAAGCTGTAAAGAAGCTTTTCCCGAAAGCAGCTTCCTCTCAGTATTATGTTATTAAAGACGGCTCTTGTACCCATAAGATTTCCATAGAAGATATTGTATTTTTACATGCCGATCAAAAATATACCGAAGTACATTTAAAAGATAACATTTACTTAAGTTCCGACAGTTTAAAAGAATTTGAACAATCCTATCCACAAAGCTTCCTGCGCATTCATCGTTCTACTTTAATTAATCCCGATTTCCTTGAAGGCATTGAACAACAGCAACAATCCTTACATGTTTTATTAAAGGATACCGACCGCTCTCCCGAAGTCAGTCGACGTCATCAGGCCGAAATCAAAAAATTTCTAAGACTTTAATCAATTTTAGCTATTTATAGCAATGATTTAGCCACATTTACCGTTCTATGGTACTATCCAAACATTAATATCCGCTTTAAATTTCAATCCATGAGCATAGCTAAATTGCGTATTGCTACGCGTCAAAGTCCATTAGCACTTTGGCAAGCTGAATTTGTAAAATCCGAGCTACAGAAATTCCACCCTGAACTAACGGTAGAACTGGTTCCAATGACTACTCAGGGCGATAAAATTCTTGGTACACCACTTGCCAAAATTGGCGGCAAAGGTCTTTTTGTCAAAGAACTCGAACAAGCCATGCTCGATAATCGCGCAGATATTGCCGTTCATTCAATGAAAGACGTACCCTACCGTTTCCCAGATGGCTTAGAACTCAAGGTTATCTGCGAACGCGAAGATCCAACCGATGCCTTTGTTTCCAATCGTTATCAATCGTTAGACGATTTGCCGGTAGGAGCTACGGTTGGAACTTCGAGTATGCGTCGTAAAGTTCAGTTATTACAACAAAGACCGGATTTATTAATTGCTGATTTACGCGGAAATGTCGGTACTCGATTATCAAAACTAGATAACGAAGAATACGATGCTATTATTTTAGCTTCTGCTGGCTTAAAAAGACTAGGACTAGCAGAAAGAATTGCTAGTGCGATTACTCCAGAACAAATGCTACCTGCACCTGGACAAGGAGCGGTTGGCATCGAAGCACGCGCCAATGACCCGGAGCTCGATGAGTTACTAGCACCATTGAGTGATCCCGACACCCAGTTAAGAGTATTAGCTGAGCGCTGTATCACCGAAACCTTAGAGGCCAGCTGCCAAGTTCCCGTTGCCGCATTTTCAACTATAGAAAATGATGAGCTGCATTTAAGAGCTTTGGTAGGCGCTCAAGATAACAGTGCTATTCAAGCAGAACTAATTGGACACAAACAAGACGCTTTAGCCATTGGCAGCGAAGTATCTAGACAACTGCTGGAGCAAGGTGCTCGCGAAATTATGCAAACGTATATGGTTGACTAATTTATGGCTGAGTCTGCTTCTACAATCATTGTTACGCGGCCAGAGCCATTTGCCGACGAATTAGCTATAAGCTTGGCAAAACATCAGTTTAAAGTAGAAAAACATCCTCTAATTGAATTTGTTGCTAACCCAGAGTTTTCAGAGAGCCCAGATTTTGCAACTTCCCACAATGCTGATTACTTAATTTTCGTAAGCCAGCAAGCTGTGCACTTTTATTTAAATTCACTTTCTGATAAAAGTCGTTCGATTCTTAAAGAAAAAACACTCATTGCCGTTGGAAAAGCTACGCAAGAATCTATACAAAAATTTAAATTGTCAGCTTTAGTGCCGAAAAGGTTTGATGGTGAAGGGATATTAGAATTATTAGAGGAGCTAAACCCTGATAATCTTGAACTTAATATTTTACTTGTTTGCGGAAAT
>CANNDL010000003.1 GCA_947503435.1 uncultured Kangiella sp. | reverse complement strand
GATCTACACCTACACCTGTTGTGTTCCGACACAAATGACGCCGTCCAGCACGGCAATTTCGACAAAAGCCGCAAGTAATATGACCTTCGCCTGAAACTCTATCACCAACTTTAAAGCTGGTGACTTCTTGGCCAATTTCTTCGATGATGCCGACATATTCATG
This sequence comes from uncultured Kangiella sp., assembly GCA_947503435.1. Lineage (GTDB taxonomy): Bacteria > Pseudomonadota > Gammaproteobacteria > Enterobacterales > Kangiellaceae > Kangiella. The sequence continues at coordinate 606,225 of CANNDL010000003.1, read as the reverse complement.
GCCAACAGTCATCGGAACAGGAATCGTATTTTGCGCCCATTCATCCCAATGGTAAATGTGCATATCGGTACCACAAATGGCGGTTTTCTTGATTTTTATCAACACATCATTATGACCAAGCTCAGGTCTTGGTTGATCCACCATCCAAATCCCTTTTTCAGCTTTAGCTTTACTTAAAGTTTTCATTGCAGTTCAACCTTTACTCTTTAAGAAATCACACCTAATTCTTTACCTACTTTCTCAAACGCAGCAATCGCGCGATCAATATGTTCAATCTCATGTGCGGCTGACATTTGGGTACGAATCCGTGCTTGACCTTTTGGAACTACTGGGAAAGAGAAGCCGACTACATAAATCCCTTCTTCAAGCATCATATCGGCAAACTTAGATGCTAAAGAAGCATCCCCTAACATTACCGGAATAATTGGATGCTCGCCTGGTACTAAATCAAATCCTAAAGCTGTCATCTTCTCGCGGAAATATTCACTGTTTTTGCGCAGTTTTATACGGAGATCATCACTTGCTTCCAACATATCCAAAACACGCAAACTAGCTGAAGCAATAACTGGAGCTAAAGTGTTCGAAAATAAATAGGGGCGCGATCTTTGGCGTAGCCATTCCACCATTTCTTTGCTTGCCGAAGTATAACCACCCGAAGCGCCACCAAGTGCTTTACCCAAAGTACCGGTAATAATATCCACTCGACCCATCACGTCACAAAATTCGTGAGATCCTTTGCCTTTTTCACCAATAAAGCCTACTGCATGAGAGTCATCAACCATCACTAGCGCGTTATATTTATCCGCTAAATCACACACCGCTTTTAGGTTAGCGATAATGCCGTCCATTGAGAAGACACCATCAGTAACAATCAGTTTATACCGAGCGCCATCCGCGTCGGCTTGCTGTAATTGTTTCTCTAGTTCCTCCATATCATTATTGGCATAACGATAGCGCATAGCTTTACATAAACGCACTCCATCAATAATCGAGGCGTGATTTAAAGCATCAGAAATAATCGCATCTTCTTTAGACAATAAGGTTTCGAACAAGCCAGCATTTGCATCAAAGCAAGACGAATAAAGAATGGTATCTTCCATCCCTAGAAATTTACTAATACGGCTTTCTAACTCTTTGTGTACTGTCTGAGTCCCGCAAATAAAACGCACTGAGGCCATACCATAACCGAACTCATCTAACGCCTTTTGACCTGCATCAATAAGCTCAGGTGCATTGGCTAAACCAAGATAGTTGTTGGCGCAGAAGTTGAGCACCTCTTGGCCAGTAGTGACGGAGATATCAGCAGCTTGCTGCGAGTTAATTACGCGCTCTGCTTTATAAAGGCCAGCTTCCTTCACTTCGTCAATTTGCTGTTGGATATGTTTTGAAAATTCTAAAGTCATAAGTGCATGTCATCAAATTACAAAAATTGCACTTATTCTAGCATTGATCGGGCTTTAAGCGGTATGACCTTTGCTTATGAAACCTTAGATTCCTTCATTAGATATTGTGAAACTAGCACCGCAAAAATAGCTCCAGCTATAGTGGCAACGATGTAGAGCCATAAATGCTCAAGATTTCCTGAAACCACTGCCGGAGCAATAGAGCGCGCGGGGTTCATTGAGGCATTAGTCACAGGGCCTGCAAACATGGCCTCAAGACCCACGGTAGTCCCAATAGCAGCCCCTGCCATTAGACCTTTTTCCTTAGCACCAAAAGCTACATGCATAATCACAAACATTAGGATAAAAGTCAGGATAAGTTCTATCACTAAAGCCTTTTCTGCTGTCACTGTTGGAATGGTTGAGCCTAATGTTTGATGCTCAGGAAATAACCATGCTAAAACTAGTGAAGCACTGAATGCGCCTGCCAGTTGAGCTATAATATATGGGGCTACTTCTTTTAATGGAAAGCGCTTAGCGACCGCGAAACCAATGGTTACCGCAGGATTAAGATGAGCTCCGGAAATATCACCAATGGAATATATCACTGCCGCAACAATCATACCCCAAGTTAAGGCTACGCCCACATGAGTAATGGCTCCACCGGAGACATCATTAATAATCATCGCGCCGGTACCTGCAAAAATCAGCATGAAGGTGCCGAAATATTCAGCAATATAGTTACGCATTAGTTAGACATTAAAGTTATTTAGGCGCAGTTTGCCAAATTTTGGCTTAAAGCTCTACCACTCAAACTCAATATTTTTAATATTTGTAGATACTTGCTGATATAAAGTTTCTGCCGTTTCAATATTCAAATAAGGGATTTCAATATGATGCGCCCCAGTAGTCGCGCCGGCAGTATCTAATTCTAAAGTAGCCATTTTATGCCTTCTATCAAAAATGCTTTCTTTGATACGTGTCGTCTGCACTTTCGGAATTCGAACATAGGTTTCTTTTCTGAATATCACGCCACTTTTAAAAGCAGCCATTTGTTCGGTAATAAAGTAACCAGCATTCTTAATATAGGCCTTTGCATAGAAAAATGACCAAATCATCGCAAATACTATGCCTATTACATATGCCCATATTGAATATACATTCAGAGTTAACAATATCAGAGCCCAAATTAAGACAGATACTTTAAAAACCCTTCTCCAAGCCCTAGCTTCAATAGGCTTCCATTCGAAATCTTCCCATTCTTGCTCAGATTGAATTTGTGATAAAAATACATTTCTTTGATCAACCGGCAATACTGGCGCTACCTGCTTCATTGTTACGCCTTGTTGCTCGGTATTCACGCCGCCAGCCGTTTCAATAGTGATTCCTATGCGATCAAACATTTGGTGCAACCAAGAATTATGAATCGTGATAGTTTGAATACGTTTTGTTGGAATTGTCGCTTGTAATCTTGTTAACAACCCCATTGTTGCGGCTAGCTTTTTATTAGTTTTAACTAGATTAAAGTCGTGGAACTTAAACAAAGCCATAGCTATTGATAATATCCACAAAACGATTAACGCAATGATCACAAATAAAACAATAAAAAGAATCGTTCCTATAACACTGGTTTCGGGAACCAGACTTTGCACTCCATCATTGACATAATTGACGCCGGATCTAATTGCAGTTCGAACGTTTGATGGATTATCGTCATCAATAAATTGACTAATAAAACCAAAGAAGACGGCTACGGCAATCAACCCTTTGTTTGAAATCAAACCATAACGTACGATTTCTGAAAAATTTAATTTTAAAATTGAGTCATCTTTGACAACAGATTCTTGAGCAGCTTTATCCTGAGTTACTTCAGGTTCTTCATGATCCTTTAATATCTGCTGAAGCTCTTTTACTGCACTTAAGCTAATCACATTGATTATAGCTTCTGGCTTGCCTCCTGAAGCAGATTCCAGTTGAACCTTAACGACCCCAAAAATACGATGCAGCGGACCTTGAACTAAATTTAGATTTTGGATTCTGTCGAATTTAACTTGCCGCAAATTCCTGAATATTATGCCTTCTTTAACCCTAATTTGATCATCTTCCAGCCAATAACGATAAAAACGATATTGAATAATGGATACGATACTAACTAATGCCGCACCGCCTAATGCATAGTATTCCCAAGATCCTGAGCGAGTACCGACTAAGGCTATTAAAGCAGGAAAAATTAATTTTTTAATATTATCCCAAAGTATAAAAAATGGAGAACTATTATGTAGCTTTCTTTCAATTGAAATATCTAGAGTCTCATCCATAATAAACTCCTAGACAGCGTCCGTTTTATCTTTATCGATTAATCTATCCCTTAATTTATTAGCAACTTCTAATTCAATTCCTGATAACTCAACCGATGAATCTTTAGTTCCCGCGGTATGAACTTTCAAATGAGCTAACGTGTACTTTCGTTCTAAAGGCCCTTGTGAAACGTCAGTATGTTGTACACGATTTTGAGGCACCAATATTCGTCGCCGCCAAACAACCCCTTTTTGAATATAGAGACCTTCGTTTTCATACCACCAACGACTGTATTGATAACGTTTTTTGGAATAAACAAATCCAACCAAAAAAATTAATACGGCAACTCCAAGCATAATAAATAGTGGATACCAGTTTCCACTACTCACTCTAGCAAAAACTCCCACTGCAATAGGAATAATAGATACGATGGCAAAAACAATTCTTGCAGTAATGATAGACTTTGGACTTAGTTTATTTGCGTACTCTGGTGTATTCTCAAGCAATCCCATAATTATTAGTTTCTTTTAATAGTTATGGAAATACTATAGCAAATATTGATTTAACAGTTCTAATTAGTTTTGTTACGAATTGTACTAATATCAACCCTTTAACAGCTTTATCCAGCCTTCTATTCCACCTTTTAGGCTGTATACCGAACTGAAGTCACTTTGAATTAATAAAGTCGCAGCATTAAAACTTTTTTGCCCTACTTGACAATAAACGACTGTAGGCTCGTCAGGGTCTAGTTCGTTTATATGGCTTGCAAATTCGAGGATAGAGATATTATTTCCGCCAAGGTTAAACTCTTGATATTTTTCCTTTTCCCTCACATCAATAAGCATAGGAACATTATCTTGAGTTAGCCACTGACGCAACTCTAGTGGTTCAATAAATTGAACCACTTCTAATTCAGTTGGAATAAACTTACTCATTATAATCTTTAATAATGGTCATCATCTGCTGAGTTGATTCTTCTGGGTTTTCTGCCTGAGTAATTGCAGAAATCATAGCGATACCCGATACTTGAATTTGCGCAATTTCAGCAATCCGCTCCATATTGATCCCTCCAATCGCTACCCACGGATATTCATCCATGGCTTTATTCCAGTAAGACAAATTTTCTACTCCATGCGGGATCCAAGGCATCTGCTTCGATTCTGTATGATAAACAGGACCACAAGCTAAATAGCTAGGGCTAATAGCATGCGCTCTTGCTACCTCATAATAGCAATGAGTACTAATTCCTAAGCGCAACCCCGCTTTACTTATTGCATCTATATCAGCGCTATCTAAATCTTCTTGCCCTAAATGCACACCGTAAGCTTTGTGCTTAATCGCTAACTGCCAATAGTCGTTTATAAACAAACGTGCGTTATATTTATCTGCTATTTGAATGGCTTTGCTAATTTCAGCTTCTAATTCATCGCCAGCTAAATCTTTAGCTCTTAACTGAATGGTAGTAATTCCTAATGGCAATAATCGCTCTAGCCACTCTGCATTATCAACCACCGGATAGAGTCCTAAATGCTCATCTCCGCAAGATTTAAACGAGTGATCTTTATCATCATAGTGTCTGGCTAACTTTGGCATGTATTTTTGCTTCGATGGCCAAGATAAAGGTTTTAACGGGCCTTTGCCTAAACCTACGCGATAACCATGCTCGATGGCTTGATTAATTTGCATCTTACCAATAACGATCGAATCTTTGAGTGAATGGTTCAACGCCCAAGCAGTTGCAATCGAAGCTGCCAAAACACAACCTGTACCACGAGTATTATCACGGTGCTGTCTTTCACTTCTTAACCAAAAATTTTCTTCATCATTACAAAAATAGTCCGCACAAAAATCTTCATTAGCATGGCCGCCTTTTACTAAAACAGCCTTAACTCCAGCCGATAAAATATCATCTACTGCAAATTCTATATCTTCCAGCTTTTCTATTTTGCGCGATGTTAATAATTCGAGTTCTGGGATATTCGGTGTTAATAGGTCAATTTTATGAAATAACGTTTTAAAAGTGACTTGAGCTTCTTCATTCATTAACTCTTTGCCTGACGAACTTATCATCACCGGATCAACAATCAGCTTGCCTTCATATTCTTTTAAAAATTCTTTTAAAGCTTCTATCGCATCAACCGTTGGCAGCAGACCAACTTTTATCGCATCTGCAGGAAGATCATCTTTTAGCGCATTAAACTGTGCAGTTATTTGTTGTTCTGAAAGTGGGTTAATAGCTATAATTTTTTTCGAATTTTGCGCCGTTACTGCAGTAGTCACCATGCATGGATGTGCACCCAAAGCTTCGATAGCTCTTATATCGGCAACTTGACCAGCAAGCCCGGAACAATCAGATCCTGCTACCGACCAAACTATTGGCATTCTTTTATTGGTATTTTTCATTATTCGTTATGCCAAAAAGGCGTTCCAACCACAGGCGTGCTTGGTTTTGCTAAATCGCGCTTTGGTATCGATCCCGCTTCATAAGCCTTACGACCTGCAATGACAGAATCTTTAAAGGCGCTCGCCATTAGCACGGGATCTTCTGCTTGTGCGATAGCGGTATTCAATAGCACCGCGTCATAACCCATTTCCATAGCTTGAGTGGCATGTGATGGCAAACCCAAACCAGCATCAATCACCATAGGTATATCAGGTAAACGTTCCCGTAAAGTTTGCAAGGCATAAGGATCAGTTAACCCGCGGCCAGTGCCAATCGGCGCACCCCACGGCATTAAAATATTACAACCTACATCTAATAATTTTTGACACAGTACTAAGTCATCGGTGCAATAAGGAAACACTTCAAAACCGCGCTTGGTTAATTCTTTTGCAGCTTCCACTAACTGAAAGGGATCGGGCTGCAAATTGTAATCATCTCCAATGACTTCTAACTTGATCCAATTGGTTTGAAAAATTTCGTGCGCCATTTCGGCAGTAGTAATGGCTTCTTTCGTAGAGTGACAACCCGCAGTATTGGGCAACCAATGACAATCTAATTGATTAATTTGTTTCCAGAACTCTTCACCACCCTTTCCTTGGCGTCGAACAGACACGGTAATCACCTGTGATTCAGAAGCTTTTAATGCGTTCAGCATGATTTGCGGCGACGGATATAAAGCCGTACCAACAAACAACCTGCTCGAAATTTCTTTACCGCCGATTTTAAACACTTTTATCCACCCTGCATTGGCAAAACAATTTCAACTTTATCGTTTTCTTTTAGATAGGTTTCTGAATAAATAGAACGCGGTACGAATTCCATATTTACAGCCACAGCAAAATTAGTTTGCTCTAACTTGTCTTTAGTTTTTAACCAATCAATAAATTGACTGATAGTCATCGTCGCTTCAATTTCAATTGACTCGTCATTAAGCATTAATTGCATAATTTTTCTCTTCAGTATTTGTCAGCGCTAGTAATTCACTTACTGCCTTTTCTATTAATGCAGGCGCTAATAATATTCCATGCCGGTAAAGACCATTAATTATCCCCTTACCATTTTCCAGTTTAACCAATGGTAAATTATCAGGTAATGCTGGTCGACAGTTCACAACTGACTTAATAATTCGAGCTTCACCAAAACCTTTATGCACACTATAAACTGCCGATAACAATTCCAAGCTCGATCTAACTGATAGTGGAGAATAATCTTCAGATTCAATTTCAGTGGCGCCTACTAAATAAATATTATTGGGTCTCGGTACAATGTATATGCGATAACGTGGGTGCATCAGTCGCATTAAATGTTTGATATTTACATCTGGCGCTTCTAACCAAAAAAGTTCACCGCGAACTGCTCTAAGTGGCAATGCTTCTTTTCCCCCTAAACCTCGGCAATCAAAAGCCCAATCAAAATTATGGACATCCTTGGTCGTAGTTACAGAGCTTTCTTTTATAGAGATCACTTCTGTATTGTCATACCATTTAATTTCAGTAAGCTCGTTATCCAATGAGTGTAATAACTCAACCGGATCAATTTGGCCTTCAGATGCTAAAAACAAACCTTCGCCGAGTAAGGCTAGCTCTTCATCTATTATTGATAAATCTACTTTTCGTGCTAATGTTGAAGCATCGTTAAGCTTTCGCTTAATTAAATTATAAAAATGATCTAGATCTACTCTATCTTGTGAGTGGGCAGCAACAATTGATCCTTCTTGCCTAAAAAATACTTTTGAAGAAAGCTCTTTTAGCCACTTAGGATAAAGTTCTAATGATTTTTTACCTAATTCAAAAATATCTTTTTCCGCCATTTCTAACTCAGCCAATGGCGATAAAATTCCAGCAGCAGCAAAGGAGCAAGCAGCTTCACTATCACGAGCTTCTTTATCAAAGATCGTAATCTCAAAACCTAACCGCTTTAACCGCCAAGCAAGCATACGCCCGGCGATACCTGCCCCTACAATTGCTATACGCATGAACTAGTCTTGCAGCTCCACGTAAATTTCGCCGCCCTGCTTTTTAAACTCTGCAGATTTTTCCGCCATGCCTTTCTCAATCTTTTCTTGTTCATCCGCATAGTCGCGAACGTCCTGACTGATTTTCATGGAACAGAATTTTGGACCGCACATCGAACAGAAATGTGCAACTTTTGCCGAATCTTTTGGCAGGGTTTCATCGTGGAATTCACGCGCCGTATCAGGATCTAGTCCTAAATTAAATTGATCTTCCCAGCGGAATTCAAAACGAGCTTGTGATAATTGATCGTCACGATGACGAGCACCCGGATGACCTTTTGCTACGTCTGCTGCATGAGCCGCTAATTTATAGGTGATAATCCCGGTCTTAACATCATCACGATTTGGTAAGCCCAAATGTTCTTTTGGCGTTACATAGCAAAGCATTGCACAGCCGTACCAACCGATCATGGCCGCGCCGATACCTGAAGTAATGTGATCGTAGCCTGGAGCGATATCCGTTGTTAAAGGTCCAAGCGTATAGAAAGGCGCTTCGTCACAAACCTCTAATTGCTTCTCCATGTTTTCTTTAATCATGTGCATAGGAACATGGCCTGGGCCTTCAATCATCACTTGCACATCATGCTTCCAAGCAATCTTGGTTAATTCGCCTAAAGTTTCTAATTCACCAAACTGGGCTTCATCGTTTGCATCGGCTAATGAACCAGGACGTAAGCCATCACCTAATGAAAAACTTACATCATAAGCCTTCATGATTTCACAAATATCTTCAAAGTGTGTGTATAGGAAGTTCTCTTTATGGTGTGCAATACACCATTTAGCCATAATAGAACCACCACGCGAAACAATGCCTGTTACCCGCTTGGCCGTCATTGGCACATAACGTAATAAAACACCGGCATGAATCGTAAAGTAGTCCACACCCTGTTCAGCTTGCTCAATTAACGTATCGCGAAATACTTCCCAGGTCAGATCTTCAGCAACGCCATTAACTTTCTCTAAAGCTTGGTAGATTGGCACCGTACCGATTGGCACTGGCGAGTTACGCAAAATATAGTCGCGCGTGGCGTGAATGTTTTTACCTGTAGATAAATCCATTACCGTGTCACCACCCCAGCGAGTGGACCAAACTAATTTTTCTACTTCTTCTTCGATGCTGGAAGTCACTGCCGAGTTACCAATATTGGCATTAATCTTAACCAAGAAATTACGCCCAATAATCATTGGCTCTAATTCGGTATGGTTAATATTGGCTGGGATAATCGCGCGACCTTGAGCTATTTCGTCTCGTACAAATTCTGGAGTGATTTTCTCAGGGGTGTTGGCGCCGAACGAATGACCTTTTAAACGGGCTTCACGTTCTTCATTCGCAAATTGCTCGAACAAAGCTTCACGCTTTTGGTTTTCACGAATAGCAATGTATTCCATTTCAGGTGTAATCATGCCCTTACGTGCGTAATGCAACTGACTGACATTTTGACCGGCTTTTGCGCGTAACGGTTTACGTTGCAGCTCAGGGTTATGAGTAGCGAAAGCTTTTTCATTACCTTCATCATAGCCATTATCTATGGCTTTGATTTCGCGACCTTCATACTCTTCAACGTCCCCACGGCCAATGACCCAATCACGACGCACATCATCAATACCTTTACGTACATCAATCTCAATATTCGGATCGGTATAAGGGCCAGAAGTATCGTAAACGGTAACTTTTTCGCCATTAGTCAGACTAATTTCGCGCATAGGTACACGAATTTCTGGGTGTATCTTGCCTTCCACATAAATCTTTTCTGATTTCGGTAGTGGCTCACGGGTAATAGTGTGTTGATTCAATTCGATGGGATCGTTTTTCGCCATGGCGATTTCTCCAGCTATCATATTTAATTCGATACTGGCATGGCGTCAAAAAAAGCAATCAGGTCAAAGACATACAGCTGTCTGAATGATATGACTCTTCCCTACGCCGATGCTAATCGGATCAGGTTATACGGGTTTGCAGTGCATCTCAGCCCAATTCATACATAGGCACCCCGAGAGTTGCTTGTATTGTAGTTTTTTTAAGCTTTGAGTTCCAGTTAACCTTCTATAATTTCTAACTGCTCAACATAGATTAGTTCACAAGCTCCGCCGCCGATATCATTTCGAGTTAGTGAGCTTTGCCACTTCATACCATTGTCAGAATTAAATACTTTTACCAATTTTCCACCAATTTCAATTACTTGCCCGGCTCTAACCCTCTCAATTTGCTTCGCCACAAAATCATTAGCTGGAATTAGATGCATATTGGCACTATGGGTTTGGATTTCTTGCTGAGGAATTGGTGGTGCATTATATCGGTATCTATACCAGCGACCCGATTGTGAAAATTCGATCTTCTCCAATACCGATTCGTCTGACATTCGCCCCCAACCTAAAGCTAAATCGGTTGGGGATATATCGGATTCTCTATCTGATGAATAGTTTTCCTTAAGAATGACTTTTGCCTTAATCGCAAATTCTGCTAGGGGAGTAATTTCAAACTGTTCATGTTTAAAAGGTTTTGCATTATCCAAGTTACGCTGTTCAGGAGTATTTGGTGCCTTTATTCCATAACCTAAACTTATCGGCTGCTTTGACTTGTGATAAATCAGCACCAATAAAACCAGTGCCGATATAGCGATTATCTTCTTAAAATCCATATTACTAACTAAACAATTTTTCTTAGTATAAAAAAAATGGCGACAGATGTCGCCGGGGGTATGTAGAGAGTAGCTATTTTATAGTTATTATTATATTACTTAGGATTTATGACTAATTAACTCCTATTGAACTAGTTTTAAAGAGAATGGGTATTTATATACACCACCTTCACTTGCTTTGATCGCCGCCAATATGGTCACGATGAAGTGGAAAATTACCAAACCAAAGAAGATCGGAATACCTATCACAATAATCATTAGGATGATGCTGATACAGTAAGCAATAAACATACTAATGTTAAAGTTCAGCGCTTCTTTACCGTTTTCTGCCACTAGTGGCATCGATTCTTTCTTCAACAGCCAAACTACTAGAGGTCCTAAAACCATGCCAATTACTGGGACTAGCGGCACCATGGCAACAAATGCTGCTAGGTGGGCAAACATAGACCAGCTTTTTTCATCACTGGAGGCACTTTCTGCTCCTAGCACTTCGGCTTCACCTTCTATCACCCTTTCTTGTTGCGCTTGATTGTTTTCAGCCTTAACTTCTTCAACTTTTTCTACTTTCTCTGTAGTTTTTTCTGAAGCTGTTTCTTTTTTATCTTTCTCTGTCATGCGTTTTAATTTCTCCGCGTTTCTTAATTCACGATTTAAGATTAGCAAAGAAAGTTATTACAAAATGTAACGAATAGTGATGGGAATTGACGATGAATTACGACTGTCATTTTTTTGAAACAGTGCGCTATATCCTATTGATTTATATAGCTTTTAGCTTCTACGTTAATTAACTGTTTTATATTCTATGAAACTCTCAGCTTTTATAATTTCATCTAAGTTACTGATTTTATTGCAGTTATTAATTGTTAAAATATTTTTCATATCTGTTTCGAACGAACCGATGAGCTAAGCCATTGATTTATAGCTATTTTTGAAAAATAGCTACTTTATCACCTACAATCACACCCTTGACAGTGTAATCTTGGTGGTCATTTGAATTTAATGTCACTTTGATCGTGTGCGTTCCTGGAGTTAGCCCTGAAATATGACGCCAATGTCCATAAAGACGACCAATTTTCTCTCCATCAATGTATAAGTGTGCATGGCCTTTGCCCTTTTGATGAGCTTGGTTGACTTGTGCAGGTGCAAATTCGAAATTCGAAGTAATGACTTCTAAGTTCCATCCCAATTTATCATCTGGATGCATTTTGATAGAGATTTGAGGCTGTTCTGCCCATTCACTAACTTCTAATTGGCTGTGATTATGATGATCGTGATGCTTATGGCTTTTTTCTGCGATAGCTAAGGTGCTCACTAAGCTTAAAACTATACTTATTAATGTATTTTTCATAATTTATGTTAATTCTTTTAGTTGATCTGCTGACGCTTCCCAATTCTGCCCATCAAAAGCATCAACATCAAACTTTTTTAGGTCAGCGTCTAAACATCGCGCGTTTACACTTATGCCATTAGGGTTAGAACGGGGGACATAAAAAGATTTAACGCCACAGGTTTTACAAAAATAGTGTTTAGCCACTTTTTTATTAAATTGATATAAGGACAGTTCATCTTTGCCCTGTTCTAGATTAAATTGCTCTTTAGGCACTATTAAGTGCAAATAACCCGACGCATGACAAATCGAGCAATTACAATAATGCAATACGGGTTTACCCGATTCTGGCAATTCAACTTCTACTGAATACTTAACAGCCCCGCAATGGCAGCCCCCAAATAAAGTCTTACTCTGCATAACCGGCTAAATCCTCTAAGCGATTCTTGCTGCGAACAAAGATCCCGTTACCTCGCCCAATTTCGCGCTCTTGTGAATCATAAACAATGGCTTCAGCAATAAATTGCGACTTGTTTTTATTGACCACTTTACCAACTGCTTTCATGATCCCTTCTGAAACTGGTCGGGTAAGATACGTTGTAAAAGAAGTGGTTAATAGAAAATAATCCTCTTCCAAAGAATTAGCAGCAAAATAAGCCGCATCATCGAGCATTTTAAAATAAATAGAACCGTGCACGCCGCCGCCGGCATGTTGAAACGATGGTTTTAAATCAATTTCAATAGTTGCCGTGCCTTCACCGACCTGCATAGTAGGTTTGAAGTACTCATTAAAAGGCGCCGTTTGATATAAGTTTTCAAGTTTTCTGCAATGTTCTTCTTTTGCCATCACTATCTATAAGCCTCTTAAGAGTTTACTGCAATTTTTCCTGAATCCACTTTCGCGGATCATCATTCCATGTTAGCCATTTGATTTTCCACTGATTATCCTTTTTAAAAGCTATCAAAACATAGTTTTGTTCAGGGATAGTAGTCCGCACACCATCATATTCCCAAACCAGTTTACTTCTTCCTCGCACGATTCCTACATCGCCATTAATTATAATTTCATAAGGAACTCTATTCCATTCAGGCACAAGGGTTGGAGGATATTTAGGGTTAAACCAAAAATCTTGAATTGCTTCTTTTCCAACTATCGGCTGGTCGCCATGGTGAGGTATTAATACTGCGTCTGTTGTAAACAATGATAGCACCGCTTTATTATCACCAGCCTTCCAAGCATTAGCATAACTTTGATCTAAGATTTTTAATTCTTCTTGATCATCTGCATATAAGTGAGCTGAAAGAAAACAACAGATACATATTATAAAAATTTTCATATAGTGCCCTTATTACTTCTATTAATCATAAATTGCCAAGCTGAAACTGGGTGCAAAAGTTTTAAGCTGTTCCGCTCCATTTAAAAAGGCCAAATCAACAATAAAAGCGAAAGCCGCTATTTCGCCACCTAGTTGCTTCACTAATTGTGCACTGGCTTTTGCCGTTCCGCCCGTTGCCAGTAAATCATCATGGATTAAAACTCGCTCGCCGACTTTAATTGCATCTTTATGAATTTCTAAAGATGCAGAGCCATATTCAAGATCATACTCTACCTCAATAGTATTGGCAGGTAACTTACCTTTTTTTCGTACCAATACAAAAGGGAGATCCAGCGCTCGTGCCAACGATGGTCCAAACAAAAAACCCCTCGAATCAATACCTACAATAGCATCTAAATTTAATGGTCGCGCATATTCAATAAGCGCAGTTAGAATTCGTTGTGACACTGCCGGATCCAGCAGCAGAGGTGTAATATCTTTGAATGAGATCCCAGCTTTTGGAAAATCCACCACTTCCCGTATATTATTTTTAACTAAAGATTCTATTTCAAAATTACTCACTTTCATTATAGATTTCATCCAGTCAAAGATTGGTTATAATGCGCCTATCATAACTCATGCCACAGATTTGAGCGAAAGCTTAATAAACAAAAACTAGCCATGAAAAAAATTCTTATCTACATTGCTATGCAATCCGAAGCCCAGCCCATCATTGATACCCTAGGTTTAGAACAAGTATCAATTTTGCCAGCCGCGTTACCTATGAAAAGTTATCAAGGAGAAGATGGTAAACAGCAATATTTAATAGTAACGGGTGGTAAGAGCGACTTATATGACGTAGATAATGTTGGCACTGAACCCGCTGCAGTGGGCTTACAAGCTGCGCTAAATTTGTTTGATGCTGACTTAGTGATAAACGCTGGTACCGCCGGGGGTTGGCAGAACAAAGGAACTAATATTGCGGATGTTTTCCTAGGCAAGAGTCCTGTTCGCTATCATGATCACCGTATTCCGATCCCAACTTTCGAAGCTTATGGTAAAGGCTCATATCCTTGTATAGACACTAGCGACCTAGCCAAACAACTAAACCTCAAGCAGGGTTTTATTAGCACTAGTAATTCTTTGGATTATAACGAAGATTGTGATCGCCTTATGAAACAAAACCAAGCCGATTGCAAAGAGATGGAATGCGCCGCTTTGGCGTGGGTTTGCCATTTGTACCAAAAACCTTTTTTACCAGTAAAAGCCATTACTGATTTTGTTGACGGCGAACATCCTACGGCCGAGCAATTTCAAGCAAACTTAGCCAGAACCTGCGAAGCCTTACGCGACGCAATTATTAAGATCTTAAAAATAGTCTGACAGAAATAATATTTAGGTCTTAATTTCCGTTATCACTTTAGTTTTAACGGAATTAGCAATAAAGCATTGTTCGTGAGATTGATGGTGTAATTTTTCAAGTTGTTCCATAGTAGGTACTCGGTCACCAGAAAAATTCACATATGGTTTCAAGATCACTTGAGTCATTGCCATTTTGCCGTTTTTGTCTTTTTCCATAACACCCACAGCGTTATCTTCATAGGAGTCAACGATATATTTTCGTTTTGCTGCTATGGATAAAAAAAACAACATATGGCAACTGGAAAGTGAGGCGATAAAAGCTTCTTCTGGATCGACATTTTCTTCCACCGAGTAGGGTAACGGAACTATATGCGGTGATGAAGATGCAGCCACAGTTACACCACCATCAAATAACCACTCATGACCACGACTATATTGGTTATCAATAAAGTTTTCCGATGGATCTTTTTTCCACTGAACCTTAGCAAAGTATTCCGACATCTACAGTTTTAACTCCATTTTATAATCATCCATCACATAGCCTTCCCCAATATCAGCAACAATTTCTTCAGTAACCTGAAAGCCGATTTTTTTATAAGCCCCAATTGCACCCACATTGTATTTATTAACGGTTAAACTAATTTTGTCTAAGTGATTTGCTAAAGCTAGATCTTTTATAAATCGTATGGCTTTACCGCCAACACCCGAACCTCGAAATTCAGCTAATAAATATAGCTTACTAAGGAATACACTAGAGCTTTCTAACTTCACCCCTAAATAGCCAACAGCCTTGTTATCATTATTAATTAAAAAATATTGATACTCTTTACTGATCACTTGTGCAGCAATAGTCGCATGAGAATGAAAACTACTTAGCATATACTCAACCTGCTCCGCACCAATAATAGAGGTATAGTGCTCTGGCCAAATAATATTGGCTAGCTGAATCACAGAATCGATTTCCTCATGGCTGACTACTTTTATAAATTCATACGTCATAAAATTATTCTAGTTATGATTTTCTATAACAATCGTTTAAAACCGCCATATGCCATTCGCTCAGCATCGAATCCAGCATTTGAACTTGCCATTAATTCTGCAACCCTTGGATCATCAGTAATTTTTCTATTCGCCTGATCCCTTGCTTCGCGCGAAGCAAACTGTACCCAGCCAAAAATTAACACTTCGCCAGCTGACGATGAAATCACATCATTGAAAGAAGCCGTACCCGCTAACTCCATATCATCTTCGATATATTCCCGATAATCCAAGGCCCCGTGCTCTTTCCAAATTTCAGCAACCTCTTGTGCAAGCTGCTTATACTCATTCAGTTTTTCTCGCGGCAGAGGGAATACAAAACCATCTACATACTGGGACATACATACTCCTTATAAACTGCTAAGATTTAATGCATTAACTAATTCTAAATATACGATCCTTAAGCTAAAAATTCTTGTTTAAATAGATAATTTTAGCGCTAAATAAACTTTGTATGGCCTTGCTATCCTTTTGCTGTAAAGGACTCATGATAATTAACAATGCCAAGTGGCTGACGACCTTGAAACAATATTGCTTGAAAATATTCAGCTGGAACCTCTGGCAAAATCAATCCTGCAACAGGCTTAAAACCAAATCGCTGATAAAATTCAGGGTCGCCTAGTAACACGCATCCACCCGCATTCAGTTGTTTTAATTCTGCTAATGCCGCTTTCATTAATTTGCTACCAACACCTTTATTCTGATTATTAGGATGAACAGATATTGGGCCCAAACCATACCAACCATCTGAGCCGTCAGTAATAGTAACGGGAGAAAGCGCTACATGACCAGCAAGACTACCTTCATCTTCGGCAACCATAGAAATTGATAGCGCGCCAGATTCCCGAAGTGCCTTTACAATAAATTGCTCTGTATGATCGGTGTGTGGTGCGTTAAGAAATGCCGCTACAGTAACCTCATGAATCCCTTCTATATCGCTGGCTCTTTCTTTGCGAATACAAATACTCATGGATAAATCTCCTACCTACTTAACCTGGCCTTTAGTCGCTATTCAATCCATAACCAATCGATTAATGGAGGCTCTGTTCCATTCTTAAAGGTCACGTTGATAACTATATCATCTTCGGTAGCAGAAAATTTTGCAGAAAAAAGTAACATTGGATTTTCATCTCTGCGAAGCGATGCCAAAAAAGTTTTCGACTGCAAAGTACCAAATTGTGGCGCAACTTCACGATGTGCTCTCATAAAGCTTTCCTTAGTAACCTTGGCGGCCAAATCGCTAGTTATTACTGATAGATATTCTTGGTAATTACCTGCCTGGTGCGCATGCAAAGCACGCTCAACAACTGGTATAAGCAATTGAAGGGGCTCTTTATCGTCTGAACCAAATGTTCCAAAAAAATTCATATTGTTGTACTAGTAACGCCGCAAACAAGGGCGCGGTGCTTTTCCGCGTCCTTTTTGCTTTGCCTTGTTAAATGCTGAACTCAACGATACCACTTTGTTCAGCGTATATTTTCTTTAGCCCAGCCTGTAACTCTTGGAGTTTATCGAAGTCAGGCGGAAAGTAAAAATGCTCCAGATTACCGTTGGCAAGCACGACGTGAATACCATCATTGGTCACGGTACATTCTTTAATTTGATTATAGTTGCCATTTATTTGGTCGTCGAATTCGAAATAGATACCATCGTCAGAACCGACGTCTTCAGTTAAGCCTTTTTGCCATATGAAATAGCTGCCGTCTACGCCTAAAACAGAGACGACAAGCACATCATTTTCGATAATTTCAATTGGATGGTGGTAACTCATACATTCTTTTGGCATTTAACGCCGCGAGCAAAGGCGGCGCGTTAGCGACGTCCAGCGAAACGAAGTGGAGCGGTTTTGCCTTGCCTTGTTATAAGTTTTTATCACTTACTTAAACCTCAACATGAACAGAGCTGACAATTTCAATATGTTGAGCAAGCCATATAGACATGTCGTGAAATTTTGTAGATTCATGATCCTGGATTCGTACAGATGATTCCAATTTAAGAGTGTAATTACATTCATTTTCTTGGTTGCTCGCATATAGCCACAATTCAAATCCTAAGCATTCACTCATAGCAGTCACTTCGTGAGGCGGTTCTTGATCTGATTTAAACCAAAACTCAGGCAAGCATAGTGCCTGTTGCAAAGAAACAGCTAGCTCCTCTAGTTTTCCGTCATGCTTGATAAATATTTCTGCTTTTGCAGCATTCATTATTATTCCTTAAGACTTATAACGCCAGCAGCAGGGGCGGTAAACGCGTAGCAGTTTGGCGTACCTTTGCCTGCTCTTGTTAGGTGTTTTTTGTTTATAAGCTACCATCTTAACTATCTTCTTCTAATACAACTTCTATTACTGCTCCTGAATCACCGTGTCTACCGCCAGCCCACAGTCTTACATATGCTCTGGAAGCTAACTTACAATCTGGGCAATTCCAATCTAAAAATTCCTCAAGTTCACTACTTTCGGCCCATGCATCAAATTTACTTTTGATACTGACAGGTAAATTTGAATGCCTTTGCTTAGAGCGAAATTCAATATTTTCTTTGCTGAATCTAATTTTAGCTTGGCACTTTGGGCAAGTATAAACTGCATGTAAAGCGCCTGCTTTACCATCATTTACCTCAGACGAAAAAGAAGTAATGTCAAAGCGTTTATTCGGATTAACCTCTTTGATTATCACTTTATACACCTAACGCCTGCAACAGCGGCTGTTTAAAGCGAAGCTTTTAACAGTCCTGTTGCTTGCACTTGTTATAAACCATTTACCTGACGACAATGGGTTGCTCCTTATTACCAGGAAATACGACAATACGATTACCCTCGTAATGTTTATATGTGTGCATATACGCGGAGCAATTTGAGTTTTTATAACTCTTATATTGTTGCTTAGAAACAAGCAGGTTATCGTAATATGGTAGATCACCATTTTGTTCGATTTCTGGTAGTGAGCTGCATTTAATAAATCTATAATCTTCAATTTCCCCATTTAAGAAATCCAATGCGTCTTTTTCAATAACATCTTCCCAGTGAACTGCTATGTGTGGCTTAAAACTCTCTTTATATTGGTATAGAAGCGATCCATTAGAATAGATTTCTATTTTTAATTCTGCTTTATAGCAAGGTGAACCAGCCACAACTCCAATCAGTTTAGCGTTTTCCAGTCTTGTGTAAGAAGAGATATCTTTTGATACCTCTACATTGCAGGCTTGCTTCCCTTGAGCAAAGCTCAATATTGGAAGAATTAGAAAAGTTAGTACGATATATCTCATGGTTTATAACGCCGCGAACAGAGGCGCGCGGTAGCGCGTCGCTGTTGCTTCGCCTTGTTATACAACATTCTATTTTTTATAAAGAGATTCGCCATATTTATTATCATGGAAGTCTCCAATTGTCATTCCGCAACCAGCCAAAATTATCAACAAGCCCCCAAGACCTGGGATTAATTGAAATAAGCCCGCCCAGCCTGCTTTACCAAAATCATGGTATCTCTTTGTTGTTAGAGCAAATAAAGGCCAAAGCATGACCAAAAATAAATACGCTGCGGCTGTTTGACTAAGTAGTGTAGTAAGTATTGGTAACCCCCAAAGAGGGATATACCAAGTTAAAAATTGCTTCCTACCAATTCGCCCTTTAAAACTTAGTAACAGCGGTCTTAGGGCCATTGCAGGGGTTTGTTTTTTCCTAACCTTTGCAGCGATCTGCTCAGGTGTTAAGTCTAATGAGTCCATTTTATTTCACTTTGTTGTATAACGCCCAGCGCACAGGCTGGAGTTGCGTAGCAACGGAAGTCCGAGGCAACTTGTTGCCTTATTGTGCCGCTGCTTGTTAACTGCTAATAGCACCATGCTTGGCTACACCTATATAACTAAACTCAATCATTTGCGTAAACGTATGATTGCATAAAGTTATATTTTGATTTTTAAGAAGCTCTTTAATTTTGGAGCTAGCTTCATTTTTTGAAACACTAAATGCATCGTGCCTATCAATTACTAAGTACAATTCATTTTCTGTAAAGAATGAACTAATAAAATCATTTACTTCATTCTCTTTGAAATTTGATCCATCTCCAACGAATGACCATTCATTGCCCGAAGTCATTTCCCAATCTATCTTGGACTTCATATGGCTTGTAGCAATGTAAATATTTTTTGAGTCCATAATCCCTTAAAGGCAGTTAACGCCTGCAACTTGGGCGGCCGGTACGGCCGTCCCAATAGCTTGCACTTGTTACTGGTGCGGTGCTCGGCGCCTGCAGAGTTCCACGCTGCCGAAGCGCATGCGTAGGCTTTAGCGCTATGAAGGCACGCCTGGATTCGGGGCGACGTTCCCGCGGGAACGTTTTTTGGTTATAAGTGGCACCAGGAAAGAACGGGAGTGAATATGCCCCACCTGGAACACTTGATGTTGGATGTCCGAATCGAGAGCCCATATTCTCAGCTTAGCACCTCACATGAGTTTGGTCGCTGACGCACAGTAACATAAGAATACCAGAATTCGACTGTAAGACTTTGATTTATAATATAAAAAAATCCAAGTGTCTAAAATGTTGCTAATACCAAATTAAAGGCGGCCAAAAAGTGCATGATCGCTCGGAATTCCGGCTTTTTGGGTATTAAATGGCGAATTTCTTACAAGTGAATCCGATATTTCTTGTTTTTGTTTTTCAATTTAAGTTTTAAGGTTAATACAGGATTATATTTGAGTCAAAGGAATGGCTAAATCTAAATTTATTCAGTTAGTCCGCAATTTAATGCGGGCTAATCATTATAGTTATCAAACTGAGAAAAATTACATTTATTGGATTCGTGACTATATCCGATTCCATAAAATGGAGCACCCGCAAAACCTTTCAGAGCAGGATGTTAGTAATTATTTAACCTATTTAGCGGTTAATCGAAATGTTAGCGCCAACACTCAAAACCAATCGCTGAATGCTTTGGTATTCCTTTATAAACATGTGATAAAAAATCCATTAGGGCTATTACCCAGTATCCAACGCGCAAAAAAACCAAAGCGTCTTCCTACCGTTTTCTCTCGCCAAGAAATTAGTTCTGTTTTTAGTAATCTAGAAGGAGAGTACTTACTAATTGCATCATTACTTTACGGAAGCGGTCTTAGAATTTCTGAAACGTTGCGATTAAGGGTCAAAGATATAGACTTTTCGAATTCTAGTTTAATCATTCGAGAAAGCAAAGGTGATAAAGACAGAGTTACCATTCTTTCTGCACATACAACGCCTTTATTAGAAAGACAATTAAAGCGCTGTAAAACAGCTTTTAGTCTAAACAAACAAAACGATAGTTGGAATGGAGTGCATTTACCCAAAGCTCTCGGCAAAAAATATCCTAATGCTCATTTTAGCTGGGGCTGGCAATTTGTCTTTCCCTCTCAAACTAATCCACCGGATTTAATAACAGGAATTAGGAGGGGCTACCATCGACATCCTCGAACTATCGGCAAAGTCTTAAATAGATCTTTCAAACAATCGAATATTTCTAAACACGCTTCTGGCCATACTTTCCGCCACTCGTTTGCAACCCATTTATTAGAAGATGGTTATGACATTAGAACAGTTCAAGAATTATTAGGACATAAAAATGTCGAAACCACTCAAATTTATACTCACGTTATGAATAAAGGGGCTAATGCGGTTAAAAGCCCTCTCGATAATATATAAAAT
Source organism: uncultured Kangiella sp. (assembly GCA_947503435.1). GTDB lineage: Bacteria > Pseudomonadota > Gammaproteobacteria > Enterobacterales > Kangiellaceae > Kangiella. Next base: position 584,733 of record CANNDL010000003.1, on the reverse strand, counting down.
TATAAGGACAAGGAATGTCATTAGCCATTGTATTTACAAGAGCCGGATTTGGTATCGAAGCACCCTTAGTGACGGTTGAAGTACATTTATCCAACGGGCTACCTTCACTCTCAATCGTTGGTCTACCAGAAGCGGCGGTTAAAGAGTCTAAAGATCGAGTGCGCTCAGCGATCCTGAATTCAAACTTCGAATTCCCCGCTAGGCGGATTACGATTAATTTAGCACCAGCTGACTTACCAAAAGAAGGCGGGCGCTTTGATCTACCCATTGCTTTAGGAATTTTAGCGGCTTCTGGGCAAATCAATAATGAACTTCTTGAGCGGTACGAATTTGTTGGTGAACTAGCTTTAACGGGGGAGCTTAGATCGATAAAAGGCGTGCTACCGATAAGCCTTGCTTGCCAATCAGCCAAACGCACTTTAATTGTTCCAGGTAAAAATTCTGAAGAAGCGGGATTAATTCCTTCTAGCCCTGCACTTCAGGCTGACCATTTATTACAAGTGTGCGAACTTTTAAATCAACAATCAGAATTAGCTAATTGCCCTCCGCCTTCACATCTCAATGGGCATCATTATTCTGCAGATATATCTGACGTGATTGCGCAAGAAGCTGCCAAACGCGCTTTATTAATTGCTGCTAGTGGAAATCACCATTTAATTTTTATTGGCCCGCCTGGAACTGGCAAGAGTATGCTGGCTCATCGGATGCCAACGATTCTTTCTCCTATGAATGAGCAAGAAGCTAAAGAGTCTGCTGCTATTTATTCCGTAAGCCATTTCGGGTTTGATGCTAAACGTTTTTATCAGCGCAAAATTCGAACGCCTCATCATTCTTGTTCTGCTCCTGCCTTAATTGGCGGCGGAAGCCATCCAAAACCTGGAGAAATTTCTTTAAGTCATCGAGGCGTTTTATTTTTAGACGAGTTTACTGAGTTTGATCGGCATGTTTTGGATAATTTACGCGAACCCATGGAGTCGGGCAAAGTTACCATTTCTCGCGCCGCCTCTCAGATGGAGTACCCTGCGCAGTTTCTTTTAGTGGCAGCAATGAATCCCTGCCCCTGTGGACACTTTGGTAACCCCAAATCTCAGTGTCGCTGCACGCCCGATCAAATAAGACGTTATTTAGGAAAGATATCAGGCCCTTTGCTAGATAGAATCGACTTACAAGTTGAGGTGCCTCTGCTAACCGAAGAGCAATTAACAAAAGGCAATCCTAGCAATACGTTGAACAGTGACCGTTATCGAGAACAAGTTTTAGCCTGCCAAAAGATTCAGTTAACGAGGCAAAAAAAACTTAACGCCGAATTATCGTCAAGTGAATTAGAGCAATTTGCGAAACTATCCGAGCAAGCAAAGTCGCTGATGAGCCAATCTTTAAAACAATTGAGTTTATCAGCACGTTCGTATCATCGAATTATAAAGGTTGCGCGAACTATTGCTGACCTAAATCAATCGAAAACGGTTGAGCCACAGCACATTAGTGAAACTCTGGGTTATCGAAAATTAGAGCGCTACCTAAATCAACTTCCTTAAACCAAGACTATAATTAATCTGATGATAATCGTTTAACACTCACACTATCTTGATTGATGGTAACCAAATACAAATCGCTGTATTGGCTTTCATTCATATCTTCAATTTCAGCACTGGATAATAGTCGGGCTAATTGAGGCGTCGTATTACTATGACCGACAATTACAAAAGTCCCTTTTTCGGCTTTAATCTTTTCCGCAAACTCTTTAAGTTTACGCGGATCATATTGTTCGATTTTGATCTGAGTCATTTCAGACAAGGGCTGAACAGTTTGCAGGGTTCTTTGATAATTGGTGGAATAGATTTTATTGATACCTTTACTTTTTAGCATTTGCGCCACTCTGTTCGCTCGCTGCACACCTTGTTGGGTCAAAACTGGATCTCTAGTGCCGTCTTTAGCTTTCTCTGCATGCCTCAATAAATAATAACTACTGTCTTTTTCCCAACTACAACCAGAACTTAAAATAAACATTCCCAATATAATGATTTTGCTAAAAAAGAATAAGGATTTCATGCGTTTAGGTGCTTCTTGTATGGATTTGGAGTCATTCAGTATATTGATAAGCTTGTTGATTGTCAGACTATCATTACATTTACTAACAATTTCCCTTGAGTTTTGGCTGTTTCTTGATACATTAGCCGAACCTAATATAAAGTAAACACCTCATGAGTCTAGAGCAATATTTCAAACCTTTTCGCGACAATATCATTGGTCATAACCACCAATATCCTGAAGCGAATAACCAATCCATTATTTATGCGGATTGGATCGCCAGTGGCCGACTTTACGCGCCAATCGAAGATTATATAGCCAATACCCTAGGGCCTTATGTTGCCAACACTCATACTGAGACTACTTTAACCGGCACCACCATGACTCACGCTTACCATGAAGCGCAGCATGTCATTAAAGATCATGTTAACGCTGATCAAGATGATGTACTTATTGCTGCCGGCTCAGGTATGACGTTAGTGATAAATAAATTTCAACGGATGTTGGGATTACGAATTCCAGAAAAATGGCGTGAGCGTGTGACTATATCCGAGCATGAAAAACCTTTGGTTTTAATCACTCATATGGAACACCACTCTAACCAAACCACTTGGCACGAGTGTGAAGTCACCGTCGAAATCATTAAAGCTAATGATAAAGGCTGCCCTGATTTAGAGCACATGCAGCAACTGTTGGAACAATATAAAGACAGACCCATTAAAATAGGCTCTTTTTCGGCATGCAGTAATGTGACCGGTATTAAAACGCCTTATCACAAGATGGCAGAAATCATGCATCAGCATGACGGTTTATGCTTTATTGATTTTGCCGCATCAGCACCTTATGTCGATATCGATATGCATCCGGAAAATCCTGCGCAAAAATTAGATGCCATCTTTATCTCACCCCATAAATTTTTAGGCGGGCCTGGTTCTAGCGGTATTTTAGTGTTCGATAAAAAATTGTATGACTGCAAAGTTCCTGATCAGCCTGGCGGTGGTACGGTCTCTTGGACTAACCCTTGGGGCGAACACAAATTCTTTGACGACATTGAAGCGCGTGAAGATGGCGGAACACCCGCATTTTTACAAACTATTCGCGCGGCACTAGCAATAAAAGTAAAAGAAGCTATGGGTGTAGAAAACATCGTTGCTCGTGAAAAAGAACTTTCTACTTATTTAATGGGCGAATTATCGCAAGTTCCTGGTTTAAATATTCTCGAATCGAATATTACAGAACGACTATGTGTAATTTCGTTTTATGTATTAGGATTGCACCACAATTTAATTGTTCGCTTGCTTAATGATCGTTTTGGTATCCAAACTCGAGGCGGTTGCTCCTGTGCAGGAACTTATGGACACATTTTATTAGACGTTGATCAAATGACCAGTCTAGCGATCACCAAACGAATCGATCAAGGTGACTTAACCGATAAACCAGGTTGGGTTCGAATTTCTATGCATCCGACCAGCACTGATGAAGATGCTAGAAAAGTGGTTGCCGCAGTAAAAGCCGTAGTAGAAAATGCCGAAGAGTGGGCAAAAGATTATCAATTCGACCCTTGTTGTGGCGAGTTTCAACCCCATTCTAGTAAGAGCTATAAGTCACTAGCTGGATTTGAAGTTTTGCCAAATAATCAATAAGCTAGCAACATTCTGAAATTTGAGGAATTAACATTGACCAGCATGACGGCCAATTTAGGCATCACTAAAGAAATGATGGATAACTCTGCTCAAGCGGCAGGACTATTAAAGATCTTATCTAATGAGCAGCGATTGCTAATCTTATGTATTCTTCATGAAAAGGAGTTGTCCGTAGGCCAACTCAACGAAACAATGCCAAATTTAAGTCAATCGGCTTTGTCTCAACACCTGTCTTTATTAAGAAAAGAAAAATTGGTTACTACTCGCCGAGATTCTCAAACTATTTATTACAAACTGGCTTCTACTGAAGCTGCTCGAGTAATCCACCTAATGCATGAGCTATTTTGCTCGGAGGCTTGCCAATAATGAAGACTTGTATCGCAAACTATATGGCTACGATTAAAAGCCAGATTACAGAAGTTTCAATTGACGATCTTAAAGTTGCTATCACCAATGGCGAACTGGTATTTGATGTACGTGAACCGCAAGAGCATGCTCAAGGTTTAGTATTAGGAGCCTTAGCTATTCCACGCGGAGTTTTAGAATTTAATCTTTTTAACTTACCGATGCTTAAAGATCTGAATGAAGACGAAGCGCTTGATAAGCCTATTTACCTTTACTGCGCTTCGGGTGGCCGTTCTGCTTGTACCGCTCATAGCTTGCAACAAATTGGATTTAAGAATGTGTATTCTGTGGCTGGTGGTATTAAAGCCTGGACTGACTCAGGCGGTCAACTAATCAAACCCTAATCAAATCAATAAAAAAGCCGCTTAAGCGGCTTTTCTTTTAAAAATTATACCGAATTCTAAAATAAGCATTGGACGCTTTTTCAAATTGTGCAAAAAACGTATGCGGTTCTTTGCCATCCATTTGGTTAATGCCAAAAGTATAGTTCCAATGATCATCCTGTCGATAATTTATATTCCATCGCAAAAAATAATCTTTATCGGTTAATGAATAAAAACTAAATAAATTTAGCGTTAACTTATCTTGCAGCGCTGAATAGCGAATTCTACTGGTTAGCCAGTCTCTATTTTTTGAAGTTTCTAAATTGGGAAAAGACGAGTTAATCATTAATTCGGAATAATCCTGAATAGCTTCTCGATAAAGTTGAAATCCCACATTAAGTTTAGGTAACCACTCCGACTCGTAACCTATTAAATATTTTGTTAATGAATTATTAACTAATGGATTCGAGCCTTCTTGATCTTCTAGCGCATTTTCATAGACAACTTCAAGATTGAATATACCGTTGGCAATAGTGCCTCTAACGCTGGCACCCAGTAAATTTCTCTTGTTGAATGTTGGTTGGAAATTTTGAGTTAAACCTAAAGGACGCTTATCAAAACCTTTATACCCATATAAAGCATACTCAATGCCTTGATAGTTTTTATAGACCCTTAAAGCAATTTCATCGGTCGTAGGTTCTTTTTCATTTACAATATCAAAACCCCCAATGTTTTGATTTGCTAGTAAAGAGAAAAAAGAAAAACGATCGCCATTAATATAACCATCAGCTGTAAATTTCGGCGTCCATACTAAATCTAGGTTTGCCCAATCATAAAAACTAGTGACTCGAACTGCATTGGCTGGGGCTTTTACATAGACATCATCACGACCATTAAAGTAGGCATTCCAACCTTTCGGAAATTGATCATTCAAAAATAATAAATCGCCTGTACCCCAAGTGGAAATATGTCGACCAATTTTAAAATCCGTATTACCAAAAGCACTAAACTTTAGGCTTAACTCCCTGATATCGGCTTTCCATTTTCTTAAAACACCGTCATACCAAGTTTCTCCTTTAAAGGTAAAGTCTATATCTTCAAATTGCCAATCGTTTTCTAAATACAAACGAACTTCATTTAGCGTTTCTTGGTTATTAAATAAATCATCTTTGTTAAAGCGGTAGCCGTATCCAGCCTCTAAGAAACCCGTCCATAGACTAGTAGTGATTTCTTCTTCCTCCCAATCTTTTTGCCAGAGATCGTCCTCTGCAGCATCAGCATTAAAGCCAACTGCCAATAAACCGAATAAAGGAATGGCTTTATAATATTGCATTGTTATTTGAATAAATTTTTAGGAGGATTTCTTAGTGATCGCTCAGTAAATAGTTTTTCATCAAGTCCAATATTGTAATTAGGCTTTCTAAATTGGACGAGCGTATAGCCATTAGTTCTTAAGTCGGTAATCTTAGATTTGAATACCGTTGGATACCCTTCTACTGTTTTAACCTCTAGTATTTCTGCTTTACGGTAAAGACTGCCATCAGCATAATACTCCATCCGCATAGGTAACATAGTATTCTTATTAATCAACATTTCGTAAAATTCAAACTCTACCAGTGTAGGATCTTTGGGAGTTGCTTTTACTTTATACGAATTGTCATTTTCGCCAATCAATACAAAATTATCTAGTTGTAAACTTCTCCCGGAAATATCTTCATAGAAATAATTTGAACCAACAAAGCTGGTTCTTTTATCGCTAGCTGCGATTCTTTTATCCAAATCCAAACCTGGCAAGTACAACCATCGGTCATCATCACTAGCCACATGCTTATTGACTAACAGCACTGTATTTTTCACATCGCTCGGTTTTTCAAACACAACTAGGAAATCCTGATCGCCACCATCTTCTTTATCTTTTTTAAAGATATTAAATTGTCGTAATTGTTTGTTACCCTGCCCATCCACTATGACCATACGCGCTTTTCTTTGCGCGTCATCGCCAGGGTAATAACATGCCTGATACGCTTCTTTAACAATAGAAGCTACCTCTTTTTTGTCTTCAGCAATAACAGTAGATACTAGGAATATTAATAAAGTAAAAATAATTTTTTTCATCGGTTTGCCATTAAAGTTTTGAACGCAATGCTTTTAGTGCAATAGGTAATAAAACTAGGGTAACTAATGCTGACACTGCCATAATGGTTGCCAAAAAGAAACCCACCGTTACATAAGGCATTAACGGTGCAATCAGTAAAGGAGTAAAGCCAACAGCAATCACAATAGCATTCCTGCTAATCGCTGTGGCTGGTTCTTTAAACATTAATTCAAAAGTTTGGTTAATATCATTAGTCTCTCGATATAAATCTCGAGTTCGTTGTACAAAGTGGATCGCAAAATCAACAGATAATCCTAATGTTAAAGCTGATAATACCGCGATAGGCATATCATAATCTTTTCCTAACCAACCAATTAGCCCATAAATAGCAGTAATAGTTATGGTTAAAGGCAGCATCGCCACTAATCCAAGCCAAATACTTCTAAATAATACTGCCATCATGATAAAAACTACTGCAAAGGCACTTAATAAACTGGTTAACATTCCATACACCATTTCATCTTGCCACACTTTATTTAAATAAGTTTTGCCAGCCCATTTTGCACTAATTCCTGCAGGTAACGGATTAGACTCTAAATACACATTCATAGCTTCGACAATCTTGCTCATGTCTTGATTATCACCACTTTTCATTTGTAACCAAATTACAGAAGATGAATAATCTTGAGTAGTTAAATGCCATAAATCGTGCGGACGATGTGAAGATTGATATTGTAATAACGTTTGTGCAATCCCCGATTGACTATTAGGTATTAGATAGTCTTTATCATCACCACTTAATAATTCGCGATTTACCGTCTTTACCGCATCAGCCAAACTATTCGTTTTACCAACCAAGCCTGTATCTATTAATGCTGTTTGTAAATTTTCTATTAAATTTAAATTTGTCGGCTGCTGGAATGTAGCTAGTTTACTTTTTAACTGGTCTAATTTTTCCAAAGCCAACTCTAATTTGCTTGAGTCATCTGATTCAAATAATTTATCTTCAATAGCAAAAATTGCCTCATTAATCTCTGTACCAAGCGACACACTATTATCTTCTTGTGTCTCAATATTTAAACTAGTTAGAATTTCCCTAAAATCCTTGATGATGTTGCTATTATCTTTTTCTAAAACTAAGTAAGCATCATAGGTCCCTGCAAAGTGCTCGTTTAATACTTTGTCAGCAATCCTTATTTTATGATCTGCTTTAAACCAACGCGTCGGATTGTCGTTTATTTGAATCTTAGCGATACCCCATACAGATCCAATCGCCAATAGCAAAAAAGCCGCTAACAAGAGATTACTCTGCTTGAAACTAAATCTACCCAATAACGGCAGCCATGTTTCTAAACGCTTAGATTTAGTTGCTACTGCCTGCAACGACTCTAAGGAAGTTTCTTTTAAGCTAGTAATATAAGCCGGAATAAAAATTATGGTTAAGAAGAATGCCAGTAAAATACCAAAAGCTACAAAAGCGCCAAATATTTGTACTGGTGGAATCGGCGTTAGCATTAACGATGCAAAACCAATGGCTGAGGTTAAGCTGGTAAATAACATCGGTTTATATAAATTATTAACTACTTGTTTGATCACACGTTGTTTATCACTGTTCTTTTTATAGTGATCTGCAAATTCCGACATTATGTGTACAGAATCAACTACCGCAATGGGCATCAAAAATATCGCGATCATCGAGCTCATTATATGAACCGTAAATCCTAAACCGATCATCATGCCCATAACTATGATAACTGTAGCCATCGCTATGATCATAGGGGCAGCAATAAATTTCAGATTTCTAAAAAAGACAAACAGCAATATAAAAATCATAACGGCTGCGAGTGGAGCTGAAATCCCCATTTGGACAAACATTTCAAAGCCAAAAGTATCCTCGGCGACGGGTAAACCAGTTATATAAAACTTATTACTCGTTTCTATATTTTCTATATGCGCTTCTATTTCCGATGCTATTCGGTAACTTTGATCTTTATTTTTAATAGGAACATAAATAGCTGCGGCTTTATAATCATCAGATACTAAGGTATTCCGAAATAATGGCAAACGCTCAATATTCTGCTTTATCTGATTAGCTTCTAGAAGTGACTCCGGTGCCTGCCTCATCATCCACTCAAAACGAATAGCGTCATTTTGCTGTGTGATATTGTCCACTGTTTGCAAAGACATTAGATCAACTGTAATCACACCTTCAATCTTTGCTATCTGCTGACTAAGCTGGGCAATTGCGTTCAAAGTTCCTAGGTTATAAATTCCACTCTCTTCTTCGGAAACTACCCCTACCACAATTGCATCATGTAGCTGAAATTTTTGCTTTATCTCATTATGAAAGACTCGCTCATGTTGCGTATCAGGCAGCATATTTTCTGGATCGGTATCAATCTTGATATTAATCATCATAGCAGCACAAATAAGCGTCACCGCTATCAATGACCAATATATAATTTTGGGTTTCGATACTGCTAATTGGAAGAGTTTATCTTTCATAATTTTTATGATTCAGGAAGTTATCAGCATTATATATTAGGCTTTGCTAATATACAAATTGTTCACTATACTGTTGAGCCAAACATTTATGGCAAGTGCAGATACTAGTATGAGTTTAAGCATACAACCTTTTCACGACAGCGCTACAGGAACTTGGACTTATCTAATTATCGATAGTACCACCAAAAGATGTGTCATTATTGATCCGGTACTTGATTTCGATATTGCTTCCGGCAAAATCAGTTACGGCTCCATCAGTCCTATACTATCCGTTATCCAACACCAAGAGTTAGTTCTTGACTGGATTCTAGAAACTCATGCTCATGCCGATCACCTCACTGCAGCTGACCATCTAAAGCAAACCATTGGTGGTAAGACAGTAATTGGTCAAGGAATAAAGCAGGTGCAGCAATATTTCGCTCCGGTGTTTAATTTTTCCATAGCCACTGATGGAAGCCAATTTGATCGTCTTGTTGCTGAAGGCGACACCCTCACCTTTGGAAATTATGAAATTAGTGTCTATGAAACTCCCGGACACACCAGTGATGGGGTCATTTATAAAATAGATAACAATGTCTTCTTGGGGGATACCTTCTTTCATCCCAATTCTGGCACTGCTCGTTGCGACTTTCCTGGTGGTAATGCCTCTGAACTTTTTGATTCTTTAAGTAAAATCCTAAGTTTTGCTGATGATACTCAATTGTGGTTATGCCATGACTATCCCGGCAATGATCGCGAAGCTGTCGCTAACTTTAATGTCTCTCAGATGACGCAGAACATTCATTTAGCTAATACCGACTCTAAACAAGAATATGTTGAATTAAGACAAAATCGAGATGCCCAGCTGTCGGTTCCAAAATTGCTTTATCCAGCATTGCAGGTCAATATTTGTGCAGGACAATTACCCAAAGCTGAACAAAATGGCGCTAACTATTTGAAACTTCCTTTAAGTTTTCAAAATATAAATTAATTACCAATTTTGTTTTTCCATCGGCGGCTAGCCTTGTTAAACTTGCCGCCTATTTCATTTCTTTTACCAATATTGGTAGTTTACTTTGCATCAATTAAATCCTCGCCAACATGAAGCTTTAATCAATACCAGCGGTCCTTTATTGGTATTGGCTGGTGCTGGCAGTGGCAAGACCAGCGTAATTACCCGTAAAATGGTTTATTTGATCAAAGAAAAAGGTGTTGCTGCCCGAAATATCGTGGCCATGACCTTTACCAATAAAGCCGCACGTGAAATGAAACAAAGGGTAAGCAAACTCGCCGGTTCCAACGCAACTCAAGGGTTAACTGTTTCCACCTTCCATAATTTTGGTCTTAACTTTATTCGCCGAGAATATAAGGCCTTAGGCATTAAACCCAATTTTACTATTTTTGATGATCAAGACTGTTTAGCTCTTCTGAAAGACTTAGGTTTTAAAGAAGCAGAATCGGACAAAGAATTATTAAGACGTTTGCAAAATCAAATCTCTCAATGGAAAAACGATTTGATTCAAGCACAAGACGCCATTAACTTTGCTAAGGATCAAGAGCAATTAATTTTTGCCAAAGTCTATGAGAAATATGCCCGCAGTATGAAAGCCTATAATGCGGTAGATTTTGATGACTTAATTATGATTCCAGTTTTGTTATTGAGAGATAACCCTGAAGTCCGAGAAAAATGGCAAAACAAAATTAAATATTTATTGGTCGACGAATATCAAGATACCAATACCTCACAATATGAGTTAGTTAAATACCTTGTGGGGACATTTGGTAACTTTACTGTGGTTGGTGATGATGATCAGTCGATCTATTCTTGGCGCGGGGCCAAGCCGGAAAACCTTGAACTACTTGCAAAAGACTATCCTAATTTAAAAGTGGTAAAGCTAGAACAAAACTACCGCTCTTATGGTCGAATATTAAAAGCGGCCAACGTACTAATTGACAATAATCCGCACGTTTTTGAAAAGAAACTCTGGTCGGATAAACCCTACGGCGATATTTTAAAAGTGGTGACTTGCGCCGATGAGGAAGAAGAGGCACAACGCGTTGTTACCGAGATTCTAGGGCGTAGAGTAAAATATAAAGATCTAAGATACTCAGACTTTGCTATTTTGTATCGTGGCAATCATCAAGCCAGAATTTTTGAAAAAACTTTAATTGCAAACAAAGTGCCTTATAAAATTTCTGGTAGCACCTCTTTTTTCGCCAGAACAGAAATTAAAGACATGATGGCTTATCTAAGGCTGATGGTAAATCATGATGATGACAATGCTTTTTTACGTATTGCCAACACACCTAAGCGTAGCATCGGCCCAACGACTTTAGAAAAACTCGGTACTTATGCTTCCATGCGCCACGTCAGTTTATTCCAAGCAGCTACTGAAATGGGGCTTGAGCAATACTTGCAAGGCGCTGGCTTAGAGGCGGTAAAACGTTTTGTAAAAACCATTGGTATGGCTGCTGACAATGCTCAGCGTGGCGATGCTATTGGTGTCATTCATGAGTTAATTTCAAAAATTGGTTATCACTCTTACCTTTATGAATCTTCAAGCACTCCAAAGGCTGCTGAATTCCGCTGGAACAATATTCAGGAGCTATTAGGCTGGGTTGAAAAATATGTTGATGAAAATGAACATGATGATAACCCCTTCTCAGCGGCTGTAACTAATTTAATGTTGCGTGATATGTTGGATCGTGAAGAGGAGGAAAATGAGGATACTAATCAAGTTCAACTCATGACTTTGCATGCTTCTAAAGGATTAGAGTTTAACCACGTTTATTTAGTCGGCATGGAAGAAGAATTGCTTCCTCATAAAAGCAGTATCGAGATGGATGATATTGAAGAAGAGCGCCGCTTAACCTATGTAGGCATTACTCGCGCGCAAAAAACTTTAACTTTTACTTTGTGCAAAAAACGTAATCGTTTTGGCGAATTAATTAATTGTGAGCCGAGTCGCTTCCTTGATGAAATTCCTGAGGATGATTTGGACTGGGACCTAAAGCGCAAACCATTAACTGAAGAAGAGCAAGAAGAACTCGCTGATGATAATTTGGCTATGTTAAAGTCTTTATTTTCATAAATTTTCCGTCTCTCTACTGGCACTTTTTCCGCTAAAAAGTTAGGGTATAACATTTAACTAAAAGCAAAGGAAAGATAATGAAAAAAATAGCAACATTTCTTTGTATCCCTACTCTAGTCATTAGTTGTAACACTTTACCCACCAATAATTCCGATCAGAACAAAGGATTCCCTGGCAATTCAATAGCCACCTTTTCAACTTACTTACACAATGATGCAACTAGAAGCCTTAAGACGTGGGTTAAGCAGAAGCTTACTTGCGATTATTACAAGGTATTAGATACACAATCAGTATCAGAAGAAGGGGACATCTTAGTAGATGAAGAAGGTAGGTTATTCTCTGGCGTAATTACAGAAAGGTGGCTTATTTCATATTGCGGTAACCAAACGAGTTTAGGGGTTGTGTTTATGCCTGATGGCAGGGGCGGGAACTATATTGCTATCGCTCAATTAAAACAAGACTCCTAAGAAGTTCAAAAATACCCCAATCAATATTAGTTTTTGGTTATCGTTTTCAAAACTTATCCCAATAAAAAGCCCGCTTTAAGCGGGCTTTTTATATCAAACAATTTTAGTTTAAACGCTGGAATACCGTTGCAATCCCTTGGCCTAAACCAATACACATAGTGGCTACACCAATTTCTTTGTCCTTAGCTTCCATTAAACGAAGCAAGGTGGTTGAAATTCGAGAGCCTGAACAACCTAGTGGGTGGCCTAGTGCAATAGCGCCGCCGTTAAGATTTACTTTATCTTCCCAGCCGGTGCGCATACCTAAACCATCAAGTACCGCAATAGATTGAGCTGCGAAAGCTTCATTCAACTCAAACAAATCGATATCGCTTAGTTCCATATTAGCTCGCTTCAATGCTTTTTTCACCGCTGGTACAGGACCAAAACCCATAATGGATGGATCACAACCTGCTACGCCTGTTGAAAGGATCTTTGCAATTGGCTTTAAACCTAAAGCATCGGCTTTAGCGCGAGACATAACTAACATAGCCGAAGCACCATCAGAAATTGCTGATGACGTTGCTGCTGTTACCGAACCATTTTTTGGATCGAATACAGGTCGCAATTTTGCTAGATCTTCAACCGTCGATTCAGGACGAATCACTTCGTCAAAATCAAAAACTTTTAATGCGCCATCTGCATCGTGGCCTTCCATTGCAAAAATCTCTGCTTTGAAACCACCATTAAGCGTAGCTTGATGCGCTAATTGATGTGAACGGTAACCAAACTCGTCTTGTTCCTGACGCGATACTTTGTGAATTTGCGCTAACATTTCAGCGGTTAAACCCATCATGCCCGCTGCTTTAGCGGTGTATTTAGCCAACTCAGGATCAAAGTCGATACCGTGATTCATTGGCACGTGACCCATATGCTCCACACCACCAATAATAAATACATCACCATCACCCACCATGATCGAGTGAGCGGCAGTGTGTAGCGCTTGCATCGAAGATCCACACAAACGGTTTACCGTTTGGCCAGCAACCGTATGGGGTAAATCGGTTTTTAACATCGCGTTTCGCGCAATGTTAAAGCCTTGTTCTAAAGTTTGCTGTACACAACCCCAGATCACATCTTCAACATCGGCAGGATCTAATGCTTCATTACGATCCAACAACCCTTGCATTAATCGTGCCGATAGTTCTTCAGCACGAGTATTTCTAAACATTCCACCTCTGGAGCGACCCATAGGAGTACGAATAGCATCAACAATTACTACTTCATTCATCTTTAAATCTCCTATGCCTTATGCATAAAATTTTTCATTGTTTTTAGCCATTTCCAACATGCGCTCTGTTGGTTTGTAGGCATTGCCTAAATGACTAAATTGATTAGCTAAATCAACCACTGCTTGCATACCGCGATCATCAACATATTTGAAAACACCACCTCTAAATGGTGGGAAACCTAAACCATAAATTAAGGCCATATCGCCTTCAGCTGGAGAAGCAATAATGCCCTCTTCCAAACATCGAATGGTTTCGATAATCATTGGTAACATAGTGCGTGCGATAATTTCCTCATCTGAAAAATCTTTTGTATCCGCACAAACTTGCTTTAACAATTCATAGGTTTTTGGATCAGCATCTTTAGTCGGGCGACCTTTTTTATCTTTACCATAAACGTAGAATCCTGAGCCTGTTTTCTGACCATAGCGACCTTCATCAAACATCACATCCAGTGCATCTTTTTCATCTTTGCTCATGCGATCCGGGAAACCTTCTGCCATTACCTCAGCAGCGTGCTTACCCGTATCCATGCCCACCACATCCAATAAGTAAGCAGGACCCATTGGCCAACCAAACTTTTTATGCATCACTTTATCAGCTTGCTGGAAGTCACACCCATCACGTAGCAGTTTAGTAAAACCGCCAAAGTATGGGAACAATACACGATTGACGAAGAAACCCGGACAGTCATTTACAACGACTGGTGATTTACCCATAGCAGAAGCATAAGCAACAACACTAGCAACGGTTTCATCAGAAGTATCTTTACCGCGAATCACTTCTACCAATGGCATCTTGTGCACTGGGTTAAAAAAGTGCATGCCACAGAATTTTTCTGGACGCTTTAATGAATTCGCTAAACGATCAATCGAAATCGTTGAGGTATTCGAACATATGATCGCATCTTCTGGCATTAAACTTTCCACTTCAGAAAGCACTGCCGCTTTAATCTTCGGATTTTCTACCACCGCTTCTACTACGATGTCAGTGTGTTTGATCTCATCGTAACTTAAGGTTGGTTTAATGCTTGCCACACCTTGCGCCATTTGTTCGTTGGTAATTTTTTTATACTTAACGCCCTTACCGAATAATCCAATTGCCTCTTTCATTCCTAAATCTAAAGCTGCTTGATTAATATCTTTCATCACCGCAGGAACGCCGCGCGAAGCAGATTGATAAGCAATACCGCCACCCATAATGCCAGCGCCCAATACGGTTGCCGAAGCTACTTTTTTATCGGCAGTTTTTGCCGCGATTTTAGCTTTTTTCTTTAGAACCTGATCGTTTAAAAACAATTGGATTAGCGACGATGCTTGTTCAGTCAACGCCATATCAGCAAAAGCTTCATGCTCAACTTTAATCGCTTCTTCTAATGGTAAGTATGCAGACTTTTCTATAACCTCAACACCTTTTACAGGCGCTGGGTAATGCGGGCCTGCTTGGCCAGCAATAAAAGCTTTTGAAGTCATAAACGACATCGCAGCTTCCATTCGATTAAGTTGCAGTGGTGATTTCTTCTCTGCACGACGTGAATGCCAATCAATTTTTCCTGCTGCCGCATCCAATAACATCGCTTCGGTTGCTTCGATCAATTTATCTGAAGGAACCACTGCATCCAAAGTACCAAGTTTTAAGGCAGCATCTGCTTTGTATCCTTTACCAGTTGCTAACCACTCAAAGGCATTATCAGGTCCAATTACTCTTGCTAAACGAACGCTACCGCCAAAACCTGGCACCAAACCTAATTTTGATTCTGGTAATCCAACTTGCGCTTTTGGTGTACCAACACGCATGTCGCAGGTTAAACACATCTCTAAACCACCGCCAAAAGCGATTCCATCAATGGCCGCTGCCGTTGGGAATGGTAAGTCCTCAAAACCAGTAAAGATTTCATTGGCTTGCACTAGCCATTCGACCAGTTGTTCTCGACCAGAAGCAAATAATTGATTAAATTCCGTAATATCAGCCCCAACAATATAAACAGGCTTACCACTCGTTGCCATCACTGCTTTAACGCCGCCATGGTCTTTTAATATTTGGGTAACTTGTTTCCACTCATTTAGCGTGGTTCGATCAAATTTATTAACCGATTCATTCTGATTATCAAAGCGCATCTCAGCGACTCCTGAGTCGCGCAAGCTACACTGGATCGATTGACCTTCAAATAGCATTCTTAATTCTCCGTTACATCCTTTAGATGAGCAGCATTAAGCATCTTAAATAACTGCCTTTGCCCATGGATAGATAGACCCGTCAGTGTACTGCCGCTAAGTTATTGGTACAAGAGGTCTTTCTGGTCTGACCAATCATAGCCAACTTTTGTAACAAACAAAAGCAATAAAAGTGCCTGATTTTATTGGGTCTTTAGGGCTTTTCTGAAATAATAGGTTCATTATGACAAACTCTACAGATTATCATGTCGATACAAGAAAACTTTAAAAATCATATAGATACAATTTCTGATCGCTATTATCAAGCAATGCAAAAACATGGCTTTGATCACCTACTGATCCCTACAGGTTCATTGCATGGGGTTTTCTTAGATGACATGAGCTATCCATTCAAATCTAATTTCCATTTTAATAGTTTCGTTCCTTTAACCAATATACATGATAGCTGCTTAATCCTTACTCCAGGTAAAAAGCCAGTTTTATGTTATTACCAACCGGTTGATTTTTGGCATCTAGTCGCTGGCGACCCTGAAGGATACTGGGTAGAACACTTTGATATAAAAATGATGCGACAAAAAGATGAAGTCCGTGGTTACATGCCTTCAACTGGTAACATTGCATTTATTGGTGAAATGGGTGCTCCGTTTCAAGATGATGACTTCGATGCTATTAATCCGTTAGGTTTAATTCATGAAATCAACTGGTACCGAGCACGTAAAACTGCCTATGAAATTGAGTGCGCTTCTCGTGCCAATCAAATGGCGGCTGCTGGCCATTTAGCTGCAAAAGAAATGTTCTTTAAGCAAGGCTCTGAATTGGAAATTCACCTAGCTTATCAATTGGCCGCAGGACAAAACGAAAGCGAGTTGCCTTACGGTTCAATCGTGGCTTTAAATGAACACGCCTCTATATTGCATTATGTGAATTATGAGTCACAGCGTCCAAGCGATCACCGCACTTTCTTAATTGATGCCGGCGCTCGTTTTAATGGTTATGCTTCCGACATAACGCGTACCTACGCATACGAAGATAATGAATTTGCCGCATTAATTAAAGATATGGATAAAGTGCAACAAACTCTTAATAGTAAAGTCGCCCCCGGTCACTCTTATGTTGATTTGCATATCGATTTTCATTTAGAAGTTGGCAAACTATTAAGTAATTATGATTTCTGTAGCATGACCCCAGAGTCTATGGTGGAAACCGGTGTCACTAGCACCTTTTTCCCACATGGCTTAGGTCATCAAATTGGCTTGCAGGTTCATGACGTGGGTGGTCACCAAGCCAACATTGAAGGCGATACTGCGCCTGCGCCAACTGAGCACCCATTCTTGCGTAATACTCGCCCAATTGAAGCAGGCCAAATATTAACCATTGAGCCAGGATTTTATTTTATTGATTCTCTGCTTGCTGATCTAAAGCAAACTGAACAAGCCTCGAGTATGAATTGGTCGAAAATAGAGACGTTTATGCCTTTTGGCGGTATCCGCATTGAAGATGACATTTTGGTGACTGCAACTGGCCACCGTAATTTGACTCGTGAGTATTTGCCAGAGTAAGCAATCTGATGGCTAAAAGTCCTAACTATTCAGTGCCAAATCAGAATTTTGGCACTGATAATCCTTTTCAAGTTGAAGAGACAATTAAAGGCAGCCGGTTTATAACCAGGGTCATTTTTTCTCCCGAAGTTACCACAGCAAAAGCATTTATAAAGCATTTAAACCAATTAGAACCTGACGCAACTCATCATTGCTGGTCTTATATTGTGGGTAATCCAAAAAGCACTACATTAATGGCATGCTCCGACGATGGCGAACCGAGCGGAACCGCCGGCATGCCCATGCTAAATGTTCTAAAATATGGTGACATCGGTGACATTACCGCAGTGGTCACTCGCTATTATGGTGGAACCAAATTAGGAACGGGGGGGTTAGCTCGAGCATATGGAGGCGGAGTAAAGCTGGCATTAGATACATTGCCAACTCAGGAGCGTGTCTTTACTGAAGAACTAAAATTGAGCTGTGCTTATGATTTACAAAACCAAATTGATTATTTGCTTAAAGAGCACCACGCGACCATTAATCAGATTGAATATTCTGAATCGGTTGATTTTGAAGTAGAAGTACCGCAAGATCAGCTACAAACATTATTGGCGGCTTTCCAAGCTTACCAAAACAAAAATCAACTTGAGGTAATTCATGTATCTAGGCCTTAAACATCTGCATATGATGCTTGCGATGATAAGCATTCTTGGTTTCGTTGTTCGTTCTATTTGGCTATTTAAAAACAGCTCTCTTTTACAGAAAAAGCCTGTAAAAATCTTACCTCACATTATCGATACCTTCCTTTTATTGAGCGGTATTAGCTTAATGGTAATGTCATCACAATATCCAGCCATTTTTAACTGGGTAACGGTTAAGCTGGTATTTATCGTTAGTTATATTCTCTTTGGAATATTAACCTTTAAAGCTCAAGCTAAGAACAAACAAATTTTATTCTTCTTATTAGCTATAGGCTCTGTATTTGCGGTACTGCACTTAGCAATGGGCAAACCAATATTTTCTTAATCTACAAATAAGGCATTTATTATGATTGATTCTAAAACCATTGATGATTTAGCCAAAAAACTTTCGGATCTCGTTCCGGAAGGCTTAAAAAATGCAGGTGATGATTTAGGAAAGCAGTTTAAGCAAGCTTTGCAATCAGGTTTAGCTAAAATGGATTTAGTGACTCGTGAGGAGTTTGACGCTCAAACTAAAGTACTTGAGCGTACTCGTGAAAAACTTGAAGCTTTAGAAAAGAAAGTGTCAGCAATAGAGGAGTCTTAGACTCCTCTTTTTTTATTCGATTAGTTTTCCATATCCTTAATAAATCGATTAGCCTCATCGATCGAAAGGTTCATTTCTCGGATTAGGTTGGCTACATTCGATTCAATACCCGAAAGCTCATCTTTTAAAGAAGCAATAGCTCTGGCGTTTAGGTTGTGCTTCAAATATAAAACCTGATCGTTAAATACTGTTAATACCGGCTGGATAGATCTTTCTGCTTTACGCATAGCGCTAATTAAGCCCGCGTATTGGCGGCGAGTTTCATACAGCTGTGCTTGGCTTTTACGCTTTAATTCCGCATTAGAGTATTGGTTTAATTCTTCTGCCCACTCGTCAAATAACTTTTCCGCCACATATTCCACGCTATCAATTCGCTTTGTAACATCTTCGGCAGCGCTTTTGCTTGTTTCATACTCTTCATTTAAACGGTTATATACTTTTTCTAACTCACCGCCATCAAACTTTACCACGCTTTGGAACTCTTGCAGTGCGTTTTCGAATTGTTCTTTTGCTTCCAACTGGGCATCGCGTGCTTTTTCAATTCGACTGACAAGCACATCTCTTTTTTCAAAGCCCAGCTGCTCTAAAGCACCCAGTTTTACCGTCTCGCAACCCATTAAAATGAAAGCCGCAAAAATAGGAACAAAAAAAGTTATAATTTTTTTCATGGCTATTACCAACAAATCCATTAGTGTTGCAATCATTATAGAGCTACGAGTCATTAGCTCCAACTACCCAAATCATATTTTACAGCCTTTTACCCTTTTCTTTTGCCGATAACTTGCCTTTTTTACTGCTTAATATAATCTTGTAGCAAGTTTTTAATATTTGGATAATCCATGCTTCTCATTGGCGGCAACCCAGAACAAGAACACATTCAACTAAACCCTAAAATGGCCAATCGTCACGGCTTAATAGCAGGCGCTACTGGTACGGGCAAAACCGTTACGCTTCAAGTATTAGCTGAAGGCTTTTCCAAAATGGGTGTTCCCGTCTTTACTGCTGATGTTAAGGGAGATCTTTCTGGTGTCGCTGCTGAAGCAAAACCACATCCAAAAATTAATGAGCGCATCGAAAAAATTGGTATCAAAGACTACCAAGCCCATACTAACCCCGTAATTTTCTGGGACGTATTTGGAAAACATGGTCACCCTGTTCGGACTACCATATCCGAAATCGGCCCTATCCTTTTAGCCAACCTATTAGAGCTTAATGATACTCAAGAAGGCGTGTTACATATCGCTTTCGATATAGCTGATGAGCAAGGCCTTCTATTACTCGACATCAAAGATCTGCGCTCTATGCTCAATTGGCTGTCAGACAATCGAAAGGAAATAATGCGTGAATACGGTAATGTTTCGCCACAATCGGTAGCAGCCATTATTCGTAAACTTTTAGTATTAGAAAACTCTGGTGGTGATCAATTCTTTGGAGAGCCAGCTCTTAATATCCAAGATATGATGCGTATAGATCATACTGGCAAAGGCATTATTAATATTCTTCACTCTAAAGAGTTAATGCTAAACCCTCGTATTTATTCGACCTTCTTATTATGGATGCTTTCAGAGTTATTTGAAGAACTAGAAGAAGTGGGTGATCCAGATAAGCCTCGTTTAGTTTTCTTTTTTGACGAAGCCCACTTACTCTTCAAAAAAGCTCCGCGCGCATTATTGGAACGTATAGAACAAGTAGTCAGACTGATTCGTTCAAAAGGCGTTAGTGTGTTTTTTATTACACAACATCCAACAGATATCCCTGAAAATGTCCTTGGCCAATTAGGTAATCGTATTCAACATGCGCTTCGTGCTTTCACTCCCAAAGATTTCAAGGCAGTAAAAACTGCCGCGGATACCTTTAGGCCAAATCCCAAGCTTAATGCAAAGGAATTAATCACAACGCTTGGTGTTGGAGAAGCTTTAGTTTCTGTATTAGATAAAAAAGGTCGGCCTTCGATTGTTCAACAAACCTTAATTTGCCCTCCAGAATCTAGAATAGGGCCTCTCAATCAAACTGAACGGAAAAAAGTCCGCAACTTATCTCCGGTTGCAGGACTTTATGATAAATCTATTGATAGAGAATCGGCTTATGAAATATTGCATGAAAGAGAAATAGAACTTCAAAAACGACAAGAACGAGAAATAGCAGAAGCTAAAAAGCAGCGCGAAGCAGAGGCTAGAGTAAAAGCAGCTGCCAAGAAAAAACGATCTGGATCAAAGCGACAGTCTAATTCGGAAGCATTTATGAAAACCTTAATCAGAACTGTTAGTTCAGGTATTGGTCGTAAATTAGTCCGTGGTATTTTGGGCGGATTGCTAGGCGGGAAATAGGGAAAAACATTCCAAAAAAAAAAGGAGCTAAAAGCTCCTTTTTTAATAACTTTTTACTTAGCCTTTTAAAACAAAAGTAATCTTCATCGTTACACGGAATCCAACAACCTCACCATCTTCAATAATAGCTTGTTGATCCTTAACCCATGCAGATTTCACATTGTCCAAAGTTTTATTGGCGCGTTTTACACCTTTTACCATGGCATCTTCAAAACTTTTTTTAGAATCTGAAATAATTTCCGTTACGCGTGCTACTGACATTGTTATATCCTCGTTTATTAAAACTAGAGTGCATAATATTACTCTTTTAGTTTTGCTCTGCAAGTTACAAGCTTTTAAAATTTGTAAAATTATTGATTTTGTTTAAGTTTTTGTGATTTCATAGCTATATCACTTAATTCTTTAAAAACACTATGTTTTCAGCTCAGTCTAATGACTTTTTAGTACCCTTTGATGGTTCTTTCAAAATTAGTAACTCTCTAACTTCAATACAGACGCCTTTTAATGAAAAAGAATTAAAAAAACAATTAAAAAAGGATCAGGCTGAACTCGATGACCTTCAGCGCCTTTTATATGCTCATGATCAATTTTCCGTTCTATTAGTTTTTCAAGCTATGGATGCAGCTGGAAAAGACTCTACTATTAGAGCCGTCTTGAAAGGTATTGATCCTGCGGGCTGCCAAGTTTTTAGCTTTAAACAACCCTCCAAAGAAGAACTCGATCACGATTTTTTGTGGCGTACTAGTAAATCGCTACCAGAACGCGGACGAATCGGAGTTTTTAACCGAAGTTATTATGAGGAAGTGTTAGTGGTTAAGGTTCATCCTGAGTATTTATCTGGTCAACGCTTACCCTTTCAACCGGATATCAATAATCCAGACGCTATGAAGAACTTTTGGAATGATCGGTATGAGTCTATTGTTGATCACGAAAAACACTTAGCCCGTAATGGCACTATGGTTTTAAAATTCTTTTTAAATGTTTCACATGAGGAGCAGCACAAGCGTTTTCTTTCACGTATTGAAAGTCGAGAGAAAAACTGGAAGTTTTCAGATTCGGATTTAACAGAGAGTGCGCTGTGGGATCAGTATCAAGTAGCTTACCAAGAAGCACTTAATCAAACATCTAAACCTTGGGCGCCTTGGTATGCTGTTCCAGCCGACAATAAACCACTTATGCGTAACATAGTCTGTGAAATTATTAGGGACAACTTAAAACAGCTTGATATGCAGTATCCGCAACTTAATGAAGAAGATACTGCACGATTACAAAGCTATAAAGAGCAACTAATTATCTAAAATAGAAAACTAAACGTCTAAATTTGCCACCGAAAGTGCATTTGATTCAATGAATTCGCGGCGTGGCTCAACTTGATCACCCATAAGCGTGGTAAATAATTGATCCGCGCCAACGGCATCTTCAATGGTTACTTGCAACATACGGCGACACTCAGGATCCATCGTAGTTTCCCACAATTGACCTGGGTTCATTTCACCCAAACCTTTGTAGCGCTGAATGTGTTGACCACGACGTGCTTCGGCCATTAACCAATCCAAAGCTTCTCGGAAGCTCGAAATCTCAAAGATCTTCTCGCCACGTTTAACATAAGCGCCTTCTTGCAACAGATCAGAAAGCTCTTCACCTAAACTAGTAATCTTTTTATAGTCCTGAGAATTAAAGAAGTCAGTTGAAAGTAAGTAATCACTTTCCACACCATGATGGTGCATGGCTACGTGCGGCAAATAATGATCTAATTCATTGTCTTTACGTATATTTAATTCGTAACGAACCGCGCCAGAACGATTATCTGTATTCAACAGCTCACCTAATTTATCTGTCCATGCAACAACTCTAGACTCGTTAGTTAATTCATCAGCACTC
The DNA here is from genome assembly GCA_947503435.1 of uncultured Kangiella sp. GTDB lineage: Bacteria > Pseudomonadota > Gammaproteobacteria > Enterobacterales > Kangiellaceae > Kangiella. The sequence goes on along the minus strand of CANNDL010000003.1, from coordinate 561,718 downwards.
AACTTTTCATGATAAATAAGTTGATCCAGAATTGACTGCGGATATAGACGAGAGAGGCGACGAATAGTATGTTTTACTGCTCGGTAATCATTAACTAATTTTTCTAAACCTGGTCCAGAAATTGACGGAGACTCCTTATTAATAAAGAGCTCGGAGTTGGTAAGCGCTAACTGCGTTAGGTACTGCTCTAAAGCTTCATCATCTTTCAAGTACTGTTCTTGCTTACCTTTCTTAATTTTATACAGCGGTGGTTGGGCAATATAGACATAACCACGCTCAATTAATTCTGGTACTTGGCGATAAAAGAACGTTAACAGTAAGGTACGAATGTGAGCACCATCCACATCAGCATCGGTCATAATGATAATGCGGTGATATCGGGTTTTATCTGGATCAAACTCTTCTCGCCCAATACCACAACCCAATGCGGTAATTAAGGTGCCAACTTCCTGCGAAGACAACATCTTATCGAAACGTGCTTTTTCAACATTTAGTATTTTACCTTTAAGTGGCAAGATAGCTTGATTCTTACGATCACGACCCTGTTTAGCCGAACCGCCCGCTGAGTCACCCTCCACTATGTAAAGCTCTGATAATGCTGGATCTTTTTCCTGACAATCCGCCAGTTTTCCCGGTAGTCCGGCGATATCTAACGCACCCTTACGACGGGTCATCTCACGAGCTTTTCGTGCTGCTTCGCGTGCTCTAGAGGCGTCAATCATCTTATTAATAACAGTCTTCGCATCACCTGGATTCTCTAATAAGAAATCCTTTAAATGCTCGCCCATTGCCTGCTCTACCGCAGTTTTTACTTCACTAGAAACTAACTTATCTTTAGTTTGCGAGCTGAATTTTGGATCAGGAACCTTGACCGACACTACTGCAGCAAGACCTTCACGAGCATCATCACCGGTAGTACTTACTTTACCTTTTTTATTGTAGCCTTCGGCCTCCATGAAGTTGTTTAAACTTCTTGTTAGCGCACCTTTAAAACCAGCTAAGTGAGTACCACCATCGCGCTGCGGGATATTATTGGTAAAGCAGTAAATATTCTCTTGGAATGAATCATTCCATTGCATTGACACTTCAACCGTAATGCCATCTTCGCGCTCTTGGGTAAAGTGGAATACTTTCTCGTGGATCGGAGTTTTCTTTTCGTTGATATAGGCAACAAAAGCACTGATACCACCATCATACTTAAAATGCTCTTGTTCACCGGATCTTTCATCAACGAGCTTAATGCTAACGCCTGAATTTAAGAAAGATAGCTCCCTTAAGCGTTTGGCCAATATATCGTAATGGAATTTAATATTAGTAAAGGTCTCTTCACTTGGCTTAAACCTTATTTCTGTACCTGTTGTTTTAGCATCGCCAACCACTTTCAATGGCTCTTGAGGTTCGCCGTGAACATACAGTTGCTCGTGTCGTTTACCTTCTCGGCGAATAATCATTTTTAACTCTACGGATAAAGCATTTACTACTGAAACACCTACACCATGCAGACCACCGGATACTTTATAAGAGTTATCATCAAATTTACCGCCAGCGTGTAATACCGTTAAAATAACTTCGGCTGCTGAACGACCTTCTTCTTCATGAATCTCTGTAGGAATACCACGACCATTATCTTTTACTGAAACCGATTCGTCTGGGTGTATAGTCACTATAATATCTGAGCAATAGCCGGCTAAAGCTTCATCGATGGAGTTGTCGACCACCTCAAACACCATATGGTGCAAACCGGTACCATCATCGGTATCGCCGATATACATACCAGGGCGCTTACGCACCGCATCCAAACCTTTAAGAACTTTAATACTCGAGGAGTCGTAATTGGTCTCTTCTGACATTGTCTATTCCTGTTACAAGCTAATTAAGCCAACCATTAGAAGGCTGGGTTTATTCGTTATCATTATTGTGGCTTTGTTCAACCGTATCGGAGCTATGGCCTGTTTGTTGTCTCATTTATCTGGCCATGTTCCACGTGGAACACTTTAACCTTATTATACCCTTTTATGAGGCTCTTGAGGGGATCTAAATGTACTGAAGTGATAAAAATTTGTTGGTTTTCTGGCTGATTTGCTAAAAAGTCCAACAGTGTCTGCTGATGCTTAACATCAAGCTCTGCCCCTATATCATCCAATAAAAATATTGGGCAAATACCTTTGAGTTGTTGCATTAAGTTCAATTGAGCCAACTTTAATGCAACAGTAACTAATTTCTGCTGCCCTCTAGATAATTGCTCCGCGGCAGGCTTTCCATTAATTAAGATTTTTAAATCTGCCTTTTGAATACTAGAATGAGTAAAGCCAGTTTTAAGATCTACTTGAAATTGTCTAATTAAGACCTCTTTGAGTTTTTCATCCGATTTCCAACCAGGGTATAAACTAAAAGTGGAATCCAATTGCGGCAAAAAGCTTTTCAAAATATCTTGATACAAGGGTTCTAGTTGTTTTACATATTCCATCCGCTTTTGATGTATTAGTTCAGAAAGCGGTATTAGTTGTTTATCCCAAGGTTCAAGTTGCTGATAGGAGCTAACTTGTTTTAACGCCCTATTGCGCTGTTGGAGTATTTTTAGTGCCTTTTGCCAATCTTTAAGAAAAGAATGTTCCACGTGGAACACTCCCCAATCCATTAACTTTCGTCTACCGCTAGGTCCCTTAGTAAGTAATTCATACTGTTCTGGAGCTAAGATTTGCATAGGTATGGTTTTACTCAGCTCACTGAGTTTAGTAACTTTATCACCATTCAGCTTAATTTGAATATCACCGTTACGATGACGCATCAGTCCAATCTTATGCTTTTGCTGCTCATGATTAAATTGCGCGAATACGGTAAAGGCATCAAATTCGGCCTGAACCACTTTTGCATGACGGGATGTGCGAAAGGAGCGCCCATTACCTAAAGTATATATAGCCTCTAATAGGCTACTTTTGCCAGCGCCATTGTCGCCGTAGAAGATATTAAGCTGTTTGGAAAGTTGAAGTTGGCAGCTGCTAATATTTCGCAACTGCCCTATTTGTAAGGATTGGATCTGCATAAATAACTAGATCCTGAAAATCGAATGCAAACTATACTCTAGAGACGCATTGGCATAACGACATAAAGGCTCTCGCCGCCATCAACTTCTTCAATCAAACTTGATGAGTTAGCATCAATAAAAGTCATCTTTACTTGGGGTGTTTTAATGGTGTTCATCACGTCAATCATGTAGCCCACGTTAAAACCTATTTCCAAGTCTGAGCCTTGGTAATCCACACTGAATTCAACCTCAGCTTCTTCTTGCTCTGGATTGTTGGCATGCAGTTTCACTTGCTCATTAGAAAGCATAAAACGTACGCCACGGAATTTCTCATTACATAAAATTGAAGCGCGTGATAAGCAGTCTTTAATGAGCTCGCGATCAACTAACACCACTTTATCACCATTTCTTGGTAACACTTTACTGTATTCAGGAAAACGGCCATCCACAAGCTTTGAAGTAAAGCTGTAAGCCTGGTTAGTGACTTTAATATGATTCGAGCCTAAGGCAATAGAAACCGTCTCATCAGAATGGTCTAGCAACCTGGCTAACTCCATTACGCCCTTACGAGGAATAATCGCACTTACCTTATCTTCCGCATCTATCTCAACAGTTTCTCTGGATAAAGCTAATCGGTGGCCGTCCGTTGCTACCGTAGTAAGTTTATTATTATCAAATTCAAATAGCATTCCATTAAGATAATAGCGAACATCTTGCTGCGCCATGGCAAATTGCGTTTTCTCAATCAATCCTTTTAACAAGGTTTGTTTTAGGTCTAAATTTACTAAGCTAGCGGTTTCTTCGACGTTGGGAAATTCGCTTGCTGGCATGGTTGATAAACTAAAGCGGCTTGACGGAGTTTTTAGTGTGATGCGTGATTCACCCATATTAACTTGGATAGATTCTTCGGCGGCAAAACTTTTAACAATATCCAGTAATTTACGTGCAGGAACCGTAATCTCACCCGATTCAAACTCGCCCTCTAACATCACTTCAGTCTTCAATTCTAACTCAAGATCTGTTGCGGTTAGTGAGAGCTTACTATCATCTACAACCATTAAAACATTGGATAAAATAGGAAGGGTCTGTCTTTTTTCAACAGCACCACTAATCAACTGCAAGGGATTTAATAATTGTTCGCGTTGAATACTAAAGCGCATATAGTCACCTTATTGGCCTAGTCCATTTCAAGTAATGATCAGGCCTTTATTGTTAACTGGATAATGTTCTTAATAAATTCGAAAAATCTTCTTCGATGTCGTTGCTCTCGCCTTTTAATTCGTTTATTTTTCGGCAAGCATGCAAAACCGTCGTGTGATCGCGTCCGCCAAAAGCTTCTCCTATTTCAGGTAAACTATGGCTGGTCAAATGCTTGGCTAAAGCCATAGCCATTTGACGTGGACGAGCGATAGAACGACTGCGTCTTTGAGATAATAGCTCAGAAACCTTGATCTTGTAATAGCTAGCGACAGTTTTTTGAATATTATCGATGGAAATCATTTTATCTTGCGCTGCAATCAAATCTTTTAGTGCGTCTTTAACAAAATCTAAGGTGATAGATCGGCCGGTAAATTGAGCGTTAGCTATAACTCTTTTTAAGGCTCCTTCTAACTCGCGAACATTTGAGCGTATACGTTTTGCAATAAAGAAAGCCACTTCATGAGGCAGCTCAATATTGGAAGCAGCCGCTTTACTCATAAGAATAGCAACACGAGTTTCAAGCTCAGGCGGCTCGATAGCTACGGTTAATCCCCAGCCGAAGCGAGACTTTAAGCGCTCCTCTAATCCTTCAACTTCCTTCGGGTAGCGATCACAGGTCATAATCACCTGCTTATTGCTCTCTATTAGCGTGTTAAAGGTATGGAAAAATTCTTCTTGAGTGCGCCCTTTGTTGGCAAAAAACTGAATATCATCAATTAATAAAGCGTCCAACGATCGATAGAAGTTTTTAAATTTCTCCATAGTATTAGTTTGTAATGCTTTAACCATGTTGGCCATAAAACGTTCGGAGTGGAGGTAAACAATTTTGGCCTGCGGTTTTTGCTCTAAAATGAGATTCCCTATAGAGTGCATTAAATGGGTTTTACCTAAACCCACCCCACCGTAAATAAATAATGGGTTATAAACAGTTCCTGGATTTTCCACTACTTGCTGAGCAGCTGCACGCGCCAACTGATTAGATTTACCTTCAACAAACTTAGTAAAGATAAATTTCGGATTTAGATTGTTGTGTTGAAATAAGCCGTTATGATTCTCAACTCTAGGTTCTGAAGAAGTAGTTACCTTGGCAACAGGCATAGGTTTGGCAGATGCGGGCTGTGACGATCCAACCTGCAGCGAAACCTGCTTATTCAATTCAGTAGAATGGTTAGCTACTATTTCACTAATTTTAGAAAGGTACTGTTGACGAATCCAATCCACAAAAAACGGGTTAGGGGCAAATAGGCTCACTTCAGAATCTGATTCTTCAACTCGTAAAGGTTTTATCCAAGTATTAAACTCAGTTGCAGATAGTTCTGATTGAAGTTTTTGCAAACAACTTCGCCAACTCGCTTGTGTATTACTCATTTTAGTTGCCAATCACTTTGTTATTTATCTTATTGGTTATAGCTTCGCTTAGCTTTCCTGGAGCGAAGGGATCACAGTGTAGATCGGATCTATAAATTAATCCACAAGCATTAGCTAATATTTTAGATAATCACTCAAATTATTTCTATAATCATAAATTTATCTCTAGACGAAAAACTCCACAATCGAACAGCAAAATCAGAAAATAACAACTATGTTAGTAACATAACTATAACTTTTAAGATAAACTGTTGAAAACTATGTGAATTGAGTAAATATCATAGTTATCCATTTTTTAAACACAGTTAAAACGATAGATTGTCACCATGGTTTCAATCTCTGTAAGACTTTGATACAAAAGCATTTAATGAGGTTATCAACAGAAAACACGCTTACTAATAATAACAATAAGATCTTTAAAGATATATTATATATATTATAGGGTAAACTTAACCAATATCTTTGAAAAACGAGAGTTTAACTAAACACAAGTGAGTTAATTCAAGAAATGACTGCAAATGGCTAAAATAACGCTAGAAAGTTTAAAATAACTTTAAAGTTAAGCTAATAAACTTATCCACAGAAAAAAATTAAATCAACCAAACATACAAGATATTGTGTTATAATGACTTATAAATACAAGATATAAACAAGTCGTATATTTCAAACAGAATAGTTTGATTCAACCTCTAGAAAACTTATATTTTTAGCGGTTTAAAGGCTTGCTTCGTTAGATGTTTTCCTATAAAATTCCGCGTCCTTGTGAAGTGACCTAGTAAACATTAGGTTTTAGTTATTAACAATATGGGTTTTCCCGATGAAAAGAACTTTTCAACCAAGTAATCTTAAGCGCAAACGTACTCACGGTTTCCGTGCTCGTATGGCGACTAAAAATGGTCGTGCTATTTTAAATCGTCGTCGTGCTAAAGGCCGTAAAAGCTTAAGCGCATAATACGATTTAAATAAAATTATATTCTTTGCATTACAGTGAGTGATCTAGAGCTTGGGACTGACAAGAGGTTCCCTGCTGACTCTCGATTACTCACTGCAAAAGAATATAAACAAGTATTTACCAATCCAGTTAAAGCCACTAGTAAAAACTTTACCCTTCTAGCTTGCCCCAATAATCATGAGTCTCCTCGTCTAGGAATTATTGTTGCCAAAAAAAATATTCGCTTGGCAGTGGATAGAAATCGATTGAAACGGTTGGTTCGAGAAAGTTTCCGTACACAAAACCAGTTATTACCACAATTAGATTGCGTTATCTTGGCTCGCCGAGGTAGTAGCGAGCAGCCTAATCAGGTATTATTCGATCAGCTTGCAGGCTTGTGGAAAAAGATCAATAAACGATGCGCTGGTTACTCATCAAGTTAGTACGGCTTTACCAGCTGACATTAAGCCCTTTTATTGGCAATCAATGCCGTTTCGCGCCTACCTGTTCTAATTACTCTATAGAGGCTTTAGAAAAACATGGCGCTATGCGCGGAAGTTGGTTAACAATAAAGCGATTGGCTCGCTGCCACCCAGGTTGCGAAGGCGGTTGTGATCCGGTGCCAGAGCCCCAAGATCAACGAACAAATAATAGACAATCATAGATAATTAAAGAGAAGTACCATGTTGGAATCAAAACGCGGTTTTTTGTTTTTGGCTTTTGCCATTTTAAGTTTTTTACTCTATCAAGCTTGGCAAAAAGATTATGCGCCTAAACCAGAGAAGTCAGCTGTTGTTGAGAGTGCTTCTTTAAGCTCAACCGAACAGGCTGATGAGTCAAATTTTATCACGGTTACAACCGACTTGATGAAGTTTAAGCTGGATCCTAAAGGTGGTGATCTGGTTTATGCAGAAACGTTAGACTATAACTTAGAGATCAACAATCCTCAGCAAAAAGTAGTCCTTTTTGATTACCAAGATCGTGTTTATCAAGCTAAAAGCGCATTATTGGGCAATGGCGCTCCAGATAATCAGTTGCCAAGAGCTACCTACCAGGTTGATAAGAAAGATTACCAATTAGCTGAAGGCAAAGATGAGTTAATCGTTCCCATTCGTTGGCAGAATGAAGCGGGTGTAACTTTTGTCAAAAATTACACTTTCAAACGTGGTGAATATTTAGTCGGCATGGAGTATCAGATTAACAATCAATCTGAAAATGATCGTACTTATAACTTCATCGCTGAACTAGTTCGTGACCAAAGCGAAACTGGCTTAGAAGATAAAGGTGCTCTTGGTATGAGCCCATTTTTAGGTTTGGCATATTCTCCAGAAGATGAAGTGTATGAAAAAGTTAGCTTTGAAGATCTAGCTGAAGAAGAAGTTAATGTAAGCCGCCAAGGTGGTTGGGTTGCAGTAATTCAGCACTATTTTGTTTCATCATGGATCCCTGAACAAAGTCAAAATGTGACCATCAGTGCAAAAATGATGGCTAATCAGCAAAGCAAAGTTCAGTTTGTTCAATCGGCGATTAATGTACCGTCAAAAACAACTCAAACGGTTAAAGCCTCTTTATACGTTGGTCCAAAATTACTGGAGCAATTGGAAGCAGCAGCACCTGGTCTTAACAAAACCATGGATTTATCCTGGGTTTGGTGGATTGGTATTCCGCTGTATAAATTATTGAATTTCTTTTATGGTTTCTTAGCGAACTGGGGTTTGGCCATTATTATGGTAACGGTAACGGTTAAAACGATTCTTTATCCTTTATCGAAAAAACAGTACAAGTCCGCTCATGCGATGCGCAAAATGCAGCCAAAAATGCAAAAATTGAAAGAGCGTTATGGCGAAGATAAGCAGCGCATGCAGCAAGAAATGATGAAAATGTACAAAGAAGAAGGATCCAACCCATTTGGCGGTTGCTTACCAATGCTTCTGCAATTCCCAATATTCATCGCGCTGTATTACGTATTATTTGAAGCAGTTGAATTGCGCCATGCGCCATTCTTCGGTTGGATTCAAGATTTATCGGTTCAAGATCCTTACTTTGTATTGCCGTTGTTAATGGGTGCAAGTATGTTCTTAATGCAAAAGATGCAACCGATGTCACCTAACATGGATCCAATGCAGCAAAAAATGATGCAATATTTACCGGTATTCTTTACTGTATTCATGTTGTTCTTCCCTGCAGGCTTAGTACTTTACTGGTTGTGCAATAACTTGATTTCGATTGCTCAACAGCAGTATGTAAATCATAAAATTGAAAAACAAGAAGCCTTAGGTAAGAATAAAGGCAAGAAAAAATAATTGGATAGTCATCTTTAAAGATGGGTAATCAAGACACAATAGCAGCAATTGCAACGCCACCCGGTCGTGGTGGCGTTGGCATTATTCGAATTTCTGGCAAGCAATCCTTACAAATCGCACAAAAGCTATTAAAAACCGAACTTAAAGTTCGTGATGCGAGTTATCTTCCTTTTTATGACGATCAAGATCAGGTTGTAGATCAGGGTATCGCCATCTATTTTAAAGCTCCCCATTCTTTTACCGGTGAAGATGTGTTAGAGCTGCAAGGTCATGGCGGCCCCGTAGTCATGGATATTTTACTTAAAGAATTATTGAAACTAGGTGTACGTTTAGCAAAACCAGGTGAATTTTCGGAAAGAGCATTTTTAAACGATAAGCTAGATTTAGCACAGGCAGAAGCAATTGCTGATCTCATTGAATCGACATCAGAACAAGCAGCTCGATCCGCTATTCGTTCCTTGCAAGGTGAGTTTTCTTCTAAAGTACATGGCTTAGTAGAAGAATTAATTGCTCTGAGAATCTACGTAGAAGCGGCGATTGATTTCCCCGAAGAAGAAATCGACTTTTTATCAGACGGCAAAGTGCTTGCAGATGTAAATACTATCATCAGCTCAATCGAAGTATTACAGCAAGAAGCACAACAAGGTTCAATTTTACGCGAAGGAATGACGGTGGTTATAGCCGGAAAACCCAATGCTGGAAAATCAAGTTTATTGAATGCTTTAGCAGGAAAAGAAACGGCGATTGTTACCGATATTGCGGGGACGACGCGTGACGTACTTCGGGAACATATTCATATTGACGGTATGCCATTGCATATTATTGATACTGCGGGTTTGCGTGAATCTGATGATAAAGTTGAACAAATAGGTATTGAGCGAGCTTGGCAAGAAATCGAAAAAGCCGATCAAATTATTTTAGTTGCAGACTCAAATGAAGTAACAGAGTATTCACCGCACGCCATCGATCAATCTTTTACTCGCTTCGAAAAATTTAAAGATAAACTGTTAATAGTTGCTAATAAAACAGATCTGTCTGAACTTGAACAAGGCTCAATTCGTTCAGACTATAAAGTCATTCCATTAAGTGCCAAACAAGGTCATGGCATTGATACCTTAAAAAAGGAGCTGAAAGAAATTGTGGGTTATCAGCAGTCATCTGAAGGGTCGTTTCTTGCAAGGCGTCGACACCTTGATGCGATCCAAAAAGGTTTGAATTTCTGTTTAAAAGGCAAAGAGCAACTAGTGGACTTTAATGCCGGTGAATTACTTGCTGATGAATTGCGCCAAGCGCAAAACTCTTTAGCTGAAATTACCGGTGAATTTTCCGCAGATGATTTATTAGGAAAAATATTTAGTAGTTTTTGTATTGGAAAATAGTTAAAAAAATTTATTAGGGAGAAGTTATGAGGGTTTTGTTATTCGTTATAGTTTTTATGTTTTCTGGCTCACTTTTTGCAGAGACTTGGAGGATTGGAAAAACAATCGAAGTTTCATCGTCAAACTTAGATGTAACTTTTCAAGTATTTCCAGATTTTGATCCTAATGAAGAGTTAGTTCATGGTTGGAAAGGAGAGGATTTACAGTACTTAGTATTGGTAGATCAACAGCCAGGAGGGTTAGAAGCCAATAAGTACTGGAAAGGAATGCTGAAAGAAATAAAAAATGATGCGGATAATAAAAAGGTAACCATAATTTCAGAGGGTACTATTTCCGGTGCTTCTAATAATGAAATATCCTATAAATTATTAAGATGGTTAAGTGAAGGTGATGAAATGACCACTATGTATTATTTGGTTGCCGGTCAAAAATATACATATTGGGTGTCAGCAATTTCGTTTACAAATGAAATAACCTATATGGAAGAACAAACTAAAACATTATTAAAGTCAGCTTTATTACTAGAGTAATTCATTAACAAAAAGGAGCTTTCAGCTCCTTTTTGTTCCGAGTTACGTAAAGTTAAATCCCTGTATCACACTTATTATAATCACCACTTCTTAAACCTTGATTAAACCATTGCATTCTTTGTTCAGAAGAGCCGTGAGTAAAATTCTCTTTACGCGGTGGAATACCTGCTTTTTTCATAATGTTGTCATCGCCAACTGATGCTGCTGCTTGCAGCGCTTCTTCTATATCGCCGCGCTCTAGTGAGCCGGTTCTTTGTTGATTGTGATTAGCCCATACGCCTGCTAAACAATCTGCTTGTAATTCCATTCGAACTTGTAGATCGTTAGCTTGAGCCTTGCTTCTTGCTTGCGATTGCAATTTTCGAACGTTACTCGAAGTTCCTGTAATGGTTTGGATATGGTGCCCTACTTCATGTGCAATAACATAAGCTAAAGCAAAGTCACCGGAAGCTCCCATACGCTTAAGTTCATTTAAAAAACTTAAATCTAAATAAATCTTTTGATCGCCGGGGCAATAAAAAGGACCTGAAGCAGCTTGGCCGGTTCCGCAAGCAGTTGGTGTTGAACCTGAATATAAGACTAGACCAGGTTCCTGGTAACGACTATTGGCTTGATTAAATAGTTTTCCCCAAGTAATTTCAGTGTCGCGTAACACCACAGAAACAAATTCAGCGACTTCTTGTTCTTGAGCGGAAGGACGATAAGGTTCAGAGCTGGTTTGACTTTGTCCTTGACCGCTCATGGTATTGCCCAACACTTGCATTGGATCTTGTTTAAAGACAAAGATCGCGACCAAAGCCATGATAATTCCGCCGATACCAACACCTGCGCCACGCTTAATTCGTTGACCACGTCGATCATCGATGTTCTTACTTCCTTCTCTTCCCTTCCAACGCATAACAGCTCCTAAATATGGTGAGATTCATTAATAGCAAAACTTTATCATAAATTTATAAAGTTTTTCGAATCGAAAAGATAAAGACTGTAAAAAAGCCCGCTATTGCGGGCTTTTGCTTAGATTCTTCAAAACGAATTCTAGTTTGAGGTAGTTTCTTCGGTGGGCTGCACTTGTTCACGACGAACCTCAAGATTTGATATGTCCGACAAACGAAACGGCTTTTCAACATAATTACCAGTGGACACTTCGTAACGAACATTTACTGCTGAGCCTGTTACCGATTTTATTTTTCCTTTGTATTTATTACCTCGGTAGTCAAAATAAGCGTTATAACCCACATAGCGACCTATGCTGGATACGGCAGTATCTTGTCGTTTCAGCCCGTAAATAGTTGTTAATCCGTCATCTTCAGGAGTCACAAGATCTAATTGCGGTAGCTCAGAAGGATCAGGACGATTGCCAAATAAAGGTGTTATGGAATTATCGTTCAATTGAACGTTGGTATTTAAAAGATTTAATAACCGACGTGGAGAAGCACCCATTAAGCTCATAGGTTGTAAGTCATTGCTTGGGTTAAAACTCATTTTTATTGAACGCGGATTGCTATGGTATTTTGCATATTGCTCATAAAACTCTGGGCTCAAGAAGATGTTTTCTTGAAACAATAAGTGTTTGAGATAAGAAATATGACGTTCTGTGTATTGCTTTTCAGATAGCTCCGATTCCTTTGCGCAAATAGCATTGATGTCCCTTTGAATACCATTGTCAGCTATCTCGATTGATCCGCCGCCAAAACTAAGACCCAGAGGGTTAGCCATATTAAAATTCTTGATACTTAAATTGATCTTAGTGGTATTTAGTTTATCAAGGTTGATATAAATATCGGCGAAGGCTTTGCGATTTGAATTATCCAAGGTAAGTTTTATTTTAGCATCAGAGTCTAAAGCATAAATCCCTAAAGATGATAAATCGGAAATCGACATAGCTCGACGATCGCCACAGCCTGCATAAGTTGCAGCGCCGAAGAAATCATTCGAACTAGCTGGAGTCGCCTGATCCATAATGGGATCTAAGGGGATTTTTGCGCCTTTTACATCGAAATAAACATCAAAGTGTTCAGGTAGCGAAGCTAGGTCATTAGAATTAAAAGCTTTTGAGACTTTTATATTGGTAAGAATATTGCCGGTGCCAGTTCTTAATTCTTCTACCGTCGCTGGTTGCGGCAAACCAGGGATTTGAAAGCTAATTCCTTTAATGACGCTGTCGCCATTAGCATCGATGTAAGTACTCGAATAGCTACCGCCGTTTTTCGTTATTAAGTCGTCGACTGCTTGCTTATTTTTATACCAAGCATAGCCATAAGCGGCTGCTCCAATAACTAGCAAAAATATAAAAAAACGAATAAAAAATCTCACTGTTAACTCCTGTTAGTTCGATCCCACCAATAATAAAGTGGTGTTATAAGTTGCGTGCAATACGATTGGGTTAAGCATAGATTGGCTTTTATGCCGCACGATTGCAAGTAATAAGGCTAAACAAAATACCGAAATCCAAGCGACCCAGTATTGATGGTATTCAAATAAATGAAATAAAGTAAAAATAAATGCAGAAATCAGTATCGCAACGACGGTTCCCCATTGTTTTAAAAGGCTTTCAAACAAGATCCCGCGGAATAAATACTCTTCAAAAAAAGGTGCAATTAAAATCACACTGATATAAACCAGTAGACTAGCCCATAAATTACCGGTTAGCGCTAGACTAATGCTTGTATCTAAGTTTTCTGGAGCTGGGAAGTAGACTTGAAGTTGTAATACTAACAAAGCACAAAGAATGCCTGCTAGCAAAGCGCCGGCTAGCCAAAAGGGTTGTAATGTAAGTTGAGGGATAAAACGAGTTAGCCAATAAGGCTTACTGATAACCGCTAATAGCATATAACTGATGCTCATCGACAAGAAGATGGATAAGGCTAAATGATTCGCGGAAATATTATCTAGGTTAGCTCCTGGGTCAAAAACCAGAACCAAGCCACCGATAACAAACATGAGCAGAAACACAATAAGCAACAAGCTAAATGCTTGGGCAATGCTAGGTATGGTTTTCTGGTCTAGGATCTGCATAGATGTTTTTTTTATCTAAAGGATTGATTTTATAGACTAAATTAATGCTTTGGTAGTCAAAAGCGAAGAAAAAAAGCCGCAATTAACTGTTCAAAAGATAGTCAAATATCGGTATGATCGCCCTCCCTCGCGATATACAGCGATTTACTGTCTAAATTGCGACAGTATTTAGAATGAATTGCGTTATAAATTGAGTGATTAAAGAGTTGAGTTAATGAAATACCCTGAAAAATATTCGGTCATTATTGTGGGTGGTGGACACGCAGGCACAGAAGCTGCCTTGGCCTCTGCACGCATGGGCGTAAGAACCTTATTGTTAACTCATAATGTCGATACACTGGGCCAAATGTCATGTAACCCTGCCATTGGTGGGATAGGTAAAGGCCATTTGGTTAAAGAGATCGATGCTCTTGGCGGTGCCATGGCTAAAGCTATAGATCTCGGCGGCATTCAATTTCGTACTCTTAATGCTTCAAAAGGCCCTGCGGTACGGGCAACTCGTGGCCAGGCAGATCGCGCTTTATATAAAGCAGCTATCCGTAATATGTTGGAAAGCCAAGATAAGCTGCAAATATTCCAAAATGCTGTAGTTGACTTAATTGTAGAAAAGAATCAAGTAAAAGGCGTTAAAACTCAAATGGGTTTGGACTTTTATGCTGATTCAGTGGTGTTAACTGTTGGGACATTCCTCGGTGGCAAAATCCATATTGGGCTTGATAATCATTCTGGCGGTCGTGCTGGTGATCCGCCATCAATTGCCCTGGCAGAAAGATTGCGAGCACTACCTTTTAGAGTGGATCGTTTAAAAACCGGTACTCCTCCACGAATTGACGCTAAATCAGTCGATTTTACAAAAATGGAAGAGCAGCCAGGTGATAGTCCGGTGCCAACTTTTTCCTTTATGGGCAAAGCATCTGATCATCCGCAACAAATAAGCTGCTGGATTACACATACTAATGAACAAACCCATGATTTGATCCGTGGCGGATTGGATCGCTCGCCAATGTACTCGGGAGAGATTGAAGGCGTGGGCCCACGCTACTGCCCTTCTATAGAAGATAAAATTGTACGTTTTGCTGATAAAAACTCTCATCAAATTTTCGTCGAACCTGAAGGTTTAAATTCTGATGAGCTTTATCCGAATGGCATCTCAACCAGTTTACCGTTTGATGTGCAGATGGAATTAGTACGCTCAATAAAAGGTTTTGAAAACGCCCATATTACTCGCCCTGGCTATGCCATCGAGTATGATTTCTTTGATCCGCGCGATTTAAAAGCCTCCTTAGAAACAAAATTCATTAATGGACTCTATTTTGCCGGCCAAATTAATGGCACAACTGGCTATGAAGAAGCTGGGGCCCAAGGTCTGATTGCTGGTATGAATGCAGCATTGCAATCGCAAGGTAAAGATTCATGGTCGCCGCGCCGAGACGAAGCCTATATTGGTGTATTGATTGATGATTTGATCACGCGAGGGACACAAGAGCCTTATCGTATGTTCACTTCTCGTGCGGAATACCGTTTGATTTTACGGGAAGATAATGCCGATTCACGTTTAACGGAAAAAGGTCGTGAGTTAGGTTTAGTTGATGATGTTCGCTGGTCAGCCTTTAGTGAAAAAATGGAATCTATTGAGCAAGAATCAAATCGAATGGCAAAATTGGTGGTGCGCCCAGACAGTAAAGCGGCTTTAGCGCTAAACCAACAAATTAAAGATCCTATTAGCCGCGCCTATAAAGCGCAAGAACTGTTGCGTCGCCCTGATTTAAGTTACCAAACACTAATGGACTTGCCTGAAATGGGTCCAGCAGTAACTGATCCGAAAGTAGCGGAGCAGGTGGAAATTCGGGTTAAATACGCAGGATATATCGATCGACAAAAAGAAGAAGTTGAAAGAAATCAAAGGAATGAGAATACCGCCTTGCCATTAGATTTAGACTATAGTCAAGTTAAGGGTTTGTCTAATGAAGTTGCGCAAAAGCTGGCTAATATTATGCCTGAGACCATCGGCCAAGCCAGCCGTGTTTCGGGAGTAACGCCAGCGGCTATTTCATTATTATTAGTGTATTTAAAGAAAAGAAAACATTTAAAAACAGCATAACAAAGGAAAAATATGGAAACGGCTAACATGGCAGCGATCATTGGCAGTCTAGTTGCAGTATTTGCAGCTTTATTTGTAATTTTCGTAGGTAGTAAAAAGAAGAAAGATAAAGACGACGATAACGAAAAATAATATGGATCCAACTAGTACTAATCAACAAAACCAGTTGATTGAAAAATGTAAAGCATTAGGCATCGCTATAACGAGCGAACAATCTGAACGACTATTATCTTATTTAGCTGCGTTATTAAAATGGAATAAAGCATTTAATCTAACGGCCATTACTAATGAGCAAGAAGCCTTGGATTTGCACCTTTTGGACTCGATTTCTATTTCGCCTTTTATTGAGCCTTTTGATTCTTTAATTGATGTAGGAACTGGCGGCGGTTTGCCCGGAATTCCTTTGGCTATATTGAACCCCGATAAAGAATTCAGTTTATTGGATACTAATTCCAAGAAAACCCGCTTCCTTAAGCAAACGGTTTATGAGTTAGGTTTGCAGAATGTTCAAGTGATCCACTCAAGAGTACAAGACTTTGAGAATAATTCGGGGTATGCTTGCATTCTTTCACGTGCATTTGCCTCGATTGAGGATATGGTCACTTGGACTTCACACCTACTCGCTGAAGATGGGCAATGGCTTGCCATGAAAGGGGTTTACCCTGTTAATGAAATAGCTACACTACCAGATAGAGTTGAGGTTTGCCGAAGTGAATCTATTCAATTACCCAGTCGCAGCGAAGAACGTCATTTAATCTATTTACAAAAACACAAATAAGCAAAAAGAAGCACGAGGTTATAGTGGCGCAAGCAAGAATCATTTCAGTTACCAATCAAAAAGGTGGAGTTGGTAAAACGACCACAAGTGTCAACTTGGCCGCTTCAATGGCGCAAGAAGGCAAGCGCGTCTTGTTAGTTGATCTTGATCCCCAAGGTAATGCCACCATGGGATCTGGTGTTGACAAGATGTCTCTAGAGTTATCAGTTTATGATGCTTTGATGGATCCCAGTGAAACCAAAAGTCATATCACGGTTTCTGAAGTTGCTGGTTTTGATTTGCTGCCCTCGAATGCGGATCTGACAGCAGCGGAAGTCCATCTGTTAGAACTTGAAGATAAAGAACAGCGTTTAGCAATGGCTCTAGAAGAAGTAAGTGGTTACTATGACTTCGTGTTTATTGATTGTCCACCTTCACTAAATATGCTGACATTAAATGCTTTGGTGGCTTCAGATTCAGTTATTATCCCAATGCAGTGTGAATATTATGCTTTGGAAGGTTTGTCGGCGTTATTAAACACCATTAACCAAGTTCAGGCACATGTTAACGAAGATTTAGACATCGAGGGGATCTTGCGAACTATGTATGATCCGCGCAATCGTTTGTCGTTAGAAGTCTCACGTCAGTTATTTAATCATTTTCCAGACAAAGTTTATCGTACAGTGATCCCTAGAAATGTACGCTTGGCCGAAGCACCGAGCCACGGGGTTCCAGTTCTATTACACGATAAACATTCCACTGGTTCCAAAGCATATATGGCTTTGGCTGGTGAAATCATCAGAAAACAGTAAGGTTATTAAGTCAGCTATGAGTAAACCAGGATTAGGAAAAGGCTTAGATGCGTTATTAGGCGGAAGCTTAAGCAAAAAGTCTAAAGGTAGCAAAGAATCACAAGCGCCAGCTAAACAGATTGTTGAGCAAAATGAATTGCGCGAAATGCCGGTGGAGTTTTTGCAGCCAGGCGTTTATCAGCCACGCCGCGTTATGACGGAAGAAGGCTTGGAAGAATTAGCCGAGTCGATTAAAGCTCAAGGCATGATCCAACCGATTTTAATCCGTGAACTTGGCAAAGATAAATATGAAATTATTGCTGGTGAGCGTCGTTGGCGTGCTGCTCAGCGTGCTGGACTGCATCAGGTGCCAGTCTTATTAAAGGTTGTTCCTGATGAAGCCGCCATTGCCATGGCACTTATTGAGAATATCCAACGTGAAGATTTAAACGCGATGGAAGAAGCCTTTGCATTACAGCGTTTGATGGATGAGTTTGAATTAACGCAACAAGAAACTGCAGATGCAGTCGGTAAGAGTCGTACTACTGTTACCAATCTTCTGCGTTTATTACAACTTTCGGAGCATTGTAAAACATTATTAGAGCGCGGCGATATTGATATGGGACATGCACGTGCTTTATTGTCATTAGAGCCATCAAAACAAACAGAAACTGCAAAAATAGTGGTCGCAAAAGGCTTAACTGTCCGTGAAACTGAAAAGATGGTGCGAAACCTTAATGATCCTAAGCCAAAACCAGAGAAAAAGACCAAAGATCATCATATTTCGGCGCTTGAGCAACAACTTGGCGAAAAAATTGGTGCTAACGTTGATATTCAGCATGGTACAAAGGGCAAAGGAAAAATGGTTATTAATTATCATAGCCTTGATGAATTAGATGGGATCCTACAACATTTGGGTATCGAACCAGAGTAAATACACTAGGTTTAGTAGTATTAGAATAACTTATCAATTGCGTTGAAAACATTAAGAAAAAAAACGCTATTGGGGTGCTCCTTTGGTTGATAAAAGCGTCTTAAATCTTTATACTTGCCGCCCGAATGAATGGTGAAAGGCTCTTTTTTGTGGCGTTTTCTATGTATATAGTATCGATTACAAAAATTAGAGCGATTAAGAAAGGTATGCTATGAGTCAATCCATAGCTAAAAAACAGCGCCAAGCAGCTTACAAGATGGTATTAATTCAATTAGCCATCAGCGTTTTATTAGGGCTAGCTGGACTGTTGTTTTCAACAAAAATAGCCCTTTCTTTATTGGTTGGTGCCCTCATTGTAGTAGTAGCCAACTTTATTTTTGCCAGTATGGTTTTTCGTAAATCAGGAGCGCAGGCAGCAAGCGAAGTAAAAAAATACTTTGCAATGGGCGAAAGCCTTAAATTGTTGTTAACCATTGGGCTTTTGATAGCAGTATTTACATTATTACCGGTGCAACCGGCAGCATTATTAATTGGCTACGTCATTATAGTGCTCTCGCAGTGGTTTGCGCCTTGGGTGGTTAAGCTGGATCTGTAGTTACAGATTAGCAATTGATTAACAGGTTAAAGAAGTAATGGCATCAGAAAATCCAACCAGTGTTGAGTATATCAAACACCATTTACAAAACTGGAAAGTTTGTAAGACGGATGAAGGCTGGGTATGGAACCAGTGTCAAGACGCTGGTTTTTGGTCAATCAACGTTGATAGTGTAATTTTCTCTTTCCTTTTGGGTGCAATGTTCTGTTTTGCATTTTGGCGTGTCGCTAAAAATGCCAAAGTAGAAAATCCAGGTCGTTGGCAGTCTTTTGTAGAAATGACATTCGAATTTGTCGATAAGTCAGTAAAGGACACCTTCCACGGCAAAAATCCTCTTATTGCTCCATTAGCATTGACCATCTTTGTATGGATCGTGTTAATGAACTTTATGGATTTGGTACCAGTCGATTTATTACCTTGGGCAGCAGATAAGATTAACGTCTTAGCCTTTGGTGCAGAGCCGGGCCACACTTACCTTAAAATAGTACCAACAACAGACGTAAACGTAACCTTTGGATTATCATTGGGCGTATTCTTCTTATTGTTGTTCTACAGCATTAAAGTTAAGGGTGTTGGCGGTTTTGTGGGTGAGTTAACGCTTCACCCATTCTCAAGCAGCAACAAGCTTGTGCAAATAATCTTAATTCCTGTGAACTTGTTAATGGAGCTAGTTGGTCTATTAGCAAAACCAATCTCGTTGGGTCTTCGTTTATTCGGTAACCTTTATGCGGGTGAGTTGTTATTTATCTTAATTGCGGTATTAACGTCTGCAGGAATTGGTGGCTTTATTGGTGGTGGTATTGCTTATATGATTTGGGCGATTTTCCACTTGCTAGTAATTCCACTACAAGCATTTATCTTCATGATGCTAACCATTGTTTACTTAAGCATGGCGCATGAAGATCACTAATCACTGGCAACAGTCATTAGTATAAGTTTAGTTTTACTTTTTTGTTTTTTACATTTAACTATTAATTTCTCGATTGGAGGAAAACAATGGAAACTTTATTCGCGTTCACTGCACTAGGTGTATTGTTAGTTTTAGGTCTTGGTGCTCTTGGTACTGCGATTGGCTTTGGTCTTTTAGGTGGTAAATTCCTAGAAGCTTCTGCTCGTCAACCAGAATTAGCGCCTATGTTACAAACTAAAATGTTCTTAGTAGCAGGTCTTTT
Organism: uncultured Kangiella sp.; assembly: GCA_947503435.1. Classification (GTDB taxonomy): domain Bacteria; phylum Pseudomonadota; class Gammaproteobacteria; order Enterobacterales; family Kangiellaceae; genus Kangiella. Next base: position 541,617 of record CANNDL010000003.1, on the reverse strand, counting down.
AGACGCGGTAACCATGATCGGTATCGGTATCGGCATGTGGTTCACATTCGCAAGCCCATATGTTGCAGCTTTACAATCAGCTCTAGCTGGATAATTGGTAAGCTTTTCAACTAACTTATTGGGAGGGGCGTAAAGTGAGTATTGACTTAACCCTATTGTTTACAATGATCTTCTTTATCGGCTTTGTGTGGTTCTGCATGAAGTTCGTATGGCCACCAATTATGGCGACCATCAAAGAACGTCAAGATAAAATCGCTGAAGGTTTAGCGGCTTCTGAAAGAAGCGCTAAAGATCTTGAGTTAGCACAAGCAAAAGCGGCAGATATGTTGCGCGACGCTAAATCACAATCAGCGGAAATCGTAGATTCAGCAAAAAAACGTCATACTGAAATTGTTGATTCTGCTAAGGACGATGCTCGTTCTGAAGCAGACAAGATTAAAAATGGCGCTATGGCTGAAATCGACCAAGAAGTTAATCGTGCACGCGAACAGCTTCGCTCTAAAGTAGCTACCTTAGCGGTTGCTGGTGCAGAGAAAGTTATCGAGCGTAACATTGACGAATCAGCAAATAACGACTTGTTCGACAAGTTAGTTAAAGAGCTGTAAGGCTATAAGGAATTATTATGGCTGAGTTGACGACAATCGCACGACCATACGCTAAAGCAGCATTTGAATATGCGCTAGCTAACAGCAATGTTGCTGATTGGGCTAACGCATTGGATTTTACTGCGCAAGTCGCCAGCAATAAAGAAGTTGCAGCGATGATCAGCAACCCTGCCCTTTCTTCTGAAGAAAAAGGCAATGTGTTACTGAAAATCGGTGAAGGCAAAGTATCGGATAAAGTTGAAAACTTTATTAAGTTACTAGCCCGTAATCATCGTCTTGAAGCGCTACCAGCTATTAAGCAGCGTTTTGAGGTATTAAAGGCAGAGTATGAGAAAGCGGCAGAAGTTGAAGTTATCTCAGCAACTCCTTTGAGCGATGAGCAGCTACAACGCTTAGTTGAAAAACTAACGGCGAATCTTGGTCGCAAAGTAAATATTGAAACTAGAATCGATGAGTCTTTAATCGGCGGCTTGGTTATCCGAGCTAACGACATGGTTATTGACGGATCGGTACGCGGTAAGCTCGACAAGCTTTCCGAAAGTTTAAGAGCTTAATTAGAGGAACAGGCATGAGTGTGCAACTGAATCCATCTGAAATTAGTGAGTTAATCAAAGATCGCATCGATTCGTTCGAAGTGGTTTCTGAAGCTCGCAACGAAGGTACTATCGTTAGTGTTTCTGACGGTATTTTACGTATTCACGGTTTAGCCGACGTAATGGCTGGTGAAATGATTGAATTACCGGGCGGTAAGTACGGTATGGCATTGAACCTAGAGCGTGACTCTGTTGGTGCGGTAGTATTAGGTGATTACACCGATATCGTAGAAGGTATGACAGCAAAATGTACTGGTCGTATCTTGGAAGTACCAGTAGGTCGTGGTCTTTTAGGTCGTATTGTTGACGCATTGGGTAACCCAATCGACGGCAAAGGCCCAATCGAAAGTGACGGCACTTCAGCAATCGAAAAGATTGCTCCAGGTGTAATTGAACGTCAATCGGTTGATCAACCAGTGCAAACTGGTATTAAATCTATCGATGCTATGATTCCAGTAGGTCGTGGTCAGCGTGAGTTGATCATTGGTGACCGCCAAACTGGTAAAACAGCTATCGCTATTGACGCTATCATCAACCAAAAAGGCACAGGCGTTACTTGTGTATACGTAGCGGTTGGTCAAAAAGCTTCAACCATTGCTGGTATCGTTCGTAAATTAGAAGAGCACGGCGCTATGGACCACACGATTGTGGTTGCAGCTTCGGCTTCTGATGCGGCAGCATTACAATTCATCGCGCCATTCTCTGGTTGTACGATGGGTGAATACTTCCGTGATCGCGGTGAAGACAGTTTAATCGTTTATGATGATTTAACGAAACAAGCATGGGCTTACCGTCAAATCTCATTGTTGCTTCGTCGTCCTCCAGGTCGTGAAGCATACCCAGGTGATGTATTCTACTTGCACTCACGTTTATTAGAGCGTGCAGCTCGAGTTAACGCTGACTACGTAGAAGCTTTCACTAACGGTGAAGTTAAAGGTAAAACAGGTTCATTGACAGCATTGCCTATCATTGAAACTCAAGCGGGTGACGTATCGGCATTCGTACCAACTAACGTAATCTCGATTACAGATGGTCAGATTTTCTTAGAAACTGACTTATTCAACGCTGGTATCCGTCCTGCGGTTAACGCTGGTCTTTCGGTATCTCGTGTTGGTGGTGCAGCGCAAACTAAGATTGTTAAGAAGCTTGGTGGTGGTGTACGTTTAGCATTGGCTCAGTATCGTGAATTAGCAGCATTCGCTCAGTTCGCTTCTGATTTAGATGATGCAACTCGTGCACAGTTAGAGCACGGTCAACGTGTTACTGAATTAATGAAGCAGAATCAATATGCACCTTTATCGGTTGCTGAGATGTCAGTTTCTTTGTTCGCTGCTGAGAAAGGTCACTTGCAAGACGTTGAAATCTCTAAAGTAGGTGATTTCGAATCTGCATTGTTGGATTACTTCCGTAACCAACACGGTGATTTAATTAAAGAGATTAACCAAGAGTGTAAGCTAAGCGACGAAGTTGCGGCTAAACTTGAAGAAGCAGTCTCTAAATTTAAGGCAACACAAACTTGGTAATTCATCTATTGGGCGCTTAGCGCCCATTAGTATTTTACTAAGAAGTTGAAATTAACAAGACTAACTGGAAAAGAGTATGTCAGGCGCTAAAGAGATTCGTACCAAAATTGGGTCGATTAAAAATACGCAAAAAATTACTTCTGCAATGGAAATGGTTGCAGCAAGTAAAATGCGTAAAGCGCAAGATCGCATGACTTCTTCTCGCCCTTACGCTGAGAAGATTCGAAATGTGATCAAGCACATAGCACAAGGTACTCCAGAATACCGTCACGCTTATATCTCTGAAAGAGACATTAAGCGCGTTGGTTATATCGTTGTTTCAACGGATCGTGGTTTGTGTGGCGGTTTGAACATTAACTTGTTCAAGCAAGCCTTAACAGATATGCAAACCTGGTCTGAAAAAGACATCGAAATTGACTTGTGCTTAATCGGCAGTAAGGCTACTTCGTTCTTCCGCAAATTTGGCGGTAGTGTAGTGGCAAAAACTTCAAACTTAGGCGATACGCCAGAAGTTGAAGATTTGATCGGTTCAGTAAAAGTAATGCTTGATGCTTATGACGAAGGTCGTATTGATCGTTTGTTCGTAGTATCGAATGAGTTTGTTAACTCCATGACTCAGGATCCAACGGTAGAGCAAATTTTGCCTTTACCAGTGGGCGAAGAAGAAGAGTTAAAACATCATTGGGATTATATCTATGAGCCAGAAGCGAAACCGCTTTTGGATAAATTGATGGTACGTTTCATCGAGTCGCAGGTATATCAAGCAGTAGTTGAGAACATTGCATGTGAACAAGCCGCGCGTATGGTAGCGATGAAAGCCGCTTCAGACAACGCTGGCGATTTAATTGATGATCTTGAGTTGGTTTACAACAAAGCTCGTCAAGCAGCAATTACTCAAGAGTTGGCAGAAATTAGTGCAGGTGCGGCGGCTGTATAAGCAGCGTTCCCCTTCCCTGACACTGGCAGCTAAACAGGTTTTAATAAAAGTTTTTATAAGCTTAAGATTGAGGAAATCAATATGAGCACAGGTAACATTGTAGAAATTATCGGCGCGGTTATCGATGTAGAGTTCCCGCGTGATAGTGTACCTAAGGTATATGACGCATTAACAATTGATGGCAAAGAACTAACGCTAGAAGTTCAACAGCAGTTAGGTGATGGTGTTGTTCGTTGTATTGCGATGGGTTCATCAGAAGGTTTACGTCGTGGTTTGGAAGCGAAGAATACTGGCGCGCCAATTCAAGTACCTGTGGGTCAAGAAACCCTAGGCCGTATCATGGACGTTCTTGGTAACCCAATCGACATGAAAGGTCCTATCGGTGAACAAGAGCGTATGGCTATTCACCGTAAAGCACCGGCTTTAGAAGAATTAGCACCTGCTAACGAATTGTTAGAAACAGGTATTAAAGTAATCGACTTGGTTTGTCCATTCGCTAAGGGTGGTAAAGTTGGTCTATTCGGTGGTGCTGGTGTTGGTAAAACCGTAAACATGATGGAATTGATTCGTAACATCGCGATCGAGCACTCAGGTTTCTCAGTATTCGCAGGTGTTGGTGAGCGTACTCGTGAGGGTAACGATTTCTATCACGAAATGACTGATTCAAACGTAATCGATAAAGTATCATTAGTATATGGTCAGATGAATGAGCCACCAGGTAACCGTTTACGTGTTGCTTTGACTGGTTTGACGATGGCGGAAAAATTCCGTGATGAAGGCCGTGACGTACTTTTATTCATCGATAACATCTATCGTTATACACTAGCGGGTACTGAGGTATCAGCACTTCTAGGTCGTATGCCATCAGCGGTAGGTTACCAGCCTACTCTTGCTGAAGAGATGGGTGTACTTCAGGAGCGTATTACTTCGACTAAAACTGGTTCGATTACTTCGATCCAAGCGGTATACGTACCTGCGGATGACTTAACGGATCCATCGCCAGCGACTACCTTCGCTCACTTGGATGCAACGGTTGTATTATCACGTCAAATCGCTGAGCTAGGTATCTACCCTGCGATTGACCCACTTGACTCTTCTTCTCGTCAATTAGATCCATTAGTAATTGGTAACGAGCACTATGAAGTAGCGCGTGGCGTTCAAGGTGTATTACAACGCTATAAAGAATTGAAAGATATTATCGCGATTCTTGGTATGGATGAGCTATCTGAAGAAGATAAGCAAACTGTATCACGTGCTCGTAAGATTCAACGTTTCTTATCACAGCCTTTCTTCGTAGCAGAAGTATTCACAGGCGCACCTGGTAAGTATGTTTCTTTGAAAGACACCATTTCTGGCTTTAAAGGTATCTTGAACGGTGAATATGATCACCTTCCAGAGCAAGCCTTCTACATGGTTGGTTCAATCGAAGAAGCTGTTGAGAAAGCTAAATCTATCTAAGCGCTAGCTTAGATAGATCCCGATTATTAGGGAGTTAATATGGCGATGACAGTACATTTAGACATAGTTAGTGCAGAGAGTGAGATTTTCTCAGGTCGCGTTGAGCGTTTGATCGCAACGGGTGATTTGGGTGAGCTTGGTGTTGAGCCAGGTCACGCTCCATTACTAACTTCGCTAAATCCTGGTCCAATTAAAGTAACTATGCCTGGCGGTGAAGAAGAATTCTTCTATGTTTCAGGTGGTATGTTGGAAATTCAACCACACCAAGTTACGGTATTGGCGGATACGGCGGTTCGAGCAGAAGATGTTGATGAAGCAAAAGCTATCGAAGCAGAAAAACAAGCACGCGATGCCTTAGCAGATCAAGCTTCTGAAATCGAATACTCAAAAGCTGCAGCAGAATTAGCAGCAGCAGTTGCCCAGCTTAGAACCTTGCGTTCTATTAAGAAAAAAGCTGGTAAGTAACTGATTTTAGGTAAAAATCTATAAATCTGTGCTTTAAAGGGTGGCTTAGGCCGCCCTTTTTTATTATGGTTTAGGCAGTTTTTAAAAAGGAATATTTCTGAATGGGCTTAAGTGTTGTTATTTTAGCGGCAGGTAAAGGTACTCGAATGCAATCGAGTATGCCGAAAGTATTACACCCTATTGCGGGTAAACCTATGTTGCAGCATGTAATTGATGCAGCGACAAAACTAAATGCGGAACAGATCGTGGTGGTTGCTGGGCATGGGATTGAGCAAGTTCGCCAACATCTTGTTGATCAAGAGGTAGAAATTGCTGAGCAAGCACAACAATTAGGTACAGGACATGCTGTGGATCAAGCTTTACCATTGATTAAACCTGAAAATGATGTACTGGTTCTATATGGCGATGTGCCGCTAATCGAGCAAGTTACTCTAGCTAATCTATGCCAAGAGATTCCTAACGCAGGAATCAGTTTACTAACAGTAAATTTGGATAACCCTATGGGTTATGGTCGTATAGTTCGTAATTCTGATGACCAAGTTGTGGCTATTGTTGAGCAAAAAGATGCCTCGAATTATGAATTACTGATTAATGAAGTTAATACAGGCATCCTAGCCGCGAAGGCTTCAGATTTAATTGCCTGGCTCGAAAATATTGATAACAACAACGCTCAAGGTGAATATTATCTAACGGATACTATCGCTATGGCTGCCAAGCAAGGTGGAGTGATCGCTAGCCACCCAACTTCTGCGATTGAGGTTGAGGGCGTTAATAGTCGCATTCAATTAGCAATGTTAGAGCGAGCTCATCAGTTATCAAAAGCTGAGCAATTAATGGCACAAGGCGTTACCCTCATCGATCCGAACCGTTTGGATATTCGCGGTGAACTTGAGTGTGCGTCAGATGTCTTAATCGATCTGAATGTGATCATTGAAGGTTCGGTCAAAATCGATACGGGCGTGCAGATTGATGCAAACGTAATTTTAAAAGATTGCGTAATTGGACAAGGCACTCATATTAAAGCTAATAGTATGATTGACGGTGCTTTAATTGGTAGCAACTGCCAGGTGGGACCATTCGCAAGAATACGCCCTAATACAGAATTAAAAGATGAAGCTTTTATCGGCAATTTTGTGGAAACGAAGAAAACCACTTTGGGCAAAGGCAGCAAAGCCAGCCACTTAGCTTATATTGGCGATGCCAGTATTGGAGATAAAGTTAACATCGGTGCCGGGGTTATTACTTGTAATTATGATGGCGTGAATAAATTCCAAACTATTATAGAAGATGATGCTTTCATTGGCTCTGATTCGCAACTTGTGGCTCCAGTTACTATTGGCAAAATGGCAACGGTCGGAGCAGGTTCGACAGTGACTAAAGATGTACCGGCTAATAACTTAGTAATTAGCCGAGCAAAGCAAAAACATATTGAAGATTGGCAAAGGCCAATAAAAATAACAAAAGAGGATAAGTAGATGTGTGGCATTGTTGGCGCGATAGCGCAACGAGATGTAAGCCAGATATTGGTTGAAGGGTTAAAGCGATTAGAATACAGAGGTTATGATTCAGCTGGCGTTGCCTTGTATGACTCGAAAAATGACGGTATACAAAGACTCCGTCGATTAGGTAAGGTTGCAGAGTTAGATGCGGCTTTAGAACAAAACCCAATTGCTGGCGGTTTAGGTATTGCCCATACTCGCTGGGCAACACATGGCGAGCCTAGTGAACGTAATGCACACCCGCATATGTCGGAAAATAATATCGCGCTAGTGCATAACGGTATTATTGAAAATCACGATGAATTGCGAGATGAATTAAAGACGTTGGGGTACATATTTAAATCTGATACTGACACAGAAGTAATGGCGCATTTATTGCATCATGAGATGAAATCTCATGACACTTTATTGCAAGCTTTATTATCTGCCACGCGCAAATTAGAAGGTGCTTATGGCACCGTTGCTATAGATTCAAATCAACCTGATAAAATGGTTGTTGCACGTTCAGGCTCGCCATTAGTAATTGGTAAGGGGATTGGTGAAAACTTTATAGCTTCCGATCAATTGGCTTTATTACCTGTCACGCGTGAATTTTTATATTTAGAAGAAGGTGAAGTAGCAGAAGTTACTCGCTCTGGAGTTACCATATTAAATTCAGCTGGTGAGAATGTTGAGCGTGAATTTGAAGAGTCGGATTTACAGCATGACGCAGTAGATAAAGGGCAATATCGACACTTTATGTTGAAAGAAATTTATGAGCAGCCACAAGTAGTAACTGAGTCGCTCGAAGGACGTCTGGTAAATCACAAAATATTTGTAGAGACTTTAGGTGAAAATGCTAATAAGGTGTTTGAGCAGACAGAAGCCTTGCAACTGATAGCCTGCGGCACTTCTTATCATGCAGCTATGGTCGCAAAATATTGGGTTGAAGATGTTATAGGGATTCCTTGTCTTGTAGAAATTGCCAGTGAGTACCGTTATCGAAAAACTGCAGTTCTGCCGAATAGTTTGTTTATTACCATTTCCCAGTCCGGTGAAACCGCAGATACTTTAGCGGCACTTAAAAAAGCTAAATCAGAAGATTATTTGGCCAGCTTAACGGTTTGTAACTCCCCTGCCTCATCTATGGTTCGAGAATCGAACTTTACTTTGATTACTCGTGCAGGCACAGAAATTGGCGTGGCTTCTACCAAAGCTTTTACCGCTCAATTGGTTTCATTGTTATTGTTGATGGTTTCTGTAGCCAAAGCAAAAGGCCTTTCAGAAGAGAAAGAAAAGGAAATTGCTATTGCTCTTGAGCATTTGCCGCACGAAATCCAAGAAGCTTTAGAGCAAGCTAAAGAAATTGATGAGCTTTCAAAGCGTTTTGCGGAAAAGCATCACACCCTATTCTTAGGTCGTGGTCAGCAATATCCGATAGCTATGGAAGGCGCGTTAAAACTTAAAGAGATTTCCTACATTCACGCCGAAGCATATGCAGCAGGCGAATTAAAGCACGGGCCATTAGCCTTAATCGATAAAGACATGCCAATTGTGGTTGTGGCTCCGAATGATAATTTGCTAGAAAAACTCAAGTCGAATATTGAAGAGGTGCGTTCTCGCGGTGGTCAATTGTTCGTTTTTGCTGATGAGTCAGCTAAAATTCAGGAAACCGATGGTATAACGGTATTGTCAATAAAAAGTAAATATGAGATTACAGCTCCCATAGTCTATACAATTCCATTACAATTATTGTCCTACTATGTAGCCGTTATTAAAGGCACTGATGTTGATCAGCCAAGAAATTTAGCCAAATCAGTGACTGTAGAATAGTTATTAAAAAGAATTTATGAGGTCGAAATGAAATTAAAATCTTTATTTATCGCTGCTTTTTCATTGCTAGCGTTATCACAAGTAGCTTGCGCAGAAGCTGCTAATCCTGCAAAGCCTAGTAGCTTTAAAGAAGGTGCGGACTATGCAATTATTGAAGGCGCAAAAGGTATTGAAAAACCACAAGTTATTGAGTTTTTCTCCTATACTTGTCCACATTGCTATAATGTAGAAGGTTTTATTCATAAGTGGTTGCCGCAAAAACCTGAAGGTATTGAGTTTGTTCAAGTTCCAGTGTTTTTAGGAAATGTTCCGCACTTAACACAAGGTTATTATACTGCTGAAGTTTTAGGTGTACTTGACAAGGTTCATATGGATATTTTCCATCAATGGCATCGTGATAAGAAAATTGTCCGCACTAAGAAAGATCTTTATCCAATTTTTGAAAAAGCTGGTATTAGTAAAGAAGACTTTGATAAAGCATACAATTCATTTGCAGTTGCTAGCAAAGTGCAGCATGCAAAAAAAATGGTTCGAGATTTTAAAGTAACTAGCTTCCCACGTTTTGTAATAAATCAAAAATATGAAGTGAAAAATTACCAACAACTTGATAAATTATTAAATGAGTTGCCCTTAGAGAAATCTAAGTAAGCGTTATTTATTAAAAAATGCCAGCAATGCTGGCATTTTTGTTTTTTAAGCCAAGAGAAAATTCTTTGAGTCAAAAAAATAGCCAGTCAAAGCCTCTTAAATCTCGTTTGATTTACGGCTTAATTTGGGTGTTTGCTAAATTGCCATTAGGGCTAACTAAACCCTTTATGGGATTGTTAGCTCGCCTTGCAATACTCTTCAATAGTCGAACCTACCTAACAAGTAAAACTAATGTAGCAATTTGTTACCCCGAGAAGTCAGAGCAGGAGCAAAAAACATTAGTCAAACAAAGCTTGATGCATACTTTTAAGATCGCACCTGAAATTGCTAAGGCTTGGCTAAAACCTTGTATTGAAGATTGGATTGATCAGATATATGGCGCAGAGGCTATCAAAAGAGATTTAGAAAATGAACAGGGAGTATTGATTACGGGTTCGCATCTTGGTAATTGGGAAGTTGCACTTTTTTACCTAGGCATAAGTTTCGACTTTACTTGTATGTATCGGAAACCACGATACCAGGAACTAGATGATATTATCTGTAAGGGCCGTTGTAAAAATACAACTGTTATGGTTCCAGGTGATGCGAAAGGTTTGCGAGATTTTTTAAAGGCTCTTAAGTCTTGCCAAGTAGCGGCTTTGTTGTCAGATCAGGAGCCCGGAAGCGAAACTGGTGTTTTTGCCCCCTTTTTTGGTCAGACAGCTAAAACCATGGATCTCATCCAAAAAGTTCAATCTCACACTAAGGCTAAACTCTATCAAATAGCCGCTATACAAAATCCAAACGGGAAATATGACATACACTTACTACCTATTGCTATTGCTCTTGAATTAACAGCTGAAGAATATGCTGCACAATTAAATTCTGAATTGGAAAAACTAATTCGTCAATATCCCGAACAATATCAATGGTCATATAGGCGTTTTAAAATTCAACCAGATGGCTATAACAAGCTCTATATATAATTAAGTTGATGGATAGCGTTAAAGTACTTTTGATCAAAACAGTAGTCGGTTTGTTGGCTATTTTACCACTTCAATTTAATCGCCTAATAGGTAGAGCGATTGGTTTCTTTATAAGGATAAGCCACAGCCGTATGTACGCGTCGGCAAAGGTTAATATAGAGCATTGTCTGCCTGAATTGAGTAGCGATGATAAGGAATTATTACTTAAAGAAATATGTAATCACTTGGGCATGACTATTTCGGAAACTGCTTGGATTTGGAAGCGCAGTGTTACGACAATTAATAAACATATTGTTGAAGTTAGTGGATTAGAGTTATTAGAAAAAAATCAAGAGCAAGGTGTCATTTTAACAGGCCCCCACCTTGGCAATTGGGAATTAATTACTTTTTGGGCGGCGCAACACAGCAACTTAGCCGCCATGTATCGATCACCAAAATTAGTGGCGCTTGATGATTTAATCAAAAGCGCACGTGGAAAGACTGGAGCTAAGTTAATATCGGGGCAGCGCTCGAACGTTAAAGCGATGCTGCAGCAACTAAAATTTGGAGGAGCTTTTGTTATTTTGGCAGATCAAGAGCCGCAGAAGGGTTCAGGGGTGTTTGCCGAATTCTATGGTATTCCTGCCTATACGATGACGCTAGTGCAAAAACTCGCTCAAAAAACTAAGGCAAAAATATTGTTGTTTTCTATCGAGCGAGTTAAGAAAGGATTTTCTATAAAAATTGAAGAACCAGAATTTAAGGAAAGTATCGAAGACCCTTCTCTTTTTGCTTCTGCTTTAAATCAATCCTTTGAATTGCTAATTAATAGAAACTTAGCTCAATACCAATGGAGTTATAAGCGCTTTAAATCCACACCAGATGGTTCTAAAAATTTTTACTATAAATGATCTTCAATTGAAATAACGAAGGTTCTAATTTCATCTCTAACTTTTCGATAGCAATCAAGTTTTGCTTCTTCGTCATCAAATGCTAATGCCATCTTTGGTGGATCTTCAAAACCTACGTGGATAACTTTAGTTTTTGCTGGGAAAAACGGACAATGTTCATTGGCATGGCCACAAACAGTCACAACATAATCAAATTCTTGAATGGGTAATTCGTCGGTTGTTTCGGACTCTTGATTAGAAATATCAACACCTGCTTCGGCCATCACCTTAATCGCATTTGGATTCTGGCCATGCTTCTCGATACCTGCGGAATAAAAATCATAACTATCTTTTTTTAAAGCTTTTCCCCAGCCTTCAGCCATTTGGCTTCGGCATGAATTTCCGGTACACAAAAATAGAATAGAGGGTTTCATAATAAACAAATAACCTTAATGATTATTGCCACATGAGCCGTGCTGATGCACATGGCCATGAGAAATTTCTTCAGTAGAGGCTTCACGTACCGAAAGTATTTTAACTTCGACTTTAACAGCTTGCCCCGCTAATGGGTGGTTCGCATCGATAGTAACGAACTCATCCGTTATAGATTTAACAGTAACCGCATGAACACCGTCTTGGCCTTCAGCTGCCAAGCGCATTCCTTCGGTTAAATTTTTTACTTCGCCAAAAGCTTCTTTAGGGACTTGAGTGCAGAGATCCTGCTCATATTGGCCGTAAGCCTCTTCAGCTTTTAACTCTAGTTTTAATTTTTGCCCAATGCCTTTACCGATTAGTTCTTTCTCTAGTGCAGGCATTAATTCGCCATGGCCATGTAAATATATCCAGGGGCCACCTTCATCAGAGCTTTCCCAGGTTTGTTCAGCTAAATCCATCAGTTTGTAGTCAAGTTCGACCACGCAATTTTTATCAATTTTCATTATATTTTAATTCCAAAAATCAATTGGCAGGCAATAACTAGCCAGATAACTAGTAACACTAAAGCGCTCAGCACAAAAACGCTAAAGCGATGCATAACCTTATTATAACTGCAATGGATGCCTGAGTGAATGCACCTAAAAACAACGTAAGCCCAAGTTAGCACCAGCAATAATAGCGTTTGTGTTTGCGTTACGTATATGGTGATACAGGCAACGTAAAACAAGACCGGCATCTCGAACAAATTCATAAAGTTATCTGAAGCTCGGGTATCGGTTAAATATTCTGCTCCTTTAGTGCGGCTATGCACTTTTTGAGGGTGAATACGGTGGGTTTTCATAAAGGCAATGCGATGAAAATACATCCGTATTGCCACTATGGTAGTTAAAGCTACCATCACTAATAAAGGATAAAATATTGGCATTATTCTAACATTGTGAGTTTTTTATGATTCTAACACAGGCGTTAGTGAGTTTTTCGGTGCTTGAGTTTTGATGAGCTTTTTATTTTTGTGTGACTTTTGCTGACTTATTAGGTAGCTCCGAAAGCCGAAAAAAACTGCCCAAATTGCAAGCAATACCAATGGCATATATACAAAGGCAGCCACTGGGGTTAGTTTTACGCTAAAGCCAGCCACAAAAAATGCGATATTGGCGGCTAAATGAATTAAATCAAAAATAGCTACGATAGGACGAATCATGTCTTACTCCTTAAGCATTGGTTCTAGTTACGCTTATAGAGTAGAAAAAAAGCGACCGCCCAACAAAAGGATAATAATCAGCTTATAGATGAATATGATTCATCTATAATGGAATGGTTGGGGAAATTAGAGTGATTCTATTTGTTCGATAAGCCAGTCGATAAATGTCTGGCTAGCGTCAGAAAGCTTTTTATTGCGGTTTTTTACAAGGTAAATTCCGGAGTCTAAAAGTGTTTTCGCATCAAAGATAGGAATTAACTTTTGTTTGTCTACTAAGCTTTTTTCTAATTCATAGACCGCGCCGACGGGTCCTACATCCTGTAATGCAGCCTGAATGGCAGTACCATATGAGTGGTAATTTAATGGTTGAGAAACTTGAAAGTTGTCGAGCTTGAAGTGTTTTGCCCACGCATACCAAGCAGATTCCATGTGACTAAGGCAAATTAAAGGGATATCTCTTAATTGCTCAGGCTTCTCAATTGGGTTGGCAGCTAAAAATTCTGGACTGGCTAATATAACGCCATGACAACGACGCAATAATTTTGACTGATAGGAATCCCATTTGCCATAGCCATAGCGAATGGCAAAGTCCATCGCATCATCACCTAAATCTGCAAGGTCTTCACAAGAGTCGATTTCTAAATCGATATCGGGATTGCTTTGCTTAAATTCAGCTAGTTTTGGATATACCAAGTTGCTGGCCAATGATGGCATGATACTGACTTTTACTTTCGATTTATGCGTATTACCAAGAACTTGATCCGAGGCTTGATCGATCAAGCGAAAAGCATTGGTCAGCGAATAAGCATAGTCGCGCCCCTGCTTTGTGAGTTTAACGCCACGAGTAATTCGCTTAAACAACGGAAAGCCAATGATTTTTTCTAAAGATTTGATTTGATGACTAATAGCGGACGCCGTGATGTGAAGCTCATCTGCAGCTTTTTTAAAACTCTCTAAGCGAGCTGCAGCTTCAAATACTTCTAGTAAATGTATTGGCGGCCTATTTTTCCTTGGCATCGCTAAATCCTTATCCTTGTACCTTATCAACAGCCAGCGCAGCCCAAGTTTGGCTAGTGGGCATTAGCTCAATGCTGTTGATATTAACATGTGTAGGCTGCTCAAATGCCCAAACTACAGAACGTGCAATATCTTCTGCGGTTAAGGCCTGGGTGTTTTCATACACCTTATCTGCTTTATCTTGGTCACCGTGAAAACGAACTAATGAAAATTCAGTTTCGGCTAAGCCGGGTTCAATATTGGTAACTCTGACTTGAGTTCCTAGTAAATCTGCTCGAAGATTGCGGCTAAACTGTTGTACAAAGGCTTTAGTAGCACCGTAAGCATTGCCGCCAGGGTAGGCATAACTACCGGCAATTGAGCCGATATTTATAATATGCCCTGCTTTTCTTTTGACCATGTTAGGTAAAATTTTTCGGGTCATTAAATATAAGCCCTTGATATTGGTATCCACCATTTGGTGCCAATCGGCTAGGCTGGCTTCATGCGCAGGAGCTAATCCCAGTGCTAGACCTGCATTGTTAACGAGTAAATCGATATTGGAAAACTCTATCGGTAATGAGTCAATGGCTTGGTTAATTTTGGTTTCAGAAGTGACGTCTAGTGTCATCACATAAATATTATCGCCAAACTCTTGCCTGAGTTGCTCCAGTCGTTCGTGGCGACGAGCCGCGGCGATAATTTTATGGCCCTTAGCGGCGAACGCCTTGGCGGTAGCGAGCCCGAACCCAGAGCTGGCGCCGGTAATGAATATGGTTTTAATGTTTGGTTTAGCAGTCATTTGTAAAAATAGGATTCCAATTTGGCTAAATCATAGCATAGGCTTGCACCAAAGCCAGTTCCATTAGATACTGAAGTTGAGCATTGATGAGCTGTTCAGATTCAAAGAATTAGAGGGCCAGAGCATGAGTGAGTATCAATTTCAAATTAAGGTAGCAACCCAATATCTGGAAGATCAATCTGAACCAGATAACGAGCGTTATGCTTTTGCTTACACTATCCGTATTACCAACTCAGGCGATAATGGCGCGCGTCTAAACGCTCGTCATTGGAAAATAACTGACGCCAATGGAGAGGTAACTGAAGTCAAAGGGCAAGGAGTAGTTGGTGAACAGCCTTTTATTGAGCCAGGTAAAAGCTATGAATATTCTAGTGGTGCGGTATTAACTACGCCTATCGGCTGTATGCATGGTTGTTATCTAATGAGCGGTGAAAATGGTGAAGAGTTTGATGCACCTATTCCTGTGTTTAGCCTAAAGATTCCAGGCGTTTTGCACTAAATCTATATAAAACAAATTATAAAACAAGAGCTTATGGCAACCTATGCGATAGGCGATATTCAAGGCTGTTATCATGAATTTCGTTTACTCCTGAAAAAGATACAATTTAATCCAAGCCGTGACCAGCTGTGGTTAGCAGGTGATTTAGTTAGTCGTGGACCTAAGTCATTGGAAGTTTTGCAGTTTGTCTATGATCATCAGGATTCATGTATAGCGGTACTAGGCAATCATGATTTACACCTACTAGCCGGTCATTATTTAAATAAAAAGCCCTACCCAAAAGATAAGCTGAAATCATTACTAAAGTCCCCTGAGTGTGAGCAATTACTTGAGTGGCTTATTAGTCAGCCCGTTGCTCATTATGATCAAGATTTGAACTTTTTAATGACACATGCCGGCGTGCCGCCAGCTTGGGATTTAGAGCAAACACTGGCTTCGGCCTATGAACTGGAAAGCCTGTTGCTAAAGCCCAAGAAGCGAGAAAAATTTTTTAAGAAGATGTACGGTAATGAACCAAACCAATGGTCGAGAGACTTAAAAAAATACGATCGATTACGATTTACCACTAATGCACTGACTCGAATGCGTTTTTGTCATTTAGACGGTAGCTTGGATTTAGTCAGAAAAGGCGCGCCCAGTAAACGCTATAAAAAATTTAAACCTTGGTATGAGTTTCAGCAGAAATTATTAAAAAACACCAATCTAGTGTTTGGCCATTGGGCTGCGCTTAATGGCCGCAAGATACACTCCAATTTATTTGCTCTGGATACCGGCTGTGTTTGGGGGAATAAATTGACTGCGCTACGACTAGAAGATAAAAAGCGCTTTTCAGTGAAAGCGCTAAGGAAGTGGGCTTAGCGCCGCAACCGATACTTCTAGTTATATGTTTTAGGCACCAGTCTTAACGCAAACTGGCTTCATAAGTTGTAAGGTAATTCCATCAGAGCCCAACTCTAAAACTCGATCTGCCCCACCTTTTTCACTATAACCCTGGATAGAATTTGCACCACCCCAAGTATAAGTAAGTTCCCTAGGTGATTTTGAGCTCATGTCATAGATAGTGATTTTTACCATCTCAGGGACGTGCTTTCCAGTCTCAAATTGTTCAGTGTAATAATCTGGAGTTGCATTTTCTATTTTTATTCCGACCGAATAATCATTTGGCATAACCAGGGTTTTAATTTTTCCGGCAGAAACTGCCCAACTTTCAAGCTGTTGAGTGCCCGAAGAGGCATAAACATATTGTTGTCGCAATCCATTATCATCACAAGCCAATAAGTGCGCAGGTGAACATATCATGCTAAATATTAATACTTTCTTATAATCCATGTTAAAACTCCTTTTTTTTAAAACATATAACACTTTAATTTATAAGGAAAAAATTTCATAGTGACAATTTTAAAATAATTAAAAGTTAATAGATGATTTGAGCTGCTAACTCACTACCTTTTAAGTAATTCCCTCTTTTTTGGGGACTGCTATTTATGCTTATATATGAAAATGGATAATTGAACTGAGTCATAACCACTTAGATCTCGCCATAGGCCTTTGAGATCGGTATAATTCAAGGTTCATGCCGAAAAAAACAGCTATAAATTGATAGTAAATAGTGTTCGGCCTTAACTTATTGAAATATAACAATATTTAAAGAGTACGCATGGTTAGAAGCATGACAGCTTTTGCCCGTCAGCAGTTAGCTGCGGATTGGGGCACCCTGACTTGGGAATTAAAATCGGTCAATCAAAGGTTTTTAGAGCCTAGTTTTCGCATGCCGGAAGCTTTTCGTCATATGGAGTTTGACCTAAGAAATGCTCTGCGTAAGAATCTGAGTCGTGGCAAAATCGAAGCTAATCTTCGAATTGAATATAACCAAGCAGAAGCTGGCAAGTTAAAGCTCGATCATGATTTAGCTTCTGAGCTTTTAACCATTCACCAAGAATTACAGACGTTATCGCAAGAAAGCCAAGCGCCAAATTTAATGCAGTTGATGCGCTGGCCAAATATTTTGCAATCAGAAGAAGCCGATGCAGATAGCATGGAAAAAGACGTTAAGGCGCTTTTCCATAATGGGATCAAGCAACTGATAGAAGTCCGTGAACGTGAAGGTCAGGATTTAGCACAAAATATCAATGATCGATTAGATGGTATTGAACAAGAAGTGGTCAAGGTTACTAAATTAATGCCGCAAATTATTCAGTGGCAGAAAGAAAAAATTCAAGGTCGTTTTGAAGAAGCTAAGATAGAACTGGATTCTGAGCGCGTTGAACAAGAAATGGTGATGTTAGCGCAGAAGTTAGACGTAGCGGAAGAGCTGGATCGTTTAACCACTCACGTAAAAGAAGCGCGACGTTTAGTTTCTAAAGGTGGTGCAGTCGGTCGTCGATTGGATTTTTTGATGCAAGAGTTTAATCGAGAAGCGAATACTTTAGGTTCTAAATCGATAAATACAGACACGACTGCAAGTGCAGTTGAGATGAAGGTATTAATAGAACAAATGCGCGAACAAGTTCAAAACATGGAATAAGAGTTTGATAGTAACGGATAACAAAGTTTCTGGAGTTTTATACGTAGTCTCAGCGCCATCGGGTGCGGGGAAAACCAGTTTATTGAAAGCAGTTTTGAATGAGCTGTCGACTTTGAAACTTTCAGTATCAACCACAACTCGTCAGCAACGACCAGGCGAAGAAAATGGTGTTGATTATAACTTTGTTACGGTTGAAGATTTTAAAAGCATGTTAGAGCAAGGTGCGTTTTTAGAACATGCTGAAGTATTTGGTAATTATTACGGTACTAGTCAATGGTGGCTAGAAGAGCAATTAAATAACGGCCAAGATGTGGTTTTGGAAATTGATTGGCAAGGTGCACAACAAGTTCGAAAGTTAATGCCGCATTGCCAGAGTATTTTCATTTTGCCACCTTCTAAAGAAGAATTATATTTGCGACTGACTGGTCGTGGGCAAGATAGTGAAGCGGTGATAGCGGGTAGAATGCAAGCCGCTAATGCTGAAATTCAGCATCATGATGAATATGACTATTTAATTATTAATGAAGATTTTGATGTAGCGAAAGCAGAACTGAAATCAATTTTTGTCGCTCAGTCACAACGTTTGGCTGTGCAGCAACTTAGGCATCAATCGTTAATTGAAGATTTATTAAGCAGTTGATTTCGAAAAGAGATCAGGGCTAAGATTTAAAAGGAGCGAGGCTCCATCTAAGTGAGGTAAAAAAATGGCACGTGTAACAGTACAAGACGCAGTTGAAAAAGTAGGTAATCGTTTTGATTTAATCATGTTGGCAGCAAAACGTGCTCGCCAAATCGCAACCGGCGGTCATGATCCTAAAGTTGATTGGGATAATGATAAGCCAACCGTAGTTGCGTTGCGTGAAATCGAAGAAGGAATAACTGATAAATTAACAGTGGAAGCTGATGAAAGAATGGCTAAAGCTGAACAAGAACAAGGACCTGTTTTATTCTAATTAAGTCATTAGTTAGAATTTAAAGGAACTATCATGATCTATTTTGCAGGTTTAAGAGAAGTTGTTGATACTTATCTTGAGCCTGCGCAAGTTGCAGATATTGAGCGCGCTTACCAAGTAGCTGAATCAGCTCACGAAGGACAAATGCGTTCAAGCGGCGATCCTTATATTACTCATCCGGTAGCGGCAGCAAGAATTCTTGCCGAACTGCATCTCGACCATCAAACCATCATGGCCGCTTTAATGCATGATGTGATTGAAGATACTGATGTTAGTAAAGAAGATTTAGCTAATGAGTTTGGTGATCAAGTTGCTGAATTGGTCGAAGGTGTCAGTAAGTTAACGCAAATTAATTTTCGTTCTAAAGAAGAAGCCCAGGCAGAAAATTTTCGAAAGATGATGATGGCCATGGTTCAGGATATTCGTGTGATCCTGATAAAACTGGCCGATCGTCTTCATAATATGCAAACTCTAGGCTCTTTACGCCCTGACAAACGCCGCCGTATTGCACGAGAAACTCTAGAAATTTATGCTCCTATTGCGAATCGTCTAGGTATTTATAAATTAAAAGAGCAATTGGAGTTGTTGGGTTTTGCCAATATGCACCCAATGCGCTATAAAATTTTGAAATCGGCAGTGGACAAAATTCGTGGTCGACGTAAAAAAGTTATAGAAAATATTTCTGAACAATTGCAACGTCGTTTAAAAGAGTCCCATATTGAAGGGACGGTGATAGGTCGCGAAAAAAGTATCTACTCTATTTATAAGAAGATGCGCGATAAAGTAGGCACTTTTAATGAGGTTATGGATATCTATGCCTTTAGAGTGATAACCGATAGTGAAGATTCTTGTTATCGCATATTAGGCCAGGTACATAGTATACATAAACCGATACCCGGACTTATCAAAGACTATATTGCCATCCCCAAAGCCAACGGCTACCAATCCCTTCATTCCATTTTACAATCTAAAGAACAAGTCAGAATCGAAGTTCAGATCCGAACAGAATTAATGGATCAGATGGCTGAACATGGCGTTGCGGCACACTGGTTATATAAATCGGACGATGCGACCACGCCGACGGAAAACAAAGCCAGAGAATGGGTACAGAGTTTAATTGAATTACAACAGAGTGCTGATGATTCATTAGAGTTTATCGAAAATGTTAAAATCGATCTGTTCCCTGATGAAGTTTATGTGTTTACGCCTAAGGGAAAAATTATTCAGTTGCCAAAAGGCGCGACGCCGGTTGATTTTGCTTATGCAATTCATACTGACGTAGGCAATACCTGTATAGCATGCAAGGTCGATAAGCAATTTGCACCTCTGAGTACTAAATTAGTAAACGGTATGACGATTGAGGTAGTGACTGCGCCCGGCTCAAAACCAAATCCAGCTTGGCTAAGTTTTACGGTAAGCGGGAAAGCTCGTGCGAATATACGCAGTTTTGTTAAAAACATGCGCCGAGACGAAGCAGTCAACTTAGGTTACCGGCTGTTGGAACAATCGCTATCATCAAATTTGGATAGTTTCGAGATTGAGCATTTAGAACAAACGGCTAAAGCAATCAATTTTGATAGTTTTGAAGAGTTGTTAGCGGCAATTGGGCTAGGAAGAATTGCTTCTGTATTGATTGCTCATCGAATTACTATGGAAGAGTCAGAACAAGACCCGGAAACTATAAAAGAGATTGACGAAAATGCTGAGCCTTTAGCGATTAAAGGCACAGAGGGTATGGTAGTAAAATACGCTAAGTGCTGCCGACCAATTCCATTCGATCCTATTGTGGCTTATGTTAGCGCTGGTAAAGGTTTTACTATCCATCGCCAAACCTGTCCCAATGTAAAACGAGCACACAAACAAAACGATCGTTATGTTCCAGTGGAATGGTCTCAAGAAGTGGAAGGTGAATTTAGCTGCGATTTAGATATAGAAGTGTTTAATGGTCGTGGTGTTCTGGCTCAGATAACGGGCATTATTGCCAACCAAGATATTAATATCGTCAATGTAAAAATTGATGAGCTTGATGGCAACATCAATATTTTGCATTTTGAAGTAAGGTTAAAAAATCGAGCGCATTTAGCGTCCATAATTAAAAAACTTCGTGTAGTACCTTTTGTAAATAAGGTGCAGCGCCAAAACTAAAAGTGATTTTATGGCTAAAAAAATAATACATACAGATAAAGCTCCAGCAGCAATTGGCACTTATTCGCAAGCCGTCCAAGCTGGCGATACATTATATTTATCTGGGCAGATTCCTTTGATTCCTGAAACTATGGAATTGGTTGAAGACTTTTCAGAGCAAGTTCATCAAGTGTTTAAAAATTTAACGGCAGTTTGTGAATCTGCCGGCAGCTCGCTACAAGACATTGTGAAGCTGAATATTTTCATGTTGGACTTATCAAATTTTGCAACAGTCAATGAAATTATGTCGCAATATTTTGAACAGCCCTACCCGGCACGAGCGGCGATTGGTGTTAAAGAGTTACCTAAAGGCGCGCAAATTGAAATGGATGGCGTAGTATTTTTGGGTAAAGATAGTTAGGCAATTAATTCATGCTAGATCAAAAGCCCGAGCGACTGCAAAAGATATTGCAAATGGTTGCCAATCGGCAACCGGATTTGACGGTATTTATGGAGCAAGTCCATAAGCCGCATAATTTAGCTGCGATTGTACGTACGGCCGATGCAGTGGGAATTGGCGAAGTTCATGCGACTTTTCCAAAAGATGTTAGGTATCGAGGTCATCATACCTCCAGTGGTTCTAAGCGCTGGGTAAAAACTCATGCACATGATTCGCTTGAACAAGGGATGGAGTATATTCGAGGTAAAGATGCACAGATTTTGTCGGCGCATTTTTCTGATGACGCAGTTGATTTTCGTTCGATAGATTACACTAAGCCAACTTGCTTATTGGTGGGTTCTGAATTGGTAGGTGTTTCTGATAAAGCGGCTGATTTAGCGGATAAACATATTATTATTCCGATGATGGGAATGGTGCAGTCACTTAACGTTTCTGTTGCCACTGCTTTAATATTATATGAAGCACAAAGACAAAGAGTTGAAGCGGGAATGTATGGCGAATGTAAGATCGCCCAGGAAGAAGTCGACCTCCTAATTTTTAAAACCTTGCATCCGACAGTAAAAAATTATTGTGATAAGCATAAAATTCGCTACCCTAAACTTAATGATATGGGTGAAATTGAGGACCCTGACTGGGATCTTTTGCGTAAATTAGTGTAGTTTTAAATGTGGTAAAGGAGGAAACTTACTATGAGTAATAAAGTTTTCGATTTCGATTTAATGGCTGATGAAATGATTCCGCAGGATTTGGATGAAGGCGAATTTGTTGAAAAAAGAGAAAATAACGATAGGCGTTCTGGTGAAGACCGTCGAAAAAGCGTTCGGCTCGAATTAGATCGTCGCTTAGGCCAAGATCGACGAAAAGATTCGAAAGATATTTGGAAAGATAACTTTTTAGAATAATCCCTACGAATTTTTTGTTACCCTTTTAATTTGCACATGCAAATAGCGATCAGTTATAGTCAAAAACAAATAAAAGCAAGGAATAATAATTTTGGACTTTTCTGCAACTCAAGCAAATGAGCGTTTCCATTCGTTAGATTTAATCCGAGGCGTAGCTGTCTTAGGTATTCTGGTTATGAATATCTCTACTTTCGCTCACGTGAATGCTTTTTATATGAATCCTTTCGCCGTCGGCGATACTTCAAACGCTAATGTCATTACATGGTTTATAACTCATGTTTTTGCTGACCAAAAATTTTATACACTTTTCTCAATGCTCTTTGGGGCTGGAATTATGTTAATGGCACAACGGGCAAGCAATAAAGGCGTTGCTCCTGGTCCAGTGCATTTTAAGCGGATGGGTTGGTTATTATTGTTTGGCTTAATACATGGGTTTTTTATTTGGTATGGCGATATTCTGGCAACTTATGCGCTAATGGGCTTTTGGGTTTATTTCTTAGCGCTTAATACAAGCGTTAAAACCAAAGTGTATGTTGGTGCAGCTCTCGTGAGTTTTTTCTTTATATTAATGGCTGGATTTTACTTTCTTTTTCAATGGATGCCAGAGCCTGAAATGGCGGAAATGAACCAAATGTTCTACCCTTCTCAGGTTATGATAAATGAAGAAATTGCGGCTTATCAAGGCGGGTGGTTTGATAACTTTGAACATCGAGCTGCATTTTATGGGATGTCATTGCTCAATATGATTTTCATGGTTGGTCCTTTAAGAATCGCAGGCGCTATGTTGATCGGAATGGCGTTATATCAGTCTGGGATTTTGACCGCTGAGAAATCTAAGGGTTTCTATATTAAATTTACTAGTCTAATGCTAATAATAGCAGCCGCCCTCTTATATTGGGATTACCAGCTTTTAACGGAAGATAATTTTGATTTTAATGGCTTATGGCTTTCTTTTGGTGTGGCCAATAGTTCTGCAGCCGTATTTCTAGCGCTTACGTATGTAGGTTTATTTTGTTTGTGGGCAAAATCAGATGTTATGGGATGGCTGCGTCGTAAGTTTGAAGCAGTTGGTAAGATGGCTTTTACTAATTATATTTTACAATCAGTCATTGTAACGACACTTTTTTATGGATTCGGGTTTGGTCTATTTGCTGAATTAGAACGCTACGAGTTTTATTATATTGTTGCGGCTATTTATTTAGTTCAGTTAATTGGCTCTGAATTATGGCTGAAGAAATTCTATTTCGGGCCACTAGAATGGGCTTGGCGCTCATTAACTTATGGCAAGTCACAGCCTTTTTCACGTGCTCACTCTTGAACCTTTAGCCCTCGGTTCAACACCTCTTATTGATGTTCGACCTGCTGCAGATTTTGCGGCAGGACATCCTATGTTTTCGACTAATATCCCACTAGAGATTATTGAAACCTGTTGGCACGAATTGCCGCCAAAAGGTGCGTCGTTAGACTTGTTGGCGAATAAAAGTCAGCAACACAATCTTAGGCAAATTTTTGAAAGACAAGATTATCAAATTAACAGTATTATTTTGGCTGAAGAGGAGGAACAAGCAAAATGGAGTGCAGGTAGTCGCAGTCAAAGATTGTGGCGCGCCAACCCTTTATTAGAGCAATATATAAACCTGATTAAAAAGCTGATTAATAGCGATAATCCGCTTGCGTTTGATGTAGGAGCGGGCTCGGGACGCGACTCGGTGTTTTTGTCGTTGCATGGTTTTAAAACGATCGCTTTTGATAATAACCAGCATGCACTTAATCGGCTGCAGCAGTTTAGTGAGCGTACAAATAGTGAGGTTGAAACTTTAAATATTAATTTGCAGTTGGAAATTGAAAAACTTAAGCTGCTCATAACAACACATAACCCACAGTTCATTATGCAGGCCCGATATTTACACAGGCCGCTACTTGATATTTATCGAGATTATTTGCCGTGTGGGGCTATGGTTGCTATCCATACTTTCACACAAGAGGCTGCCATGTTCGGTAAGCCAAAAAATCCAGCTTATTTATTACAAACTAATGAATTGACCGACAAATTCTCTGGTTGGAAAATTCTGCTAGATCAAGCGCACACACTAGAGGATGGCCGACCTCTTACTATGTTTTTAGCACAAAAACCGTAATGGATAAATCTTTGTCAGAACTGTAATAAATGGTTATTATTTTAGTCTGTTTTATGGATGTTAAAAAATAGATAGAAATCCACTATTAAATACCATAATTAAACTGAGAGAAAATCATGACTCTGACCGAATTTCGATACATAGTAGCCGTAGCACGTGAGCAGCATTTTGGCCGAGCGGCGGAAGCATGTTATGTCAGTCAACCAACATTAAGTGTTGGTGTTAAAAAACTAGAAGAACAATTGGGTGTGATGATATTTGAACGCAGTAAGTCTGACGTTAAAGTCACGCCGCAAGGGCAAAAAATTGTGGAGCAAGCGCAACGAATTCTTGAGCAGGTGGATCAGCTCAAACTAGAAGCAAGTCAAAATTCGGATCAACTCGAAGGCCCTCTTCGTATTGGCGCTATTTTTACCATTGGTCCTTACTTATTTCCTAGCCTAGTGCCTGAATTAAGACGGTTAGCCCCTAAAATGCCGCTGCATATCGACGAAGACTATACTCATAACTTAAAAACTAAATTACGCAATGGCGAGTTAGATGCCATATTTGTTGCGCTGCCATTCGATGAAGCAGAGATTGATACGATTCCTTTATATGAAGAAGAATTTCAAGCTTTGCTGCCGCCTAAACATCCATGGGTTAAAAAGGACAATATGCATTTAGCAGATATTGCTGATGAAGTCATGATCATGTTGGGTGCCGGTCATTGTTTTCGAGATCAGGTATTGGAATCATGTCCTCAGTGCAGAGATAATAGTCTTAATCCGCAAAAAGACTGGATAACGGGTTCTTCCTTGGAAACCATTCGCCATATGGTCGCTAGTGGATTAGGGGTTAGTGTAGTCCCTGCATCTGCGGCGGAATTTCAAAATGAAAAATTAGGACTGGTGGTGAAAGATTTCACTAATCCAGTACCTAGTCGTAAAGTAGCTTTGGCATTTAGACGCAGCTTCCCAAGAAAAGACGCGTTAGAGATTATCCAGCAAGCGTTAAGCCCAATAGTTTTACAAGGAACAAAACCTTTATAAATGTCTGAACAATCTTTAACAGCGATTCCGGTTGATTCCTTAAAAGGGGTTGGCCCTAAGTTAAAAGAAAAATTAGCGAAACTGCAGATCTTTAACCTTCAAGATCTGCTATTCCATTTACCGCTGCGCTATGAAGATCGGACTCAAGTTAAACCCTTAGTTGAAACTCAAGATGGCGAACGAGCTTTGATTCGAGTCATAGTTCAATTATCACAAATTCAATATGGCAAAAGACGCTCATTGATCTGCCGGGCATATGATGAAACTGCGTCCATTGATTTCCGGTTTTTTCACTTTATGGCCGCACAGCAGAAAAAGTTGCAAGCAGGTGTTGAGCTGTATGCTTTTGGTGAAGTGCGTCGCTTTGGCAGAAGTTTGCAGATGGTGCATCCAGAAATCACCTATATTAATGAGGGGAAGGCTGCTCCTTTATTAGATACCTTAACTCCGGTCTACCCAACTACTGAGGGTTTGCACCAAGCTTCATGGCGTAACCTACAAAAACAAGCGCTCAGTCATTTAAGGCGAAAACCAATTGCAGACTTAATGCCAAATGAGCTTATCCAGAAATGGCAACTCATGGGTATTAGCGAAGCTTTGTTGTGGCTACATCAACCGCCAAAAAACACAGCAATTGAAGATATAAATAGCGAACAATCGCCTGCAATTAAGCGCCTAATTTATGAAGAGCTTTTAGCGCAACAGTTAAGCATGCAGCTGCAACGTTTACGCTTTCAGCAAGACAGTGCTTTTATTATGCGCAACGATGGAGAATTGAATAATAAGTTATTAGAGTTATTACCTTTTAAGCCAACCATGGCGCAACAACGAGTAGTATCAGAAATTAGTAAAGACTTGCAATCTAGCCGTCCAATGCTGAGATTACTACAGGGTGATGTAGGTGCCGGTAAAACTTTGGTCGCTGCCATGTCTGCTTTTCAAGCTATAGAGTCGGGCTTCCAAGTAGCTCTAATGGCGCCCACTGAAATTTTGGCCGAGCAGCATTTTAATGGTTTTAATCATTGGTGCGATTCGCTAGGAATCAAAGTTGCCTTCCTAGTAGGAAAACTTAAAGCCAGCGAACGTCGTGAATCATTAGAGTTAATTAAGTCTGGTGAAGCGCAGTTAGTAATTGGGACTCATGCCTTGTTTCAGGAAGAAGTGGAATACCATAATTTGGGTCTAGCCATTATTGATGAGCAACATCGTTTTGGGGTTAAGCAACGACTCGCTTTAAAAAATAAAGCGCCCGAAAATAAGCAGCTGCACCAATTGATGATGACTGCGACCCCAATTCCGCGTACTTTGGCGATGACGGCTTACGCAGATATGGATTTATCCATTATTGACGAGTTACCACCAGGGCGAACTCCAGTAAAGACCATTGCTATTACTGAGCAGAAACGCGAGCAAGTCATTCAGCGAATAGAAGAAGCCTGTCTTAATGAAAAGCGTCAGGTTTATTGGGTTTGTACTTTGATTGAAGAATCTGAAGAAATTCAAAGTCAGGCTGCTGAAACCACCGCAAATCTTTTAGCCGAGCAATTACCCAATTGCCGCATCGGTTTGATTCATGGTCGTCTAAAATCTGAACAAAAACAAATAGTTATGCAGCAATTTAAAGATGGCCGTTTGGATATTTTGGTGGCTACAACAGTGATTGAAGTTGGTGTCGATGTGCCTAATGCCAGTTTGATGGTTATCGAAAATCCTGAGCGACTAGGTTTGGCGCAATTGCACCAATTACGTGGTCGTGTGGGTCGTGGATCTGTGGAAAGCCATTGCTTGCTGCTCTATGGGCACCCGCTTTCAGATAATGCTAAATCGCGCATTCAGATAATGCGCGAGACTAATGATGGTTTTATAATTGCTGAAGAAGATCTTCGACTTAGAGGCCCGGGCGAATTCTTGGGCACACGGCAAACCGGAGAAATGGCTTTGCAGTTTGCTGATATTGTCAAAAACGCCGTATTAATCCCCGAAATTCAATCAGTTGCCAAAGACATGATTAAGCAATCTCCTCAGCTGGCAAAAAACCTCTGTAAACGCTGGTTAGGCTATCGTCACGAATTAGCCGATGTTTAATGCAAAATTGAGTTAGATCAAGGGATTTGGCGGCCTGCTGGAATGACACTGATAGGACTTTATGATAAAGTTGCAACCCTAAAATTTTCCCCCTTTTGTTATCAAAAGCTTGTTAATCAAAAATTGAGGATTCAGGAATGAAACAGCCTGTTCGCGTTACAGTTACCGGTGCTGCCGGCCAAATTTGTTATTCATTATTATTCCGTATTGCTAGCGGTGAAATGCTAGGCAATGATCAGCCAGTGATTTTAAACCTTTTAGAAATCACACCAGCACTTAAAGTGTGCGAAGCGGTGGCAATGGAATTAAACGATTGTGCTTTCCCATTGGTAAAAGACATAGTTGTAACTGACGATCCAGCAGTTGCCTTCAAAGATTCGCAAATTGGTTTGATGGTTGGCGCTAAGCCACGTGGTCCAGGTATGGAGCGTAAAGACTTAATCGCTGATAACGGTAAAATCTTCAGCTCATTAGGTAAAGTCATTGACGAAGTTGCTGATAAGAACATTAAGATTTGTGTTGTTGGTAACCCTGCAAACACGAACGCTTTCATCTTGGCGGCAAATGCTCCAAGCATTAATCAGCGTAATATCACGGCGTTAACTCGTCTTGATCATAATCGTGCTTTATATCAATTAGCAGAAAAATCAAACTCTACCATTTCTGACATCAAGAAAATGACTATCTGGGGCAACCACTCGGTAACTCAGGTTCCAGATATTGCTTTTGCACAAATTGATGGCGAAAATGCAGCGGATAAAGTTGACGCCACTTGGGCCAAAGAAGACTTTATGCCTACAGTTGCAAAGCGTGGCGCAGCAGTAATTGCCGCTCGTGGTGCTTCATCAGCCGCTTCAGCAGCAAACGCAATTTTAGATCATATGCGCGATTGGTGCCTAGGTTCTGAAGCTGGCGACTGGGTTTCTATGGCTGTGCCTTCTGATGGCAGTTACGGCGTAGAAAAAGGTTTGATTTATTCGTACCCAGTAACTTGTAAAGATGGCGATTACACTATCGTGCAAGACTTAGCAGTTTCAGATTTCATTAAAGGCAAGATGGATGAGTCGGAGCAAGAGCTAAAAGAAGAAAGAGATACAGTAGCTGATTTAATTTAATTAGTAACTTCTTTCTGTTAGATTAAAAGCCCAGCAATTGCTGGGCTTTTTAATTATAAGGAGAATGAGATATGAGATTATTTACTGTAATAATCTTTGGAGCTGTTGTATTAACATTGCTAAATGGATGTGGTGCAAAACAAGATACAGCGCAATCAAATTTAAATAAACTAAATAATGCGTTAAATGTGGATTATACGAATATTGAATATAAGGAAATTTTTTCAGTAGAAGATAATGCAACAAAAATTGTAATTAGACCATCACAACCAATTCAAAATACATCAAAAGCTCATAAGTTTATTATAGAAAAATGGCATGAAGCTGCAAGAAGTAAATGCGGAGAGCATTATGATGGAGAGCCTGATATAAAAGTCGGTTATGCAAAAAAAGGTAATCTAAATGGAAAAAATATCAATGCCGCATTTAAAATTCTTATTATAGAAGCAAATGGAAGAGCCACCTGTACTTAATGATTAACTAACGCAGCTCGGATTTCTCGGGCTATGCAATGACCAATAAAAGTAAGTTATTGCCGCTTTAATGGGAGTAGCGTGCTTATAGAGTTGTTAAAATTCAATGAACCTTTCTTCCTTCTAATACGTCTTGTTAGTAAAGGCATAAAATAAATAGTATGAAAACAAGTCGCGAAGAGTTATTGGTGATTTCAGCACAAGCGGGCAATGAAGCGGCATTTGCTGAGCTTTACCAAGCGATGTTTCAACCCTTAGTAAAGTTTGCCTATAAACTTTGCGGACATCATGACTGGGCGCAAGATGCAGTGCAGGATGTTTGGTTGGATACAGCTAAGAAACTCCGAAAACTTGAAGATCCGAAGGCGTTTCGTAGTTGGATGTTTCGTGCAGTGCGTTGGCGTTGTATCGATTTGGTAAGAAAAGCCAATAAGACTCAGGCTATTTCAGAAGAGGATCAACTTCCTGAAGCTTCAGCAGAATTATCAGAAGATTCTGGATTACTCAAGTTAATCGATCAGCTTCCTGAGATTGAACGTCAAGCCATCTATTTATTTTATCTACAAGAATTTTCAATTGCTGAAATTGCCATTGTTTTGGAAGTGCCACAAGGTACTGTTAAATCTCGACTCAATCGAGCAAGAAAGCACTTGGAAAAATTATTATCGCAAGATGAATAAAGATACTTACAAGAGGTAGTTATTATGAAAATTGATGAGCGTATTAAAAAAGAGTTAGAGTCTGAGTCAGAGCAGTTAGATAAAATTTTAGCTCAGGAACCGGGTTTATTTGGACAGGTAGCTGGAATATTTAAAGGTAGCTTGAAAGTTTGGGTTATTTTTGTGAATGTATTTGTTATGCTTTTCACTGTAATAATGATTTGGTCGGGTTATGAGTTTTTTGTAGCTGGCACTACGGATGATAGAGTGTTTTGGGGCGTCATAGCTTTGGCTTCTTTAAAAGCACAGGTGTCCTTGAAAGAATGGTTGTTTAGCGAGATGCGTCGTAATTCATTAATGCGCGAAGTTAAGCGATTAGAGTTATCGATAGAACACTTACAGCAAAAAATAGAATCTTAATTTGATAATATGAGGAGAGAATTTGAGTAAGACGTTAATATTTATTCTTTGCATAAGCTTGCTGATGCTCTCTCCTATTACCGCTGCGGACAATTGTGAAAATAATTTAACGGGTAAAGTTGAATTATTGCCGCCAGATATTTTAGAAACATTATCGGTAGCGGCAACAGCTTTTTGTCAGGAGCAAAAACTGAACAGCCAAAAGATATTTAAAGTTCGGGTTACGGGCACAACGCGTAGTATAAGTGACCAAGCGCGTTATATTTATCAATGCTTACAAAGAGATGGTTGCCGAATCTATGAAAACCAAGAAGCGATTCGTGAGTATAAAGCCATAGGTAATGTAAATAGAAAAAAGTTAGAGTCACAGATTAAAGATCAACTCAAACGTAATTGTTTTATTTCAAAACATTTATCTAATCGAGCAGTTGATATAGGTACGCGTAATATGCCAAAGCCATTAGTTGATTTATTGGCTAGATTAATTGCTGATACCGAATATTATTTTAATGGTGAGAAATTTAAGCCAATCGTCATAAATCGGAATCATGGCACAGGCCCTCATTTGCACATTAATTTTAAGCCCTATTATTTTAATCCTGCTAAATGTCCGAAAGAATATAGCTTCGATACAAACTAGACTATTTTCGTTTGTTTTGTTTGCGCCACTGCCAAGGCTCGATACGTTGTGATTCTGGCAAAGCCCATAAACCAAGCTTTTGCTTTTTAGCTTGTTTTTGTAACCACTGTAATTTTAGGTTTTCAGAATAGCGCCACAGCCACGCATGGCCGGTTTTAATCATTTGTTTATTGACCGATTCTTCGTCGACAATAATGTCGGCCAACAAACGTCCATAACGATCTTTTTTCTTACCAATAAGCTTTAAGGATTTACCGTTAATCAATTGCTTCAAATATTGCTTGGACTGATTGGCAAAAGGCTGGTCTTTCTCTGGTGCATCTATGTCTTTTAAGCGGACGATAAAAGTTTCGCCTTTATCACAACAAAGAATAGCGCTATCACCATCTTGCACATACTTGAGCTGATAATCACCACTAGCTTGTTGGCAAGCGGTTGCGGATAACAGGCAAGTGGCGACTATTATTTTCGCGAGTAACGTCATCGTTGCTTTGGTTTCGGTTTCGGCAAAGTGGCAATGGAAGAGATTAGTAAACCTGTAACCAGTGAAATGCCAATAATTACCATATTAAATGCGGTTTCTAAGCCCCCAACAATATCGTTTTCAAGTAAAGCCGTGAGACTTTTGAAACCAACCGATCCCGGAACTAAAATAATGAATCCTGGCATCATAATAGAAGCAGTAGGAACCTGTTTTATTTTGTAGGCTAAATTGGCAAATAACCCTACCGATAAAGCCCCTAAGAATGCTCCCGTGGTCTGTCCCATTTCAGCAACGCCCCAGCGCGAAATCCAAAATGCAATTAAAGTGGCTACTATGATCCACGGTAATTCTTGCCAACGAGACTGAAATAAAATCATGAATGACCATGAGGTGGTCATCAGTGCTATCCATAAGGTCCAGCTTGGCATAAGTGATGCTTCGACTAGTGATTCTGCGGGGAAAAAATAACCCGCGAGTTGGCCGCCAATTGCCACCCCGAAAGTCATTTGTATGAAGATCATACCGGCTCCTAATAATCGAGCTGTGCCTGACACTAAGTTTTGGGTAGCAAGTTCTGCCATGGCAATGGTTAACATCAAACCAGGCACTAGTACGATAATCCCAGATACAATTGGAATATAGGTGGAATGTAGCCCCAGCCATTTATTAAAGGCGAATGAAATTATAGATGCTAGGAATGCACATAATGCTGGCATTAGACTCGAAACAGATTGCAGTCGAGGACTGTTGTTTACTAATAGCCCTACCACTAAACCGATGACCGATGCGGTAACAACTTCTTGCCAGCCGCCACTAAAGATTCTAGCAATTGAAGCAGAAACTAAACTAAAACAGAAAACCATCCAAAATTTATTATGTACCGGTTTTGAGCGAGTGATTTCGGATAATAATTCGGCGCCCTGCTCGGTACTGATATCATCATTAATGACATCTTGGGCCACTTCCATAGTGCGCCTTAACTTATCAACATTAACTTCACCAGAATTAGAGCGAATAACATAAGTCTGTGGATTGTCTTCGTCCTGCATGAAAGTCATAGTAATGCTAGTAGGGACACAAATAACTTGTACGCCATAGTCAAGTTGATTGGCTACTTTTGCCATCAAGCCTTCTAATTCATACGTTGGTACGCCATAGGTATGAAGGGCTTTTACTAAGCGCAACATAAAACCTATCGGTTTGCGTCTCTCAGGGAAGTTAGGGACCTTATCTAATCTACGTTCAGCAATAGAACTGGGTACTTGGTTCGTCATATTAGCTATAAGTCGTTGATATTAAGCCAATGCTACCGTTTTTATTCAATTTTTGTAACAACTATTTATCCTCCCTATACGAATATCCATTTGTAATTATTAGTTTGGATGCTTATGATCGTAAGTTCCCAATTTGTATATTGGGTTTAGGAGAAACTATGAGTAAATTTTTGAAATGCAGCCTATTGGTGCTGACCCTTATGGGTTTGGCATTTTCGTCTGTTGCTCATGCTAATGCTCCAGCTCATGATTCGGCCGAGTGTTCGGTTTGTATCTATCAACCAAACACCGATCTGCAAACTACATCTGCAGAACAAACTATCCCTGAGTCATTAGATCTTGCGGAGCAAACTTTAGTTTGGGCAACTCCAACTATTACCGAGCAATTATTTAGCCCTTATTATGGGCGAGCCCCCCCTTACACAGCTTAATACCTCGATTTACCTTTTAACCATATATTTGTATTTATAACTTTCTGTTTTAAGAACAGAGAGTGCTAGTGAATAATTAGGAATTAAGCATGAAAAAACCATTTTTTAAGAAAACATTGGGCGCATTATTAATCAGCGGATTAATGTCGAGCATAGCAGCTGCTGAAGTAAAAACTTTGAGTGGTGTCGTCGTTGATGATCAAGGCGAGCCAATTGCAAATGCTGAAGTTTATATCCGTTCTTTAAATAAAAAAGTAACCACAAATGCGCAAGGCCAATTTAGTTTCGAAGGTCTAGAAGAAGGCCGTTATGTAATTGATGTTGAGGCACCAAGAGTTGGTCACATCAATAAATCAGTTCGTAATGATGGAGATTCAGTGACTCTAGTTGTAGAAGATGATTCCGAAACTATCGTCGTTACCGGCAATCCTTTAGAGCATTCAAGTTTAGAAATGGCTTCTCCTTCTGTCGTTATTTCGGGTGATGAGTTAGTTACTAATCGCGGTGCTAATATTGGAGAAACCTTGTCAGAAATTCCAGGCATTAACCTATCTAGTTTTGGTGTTGGTGCTGGACGTCCAGTAATTCGAGGGCAACAAGGAAACCGTGTAACGGTGTTAAGTAATAATACCTCAACTTCAGATGCTTCGAATGCTAGTCCGGATCATTGGATTGCAGCTGAGCCACTATTGGCAAAGAGAGTGGAGGTTTTAAAAGGACCAGCAACCTTATTGTATGGTGGTGAAGCGGTTGGAGGTGCAGTAAATGTTGTCGATAATCGAATCCCGACCGAAGCACCCGATGGGGTTGAGGGTGGTTTTGAGATTCGCTTAGGTGACTCAGCAACCAGTGAAAGAGCTTTTGTTGGGACTCTAACTACTGGCGTTAAGATTGACTCTGGAACTTTAGCATTTCATTTAGATGCAATGGACTCAAAAACTGATCCCATCGAGATTCCTGGCTATGCGGAGTCTTTAAGGCTTCGAGAGTTAGAAGAAGCCGAAGAAGAAGCTGGTCATAGTGAAGAAGATCATGAAGAAGGATTTGGCGTCTTAGAAAATAGCGATACTGATACGCAGGGCGGAAGCGTAGGCTTTTCATATATAACGGATAATGGTTACTGGGGGATCTCGTATACAGGCTTTGATCGAAATTATGGTCTACCTGGCCATGCTCATCATGAAGAGGAGCATGAAGAAGGTGAAGCTCATGATGAAGATGAGCAAGAAGAAGTTATTCGACTAGATTTGAAGCAAAAGCGTTGGGATGTTAAAGGTCAATGGAATAATCCTTTCGGGGGTTTCCAAAACTTAAAGTTCAGTTACACCAATACGGATTATGAACACGTTGAATTAGAAGGTAATGAAATTGGTACCACTTTTATCAATGATTCTAATGAGCTTCGTTTAGAATTAGTGCATGAAGCTTGGTCTGGATGGCAAGGAGCCTTCGGCCTTCAATATAGTGACAGTGACTTTGCGGCGATTGGCGAAGAAGCTTTTATTCCAGCTTCAAATACTAAAAAAACAGGCATCTTTTGGTTAGAAGAAAAAAATATCGGTGATTGGCATTTCGAATTAGGTATGCGTTTTGATAATCAAGAAATAGAAGCTGGGACTTTTGGTAATCGTGATGATAATGTATTCAGTTTTGCTACAGGCGCTGTTTGGCATTTCAATGAAAATTGGTCCTTGCCAATGAATTTTGCAAGAGCAGAGCGTTTACCTCAAGTAGAAGAGCTTTTATCGAATGCCGGAAATGGTGAAGAAGACTATGTCCCTCACTTAGCAACTTTAACGGTTGAAGTTGGAAATCCTGACCTAGAAAAAGAAGTTGCGAATAATTTCGATATCGGGTTGCGCTATCATACCGATGATATTCATGCTTCTGTAGCCGTGTTCCATAACCGAGTGGATGATTTTATTTATCAAGAATTACTAGAGGAACACCATGCAGAAGAGGAAGATCACGAACACGAGTTACCAATTCTGCAGTACGCACAGCAAGATGCGATATTTGAAGGTGTTGAGTTTGAGATAGATTGGACCTTTGCAGATACAGATAATGGTTACTGGAAAGCCGGTATTTTTGGTGATTATACGCATGCAGAATTTAATAATCCGGCCGGTGCTTATATTCCACGTCAGCCTGCTAAGCGACTCGGTGCTTCATTAGGATTTGAGTTTGGTGATTTTTCAGCTGATTTAAAAACCATTAATGTCGCTTCTCAAAATAAATTATCAGTGGGTGAATTAAAGACAGACGGTTATAACCTTTTGAATTTAAATCTTGGCTATAGTTTCTACTTTGATAATGCCGATGCTTTATTATTTTTACGAGCGCAAAATTTACTTGATGAAGAAATACGTGATCATGCTTCGTTCCTAAAAGATCGAGCGCCAAGAGCTGGTCGCTCAGTAACAGCGGGTCTTCGAGTAACTTTCTAGAAAGCTCTTTTAACAGGTGCTTCTAAAATTAAAGCTTGTGCGCTATGCTTGGCGCACAAGCTTTTTTATATCTAATAATAATGCCAAGAAAAACTCTTAAGCTTCCTATAAATATCGTAACCGCAAGAGGCGGTTATACTGTCGAAATGGAAATTGGCTGCAATCAATCGAAAGTGCAATTATTGCTAGACACCGGCAGTAGTACACTTGCGGTAGAAACCAAAAATTATAATCCTGAAGAGGATTTTTATCTAAAGGGAACCTCATATGCACAAGCAATAACTTATGGTTCTGGCGGTTGGGCTGGCCCATTAGTTGAAACTCATTTGCAATTTGAAAGTCATGAACGAAAGATGACCTTAAAGAATGGTCATATTGCAATCATTGAGTCCGAACAACAGGATAATTTCTTTGGTGCAGATGGAATTCTAGGTTTGGCCTATAGAACGTTGAACAGAGCCTATGATTTAACGGAGTATTTTAAGGAACGAAACTATCAACCCGAGTTAACTTTTCCTTGGCCTTTTAATGTCGAAGAAGATAAAAAGTCTATTAGAACCTTTAAAAAATTCTTGAAAAGTTATGACTCCATAAAGCCGAAGGCATTTTTTACAGAGCTGGAAGAGCACAATATTTGTAAGAATAAATTTTCACTCTATTGTAAGCGTGCCCTAGTTCATGTTGAAAGTAATGACTATACCAACGAAGAGCTAATGGCTGACTCGTTGAATCAAGGATGGTTAATTCTTGGAGCTGGCGAAGAGCATCGAGAATTATATGAAGGTGATTTGCAAATTATTGATGTAGTGCATGACGCCTATTACAACACTCAATTATTTGCTATGAAAGTTGGTGAAATGGATGAGTTGATCTTTCCAGAAGAAAACACTTCTAGAAAACCTGCAAAATATTCCAATTCAATAATAGACTGTGGTTCAAGCTTTTTAATTTTGCAGGATAATTTGTATCAGGAATTATTGGATCAATTATTAGAAATTAATACTGATTTTGTACGTCACATTGAGGCTTCGGACAAAGCGTATAAAAGCGGTGGTAGTTACAAGCCTGAAGATTTAGATTTAAGTGAGTGGCCAGAAATTCACTTCTATTTTATTGGTGAGCATAAAGATGATCTAACAAAGGTGACTTGCACTCCGGATAATTATTGGCAGCTGAATGCAGTTGAATCTGATCGTGCCTGGTTCATGTTTATGCAGGAATTGCCGAATATCCCCAATAAATCCATCTTTGGCCTGCCATTAATTAGTGATTACTTTTGTATTTTTGATAGAGAGCATGACGAGAATGGCGTAATTAAGGTTGGGAAGATAAAACTTTAGTTAGAATCAGTTTTCTTGAAATTTCCTAGGGTATAAACCACTAAGCCCAACCAAATAAAGCCAAAACTAATTAATAAATGTTGGTTGAAAGGTTCTTTAAAGATAAATATCGCTAAGAAAAAAGTTATAGTCGGGGCTAAATATTGCATGAATCCAACAGCATTCAGTGGCAGTATTTTTGCTCCAGCTGCAAATAGCGCTAACGGTATCGTGGTTATTATGCCGCCCGCCACCAGTAACCAGCTAATGCTAACCTCGCCTTGCAAAAAGGCTCCTTGGCTGTTGGCCAATAAATAAATAATATAACCAGCGGTTGCTGGTAAAACGATTAAAGTTTCAACTAACAACCCTTGCAGAGGACCAATATTAACTTGCTTTCTTAATAAACCATAAATGGCAAATGTGGTGGCTAAACTTAAGCTGATCCACGGCACTCCACCCATAACTATAATGCGATAGCTAACACCTGCAATTGCTAATAACAGCGCCGCTAATTTCCAATTGTCGAGTTTTTCTTTTAATACAAATATTCCAAGCGCTACCGTTAATAGCGGATTAATAAAATATCCAAGACTAGTATCCAACACTCGGTCATTCACCACTGCCCAAGTGAATATCAGCCAATTGCTGGAAATTAAAGAGGCGGTAATAAAAAGAGTAAAAAGTGTTTTTTTATCTTGAAATATATTTCTAGGAAATGGTCGCTTAATGGCCAGCATGATTAAGATCACAACTGGAACTGACCAAGCAATTCTATGCGCCAAAATTTCTAATGCAGAAGTCTGGCCCAAAGCCTTAAAGTATATAGGAGCCAACCCCCAAATTAAGAAAGCGAAAAAGGTAAATAGGTAGCCAGTACGAGTTTTTGAATGCATAAAATATCCTAAGGGCTTAGTCCACTAAATAAATTCCAATTCAAACGCATCACTGCAGATTTAAAGTCAATTATTAATAAGCGTGATTGGCGTAGAATCGCTCGTTTTGTTTGGACTTAGATGATCAAAGCTAAGCTCTATAGTGTTGAGCTTAGTCAATTCTTATGTGGGGTATTTTGCCTGAATTTAGTTACAAAAGGTATTTTTCTGGATAACTGAGCTTTGATCTGGCGTTTTTACCATTTGATCCTCTACCATCACTTTAGAAATACGGCTATAATGCAGACCGCAATCGATTCATTGACTTGAGCTAATGCCAAAAGCTCAATATAGAGAGATTAAAAAATGAAGTTAAAGACTATCGCAGTATTCACTTTAAGTTTCGCAATGGCTGCATTTGCTGGCCAAGCATTGGCGACTCACTTAAGCAAGAAGAGCACTGAAGATCGTATTAAACCAGCGCATAAAGTGTATGTTGAAGGTGATAAGATTCCTCAGGTAGCTAATGAATTACCAAAACCGCCAAAGCCTGCAGGCCCGCGCTCTGGTGAAGATGTATATAATACTTATTGTTCTGCTTGCCATGGCACTGGCATTGCAGGCGCACCTAAACTAGGTGATGTAGCTGCTTGGTCTGAGCGCTTAGCTGAGGGTATTGACCATGTATACGCAGAAGCGATTAACGGTGTTGGAGCTATGCCCGCTCGTGGTACTTGTGCTGATTGTACTGATGATGAAATTAAGAAGACCGTTGATTATATTCTAGCTAAAAGCAAGTAATTCCTTGAATATAGAAAACCGATGTTGATTACTTATCTGCATCGGTTTTTTTATGTCTAACATTTGTCTATTTATATATCTATAAGCATGAAAGTTAAGCTCTTATTAACAATATCTATTGGCCTGTTTTTGACCGCCTGCGGCAATCAGCAGCAACAGCGCGATGGCCAAGCAATCTATTATCAGTCTTGCGTTAGCTGTCATGAACGTGGTCATGGTGGAGCACCAATGCGAGGCGATACAAAAGCTTGGCAAGAACGCATGGAAAAAGGTCAAGCAGTACTGTTTAGAAATCTAAAAGACGGCTATAACACCATGCCAGCAAAAGGGGCTTGTTTTGATTGTTCCGATAAAGAGTTAGAGCTGGTTTTGGATTACTTAATTAATAAATAACTTTTCCTTACATTTTCCTAAGAAAAATTAATCGTTCCCTTTGCCATCATTGGCCTAACGTTCTATATTGCTAAGTTAAGTTAAATCCTTGTTATATAGAGACTATTAGGGCTATCCATGAAAAAAATCACCTTTCTTACCGCATTAGTCAGTTTATCGCTAGGTTCAGTTGCACTGAATGCAGCGGAACCAAAAGAATCATCAGAAAATAAAACTGATAAAGAAGCCAAGTGGGACATTAACAAAGCACCGGGCAAGCCTATTTTTGCAGATATAAGCGTAGATGAAGGCACCTGGATGAATTTGGATGTAAGTCCTGATGGTCAAACGATAGCCTTTGATTTGTTAGGTGATATTTACACCATGCCAATTTCTGGTGGAGAAGCAAAAAACATCACAAATTCAATGGCTTGGGATATGCAGCCGCGTTTTTCACCTAGTGGCGAACAGTTGTCTTATACTTCGGATGCAGGTGGTGGTGATAACATTTGGGTGATGAATTCCGATGGTTCAGATGCGAATCAAGTAACCAAAGAGAAATTTCGTTTACTGAATAATGCGGTTTGGAGCCCAGATGGTAATTATTTAGCAGCGCGAAAACATTTTACGGGTACTCGTTCTTTAGGCGCTGGTGAAATTTGGATGTATCATAAATCGGGTGGCAATGGCATCAAGCTCAATAAACGCCCGAATGAGCAAAAGGATTTAGGTGAGCCAGCCTTTACGCCTGATGGCCAGTACGTTTTATTCTCAAGAGACTCCACACCAGGCCGATACTTTGAATACAGCAAAAATTCTAATGAACAGATTTATGAAGTATTTGCTATAGATAGAAATACTGGTGACATAGAATCTTGGATCTCAGGTCAAGGTGGCGCGGTTCGCCCTACTCCTTCCCCAGACGGTAAATTCATTGCTTTTGTTAGACGTATTCGTGAGAAAAGTTCTTTGTATCTACAAGATCGTGAAACAGGCGAGGAGTTTCCGATTTTTAAGGGTTTAGAACGTGATATGCAGGAAACTTGGGCGATTCATGGAGTGTATCCAAATTTTGCTTGGACGCCAGATAGTAAGCAAATCGTATTTTGGGCCGGCGGTAAGATCCATAAAATTGATGTGGCTTCGAAAGAAGTTAGTGATATTCCATTCAATGTGAATGACCGTCGTGAAATGCGCGAAGCGATTACTAAAACCCAAGAAGCCGCGCCAGTAGATTTCAATGTAAAGATGTTGCGGTGGTTGCAAGTATCGCCAAATGGAAAAACAGCTATTTTTCAAGCTTTAGGCCACATATATAAGGTAAATTTACCAAACGGTAAGCCGCAAAGAATTACCAAACAAAATGATCATTATGAATACTACCCACGTTTTTCGCCGAACGGTGGCAGCATTATTTACACCACTTGGGATGATGAAGATTTAGGCACGGTGCGTATTCATTCTTTATTTGATGGTCGTCAACGTGTGATCAGTCAAAAGCCGGGGCATTATACCAATCCTTCGCTAAGCTCGGATGGCAAAACGGCTGTATTCCAAGCTATTTCAGGAGGCTATTTAACTAGTCCTTTGTATTCGAATGAAACTGGGATCATTAAGGTTGATCTGAAAAGCAAACAGCAAGATAGAATTAGTAAGTCAGGTAATAATCCTTTCTTTAATCGTGATCCTGAACGTGTATATTTTTCACAGTCAAAAGTAGATGGAGAAGTGCATTCGCGAAAATTAGTGAGTGTAGATTTATCAGGTAATGATAAACGAGAGCATTATGTTGGCAACTGGATTAATGATTATGCTATTTCACCTGATGGTCAATGGTTAGCTTTTAATCAGCGCTATCAAGTATACGTTACACCATTTGTAGCTGGTGGCAATGCGATTAGTACTGGACCAAAAGCATCAAATTTGCCTGTTAAGCGTTTTTCTAAATTTTCAGGTGCGAACCTATCTTGGTCGGCGGATAGTCAAACTTTAAATTGGTCAATGGGTCCAAACTTATATCAGCAAACTCTAGATGCTAAGTTTGGATTTTTAAATGCTGATGGTAAAGCGCCAAAGGCAGCGGAACCGAAAGTTACTACCATTAGTTTACCGTCTAAAGCAGATGTGCCAGCAGGTCTGATTGCTTTGACGGGCGCTAAAATTATTACCATGAAAGGTGATGAGGTTATTAATGAGGGCACTATTCTAGTAGAAAATAATCGGATAAAAGCTATAGGCAAATCATCAGAGGTGAATGTGCCATCGAACGCAAAAACCTTTGATGTTAATGGAAAAACAATTATTCCTGGCCTGATAGATTTTCATTGGCACGGACCTTACGCTAATGGGCAAATTCAACCGCAAACTAACTGGAATGCGTTGGCTTCATTAGCCTTTGGGGTAACTACCACTCATAACCCTTCAGCTAATACGGAAGCCGTTTTTTCTGCTTCTGAAATGCAAAAAACAGGTCAAATCACGGCGCCACGTTTATTCTCTACCGGGACGATATTATATGGTGCAAACCATTACATTACAGCAGATGTAAACAGTTTAGAAGATGCGACAGGACATCTAGAACGAATGAAATCTGTGGGTGCTTTTTCAGTGAAAAGCTATAACCAGCCTCGCCGCGATCAGCGCCAGCAAGTATTAGAAGCAGCGCGTCAAACAGGTTTAATGGTGGTGCCAGAAGGCGGTTCCTTGTTCCAGCACAATATGTCGATGGTGGTTGACGGGCATACAACGATTGAGCACTCACTACCAGTAGCAAACATATATGAAGATGTTAAACAATTGATGTCGCAAGCAGAAACCGCTTACGTACCAACTATGGGAGTCGCTTATGGTGGTATTTCTGGTGAGCATTATTGGTACGATAAAACGGACGTTTGGAAGCATCCATTGTTAACTAAATTTGTACCTCGACAAATTTTAGAAGGTCGAGCAGTCCGTCGTACTAAAGCACCAGAAGAAGATTACAATCATGTGAATGTGGCTCGCGGTGCGGCTCAGTTACAAGATGAAGGCGTTAAAGTTCTAATGGGTGCACATGGTCAACGTGAAGGCCTGGCCGCTCACTGGGAAATGTGGATGTTTGAGCAAGGTGGTATGACGGCTTTAGAAGCTCTAAAAACAGCAACTATTGATGGCGCTAAAGTTTTAGGAATGGATAAAGATTTAGGGTCCATTGAAGTTGGTAAGCTAGCGGATTTAGTTATTTTAGATGCAGATCCCTTAGAAAAGCTTCGTAATAGTGAAAAAGTCAATATGGTGATGCTTAATGGCCGCTTATACGAAGCTGATAGTATGAACCAAATTGCCCCGGAAAAAGTAGAGCGTGCAAAATTCTACTTCGAGGACTAATTGATTGATATATAAAGGAAAAAAGCAATGCAAATTTGCATTGCTTTTTATTCAATTCTGACTCGCTTTGGTGTAGAGTATTAGCTTACCTCTGCGAATAATAATGGAAAAGTGAGAATTCTAAGGATTGTTTTGGCTTTGCTTGTCATTATGGTGTCTAGTGTTTTAGATGCCAATGAAGAAGCATTGTCTAAAATGTACGACCTTGCCAATCAGTCAGTCACTCAGCGAGCTAAAGCGCAACACTTAGAGGATATCAATCAAACCTTAGTCCTCGCCTCTGAAGATCAACATTTAGCCGCATTAGGCAATATTCTAAAAGCGTCATACTATATTTTCCAAGAAGATTTCATAAAGGCTCAGCAATTCTTAATTAAAGCTAAACCTTCTGTCGATCTCATTCAGTCCGAGAAATTAAGCAACGAATATCAATTTGCAGAGATCTTTATATTACGTTCGAGTAGCGACATTGATGGCGCAATGGTTATTGGAGAATCATTATATAAAAAAGTTATTGAAAGCTGGCCTAAACATAAACTAAGTCATTTAGTATTAGAGTTGGCTTACGTGAAGTCTTTTAAATATAAATATGATGAAGCGTTGCAACTAATGGAAAAAGCAATGGATTATGCTTATGAAAGCGATGATCCGTTTCAAATTGCTGAAACATATAATATGTTTGGAATTCTCTATTCTGAATTAAATGACGAAACATCAGCAAATCGATATTACCAAAAAGCAGTTGAAGTCTTAGAAAGAAACCCAGGTTTATCTACGAACACCTATCTTTATACTAATTTGGCTGATTCTTACCGTGTGTTAAAAAATTATGATGAGGCGCTAAAGTATCTAAATAAGTCTGAGGAACTGGCTGCCGCGGATAAGGATGACGCAGCTATGTCTTTCGCATTCCAAATGCGTGGCCGTTTACTTTCGGAACAAAAAAAGTATGCTGAAGCTCTAAAATATTTACTGCAATCTGAAGAGTTAATTGGACAAATTGGTGAGGATTTATTTCGGTATGAAATTCACTCAGAAATTTCTTATGCCTATTTAAAGCTCGATCAAGTTGATAAAGCAGAAAAACATCTTGCTATAGCGGAAAAGCACGCTGGCAAACAAGGTGAAACAGATAAATATTTTATCGAGAATATTAGAGCTTTATTGCTGTATAAAAAAGAGCAGTACAAAGAATCTTATGATGCTTTAGCTGAGTCATATGATAACTATGTCAAACAGTTTAATGATGATTTAACTAGAGTTTCTAATTTAGCACGCGAAGAATTGGAAGAAGCACAACTCAATTTTGATAACAAACTGCTGGCAAAAGAGAATGAGTTAAATGCAAAAAATGCAGAAGAGAGCCAACGATATAACGTAATGCTATGGGTATTAGTGGTGTTATTGGTTCTATCCATATTAGTGCTTTTCTGGTTTATGTACCGGTTCCGAAAATTAGCTATTAAAAATAGAAAATTAGCGTTAACTGATAATTTAACTAGAATGCCAAACCGCCGATATATATTTCGTAAATTGGATGATTATCATAACCAAAGCGAAAAAGGAAAATTTAGTTACAGCGTTATTATCTTTGATCTCGATCATTTCAAGGCTATTAACGATCGTTTTGGTCATAATATTGGCGATAAAGTTATTCAAGCCACAAAGGATATTTGCCAAATTATTCTTAGAGATACGGATACTATTGGTCGTAT
Source organism: uncultured Kangiella sp. (assembly GCA_947503435.1). GTDB lineage: Bacteria > Pseudomonadota > Gammaproteobacteria > Enterobacterales > Kangiellaceae > Kangiella. The sequence continues at coordinate 497,702 of CANNDL010000003.1, read as the reverse complement.
TGGCGGTGAAGAGTTTTTAATTTTATTGCCCGAAACTACAGTAGACGATGCTTATAAAATTGCAGAAAGAATTCGTGAACAGTTTGAAGGCTATGACTTCGAATCTTTAGCGGCAGGGTTAAAGGTGACTTCAAGTTTCGGGGTGACAGAATACACCGACGAGGATCAAAATTTAGACTTTGTAATAAATCGGGCAGATAGATTATTGTATAAAGCTAAGCACGATGGTCGCAATAAAGTGTTTGCGAATATCGTGCAAAGCTAGCGGGGTTAAGCTTCTAAATGCGCGCGCAGCATCCATGCTGTCTTCTCATGCACAACTAAACGATCGGAGAGCAGACTAGCAGAAGATTCATCATCTGCATCAGCAGCGAGCGTTAAAATATTTCTAGCGGTTCTAACTACGGTTTCATGACTTTCAACTAAATGCTCTAACATTTCATTGGCGCTGATATTGCCCGCTATCTCGTGAATACTGGAAAGCTTGGCAAACTCTGTGTAGGTTGCTGGAGCAATTAAACCTAATGCCCTAATACGCTCAGCAATATCATCAACCGCGACAGCCAATTCGTTATAATGTTCTTCGAACAAAGTGTGTAATGACTGAAAGAAGGGGCCAGTTACATTCCAATGAAAGTTGTGTGTTTGTAAATACAAGCTGTAAGTATCGGCCAATAGGCGTGATAAGCCCTCCCCTACCGCAATCCGATCTTGTTCGTTAATACCGATATTAATAGGCTTATTCATTGCTCTCTCCGTGTAAAATGTGTTCATGATTCAAAATAGTAGAATTATTGTAGCGATTTTGCTTGATAGTTGTAATTGAATATTCAAAAGCATTTGATAGTGAAAATATATCAAACATTAAATTGGTGATTGATTCTTTCTAATAAAAGGCTAAAATTTGCCCACTTTCAAAGCCTTAGCTAGAATCAGTCTATGAGTTTGTCTCCATTTGAACAATTTGATCGTGAATATGATGCCACTGGCCTGCGTTGCCCTGAACCCGTGATGATGGTTCGCTTGAACGTAAGAAAAATGCAAGACGGCGAAGTCTTGCTGGTTCATGCCGACGACCCTTCTACCACCCGAGACATTCCTAAATTTTGTACTTTCATGGATCATCAATTGTTGGCTAGCGATACAGAATCTGTACCTTACCGCTATTTAATTAAAAAAGGTCTCGGCGCTTAAGATTATGGAAAAGAAAAAGGATTTTTCGAGTATTTTAGCGGAATTGCAGAAACTAGATAGCGAGCAATCATTACCGCCGGTTGAAAAATGGAATCCCGAATTTTGTGGCGATATGGACTTAACCATTAAACGAGATGGACTTTGGTATTATCAAGGGACGCCAATCGGTCGTCAGCGGTTAGTGAAGCTCTTTTCCACGGTAATCAAAAAAGAAAATAATCATTATTATCTAGTAACACCAGTAGAAAAGCTGGGTATCAAAGTTGAAGACGCCCCTTTTTTAGTCAACCGGATGCAACAGTTAGAGACGGATAAAGGTGTGGTGATTCAGTTTGAAGACAATTGCGATAACCAAATACTGCTCACTAAAGAAAACCCTCTATGGGTTGAGCTCGATGAAAAGACTGGTGAGCCGTCACCTTATATCAATATTCGAAGAAATTTAAATGCTCTAATCCACCGTAATGTTTTTTATGAATTGGTAGAAATAGCAGAAGAAAGGATGATGGAACAAGAGAGACATCTAGGGGTTATATCCGCTGACGAATTCTTTAGTTTAGGAACCATTTAAAATGCTTAAATTTCAAACTATGCCGAAGTTTACTCTGATCTGTTATGCCCTATCATTAATAATTATTGGCTGTGTAATGGCTGAGCAGTTTCTAGAATGGCAACTAATGAGCAAACAAAGCAAAATTACTTTGCTAGTGATTGCCGCCATTATTGGCGTGGCTGGCTCGATAGTGAGCATTGGTAAGCAACTGGCCAATTATTGGAATAAAAAAGGCTAATTTAGCGGAAATCGCAATCGGCAGTATGGTCATTAACCATGCCGCAGGCCTGCATAAAGGCGTAGCAGATTGTGGAGCCAACGAATTTAAACCCTTCTTTTTTAAGTTGTTTGGCCATGGCATCAGATTCAGGACTAGTGGCCGGCACCTCGGAACGATCTTTCCAGTGGTTGATCATTGGCTCGCCATCAACAAATTGCCAAATATAGTCACTAAAAGACATGCTTTCTTTGATTCGTAAATAAATTTGCGCATTGACTATAAATGCGTTTACTTTAAGTTTATTGCGAATGATGCCAGGGTCAGATAGTAGCTGTTCGCGCTTTTTCTGATCGTATTTTGCGATTTTCTTGGCATCAAAATTATCAAATACTTTACGATAATGTTGCCGCTTTTTTAGCACTGTAATCCAGCTTAATCCTGCTTGCGCTCCTTCTAAACAAAGCATTTCAAAGAGTTTTTGGTCGTCATAAACAGGAATACCCCACTCAGTATCGTGGTATTCAATATAGAGTGGATCGCTAGAAACCCAAAAACAACGCTTAGTCATGGCAAGAATCTTTAATAAATTTAGTGTTTTTTACCATAAAACACTCGATAAGGTTAGAAAATATAGGGATTTACCGTATAATTTCGCTCTTTGAGCGAATTCAAACAGTGACTTTGGCCCAAGATTGGGTAAGTGAAGTCAAAACAAGGCGACTATTGTGAGTATTGGTAACGAAAATACTAAAACTTTTCAGGGGCTTATTCTGACCCTGCAAAACTATTGGGCAGAGCAAGGTTGTGTGATTCAGCAACCATTAGATTTAGAAGTGGGTGCAGGCACATTCCACCCCGCTACTTTTTTAAGAGCCATTGGCCCAGAGCCGTGGAGCGCGGCTTATGTGCAGCCATGTCGTCGCCCTACTGATGGTCGCTATGGTGAAAACCCTAATCGCCTGCAGCATTACTACCAGTATCAGGTGGTGATTAAGCCATCGCCATTAGAAATTCAAGAAATGTACTTGGGCTCTATGAAAGCTTTAGGGGTCGATCCTTTAGAACATGATATTCGTTTTGTAGAAGATAACTGGGAGTCACCTACGCTTGGCGCTTGGGGTCTTGGCTGGGAAGTTTGGCTCAATGGTATGGAAGTTACTCAATTCACCTATTTCCAACAAGTAGGCGGACTGGAGTGTAAGCCGGTTATGGGTGAAATAACTTACGGCTTAGAACGTATTGCCATGTACTTACAAGGCGTTGATTCAATATTTGATCTGGTATGGACTGACGGCCCTTTGGGCAAAGTTTACTACCGGGATGTGTTCCACCAAAATGAAGTGGAGCAATCAACCTATAACTTTGAATATGCCAATGTAGAAAAGCTATTTGAATTTTTTGATTATTGCGAAAGCGAATGCGCTCGATTAATGGAACATAACCTTCCTTTGCCTGCTTATGAAATGGTATTAAAAGCTTCGCATGCATTTAACTTACTCGATGCGCGCCATGCAATTTCAGTAACCGAACGTCAACGCTTTATCTTACGAGTGCGAACTTTATCACGCTCAGTAGCCGAAAGTTACTATGCGGCACGAGAGTCTTTGGGTTTTCCTATGCTACAGAATTCGAATAATAAGGAGAGCAATTCATGAGCAAGCAAGACTTATTATTTGAACTAGGCACAGAAGAACTACCACCGAAGTCTTTAAAAACTTTAAGCGATGCTTTATTGCAAAACTTAAAAACCAACTTAGAAACCAATGATTTTGAATTCGATAGCATTGAAAATTATGCGGCGCCGCGTCGTTTAGCGATAATTGTTCGACAATTGGCTACGAGTCAGCCTGATAAGAATGTAGAGCGCTTAGGTCCAGCAGTAGCAGCTGCTTATGATGCGGAAGGTAATGCTAAACCTGCAGCGGTTGGTTTTGCAAAATCTTGTGGAGTAACTGTTGAACAGCTAGAAAGAATTGCAACCGATAAAGGTGAGCGCTTGGGCTATACCATCGCCCAAAAAGGAAAGAGTTTAAGTGAGTTAATTGAAACCATAATTAACGGCGCTTTGAAAAAACTTCCGATTGCTAAAGCAATGCGTTGGGGAGATAGAGCTGAACAATTTATTCGTCCGGTGCACTGGGCAGTTCTTATGCATGGACACGATGTTATTGATGCCAATATTATTGGCGTTAAGACTGGTAATCAATCACGCGGTCATCGCTTTATGGCACCAGGCGCTATAACATTTGATAGCGCAGAAGAGTATGCGGCTAAATTATTTGATGCAAAAGTTGATGTTGATTATGGAAATCGCAAAGCTACGATAGAAGCTCAGGTTAAAGCTGAAGCAGAAAAAATTGGAGGCCTTGCGCAAATTTCTGATAGTTTGCTTGATGAAGTAACCAGTCTGGTTGAATGGCCTGTAGCTTTAACTGGGAAATTCGATAATGAATTTTTAGGAGTTCCAAGCGAATGTTTAGTTTCTTCAATGGCTGAACATCAAAAGTATTTTCATGTGCTCGATAAAGATGGCAACTTGTTACCTAATTTTATAACCGTAGCCAATATTGAAAGTTCAAATCCGCAAACTATTATCAGTGGAAACGAAAAAGTTATTCGCCCACGTTTAGCCGATGCAAAATTCTTCTTCGATACGGATAAGAAAGTTACCCTAGAAAGCCATCAAGCACATCTCAAGAAAGTGGTCTTCCAAAAAGATTTGGGATCGGTTCAAGAAAAAGCTGAGAGAGTTGCGAAAATTTCCAAAGCTATTGCACCACAAATTGATGCGAATGACGAACAGGCAGAAAGAGCAGGCCTTCTATCAAAATGCGATCTAGCGACTAACATGGTTGGTGAATTTGATAAGTTGCAAGGGGTCATGGGAACATATTATGCCCGTCATGATGGTGAAAACGATAATGTCGCTATTGCTATGACTGAGCAATACTTGCCAAAGTATTCCGGTGATAAGTTGGCGCAAAACCCAGTAGGGCAGGCAGTTGCTATCGCTGATCGCATTGATACCTTAGTAGGCATTTTTGGTATCGGTCAAATTCCTAAAGGCTCTAAAGATCCCTTTGCATTACGTCGCTCAGCCATTGGTCTAATAAGAACCTTAGTGGAAAACAATTTAAATATTGATTTGAAAGAATTAATTGGACTTGCCAAAACAAACTTATCTGGCAAGCTAACCAATAGTAATGTTGAGACTGAAGTATTTGAATTTATACTAGAGCGCTTTAAAGCTTGGTATTTAGAATCCGGTATAGATTCCAACACTATTAATGCAGTTCTTGCTTTAAAACCTTCAACACCTACTGATTTTGATGCTCGTGTAAAAGCGGTTCAATTTTTCCAATCCCTGCCTGAAGCTGAAAGTTTATCAGCAGCGAATAAGCGTGTTAAAAATATTCTAGCAAAAGCAGATATTGATATATCAGATTCTATTAATGAGAGCTTATTGCAACAAACTGAAGAAAAAAGTTTGGCAACAACCATCAATGATGCTGAAACTAAACAATCAACATTAGAGACTTATCAAGATAAGCTAGCTCACTTAGCAAGTTTGCGAGATGATGTGGATGCTTTCTTCGATAAAGTAATGGTTAATGCTGAAGCCCCTGAAGTAAAAGCAAATCGTTTGGCTATGTTGAAAAAGTTACAAGGTCTGCTTGGCTCGGTTGCAGATATTTCATTACTACAAAGCTAAGCTTCTAATGATTGATTGGTCAAAAATTAAAGCAATTGTTCTGGACCGTGATGGGGTAATTAATCACGATTCAGATGCTTATATTAAATCGCCAGTAGAGTGGATTCCAATTGCGGGTAGTTTAGGCGCTATAGCAGAATTAAATAAAAAGTTTAAAGTTGCTATAGCGACTAATCAATCGGGTATTGGTCGCGGCTATTATGATGAATTAGTTTTGGATGCGATGCATCAAAAAATGATTAGTTTGCTAGCAGAAAAAAACGCCCGTATTAATCACATTGAGTTTTGCCCACATCATCCCGACGACAACTGCGAATGCCGAAAACCAAAAACCTTAATGCTTGAACGTATTGCTAATAAATTTGATCTTGATCCGAGTGAAATAGTTTTTGTGGGTGATTCAAAGTCTGATTATGAATGTGCACAGGCATTTGACTGCCCTTTTGTATTGTTGCTAACCGGCAAAGGATTGAAAACCTTGGAAAAGCTAGCAGGAAAGAATATTCAAATAGAAAAAAGCTTAACAAAGCTCGTCGAAGCAATTGGCTAGTCAATTAATTGTTGGTGCTGGAAAATTTGGTAAGCGCTTTTATCATTATCTTTTATCGAAAAATCAATTGGCTATAACGTTATCAAGAACTGAAAAGCATTGGTCAGAAAATCATATACGCGCGGATTTATTAAGCAAGAACTTAAAGCTACCACAGATTCCATTACTAGATAATGTTTATATATTGCTTGCACCTAATGAGCGCAGCGAAGATGCCTACCAAAAAACTTATATTGATGCAGTCACCAATCTATTGCAGCAATTAAAACTGCAGCAAAGTAATTTTCACTGTATTTTCATGTCAGCGACTAGCATATATGGATCTAATCAATTGGGTGTCATTAGCGAAAGCACAATTGCTCAGCCAGATAATTTTCGTGGGAAAATTTTACTTGAGGCAGAAAGAAATATGCTTCACCTACATGATCAAGTATCTATTGTCAGAGCTAGTGGTCTTTATTCTAAGACGAGAACAAGACTCATTAAGAGTTTGTTAGATTGTAATGAAGTTAATAATCCTAAGTGGCTTAATTTAATCCACGAAGATGATTTGAGTCTATGGCTTCATCAGGCATCCATCCAAAAGTGGCCTATATCTATAGCCAGTGACGGCTCCCCATTTACTCGAAGAGCAGTCCAAGCTTCGGAGCAAATAATAAAGAACTCGGTTTATCGACAGTTTAAAAGCAATTATCTAAATAATATTGAACTACAACATTCGAGTTTTTCTGGTTGGTTGGCAAGTCAATAAACACATAGTTTTTTACATTTATTCATACAAATTTCAGTTTCAGACGGGTAAAATTGCGCCCACTTATATACAGAGGTTTTTAACATGAAATTGGCAACTATTTTTGTAGCTGTTGCAGCTGCAGTATCAATGGGTAGCGCAAATGCATCTGGTTTATTGGGTGATGCACCGGAAGAAGGTTCAAAAGGTAATTTGGACTTTGGTTTTGTAACTACATCAGGTAATACAGATACCACAAGCCTTAACGGTGCATTTAATTGGGTTACTCGTATCTCTGAGCCTTATGCAATGGGCTTTACGGTAACGGGAATCAATAACGCAACTGATGATGTTCGATCTGCTGAGCGTTATACCTTTGCCTGGAATAACCGCTATGATTTGTCAGAAAAAGACTTTTTATATGGCACTTTAGATTATGTGAATGATTATTTTGGTGCTTATGATTTCCAGTCAGGCGTATATTTTGGTTATGGTCGCGAAATCTTTCAAGACGATTCAGGACATCTTTCGTTAGGTATTGCTGCTGGTTATAGAGTAAATGCTGTATTTGTTGGTGAAGACGAAAAAGAAGCTGTGCTACGCGGTGATTTGGATTATGCCTACAAAATTTCTGATAATGCACAATTTACCCAGAAGTTGACTGCAATTTTTGGTGAAGAGGTTGATACTTATACTTCTGAGTCAGCGGTTACGGCTAAGTTATCTGATAGCTTGGCATTAAAGGCCGCTTATTTAGTGAATCACAACTCAGTGGTTCCAGTAGGTCGGGATAAAACCGATACTACAGCTTCTATTGGTGTTAGCTATAGTTTCTAAGCAGTGATGTTCAATAACAAAAAAGGCCGTCAATGACGGCCTTTTTTGTTATTTTATGATCTAAATATCGCTATCATTTAAGTGCTCATTCTTTATACGCACGTAATTGTTAGCAGAATACTCAAAAAAGCCTAATTCTTCTTGAGTTAGTTTACGGATTTTTCGCGCCGGGGAGCCAACCCATAAATAACCCCCTTCTAACTCACGACCTGGAGGCACTAAGCTATTAGCGCCTATTATCACATGTTCACGAATAATGGCGCCATCCATTACCACGGCACCCATACCAATCAAGCAGTTATTTTCTATATGACAACCATGAAGAATCGCTTTATGCCCTATCGTGACATTGTCACCAACGAATAAATCGAACCCACCTGGATCAAAAGGTCCGTCGTGAGTGACATGGCAAACAGTCCCATCTTGAATACTGGTGCGTTTGCCAATTCTAATTGAATGGACGTCACCACGTAGCACTGCCATAGGCCATATGGAGCTATCTTCTCCAATTTCGACATCACCTAATACTAAAGCGGTTGGATCGACAAAAGTGCCACTTTCAATTTTAGGGGTAAATGATTTAAATCGACGTATAGTCATAGACTTAGCAGTAAGTTATTAATTGTTATCATTTTAGCGACAATTGAAGCGAGCGCAAATAGCAATTTGCTACTAATTTTGGACATTCTGAAACTGCTAGTTTATGCTTAGGCTGATAAATTTTGGAACCAGTTAACAAAACAAGGACTTATCGCTTTGATGTCGAACGTATCGCCTATTCCTGAATCACTGCTGCAAAGTATTTGCCAGCAGGACTTTGTGGCGATCTTGGTTTGTAATAGAGATGTAGTAATCAAAGTGTTCAGCCACGATCACGCTCTTTCAGCAGCAAATCTAATGGGCCTGGAGTATCGTAAGTGGTTACCCAAAGAACTTATAGATGGTAATGCAAAGCGTTCAGTGGTTAGTTTGCCTGATTTAGGCGGTGAAGATGAATATGTCGCTTCGATAATCAACTTACCAAAAGGTAAGTCGTTGTTTGAAACTGCCATTACTTTGCAAGCAGTACCCGCAAACCTACTCGATAGTGCAGCTGACCTTAATAAAGTCGATCTCTACCAAAAAACCTTATTAAGCCAATTACCCATTTGTATCTATAGCTTGGATTACCGCACTAAGTTATTTACTCAAGGGTTAGAAGATTTTGCAGCTCTTTTAGGTTATAGCGCGGATGAAGTGCGTGATATGCCAGCAGGTGTGTATACTCCAATCCATCCGGATGATTCAAAAATCATAGATGAGCAGGAAAAAGCTTTAGCAAATTCTAAAGAAAACACTCTGATCAGTGTTAAATTTAGAATGCACCACCGTAATGGTTCTTGGCAGTGGTTCCAGGTCAACAGTATTATTGCTGAGCGAAATGAGGCCGGCGAACCTATCAGTGAAATTGGTGCTGTGATGCCGGTATTTCAACCACTGTCTGAATACGAATCTCTGCAGCAGCAAGAGCGTTACTATAAACAGTTAGTTGAAAATAGTTACGATTGTATTCTAGTTTTTGATAAAGATTTTAATGTGAGCTATATGTCTCCTTCGGTCACCAAAGTAACCGGATATACTGAAGAAGATCTTATCGGCAAACGATTTGCTTCTTATATCTATGAAGAAGATAGAGAAGAATCTTCTAGCCATATCAAGCAGGTAGCAGAAAACCCTGGCATGTTATCGGTAATAGAAAGGCGTATTAATCATAAAAAAGGACATGTCATTTGGATTGAGTCTCGCTTAGCCAATCACTTAGATGACCCCGCCATACAAGGGGTTACGATTAATTTTCATGACATTACTGAACGAAAAAAATCAGAAAGCAAGATTCATAGTTTGGCTAATTATGATCCACTTACTCAGCTGCCAAATCGTTATTTACTAAAGAAGCGTTTGTTAAAAGGTTTAGCCGATGCTAGTAAGCAATCTACTAAACTCGCCTTTATGTATATTGATTTGGATCGATTTAAAGAAATCAATGATACTCTAGGGCACACTGTTGGGGATGCGTTATTAAAAAGTGTCGCTAATACGATTCAAAGCTGTCTACGAGACACCGACACTTTAGCACGAGTGGGTGGTGACGAGTTTGCGATTGTCTTACCGAATTCTAGTGAGAAAGAAGCAGGCGCCATTGCTGCGCGAATTTTAGAGCAGTTTAGAACGCCATTTAGAGCCGATGACCATACGGTACAATCTGGCGCCTCTATTGGCATTAGTATTTATCCTAAACACACGGAAAAATCAGAAGATTTATTCCGTTTTGCAGATATTGCTATGTATTCCGCTAAGAAAGATAGAAACTCCTACGAGTTTTATCAAATTAGACATACGGAGCAGGAAAACCGCCGTCGCTCCACGGAAAAGAAATTAAAACTTGCTATTGCAAATGGTGACTTAAGACTTTATTACCAGCCAAGAGTAGATATTCAAACTGGCGTTATTAAAAGCGTTGAAGCTTTATGTCGTTGGTATGATCCAGACTCAGGCGATGTCTCTCCAGGCTTGTTTATCCCTATTGCTGAAGAGACAACATTAATCAATGATTTAAGTAAATTGGTCACCAATATGGCCTGTCGTCAGGTGAATGAATGGCGAAATATGGGTATTGATACTACGGTTGCGCTTAATTTATCGATTAAAGATCTGAAGAATTTTAATATCGTTCGCCAATTCTCAGATACTATGGCTATGTACAATATAGAAGGTAATTCTCTAGAAATTGAGATTACGGAAAGCGCTGCAATGACGGACGTTTTAAATACCGTGAAGGTGTTAAATCAATTTAAAGAGTTAGATATTAAGTTGTCGATTGATGATTTTGGCAAAGGTTATTCTTCATTAGCCTATCTTAGTCAATTGCCGGTAGATAATTTAAAAATTGATATGTATTTTGTTTCGCAATTAGGCAGCCAAAAACGCGATCGATTGATTAATGTGAATATTATTCGCAGTATTATTTCTTTAGCGCAGAGTTTGGACTTACATACGGTAGGAGAAGGAATAGAAACGGTTCAGCAAATGTCGATTCTAAAATCTCTGGGCTGCGACATGGGTCAGGGTATGCTGTATTGTCGTCCCATGTCAGCAAATGCCATTACTGATATTTTGACTCAAGGGATAATTTCTTTTCCTAGTCACTAATCGTTACATCTGACTATTTTTATCGAGTTAATTTCTGTTATTCTAATTTCAAAATCTTAGAACTTTTTTGCTTATGAAAATTGCAATTGCAACTTGCTCCGATTTGCCTGAATGGGAAAAAGATGACTTACCATTTATTGATGCATTGAAACGACATAATTTTGATGTGGAGGTGATCCCTTGGGATTCAACTACCGATTGGTCCTTGTATGAAGCATGTTTAATTAGAACTACTTGGGATTATCAAGAACGTTTCGAAGAGTTTACTGCTTGGATCGAAACTGTTTCAATGCAAACTAAACTATTGAATCCAAAAGATATTTTGTCCTGGAATAGTCACAAAAAATATTTAATGGATTTAGAAGATGCGGGAATCGCCATTGCTCCTTCCGAATGGCTATTGCAAGGTGGCAATTATGAGATTGGAGCGATTATGAAGCGTCGTGGGTGGCAGAAAGGATTTATCAAACCATTGATCGGTGCCAATGCTAGAGAATGTTGTCGATTTGAGATTGATGCAGAAGGGCTACGTACAGCCCAAGAGCATATTGATCGGCTGACGCCCCTTGAAGATCTGGTGCTGCAACCCTATTTAACTAATGTAGAAGAATTTGGTGAAACTTCAGGGATCTTTTTTGATCATGAATTTAGCCATGGGACGCGAAAAGTGCCGGTAAAAGGCGATTTTCGCGTGCAAGACGATTATGGCGCCAAAGATTATCCTTATGAATTAAGTGATAAGGAAAGGGCCGTGGCAGAAAAAGCGCTATCTTGGGTGGAAACGAAATTTGGTCGCTTGCTTTATGCTCGAATCGATTTTTTGCATGGCAACGATGGTGAAGCTTACTTAAACGAAATGGAATTAATTGAACCGTCTTTATTTTTTAGACATGGCGGTAAATCAAGCTGCAATTTATTAGCAGAAAAACTATTAAAACAATTATCTAGTTAGGAGATAACGATGAAAAAAATAGCACTTTTAATGACCACCTTTGCATTTGCAATGGCGGGTTTATATGCAAAACCAAGCTTTGCAAAATCGTCCGAGGATGATTATTCCCCTGCTATGTGGAAAATAGAACATAAAGGAAAGACTTCATACTTATTCGGTTCAATCCATGTGGGTGATAAAAGCATGTACCCTCTACCGAAGAAGGTTATGGATGCCTTCTCTGCCTCTAATACTCTAGCGGTAGAAGCGGATGTGACGAAAGTTAATCAAATGGAAATGGCGCAAACTATACAAAAATTAGCATTGGATTTAGAGAATCCACTACCTACGGTATTGTCTGAGAAAACTAAAAAACAGTACGACGTTTATTGCGAAACAGAAACTGCAACTTGTAATATGGTTAAAGTTTTTGAGCCTTGGATGGCGGCAATGACCATTGAAGTTATGGGCGTGATGAAAGCGGGTTACTCCGATAAGCTAGGAATTGATCAGTTCTTTCTTACTGGCGCTAATAATAAAGAAATCGTTGAATTGGAGTCAATACAAGGTCAATTAGAGCTTTTAGATAGTATGCCTAAGGAATTACAAGACTTTATGATGCTAGGCGCTATCAGTAAAGATTCTGAAGATTTTGAAGAATTAATGAAAGCTTGGAAAACTGGCGCATTAGATGAATTTATGCAAGAAGCTGAGAAAGATGTAAAAGATTTAGGTATTTCAGAAGAAGTGGCCAATCAATTTAACGATATCTTTTTATATCAACGCAATCAGGTGATGGCCGACGGTATTGCGGACCTGATTAAGCAAGGTAAATCAGTATTTGCGGTAGTTGGCGCGGCTCACTATGCAGGTGAAAATAGTGTAAACCAATACTTAGAAGAGAAGGGATTTAAAATCGAAAGACTTTAATTTTCTCAATAAAAAAAGCCCTGTTTAACAGGGCTTTTTTGTATCTATCTTTCATGGAGGTTAGCGCATAGTTACAAATTCTTCAGCAGAAGTTGGATGAATTGCAATAGTATTGTCAAAATCAGCTTTGGTTGCTCCCATCTTTAATGCAACGGAGAAGCCTTGCAATATTTCGTCCATGGCAAAGCCTATACCATGTATGCCAATGACTTTTTCTTGTTCACCAACACAAATTAACTTCATCCGGGTTGGCTCTCGGTGGCTGGTTAATGCGGAATACATAGCAGTAAATTGTGACTGATAAACTTTAACGGCATCATTACCATATTCCGCTTTCGCTTCATCTTCGGTCAAACCTACAGTACCAATAGGCGGATGACTGAAAACTACCGTTGGTATATTGCTGTAATCTAAATGTTCATCTACTTTACCGTGAAATAGGCGCTCTGATAACCGTCTTCCTGCTGCGACTGCAACGGGAGTTAGAGCTGCCCTGCCGGTATTATCACCAATAGCATAAACGCCACTGACATTAGTGTTTTGATATTTATCGGTTACGATAAATCCACGGTCATTGATTTCTATATCTGTATTTTCTAGGCCGATGGATTGAGTGGCTGGCGAGCGACCAACAGCCCATACTAATGTTTCAACAGGACCTATCTTAGTACCACTTTGGCAGTGTACGGTAATACCGTGTTCATCCTTGGTGATTTTTTCAGGAGTACATTGTGTATGTATATTTAATTCAGAATTATGCATCACTTCCATTAAGGTGCTAGAAAGTAATTCATCAAAGTTTCTTAAGGGCTTATCTTTGCGCATTACTAAGTGCGTTTTAGTTCCTAATGCATTAAAAACGCCGGCTATCTCAACGGCAATATAGCCCGCACCAATAACCGCAGCAGATTTTGGCTGATGCTCAAGGGAAAAGAAACCGTCAGAATCTATGCCATGTTCCGCGCCAGGTACTTCTGGAATGAGTGGATAGCCGCCCGTTGCAATCACAATATGATCGGCAGTGATTGTTTCACCATTAACTTCAACCGTATGATTATCGATGAACTTGGCAAAGCCATCGATGCGGTCAATACTATTATTAGCGAGAACTCTATCGTAACTTTTGTGGATTCGATCGATATAAGCTTGTCTAGATTCAACCAACTTTGCCCAATTAAATTCTGTGTGGCCTAAGCTAAAACCATAATCTGAAGAGTATTTCATGGCCTCCGCAACTTGCGCGCCATACCACATGGCCTTCTTCGGCACGCAGCCCACATTAACGCAAGTGCCGCCAATAGCTTTAGCTTCAATAATTGCACACTTAGCACCATACATAGATGCGCGATTAGCAGAAGCAATTCCACCACTACCTCCACCTATAGCAATAAAATCGTAATGACGCTGTGACATAAGCAAAATCTCGTATTAATTTCTATTGTAGGAATATAACCTTTTTCTATCGAATAAGTTACAAAAGAGTGCAAAAAAGTTATTATGGGGCAATATTTTTTATGGCGATTTGCAATGCGATTAGAAGCTCCCGACTTTTCAAAAACAAAAATATTGGTCATTGGTGATTTAATGCTAGATCGCTACTGGCACGGTGATACTTCTAGGATTTCTCCTGAGTCGCCGGTTCCAGTAGTAAATGTAAATCAAGTAGAAGACCGACCCGGTGGCGCAGCTAATGTCGCTTTAAATTTGGTAGAGTTAGGCTCGCAAGTTACTCTCTGCGGTATAACGGGTGATGATCAAGAAGCAGAACAACTTGAATCCATCTTAACTAGTAAAAGCATTCATTGTATTTTTGAGAAGCGTGATAACCAAACTACCATAACTAAGCTTCGAGTCATAAGTAGAAATCAACAATTAATTAGATTGGATTTTGAAAAAGATTTTTCTTTATTGAATTCCATTAACTATCAATTGCTGGATATTTCTTTAGAGAATTATGACTTAATTATTCTGTCGGATTATTTAAAAGGCACTTTGGGCAATCCGCAAGAGATAATACAACAGGCACAAAATTTGAATATTCCTGTTGTAATTGATCCTAAAGGCACTGACTTTTCAAAATATAAAGGCGCAACACTTTTAACACCTAATCAATCAGAATTTGAATTGATCGCTGGTAAAGTAACTGACGATAATGACTTATTATGTAAAGCGGATCGGCTGCAGAGTGATTTACAACTAGAAGCATTGTTAGTGACTCGCAGCGAAAAAGGAATGATGCTGATTCAAAAAGGCAAAGAGCCTTATCTGCAACCTACTCAAGCAAAAGAAATTGCTGATGTTACTGGGGCAGGCGATACCGTTATAGCTACTTTAGCAGCAACTTATGCAGCTACAAAAGATTTAGTTTTTTCGAGTAAATTGGCTAATTTAGCGGCGGGTGTTGTGATCAGTAAGCTAGGAACCGCTGCAGTGAGTAGGACGGAGCTTCAGATTGAAATAGATGGACTGACAGCAGCAAAACATGGCGTGGTTAACGAAGAAGAATTAATAGCACTTATTGAAAGTGCTAAGGATAAGCAAGAAACCATTGTAATGACTAATGGCTGTTTCGATATTTTGCACCCAGGCCATGCAGCCTACTTAAAAGATGCGGCAAGTTTGGGGGATCGATTAATTGTTGCAGTAAATAGCGATGATTCAGTAAAACGGTTGAAAGGCGAGACAAGACCTATCAATCCGCTGGAACATCGTATGGAAATGCTAGCCTCTTTATCTGGTGTAGATTGGGTGGTGCCCTTTACAGAAGATACTCCTGAAAGAATTATTGGTCGTTGCTTGCCGGACATTTTAGTTAAAGGTGGCGATTATAAAGCTGAAGATATTGCTGGATATAAAGATGTAACTCAAAACGGTGGGCAAGTGTCTATTCTGCAGTTTAAAGAGGGGTATTCCACAACTAAAATGATCGAAAAAATAAAACAATAAATTTGACAAAATGATGAGCGATTTCAAAATTAAAGCCAGTGTATTTATTGTTACTCTGAATGAAGAGGCTAATATCGGAAGAGTATTAGCTAGCTGTAAAGAATTTGATGAAATTATTGTAGTAGATAGCGGTAGTACTGACGAAACATTAACAATTGCCAAAAATTTTAATGTGAAAATAGTTCATAACGATTGGCCGGGATATGCAGCTCAAAAAGAATATGCAATGTCTTTGTGTAGTAATGAATGGGTTTTAAATTTAGATGCTGATGAAGAATTAACGCCCGAGCTAAAAATCAAATTTAAAGAGATCATGGATGATGGTAAATATGACTCGGTAAGATGTCAGCGGAAAGATTATTTTATGGGATCCTTTTTTTCCGAGTTAACCAAAAAACAAAATAATTGCAGATTTTATAAGAAAGATGTCGCAACCTTTGATCAAAGTCGGCTAGCACATGAGCGTGCGGATATAAGTGGAAATCAAATTTTTGTTAAAGAGGCTTTTAATCATTATGGATATTCGGATATTGAATCAATTACGACTAAAAATAATATTTATTCATCTTTAAAGGCTAAGGAGAAATTTCTAAAAGGGAAAAAAGGCTCCTTTTTGAAATTACTAATTAGTTTTCCAGCATTTTTCATAAAGACGTATCTTTTACAAAGATATTTATTTTCGGGTTATAGAGGTTTTATAATTTCGATCTTGACCGCATATTATATGTTTATTAAAGAAGCCAAATTAATTCAGTATAGAGAAAATAATAATGAATGAGTTATTGAACCTCAAAAAGCTACCGCCGTTTTCAAAAATTCAACCTAGTGATATGTTGCAGGCAGTAGAGTTGATCATTAATGAAAGCCGCCAAATGATTAATGAGCTTGTAGATGCACAGAATAGTGATTCAGTATCTTGGGAAACTTTTATTAAGCCCATGGAGTCAATTGGTGATAGGCTCGATCGTGCTTGGTCTCCTATTAGCCACATGAACGCCGTTGTGAATAGTGATGATATTCGTGAAGCTTATAATGCTTGCTTACCTTTGCTTAGCGAATACGGCACTGAAATGGGGCAGCACCAGGGCTTATATCAGGTTATCCAGAACTTAAATGATAAGGCTGACGAACTATCCCTTGATCCTATTCAACGAAAAATTTTGCAAGATGATTTGAGGGATTTTAAATTATCTGGTGTCTCGCTATCTGATGAGAAGAAAAAAGAGTACGGCAAAATACAAGTTCGTATGTCAGAACTTACATCAAAATTTGAACAAAATTTGCTAGATTCAACCATGGCGTGGCACAAAGATCTAAAAAGCGAAAGTGAATTAGCAGGGCTTCCAGAGTCGGCGATAGCTGCAGCTAAGCAGACTGCAGAAGCTAATGAAGTTGAGGGCTACAGAATAACTTTAGAGTACCCTTCATATTTACCAATAATGTTGCACGCTGATAATCAGGAATTACGTCAAGAAGTGTACACCGCTTTTTCTACTCGTGCTTCTGATCAAGGTCCTCATGAAACAAAATATGATAATTCTAAGTTAATGCCAGAGATTTTAGAATTGCGCGATAGGCTAGCAAAGCTATTAGACTTTAACTCTTATGCAGAACTGTCACTTGCTACTAAAATGGCTAACTCTGTGGAAGAAGTAATGGGCTTTTTGCAAGATTTAGCCAGCAAATCTAGACAGCAAGCTAAAAATGAAATGAACGAGTTGATAGAATTTGCTAGAGATGAATATGGGCAAGAAAAATTAGAAGCATGGGATCTTGCTTATTACAGTGAAAAACTAAAACGAAAAAAATACGATATATCTCAAGAAGAATTGCGCCCTTGGTTCCCAGAAAACCAAGTGGTTAAAGGCATGTTTGAAATAACAACGCAGCTCTTTGATATTAGCTTTGTTGAAAGGGAGGATGTTGATACTTGGCATCCTGACGTTCGTTTTTTTGATATTTATAATAAAAACAAGAGTCATATAGCTAGCTTTTATTTAGACTTATATGCTCGTAAGAATAAACGTGGCGGCGCTTGGATGGCGGATTGTATCGGTCGCCGTAAAGACGGCTTAGAAATACAGAAGCCGGTTGCTTTTCTTACCTGTAATTTTAACGGTCCTGTTGGTGACTTGCCTGCCCTTTTTACTCATGATGAAGTGACTACGCTTTTTCATGAATTTGGACATGGTTTGCATCATATGTTAACCAAAATAGAATATGCGGCTGTCGCAGGTATTAGCGGAGTGGCATGGGATGCAGTAGAGCTTCCTAGCCAGTTCTTGGAAAACTTTTGTTGGGTTGAAGCTGGTCTTGAAAAAATAGCGAAACACTATAACACTGGCGAGCCATTACCTGCTGATAAATTAGCGCGATTGTTAGCAGCTAAAAACTTCCAGTCGGCAATGCAAATGTTGCGTCAGATAGAGTTTTCTATTTTTGATTTTAAGATTCATAACAACTTTGACCCTAATAACCCCGATCAAATCCAAGCAATTTTGGATCAAGTAAGAAGCGAAATTTCTGTAATCAAAACCCCTAAATTTAACCGATTCCAAAATGGTTTTAGTCATATTTTTGCAGGAGGTTATGCAGCTGGATATTATTCTTATAAATGGGCTGAAGTTTTATCGGCGGATGCTTTTTCCCGATTCGAAGAAGAAGGCATTTTTGATCCAAAAGTTGGTAAAGATTTCTTAATTCATATTTTAGAAAAAGGCGGTTCACAAGAAGCAGCTGAGTTATTTAAAGCTTTTCGTGGTCGTGAGCCTTCAATAGAGCCGTTACTTAAGCATTCAGGGATTAATACTTAATAAAGGGCGCTATGCGCCCTTTTTGAAAATAGATTTATTCAGCTTTGCTAACACCTTCAACATCATACCAAGGTGTTGGATTAATTGGGCAACGGTATCGGAAGCCATCAGAAGTAATCTCGACCCGGGTCACGCGGGTTTGATTCGGATCTAAAGGAAATTTATCAAGCTGCTCGTGAGTTTTGTAGTTCTGAATTTGGAAACCTACAACTTTATTCGTTTTGTTGGTAACCACAAACTCATAGGTGCCCGCCTTTAAACTTGCTAATGTTTCTTTAGCGTCGAAATAACCTCCATATTGATCTAAATGAATGGTGGTGACACCGTCTTTGGTTGTTGGTAAATCAGCATGTGCTGTTACCGCAAAGCTTGTTGCAGCAATAAGTATTAAAGCATTTAAAAGTAGTTTTAATTTAGTCATGTTCATCTCCAGTTCTGATTCGGATTTAATCAATCATAGTTGATTGAGTGCATAATAAAGAACAAAGCTGTATGATTTATCATTATTAGTATTTAAAATATGATTATACGTCCAAATGCTTAGAGATACTGTCAGTCAGATATTGAGTGCACTACATTATGAGTCTAATATATATTTACACTCTAATTTTTGTTCTCCCTGGGGATTAGATTCTGATAACCCAGGTATGGGAAGCTTCCATGTGATCGCTTATGGTCATTGCAAAATAAGCCTTAATCTCTATGAAGAGTTATTGCTTAATGCTGGTGACTTAATATTTTTCCCTAGGAATATTCCACATAAAATAGAGAACAAAAATAATTCAGATGCTGAAGCAACTACGCTGATTTGCGGAAGCTTTGATTTTGGAAAGAGTAATAATCCTCTTATTAACGCCTTGCCCGACTTTATTCACATAAAAGCAAATGAAATAAGCCGGTTCCCATGGTTTGAATCTTTGTTTAGACATATAGTGAATGAAGCTGAGATGGGAACAGAAGGTAAAAATTTAATTTTAGACAAATTGGCTGAAATTTTATTTGTCTATGTTTTACGCTATTACGTGTTAACAACGAAAAGCGAGAGTGGAGTGCTGGCAGGATTGGCAGATTTACAACTCAGTAAAGCCATCCAGGCATTTCACCGTGACATGTCTTTTAGTTGGACTGTAGAGAAATTGGCGCAAGAAGCTTTAATGTCGCGTTCAGCATTCTCAGAACGTTTTTCAGAATTAGTTAAAATGACTCCAATGCAATATGTTACTCACTGGCGAATGCAGTGCGCCTATAATGCATTAAATACTACTAAGGATTCTATTTTAGCGGTTGCATTAGAACACGGTTATAATTCTGAGGCTGCGTTTAGCAAAGTATTTAAAAAACAGTTCGGCTTAAGCCCTGGAAAAGCGCGTAAACAAAACAGGTCTCTGATACAGGAAAAAGAATAATGACCGATACAATTTTAAGCATTGATAATGGTACTCAATCACTTAGAGCCATTCTTTTTGATTTGTCAGGAAACATCATTGCTAAATCCCAGGTACCGTTATTGGATGCGTATTTTTCTGATCAGCCAGAGTGGAATGAACAGCATCCACATCATTTTTGGGACTCATTATGCCGTGCTTGTAATAATTTATGGCAAGATCCAAAGGTCGATCGAAGCTCGATAAAAGCTGTTTCAGTTACCACCATGCGTAATACAGTAATTAACTTAGATGAAAATGGAGAGTCATTACGGCCAGCAATAATTTGGACGGATAAACGAAAGGTTAAAAAAATTAAGCCGATTACTGGCTTATGGAAGTACGCATTTAAAATTGCCGGTGTTGAAGAAACAGTACAAAACTTTCAAGCGAGCTGTCAGGCTGCGTGGATAGCTGAAAATCAGCCAGAGATTTGGAATAAAACTCACAAATACCTTTTACTTTCAGGTTATTTAAATTTCAAACTTACCGGTGAATACAAAGACTCTTTGGCTTCTCAAGTTGGTTATATTCCTTTTGATTACAAAAAGCATCAATGGGCAAAGGACAGTGATTGGAAATGGCAAGCTGCCCCAATTGAGAAAAATAAATTGCCTGATTTAGTAAAGCCTGGTGGTTTAATTGGTGAAATTAATGAAGCTGCGGCTTTAGCAACAGGTATACCAATTAAAGTGCCAGTAATATCAGCTGGTGCTGATAAATCGTCTGAAGTCTTAGGCTCGGGTTGTATTCATGACAATCAAGCTTGTTTAAGCTACGGGACGACAGCAACGATTAATGTAACAAGTTCTAAATACATTGAACCTATTCAATTAGTACCACCCTACCCTTCAAATGTTTCAAATGCATATACGATTGAGTATCAAATATATCGAGGGTATTGGATGGTCAGTTGGTTTAAAGAACAATTCGGTCATTTAGAACGAGACTTGTCTGAAAAGATGGGGGTAGCAGCGGAGCAATTATTCGATGAGGCGGTAGTAGATATACCACCTGGTTCAGATGGTTTAATGCTGCAGCCGTATTGGTCACCTGGTGTTAAGATACCTGGTCCAGAGGCTCGAGGAGCTATCATTGGCTTTAGTGATGTGCATACACGCGCTCATGTATATCGTGCAATTTTAGAAGGAATAGCCTATGGGTTGCGTGAAGGTATGGAGTCCATTGAAAAACGTACTAAGCAACCGATTAAAGAATTAATTGTTTCAGGTGGAGGATCGCAAAGTTCTGTTGCGATGCAGCTAACTGCCGATATATTTAATATGCCTGCAATTCGTCCGCATACCTATGAGACTTCTGCATTAGGAGCGGCCATAAATGCTGCGGTTGGGGTTGGGGTTTATTCAGATTATCAAGAGGCGGTTCAAGCTATGTGTCGGCATAGAGAAACTTTTGAACCAATACCTGAAAATGTAGCTTTATACGAAAACTTGTACAAAGAAGGCTATAAAAAAATGTATAAACAACTAAAGCCCATTTATCAAAAATTTAGAGAGTTGTTGCATTAAAAGCACTATAAAAAAAGCCGCACAAAAGTGCGGCTTTAGCGCCAAATAAAGTGCTCTATCAACTTGCTTGGGGGTGACAAGTGTAGGTTTCGTTATGGGGTAACTAAAACCATGATGAACACGACAGGGAGTAATCAGGCGCTTAAACTTTCAATGTAATCTCTTAAACATTCCCCTGCTTCGTCAAATGTTTTTTCATCTTTAAAGCATTTGCATTGACCGATAATGCCTTCCATTGCTGCAATTAAAAATCGTGCAATACTGTTGGCATTTAAATCTTTTCTAACGGTACCGTTTTTTTGTCCCCTAGCAAAAGCATCTGATAGAGCGTTGTGCCAAAGCTGCCATATTGATGCAATGCGAAGACGGAATGATTCATCAAGTGGCGACATTTCTTGAGTTAAGTTATTTAGGGGGCAGCCGGTGTGCAGCTCATTCGTATCTAATTCTTGTCTTGCTTGATCTAAAAATTGAATTAAATCATTGGGTGCGTCAGTAAAATCTTTTAATGGCTCTACCCATTTTTCTATAATCCATGGTTTTAAAACTTCATCAATCACTGCATGACCTAAAGCTTGCTTGCTGGCGAAGTGATGGTAAAAAGCACCTTTAGTTAAGCCGGTCACTTTCAGAACTTGATCGACTCGCAATCCTTGGTAGCCTTTGAGCAGAACTTCTTCAAAGGCTACGTCAAGAATACGCTGACGAGTAAGATCGGGATTTCTTAAAGCTATGGCTGACATTATTTTGCTCTTTTTAGGCTGGATTTATTAAAATCTTTATCAGTTAAGCCAACGTTGAACTTGTACTCGCCCCAATCAATGGTGGTGACTTTACCGGTTTGCTCATTAGTCATTACCTGCTTATGGGCTCTCCAATATTTATCCAAGTACTGTTTAAAATCAGAAAAGTTCATGACTTTTAAGAGTCTACCCTGCTTATCAAAATACTCGATTTTGCGAACACGATAGTGATCTTGATCGATCCAAGATACCGACTTGCTATAGCCTGAGTTTTTATATTCTGGGTATAATTCAGAAACAAAAACTTTATCGCCATCAATTTCATCTTCACGTAAAAATTTGTAGCTGTATTTTTCGATTTCGAAAGAGGTTAAATCTTCGTTAGCGAATTCACTACCCATCCAAGGCCCAGATTTATTTGAAGATGAAATACGCTTTACACGTTTAAGCGCAGGCAAGTATAACCATTGATCATCATTACCCTTAATATGGGTAAATGATAAAAATGCTGTGCCTTTTACATCACGAGGTTCATCAAAAATACTTAAACCTTTATCGCCATCATCCTGAACTTCTAATGATTTAGAGCGAACCTTACGGATCGTTTCGCGACCTGCTTTATTACGCAAAGTCATGGTCATACTCGCTTCGCTATCACCCCAGCCTACGTTGCGTGCTTTAGCTTCTTTGGCAATCGCGAGGCCTTTTTCTTCTGGAGTTTCAGCATCAACACTGAAAGGTAAAAGAGCGGCCAAAGTTAATAAAGCTGCGGCTGTTTTTAAAGTTGCTGGTTTCATGCTTTTTCTCCAACGGATTCGACTGGTTTTGTTTTTTTGCTCTTTTTAAAGAGCATTAACAAAGGTGGTAATAATAAGAAATCAATAATAAGTGCCGCGGCTAATGTGATCGCGGTCATAATGCCCATTTCTGCATTCATCACATAATGCGACATGCCTAGCACTAAGAAGCCTAATACCAATACGATAGTAGTAACAGTTAATGCCATGCCAACGGTATGGAAAGCGTAACGTACCGCTTCTTCTTGATCCATGCCCTTCTCACGACGAGCTCGTAAGTATTTACTTAGGAAGTGCACCGTGTCATCAACTACGATACCAAGAGTCATGCCCATAACCACTGACAAACCCATACCCACTTGGCCTTTAAACATGCCCCAAATGCCGAAGGCAACTGCCATAGGAATGATGTTGGGGATCAAACTTAATAAACCAAGTCTCCACGAACGTAGCGCAATGCCTAAAATGAACGAAATGAGAACCAAAGCAATTGCTGTGCCTTGAATCATCGAGTAAATATTTCTTTGCCCTACATGTGAGAACATAATCGCTGGACTTGACGCCGAAATTTCTAAGGTAGATGCATTGTCCTTAAACCATTGCGCAAACTTTTCTTCTAATGCAATAACTTCGATGCTCGAAATATTTTTTAAAGAGAGCTGCATACGAGTGGAAGACTTGTCACCATTTAATTGGTTATTCAAATCCATCCCTCGAGGTAAAGATGTTTCGTACATTAATGTATATTGAGCTGTTAGTTCTCGTATACGGGTATCAAGCTCAACACCCTCCTCGTCTGGCTCATTTAATACGGCATTACAGCCAACGTCTAAAGATTGCTTCGGTAAGTTATAACAATCCTGCTTATCGCCATTCATACTCTTATTAAGGCGCTTCATCACATCGCCATAAGATTGCACGTGTAAAACTTCTGGTTGTTGTGCTGCGAAAGAAGAGAAGGATTCAATCGTATCTAAAAACTCAGATTCATGGATGCCATCCTGCTTGCCAGTTTGGATGCTATAAAGCATTACGTATAAACCAGTTAGATTATCAGCGGTGTAATCAGAATCCACTCGGAAGTCGATGGTCTCATCGAAGTATTTAACAAATTCATCGTTCAAATCATTCTTTGGTAAGAATGCAATAATAGCGATGCTTAAGGCAGCCATAGCTGGAAGTAAAATTTTGCGTTTAGTAATTACAAAGTCCGCCAACTTATCCATGGCTTTGCTTTCGCCCTGCTCTCTTGCTTTGGATTTCACTGGCAAAATCATCATCAAGGCCGGCAAGAAAGTTACTGATAAGAAAAATGCCCAGGCAACACCTACAGCAACCGTATTACCCATATCTCTTAGTGGTGGAACTTCACTAAAGTTCATGGTCAAGAAACCAATAATGGTGGTTACACTGGTTAAGAAGATCGGCATCATATTAATACGGATGGCTTCTACCATGGCCTCATCTTTAGCCATTCCACGGCGTTTATTTTGCAGGAAGGTTACTAATAAGTGGACTGAGTCTGCAACTGCCATGGTGGCTACGATAGTCGGAACCGAGAAGATGGGTCCAGTTAGGAAAATGCCTAACCACCCTGCTCCGCCCATTGCTGCAGTAATTGATAAAATAATTACGAATACACTACTGATAGTGCCCGGGATACTGCGTAGCATTAGGAACAAGGCTAATGGAATCACGATGAATAACATTAACGGTGTTAAGGTTAGCATGTCATTCATGCCCGTTTCCGCAAACGCATTGTTCATCATGATAACGCCGGTCATACGAACTTCTATGTTCGGGTCGCGATCCATAATGCGTTGCTTCAAATCACGGGCAAAAGCTGTGATTTCTGGCACTGCAGTCATGACTTTCGTCTGCATTTCCGCTTTTGCTTCGCCTTCTAGGCCTTCAATATCAGGATCTCCTGGAGGCTGCACCGTAACATTAATCGCAGTTACCGTTTTATCCGGATTAATCATGCGATTTAGGATTTGCGGTTCATTCAACAAAATTTCAGATAAATCCTTTATCTGCTGATCGTTTAAACCATCGATCATTTCTTCAGTTACGCCATCATGCTCACATTCACTGTCCATATCGGCAGTTTTGTTAGGAATACACAACAAGGCACCAACCAACATATAGTCTTCATCATCTGGTGATACCCAGGTATGTTGATAATTGGTTATTGAGTCAACTCGAGTAACGTAAGGAGTTTTCCAACCCTCTTCCGTTGCCCATTGAATGGTTTTTAGGGTTTGTTTAGAGAAGACATTGCCATCTTTAGGAGTTAGGACAAACATGACATTGTCAGCTTTGTCATAGGTGTCTTGAATGTCTTCAAAAGCCAACATTTGTGGGTTGTCTTTAGAAAAGAAAACGCGGTAATCGGTCTTAATTTCCAATAAACTGGCGCCAAAAGTCGCTAAAAAACTTAAAAGTAGAGATAAAAACAAAACAGTCCATTTGTTATTTACCACCATTCTAGCGAATTTTACGGTATTGCTATTGTCGTGTGTATTATCAGCATTAGCCATTGTTAGTTCCTTATACAAACCAAATAGTTTGTGTAAAGTGAAAAATTTTTTTCAAGGGGTTAATATTTAATAACAAACCAGTTGGTCTGTCAATCTAATCAGTATTTTGCGCATCATTAGTCTGACGCCACCAAAAGTCTGTTTTATCGGGTGAAACAAGATTAATTGATTCGCCCATAATCGGAGTTAATAGGCTTACTTGAAGTTTTTCCGCTGCTTGAGCAATTCTTTCAAGCGGTTCAAACCAGTTATGAGCGGCTAAATCAAAGGTACCATTGTGAATTGGAATTAAATGTTGGCCCTTTAAATCTAAGTGAGCCTGCATAGACTGCTCGGGTAACATATGTATATCTGGCCAGTTTTCATCATAAGCGCCCGTTTCCATTAGAGTGTAATTAAAGGGACCTAATCGTTCGCCAATTTCTTTAAATCCATCAAAGTAGCCACTATCACCGCTAAAGAAAATCTTTAGATCTTGATGTTGGATAACCCAAGAGCTCCAAAGGGTTTTATTTCGATCGCGTAAGCCACGGCCAGAAAAGTGCTGCGCTGGAGTGGCCACTAACTTACTGTCAGCAACGCTAATATCCTGCCACCAATCCAATTCATGAATTGAATCTGAAGGAATTCCCCACTTTTTTAAATGATCACCAACACCCAATGGAACAATAAAATTGGAGGTTTTACCCGCAAGCGATTGTATGGCTTGTTTATCTAAATGGTCATAATGATCGTGCGAGATAATTACGCCCGTGATAGCTGGTAGTTCGGCGATACCTAATGGCATTGAATGAAACCGCTTTGGCCCCATGAAGCTATAAGGAGAGGCGCGCTCAGCAAATACTGGATCCAATAGCCAAGTTTCTTGACCTAATTTAATAAGAATCGAAGAGTGACCTAAACGATAAATAGCATAATGTGGCTTCTGTAATTGCGCTTTACTGATGGCTTTGAAAGGTATACTTTCCTTAGGAGTTGCAAATTCGGGCTTTTCAAAAAGTACTTTTTTTAAGCTGGCCCAAACATTTGCGCCAGGATTGACCGGAGCAGCATTATAGAAAAAGCCTTCTTTGAACTGTTTTGATTGTTCTATTCTTTGGCTTAACTCAGGCCCAGCTTGTTTAACAACAGGGTATGCCATAAAACTTCCTCCGAGAATTAATAGTGAAATCAATAAGATAGATAGCTTTTTAATCATTTGATAGCATTAAATTAGGTAAACTATACGGTGTAGTTTATATTAAGATTTGCAAAAAGTAAACTAATTGGTGTAAAGTTGTTTGGTGATTAGGAGATTTTTATGACTGAATGTGAAAAACCATTAACCAGAAGTGAGCAAAAGCGATTGGATGTTTTAATCGCTGCGGTAACGCTTTTTTCTGAAGAAGGCTTCCAAAGTACCAGTATGGATATGATTGCCGCCGAAGCTGAGGTGTCTAAGCGAACTGTGTATAACCACTTCCCGAGTAAAGAAGCTTTATTTAAGGAAATATTGAAGGATCTGATTTCAAGAATTCGAAATGCCACTGAAATCCCTTATCAAGCCAACTTGAGTCTAAAAAGCCAATTGCAAATGGTGGCATTGAATGAAGTAGAGCTTTTAAAAGATGAATGTTTTATTCAGTTATCCAGAGTTTGTATAGCTGAATCAATCCATGCACCAGAATTGGTGGCGAATGAGTTTGACCAAGTGAACTCTTCAAATTTTGGTTTTGGACTTTGGGTGAAAGCGGCAATTAAAGATAAGAAGTTAATCGATGAAGATCCGATGCTAATGGTGCAGCAATTTATTGGTTTATTAAAAGAAGTCTTTTTCTGGCCACAAATTTTTCTGGGTGAAGCCATGCCCGATGAACAGAGAATAAAAACCATAGTCGACAGAACAGTTAATATGTTCCTTAGCGGCTATCAAAATAAAGAGTAAACCAAGATGAAAACAATTATAGCATTAGCAGGCAGCAACAGTTCTACTTCGGTCAATAAGCAATTACTTGACTGGACCACTAGTCAAATAACCAGTGTGGAAAAGCAACAAGTTTCATTAGTCGATTTAGAATTACCGATGTTTAGTGAAGATTTGGAGAAAGCCGAAGGGCATCCTCAAGCTGCTAAAGATATGCGTGCAAAAATAAGTGCCGCCGATGCATTCATTATTGCTAGTCCAGAACATAATGGCATGATGCCAGCGGCATTGAAGAATTTGTTTGATTGGCTATCTAGAGTATCAGTAGAAGGTGAAAAAGGGATATTTAATAACAAACCTGTGTTGTTACTGAGTAGCTCGCCAGGGCCTCGAGGCGGCATGACTAACTTAGAAAATATGTCAAAAGTAATGCCTTTTTGGGGTGCCGATATTAAAGGAAGTTATAGTTTAGGCAGGTTTTATCAAGAGTTTGAAGAGGGTGAGCCAACAGCCGAGCATCGTGAAAAATTATTGGAATTACTGAATCAATTTGAACAAGAGTTAGTGTAATAATTAATGAGTACAGAAAAAGTAATCAAAACAACCCAGTTTTGGTTGTTAGAAACCGTTATTGGGTTTAATTTTTGCCCTTTCGCAAAAAAAGAATTTGTTAAGGAAACCATTGATTACAGAGTCTCATCGGCCATTAAGTTGGAAGAGGCTTTATACGAATTATTGGAAGCAATTGAGCAATTACAATCTAGGCCAGAGATAGAAACCAGTTTGCTAATTTTTGATACTGGGTTTAATAAGTTTTACGACTACCTAGATTTATTAGAAATGGCAAACCAACTCTTAGAAAAAGAGGGGTATGAAGGTGTTTTGCAAATAGCTAGTTTTCATCCTAATTATATATTTGACGGCGTCGATGAAGACGATGCCAGCAACTACACAAACCGTTCACCTTATCCGATGCTTCACCTGTTGCGCGAGAGCAGCTTAGAAAAATCTTTATTAAAGGTGGAGTCGCCTGAAGAAATTCCAGAGAGGAATATTGCTTTAGCTCAAGAAAAGGGCAGGGCAGTATTTGAAAAGATTTTAGAACAATCTTTTCATCAATAAAGGATCTGTGAAACTTTTGTTTTCAATGTAGGCGTTAAGACATCATCAAACCAAGGATTGTTTTTAAGCCACCGATTATTACGTGGACTAGGGTGGGGCAGTGGGAGCTGTGAAGGTAAATAACTTTGCCAGTCATTAACTACCTGAGCCAGAGTGCGGCTCTTGACGGGTTTTAAGTGCCAGTCCATTGCATAACGACCAATAACTAAAGTTAGCTCCAATTTGGGAAGGGCGCTTAACAGCTTTTCTCTCCAAGTTTCGGCACAAATAGGGCGGGGCGGTAAATCACCATTCTTACCTGTGCCAGGAAAGCAAAATCCCATCGGAATAATGGCAATTTTAGTTTCATCGTAAAAAGTTTCTTTATCGATACCCATCCAGTCTCTTAGCCTGTTACCACTATGATCATCGAATGGTCGCCCTTTATGGTGAGTTATGCGCCCAGGCGCTTGCCCGACAATTAATATCTTTGCTTGGGAATTAAACTGCAAAATTGGCTTCGGCCCTAGCGGCAAATCTTGGCATAGGGTGCAGCTGCGAACTTGATTGAGTAAATCATCCATAGCTTAATATAAGCCTTTTCATAACCAATGCAACCGATATATACTAAATTGCAATTAATGCTAAGCATTAATTATTTTATGTTTATCATAATATTAAAGTTGACAGTCATAAAATTAAATCATATGGTAAGAGCATGAATATACGCATCAACTTAGATATTGAGATGGCAAAAAACAAAATGTCACTCAAAGAATTATCACAAAATATTGGCATTTCTATGACTAATCTTTCTTTGTTAAAGAATGGGAAAGTGAAAGCAATTAGGTTTTCAACTTTAGAAGCAATTTGCAAAGAATTGAATTGCCAACCTGGTGATATTTTGGAATATATCGAGAAGTAGAGCACTAAAGAGCAGGAGAACAATTGAATGAAAAGTGATTACGCCTTACCAGGAATTGCAGCAATTGCTATAGCAATACTATTTCCAGCCCTGATGATGTACGAGATTATTAGTTTTGATAGCTCTTCTAGCAAAGGCACATATTTCAGCCTAGGAGAATGGGGTTTTCCAGACTTCATATTTATCTTAATAGGACTTTTGTCGGTTTTTGTTTTTTATCAATTTAAGAAAATATTAAATGAGCAATTAAACTTTAAGACATTAGATATTTTGCTTTGGATAATGATTGGATTAAATATTTTATTTCATGTTGTTTTGGTATTGGCAGATGGGTACTTAGGATTGTCTGGTATAAATATAGAAGCAATGGGTTTTACGTTAACAGCATTAACAGTATCAGCTTTAATAGTATTTGGACTTGTTGATGTCCTAATAGGCAGTCTGTTATTGCTTGACCATCAAAAAAGACCCAAAATATTGGCTATTCTTGGTATGGTTTCAATATTCTTAGGGGTATTCGAAATGGCTTTTCCTCTCTTTGGCTTAGTGCTAATTTTATTCCCTGCTTATATGATTATTCTTGGAGTATATTTTTTAAGAGAGCCAGAAACTATCGAAGTGGTATAAGTTATAAGGCGCTACAGTTTATACCGCTTTTTAGTATTATCGAATGGACAATCAAAACTAAGTTCAGCTGCGGTAAGCTGCAAGTTAGCGTCTCCCTCTTTGGCCACGCCGTAAAGCCTATCACCAATAATAGGAAAACCGATCGACGCTAGGTGTTTTCGGATCTGATGTTTACGACCAGTTTCAATACGAATCTCTAGAAGTGAGATATCATTTTTGTCATCATAATCAATAAGTGAAACATGGCTAATAGCACTCTTATTATCAATGGGCTGCTTTATAGTTTGTGTTTCGCTAAATTGGCCATGAGTTTTGGCATGATAGATTTTGTTAACTTTCCGTTTAGAGAATAAGTCAGATAGTAAGTGGGCAGCTTTTTTATTATGCGCAATAAGAATTAAGCCATTAGCCGCTCTATCTAAGCGGTGCACAACAAACGATTGGCGTTGAAAGTCAAAATGCTGTTCAACTAATCGGCCAATAGCACAATGATCGCCCCATTTTGAACCGTGCGACCAAACCCCATAGGGTTTATTCCAAACTGTGTAATCGCCTTCGTCGGCGATAAGTTCAGGCTTGGTAACCTCTGCGGCTAAGACTTCTAAGTTGTAATAAATTGAAATCTGATTATCAACTTTAAGTTTGGCATTCTTGCGTCTTATTGGTTTGGCGGTTTTGCTATCTTTCGTGGGAGATAACCAAACAGCTCCTTTGGTCATAGCGTCTTTGAGTTTTTGCTTAGAAAGCAAAGTTTGATTAGCTAAGATATCTAAGCTCGTCAATTGCTGAGTAATATGCTCATCAGTAATATCAATATGTAGCTCAATAATGTTATTCTTATGCTCAATCGACATGATCAAATTAACCGCTGTGGAACCTCAGTTCGCTTTTTACCAACAAGATGATGCTAGCCCTGAATGGCTGAATGACTTGCCATTGATTACCGATGCTAGCGACTTATCGGATTATCAAGGTTATTTCGGCTATCAGCAAGTTAATGGCGAGAAAGTCTTAAGCTTTTATTCAATGCTGGATGAAAAGTTGGTTTCTATCAACGTCGATTTAGTGGCTGGACAAGTGGCCTACCGACGCCAGCAAGGTGGTGGTCGCAAGCAACATATCGCCAAAGCTTGTGGCTTAAAGTCGAATTGGAATCCAAAAGTATTGGACGCGACTGGCGGCTTAGGACGCGATGCTGCTGAGTTAAGAAATCTAGGTTGCGAATTAAGAATTATCGAACGCTCGCCATTCGTAGCCAGTTTATTGCAAGACGGTATTAAAAGGGCAGCTAGTAACGAAAAAACTAGTGAGTTATTTGCCAATGGTTTTGAGTTATCTCACGGGCAATCAATAGAATTAGTTGAAAAAGTGTCACAAGAGCAACAACCCGATATTATTTATTTAGATCCTATGTTCCCAACAAAGCAAAAATCCGCCGCAGTAAAAAAAGAAATGCGGCTGGTAAAGCTATTGGTAGGCGAAGATAAGGATGCTGATAAACTACTACCAGTTGCACTAGAGAATACTGCAAAAAGAGTGGTGGTAAAAAGGCCAAGCTATGCGCCCTATTTAAACTCGCAAAAACCGAGTATGAGTATCGAAAGTAAGGGCAATCGATTCGATGTATATTTTATATAATAGGAGAAAATGATGGGGAAAATATTTAATATATTTTTAGTAATAATGTTAGTTGGTTGTAAGACTACATCAGTTGTGGATGATAGAGGATATAAAGGTAAAACTGCGCAAGTTTTTGGGTACAACTCAGTAGATCATGCGTATAACGAATTAAAAAAATTGCCCACTGTTAAAAGCTCTGAAAGAAACGGATGGAAAGAATTACATAATTCTGCGGATCATTCGTTTTGGGCATTTACACCCGATGATCATGAAGCTCATCCCTCAATTATAAAACGAAGTGTTGTTCTAAAAGGTGGCGAATTCGGCATACAGACCCAAATCAGTTGTGCTGCTGAAAAAAGCATATGTGATAAACTGCTACAGAACTTCAAGAATTTAAATAATGTGAATTTTGAAAATGAATAGAGCAGCAGCATTACATATTTTAGTGAAAACCGAGCCTGAAGCATTGGCTTTGAAGAAAAAGTTGGATGATGGCGCAGACTTTGCGCACTTGGCAAAAAAGAACTCTATGTGTCCTTCAAAGAAGCGTGGTGGTGACTTAGGAGAGTTTAAAAAGGGCGCTATGGTCAAGCAGTTTGACGATGCCGTCTTTAAAAAGGGTTCAGAAGATGAAAAACATATTGGCCCAGTGAAAACTCGATTTGGTTACCACTTAATTAGAGTATTGTATAAAAGTTAATCTTTAGCAGTATAGATCCATGCTTGGCGGCCTGACTTAAAATCACCAAGCACTCTTTGATAGTCATCAACTTCGTATTTATCGGCTTGAACCAACTCTTCGGGGGTAATCTCGAAGATCATTCCTGAAACAGTATCTTCAGGGTCCTCAGTAGCCTTAACAATGGGGTGATATTTTTCGCCACTAACGGCTAATACATGGGGATCAGTGATTTCTAATTGCTCAAGCCTATAGCCAATAAGCAAATCTTGATAACCAATCAATTCACGACCAAAGGTTTCTTGTTGTACGGTTTTTAATTGCAAAGTCCCGTAGGAAAATAGTAACTCGCTGGTTTTAGTCAATGAGCGAGCCACTTACTTGGTAGAGCTTGTATAACAACTGCCCTGCTTTCTTATCTTTAAGCAGTTCCCAATGATCGGGTATTTCTAACTCTAAGTCTTGCTCAGTTTCCAGATAAATTAATGTATCTTCTTTTAGCCATTTAGCTTCCGATAACAAATCGATAACTTCTTGTGCAATGCCTTTATGGAATGGTGGATCGAGAAAGACTATGTCAAAGGGCTCTTGATTGGTTTCAATATACTTTAGAGCATCACCAGTGATTAAACTGGATTGCTCTGTACCTAATAAATCCAGATTATTGGCTAATTGGCCAGCTGCTTTAGAGTTCAACTCGACAAATTGCACCCATTTAGCACCACGAGAAAGAGCTTCAATGCCAAGAGCACCTGAGCCAGCAAATAGATCGAGCACTTTAGCGCCATGAACGTCTGCTTGTAGCCAGTTAAAAAGTGTTTCGCGAACCCTATCCAAGCTTGGTCTAAGCCCTTCCACTTCGATAAAACTTAATTTGCGACCTTTCCATTGTCCACCAATTACCCTAAAGCCGCCCTTTTTACCTCGGTTAGGCTTTCTTGAACTGGATTGCTTGATTTTTTGTCGATTGGCCATATTAGATTTTAAATAATCACTAGCGCTATCAGCTTTTAAAGCTGACGTACTTTAACTGAAAATGATAGGATAGCGCCTTTAACGATTTTAACAAGTGGCCCATAGTCCTTTCGTGGGTTATCAGTCTATATAGAGAAGTCATGAGCGAAAAGAAAAAAGGTGGCCTTTT
Source organism: uncultured Kangiella sp. (assembly GCA_947503435.1). Classification (GTDB taxonomy): domain Bacteria; phylum Pseudomonadota; class Gammaproteobacteria; order Enterobacterales; family Kangiellaceae; genus Kangiella. The sequence goes on along the minus strand of CANNDL010000003.1, from coordinate 464,062 downwards.
CGGCTTTTTCCGTAAAAAAGAACAACCAGCAGAAACTGTCGAGTCGCCAGAGTCTATCGAAGAGATGGTCGACGAAGCTCAGGATGAAGCAGTAATTGTCGATTCAGTTGAAAATTTGACGGAGATTGACAGTGCGATTGAAGAGGCTGTTGAGGAACAAGCTGAGCCAGTAGCTGAAGCGATTGCTGAGGAAATTATCGCCCCCGAAATCACCGAGGAAATCGAGCAGGATTCGATTGGTGGGGATTTGGAGCTTGAAGATGATGTTATTCCTGATGAGGAAGTTCTAGCAGAAAATACCGAGCAAGAATCAACATCTGCAGAAGAGCCTCTTGAGTCAGTTATTGAGCAGCCACAAGAAAAGCCTAAAAAGGCAGGGTTTTTTGCACGCCTGAAATCCGGTTTAAGCAAAACTCGTAACCAATTTACCAATGGTTTAGCTGATCTGGTTTTAGGTTCTAAGCAAATTGATGAAGATCTGCTGGAAGAAATCGAGACTCAGTTATTAATGGCTGATGTTGGCGTAGAGGCCACGCGTAAGATTATCGACGATTTAACAGATAAAGCCGAGCGCAAAGAATTAAAAAACCCTGAAGCATTAATGGATCGTTTACGTGAGTTGCTATCAGAAATCATAGCGCCCTGCTCCGCACCTTTAGAAATTACCAAGAAGCCTTTTGTGATTTTAATGGTTGGCGTTAATGGTGTTGGCAAAACCACCACTATTGGTAAGCTTGCCAAGAAATTCCAAAGCGAAGGCAAGTCAGTCATGCTAGCTGCCGGCGATACATTCCGCGCCGCTGCGGTCGAGCAATTACAAGTATGGGGTGAGCGTAATAATATTCATGTGACCGCACAGCATACCGGCGCAGATTCCGCCTCAGTAGTATTTGATGCGCTGCAAGCGGCGCAAGCTCGTGATATTGATGTATTGATTGCTGATACCGCTGGTCGTTTACACACCAAATCTAACTTGATGGACGAATTAGAAAAAGTGGTGCGAGTGATGCAAAAACTTGACCCTGAAGCGCCGCATGAAACCATGTTAGTGGTGGATGCAGGGACAGGTCAAAATGCACTGAGTCAGGCGGAAAATTTTAATAAATCTGTGGGCCTTTCGGGTATTTCAATCTCTAAACTTGACGGCACCGCTAAAGGTGGAGTAGTTTTTGCACTAGCAGATAAATTATCCATTCCAATCCGTTTTATTGGGGTAGGTGAAGGAATTGATGATTTACGCCCATTTGATAGCCAAGATTTCATTGAAGCGCTGTTCTCTAAGGAATAAGTTGATAGGAATCTAAAAAGAGTATAATTATTATAAATGATTGAATTTCATCAGGTTTTTAAGCGATACGAGGGCGGTCATGAAGCTCTTAAAGGCGTAAGCTTTGCACTAGAAACTGGTGAAATGGCATTTTTAACGGGTCACTCTGGCGCCGGTAAAAGCACCCTCTTAAAGTTGATAGCCTTGATGGAACGGCCCACTCGTGGACAAGTTATTCTTGATGGGCAAAATATTTCACAAGCCAAAGATAGGCATATCCCCTTTCATCGCCGTAAAATTGGCATGATTTTTCAAGATCACCGGCTACTTTACGATAGAACTGTTTTTGATAATGTTGCCCTTCCCTTAGTTATTGCCGGTGTTTCAGAGCGTGATATTCCAAAACGGGTTCGCGCTGCGCTCGATAAAGTGGGGTTGCTTAAAAAAGAAAAACAACTACCAATACAACTATCGGGTGGGGAACAGCAACGTGTAGGAATTGCTCGTGCGGTGGTAAATAAACCCCCTCTTCTTTTGGCTGATGAGCCAACGGGGAATTTAGATCCAGAATTGTCTGCTGAAATTATGAATTTGTTTGAGCAGTTCAATCAGGTTGGGGTTAGCGTGTTAATTGCATCGCATGACTTAGGACTAATTGCACGTTTAAAGCATCCAGTAATCACCTTAAAAGATGGTCGTACAATTCGCAATGATCTCAATGAAGAGGTGGTGGCTTAATGGCGGGCGCTACTACTCATAAAGTAAGTTTTATTGATCGAATAAAGATGGGCTTATCGCTCCATAAAAAAAATTCTAAAGAAAGTTTGTTAGCTATTTTTAAGCATCCTGCTAACAGCTTGCTTACTATTCTGGTATTAGCGATTGCATTAGCGTTGCCAGGTATTTTTTTTATTATGGCTAATAACGCTAAATCTCTTTCTAGTAATTGGGACTCTAGTATGGCTGTATCTGTGTATTTAAAAGATTCAGCCAACGAAGCGCAAGCTCAAAAGTTAGTTGGCGAACTCCTTGAGCAACAACATTTTAAATTGGTAACGCTAACCACCAAAGAACAGGCGTTAGAGGAATTTAAGAAATATTCAGGGATTGCCAATTCGTTAGAAATGTTAGAAGAAAATCCATTACCGATGGTTATCAGTATTGTGCCGAATGATGATTTGATTAGGGTAAGCGAATTAGAAACCAAAGTTAAAGAGCTAGAGCAATTAGCCTTGGTGGATTCTGCCAGTTTAGATTCCGAATGGATTAATCGATATCAAGAAATTCTTAAAATATCAGAAAAGATAGGCTCTTTTATCAGCTTCCTACTTGGAGTTGGGGTATTGCTAATAGTTGGCAATACCATTCGATTGGCTATTTTAAATCGTCGAGAAGAAATACAAGTTATTAAATTGGTTGGTGCAACTGATGCTTTTATACGCCGCCCATTTTTGTATACCGGTCTTTGGTATGGATTGATCGCAGGGGTGATAGCTGCCTTAATGATCAGTATTTTAGGAAATCTTGTAGTATCTTCAACTAGTCGATTGGCAGAATTATATCAAAGCCAATATCAATTATTGGGCTTAACAATATCTCAAACCCTTATCTTGATTTTGATTGGCGCCCTACTGGGTTTATTGGGTTCTTGGTTTTCCGTTAGAAAACACCTAAAAGAAATCCAACCTAGCTAATATTCTTAAACCAGCTTTCTAGCTCTTGCTGAAAATAATCCTTTTGAAATTGGTTATCGCTTAATGCAATGGCTGTCTTCATTGCCATTGTGCTTGCCTTGTTATCGCCTAATTTTTTTAGACAGAAAGCTTTGGCGACAAACAAGAGGTGGTATTGATTTAAGTGCCCTGCTTGCTCTAGCTTTTCAATTTGATTGAGCGCAGCTAGGGGTTTTTGGGTATAAGCTAAGGTAATAGCCGCATTGAGTTGTACAACAGGAGAGTTTTGATACTGCTGTAGCTTTTGATATAAACCGTAAATCTGTAGCCAATCGGTTTGCTCAAATGTTTCAGAAGTGGAATGCACGGCGCTTATGGCTGCTTGAATTTGGTAACTCCCTAATCGCTTTAAAGCAACGGCGGCATTTAAATACTGATTACCTTTATCGATTCGATTACTTGACCATAGCTGTCGGTTTTGATCTTTGAGATTTATGCTTCGACCAAACTTATCAAGGCGTGCCTTAAACCGAGCAAAGTTGAATTGCATTAAAGCCAAAAGCCCTAGCAGCTCTGCACGATGTGGAAGTTGTTGATTGATAAGCTCAGCAAGCTGTATAGCCTCCTCTGCAAGAGCTGTTGAACTTAAATACTGGCTACCTTTTGAATAATAAGCTTCATTAAATATGAGATAGATAACACCCATAACACCATTCAATCTTTGCTCTAATTGATCGGCTGTTGGAATCGCATAGGGAATTCTAGCTTTGGCAATTTTGCGCTTAGCGCGAACCAGCCTTTGAGCCATGGTCGCTCGCTTTAGTAAAAATGCTTTAGCAATTTCATCAGTACTAAAGCCGCAAATGGTATTTAGGGTTAGCGCCACTTGCGAAGATGTTTCCAATGCTGGATGGCAACAAGTAAAAATTAACTCTAGCCGTCGATCTTGAAATGATGGACTCGAATTATCAGTAACAAAAGAATCATTTTCGATAATTTTATTATGCTGGGTAAGAGCGTGTTGCTTTTTAGTGTGAGTTTGATTTTTTCTAATGATATCAATAGCTTTGCGTTTCGCGGCTATATATAGCCATGCCTCTGGATCACTAGCTATGCCCTGCTCTTGCCAGTGCCTTAGCGCGCTAATGGTAGCTTCTTGGATGGCCTCTTCGGCTAGGTCAAGATTTTTGAATTGGTAGGTTAATTGCGAAAGAATTTTGCCATAACAATCACGCACTACCCTCTCAATGGCTTTATCGATGATGGCAGTGCGGTTGTCTTTTTTGTTCACTAAAGAGTTTTTTTTATTAACCTGGCAGTTGCATAATAGGACGCACTTCTATGCTTCCGTATTTGGCGCTTGGGATTTTTGCTGCATACTCGAGCGCTTGATCTAGGTTATCGCAATCTAATAAATAGTATCCACCAAGTACTTCCTTAGTTTCGGCAAAGGGACCATCGGTTATCAATGGTTCGTTATCGCGCACTCGAACTGTCGTCGCCGTTGCGATGGGCTCTAGAGGCTCTCCTCCTACAAATACTCCTGCATTTTTAACTTCTTCGGTAAAGACTCCATAGTCTTGGATCAATTTCATAAATTCGTCACTACCAGGTGCTGGTTCAGCGGATTCTGCCGCATAGATCATTAATAAATATTGCATGTAAAATTCCTTTAATTGATTAATAGAATAAATGGTCTTTCATCAACAAAGACGTAATCAAATTTACTTGATCGACACTTATGCCTTATTTTTTTGAATTAACCATAACACTAAGCCAATAAAAGCAGGCATGGCTTGGGTAAACACAATACTTGGTTTAGCGGTGATGGCGCCAAAAATACCGGCAATAACGACGCAGCTTAAGAAAAATATTTTCACATCTCGGCGATTAGAAATTAGCCCCCAAATTAAACCAGCTGCCAAAAAGCCATTATATAATCCCTGATTAGCGGCCAAGGTCGCAGACAAATTAGAAACTTCTGGCGTCATATTAAAAACTTTACGGCCAATGGGATGATCCCAGTAAAACATTTCTAAAACCATGATGCCAATATGCTCAATGGCAACCAGGCCGGTTATAAAATTTGCGATTTTCTTGAGCATCTTATTCTTACCCCATATCCATGTAGAAGAAATTACATTTATTGCCATCCAAATCGCGGAAGTAGCCAGCATAGAAGTTATCGCTACGCTCACCAGAAGGGCCTTCGCAAGTCGCACCTAATTCAATAGCACGAGCATACATCTTATCCACTTTGTCTGGTGAATCGAGTTGAAAAGCGACCATGACGCCATTACCAACAGTGGCGGCGTTACCGTCAAATGGTTTGTTTAATCCCATGCCGGTACTGCCGTTTGGCCCCATCCAAGCTATAAACCGCTCTGACTCCATCATTCGCTTGCCACCAATTTCTGTGATTAAGGCTTCCCAAAAAGCGGCTCCACGCTCTAAATCATTGGTACCGATGGTGATATATCCAATCATAATGACTCCAAAATCAATAAGTTAGGTGTTTTATAAGCTCTACTATATAAATAAAAGGCTAAATTTGAAACTTTTCCAGGATTTTTACCTCTTATAAGTAGATTTTTAGCACTCCCGAAGCATGAGTGCTAAAAAATTAGCACTCTGATGTAAAGAGTGCTAATATAGATTGTAAGTATTAATAGGAGGAAAGCATGAGTAAAATTCCAATGTCTATGGCACTAGCCGTACCTACTGGCAGCATCGAGGGTTATGTCTCGTCTGTCAATGCGATTCCTGTCCTATCTGTAGAAGAAGAACAGGCATTAGCTCATAGCTTCAGAGATGAAGAAAATTTAGATGCTGCACGCGACTTAGTGATGGCTCACTTACGTTTTGTGGCACATATAGCAAGAAGTTATAACGGTTATGGTTTGCCACAAGCGGACCTTATCCAAGAAGGAAATATTGGTCTAATGAAGGCGGTTAAGCGCTTCGACCCGACTATGGGCGTTCGTTTAGTATCTTTCGCGGTTCACTGGATTAAAGCTGAAATTCATGAATATGTGTTGAAGAACTGGCGTATTGTGAAAGTGGCGACGACTAAAGCACAACGTAAATTGTTCTTTAATCTGCGCTCTAAGAAAAAGAAACTAAATTGGTTAAATCAAGCAGAAGTTAAGGCTATTGCTGATGATCTAAATGTATCACCTGAAGAAGTGGTACGGATGGAAGGCCGTTTAAATGCGCATGACGCAGCTTTCGATGCTCCTGCGATAGATGATGATTCGCAAGCATACGCGCCAGTCCATTATCTAGAGTCTAAGAGCTTAGACCCTGCAGTCGAAGTTGAGCAAAACGATTGGCAAGATCAGCGTGAAGCACGCTTAATGTCAGCATTGAAAACGCTTGATGAGCGTAGCCAAGATATCTTACAACAACGCTGGTTAAGCGATCAAAAGGCTACTTTGCACGATTTAGCTGGGAAATATGGTATTTCTGCTGAGCGAATTCGTCAGCTGGAGAAAAATGCCATGAACAAAATTAAAAACGCCATTGCATAAGGAATATTCATGGAAGTAGCATTTGGCGGATTTTTCTTAATAGGTATTATGTTGCTATGGTTGGTTCCAATCATAGCAATTGCCACATCCAAAAAAACTCAAGGTGCTGAAAAAGCAGGTTGGTTATTAGCCACCATCTTTATTTCTTGGTTCGCCTGGATCATCTACCTAATCGTCGCTCCCGTGCAGAGCTCTAGAGCGTAACTGACAAAAAATGGCATTGACTATCACCAGTATATTGCTGTTTTTTATAACCGTTGGCTTTTTCTATATTTTACCTATCATATTGATTTTATTATCAAAAAAGACACTGGCAACTGAAAAATTAGGCTGGATTTTGGCAATTTGGTTCATTTCTTGGTTTGCTTGGATTTTCTACGCAATCTTTGCCCCAATTCAATCAAAAGAATAGCTATCTATTTGATATAAAAGCGATTAACTACATAGCTGTCGAATTTTTATACAATATTAGTTGATCTCGGTCACAACTTCATCAATACTTAAGTCGCATTTGCATTATTATCGTTTAGGGGAAATTCATGCGACTAGTTACATCAATGATGTTGTTAACATCAGTATTGTTAGTTGCTTGCGGTGATGAAAAAGGAAGTTCAGAACAACAAGAAACTAGTATTAGTAAAAAATCGGACTGTGTAATTACATACGGTTGGGAATCTCGAAAGCCATATCAATTCTTTGAAAACAAAAAAATGCAGGGTATTGATGTAGATATTCTGGCTTCAGCAGCATCAGCAGCAGGTTGTGATCTGGCTTACGTTGAAAAGCCATGGGCGGAGCTACTTGATGCGGTTAAAGAAGGTAAAATTGACGTATTAGCCGGTGCTACACCTACCGATGAGCGTAAAGAATATGCTGATTTTTCAATGCCTTATCGTGCTGAGTCCTTTGTTTTATTTGTGCCAAGTAATAGTACCTTCAACGGTGATCAATTAGGACAATTTTTGAGTTTCGGAAATAAAATTGGTGTGTCAGATGGTTATTATTACGGTGATGACGTGGATGAATTCATGAATCATGCCCAATATAGCCGCTCGTTTGTCGGCAGCCCTACCAATGAAGCAAGTTTTTATAATGTAGAGTATGGTCGTGCTAATGGAGTCTTAGTGGATCCAGTAGAAGGGCGCTACATTATTAAACGCAAAGGTATGGGTTCTAAAATGAAAGAATCCTCTGTGGTTATTCCGGCAGATAGCGTTGCTTATATGTTTAGTAAGAAAAGTAGTAAAGCGGATAAAATTACAACAATAAAAACCAGCCTTGAACAAATGGTAGCTAATAATCAAATTGATAAATACATGCAAAACTACCAGTAGATAAAGTCCAAACAATTAAAAGGAGCCATTTGGCTCCTTTTTTGTAGCTAAGACTAAGAAGTTAGTCGAGTTGACCAAATTCTTGTTTGATATGCAAAATATCTGAGTGAATATTCTGTTTATCGACGCCACGATCGAGTAGGTCTTGATAAACTGACATCACCATAGGTTCAGAGCCAGCCACATAAATATCCATATTAGTAAAGTCTGCATAATCCAGCATAAAAGCGTGATGAACAAAGCCTTTACGCCCTTGCCATTGAGGATCGATTCCAGAAAGTACTGGCACAAACTTTAGGTTATCGACAGATTCGGCCCATTCTTTAGGATCTTCTAGTAAGTATAGATCTGCTGCAGTTTGAGCGCCCCAATAAAGAATAAGCTCTCTGTCTTCACCATTCATAAGAGCGGTTTTGATAATCGAGTGAAAGGGTGCAAAGCCTGTTCCACCAGCAATAAAAACAGCAGGTTTATCCGATTGTGTTAGTAAACAACGGCCAAAAGGCATTTGCACACGTACTTTGTTTCGATGTTTTAAATGGCTAATGATCTTATCGGCTTCGTCATGCCCCGGAAGGCGACGGATATGTAACTCCAGTACATCTTGCAATGGTGAGCTGGCAATCGAAAAAGGACATAAATGACCGTCAGCCAATTCGAGCATTAAATACTGTCCAGCAGAGTAGGGGGGAAGCTCATTTAAAGGATCGAGCTGTACCCAATAAACATCGGAACTGACTTTACGTACTAAACGCACTTCAAAGTCATAGAATGGATTAGCTTGTTCAGTCATCTTGTTCATCTTCCGGCATTAAATTCAATGAATCCCACATGGAATCAACTTTGTCTTTAACTGCTGGATCCATCACGATAGGCTCTCCCCATTCACGATCGGTTTCGCCTTGCCATTTATTAGTAGCATCAATACCCATTTTAGAGCCTAAGCCGGATACTGGTGATGCGAAATCGAGATAATCAATTGGCGTATTATCAATTAAGGTAGTATCACGAGTAGGATCGACGCGGGTAGTTAAAGCCCAAATAACGTCCTTCCAATCGCGAGTATTCACATCGTCATCCACCACAATAACAAACTTGGTATACATAAACTGACGTAAGAAAGACCAGACGCCCATCATCACTCTTTTGGCATGCCCAGGATATTGCTTTTTCATGGAAACTACCGCCAAACGATAGGAACATCCTTCAGGTGGTAGGTAAAAGTCGCTAATTTCGGGAAACTGCTTTTGCAGAATAGGTACGAAAACCTCGTTTAAGGCTTCACCTAAAATAGCCGGCTCATCAGGCGGACGGCCAGTGTAAGTGGAATGATAGATAGGATTTTCACGCATAGTTATGCGTTCTACGGTAAGTACTGGAAACGACTCAACTTCATTGTAGTAACCCGTATGATCACCATAAGGACCTTCATCTGCCACCTCGGCGGGATCTATATAGCCCTCTAGAACAATTTCAGCAGAAGAGGGCACTTGCAGTTCATTACCAATTGATTTCACTACTTCAGTCTTTTCACCACGTAATAAGCCAGCGAAAGCGTATTCGCTCAGTGAATCGGGAACGGGTGTTACTGCGCCCAAAATTGTAGCGGGATCAGCGCCAAAAGCGACCGATACCGGGAAAGGCTCACCAGGATTAGCTTCACACCATTCTTTAAAGTCCAGTGCACCGCCGCGATGGGCCAACCAGCGCATGATAAGCTTATTTTTAGCGATGACTTGTTGACGGTAAATGCCTAAATTTTGTCTAGATTGATTAGGCCCCTTGGTTACAGTTAAACCCCAAGTCATTAAAGGTGCCGCATCACCTGGCCAACAAGTCTGAACTGGAATCGTAGATAAATCTACTTTGTCGCCTTCTAAAACAATCTGCTGACAGGGTGCTTTTTTTACTTTCTTTGGCGTCATATTAAGGACTTGTTTAAATACAGGCAACTGCTCCCAAGCATCACGCAAACCTTCCGGTGGTTTTGGCTCTTTAAGGAACGCCAATAACTCACCCAAATCGCGTAAGCCCGACAAGTCCTCTTTGCCCATAGCTAAAGCTACACGGCGAGTAGTACCAAACAAATTACCTAATAAGGGAATAGAATGGCCTTTCACATTCTCGAATAATATTGCTGGGCCACCAGCACGTAAAGTACGATCGCAAATCTCCGTCATTTCTAGATTCGGATCTACTTCCACAGAAACACGTTTAAGCTCGCCCATAGATTCGAGCTTAGAAATAAAATCGCGTAGGTCTTTGTATTGCATAAAATTATAGGTATTTTGTGTTGAGAGTATTCTAGCAGATAGTGGTGAGTGATTTCAGTAAGGCAATAAAAAAGGCGCAAAAAGCGCCTTTATAATTTATCTTTTCATGGCGTCGAAGAACTCATCGTTGCTCTTCGTTAGCGCCATTTTGTCGATTAAGAATTCAATCGCATCTAATTCATCCATTGGGTGTAGGATTTTGCGTAAGATCCACATCTTCTGAAGCTCGTCCGGCGTAGTTAGCAAGTCTTCTTTGCGCGAACCAGAGCGGTTAAAGTCGATAGCAGGGAATACACGTTTCTCAGCTATCTTGCGAGAAAGGTGTAATTCCATATTACCGGTACCTTTAAATTCTTCGTAGATAACCTCGTCCATCTTTGAGCCAGTATCAACTAATGCAGTAGCAATAATGGTTAAGCTGCCGCCTTCTTCAATATTACGTGCCGCACCAAAGAAACGTTTTGGACGTTGTAATGCGTTGGCATCAACACCACCGGTAAGGACCTTGCCTGACGATGGGACCACTGTGTTGTAGGCACGAGCTAAACGAGTAATCGAATCTAAAAGAATCACTACGTCTTTTTTATGCTCCACTAAACGCTTGGCTTTTTCGATGACCATTTCGGCAACTTGTACGTGACGAGCCGCTGGCTCATCGAAAGTTGAAGCAACCACTTCACCTTGTACCATGCGCTGCATCTCGGTGACTTCTTCCGGGCGCTCATCGATAAGTAATACGATAACCATACAGTCAGGGTGCTGAGTAGTAATCGATTGGGCGATGTTTTGCAGCATCATGGTTTTACCAGCTTTTGGCGGCGAAACGATTAATGCGCGCTGACCTTTACCAATTGGCGATGCTAAATCGATAACACGAGCAGTAATGTCTTCGGTAGAACCATTGCCTCGCTCCATCTTCATGCGCTCATCAGGATGAAGTGGCGTTAGGTTTTCGAATAAGATCTTGCGGCGTGAATTTTCAGGACTGTCGTAGTTGATTTCAGCAACTTTTAATAAGGCAAAATAGCGCTCGCCGTCTTTTGGCGGACGAATTTTACCGGAAATAGTATCACCCGTACGTAAATTAAAGCGTCGAATTTGGCTTGGCGAAACGTAGATATCATCAGGGCCGGCTAAGTAAGAGCCTTCTGCTGAACGTAAGAAACCAAAGCCGTCCGGCAAGATTTCTAACACGCCGCCGCCGAAGATGTCTTCGCCAGATTTTGCGTGGTTTTTCAGTAAGCCAAATATAATGTCTTGTTTGCGCATACGCGCCATGTGCTCAAGTCCAGCAGCTTTGGTTAAATCTGCGAGTTCTTGGGCATTTTTTTTCTTTAATTCAGATAAATTCATAGAGGTGTTTTAGAAAAGTTGTGAAATGATTAGATCGAAAGATCTGTCCTGTGCGTTTAAATTTTGAAATTTGGAGTTGCCGTTTCCATATTATTCCATAGGGTTCCAACGGCTTTAGGTATTGCTTATTTCAGCAAGGGTAAATTTAGCACTGAGACTAGGATTTGTCTAGTGTTTTCAAGGCTTTGATCTATGCTAGTATGTCTTGGTACTGGGATGTAGCGAGGGAGTGGCATTGAGTAAATTACTTAATGAGCTAAAAAAACGAAATGTTTTCCGGGTGGCGGTGGCTTATGTAGTCATTGGCTGGCTGTTAATGCAAGTGGCCGATACCTTAGTGCCGGTATTACAATTGTCAGAAGAAACCAGTCGTTATATCTTTTTGGGCCTGTTAATAGGCTTTATTCCAACCTTATTATTTTCTTGGGCTTATGAGCTTACGCCTGAGGGCTTGAAACGCGAAAAAGATGTTGAGCGCGATAAGTCTATAACTCACCATACGGCTAAAAAGTTAGACATTATTACTCTATTAGCGGTTTTCTTGCTGTTAATAATGATTGTTTGGCAACAAATGAACCCAACTGTAATAGAAACCTCTGCCCCAGCTAAACTAATTGAGCAAGTTGATAACACGCCAACAGATGCTCCCACTCAAAAGGAAAACCGACTAGCGGATGCTTCCATTGCGGTATTACCTTTTGCCGATTTATCCGCCGCGGGTGATCAAGAGTATTTCTCAGACGGAATTGCCGAAGAAATACTGAATGTTTTAGTGAAGATAAAAGAATTGAATGTTTCTTCACGCACCTCTTCGTTTCAGTTTAAAGGACGTGAAGATCTTGGGATCCCTGAAATCGCCAAGAAATTAAAAGTACGGCATGTATTAGAAGGATCAGTAAGGAAAGCGGGCGACACCATTCGGGTGACCGCCCAGTTAATTGAAGCTGAAACTGATAAACATCTATGGTCAGAAACCTATGATAGGCCGCTCACCGCGGAAAATATCTTTGATATTCAAGATGAAATCTCTAAATCAATAGTTGCTGCTCTTAAAAATCATTTAGGCATTGCCATAACTGAAAAAGTCGCCGTAAAAGCCAGCACGGATAACTTAACGGCTTATGAGTTATTCTTAAAAGCTAGACCTTTATTTCAGGGTCGATTTAGACTGGATCAAGCAGACGAACTATTATCTCAAGCATTAGAGCAAGATCCTAACTTTGTACAAGCACTGGAAATTAAAGCCGCTTTGCAGTCTTTAATGGTCGAGTATGGCTATAGTCAGGCTGAGAAGGGCGATGTAAGCATGGCCACAAAAAGATTAGTAGAACAAGCGCTTAGTATTGAGCCTAATAGCGCTTTAGCGATTGCGGTTAGTGCCAAGTTGTTAATGAATACTTATCAAGATCAAATGATTCAAGTGGATATGGAAAGGTTAGAGAAAGACTTTGATTTTGCATTAGAAATTGATCCTAGAAATGCTTCAGCGTTGAATTGGAGAGGCTTGCACTATAACTATTTAGGGTTTTTAGATAAGGCCTTACAAGATTTTCAGACATGCGTTAAATATGAGCCGCTTTATACACCCTGTAGAGAAAATGTAACGGATACCTTATCGGAATTAGGTCGCTATCAAGAAAGCTTGGACTCGTTTCTAACGGGTTTAAATAACAGCTCGCAAAAACCTCATTTATTACCGCTTTATACAATGGCAAAACTACAGGAAGAGCTTACTTTTAAAACGGCAACTAATAGTTTTAACCTGCTCTATGGCTGGCATCGCCATGATGAGTTGTATCAGGCTTATCTAAATCTAGATCAAGACCACTCTGAATTGGCCAAAGATATAAAGCGATTTGCCAAAGATCATACCGGTATAGATGCTTATATGATTGATTCAATTTTAATGACGTTAGGTAGAAGCGACTTACTAAAAACTCCTTTTTTCTATTGGGGAGAGGGTGCCCAGAAATACCGCCAAACAGAACACTTTAAAAATTATATCAAACAATCAGGAATATTGGCCCATTGGCAAAATAAAGGCTTTCCGCCGCAATGCCGCCCTGTTGGACAAGAAGATTTTGAGTGTCAGTAAAATTATAAGTCGGTATCTTTAGACTTCACTGGGTATTTCCAAATTAGATAAGTTAAAAATAAGATAAATCCATTAAATATCGCTAAGGAAATCAAAAACGGCGTCCAAGTTTCGTAGGTTGGGCTATTTGTCGTATAAAAAAGAGCCGCTTCAGTTTTATCGCCGGCTAGGAAATGCTGAGTTGCCCAGTTGTTCCCTAAATGGATCCCAATCGGAAAAAATATAGTTTTGCTTTTAAGAAGAGCAGTTGCGAATAATAGATGACCCACAGGAATAGCGATAACTAGCATGACAATTCTACCGGGGCTTTGCAGAACAGATTCATCAACCACATGTATTAACATAAAAATAATAGCAAAAACGGTATTGGCAACCAGTACGCTTGAAATGCTAATGGTTTTCTTAAATAGATAACCTCTAAATAAAAACTCTTCTACGGCTACCATAGGCAAAATGTAATAGAAGCCAAGCAACATTAATTGCCAGCTAGCATCCCAGTTTATATGGAACTCTGCCCCTGACTGTAGCGAGCGAAGATAGGATGCAAAAGTAAACGCAAATAGCCCAATTAAAAGCCCTATAAATAGGAAGGAGATGTTTCTAAGCTTAATGTTAAAACCGAGCTCGGATAAGTTTTTATTATCGGTTTTAAATAAAATCCAAGTAGCAATGATGATTAAAATAATGCTAGAAAATGGGAATGTGGTTTTAGGTAAGAATTTTTCAACCACACCCGTTAGGAACATCGCAGCGGCAAATAATGCTATTGCTAGTAGATACCTTGTAATTGTAGGGTGCTTGTTTATAAATCCCTTAATGATTAGAGCCTCTATTGCTTTGGGTGATGAAGATTGCGTTACGACTAGCTTAGAGTATGCACCATCGTTTTAAAAAAGGTTTATCATTTTTTTATCATTCGGGATTTGGTGCAAATATTAAGCAATAAAAAAGAGGCTTAAAGCCCCTTTTTATAAATCATATATTAATGGTTGGATTAAAGATTAGAATCAATAAACGCCATTAATTGAGACTTTGATAAAGCACCAACTTTAGTTGCTTCTACTTGGCCGCCTTTGAATAACATCAAAGTAGGAATGCCACGGATACCAAACTTAGGTGGTGTTTCGTTGTTTTCGTCGATATTAAGCTTAGCGATCTTAACTTTGCCTTCGTATTCTTCGGCTAATTCGTCAAGGATTGGGCCAATCATTTTACAAGGGCCACACCATTCCGCCCAATAATCTACCAATACTGGGCCTTCAGCGTTTAGAACTTCCGCGTCAAAAGTCGCGTCGCTTAAATATACAATCTTGTCACTCATTAAAATATTCTCCTGCTATCGCTTGCGCTCAAGCCATTAGATGCTCACAATGGCACTATTTGAAACAAACAAGCGCTATTTTGCAAGCGCTCACGGTAAAAATTTACTATATGGACACTTCCCATCTATCAAATGTTACATTCGCTGAGCTAGGACTGCATCCGAAACTATTAAAAGCGGTTCAAGACTTAGGCTTTGAACGCTGTACGCCGATTCAGGCGAAAACTATACCACTGTTATTAAAAGGCCAAAATGTGGCGGGCCAAGGACAAACTGGTACCGGTAAAACTATCGCTTTCTTGTTGGGCATTATGAACGATATGCTCACTTTGCCAGAAATCGAAGGCCGTCGTCCGAATGAGCCGCGTTCATTAATTATGGCGCCGACTCGTGAATTAGCGGTTCAGATTGCCAATGACGCTAAACAACTAGCAAAGCATACTGATCTCAAGATTCGGGTAGTATATGGGGGCGAAGATTATGAAAAACAACGCCTTTCCTTGGAAAACGTTGATATCTTAATTGGTACCACTGGTCGCATGATCGATTACTACAAGCAGCATGCATTTGGCTTGGAAGCGATAGACTCAGTGGTACTGGATGAAGCGGATCGAATGTTTGACTTAGGCTTTATTAAGGACATTCGTTATTTGTTCCGTCGTATGCCACCCGCCAATGATCGTTTGAATCTATTATTTTCGGCGACGCTTTCTCACCGTGTACAAGAGCTGGCGTATGAGCATATGCACAACCCGCAGCATATACAGGTACAAGCGACTCAAGTTACCGCAAAGAAAATTCGCGAAGCCTTATTTTACCCAGGCCGTGAAGAAGCCTTACCACTATTAGTTGGCTTAATGCAGCGCTTAAATCCTGAGCGCTCGATTGTGTTTACCAATACTAAAAGAGCAGCGGAACACGTTTGGGCTTGTCTAAAAGGTAATGATATTCCAGTAGAAATGTTAACGGGTGATGTACATCAGAAAAAACGTTTACGTTTATTGGGTGAGCTAGAGAATAACAAAGTAAACGTGCTGGTTTGTACGGACGTAGCGGCGCGTGGTTTGCATATTGACGGGGTTTCCCATGTCTTTAATTTCCACTTGCCTGATGATCCAGAAGATTACGTTCACCGCATTGGTCGAACTGCTCGCGCTGGAGCTGAAGGTGATGCGGTAAGTTTTGCTGGAGAAGACTTCGCTATGAACTTAACGGCCATTGAGAAGTATATTGGGCATGAGTTGCCTAAGCTTGATATTAAACCTGAGTACATGGCTGAATTAAAACCCTCCGTGGCCCTACAACAAAAAAGAAGACATCCAAGTCAACGACGTGGTGGCAAGCCCAGACCGAATAATAAAGGATAAAGTGTGAAATCCTCTACTTTGTTACAAATTGAAATAGCATTGTAGGGGAACTATCGCTATTATTGCTGGCCATTTATCGAAAATACCCATTCAAATGAAATATTTTTTATTAGTTATAAGCATATTATTTATTACTTCTTGCGCAACTACTGAGAGTCAAAATATGTCTGTTGCTAAGACGGCTGTAAGTGAAACTAAGGAAGTGGTAAAGAAGAAGTGTAAGCGTTCTAAAAAGACAACTGGGGTGCGCACAACTCGAACAAATTGCCATATTGAGCCAAGTTCTCAGCAGTAGTTGATTCGGCGTTTTTAATAAAAGTGTGAACTTTTTATTAAATTTTGAAAAGAGTGCAACTTTATTTGGACGTCCGTACAATAAATTATTAATATAACGTTCTTTACTTTCAAGGAAACAATAACGATGAAAAAATTATTAGTTCTATCTCTTCCATTTATCATTTTGGGTTGTGCCTCTACACCTGAGAATATTTCAGTTGCTAAGGCAGATGTTGAAGTAAAAGAGCAAAAGGTTAACAAAAAAGTTAAGTGTTCTACTTCGAGAGCTACTGGCAGCCAAATGAAGAAAAAACGTTGCTGGGATAAAAAAGAATATGAGCAAATGCAGGAAGAAAGTAGAGAAACATTAAGAAGAGCAATTGATCAAGGCGGTACTAGACCACCTGTAAATTAATTGTAGTTCAGCTCCACTTTTCAACCACGTGCTTAATTCGCTCTTCGCGTCTTTTCACGTGGTTTTTAATTTGCTGCGCTAGCTCGTGATGCTTGTGTTCAGTTTCGGTTTCTACAATCAGCTCTGGGACTTCACAGGGTGCTCTGTTATCGTCAAAAGCTACTAAAGTAAAGTGAGCAGTGGTGCTTAGAATATCCTTAGTACCATCATCTCCCGATTCACCCTTATCAACAAATACATCGGTTCTGACCATCATTGAGGTTCTCCCCACTAAGACAACTTTTGCCACTGTCTTGATGCGATCGCCAACAAAAATAGGGTGCTTAAATATAACTCGTTCAGACGAAGCGGTTGAAACCGTTTTACCTGAAAATCGAATGGCCGCCATAGCTGCGGTAGAATCCATAATTGCTAAAAGTTCACCACCAAACATATTGCCATAAGGGTTGCTTTGGTTTGGAAATACAAAATTCCAAGTTTCGATAGCTTCAGCTTTTTTCTGACGTCTTTCGCTCATTAGATTTTTCCATTTAAAAAGTTAAGCATAGGTTGCCATATTCCTTGCTCAATTTCTTGTTTTTTCTTGAATAGACCAAAGTGACCTATGGACTTTAACTTTAGCGATTCAGGAGTTATTAAAAAGTTATTTTTGTTGCAGTTTGAATAATGCGCTATCAGTGCATCCCTTGCAGGTTCTGGTGCATACCAATCATCAGAAATGGTTATGCCCAAAATGTCAGCGTGGATAGTTTGATAATTCGAAATATCCAAACCGTGGCTTGGGGTAAATAAGTAATCTCTTGAGCGCGCCCAACTTAGCCATTGCTCAACTGCGTGTTTAGGAACCGGAATTGGACCAAGCATTTTGGAATGAAAGTACTCACCCTTTTGAAATAATTTAACCAATGGGAAGGCTAAATACCAAATAGCGGCTAAGAAATATTTTTGAATACCTGGCCATAATCGCCAGGAACCTACACCACTTGCTGCAATAATAATTTTAGTAATTTGAGTGCTAGAAGAAGCTAATCCTAAAATTTGGCCGCCAGCACTGTGACCCATATAATAAAGTTCCTCAGGCTGATATTGTTCGATAATCCAATTTATTGCGGCATCGGCATCCAATTCGCCCCAGTGTTGCATTAAAATATCTTTTGCGGGCATGTTGCCGTCTTTTGAATGACTAATCCCTCTATAGTCGAATGCTAAAACGCTGATACCATTTTCACGAAAGTAATGTGCTATGTGCTTATAGTATTGATATGGAACACCAAAAGCAGAACCGATAATTAAAAAGCGCTTAGAATTTTGAGCTAAATATAATGCTCCTTGTAAGGGATAATTATCTTTAGCCCTGAAGGATATTGCTTCAAACGGATAAGGAGGCAATTGAGCTTACCAATGGCTGATGATTAATAAGCTATTATTACCGGATTTTAAAAGAAATTACTAGTGGTCTGTCCAGTGGCGGGGTGATTTCATTGTGCTGCAAACACTTTCTGCAGTAATTCACTGGTTCTGGCTAGGGGGTCTTTGCGGATCTTGGCTTCTTGCTCAGCAACTAATGTGAACAAACCTGCCAATGCCTGATCAGTGACGTAGGTTTCGATAGACAAATCTTGCTTTTTAGTAAACGGAATAGCGTTATAAGTATCAATCAGCTTATTATAATCCTTGTAGAAACCCACTTTTTGCATGTTACTTTGAATAATAGGCTGAAAACGGCTCGTTAAAGCTGCCGTGGTATGTTTTTTGAAGTAATTGGTAGCTGCATTGTCGCCACCACGTAATATGCCCCAGGCATCCTGCCAGCTCATTCGGCTGATCGCATCGAAGAATACTACTTTTGCTTCACCTGCCGCGCTTTCTGCTGCACGATTCATTTGTATCTCAAAATTATCTACGTATGAGCCCAGCCCAATTTTTCTAACCGCAGAAGCAACTTTATTAAGCTTCTCCGGAACTAAGATTTTAATTATAGGGTTGTTGCTAAAACCACCATTTCTGTTGGTGCTGAAAACCGTTTTCTCTGTTCCAACTTGTAGGGCCTCTTTTAGGCCCGCTGCAACGGTTTGTTGCGACAAGCCTTGTTGCTGATTTAAAGCGTCTAGGACTCGTGCAACGTCTGTAGTTTTGCAGCTGGTTAAGAAGAAACAGGCGGTTATAGTTAATAGTTTTAGTATGATCTTCATTTTGGTCTCAGCAATGATCTATAGGCTTAGCATAGCGCTAAGCCGAATCTAAGGCCAGCTCAAGAAGTAGAGGAATAGTAAAATTTTATCGTCGACTGATTTGAGAGTTATCAATCAAATGTTTGGTGCTGATTGTGATTTTTTGTTTATAGGCTATAGCGCGGCCAAACTTTCGCTTAATACCAACTTTACGACCGATGAAGGCTTCTAAAGTCTTTTGCTTAATTTTAGCTGGCATATCGTCTTTTGTGATAATTTCGGAAACCTTACCAGAATCATTAACCATTAAAATGATGGGGTATTCATTGGCAATTGCTTTGTCTTTTGCAGAAACTGCCATTGGAGTTGTGAGTAATAAAGCAATAATAATTAGTAAAGAATTTCGCATTAATCAGAGGTAAGTTGCCGAAGTCGCGCGCATTATATACAAAAATGTATCAAATTGTAGCTTACTGTGGATTTATTAAACAATTTTACATTCGGTGAATGTTTAACGTACTATTTTTGCTACATCTTTAGCGAAATAAGTTAATATCGCATCGCTGCCCGCGCGTTTAAATGCCATGATTGATTCCAGCATGACTTCGTCATGATTAAGCCAACCATTATTGCTGGCAGCTTTTAACATGGCATATTCGCCACTCACTTGATAAGCAAAGGTTGGAACTTTAAATGCATCTTTTACTTGGCGAATAATATCCAAATAGGGCATGCCCGGTTTAACCATGACGATATCGGCGCCTTCTTCAATATCGAGCGCTACTTCATGTAAAGCTTCGTCCGAATTGGCGGGATCTTGTTGGTAGGTTTTCTTATCCGCTTTGCCTAAAGCACCTGCAGAGCCCACCGCATCACGGAATGGTCCATAGAAAGCTGAGGCGTATTTAGCTGCATAAGATAAAATCATGGTGTTAACAAATTCAGCTGCTTCCAAAGCTTCTCGAATCGCGCTAATACGACCATCCATCATATCTGACGGCGCGACAATATCAGCACCGGCTTTAGCATGGGTTAAAGCTTGTTTAACCAATACTTCTTTAGTCACTTCGTTAAGAATATAGCCTGACTCATCAATGATTCCATCTTGGCCATGCGCAGTATAGGGATCAAGCGCCACATCAGTAATTACCCCTAATTGGGGGAATTGCTGTTTGATAGCTTTAACAACGGTGGGCACTAAGCCATCTGGATTATATGCCTCAGCAGCATCAAGTGATTTTTTGTCTTCGGAAACAACAGGGAATAGGGCGATAGCTGGAATGCCTAAATCAACAATTTCTTGGCACTCTTGAAGAAGTAGATCCAAAGATTTACGTTCAACTCCTGGCATCGACTCAACCGCTTCACGTCGATTTTCACCTTCTAAAACAAAAACAGGATAAATTAAATCCTTGACGGATAGGCTGTTCTCACGAACCAAGTCACGAGAAAAAGCTTTAGCTCTAATGCGTCTAAGTCGTCGATTAGGATAAAATCCGCTATTCATTGTTTCTACCTTTGCTAAAAGATTTAATCTTGCAGAAGAGCCAAGATAATAAGGTGAGTGTTGCTATCCAGAAGGCATAGATTAATGGAATTGCTATATCTTTTAAAGGTTTCATTTTACATGGCTGTAAACATTCATCGTGTAGGTTAAAACCGAAAAATTCGAGTGCTCCAATGGCAAAAATAGAAAGAATAAAGTTAACTAATGGAAACAATAAACCTAAAGCGAAAGTGGTTAGGCAAGCAATTAGGGCGTACTTAACCCAACATCTAAACACTTAACCAATCCTTAGGCTTCAAATAATAATCGGTTAATTCTGCTTCGGGACTTTCAGCTTGCGGCTGATAGTTATAACGCCAATTTACCACATTGGGCAGTGACATTAAGATGGATTCAGTACGGCCGCCAGTTTGTAGGCCAAATAAAGTACCGCGATCCCATACTAAATTGAATTCCACATAACGTCCGCGACGGTAAAGTTGAAACTCTCGTTGCGCTTCGGAAAATGTTTCACGCTTACGTTTCGCTAAAATAGGGCGATAGGCTTTAATGTAATGATCACCCACTGAGCGCATGAATTCAAAACACTGATCAAAACTCCAATCGCTAGAGTCTGTATTTAAATCATCAAAAAACAGGCCACCAATTCCACGATGCTCGTCTCGATGCTTTAAATAGAAATAGTCGTCACACCATTTTTTGTATTTAGGATAGGTTTCTTTACCATATGGCTCGCAAGCTTGTTTAGCGATTTTATGCCAATCAATACAATCTTCTTTATTGCCGTAATAAGGTGTTAAGTCAAAACCACCACCAAACCACCATATTGGTTCTTCACCATCTTTTTCAGCAATAAAAAATCGTACATTCATATGTGACGTTGGCGCTTTAGGATTTTTAGGGTGAATGACTAAGGACACGCCCATCGCTTTAAAACCTCGGCCAGCTAGCTCTGGTCTATGAGCTGTTGCAGAAGCCGGTAAATTAGTACCTTCAACATAAGAATAATTTACGCCGCCTTTTTCTATCACAGCGCCATCTTCCATCACTCGAGTAATGCCGCCACCGACAATATTTTCGCGATCCCATTGGTCAACGATAAATTCTTTCGATCCATCTTCAACAGACAATTGTTGGCAGATATCTTCCTGTAAGGCTAGAAGATATTCCTGAACTGCTTTAATTTTAGTACTAGCTTCGCTGGGCTGCATGGTTAGTAGGCTCGAATGATAGCTTGAGTTTCGGCATCGATTATAGCCGATGGTTTGCTGTATCCGCCAACATTTCCGGCTATCACTTGATCAAGCTCATAGGGAAACTGTGAACGAACTTGATGTGCATGTAATGCTGGTTGCTGACCAGCTCTGTTAGCACTAGTTGAAACTAGGGCGCTATCAGCAGCTTCGCAGAGAGCCTTAACGTTAGGGTGCTGTGAAATTCGGATGGCTATTTTTTTATGAATGCCAGTTAGTAGTGGACTAACGTGAGAATCTGCAGGTAATAGCCAGGTTACAGGATAATCACGTTTTTCTTTTAAGCAATCTAATTGAGCCAGACCTTCTATTGAAATATAAGGTATAACTTGTTCGATTTTAGAACCAACAAGCAACATTCCTTTTTGCCATTCACGTTGCTTCATTTGTAGAATTCGCATTAAGCCAATTTTAGACTCAGGATGACAGCCAAAGCCATAAACCGCCTCAGTTGGATAGGCGATAACTCCATCATGGAAATTAATCCATTCAGCGGCTTTACGGGTACTAAATGTCATAGAAAAAATTGTTGCTCATATAAAGGTTGATTTATATCACAAAGCAATTAATATCTGAAATGCTTAAAAAAAGCATTATTAAAAATAAAGAGGAAAAAATGAATACATTAAAAATATTGGTTATAGCATTGCTTGGATTACTGGCATCTGGTTGTGTTACAGGAACCAGAAATATCGATCTTGAACAGCCTAGTTTTATGAGTAAAAAAACGGCTGCTGGAACAATTTATATATCTGAGATTAAAGATAGCAGAAACTTTGAAGCGGAACCAAGAGATCCATCAACTCCATCTGTTGATGGTGATTTGATGACTACATCAAAAGAAAAGCTAGCTACATTAATTGGTCGTCAAAGAAATGGTTTTGGAGCAGCAATGGGAGATGTAGCTTTACCAGAAGGGCAGAATGTTCAGTCTAAAATGAAAAGCTTAATTGCAGCAGGCCTAAAAGCTCGCGGTTATACTGTTTCTGACAGCGAAAATGCTGATATGAAATTAAATGTTTCAATTAGTGACTTTTGGGCTTGGTTCTCACCAGGAATGTGGTCAGTTTCATTTGAAGCAAAATTAAAAAGTATTTTAAATTTTGAAACAAATGGGGAGTCAAAGGAAGTTGTAGTTGAAGGCTACGGTATCAATAAAGGGCAGATTGCTAGTGATGCAAATTGGCAACTGGCTTATAGTCGTGCATTTATGGATTATATGGTTAAATTTGAAGAAGCGTTAACAAAAGCAGAGCTTTAGTTAAATAAAAGGCTACCAAAAGTAGCCTTTTTAATATCTTAAAGAAAAATAAGATTAATGAAACCAACTGTTAATGGCTAACCAGAGTCCAAAGCAAATAACCATAATTCCAGAAACAATATTAAATTTGTACATTATTGCTGGTGTCATCTTCTTTCCGAGATAAGCGGCTAACCCTGACAAGAATAGCCACCAACTCAAGCCACCGAATAGCATGCCTAATAGTAACTGACCCGCTGTAAACCAAGGCGTGTTTTGATCAAGCTCAATTCCTAATCCAGTAAAAATGCCAAGGAAAATCAGTATTGCTGCTGGGTGAGTCATAATTAACACAAAAGAACTCATAAAAGATTTTATTAAGCTAGGGTTTTGCGAGAGAGTTACTGATTTATCTGGGTTGGCTTTAAGTAAAGTTTGTATTCCCATATAAATTACAAAGGCTGCTCCTAGCAGGGCTGGCCAAGGATTATCCTTAATCAATGGTTCAATTAGTTGGCTAAAGCCAATGACAGCTAAAACTGCAAACAGCATATCAGCAATCACCGCGCCAAAACCTGTGGCGAGGCCATACCGAAAACCGTAATTTATAGAGCGCTGGATACACCATAGACCTATCACGCCAATCGGTGCGGAAAGCGCTAAGCCAAGTATAAAGCCTTTAATCAGCATTATATTATTAGAGGGAAAGGTGCCTTATGTGGAGAATACCACGAATTTAAAATGATGAACGGCGGATTGCCGCTTTAATTGATTAGCAGTTAATTAGTGTGCTGCTAACCCCATATCCATGTGTTCTACCCAAGCGAATTCGGCATCGCGATCTGGCATATTAAACAATACCATCATCACTACCCAGCGCAGACGATCCAATTCAATCTCTTCGTCTTCTTGTGGGCCCAACGCTAACATTCGGTCAATCACCATTTCACGCGCGTGCATGTCTAAAACCCCAATTTGTTCGAAGAACATTATGGCGCCTTGAGTGCGTGTAGCTAACTGCATCTGCTCTTTTGGCGAGAATACGCGAAGCGCACCTTGAGTGGCAGTGTTTGGCTTAAATTTGTCCGAAGTGGCTTCCACTAAACCGTCTAACCAATCGATTGCGCCTTTGATCTCGCCGTCGGAAAATCCAACGTCTTCTAGGGCTTCAACTAGGTTATCGTTAGCGAAAATGTGGTTGCTTTCTTCGTCTTGAAAGTTTTCAAAGATATAAAGTAGTACGTCGAGTACGTCTTCTTTCATTCAGCTCTCTTTGGTTGTTATGAATAACAATACTATAAGCTAGATATATCATACTGAACCTGACTAGACGCTGAAAATGATCGGATGACTATTTTCGTAAATAGCCGCCAGCCACGCTATCTATATGATTATTTAATTCTAACAGTAATAACATATGGCTGACTACTTCTATTTCAAGGTTTGAACGTGCAAGGATTTGCTCAATACTAGTGGTGTCGTAATCGATTTGATCTAGTAATTTTAAGTAATCTGAATCGAGCTCAAAGCTAACGGTTTGATTTTGTTGGTTATGACTAGCTTGTGACTCTATTTGCCATAGTGCCAAAGCCTGCAACTCTTCGATAATCTCTTCAGCAGTTTCTACCAGCTTAGCACCCTGTTTTATCAGTTGATGGCACCCTTTGGCTAGGGGGTTATGAATTGAGCCTGGAATAACAAAAACTTCTCGTCCTTGCTCGCCGGCTAAACGAGCGCTGATCAATGAGCCGCTTCTTATCGCAGCTTCTACTACTAACGTCCCAAGGCTCATACCGGTAATGATTCTATTGCGTGCAGGAAAATTACCAGCCCGAACGCCAGTGCCTAAAGCGAAGTCGCTAATTAAGGCACCATTTTCAATAATCTGCTCAGCAAGCTTTTTATGTCGAGCAGGATAAACTCTGTCCAATCCAGTACCGGTGACGGCAATGGTTGGTAGTTGTGTGTCCACTACAGCTTGATGAGCAAAGCCGTCAACTCCAAGCGCTAAGCCACTAGTAATTACAGCTCCGGCTTGGGCAAGGGTTTGGGCAAACTGCTGTGCATTAGTTTTGCCTTGAGGGGTAGGGTTACGACTGCCGACAATGGCGATCTGATGTTGATTTAAAACGCTTTTATTGCCATAGCAAAACAATAGAGCTGGCGCGCCTTGAGTTTGCTTGAGTAAGGCAGGGTAGTCTTGGGTAGTTATTGGTATAAGAGACTTATTATCTTGATCTAACCATTCCAGATCTCGTTCGACTTTATGCCAATCGGTTTTTTCTAGTTTGTGTGCCAACCCCTGACGAAAACCATAGCTTTGCAATTGGGTTTCACTCAATCCAAACAATCGCTCCAGCGACTTATGGTGATCAAAAAACTGCAACAGCTTATTACCACTGATATTCAGTTGTGATAAGGCTAGCCAATATTTTTGTTCGGTATCTTTTGTCAATTTTAGCGCTTTTGCATTATTCAGATTATGAACGGTTATTATACAAAAACGGAGCCATATGGCTCCGTTTAATTAATGCTTATGTTTGTAAGCTTTGTCTGAAAAAAACTACAGCTAGTAAGGATTTTTCGCAATATCATGAATATGAATTGGGCGAGTTGCGCTCATGATTAAGCCAAGGCTAACACGATCGAAGGTGCGGAACACCATAAGCTCGCCAGCTCTTTCCTCAGGCAAGGTAACAGAGGTAACTTCTTCTCCGCGTTTGGCTGCAATTTTATCTTTAACAACGCGGCCCTTTTGATATACCGATAACACATGGCCAGCTTCCATACCATCTCGAGCACCTTTATCTAATACTACGATATTGTATTGACCGATCTGACTGACTCCATCGTAAACTGAAATAATATTGGCATTAACATCAAAAGTGGGAGCGCGCGGAGCATAAACCGGCGGTAATGGATCTTCATTACGCGGCAGCACTACATCGCCATCTAAAACTTCTAAGCGAGACTTCTTGATATCCAAGGTTGCTGGATCGCCAGTACGCATTACATGGCCATTTGCTAAGTAACGAGCTTCGACGCCTAAAACTTCTTCAGAACCCGGGCTGCGGTAAACATCTCCTTGACGGTAAACCCCATAAGCGGCACCGCGTTCGGTATTCAAATTGCGCACATACATACGATCATCATAACCGCCGCCTAAGATATGCTCTTCATCGTGCGCCAGTACGTAAGGTGCAGTTTTAAAGGTATCAGCATTAACAACCATGGCATCAATCAAATAAGGACGAATTAAATCCAGTGGGATAGTTGCAATGGCATCGCCTTCCGATAAAACACGTGCTTGAGGGCGTAACTTAATAGTGCCATTTGAAGCTTTAACTAAATATGGCTTCCCGTCGATATAAACTAGCTTAAGTATATCGCCTGGATAAATAAGGTGGGGATTTGCAATTTCAGGGTTAACGTGCCAAATTTCTGGCCAGTGCCAAGGTTTTTGTAAAAAACGACCCGAGATATCCCATAAGGTATCGCCTTTTTTGACCACATAGGTATCAGGATGATCTGCTCGTAATTCAGCTGCATTGGCTGGATTTACGATGGCCCCCATAAGTAATGTTGCTGTTGCAACCACAGATACTAGTAATTTTTTCATGGCTTTCCTTTTATTTGGTTATTCCTGTCTATCAGTATTCATTAGTCCGTTGAACTTACTATACCTCAATTAAAAGCCGAGAGGAAATAGCTAAGCAGAGACATTTTTACCCTCTATCTGATAGCAAAGTTACCATTAAAGTCTTTAAGGATCATCATCTTATCAACATTTCTTGCGAAATTACTACAACTTAATCACACTCTACTAGCTTTCTATTAGCTTTTTGGTTGCCATTGGCCTTCAACTTCTAAATCTGGCCATGACTCGATCAACTTTTGATAACGTCCAGGATAGTAACTTTTCAGATAAAGTGAATAATCCAAATGATCTTCGCTGACAGGAAATCCTACATGGGCCAATTTTTTTATTAAATCAGAGTTTGCTTTCTTTTTACGTAGCAGCAAATCTACTGCGTCATAACCATAAGGGTCAGAGGTCATACTTACGCCTTGGCTAAGTAAAAAATCAATTTGTGGGATGTTATTGGTTCTAACTGCTTGATAAAAAAGATTTTTATTAGATTGATCAGTGGCATTCATATTAAAGCCGTAATGTGCAATGCGCTTTAATAGTTCCTGATCGTGTATGGCTTGATTAAGTAGTTTTATATCATTTTTATCACTAATTTCAGCCATAGCAGCGATCGCGGCTTCTGGAGCATTTTTTTCTATCATGGCTCCGATCATTGTTCCCGCGGTAATCTCCCAGCTGTTATTCAAATCGGCACGCTGCATAAACTTGATCAGCTCATCCCACTTTTCATCTTTTAGCAATCCAATAAGGGTTCTGACTTCTTTTGGCATATTGCTCACATCTAAATGATGGTTTTTCTGAACTCGTAACCTTTTTAAGTAGCTATATCCATGCTCAACCGTTTCTTTATTTTGGGCAGCTAAAGTGGCAATGATTTGTGTATATTCGACTTTTTGGGCGATCAATAAATCGATTTCCTGCTCAACTTTTTTCTTATCAATCGACTGATAGGGGGGGATTTTTGGTTTGTTTTGGCTTTCTTGCGCTAAGCATTGCAAATATTGCTTATTGAGTGGTTCATGCTTGGCTTGGTAAGTCTCGACAATTTGCCGGAATTCGATCGGAAGATTATTAAATTCGATGGCCTCTTGAGATTTTAATTGCTGGGCAATCGCTTCAACTCTTCCGGAGAGTTCTGAATCCATTTTTTTTAAGTTGCTTGCTAGAGTCTTAGCTGAGCTAGAATTAGTTGGCTGAAAACCGCGATTGAGCATGTTTCTAATTAATTCTATGGTTTCATCATTATCCACCTGATAAAAGTAGTTCATGGCGGCAGTACGTGTATTTTTGCTCGGTTTAGCTCCCAGCTGCAGCAGTACTTGGGCGGCTGCAAATTTGCGGTTCATAACGGCCAGTTGGATTGGCGTTCTGTTGCGATCGGAGCCGAAAATAGCACCCGCTTGATTGACGGTTTGATTAATATCCGGAATTCGGCTTAATAGTTGAGTGAGTCGCTTCGGATCGCTAATGCCCTGAATAATGGCGGTTGTTAACTCTGGAGCGAGTTTGTCTTCTTTAGCATAGAGCCCATTAATGGCGTCGAATGTATCTTGCTCACCGGCCATAGCAATCACATTAACTAGAAAGACTTTATGTAAGCTACTGTTAGCATTTAATGGCGCCAAATCACCCGCAAGAAATTTATCGACATATAGCGCAGATTGGCCAGCTAAAGCTCCCATCATCAAATCTTCAGATAGCTTACGATTTTGTTGGAATTCACTTAAGGACAGTTGCTCAGGTGTCTGTTCCGGCAGTTTCTGCTGTGGATTCGGTTTGATTTCTTGTGACAACTGATAATCGCTAAGCTCACGCTTAACCACATTACTCAACTGTTCCGCGCTTATAACGTCGCCAACTATTGCCTTCAGCGCTTTATTACGCTCCTCCTTGAGCTTGTCCAATGCCTGAACCATAGCCTTGCTATCACATTTTTCTACATCAACTGGTTCGCTATGGGTGTCAATATTATGCTCGATAAGTTGTGAGTGATTGCTCTTGGCCTCACTTGGTTGGCTAGTTTGTGGTTGAGTTTGGCTGGGACGTGTGAAGTAGATCATGAAGCCAGCAATGAAAATGATGAAAAGTCCTATTAGCGTTTTTTTCACAGTTGATGTTCCTGATTATTATTGGGCAAACCATTGAAAACAATAGTCATAAGACCCACATTTTATTATCATAGTTCTATTAACATTTGTTTTAATTATAACGAATTCAATGGCAATTTTAGAAATTTTAGAATATCCCGATTCAAGGTTAAGAACCAAGGCTAAAGAAATTTTGCCAGAAGAGTTCGATGCGGCCCTGCAAAAGCAGATAGATGATATGTTTGAAACTATGTATGAAGCGCCTGGTATTGGCTTAGCAGCGACTCAAGTAGATTTTCATAAGCGCTTGTTTATTATCGATATTTCGGAAGATAAGTCTGAACCTTTGGTTTTTATCAATCCGGAAATTGTAGAAAAACGCGATATTGAAACTAATGAAGAAGGCTGCTTATCTTTTCCAGGCGTTTACGCCAAAGTAGAGCGCGCTAAAGGCGTGAAAGTGAAAGCCCTGGATCGAGATGGCAAACCATTCGAAATAGATACTGATGAGTTCTTAGCTATTGTTATTCAACACGAGAATGACCACATTAATGGCAAGGTTTTCGTAGATTACTTATCGCCATTGAAGCAAAAACGAATTCGAACCATGCTGGAAAAGCAGCAAAAGAAAAAATTAAGAGCTGGTTAACCCCAGCTTTTTTAATTAGGCATATATTTAAGGGAAATATTTTTGAAAATTGTATTTGCAGGCACTCCAGATTTTGCAGCAACCAGCTTAAAGGCGCTTATAGAGCAGTGTACCAATTCGGGAAATGAAATTGTGGCTGTCTATACCCAGCCCGATCGGAAAGCGGGTCGAGGTAAAAAAATTAGTATGAGCCCGGTTAAAGAACTAGCTTTGACACACAATATATCCGTAGAACAACCAGTCAATTTTAAAGAGCAAGCTGATCGCGATATTTTGGCTCAATATGATGCAGATCTAATGATTGTGGTGGCTTATGGGTTATTGTTACCGCAATCAGTGTTAGATACTCCAAAGCAAGGCTGTATTAATGTTCATGGTTCACTTTTGCCCCGTTGGCGTGGTGCAGCTCCAATTCAAAGAGCGATTGAGGCTGGTGATTCAGAATCGGGAATTACGATAATGCAGATGGAAGCCGGACTTGATACTGGTCCTATGTTGTTAAAAGCGGTCACTGAAATTACCAGTAATGAAACGGGTTCAAGTTTGCATGACAAATTAGCAATTCAAGGTGCGACGTTATTAACGGAAGCTATCGACAAGATTACTGCAAATCAGATTGAGCCAGAAATACAAAATGATGAGCTAGCTACATATGCTCATAAATTGAATAAGCAGGAAGGGCAAATTAATTGGCAAGCTTCTGCATCAAGCATTGAGCGCAAAATTCGTGCCTTTAATTCTTGGCCGATATGTACGGCACAAATTGAAGGGCAAACGATACGTGTCTGGCAAGCAGAGGTAGTTGATAATATTACTGATGAATTACCCGGAACTATATTGCGCACTGATAAAGCAGGAATACTAGTAGCTTGTGATGAAGGGTTGCTTCGTTTGACTCATCTACAAATGCCAGGCTCTAAAATGATGTCGGCTAAAGATTTACTTAATGCCCCGGCTAGGCAAGCATTGTTTTCGGTTGGACAACAATTTGAGCTGATTTGCTAATGGTATTAACTAGCTCACAAGTTCGTTCTCAAGCCGCCAAAACATTAGCAGAAATTGCTTTCGAAGGTCACTCAGCCACCGAAATCTTGGCCAATATTGAGTTTGAAAACCCGAGTGATTTATCGCTTTTTAAATCATTAGTCCTAAATAGTTGTCGCTACTTCATTAGATTAGATGCTGCTGCAAAAAGTTTAATGCAAAAA
This sequence comes from uncultured Kangiella sp., assembly GCA_947503435.1. Lineage (GTDB taxonomy): Bacteria > Pseudomonadota > Gammaproteobacteria > Enterobacterales > Kangiellaceae > Kangiella. The sequence goes on along the minus strand of CANNDL010000003.1, from coordinate 433,391 downwards.
CCAATTCGCAATAAAGATGCTGATGTTAAGTGTTTGTTATTAATTGGGCTATATCAGTTAGAGTATGCTCGAACTCCGGATCATGCAGCAATAGCTGCCACGGTAGAGGCTTGTGAGCAATTAAAGAAGCCCTGGGCAAAGAAATTAATTAATGGTGTTTTAAGGAATTATGTAAGACAACAAGAGTCCATTAATCATCAGCTTGATAAAAATTGGGACTCGAAATTTGCTATGCCCAATTGGCTGATTAATAAAATTAAACCAAGCTATAAAGGGCAGGTTGATCAAATTTTAGAATACTCCAATCAGCAAGCGCCCCTGACCTTAAGGGTTAATTTAGCCAAAACCAGTCGTGAGCAATATCTGAAATTATTAATAGAATCTTCTATTGAGGCGACAGCTCATGAATTAGTTGCCAGTGCAATTGTATTAGAAAAACCAGTCAATGTTATCCAGTTACCTAACTTTTCAGAAGGCTGGGTATCAGTTCAAGATGCCGCGGCTCAATTATCGGCACATATTTTAATGCCCCAAGCCGGGATGACTATTTTAGATGCTTGTTCTGCACCCGGTGGTAAAGCTGCTCATTTGTTGGAATATTCTAATAATCAAATAGAACTGACGGCTATTGATATAGACGATCGGCGCTGTGAACGTATTGAGGAAAATCTAGAGCGTTTGCAACTCGATGCACAGGTTATTTGTTATGACGCGGTTGAATATCTCAAAGAAACGGATAAATACTTTGATCAAATATTACTAGACGTGCCTTGTAGTGCTACAGGTGTCATTAGACGTCACCCTGATATTAAGTTATTAAGGCGTGAATCTGATATTAATGAATTGGTATTAATACAAGCCGAAATGTTGAAGCAAGCTTGGAAGCGTTTAAAGCCAAGTGGCAAGTTGTTATACGCAACCTGCTCAATCTTACCGCAAGAAAATGGTCAGCAAATTGAATCATTTTTAACGGAACAGGCTGACGCTCAGATAGAGCCCTTGGATAGCAAAGTGATGCAGCTTTCGAATGCCGAAATTGGTTGTCAAATATTACCCAACCAGCTGCAAATGGATGGCTTTTATTATTGTTTGCTAAGTAAACAAGCGGTTGATAAATAGACAATTTTACGAAAAAATCCTTTAGATCAGTGGCTTATAGGGTTAGCATGTAGAGATAGGCTAAATAAGAGATGCTCAAATAGGCAATAAATCTCAAGCGAGCCATAGAAAAGTATATGAAAATTATTATTTTAGGTGCTGGGCAAGTGGGAATGAGCTTGGCACTAAATCTAGAAGGCGAAGACAACGATATTACGCTAATTGATACCGATGCGAAGCGGCTGCGTGATATTCAGGACCATTTAGATTTAAGAACCATTGCCGGTCATGGCGCACATCCTAATGTTTTGTATAAAGCAGGTATTGATGACGCTGATATGTTAGTAGCGGTAACCAATAGTGATGAAGTCAATATGATGGCTTGCCAAATTGCTCACACCTTGTTTCAAACGCCGAAAAAAATCGCTCGCATTCGTTCACAGAACTACCACTCATTCCCCAACTTATTTGAAGACAATCACATTCCGGTTGATGTAGTTATTAGTCCCGAACAATTGGTAACTAACTATGTTACTCGCTTAATCGAAAACCCTGGCGCTTTCCAGGTTCTTGATTTTGCCGAAGGTGCAGTTCGGTTGGTGGCAGTTAGAGCTTATTATGGCGGCCCACTAGTGGGTAATGCGCTGTCTGAGTTACGTCATCATTTACCAAATGTTGATACACGAGTCGCAGCAATTTTCCGTCGCGGAAAACCGATAGTGCCAACCGGTCACACAATTATTGAAGCCGATGATGAAGTTTTCTTCTTAGCGGATAAAAAGCACATTCGTGCGGTTATGAGTGAATTGCAACGCCTCGAAAAAGATTATGAGCGGGTTATGATTGCTGGTGGCGGTAACATCGGTAAAGGACTGGCTTTGAATCTTGAAAAAGAAATGCAGGTTAAAATTATTGAGCGTGATGCGGATCGAGTTCAACACTTGGCCGATACCTTGCAGGACAGTTTGGTATTGCATGGCGATATTTCCGATCAAGATCTGTTAGATGACGAAAACATTAAAGATTTTGATCTATTTGTTGCGGTGACTAATGATGATGAAGCCAACATTATGTCGGCGATGTTAGCAAAGCGCATGGGCGTAAAAAAGACCATGGTTTTGATCAATCGCCCTGCCTATGTAGATCTAATTCAAGGTCAAGAAATCGACATTGCCATTTCGCCACAACAGGTAACTATTGGTAGTTTGTTAAAACACATTCGCCGTGGATTGGTTTCTAATGTTTATTCTTTGCGTCGAGGTGCGGCTGAGGCAATCGAAGCTATTGCGCGTGGCAATGAACAAAGCTCACTAGTCATAGGGCGTGCTATTAGTGAAGTACCTTTGCCACCAGGAACCACCATTGGTGCTTTGGTTCGAGATGGCAAAGTATTAATTGCTCACGACAATGTGATCATTCGCGAATATGATCATGTGATTTTATTTATGGTCGATAAGGCTTACATCCATGATGTTGAGCGCTTATTCCAAGTCAATGTCACTTACTTTTAGTCTGATGAGTTAATAGAGAATACGATGCAAGTCGCCACTATTATCCGCTTCCTTGGTCTTCTATTGATGTTGTTCAGTTTGACCATGATGCCACCTGTAGTGATATCGTTCATTTATGAAGATGGTGGCGGTACCTCATTTTTTACTACCTTTATTATTTCATTAATAACAGGCTTTTCCCTTTATTTTCCTAATCGTAATTCTCGAGCAGAGTTAAAAATACGAGACGGTTTTTTAATTGTTGTTTTATTTTGGACCGTACTGAGCCTCTTCGGCTCGTTACCATTCCTGCTGACTGATGGTCTTAATTTATCTTTAGCCAACGCTATTTTCGAATCTTTTTCTGGCTTAACCACCACTGGAGCCACGGTGATAAGCGGTTTAGATGAATTACCTCATGCGATTTTATTCTATCGACAACAACTGCAATGGCTTGGCGGAATGGGTATTATCGTTTTAGCGGTGGCTATTTTACCGATGCTTGGGATTGGTGGGATGCAGCTATATCGAGCAGAAACTCCAGGTCCGATGAAAGACAATAAATTAACGCCTCGAATTGCCGGAACAGCTAAAGCCTTATGGTATATCTATCTAGGTTTGACCATTGCTTGTGGTCTCGCCTATTGGTTAGCTGGTATGGGGCCGTTTGATGCTATTGCTCATAGTTTCTCAACAATTGCTATTGGCGGGTTTTCACCGCATGATGCTAGTATCGGTTACTTCCAATCGAATGCTATTGAACTGATTTGTAGCTTCTTTATGTTAGTGGCGGGAATTAATTTTGCTCTGCACTTTGTTGCTTTTAAGCGACTTAGTATTAAGCCATATTTGAAAGATCCTGAATTTAAAAGTTACTTATTATTTCTTAGTTTGATTGCACTGTGCTGTGTTTTAGTTTTATTTGGTTACGGTCTGTTTGATTTTAGTGATTCAGTCGTTAAAGGGATTTTTCACACCGTTTCAATCGCAACTACTACTGGATTTGCCACTACCGAGTTTCATGCTTGGCCTATTTTCCTTCCGATTTTATTAATTTTCGCCAGTTTTGCAGGTGGTTGCGCAGGCTCTACTGCTGGTGGCATGAAGATCATTAGGGTGTTATTGCTTTTCAAGCAGGGCGCTCGTGAGATCAAACGATTAATTCACCCTAATGGCGTATTCTTAATTAAACTCGGTAAAGAGTCAGTCACCGATAGAGTAGTGCAGTCGGTTTGGGGCTTCTTTGCCACTTACGTAGCTTTGTTTGTGATATTGATGTTGATTCTTGTGGCGGATGGACTTGATCAAGTCACGGCTTTTTCAGCTGTTGCTGCCTGTATGAATAACCTAGGCCCAGGGCTAGGTGAAGTGGCTTTAAACTATAATGGTCTTTCGGACTTATCTAAATATGTCTTGAGTTTTGCAATGTTATTAGGGCGTTTAGAAATTTTTACATTGCTGGTTCTCTTCACGCCCTATTTTTGGAGACGCTAGTTTATTTTAATAACTCGAGTCTTCGCAATATCATCATGTAGGCAGTTATGATCGGCTCTAAAAATCATTAAACAATTTATAATCGCAATAATTCCACCAATTAATGGTAGATAAGATGCGGTAGTCATAGGTAAGTATCTTAAGAAAAGGTAGTGATTTCCAGAGACTGGCTTGCCTTCTAGATCGACCACTTTCATTCCTAGAATTTTTTTGCCTAAAGTTTGTGACGATGTATAGATAAAATACCCCTGTACTAGAACAAATAAACCAAAAGCAAAGGCAAGCGATATAAACATTTCCATAAACAGATTGGATTGAGTGTCGAACATTAGATCTAAAAATGTTGAGTCGGTATCACCAGTGGCTAAAAAATCAACTAACCCAAAGGCAAAGAAGAGAATGAAAAGAGGAATGATTAAGAAAATAGTATCTAAAATTGCTGCGCCAAACCTACTGCCTCGTGAGGCATACTTTTGCGATAAGTTTTGCGCATCGATTTGATCGAAGAAGCCAATATCAGATTTTGGAGCTTCGTAAGGGTTTTCGTTTTGCATTATTTTCCTTTTTTATTAATGTATTAATTACTTATTGCTTGTTTCTGCAAGTCAAAAATCTCGCGAATGCCTTGTTTGCCCAAATCCAACAAAGCTGTTAACTCATCGCCGGAAAATGGCTCTGCTTCGGCAGTTCCTTGTAACTCGATAAATCCACCATTTTCATCCATCACGATATTCATATCAGTTTCGGCTTCTGAGTCTTCTGGATAATCTAAATCCAAAACCGGCGTGCCTTTATAAATACCCACGGAAATAGCCCCAATCCAATGTTTCATTGGATTTGTTTTAATGATTCCTTTGCGACGCATATGAGATAAAGCGTCATGCAATGCAATGCAAGCTCCGCTAATAGAAGCTGTACGAGTACCACCATCCGCTTGAATAACATCACAGTCGAAATAGATGGTGTTTTCGCCAAGTTGCGACATATCAACTGCAGCTCTTAAAGAACGACCGATTAGACGTTGTATCTCAAGGGTGCGACCGCCTTGCTTACCATTGCTGGCTTCACGGCGCATACGAGTATGAGTTGAGCGAGGAAGCATTCCATATTCTGCCGTTATCCAGCCTTGGCCTTTGCCCTTTAGAAATCGAGGCACACCTTCTTCTACACTGGCATTACACAAAACTTTGGTTTCACCAAATTCTATTAATACCGAGCCTTCAGCGTGCTTAGTAAAATTACGGGTAATGGTGACAGGTCTTAGTTGATTGCTACTGCGGCCGCTTGGTCTCATGGTATGTCCTACGAATAATTTTGGAGCATTATACGTAAAATATCGGGGCTTGTTTAGAAATAAAGGTTATGAAGGTTAATTGATATTGATAAGATGAGCTTAGAGAAACGAAAATGATTCATAAATGCAACGAAGAAAATTTTTACAATCAATGGCTGTAACTGGCGCGGGAGTGAGTCTTGCTTCTATGGTTTCGTGTCAATCTGAATCTTCAACGGTTAAGAATTTCGGTAAGCTGACTTTTTCTGATGAGCAAGCCAGCAAATATTATCCGCAATCAATCTTGTCGGCTGAACCTCGGGCTAATAGTGTTGTACTTTGGACTCGCTTGGCAGAAGTTGGTCGCCGGAATAAGAGCTTACCTTTAGTGTTGCAAATGGCAAAAGATGAGCAGTTTGAAGAAATCATTTTATATTTTGAAGCACAAGCAGAATTGGAGCGTGATGGTTGCGTCTCGATTAAAGTTATCGATTTAACGCCTAATGAGCATTATTACTATCGATTTATTTTCCCAAGCGACAATAAAAACTATAGCTCGAAGATAGGACGGACTAAAACAGCTCCTGAAGCAGGGCAACTAGAAAATATAAAATTTGCACAAGTTTGTTGTCAGGATTATGTAGGCCGTTACTACAACAGCTATTGGAAATTATTGGAACAAGATGATTTGGATTTTGTGTTGTTTCTTGGAGACTATATCTATGAGACAACTAGAGACCCAAGGTTTCAAACGGATGATAGTCGTAAAGTAGAATTCAAAGATATAAATGGCGCGATAAAGCTGGGCTCGGAAGAGGCGCCATTTTATGCAGCAAGAAGTTTAAACAATTACCGGCAGCTTTATCAAATTTATCGCAGTGATCCTTTGTTGCAGAAAGTCCATGAAAAATTTCCTATGATTGCTATCTGGGATGACCATGAATTTGCCGATGATTCATTTGGTATGAATAGCACTCATTATACTGGTCGCAAAGATGAAGCTGATTTAGTACGCAAGTTGAATTCTGAACAGGCATTCTTTGAGTTTATGCCGATAGATATAAATGAAAACGAGTCACCAATTACGAAATCCTTAAAGCGTTCAGAGTTGAATCGTTTTCCTGATACGAAGATCTACAGAAGTTTTAATTTTGGTAGCAATTTAGATTTAGTCGTATCGGATTATAGAACTTATCGACCGGAGCATTTAATACCAGAAGAAGCGTTTCCCGGCACTATCATTTTTAATGAAACTGCTTTGCAATTGTTGTTGAGCACGCAAGGAATCGACTTTGAAAGTCTTAAACAATATTTTGCACCTTACGTTGATATTGATAGCGCTGACTTTGTTAATCAAAAGGCGTTACTCAAAGAAGCTCTGATTAAAGCTTATCATGCTGAGGGGTTAACTAAGAACGAAGCCATGAAAAAGACTTCTGCATTAGTCACCGGCAATCTAGCCATCTCTGTCATTAATCAATGGCTCAAGTCTGAACAGCAAATTAATGAAAATTTAGCTAATGGGATTGGTTTTTCTTACGGTTTACTTGGTAAGTTAAACTTGTTTGGAGAAATTGGTTCACGTTACTTTGTTGTAAAGCAAGCCTATGACCTTTTAGCAGCGGCAACTTACGTATTTAATAGTAGTAATCAAAATGCTTTTGGTCAGCGACAAGAGTTATGGCTGAAGAACCAACTATTTAGTTCCACAGCTAACTGGAAAATTTTAGCTAATTCTGTGGCAATGAATTCTTTGTTGCTGGACTTAAGAGATGAAGGCCTCAATATTCCGGAACCGTATAACCAACTCTTTTATATGAATGTGGATCATTGGGATGGCTTTCCGGATAAAAGAAAAGATTTGTTGGATAGTTTTTCCGCAATAGATAATATGATTTTGTTGTCCGGAGATATTCATGCGGGGTTAGTTGGTAAGCATAATGATGTGATTCGAGAATTTACGGCTCCGGCACTATCCTCAAGCACTCAGAAAAAGATGATCGGTGATATTGGCAAAAAAGATCCAATATTAAGCCGTCTCCCAAGATTGGATCTTCTATTGTCTAAAGCCAATGAATTAATCCTAAAAGCCAATAAGCTATTGGAGTATGCAGAAATGACCAAGAATGGTTTGGTTATTCATTATTTATCACAGGATAAGATGATTACCGACTATTACTTACTGCCTGAGTCTATGACTACTAATGCGTATTATTCCTCAAAACAAGATGTGTTAAATCAGCTGGAACAAAGAACTTTTGAAACAATGGCTAGTCAGAGAAAAAATAAAGGCGCATGAAGCGCCTTTTTGTTTTAGGAATATTTACGACGGTAAATTAACACGCCTAATAAGCCAAATAATGTTAAAGGTAAGACAGGACCGCCACCGCCGCCATCATTTGATGGTGGTGGAGTTACAGGAGCTGGTTGGTCACTTTGATTAATATTTATGGTAAAAGTTGAACTTCCCAGTGTTGCCCCACCTTGTGGATTACTTAAGGCAACTGTAAACGACTCATTATTTTCCTGATCAGAGTCATCTAAAATATCAATATTGATTGTTTTGTTCGTTATATCTCCCGCTCCCCAAGTTAGGGTTCCATTAGAGGCGGTATAGTCAGAATCCGCACTGGCAGAACCATCTTGAGTAGCATAATCGATGCTAACTTGACCATTAGAGCCCGCCAAGCGAGAGACTGTGATTGTCACTGAAGCATTGGCTTCATCGACATTGAGAGCATTACTTGCAAGAGATATTTCACCGGCTTGTTCAGAAATTAATTTAGTGTTGTCGGTTAAAACGTATAGGCCATTAGAAATATCACTGACTAAAATATTACCACTTGGTAAGTAAGGGTAGGCTCCCCAAGCACCATCAAACTCGGAATCATTAGCAGCAGGAATAGGGTAAGTATCAAAGAAGCCAATTTCAGTAGGAACCACAGGGTTACTTACGTCTAAAACAACCAACCCTCTTTTATAGTTAGACATATAATACTTATCACCTAATGTGAATCCATTGTGGTCTATAGCACGAGTAGGACCAACATAAGAACCTACAATGGATGGGGACTTAAGGTTGCGAATATCGAGAACATAAAGAGTGGTATTGACACCACGATCTCTTTCATCAAGTTCATCTTGTACAAAAATATAATTCTTATCTTTCGAGTACCAACCTGAGTGAATGTAGCTAGCATTGTTGTAGGTGCTACTGCTCAAAAGGCTTGGGTTCGATTTGTCCGTGGTATCCCAGATGTCTACATTGATTCGGCTATTATTGAACGAGCGATCGGAGCTGAAGTCAATTAATAGTTCGCAAGGGTTGTGGCCACTTGCACATTGGTCAGTTCTACTATCATTTATTGTCATGCTGGTGGCATCATGCATATAAAAAGCAGAACTTGGGTCAGTCACTAGTTTTGGATTTACTGGATCGTCGAGATCGAAAATTCTAAAAGAGCCACTTTGACTACCGCTTCCTAAGTTTGATCCCGCGATATATAAGTAAGGCGATTCTCCTGGATTTGCAGTCCCTGTAGCATAATCGATATTGCCCAGGTAAACGTTATGCGCCGAGCGGAAAACGTTTACAGTATTAGCTAATGAAACTGAGTTAGGTGCATCAGTAAGATCAATTACCTGGAACCCACCAATGGCTTCTGTTGTGACGTAAGCATAGACTTTGTAACTATTGTCATTGTTATCTAAATATTGATAAACCTTAACATCACGCCAAGTACTTCTTTCTCCTACAATTGTGCCTACTTCAACAGGGTTAGTTGGATCGGTTACATCGACTACGAGGGTACCGTTATTTAATCCTAAAATGGCATACTCGCGATTATTGTTTAGGTCACGATAACCCCATATGTCATTGGCACTAGTAGGACTTGAGCTCATTTGACTAAGGGGTAAGTGTGATTCTAAATTAATATCTTTACATTCATATTCACCTGCAACACCGTCATTACAAGTAATTTTACGCTCAACTTTGGTGGTGATTTTTTTATATCGGTCGAGTAGCTCTAGGTATTCTGGTTTGATCCTAAACTCTGCATTACCTTTACTGTCTTGTAATATTCGAAAGCCCTTTTCTTTTAAACGGGTGTGATACTCTTCAGGAATACCGATCAGGGTTGTCGGATTTTTTTCTGTAGACTGTTTCTTAAAAAAGTCATCATTTGAATAACCGCCGCTTATAGCAACCATGTCATTCAATAAATAAAAAATATCCATATCTTTTATATAATAGTTGCCAGAAGATAATCGAATCTTATCGCCTTTACTGGATTTCCCAACAGCATAGCTAATGGTTCTGCATGGTTCTTTGGCTTTAGCGCAATTGCCTTGATCTACTCCATTCGGAGAGACGTAGCGGGTTGGGTGGCCGCCGCTATGAGCCGAAAGTGACGGCAAATAGGTCATAGCCACAATTCCTACTAAGGCTGTTGCGATATATTTTATTTTCATAGTTGTAGCCTACTTTTAGATACAGACATTACTATATAGCAAATATTGTTAGTGCAGGCTAATCTAGTAATCACATTTTGAGGATAGTGCTAAATTTTGACTAATTAATGTACATTTAGTTACATATTATTATGGGTAAACACTTTAGCTATTACGTTGATAGTTGTAGTTTTGTTTGAGATTGTTCAGAGTTTTAAAGGAGTCGAATTTGCTAATTAGAATGATGGTTACACTTTTGATAATAATGATAAGTCTAACTTTTGCAAAGTCACAAGCAGCTAATAATAGTGACGACATAAAGTTATCGAAAATTGTGAAAGGCGATAATCCGCAAAAGCCAACTCTAATTTTATTATCAGGCCCTACGGATAATTGGCATTCGGATTTAGCTTGGTGGATTTTAGGGCAAAATTATTTATCACAATACTACTCAACTATCGCCATAGATCGTGCCTCTCAAGGATTCTCCGATACCATCAACAAACCGTCTTATCGTGATTTTTCTAGTCGCTTGGCAGATTTTCTATTAGAACAAGGAAAGCCTTTAATCATAGTGGCGTTTGCATCATCAAATTTAAGTGTGCAGCTAGCTTTAAAAGATCCCTTGGTACAGAAAAAGGTGAAAGGTGTTGTGTTAATAGACCCAGATGTTTTGACCAAGCATGCGATCCAGCACTATACCGGCGAGAGTGAAAATTACCGAAAGAACTGGCTGCAACTTGAGGAATACATTAAAGCTGGAAAATATCAGGATAGGATTGCTAAGAAAATAATGGCTGAAAGAAATCATCTTGCAGAAATTATACCGGATGATTTATCAGAATTTATGGACTGGGATCTGTACGGGCAATACGAGCAGCTTCGTGAAAAGCCACAGTATCAAATCAATAAATTCAAAGAAGTCACAACTTACAAAACTGATCTAGAAAGTGCGATTAAACACTCTTTGCCAAAGAGTATTCCTGTTGTAATTTTAGACTCTGATTTTGAGACAGGGTATTTAGCCGCTATTAAAGAGAAAGAAATAAAATCTTCAATTATCAAATGGCGAGATCAAGGCAAGGAACAATTCTTTAAAGTGGCTAGCAAGAACTCTTGCAGTGCTTACTGGCCGGTAAATTCGCAAGAGCATTTATTAATGTTTACCCGGCCTGAATTGATTCAGTTAGCGGTTGAGCGAATAGAAACTTGTAGAAACACTAGCTAGGACGCTGTAATTTTTCTTCAATCGCTTTGGCTTTAACCGCTTCGGCTACCTTTTGTGCTACGTTCCTATTTAACGGGTCGGGTAATACGTGCGAAGCCGTAATGTTGTTGACTGATTCTGCTAACGCATGAGCTGCAGCAATTTTCATACCTTCACTAATTCGTGTGGCGCGCGCATCGAGTGCGCCACGAAAAATTCCTGGGAAGGCTAAAACATTATTCACTTGGTTTGGAAAGTCACTACGACCAGTGCCGACTACCGAAGCGCCAGCTTTTAAGGCTTCATCGGGCATAATTTCAGGAATGGGATTGGCCATTGCCAGAATAATGGGATCTTGGTTCATCAACTGGATGTCATCACCACAGAGTAAGTTGCCTTTTGATACGCCAATAAACACATCGGCATCTTTAAGAGCATCGAGTAATTTTCCATCACGATTAAACCTATTGGTGTATGCCAATAGCTTAACTTTTTCGTTGTTAAGGTTATCGCGATTTTTAGAAATAATACCTTTAGAGTCACAAACCAAAACGTCTTCGACTGGGATGCAGGCACTTTGTTCGTGTCCAACACAGCGCAATAAGCGGGCAATCGCCGTTCCTGCTGCTCCGGCACCATTAATCACTACCTTCAATGACTCAATGGGTTTGTTGGTTACTTTGCAGGCATTGATTAGCGCCGCTAACAAAACAATTGCCGTGCCGTGCTGATCATCATGAAAAACGGGAATACCAATGTCTTGCAAACGCTCTTCAATTTCAAAGCATTTAGGTGCCGCAATATCTTCTAAATTGATGCCGCCAAAGGTAGGCGCTACCGTTTTCACAGTAGTGACTATTTCTTCTACACTTTCAGCATCAATCACTAATGGCACACCATCAATATCGGCAAATTCCTTGAATAAAATGGCCTTACCTTCCATGACCGGCAAGGCAGCTTGAGGACCAATATCGCCTAAGCCTAAAACTGCAGAGCCGTCAGAAACGATTGCCACCGAATTGCCTTTCATAGTCAGGGCATAGCTGGCATTTGCATCTTCGGCAATATGATTAGAAACCGCCGCCACTCCAGGAGTATATGCAACGGATAAATCATCACGATTTTGCAGAGGTACTTTAGATTTGATGGCCCACTTGCCACGAAGGTAGCGATGAATGTCTAAAGATTGCTGGAAGTATTTGCTCATAGTGTGTTTTACCAGAGGTATAGGAATTCGATCATACGCCTATTCTAGCCCTATTCTGGTCGGATTTGCAGATGATTGAGTTAATAAAAAGGGCTCAATGAGCCCTTTGATGAAGTCTGATAGTTTATTTATAACTTAATTGAGTATCATCTTTAGAAAAGGCTTTGTTTAGCCAATAATCGATAGAGAAATATTTACCACCACCAGTGATAAACAGTGAGAACAGCATGATAAAGTAGGTTGCTGCAAACTCGATGCCATTTTGTAAAATGACGAAGCTTCCCTTTCCAGTTAGCCACTCGTAATTTCCATTCTCTTGTAAAATTTCACGGCCTGTATTTAAACGGCTCGCTACATCTGGATCAGCAGATTGAGCAATGGCAAACCAGCCATTATCCCAATGCACTGTCATCGCGGCTACAATCATAGTAACCATGAGAGGGATAGCAGCCCAGCGGGTAGCAAAGCCAATTAAAATGCAGATTGCGCCGACAGTCTCAGCACTTGCAGCTAAAAAAGTCATAACTTCTGGGAAAGGTAGCCCTAATCCCCATTCTGGATTACCGAACCAAGCAGCGGTATCTTCAAAGTTAGCAAACTTGCGAGTCCCGGCTTCGTATAAAGGAAAAAATAGCAGTATTCTAAATAAAAGCGGGGGAATCCCCGATAAATGTTTAGCGCTATTAAACAACCAATGGTGGAAACGATAGTAAGTGGCGATCAACGATTGCATATTCTCTCCTCAAATTGCCGGCATCAATTAATTAACGCTGACTAATTTCAATTTCATTTTCTTGATACGGATGTAATTTATCTAATGGAGTCGATAAACCGCTTTCTGTTACAACTCGAACGTGTTCTCTTGATAAATCGTGTGGTGATTTTACGCCACAAGAGTGTGCGATCATCTCAACCGCAGAGACCATATTTTTATGATAATGATAAACTCGCTCAAGCTTATCCGAGATGACTAAGCCTTCTTGAAGCTCTTCATCATGAGTGGTAATTCCGGTAGGGCAAGTATTTTTACTGCATTGCAAAGCTTGAATACAACCAAGGGCAAACATAAAGCCTCGCGCTGATACAACAATATCCGCCCCCATCGCTTTAGCCCAAGCCACACCAGATGGAGTAATCATTTTACCTGAACAAATAACTTTGACCCTAGCTCTCAAGCCATGTTCTTCAAGAAGGTCAATGGTTAAAGGTAGGCTTTCTTTTAATGGTAAGCCAACATAGTCGAAAAGTGGTTGCGGAGCTGCGCCCGTACCGCCATCGGCACTATCAATAGTTATAAAGTCTGGAGCAGACTCAATACCGCGACTATTTATTTCTGTCATTAAATCCACTAGGTATTGATGAGAGCCAATAACGGCTTTAAAACCACAAGGTTTGCCGGTGACTTGGCGAATATGTTCGATCATATCTAAGAGATCAGAAACGGAAGTTATTTCAGGATGCCCATTGGGACTGATAGAAGCTTCGCCTGCTGGGATGCCGCGAATTTTAGAAATTTCTTCGGTCACTTTACCTGCGGGCAATAACCCGCCTTTACCCGGTTTAGCGCCTTGGCTCATTTTCAGCTCAACCATTTTCACTTGTGGGTTGTCACCAATGGCTTTTAATTTGGAGTCATCAAGTTTGCCATTAGAATCTCGAACGCCGTATTTGGCGGTACCAAACTGGAATACTACGTCGCCATCACCCGCTAAATGATAAGGTGCTAAGCCGCCTTCACCGGTGTTAATCCAACAACCTGCTTTGTCGGCTCCTTTCGCTAATGCAATGACGGCCTTCCTAGAAAGTGCGCCAAAACTCATAGCAGAAATATTAAAAAAACTAGGGGCTTCATAAGGATGTTTGGCATAGGGGCCAATTAATATGGGTTTGGCTTTTTTGGCGTCCTTTTTAAGCACCGGAAACGGATCATTCAAGAACATGACGGTACCGGTTGGATTTAAGTTGCGAGTCGAACCAAAGGCCATGGTACGGCTGACGTCTTTAGCTGCGCGATAAGCCCAGCTTCTTTCGGCGCGATTGAAAGGCATTTCTTCGCGATCCATGGCAAAAAAGTATTGACGAAAGAACTCACCCAAATGCTCGAAAAAGTAGCGGAACCTGCCAATTACTGGGTAATTTCTGCGGATAGTTTGTTTGCGTTGAGTTTTATCGATGATGTAGAGAACTATGACTAGTAATAGCAGCAGCAAAATGGCGAATACTAAAATTGCTCCAATCCAGTCCATAGCAGTTTTAACGAATGACATAATGGCAAGCGAGTTCATATCCAGTTACCTTACAGATTAATTTGCGAATTACTCAAATAAGCCTATACTTTGGCATAAATGATAGAATGATGGTAGAGAAGCATCTCATCAATTATTCAAAATACAATAAATACTGGGGCGCATGTAAACACGAGTTATGAGTGAAAAAGACTTACCAGAAGAAAAAGAGTTAATTGCGGGCTTGATGAATAATGATCAGTTGCTATTTAGCAAGGTGGTTAAGGCTTATTATCCTTCAATGTATTCAGTGGCTTATGCCATTGCTGGACATGCTATTGCTGACGAAGTTGTTCAAGAAGCTTGGGTTTCCGGTATTCGCGCATTGCCAAAATTTGAGGGGCGTTCAAAACTCAAAAGTTGGTTGATTCGAATTGTAGCCAATGAAGCAAAAACTCGGCTAAGAAAAGAATCGCGCTCAGTAAGTTTAGAGGCCGTTAATGAAACTTGGGCAACCGATCCACGATTTGATAATCGAGGTCATTGGAATGAGTCTAATACTGAATGGGACTCTGCTTCGCCTGATGAACTGCTTTCAGCAAATGAGCTTCAAGACTGTTTTGATAAGCATTTAGAACTATTGCCACCAAATCAAAAACAGGTTTTGAACCTTAGAGATGTAGGTGGAATGGAAATGGAAGAAATCTGTAACATTCTAGAAGTCAGCTCATCCAATGCACGAGTGCTGTTGCATAGAGCAAGAGACAAGATGCAACAAATGGTTGCGCACTTTCAGAGGACTGGCAAATGTTAACCTGTAAGAAATTAGTTGAAAACGGTAGTGAATATTTAGAAGGCGACATGAGTCGATGGCAACGCTTTAAGTTTAAAATGCATCTGTTCATGTGCACCCACTGCAAACGTTATATTGAGCAACTCAAACAAACGATATCCATGATTGGAATTTCTCCCAAACAAGCACCCTCTGAAGAATTGCACCAGAAGTTAGCTAAAGAATATCAAGAAGCAATGGAAAAATAGTTTTCATTAAATAGAAAAAGCCGCTAAATCAATGAGATAGCGGCTTTTTTATGGTTTGAATTATTCTTGAGATTCAGGCTTCTCAGTACCTTCCATAGTGGCTAACTTATCATCAGCAAACTTTAGAATTAGCCGCTTCTCAACTTTATCGCCACGTGATGGGATTAAATAATACAAATAATACCAAGTGTCGTTATCTAAGTTGGTGTTTAAAACTGGGTTACCTAAAATAAAACGAACCTGCTCTTTGGTCATGCCCGGACGAATCTGATTGATTTCTTTTTGATCCAGCACATTACCTTGCTTGATATTGGGCTTATAAACACACGCCGTCACTGATAAAAGGCTCAGTGATAATAAAACTACTAACAAATTTCTCATGATAAACCTTATTATTTAGCTTTTATCCATTGCCCTTGGGATTAAGACAATATAACTTTTCATTCAATCTGGGCATAGTATAATCATTTCGTCGCTTAATGCTATCGGAGTTTTAATTTTGGAAAACAAACAACTAAAAAAAGCTGGACTCAAGGTCACACTGCCCAGAGTTAAGATTATGCAAATCCTAGAAAGTTCCGAGGATCGTCATTTAAGCGCAGAGGATGTGTATAAAAAATTACTCGAAGCAGGTGATGATGTTGGGTTAGCGACGGTTTATCGGGTTTTGACTCAGTTTGAACAAGCAGGCCTGGTGACACGCCATAACTTTGAGGGCGGCCATTCAGTTTTCGAAATGGACGATGGCGAGCATCACGACCATATGGTTAATGTGGATTCTGGTGAGGTCATTGAATTCTTCAGCGAGGAAATTGAAGATTTACAGCACAGGATTGCTGAAAAGCACGGGGTGGAAATTGTTGACCATAGCTTGGTGCTTTACGTTAGGCCTAAGAAGTAATTAATCATTAGACCAATCTCTTAAAGTCCTAATGCTCGCTGAAGTCAGTTTTTTTGTTTTGATCTTATCTAGTGGCGATTTGCCTTTTTGAATTGAAAGCGTAAAATAATCGCCACTTTGAAGCCTGCTTGGCTTCTCCTTTTTTAGGCTTGTGCATAGTGAATTAACTCAATGTTAAATGGAGAACACTATGAACAAACGCACTTTCAATATTAAGAAAATCTTCTATTGGCCATTGTTGGCTGTCTTATTATTGCCTCTGACTCTTTCCGCGGCGGAAGAAAAATCACCGGCAATTGCCGAAACGTGGGTGGTTGAAATTGATAGCAAAGATCTCGCCGCTTTCGAAAAAGCATTTAAAGAGCATGTGAAGTATCGAGAATCTAAAAGCGATCCCCGTGAATGGCAAATATACACGCCTCATACCGGTACCAATATGAATCGATATTTTATTCGATCATGTTGTTTTAAGTGGCCTGATATGGATGCATATATGAAATGGACTCAAGATTCGAAGGCCAGTGAGCACTGGAATAAAGGTGCTGGCAAATATGTTAAAGATTATGAGCATCACTATTCATGGGTAGATCATGAAAATGGTAATTGGCCGAATGACGGTAAGCCCTTCAAATTTGTTGGTGTCAGAACCTTTAAAGTGAAGCATGGTGAAAATGCTGGAGATGCTGTTAAAGCCGTTAGTAAAGTTGCTAAAGACATGGGTTGGAAAGAAAGGTGGGGTTGGACTTATTCGATGTCCGGACCTGCAACGGTTAATTTAGTGTTCCCATTTGAAAACTTTTCTGACATGGTTCCGCCATCACCAAGTTTTGGAGAAGCGGCAGCCAAACACTTAGGTTCTAAAGATAAGGTTGAGGAATTGTTTGGGAACTTTGATGGAAGTTTTAAAGGGTCGACATATACCATTTATAACTATCGAGGAGACTTGTCTTCAAAAATGAAGAAATAGTCAGTATTTCAACCTCTTAGCTGGATTAACTAGATCTAGCTTAAGAGGTTGCTGCTATCTGACATTTTAATGAATGTGACATCGTTAGTTTTAGCAAACTAAAATAAAGTGTATTATTGTATTGTTAGTATAAAAATAAATGTATTGGGCTTAGCGCTTGTTTAATGACAAGTTTAAGGAGATAGCTATGTCTAAGCAATTTAAAGGAGTTCTTAGCGGGTTGGTCGTGCTCGCGGTAATCGGTTCATTTAGTCTATTCGCTCAATCGCCACAGAAGAGTAAGTTATCAGAAATTTGGGTGGTGGATGTTCCATTTCAGCAAGCCTCAGAGTTTGAAAAACTTCTCAATGGTTATATTAACGATCGAAAAATCGCTGGTGATAACAATCCTTGGGAAATTTATAAAGCGCAAGCTTCTAGCCATTTAGACAGTTACCTTATTCGACACTGTTGCTTCCAAAAAGCAAACCGGAGCGACTATGAAAGCTGGCTCAATAAAAACGATCTGCAAATAAATTGGTCAACCTCAGATAGTATTGATGTTGCAGATTTTGAATATTTCTTTTCTCCATCAAAATTCAGTGCACTTGAAGATGAAACGCTACCCAATAAAGTGGCTGTAAGTCAATTTACTTTAATGCAGGGGATTGGCGTAAAAGGGTCTTCTAATCGTATAAAGCAAAATGCAAAAGATATAGAGTGGGGAGAAAGTTGGGCTTGGACTTTTGAAGGCTACAGTAAAGGATTGCTGAATTTTAACTTTGATAAAGCTCAAGATGAGAGTGAGGATATTGCTAGTCAGTTTGATTTAGAGCAGATGGTTAATGACTTGCAGTTTGATCCAACCCTGAATGTTTCGAATAGCCGTTATACAATTTATAGCTTAGTGTCAGAGAAGTAAATTATCGGTGGGGGTTAGTTATATTGGTACAATATGAGTATGCTTTTGAATAAAGGCTTCAGCACTACCCTTTAAATAATCGACCCCTTTCACTTCGATCGTTTCTGTTAAGCCAATGTGCTTAACTATAAAATTAAGTGAATAAGGATCTGAAGTAATTGAAACCGACTTTAATTCCGGGATCTTGAATTTAGACGCGAATGGACTGTTCCCATAGAAAAAAATAAAAGGGTATTTCACCATTATCATTGGCTTCTTGAGTATATAGATAACATTTATAAAAACTATACCTGTGGACATAAGAATAATAGTCTTCAGAAAAGATCGGTTTTCAAAATCTTTAAAAAATTGAAAAAGATTATGGAGAAATTGTGCGACTATTTCACTTTTCCTGTGTCCATTATAATTAGCATAAGGTATCTCTAAAATTATTTGTCCAAGAAAGCCAACCGGAACTATAAATACAATAAAGCTAACCATTGAAGCGATAAAGATTGCCTTAGGGTAATTACGAAACTTATCGATGTTACCATCTTTATAGAGTTTATGTGTTTTCACTGAGCAATTCTATTGCGTGACTTCTAATGGTTTCAGTAATTTCTACTCCACCTATCATGCGAGCAATTTCTTCAATACGCTCATCGCTAGTGATTTCCAACATTTGATTAGTCGTAGATTCTTTAGTTTGCGACTTGGCGACTAGTAAATGCTGATGTCCTTGAGCGGCAACTTGTGCTTGATGAGTTACGGTTAAAATTTGCGCTCTGTTGCCAAGCGATTTTAATAAGTTACCTACAATTTCAGCGGTGCCTCCACCTATGCCAACATCAACTTCATCAAAAATTAATGTTGGTAATTGGGTTGTTTGGGCATTAATAACCTGTAGAGCTAAGCTGATTCTAGAAAGCTCACCACCAGACGCAACTTTTCGTAAGGGCATCGGATTTTGCCCTGGGTTGGTGGAAACCATAAATTCAGCTGCTTCAAGGCCAGTAGCTTTAAAGCTGCTATCAGTTTGTGCCTTAAATTCAATTTCAAATAAACCAGAACCCAATCCAAGTTGTGTCATCAGCGATACAATTTCTTTACTAAGTTTTTTAGCAGCTGTTTGTCGTTTTTTACTTATGATTAATGCTAACTTTTGGTATTGCTCTTGTAACTGAGTAAGCTCTTTTTCTAACTCCTCAAAACTGGCTTCATCTCCAGCCAATTGACTGAGTTCACTTTCTAGGCCCGTTAAGATTTCTGGCAACTGCTGAATATTCGCTTGATGCTTTCTTGATAAATCGTGTAAAGCAGACAGCTCTGAATCGAGTTGCTGAAATTGTTCAGGGTTAGCATCAATCGACTCAATATAATTACGTAATTCATTGCAAGCTTCATCTACTTCAACTAAAGCAGATTGCAATAAGTCATTAGTATTTTTTAGATTCTCATCAACCGCATATAAATCGCTAATTTGCGAAGCAACAGAATTTAAAACTGATGAAATCGACTGTTCATCTTCGTGCAGCGCCGATAAACTGGCTTGACCTTTTTCCAGTAACTGGCTGGCATTGGCGGCTCGCCTATGCTCACTTTCGATTTGCTCTGCTTTATCAATAGGCGCTTGCGACAATTCTTCTAACTGATATTTCAGTAAATCCTTTCGATCGTTTTTATCTTTTAAGGCCGACTGAAATTCAGCGAGCTGATTTCCAATTTTGTGAATAGATTTAGATAGCCCTGCTAATTTATTGGTGTTCTCAGATAAACCAGCGTAACGATCCAATAACTGTAAATGCGTTTGTGGTTTAAATAGCGATTGATGTTCATGCTGCCCATGAATATCGACTAGAAAATCACCGAGTTCCGACAGTTGAGTAAGATTTACTGGCTGGCCATTCACAAAAGCTTTTGAACGACCATCATGATTAATAACACGACGTAAAATACAATCTTGCTCATCATCCAGCATTTGCTCTTCGAGCCATTGAAACACTTGCGGTAATTTTTCAATATCAAAGATGGCGCTGATTTCTGCTCGTTTAGCACCATGGCGAACCACGCCACTGTCGGCTCTAGCACCTAAGGTAAACCCAAGTGCATCCACCACAATTGATTTACCCGCGCCAGTTTCACCGGTGATCACGGTCATCCCTGATTTAAGCTCTAAATCAAGCTGTTCAATAATGGCAAAATCTTTTATATGAATACTGCTTAGCATAAAGGATTAAGTTTTTATCTTGGGAGAAATTATAATTTTGAACCCCAGCCAAGTTTGGTTCTTAGCAGGCGGAAATAGTCATAATCTTTGGGGTGCAGTAACCACATCTCTTGTTTGCGCTTACGCACGCAGAATTTTTCACCCGGCATAACTGGAAAACGCACTTGACCATCACAACTTAAACGGGCTTCGTTTTGATTATCTTTACTAAAAACAATATCCACTTTCGAATCAGCGCTAATCGAAATAGGGCGGCTGGATAAGGTATGCGGGAACATGGGAACAAGTGATATGGCATTAATAGCTGGCGACATAATAGGACCGCCAGCTGACAGTGAATATGCAGTTGAGCCAGTTGGGGTCGAAATAATTAACCCATCGCCGCGGACGCTATATACAAATGAGTCATTGATATAAACTTCAAACTCAATCATTCGTGATATTTCACCAGGGTATAAAACGATGTCGTTGACCGCATCGCTAAAGCGTGGATGTTCGGAATTCTGATCACCCTCAATTTCGGCTTCCAGCAGAAAACGCCTTTCTTCTTTATATTCGCCCGCTAAAACTTCGGCGACCTTCTCGCACACTTGCTGTGGTTGTATGTCCGTTAGAAATCCAAGGTAACCGCGATTGACCCCCAATAATGGAATCCGGTAATCGCTCATTAAACGTGCTGCATACAGCATGGAGCCATCACCGCCCACTACAATTACGAGATCACAATGTTCACCTAGCGTCTGCCATGCCCCTTGCTGCTCTTTCGGAATGGATAAATCGTTTGCTACCGAATCTTCTACCAATAATGAATAATTCTCTTTTTGCAGAAAATTAAACAAGGTCATAATGGTCTCGCCGACTTCTTTATGTTTCGGTTTACCCATGATTCCAATAGTAGAAAATGTCAGTTTTTTATCCGTGCTCAAAGCAGTTCCAAGGTTTTTATTTCTAAATAGAAACTTGTAATTGATTTATTGACCCATATTTAACAATATATAGGAAGATAAATAAACAATAGAATGTTCGGGTAGCTCTAAAACCTGATCCTCTAAACATAGCAACCAATAAGATGAGCAAATTCGATCAGCGCGCCCAAACCTTAATGAAGACTTTGGTAGAGACTTATATCTCTAACGGCCAGCCTGTGGGCTCAAAAACCTTATTGGAGAATTCTCAACTCAGCGTTAGTCCTGCCACTATTCGCAATGTCATGCACGATCTCGAAGAAATGGGGTTACTGACTTCGCCTCATACTTCAGCGGGTCGTATCCCCACCTGTCAAGGTGTGCGTTTATTCGTTGATCAATTATTGACAGTGCAAGATGTTGAACAAAACTACCAACAGCAGCTCAAGCGCCAACTAGATGATGCCACTGAAACAGGGCAGATGCTCAATAGCGTAACCAATATGTTGTCGCAAATGACTAATATGGCGGGTTTGATTCGGGTACCAAGACGTGATGTGACTTGCGTTAGCCAAGTAGAATTTGTGCCACTGTCGCAGCAAAAAGTATTAGTTATTTTGGTATTGGATAATGGCGAAGTACAAAACCGAGTGATTCAACTCGATGTGGACATTAGCCGAGAAGAGCTGCAACAAGCAGCTAATTATGTGAATCATCATTATGCTGGCAAAGAATTGGATACGGTCCGCCGCGAGCTGTTTGAGGAATTAAAATCAGACAAGTCACAGATGGATCAGATGATGGCTTCGATGATGGCAGTGGCGGAAAAAGGTTTTGCTGGCGAGAAGCAAGAAGATGAAGTTCAAATCACTGGTAAATCACAAATGCTGAATTGGGTGGGTGCCGGTGGAATATCCGATCTACAGTCAGTTTTCGATGCATTTGCCGAGAAAACTCAGATGCTAGGCTTATTAGATAAATGTCTATCCGCCGACGGTGTTCAGCTCTTTATTGGTGAAGAGTCGGGCTATGATGTTTTGAACCAATGTTCAGTGGTCGGTGCGCCATATTCTATTGATGGTCAAGCTGTTGGTGTGCTCGCTGTTGTCGGGCCAACTCGCATGGCTTACGACAAGGTTATTCCAATCGTTGATATTACCGCGAAAATCCTCACTTCTGCCTTGAATTCTGAGTCCTAGACCTTATTATAGCTACCACTTAATTTTCAAATCATTCCAGAGAATTTTTGGAGTAATCTTATGTCTGAAAAAGACGTTAAAAATCAAGAAGATATTGGATCTACAGTAAAAGCTGCTGAAACTGCAGCAGAACAAGTTGAAGAAGCTTTTGCTGAAATGGCAGAAGAATTAACTGGCGATTCAGCTCGTATCGACGAACTAGAAAAAGCTTTGGAAGAAGCGGAAGCTAAAGTTGCAGAAAATATGGACTTAGCGCTTCGCACGAAAGCCGAAGCAGATAACATACGTCGCCGTAGCGAGAAAGAAGTGACCAATGCGCGAAAATTTGCCATAGAGAAATTTGCCAATGAAATGTTGGCAGTGGTGGATAGTTTAGAGCAAGGCTTGGCTCACGAAGCTAAGCACGAAGAATCAGTAGCCATGAAAGAAGGCATGGAATTGACGCTTAAAATGACGCTTTCGACCTTAGAGAAGTTTGGCATTGAGCAATTAAATCCAGTGGAAGAAGTGTTTGATCCACAGTTACACGAAGCCATGACCATGGTGCCAAGCCCTGCGCATGAGTCGAATACCATTATTGATGTGTTTCAAAAAGGCTACAGCTTGAATGGTCGTTTGATTCGTCCTGCTAGAGTAGTGGTTGCTCAATAACTTCAAAAGAGTTAGGAAAGGGGCCTTGAGGCCCTTTTTTATTGCATCATTGAAGCACTTAGCAGAAATTTAACCGCAAGATGCTACAATTTCTGCAGTAAATTATTAAAGGACTCAAAATGCGAAGGAACCGCAGCTATTTACACCTTTTGGATATTTTTGAAGTAGCCGCTCGTCATGGCAGCTTTAAAAATGCTGCTGAAGAACTGAATATCAGCCCCTCTGCGGTCAGCCACCAAATTCGCTCCTTAGAATCTAAACTTGGCTTCTCACTCTTTAATCGCAAACCCGGCCAAGTGATTGTTAGTAAAGCGGGCTATAAATTGTTGCAGAAGATTAGTCCGGTTTTTCAGCAGATCGATACTATGGATCTAGAACAGCTAACCCAAAGGCAAGCCAAAATTCATTTGATGGTGAATGAAGATTTTTCAATTGAATTAAAGCAGCAAATTGAACAGAAATTAAAGCAGTTAAATTGGCAAGGTGAACTAATATTAGAAGAAATAGTTTCCGTTGAGCAGTTAGAAAGTGACGACTTTAATCTAGCTATTAGGATCGGCAGTGGCCATTGGCCAGGTTTTAAAGCCATTCAGTTGTGCCATGTTGTCACTCTGATGGTGGCGAGTAATCAATACATTAAAGATCATAAAATCAAAGGGTTAGATGATTTAAAAGGGCACAAGATCCTATATAACGAAACTCACAAACGATTTGCCCATTTATTATCAGTTTCGGTTGAGAGTATGGGCGGTAGCGAAAATCAGCAATTCTATAGTGATTTTAAGGTACTAATTGAGGATTTATTGGCAGGCGAAGGTTACAGCGGTTTATTTTTGCACTTTGCCTATCATCATCTCACAAAAGGGAAACTTACTCCGATTAAGAACAGCGCTCGACATTGGAGAGAGAAAATTTATCTTATTTATCAGGAAGATAAAGTGCTGGATGAGTTTGAACTAGCGATAATTGACCTATTTAAAGAGGATTATCATTTAGCTGAAAAATTTTCACTTGAGAGCTGAATTTAATCCTTTTGTGAAAATTTAGACCGATTGCTATTCTGAAATTCAAAGTAAGGAGTAGCGAGGGAAAGGTCATGAAACGCATTTTACAAAAAACCGTTGATTTAGGCGTGGTAATAGCAGTAGGTACCATATTTATTTTGGCGGCAAAGCTAAGTTTGTCACCATTTATGGCCTTTGCCGTCTATCCATTAGCTTTATTAAGTGTACTTTCAGTAGGCGTGACTTTGCATCGCTTAGCCGAAAAAGCACCGCATCTTGATGAATTTTGGGCAGAAATTCGAGATCATCTACATCTAAAAGAAGTTCTGCATATATTTGACAAGCATCACTAATTAAAAGGGCTACTTAGGTAGCCTTTTTTAATCTACCTAATTAGCTTCAAATCCTATAAAATGCCAAGCCAATCGTGTTAATTAAACTATTTTTGGTAAGGAATTATGGGTCGCGCATATCAAAACCGTAAAGATTCGATGGCGAAAACTTCGAATCAGAATTCAAAAATTTACAGTAAATTTAGTCGTCAGATATATGTTGTCGCTAAACAAGGTGGTGCTGATCCAGAAGGTAATTTAGCACTTCGCAGCTTGGTTGATGCTGCTAAGCGCGCTCAAGTACCTGCTCACGTCATTAAAAACGCCATCGATAAAGCCACTTCTGGCGCAGGTGAAGACTTTGCCGTTGCACGTTATGAAGGTTATGGCCCTGGCAATACTATGGTGATAGTGGACTGTCTAACCGATAATCCAAACAGAACTTTCGGCGAAGTTCGTCTTTGCTTTACTAAAACCAAATGCAAAATCGGAACTGAAGGCAGCGTTAGCCATATGTTTGATCACAGTGCGATTTTTGTTTTTCCACATGATGACGAAGAAGCGGTGTTAGAAGCGCTAATGATGGCGGACGTTGACGTTACTGATATTGAGCTAGAAGATGGCATCATGTCGGTATTCGCACCAAACATCGAATATGCCAAAGCCAAACAAGCTTTGACTGAAAACTTTGGTGAAATTGAATTCGAAGTTGATGAAATTCAATTTATCCCTAAGGTCATGGCCGAAGTCCCAGCTGATGATATGGAAATGTTCGAAAAGTTTATGGAAATGCTAGAAGACCAAGATGATGTACAGAATGTATATCATAATGCCGAGCTTTAATGGGTAACACTTTACTAGTAATCTCGATCGTTATTTATTGTGGCTTACAGCCCATTATTTATTTAAGTGTTTTTACTCATTTTATAAAACCAAAAATAGAAAACTCTGACGAAAATCCCCTGTCTTTCGGGGGAGAATTTTTAGGGCAGCTTCTATTCTCTGAATTTATAATAATCCCTCTATTTTTAATCTCATACCCTATTACAGTTATATTATGTGCTATTGGCTCGTTACAAAGAAAAGTAACTGACTCAGGCGTTAAAGCCATGTGTACGATAATTGGAGTATTGGGAATTATATCCTTTATTACATTCTTTGGTTGGCTATATTTATAATAAGCCTGAGTAAACCTCAGGCTTTTTTTTGCAATAACCCTAAAAAAATTAAGTTTTTCTTAAAAAGATCCCTTGATCTCCTAAACCCAGCCCACATATAGGTTCCAAGTAAGATTTAACTATATTTTTCGGAGTAGAAAAATGGGCAAGATTATCGGTATCGATTTAGGTACAACAAACTCATGTGTTGCGGTATTAGACGGCGACAAAGCTCGTGTTATCGAGAACTCTGAAGGCGGTCGTACGACTCCTTCTATCATCGCTTTCACTGATGGCGAGACTCTTGTAGGCCAATCTGCAAAGCGTCAGGCAGTAACTAATCCTGAAAACACTTTATACGCGATCAAGCGTTTGATCGGTCGTAAGTTCAAAAGCGACGTGGTTCAAAAAGACATCGAAATGGTGCCATACAAGATTGTTGAAGCGGACAATGGTGACGCTTGGGTCTCTGTGAATGGTAACAAAATGGCTCCACCTCAAGTGTCTGCAGAAGTTCTAAAGAAAATGAAGAAAACGGCTGAAGACTTTTTAGGTGAAGAAGTAACTGCAGCGGTTATCACCGTACCGGCATACTTCAACGATTCACAACGTCAAGCGACTAAAGATGCGGGTAAAATCGCGGGTTTAGAAGTTAAGCGTATTATCAATGAGCCAACGGCTGCAGCGTTAGCTTATGGTATGGATAAAGAACGCGGCGATCGCACTATTGCGGTTTATGATTTAGGTGGTGGTACTTTCGATATATCTGTTATTGAAATCGCAGAAGTTGATGGCGAGCACACATTCGAAGTATTAGCGACTAACGGTGATACTTTCTTAGGTGGTGAAGATTTTGATAACCGCGTTATCCAATATTTAGCTGAAGAATTCAAGAAAGAGCAAGGCATTGACCTTAAAGGCGACGCACTTGCGATGCAACGTTTAAAAGAAGCGGGCGAGAAAGCCAAAATCGAATTGTCTTCTAGCTCACAGACTGATGTAAACTTACCTTACATCACAGCTGATGCAACCGGTCCTAAGCACTTAAACATCAAATTAACTCGTGCCAAATTAGAAGCATTGGTTGAAGACTTAATTGAGCGTTCAATGGCGCCAGTTAAGCAAGCGTTACAAGACGCTGGTTTATCAACTTCTGAAATCGACGACGTGATTTTGGTCGGTGGTCAAACGCGTATGCCTAAAGTACAAGAGCAAGTAACTTCGTTCTTCGGCAAAGAACCACGCAAAGACGTTAACCCTGATGAAGCAGTAGCTATGGGCGCGGCGATTCAAGGTGCGGTTCTGTCTGGTGACGTTAAAGATGTCCTATTGTTAGATGTAACGCCATTATCACTAGGTATTGAGACGCAAGGTGAAGTGATGCACGTTCTTATCGATAAGAATACAACCATCCCAACTAAAGCCTCTCAAGTTTATTCTACAGCTGCTGATAATCAAACTGCAGTTACGGTTCACGTGTTACAAGGTGAGCGCAAGATGGCTAAGCAGAATAAATCTTTAGGTCAGTTTAATCTTGAAGATATTCCACCAGCACCACGTGGTATGCCACAAATCGAAGTGACTTTCGATATTGATGCGAACGGTATTATGCACGTTTCTGCGAAAGATAAAGCGACTGGTAAAGAGCAATCGATTCAGATCAAAGCTTCTTCTGGTTTATCGGACGAAGAGATTGAACAAATGGTTCAAGACGCTGAAGCGCATGCTGAAGAAGATAAGAAGTTCCAAGAGCTGGCTGAGGCTCGTAACCAAGCGGACGGACTTGTTCACGCGACTCGTAAATCTTTTGATGACGAAAATGTTACTTTTGAAGATGGCGAGAAAGAAGCGATTGAAGCGGCTGCTAATGACTTAGAAGAAGCGATTAAGACTGACGACTTAGAAGAAATTAAAGCTAAGACTGAAGCCTTAAGTCAGGCATCTGCTAAATTAGCTGAGCGCATGTATGCTCAAGCTCAACAACAAGCTGAAGCTGGTGCGCAGCCAGGTGCTGAGCAAGCTTCGAATGCAGGTGACGACGTAGTTGATGCTGAGTTTGAAGAAGTAAAGGATGACAACAAAAACGCCTAAGCGATTTGTTGGAAGTCATCATTGATGACCATCTAAATATAAAGCAGGAGTTTGTCTCCTGCTTTATGCGTTAAAACAAATTCTATTTTTGAAGAAGAAAACATATGTCTAAACGTGATTATTACGAAGTATTAGGGGTTGGAAAAAGTGCTGATAAGGCGGAGCTCAAAAAAGCTTACCGTCGATTGGCGATGAAGAATCACCCCGATCGTAATCCAGATGACAAAGAGGCCGAAGCACGCTTTAAAGAAGCCAAAGAGGCCTATGAGGTTTTAAACGATCCGCAAAAGCGTCAAGCTTATGACCAATTTGGTCACGCTGGTGTTGACCAAGGTGCTGGTGGTCAGGGTGGCTTCCATGGTGCTGATATGGGCGACATTTTCGGTGATATGTTTGGTGATATCTTCGGTGGAGGTGGACGTCGTGGCGGCGGTCATGCTGGCCCACAACGTGGTTCCGACTTGCAATACAATATGCAAGTAACCTTAGAAGAAGCGGTCAATGGTGTTTCGAAAACCATTAAGGTACCAACTTATGTAGATTGCGATCCTTGTGATGGTTCTGGCGCTAAGAAAGGTTCAGAGAAAGTAACCTGTGGAACCTGTAATGGCCAAGGCCAAGTGCGCATGACTCAGGGATTTTTCTCGGTTCAACAAGCTTGTCCAGATTGTCAGGGGCAGGGTCAAACCATTAAAGATCCTTGTAATAGCTGTAATGGCCAAGGTCGAGTTCATAAGACCAAGACTCTTTCAGTGAAAATCCCTGCGGGCGTAGACACTGGTGATCGCATTCGTTTATCAGGCGAAGGCGAAGCAGGTGGCCCGGGCGCTCCATCAGGTGATTTGTACGTACAAATCAATGTTAAAGAACATGAGATCTTTGTTCGTGATGGTGCCAACCTTTATGCCGAAGTTCCAGTAAGCTTTGTTACTGCAGCATTGGGCGGAACTTTACAAGTTCCGACACTGGATGGAAAAGTTAGTCTCAAGATTCCAGCTGAAACACAAACCGGAAAAATGTTCCGCTTGAAAGGTAAAGGTATTAAGGCCTTAAGACAAAATTATACGGGCGACTTAATGTGCCGCGTGATTTTAGAAACGCCAGTTAAGCTGAGCAAAGAACAAAAAGAAATGCTTGAACAATTTCAGCAAAGCGTTGAAGAGTCAGGCGGTAAAAACAGCCCAAAAGAAACCGGTTGGTTCGATGGTGTAAAAAAATTCTGGGATAATATGACCAGTTAATGTTAGATTAAAAGCCCGCTATTTGCGGGCTTTTTTATGAGTTGAGTATGGAAAAGAAAGAAAAAAAATCATTACAAACGTTACTGCCTATAGTTGCTTTCTTAAAGCCATATAAAAAAATGGTGGCTTTTGCATTATTAGCATTACTGCTAACGGCAGCTGTGAGCTTGTCATTGGGACAGGGCTTAAAGATGGTGATTGATAATGGCTTTGCGGCTGGCTCGGTTGAACAGTTGCGTTCAGCTATTTTCGTGATGATTGGCTTAGTGAGCCTTTTAGCTGTTGGAACTTTCTGTCGCTTTTATTTGATGTCTTGGCTTGGCGAGCGGGTCAGTGCGGATATTCGTAAAGCGGTTTTTGATCAAATTGTGATGCTGCATCCAGCCTATTTTGAGGAAAATCGTAGCGGCGAAATTATGTCTCGTTTGACCACAGACACGACTTTATTGCAGTCGATAGTCGGTTCCTCATTCTCAATGGCGCTTCGCTCAAGCCTGACCTTTATTGGCGGCATAATAATGCTGTTTTTTACTAACGTTCAGCTGACTATGTATATCTTAATCGGCGTGCCAATGGCTATTTTGCCAATGCTATTTTTCGGACGTAAAGTAAGAAAGTTTTCTAAAGATAGCCAAGATACTATTGCTGATGTGGGTACTTATGCTGGTGAAATTATTCAGAACATTAAAGTAGTGCAAAGCTATAGTCGTGAAGAGCAAGAAAAAGTCGCTTTTAGCGATGAAGTTGAAAAGGCCTTTGCCACAGCAAAGAAACGGGTTCGGCAAAGGTCTATCTTAATCGCTTCAGTAATATTGATGGTGTTTGGTGGCCTAAGTGCCATGATGTGGGTTGGCGGCAATGGCGTAATTTCCGGCGCTATCACTGGTGGCGAACTAGCGGCTTTCGTGTTTTATGCCATGATGGTGGGTATGTCGGCGGCCACTATTGCGGAAGTCTATGGTGAAGTACAAAGAGCTGCTGGTGCAGCTGAAAGAGTGGTCGATTTAATGGGGGTGGAATCTAATATTTTACCGCCTGAACAAACAACAGCTTTGGATCAAACTTCTGAAACGGTCATTGAGTTTCAGAGCATAAGCTTTAATTACCCATCGCGGCCGGATGAGCTGGCACTTGATGATATTAATTTACGGATAAAGCAAGGTGAGGTGGTGGCACTCGTGGGGCCATCCGGTGCTGGCAAGACAACGCTATTTGAAATGCTGCAACGATTTTATGATCCGCAGCAAGGTACGATTTATTTTAAAAATTCCGATCTCAAACTGCAGGTGCCATCAGAACTTCGAGAGCATATGGCGCTAGTTCCACAAAACCCCATTTTGTTTAGTAATGATGTTTGGTACAACATTCGATACGGTAAAACCGAAGCCTCAAATGATGAAGTCATTGAAGCGGCGACTAAGGCGCATGCTCATGATTTTGTCAAAGAGCTGCCGGAGGGTTATGAAAGTTATCTGGGCGAGCAGGGCGTTCGCTTATCGGGTGGCCAAAAGCAACGAGTTGCTTTAGCCAGAGCCATCCTAAAAGATCCTGAAGTACTATTATTGGATGAAGCAACCAGCGCACTGGATGCGGAAAGTGAACATCATGTGCAAGCTGCTCTAAAAGAATTGATGCAAGATAGAACCACCTTAATTATTGCTCATAGGCTTTCTACGGTGGTACATGCCGATAAAATTGTTTTAATGGATCAAGGTAAGATATTAGACATGGGGCCACATGAAGAATTACTAAGCCGCTCAAAGCTTTATCAAAGGTTATGTGAGTTGCAATTTGATTTGTCGAGTAATGAGTCATGAGGTTGTTTAAATACTTACCATTCTTATTGACCTTTATATTAATAAGCTGTGGTGAAGACAAATTACAAAAACTCAATCATGCTCAACCAATTGTGGCATTTGGGGATAGCTTAACTGCTGGTGTCGGCGTTAATGAAATGGAAGCCTATCCACAAAAATTAGCGCATATATCAGGTTTTAAAGTGATTAATGAGGGGGTTTCAGGCGAAGCCACAGCAGAAGGTTTGGCGCGTTTAACCTCAGTGCTAGAAAAGCATGAACCGCAACTGGTCATACTGTTAGAAGGCGGTAATGATATTCTTAGAAACTATAATTTGACACAAACTAAGCAGAATCTTTCACAAATGATTGAGCAAATTCAATCTCGTAATATTCAGTTAGTTTTCTTAGGGGTGCCCGAGAAAAATATATTCTCAGATTCAGCCGATTTGTACGATGAATTGGCGCAGCAATATGGCTTAGTGTATGACGGTGAAATAATTTCTGAACTGATTAAGAAAAAACGCTATAAGTCTGATCCTATCCACTTCAATGCTACGGGTTATCAAAAATTAGCTGAACGAGTCTATGAGATTCTAGAAGATAATGGAGCTTTGCATTGAAAATAATGAGCCGTCCGTATTGTGCGCAAGACAAAGTACAGTGTTTAGCAATTTTTGAGACCAATATAGGCCTTTATTTTGCCAAAAATGAACTGCAAGATTTTGAGAATTTCTTAGCTAGCGAAGTTAGCAATAACTGTTATTTAGTATTTTACTCGGAAGACAAGCCCGAAAGGTTGTTGGCATGCGGTGGTTTTGGAGAATTGGAGCAACAAGTCTTTCTGCGCTGGGGAATGGTCGATCAAAGACGGCATAAGCAAGGAGTAGGTACTCAATTATTGCTGCATCGACTTAATGCTGTGCGGCACCAATTGGGCCTCACTAATGTCATCATTGATACCTCTCAGCATGTACAGGGCTTTTATGAAAAAAATGGTTTTAAGCAAATTTCAGTGATAAAAGATGGGTTTGCACCAAACATCGATAAAGTTCGCATGCAATTTAGTGACTGGGATCAAGAATTTACAAAGACTGTATAAAAATTAGACAGTACTTGCTTGATCTATATGCCCTATATTCGGTATTGTGTGCCTTGATTTAACCAAGCCAAAGAGATTTCATGTTAAAAGCTGCTTTATTCTTTTCTTTTTTATTCGTTTCTGTTCCAGTTTCAGCACAGACGGTGGTTTATCCTGATTTTCAAATTCCACCAGAGTATAGTTCAAAGGCCGATTATAATCCGGCAACATATTTGGCTAAATATCCGGTTGCAAACACCAGGAAGATTTTGCCTGAAGAGAAAAAGCAAAAATTGGCTTGCTTATTAGTGGTAACAGAAAAGCATACCCAATCGAAATTTAAGCATTCTTTTATGGTAGATTTGCAACAGCCATTAATCGCTTTAACTATGACTAACTTTCCTGAAATCCGAGATATGGAATGGGGTGGTCGTCGAGATGCTAATGTAAAATATATGAGCCTTAGTCAAATCGCTAAAGGTGTTGAGAGTTCTGTTAACGAGGAAAATTGTAAAGCTTAATGATTACTTCTATTGTCATTAATGCGGCCACTGGCCGTATGGGTAAGGAATTACTTACTACTGTTGTAAGTGACGCAGCAACAGTTATTTCTGCAGCAATGGCAAGAGAAAATCACCCGCTTATTGGAACTGATATTGGTTATATCATTGGTGCCAATCCTCAAGGTAAGCTTCTTGGTGCTAACTATAACGAAGCTTTTCAAGAGGGAGAAGTTTTAGTCGATTTTAGCCTGCCTGAGCATAGTATGGGAATTTTGCAGCTTGCCCAGCAAGCCAAGATTCCTATGGTAATTGGAACTACTGGCTTTACCAATGAGCAATTAGAATTAATTGAACAAGCATCGAAAAATATTCCGATCATGCTGTCGGCCAATTACAGCTTAGGGGTGAATGCTTTAATTAACTTAGTACAGCAAGCGACAAAGTTATTGGGCGAGCAAGCCGACATCGAAATCTTTGAAGCGCATCACAAGCATAAAATAGATGCGCCTTCTGGTACTGCATTAACCATTGGCGATGCCATTGCAACTTCACAAGGGAAATCGTTGGGTGATATTGCCCAATTTGAACGTTCGGGTGAGCGCAAAGCTGGCGAAATTGGTTTTTCTGTGATGAGAGCGGGTGAAATTGTCGGTACTCATGATGTGACTTTTGCTCTAAACGGAGAATTATTGTCGATAAAACATGAAGCACAATCTCGTCAATGTTTTGCTCAAGGTGCCATTGAAGCTGCAAAATGGCTGGCTAAGCAGTCCGAAGGGCTTTATAGCATGCAAGATATGTTACAAAATCGGGAAAAATACTAACTCCATCACTTATTGTCATAAATCTGACATCCTAAATAAGAATATTTTGTAAGAGATTGTCCATTCCACCTGTAAGTTATAGCCTAAAATTTAACCAGAAATAGGTCGGTTTTGAACCCGTTTTTGTTTAATGATCCTGTGGTTTTTCATGTAAGCCATTGTATTTTATAAAATAATTGTTTTTATGATTTAGGTTCAGCGTTTGAAAGCTGTATTGCAATCATAAAAAATAAGCGTAAATTAAATCCTGTACCAAGGAGGTACATCTAAGGAAGACAAAGCCGATGGACATGGTGAAACACGGAAGTCGCAGGGAGCATCTAAAACTGGCATGAGGCCAAACGAAAATGGGCGCGAATAGCGCCCTTTTTCTTTTGTATTTGCCATAGGCGAAGAAATACAAATCGATTAGTTAATCTTTTCCAAACTTCACTCGATTCAAGCGAATTTCATTAGACTTAAAACGAGCGATCCCTTAAAATAGCGCGAATTTGCCAAAAATCCGTGAAACTTGATAGTTACGGACTCATTAATGAATGAGTCTGGATTTTTTGCACCCTATTTTTGCAGTAGCTTGAGCATATTTTTTGGAGGTTTCTTTGTCAGCCCAACAGCCTTTTCAAGAGCTTCAGCCCGCCATTCTCGTCCTAGAAGATGGCAGTGTTTTCCGTGGTACTTCTATTGGCGCAGATGGCCATGCCGTCGGTGAAGTCGTTTTTAATACCGCCATGACTGGCTATCAAGAAATCCTAACGGATCCTTCTTACGCCAAACAGATGGTGACATTGACTTATCCGCATATCGGTAACACTGGTACAAACGCTGAAGATGAAGAATCAAATCAAGTTTGGGCAGAAGCCTTAATTATTCGTGATTTGCCGTTACTACAAAGTAACTTTCGTTCTGAAGAAACCCTGCCAGAATATTTAAAGCGCCATAATAAAGTAGCGATTGCTGACATCGATACTCGACGCCTGACTCGAATCTTACGAGATAAGGGTGCGCAAAATGGATGCTTAATGTCAGGTGACATTAGCGAAGAGAAAGCTCTAGAACTAGCTAAACAATTCCCTGGCTTAAAAGGCATGGATTTAGCAAAAGAAGTTTGCACAAAAGAAACCTATCAATGGGATGCCACTTCTTGGGAGCTAGGTAAAGGTCATGGCAAGCTTGAAGATAAGAAATTTAAAGTTGTGGCTTATGACTATGGCGTAAAACGCAACATCTTAAGAATGCTAACGGATCGTGGCTGTGACTTAACGGTAGTGCCTGCGCAAACGCCGGCTGGTGAAGTGTTAGCCATGAATCCAGATGGTGTTTTCTTATCCAACGGGCCGGGCGATCCAGAGCCATGTGATTATGCTATTGATGCGATTAAAGAAATTGTCGCAACAGGAACTCCAACTTTCGGCATCTGCTTAGGCCACCAATTATTGGCTCTAGCCAGTGGTGCAAAAACCGTAAAGATGAAATTTGGCCATCACGGCGCTAATCATCCGGTCCAAAATTTAGATGATAAAACGGTGTTAATTACCAGTCAGAATCATGGCTTTGCTGCCGACGAAGAAACTTTGCCGGAAAATCTTCGGGCAACGCATCGTTCGTTATTCGACGGATCATTACAAGGTATCCATAGAACGGATCAACCAGCATTTAGTTTCCAGGGACACCCAGAAGCAAGTCCTGGCCCGCATGATGCAGCGCCTTTATTTGATCACTTCATTGAACTAATGACTCAACACAAAGTATAGGTAAGATTGAGATGCCAAAACGTACTGATATAAAAAGTATTTTGATTTTAGGTGCTGGCCCTATCATTATTGGTCAGGCGTGTGAGTTTGATTATTCGGGCGCACAAGCTTGTAAAGCACTTCGCGAAGAGGGTTATCGAGTTATTTTGGTTAACTCAAATCCTGCAACTATTATGACTGATCCAAACATGGCCGATGCAACTTATATCGAGCCAATTCACTGGGAAGTTGTTGCTAAAATTATTGAGAAAGAAAGACCTGACGCTATCTTGCCAACCATGGGTGGTCAAACGGCGCTTAACTGTGCACTAGACTTAGCCTCGCGTGGCGTATTAGAAATCTATGGCGTAGAAATGATTGGCGCGACTCGTGAAGCGATTGATAAAGCAGAAGATCGTGAATTGTTTGCTAAAGCCATGTCAAAGATTGGCTTAGACCAGCCAAAACAAGACGTTGCGCATAGCTTAGAAGAAGCGTGGAAAGTTCAACAAGAAGTTGGCTTCCCTTGTATTATTCGCCCATCGTTTACTATGGGTGGTACCGGCGGCGGCATTGCATATAACAAAGAAGAATTTGAAGAAATTTGCGCGCGAGGTTTAGACCTTTCGCCAACTAATGAATTATTGATTGATGAATCTTTAATTGGTTGGAAAGAATATGAGATGGAAGTGGTTCGTGATAAGAACGACAACTGTATCATTATCTGTTCGATTGAAAACTTTGATCCAATGGGCGTGCACACTGGTGACTCGATTACCGTTGCGCCAGCGCAAACTTTAACGGATAAAGAATACCAAATCATGCGTGATGCCTCTTTGGCAGTTTTGCGTGAGATTGGTGTTGAAACGGGCGGTTCAAATGTACAGTTTGCGGTGAATCCGAAAAATGGTCGCATGACTATTATTGAAATGAATCCACGTGTTTCGCGCTCATCAGCTTTGGCTTCAAAAGCTACAGGCTTCCCAATTGCAAAAGTGGCAGCAAAATTAGCCGTTGGTTACACCCTTGATGAGTTGCAAAACGATATTACAGGTGGCGCAACTCCAGCATCATTTGAGCCAACTATCGATTATGTTGTTACTAAAATTCCACGCTTTAATTTCGAGAAATTCCCGAATTCGGACGCCACTTTAACTACACAAATGAAATCAGTAGGTGAAGTGATGGCGATTGGTCGTAATTTCCAAGAGTCATTACAAAAAGCGCTACGTGGTTTAGAAGTGGGTTCTGCTGGTTTTGAACCACAACTTGACCCTGAAGATGAGCATTTGACTGACTTATTACGCCAACGTTTGAGAATTCCTGGCGCTGAGCGTATCTGGTATGTCGCCGATGCATTTCGAAATGGTTGGTCGCTAGAAAAAGTTTTTGAATATACCAACATTGATCGTTGGTTCTTGGTGCAAATTGAAGAATTAATTACGATTGAAAAAACTTTAACCGAAATGTCATTGTCAGAATTAAACGAAAAGATTTTGCGTACATTAAAGCGTAAGGGCTTCTCGGATATGCGTTTGGCAGATATTTTCGCGGCCAGTGAAAAAGAAATTCGAAAATTACGTAAGAATCTCGGCGTCTTGCCAGTATTTAAACGTGTTGATACTTGCGCTGCGGAATTCTCAACTTCTACAGCTTATATGTATTCAAGCTACGATGAAGAGTGCGAAGCCGTGCCTTCGGACAAAGAAAAAATCATGATTTTGGGTGGTGGCCCAAATCGAATCGGCCAAGGTATCGAATTTGATTACTGCTGTGTGCATGCTGCATTTGCTATGCGTGAAGACGGTTATGAAACCATTATGGTTAATTGTAATCCTGAAACCGTTTCAACAGATTACGATACTTCTGATCGTTTATATTTTGAACCAGTAACGCTTGAAGATGTATTAGCGATTGTTGATGTTGAAAAACCGAAAGGCGTTATTGTTCACTATGGTGGTCAAACACCACTGAAATTGGCACGTGATTTAGAAGCCGCTGGTGTACCCATTATTGGTACTTCTCCAGATGCAATTGATAGAGCCGAAGATCGCGAAAGATTCCAGCGTGCTATCGAGCGTTTGAACTTATTACAGCCACCAAACCGTACTGCTAGAAACCTTGAAGAAGGTGTGCGCTTAGCGGAAGAGATCGGCTATCCATTAGTAGTTCGTCCTTCCTATGTACTAGGTGGTCGTGCAATGGAAATTGTTTATAACGAAGATGAATTGCGTCGTTATATGAACGAAGCAGTAAGTGTTTCAAACGAGTCACCAGTATTGCTGGATCGATTCTTAGATGATGCGATTGAAGTTGATGTTGATGCGATTTTTGACGGCGAAGAAATTTTAATTGGCGGTGTTATGGAGCACATCGAGCAAGCAGGTGTTCACTCGGGAGACTCAGCCTGTTCAATTCCTCCTTTTAGTCTTGGCCAAGAAGTTCAAGATGAAATGCGCCGTCAAATGTTGGTGATGGCTAAAGAATTGCAAGTGCGTGGTTTAATGAATGCACAGTTCGCTATCCAAGGCGATAAGATTTTTATTCTAGAAGTTAATCCACGTGCATCAAGAACAGTTCCATTTGTTTCTAAAGCTACTAGTACGCCATTAGCAAAAGTTGCTGCAAGTGTTATGGCAGGTAAAACGTTAAAAGAAACAGGTTTTACTCAGGAAATTATTCCACAGTACTACTCAGTAAAAGAGCCGGTATTCCCATTTAATAAATTCCCTGGATCAGATCCAATATTGACTCCTGAAATGAAATCTACGGGTGAAGCTATGGGTGTGGGCAAAACCTTTGGTGAAGCATTCTATAAAGCTAAGCTAGGTGGTGGTCAAGCGGTGCCAATGTCAGGTCAAGTAGTGATCAGTGTGCGTGAAGCGGATCGTCCAAACTTACCAGCAGTTGCTAAAGCGTTAGTAGATCAAGGCTTTGAATTGTTAGCAACAGGCGGAACGGCTCGGACTATAGTTGAAGCAGGAATTCCCTGTCAGCGTGTGAATAAAATGTTTGAAGGTCGTCCGCACATAGTGGATACCATCAAGAACGGAGAAGTGGATTACATTATTAATACTACTGAAGGTAAGCAAGCAATTGCAGACTCTTATCTGATCCGTCGTAGCGCATTGCAGCACAAGATCCCGTACACCACTACTCTAGCCGGTGCGGTCGCTTCATGCGCAGCAATGAAAGAACATTCGCGTAGCGAAATTAACTCGGTGCAAGAGCTGCATACGCAAGTTAAGAGAGTATAAATAAGATATAAATTATGAATAGATATCCAATGACGGCAAAAGGCGCTGAAGCGCTACAAGCCGAGCTCGAAGAGTTAAAAAAAGTCATTCGTCCACGAATCGTGGCTTCAATTGCAGAAGCTCGCGAACATGGTGATTTGAAGGAAAATGCTGAATACCATGCGGCAAGAGAACAACAAGGTTTTGCAGAAGGGCGCATTCAAGATATTGAAGGTAAATTGGGCAATGCTCAAATTATTGATATCACAAAAATAACTAACAATGGAAAAGTAATTTTTGGCGCTACCGTTATGTTAATTAATCTGGATGACGATGATGCTGACGAAATTAAATATCAGATCGTTGGTGATGATGAGGCCGATTTAAAAGCTGGCAAAATTTCGGTTAATTCGCCGATAGCTCGTGGGCTTATAGGAAAAGAAGAAGGCGATATTGCCAATATTCAAACTCCAGGCGGTGCTGTAGAGTACGAAGTTGCTGAAGTACTTTATATCTAATCCTAAATTTTCATACGCCCTAATGGGAAGAAATAACTTATTAGGGCCATTCCTGTAAAAATAAATCCTAAATAGTATATCCAACGGTTTTGTTTTGGGTGGATTTTCCTTTCACCAATTAAATGATAAGTGTATTGAATATCGGAAAACTCCCTTTGGTGTTTTTCACCATGGTATTCATCAAGAATAAAATACATGGGTGCGGTAATTGTTTGTTGTTCTTGAATTGCTAGCTCGTAGGTATAAGCGTAATTACTTTTGTAAATACCAAACCAAGCGGTGCCGATAAAAAGAAAGCCTAGAATCGCCAGTCCCATGGGAACTAGGTTGCTTGTTGCAGGTTGCGGTTTATTTGAGTGTGTAGTTTCAACGGTTAAATCTGCTGCAAAAGAATTCTTATCAATGCTATAGGCTTTAGCGATAGCCTCGATAATTTCAGTTGAAGGAATTGCTTGTCCATTTTCGAGCTTCGATAAATAAGATTGTTGAATCCCTATTTGCTTTGATGCAAAACCTTGGGTCCAGTCCTTTTTGATTCTAATCTTGCGAAGTTTTTTATGATCCATTGAAAATAGTTTTATATTTTAGATGTATTTATTATTACTAATGTATAGCGCTATTCCTTTAAGAATATTAAGAATATCAGTCATTTAACTTGAGTTCTAGTTATATGAAGTTAAGATTTGTATATCTTAGTAGGAGAAATAGATGAAAAAGATAATTGCAATTTTGCTTATTTTTTTAAGCCCATTGGTATTCGCTGGCTCAGCGACTCATTTCGAGCTTAAAGTATTTGATATCAAGGGAAAACCGGTCGAAACTGTGATTAAAGTTAGGCATGGTTTAATACCTGTTTATAATCCTAAGATTGTGGTTGAAGCTGAACAATCGGGTAAGATAAGTGTAAAAGAAAAAGAAAGTAAGTTATTTGAACTGGAAATTAACAATAGTAATGATTTGGATTATGAATATAGCTTCACAGCATATGATGATGGTGAGAAGCTTTCTGATACCGGTGAGAAAAAACGATTTAAAAAGAGTAATAAGCTGATATTTATTGCTGATGTCGCTGAAGAAAAGTACTTAGTTGAATTATTTGCTAATAATTTGAAATCTGGAGCAAAAGTCGAGGCTGAACTTAAGAGCTCCGATATTGTTGCAGAGGAACCTGGTTGTGGGTACGTCAGCGTAAGAAAGCCTACTTACAAAAGGAATCATTATCAGGCGATAATCAGAGAAATTGATAATGATTTAAAAATTGGAACTGCAGGAGAATTTAAAGTTTCTGCTGGCATCCACGAACTACTGATCTATGCGTCGGTTCCTGAAACGTTGAGCAGTAGAAAAAATAAACAACTGGAAAAAGGCGCACTAACTAGGTTTAAGGTCATGCCAAATAAAATATATTACATCTCAGCTTATTATAATAAATCTGAACTGGATAAGTCGGGGGGGTATTTATGGCAGCCTGTAGTAATTGATACTCAAGATAAAGAGTGTAAATAGATACAGATGAAGATAGCTATTAGTTCTTGTTTAGCGGGTAATGCGGTTCGTTACGATGGTAAGCATAAACGTTCACTATGGTTGGAAAAGCTGCAACAAGAAGGTGCGGAACTGGTGGCTATTTGCCCTGAAGTTGAA
This sequence comes from uncultured Kangiella sp., assembly GCA_947503435.1. GTDB lineage: Bacteria > Pseudomonadota > Gammaproteobacteria > Enterobacterales > Kangiellaceae > Kangiella. Next base: position 393,017 of record CANNDL010000003.1, on the reverse strand, counting down.
ATCGGAATGCCAGTACCTAGGCCTACTATTGAATTGATACAAAGTGAACTGGGTAGTGTTCGAGTTAAAGCAGTTGGGGATTCTAGTCAGGATTTCACGGCCAAAATGGCTAAACTGTTTGAAGATAAGTTGGCGTTAATAAACACTTGTGGAGGTTTTATTTGCGCTGAAAAATCACCCAGTTGTGGCTATAAAACCACCGTTATTTATGATCATAAGAAAAGAAAATTAACCGATAATGGCTCAGGTTTATTTATAGCTAAAGTAGCAGAACGATTTCCTAGTATGCCAATTATTAACCACCGAGATTTAAACTCTGACAAGGATGTTGTTGATTTTCTTCGTGCAGTAAAAGAGGCAAATAAAGCTATCTCTTTGGCAAGGTGATTTTCTTATCCTTTGATTGGCGAAATAGTACTAGCATGTGGCCGATAGTATTAATCTTTAAGGCGTTAGTTTTTTCGCACAAATAATCGATAATTTCATGCTTTTCATCGCGATCTTCCGCTCGAATCTTCACTTTGACCAATTCGTGATGTTCAAGTGCTCTTTCCAGCTCCTCGAGCACGGACTCCGTGACTCCATTGCCACCAATCATTACAACGGGCTTTAAAGCATGTGCTTCTGATTTTAAAAATTTGATTTGTGGTTTGGATAATTGAGTCATCTTAAAGAATTGATTAAGTAAATTAAGCGGTATTTTACCCTAAAAAGGGTACAATAGAGAGACTTTTAGTAATTTAGTGATAGCGTTTATTTAAAGATATGGGAAAAAGTAAAAGCAGCCATCGTTGGATGAAAGAGCATTTCGATGATCATTATGTTAAGCGTTCTCAAAAGGACGGTTATCGTTCGCGTGCAGTTTATAAGTTAGAGGAACTGGATAAGAAATATAACTTGGTTAAGGCTGGCCATACTATAGTGGACTTAGGCGCAGCGCCAGGAGGCTGGTCTCAGTATTGCGGTTTGAAGATAGGTTCAAATGGTAATATTTTTGCTTTAGATATTTTAGAAATGGATGCTTTAGCTGATGTGCACTTTATTCAGGGTGATTTTCGCGAAGAAACTGTATTGAATCAATTGTTGGAGAGTATTGGCCAGCGAAAGGCGGACCTTGTTTTATCGGATATGGCCCCCAATATGAGTGGTGTAGATGCTGTTGATATTCCGCGGGCTATGTACTTGACTGAATTAGCCTTAGACTTGGCACAAAATGTCTTAGCAAAGGGCGGCTCCTATTTAGTTAAAGTGTTTCAGGGCGAAGGGTTTGATGATTATGTACGTCAATGTCGCCAAATGTTTTCAAAGGTGATGATTCGAAAGCCTGATGCATCTCGTGATAGATCTCGTGAAGTGTATGTTTTAGCACAAGGTTTTAAAGGATAATCGTTAAAGATAACTGCTTGAATGATAAAAGAAACTTGTTAGCTTTTGTAAATGGGGCTTCAGTTCTTTAGTCAGCATGGCATAATGTATTTATTAATAGAAAATGGCAAGCAAGCCGTAAAAGTTGAGGTTCAAGTTTGAACGACTTAGTGAAAAATATACTGTTTTGGGCTGTAACAGCCATTATTTTGTTTTTTGTAATTGAGCAAGTGAATCAACGTGCAATGGATAATAGTAAAGTTCCATTTAGTGAATTTGTTCAAAAAATTGAAAACAAAGAGTTTGCCAAGGTTAAAATCGACCCTAATGGCGGTGGATTAGCTATTGGGCAAGTTGATGCAAACAATGATGAGAATCAAATTGTTGCGCAAATTCCTGCTGGTAGTGTTGAAAAGCTGAATGAAATTTTATTAGAAAATAAAGTTGATTATGAAGCAGTGAAACCGGAAGGGAATAGCTTTAGTACTATTTTATTTACTTTTGGCCCAATTTTATTATTAATTGCAGTTTGGATTTACTTTATGCGTCAGATGCAAGGCGGCGGTAAAGGCGGCGGTGCTCTGTCTTTTGGTAAGTCAAAAGCGCGTATGCTTTCCGAAGACCAAGTTAAAACAACTTTTGCTGATGTAGCTGGCGTTGAAGAGGCCAAAGAAGAAGTTGGCGAATTAGTCGATTTCTTACGTGATCCTCGTAAATATCAAAAGTTAGGTGGCACAATTCCACGCGGTGTTTTGATGGTTGGCCCTCCGGGCACGGGTAAAACCTTACTAGCAAGAGCCATTGCAGGAGAAGCAAAAGTACCGTTCTTTACGATTTCAGGTTCTGACTTTGTAGAAATGTTTGTTGGTGTGGGTGCTTCGCGTGTTCGAGATATGTTTGATCAAGCGAAAAAACATGCGCCTTGTATTATCTTTATTGATGAGATTGATGCCGTAGGTCGCCATCGTGGTGCTGGCATGGGTGGTGGTCACGATGAGCGTGAGCAGACCCTGAACCAATTGTTAGTTGAGATGGATGGATTTGAAGGCGGAGAAGGGGTGATTGTTATTGCCGCGACTAACCGTCCTGATGTGTTAGATCCTGCCTTGTTGCGTCCAGGTCGCTTTGACCGCCAAGTGGTAGTTGGTTTACCCGATATCAAAGGACGAGAAAAAATCCTACAAGTTCATATGCGTAAAGTGCCAGCATCCGACAATGTTGAAGCAGGCGTTATAGCTCGTGGTACTCCGGGTTTTTCTGGCGCAGATTTAGCTAATTTGGTTAATGAAGCTGCTTTATTTGCTGCTCGTGAAAATATGCGCACGGTAAATATGGAGCACTTTGAAAAAGCTAAAGATAAAATTATGATGGGTGCAGAACGCCGATCAATGGTGATGACTGAAGAAGAAAAGCGTAATACTGCTTATCATGAAGCTGGTCATGCAATTGTTGGTCTGAAAGTTCCAAGCCATGATCCGGTTTATAAAGTTAGTATCATTCCGCGGGGTCGTGCTTTAGGCGTAACTATGTATCTGCCTGAGCAAGACCGTTATTCAATGTCAAAAGAACAACTTGAATCTCAATTGTCTTCTTTATTTGGCGGGCGAATAGCCGAAGAAATCTTAAATGGGCCAGATCAAGTTACCACTGGAGCCTCTAATGATATAGAGCGCGCAACGGATATTGCACGCAATATGGTAACTAAGTGGGGTTTGTCTGATAAATTAGGACCTTTATCTTATGCGCAAGACGAAGGTGAAGTTTTCCTAGGTCGATCGGTAACGCAGCATAAAAATATTGCTGATGATACGGCGCGTGCAATTGATGAAGAAATACGTGACTTTATTGATCGAAACTATAAACGCGCTGAAAAAATATTGAAAGAAAATTTGGACAAGTTGCATGCCATGTCTGATGCCTTAATGAAATATGAAACCATTGATGCAAAGCAGATTGCAGAAATTATGGAAGGCAATGATCCGCAACCACCAAAAGGTTGGAATGATAAGCCGGACGGTCCTAAAGAGCCGCCGAAAGATCCTCAACCCTCCGATGAGGAGCAAGAGGGTTCGGCCGTTGTAGTTAAGTTGCGCGAAGAATAAATTTGAAAAGGCCCATCGGGCCTTTTTCTTTTCTAGCTTGGAATAAAATAAAAACGATGGAATCAATTTTAAAAAAGCCTGGTCCATTAGTAATGGGGATTCTAAATGTGACCCCAGACTCTTTTTCCGATGGTGGCCGTTTTAGCCAATACTCTCATGCATTAAAACATGCTGAAAAAATGGTTAGGGATGGAGTTGATATTATTGATATTGGAGGCGAGTCAACTCGACCCGGAGCTAAATCAGTTGCTGAGCAAGATGAATTAGAACGAGTTATGCCGCTACTCGAATCAATAAAGCAATTAGATATCGCTATTTCCATTGACACTTCTAAACCACAGGTTATGCAAGCGGCCATAAGCGCTGGTGTTTCTATGATCAATGATGTGCGGGCTTTGCAAGAAGAAGGAGCACTAGCAGTTGTTGCAGAAGCTAATGTGGATGTGTGCTTAATGCATATGCAAGGTCAACCTAGGGATATGCAAGTCCATCCTAGTTATGAAAATGTGGTTGTGGAAGTAAGAGATTTTTTACAGTCCAGAGTTGAGGCTTGTTTATCTTCAGGGATAGATAAAGAGCGTATTTGTTTAGACCCAGGCATTGGTTTTGGAAAAGCATTGGAGCATAACTGCGAGTTATTGAAAGAGATAGCAGGCTTGAGTATTGACGGATTACCCTTGTTAGTAGGGGTTTCTCGTAAGAGGATGTTTTCCGAAATTTTAGGGCTTGATATTGATCAAAGAATGATTGCTAGCGTAGCCGCGGGCTTAATTGCGGTAACAAAAGGTGCTAAAATCTTGAGAGTGCATGATGTAAAGGCAACCAAAGAAGCAATTGAAGTTTATAAAGCAATAGAAAGTATTAAATAAGAATAAAGGAAAATAACAATGAGAAAATATTTTGGAACTGATGGTATTCGAGGCACCGTTGGGCAATTCCCTATTACACCAGAATTTGTTTTAAAATTAGGTTGGGCGGCAGGAAAGGTATTAGCCCAAAATGGCAAGAGTCGTGGCAAGGTTGTTATTGGTAAAGATACTCGAATTTCAGGCTACATGTTTGAATCTGTACTTGAAGCGGGTTTAACTGCAGCTGGGGTAGATAGTCTGTTAGTAGGACCTATGCCGACACCAGCGGTGGCCTATTTAACAAGAACATTTAGAGCCGATGCCGGCATTGTTATAAGTGCTTCTCATAACCCTTTTCATGATAATGGTATAAAATTCTTTTCAAAAGATGGTACAAAATTGTCGGATGAAGTAGAGCTGGAAATAGAAAAAATACTTGATCAAGAAATGACTTCTTTATCGTCTGAGTATCTAGGAAAAGCCTATCGAATTGAGGATGCAGCAGCTCGATATATTGAATTTTGCAAAGCAAGTGTACCGAATGACTTTTCGTTGAAAGGCATGAAAATAGTTTTAGATTGTGCTCATGGAGCGGCTTATCATATTGCGCCTTATGTGTTTAAAGAATTAGGCGCGGAAGTTGTTAAAATTGGAGTTAGTCCTGATGGTTTGAATATCAATCAGGAAAGAGGCGCAACTTATACTAAACCCCTAGCAGAAAAGGTTTTGTTTGAGAAAGCAGACCTGGGTATTGCTTTTGATGGAGATGCAGATCGAGTCATGATGATCGATTCGAAAGGAGAACTGGTTAATGGAGATCAATTAATATTATTAATTGCTCAATCGTTGAAAAAACAAGGGAAGTTGATAGGTGGCGTGGTCGGTACCTTAATGACTAATATGGCCGTTGAGAAAGCCCTTGAAGAAATCGATGTGCCTTTTTCTAGAGCGAAAGTTGGTGATCGATACGTGATGGAAGAGTTGAAAAGGAATAATTGGGTGTTAGGAGGAGAGTCTTCTGGACATGTAATTAGTCTTGAGCACAACACCACTGGTGATGGAATTATTGCCGCACTGCAAGTATTGAAAATGCTAAAATCATCTAATGAAGATCTGAATACTTTGGTATGCAAAACCCCCTTGTATCCTCAAACATTGATTAATATTCGAGTAACAGATGCTAAGAATGCCCTGAAATCTGAAAAACTACAGGCAATTATCAAACAAGCTGAAGCGGAATTGGCTGGTTTGGGGCGGGTTTTGATTAGGGCTTCAGGCACTGAACCTTTAATCCGAGTAATGGTTGAAGCTGAAAACAGTGAATTAGCAAAGAGTAAAGCTGAAGAAATAGCTGCTTTTGTTAGCTAAGATCAATAACTTAGGATGTAAAATTCATTAAAATAGATACTATTTTTTGTATATAAGTTATTGTTTCATGTATACTATCAGAGATTTTATGATAATTGGAATACTTCTAAATAAGAGAGGGCAAATCAAATGAAGAAGTTAATAATTGGTGCTTGCTTATTATCTGCAAGCGTTGCAGGTTTCGCAGGTGAAGGTGAAGTAAAGGATCGTAGCGGTGCCTACGGAATGATAAATTGGACAAATGCTGATTTTGATGTTGCAAGAAACTTAGGCGATCAAGATACTTTTGGTACTAATATTGGCTGGATGTTCAATAAAAATTGGGCTATTGAAGGTCATTATGCTTATTTCGATGATCTTGATAAAACAGGCTCTAGAGATGAACCTTTAACAGGCAGATTTGACTTGGAGTCGTATGGTGTCGATTTCCTTTATAATGATACTGACTGGTTAGGTAGTACTACTACAAGCCCGTTTCTGAAGTTTGGTTTAGGTCGATATAATGTAGATGCTGGCGGCGGTGCTAGCCCTTACTTAATTCCTTCTCAACTTGAAGAGAATGAATATATCAAGCTAGGTGTAGGTATACAGCACTTTGCTTCTAAGCATGCGTTTGTTCGTGCTGGCGTTGACTTCTTAGATGGCGACACAGATTTTGGTGACGACAAATTATTGTATGTTGGCTTTGGTTATTTCTTTGGTTCTACAGAGTATGATTCACCTGCAGTTGTTAAAGAGCCAGTAAAAGCTCCTAAAGATTCTGATGGTGATGGTGTAATCGACGCAAACGATCGTTGTCCTGGTACTCCTGCAGGCGCACGTGTTGATTCTTATGGCTGCCCATTAGATTCGGACGGTGACGGCGTATATGACTACCAAGATGCTTGTCCAAACACACCAGCTGGTGCAAAAGTAGACGAGAAAGGTTGTCGTGTTAAGTTAGAAGAGAAAGTGGTTATCGATATGCGCTTGAACTTCGACACTAACAAAGCTGCTATCAAGCCAGGAATGGTTGCTGAAATCTCTAAAGTAGCTGAGTTTATGCGTCAATATCCTGATGTAAATGCTGAAATCCAAGGTCACACTGACAGTGTTGGCGCCGCAAGTTACAACAAATCTTTATCTCAACGTCGTGCAGACTCTGTAGTTAACTACTTAGTAAGCAACTTCGGTATTGCAGCATCTCGCTTATCGGGTATTGGTTATGGTGAAGCAAACCCAATCGCAGATAATTCTACTGCTGAAGGTCGTGCTATGAACCGTCGTGCTGAAGCGCATTTAGAGACTGTTGTTGAAAAGTAATTAATACTTTTATACATCTATAAAATAAAACCCAGCTTCGGCTGGGTTTTATTTTGCCTGTAAGAAATAATTAAGCTATTATCAAATTAAGCTAAAATAATATTCTTAAAAACAATAAGTTAACATTAAATTAAAGGAGTCCTGAATGCTTAAATCAGTTGCCGTTAGAGACTATATGACTTCAGCCATGATTACTTTGGCTCCAGAAACTGATGTAGTCGAAGCTGCCCAAACTATGCTGGAATATCGCTTAACGGGCGCACCTGTGCTGGATGATCATAATCGCTTAGTAGGATACTTATCTGAAAAAGACTGTTTGCATACTGTTTTGAGCGCCATTTATCATGGGGATTTGGGCGATAGAGTCATGGATAGAATGACTAAAGATGTCAGAACCTGCCATCCCGATGATAGTATTGCTGACGTTGCTGAGCGCTTTTTACAGGATAATTGCCGCATGTATCCTGTTGTAGAAAAGAGTCAATTAGTAGGGATGATTTCGCGCCAATCTATTTTAAAAGCGTTGCAATACATTGGCGTTAATTGGGAATAGAAGAAAGCTTAGTCTTCGATAATTTGTATATTTAATCGGCGCTCGTTTCTTAGTCGAGCGCGTTTTTTTGCGCAAGGTTTTTCACAATCACAGGATTTTTCTATTCCTAAGGCGTCTAAGCCACCACAACTTCCACTAATTCTTTTTTGTTGAAAGATATAGCCCACAGCCATTATTAATATGACAAAACCAAAAAGTGAGAAAGCTAAAATAAAAGTGCTCATGAATGTACCTGCTTACTAATTAAGCAATATTTTATCATATAAGTTATTGGCTTATATAGGCTTGAAATTGCTTATTTGCAATGACCTTTGATTCATTTTGTACAAATGATATTGAATAAATGGCAAGATTATTATTATCGGCAAATAAATGGGATTCACTAGCCCCCATCACATTAAATGCAGTAGCATAAGCATCAGCCATCATGTTGCTTGGGTGGATAACAGAGACCGACGTTAAATTATGTTCAACAGAGTAGCCCGTTTTGGGGTTTATTGTATGGGAAAAGCGTTTACCCTTATACTCGAAGTAATTGCGGTAGTCGCCAGAAGTAGCAATGGAGCTATTGCGTAAGTTTACTACGGTTGACTGAGATTTTTGCAAACTATCGGAAGGGTTTTCAACAGCAACTTTCCAGTTCTGATTATAATTTTTAAGTCCCTTAGCTTTAACTTCACCACCAATCTCCACCAAATAGTTGGATATTTGATGTTGATTAAGAATATTTGTCAGTTGATCAACGGCAAACCCTTTAGCAATAGCAGATAAATTAATTGTCATGCTGGGGATAGTTTTGCGAATACATTGTTCAATTTCATTAAACACAAGCTTGTCGGTTCCAACCTGACTTAATAAATACTCCACTTCGCTTTGCGAAGGAACCTTTTGTTCATACTCTTCTACGCTAAAACCCCACCTTGAAATCAGAGGTCCTACAGTAATATCAAAGGCGCCATTGGTTTCCTGGTACACCTGCCTTGATGCTAGTAGTACTGCCCAAGTTTTATCTGAGAATTTGAAGCAATTGTTATCGTTAGACCGGTTGAATCGGTTAATTTCAGAATCGGAAATGTAGGTAGACATTAGCTGATTAATATCGGCTAGCTCAGTTTCTATTTCTTGATGGATTGCATTGATACTCTGCTGATCAATTTTGGCAATCACGCTGTAGCTTGTTCCCATAGTAGAGCCAAGGATTTTTTTATAGTCAGATTCATTGCTGCAGCTAACTAAAACAGAGAAGAGTAGCAGTGAAAACGGAAATTTATAAAGAGACATAAATAGCAGGCAAAAAAATAGGTAACAATATTGCTACCTATTTTAACTGAACTTAATAACGATTGTTAGCTTTGTAAAGCTAGCCTCCAAAATCGTCTAATAATATGTTTTCACGCTCAACGCCTAGATCTTCTAGCATTTGTATAACAGCTGCATTCATCATCGGCGGCCCACACATATAAAATTCACAATCTTCTGGAGCTGGGTGATCTTTTAGATAATTTTCTAAAAGTACATTGTGAATAAATCCTGTGTAACCGTCCCAATTATCTTCTGGCTGAGGGTCTGAGAGTGCTACATGCCAGTCGAAGTTGTCATTCTCTTTAGCCAACATATCGAAATCTTCAACATAAAACATTTCTCGTACTGAACGAGCACCATACCAGAAGCTTATTTTACGATCGGACTTTATGCGACGAAGCTGATCGAAGATATGTGAACGCATTGGCGCCATGCCGGCCCCACCGCCCACGAATACCATTTCGGCTTTAGTCTCTTTAGCGTAAAATTCGCCATAAGGACCAGAAATAGTAACTTTGTCACCAGGTTTCAAATTAAAGATATAAGATGACATCTTTCCCGCTGGTAACGACATATCACGCGGCGGTGGCGTAGCGATACGCACATTTAACATGATAATGCCTTCTTCCATTGGGTAATTAGCCATTGAATAAGCGCGGATGGTTTCTTCCTTAACTTCTGATTCAATATCGAATAATTTAAATCGATTCCAATCTTCTTGATACTCTTCTTCAACGTCGAATTCTGAATACTTCAATTTGTACGCAGGCGCTTCGATTTGAATATAGCCACCGGCACGAAACGGTACGCTTTCACCATTAGGAATTTTAAGTTTCAATTCTTTAATGAATGTCGCCTTGTTTTCATTAGAGATGACTTCACATTCCCATTTCTTAGTACCAAACACTTCTTCTGGCACTTCAATTTTCATGTCTTGCTTAACAGCAACTTGGCAAGATAAACGGTAACCATCGGCTGCTTCACGTTTATTAATGTGACTTTCTTCAGTAGGAAGAATAGAACCACCACCGTCAGTTACTTTGCAAATACATTGACCGCAAGTTCCACCACCGCCACAGGCAGAAGATACAAAAATACCCGAATCTGCTAATGCGTTAAGTAGTTTGCCTCCAGCTTGCACATTAATAGCTTTGTCCGCATCGCCATTAATGTCGATAGTAACGTCGCCTGTGCTTACGAGTTGCTTACGAGCAAGTAAAATGACGAAAACTAACGCCAAGATAACTGCTGTGAATAAGGCAACGCCTAAAATTATTTCATTCATTAGTGTTCCCCTTACAGCTTAATGCCAGTAAACGACATAAACCCAAGCGCCATTAAGCCAACTACGATAAAGGTGATACCTAAACCACGTAGACCATCAGGTACATCTGAGTATTTCATTTTTTCACGAATGCCGGCAAGTGCAGCAATCGCTAATGCCCAACCAAAACCAGAGCCTAAACCGAATACAACAGACTCAGACAAGTTGTAGTTGTTCTCTACCATGAATAATGAACCACCCATAATGGCACAGTTCACCGTAATTAAAGGTAAGAAGATACCGAGTGACTGATAAAGTGCTGGGAAGAACTTATCTAGAGTCATCTCTAAGATTTGAACAACCGCCGCGATAACGCCAATGTAAACAATCAATCCCAAGAAACTTAAATCAGCCTCAGGAAAGCCAGCCCAAGTTAAGGCGCCTTCAGCTAATAAGTTGTTTAATAGTAAATTATTTACTGGAACGGTAATGGTTTGTACTACAACAACTGCAATACCAAGGCCAATAGAGGTTTGAACTTTCTTAGATACCGCTAAGAAAGTACACATTCCCAAGAGGAATGATAGTGCCAAGTTTTCAACGAAAACTGCACGTACAAATAAAGAAATATAATGTTCCATTAGTCTTTCTCCTCGACTTGATCAGTCTTCCAAGTACGAAGAGCCCATATTAATAAACCAATAATGAAGAATGAACTAGCTGGTAATAGCAATAAGCCATTAGTTTGGTACCAGCCACCATCAGAAACGGTTTGGAAAATAGTTTGCCCCCAGAGCTTGCCGGAGCCAAATAGTTCGCGGAAGAAAGCGACTACAATTAATAAAATCGAATAGCCTAATCCATTACCAATACCATCTAGGAAGCTCATAAATGGACCATTTTTCATGGCGTAAGCTTCGGCTCGACCCATCACGATACAGTTAGTAATAATCAAACCAACAAAGACCGCTAGCTGCTTTGATATATCGTAAGCGTAGGCTTTTAAGATTTGGTCAACCAAGATTACCAAAGAAGCAATAATCGTCATTTGTACAATAATACGAATGCTTGATGGAATATGTTTACGAATCAAACTGATTAGTAAGTTTGAGAAAGCAACAACCGCTGTCAAAGCCAAGCTCATTACAAAAGCAGTTTCTAATTTGACGGTAACCGCTAAAGCAGAGCAAATACCTAAAACTTGTAAGGCAATTGGGTTGTTATTGAATAGCGGTCCTAATAGTACCGACTTAGCTTCTTGTTTATCGAAAGCCATCTTATAGACCCTCCGCTCTTACTTTATCTAAGAAAGGACCAAAGCCGTTGTCGCCTAACCAGAAGTGGATCATGCCTTCAACGCCATTGGTAGTCCAAGTAGCGCCAGAAAGGGCATCAACTTCATTGTTATCGTCAGCAACAGTTTTAACCAAAGCCAAAACTGGCTCGCCATTAGCATCTAACACTTGTTTGCCTGGCCATTTCGCCAGCCAACTTGGGTTTTCAACTTCAGCACCTAAACCAGGAGTTTCACCATGCTCATAATATTTAAGACCTTTAACGGTTTTTAGGTCTTTATCCAAAGCAATGAAACCATACAAAGTTGAAAATAGGCCTTTGCCGTGAATCGGTAAAATAATGCTGTCTAACTGACCATTATTTTTAACGATATAAACATTGGCAATTTGAGAGCGTTTGCCGATGCCGCCTAAGTCTTGTTCAGCTGTTAAAACAAGGTTCGTGTCAGCGTTCTTTGCAAAAGCGCGTTGATCGAAGCCAACAGGTTCTTCAACGAATTCTCCAGAAGCTAAATCAACAAACTTAGACTCTACTTGGTTGAATAAGGCTTCAATATCGGCAGAAGATTTTTCTTCCATCATGCCTGCAGCAACTAGGATATTGCGCTTTTTATCTAATGCTTGGTTTTTCTGCTGCAATGGCTTTAGCTTAATGGCAGCCGTGGATACCACGACCGAGCATACTAAGCTTAATAGCAATGCAACTATAATAGTTTTAGTAGGACTTTCTTTACTAGACATGACGACGAGCCCTCCTTTTCATGTTTGCTTGAACCACGAAATGGTCAATTAATGGTGCAAATACGTTTGCAAATAGAATAGCTAACATCATGCCTTCTGGGAACGCAGGGTTCACCACACGAATTAATATCACCATCACACCAATTAAAGCACCGAAGTACCACTTACCTTTATTGGTTAAAGAGGCAGAAACGGGGTCGGTTGCCATAAAGAACATACCGAAAGCGAAACCTCCGGTAACCAAATGCCAATACCAAGGCATGGCGAACATTGGATTAGTTTCGCTACCAATGAAGTTCAATAAATAAGATGAAGCAACCATACCAATCATCACGCCCAACACGATTCTCCAAGAAGCAATGCGCGCAGCAATGATAAATAAGCCGCCAATCATAACCGCTAAGGTCGAAGTCTCACCAATTGAACCAGGGATAAAGCCGTAGAAAGAATCCCACCAACTTTGGTTAATAGTGTAATCAGTGATTGAGCCAGCAGCAGCTGCAGCTAAAGGTGTAGCACTTGAAAATCCATCAACGGCTGCCCAAACTTCAGTACCTGAAATGTCCGTTGGATAGGCGAAGAATAAGAAAGCACGACCTGCTAATGCTGGGTTCATGAAGTTCTTACCAGTACCACCAAAGATTTCTTTTGCGACCACCACACCAAATGTAATACCTAAGGCAACTTGCCATAGTGGAATTTCTGGTGGCACAATAAGCGCGAATAGAATTGAGGTAACAAAGAAGCCTTCGTTAATTTCATGACCACGAATGCTAGCAAACAATACTTCCCAGAAACCACCAACGATAAAGGTCGTCGCGTAAATTGGTAAGAAGAAGCAAGAGCCGTAGAACATTAGGCCAAAGAAACCTGTTTCAGCAGTAATAGCGCCGCCGAAGAACTCAAAGAAACCAACTTGCCAAACGTCTGGCAATGCTAAACCGCTAGCCATACCCATTTGTGCTTGATAGCCGATATTCCACATACCGAAGAACATGGCAGGAAAGGTAGCGAACCAAACCATGATCATAATACGCTTCAAATCGATATTGTCGCGTACGTGAGAACCGTTAGTGGTTACATGACCAGGCGTGTAGAAAATAGTTGCTGCTGCTTCATAAAGCGCATACCACTTTTCCCACTTGCCGCCTTTCTCGAAATGCGGTTCGTATTTTTCAATTAATTTTTTTAAACCCATGCTTAACCTTCCTTCTCAATTCTAGTCAGGTTTTCACGAAGAATTGGGCCATACTCATATTTGCCTGCACAAACATAAGTACATAAAGCTAAATCTTCTTCATCCAACTCAAGCGCACCAAGTTTTTGTGCCGTATCGGTATCACCAGTCACTAATGCACGAATCAATTGAGTCGGCAATATGTCTAAAGGCATGACCCTTTCATAAAGGCCAATTGGCATGATAGCGCGCTCAGAACCGCCAGTGGTGGTGGTCATGGCATAGCTTTTCTTTGGAAAGAACGCTGAAATAAAGGCGCGAGTTACAGAGAACTTGTTGGCACCAGGCATTGCCCAGCCGAAGAACTCCTTTTCACGACCTTCACGAATCACGGTAACCTGGTTGTGATAACGACCTAAGAATGCACGTGATTCAATAGCGTGGAAGCCATTTAATACTGAACCCGATAAATGACGGTTATCCGCATCAGTTTCTTCGCCAGCAAGCAATTCATCAATATTCGCGCCTACACGGGTGCGTACAAGATGAGGTTTTTTGATCATGCTCCCGCCTATGGCAGCAACTCGATCCATATATAGCTCGCCCGTAGTGAATAACTTGGCTAGCGCAATCACGTCTTGATAACCTAAATGCCAAACCGTATTGTCTGAAGCAGCGGGATATAAGAAATGGATATGGGTACCAACGTTGCCTGCAGGGTGTGGGCCAGAGAAGCTTTCATATTGAACTTTAGGATGATCAAGCTTGCTCAAGTTGCTACCATCTTTGGTACCAACGAATACTTTGCCTGCTGATAAGGTAGTAAGAAGGCTTAACCCTTGGTTAAAGGCTTCTGCGTTTTCCACGATTACAACTTCTGGATCAGCCGCTAAAGGATTGGTATCCATGGCTGATACAAAAATGGCTTTGGTTTCACTATCAATCGCCGGTACTTTTGAATAAGGACGTGTACGCAATGCAGTCCAAAGCCCTGACTCTACCATCTGCTCAACTATCGCTTGGCGCTCAAGGCCAGCTAATTGGTCAACAGAAAATTGATTAAAGCTAACTGCTTCTTCTTGCTCAGCAATTTCTACAACTACGGATAATAGTTTACGCTTAGCTCCACGGTTGATGGCGGTTACGGTGCCTCCCGCTGGAGCTGTATACTTTACTCCGGGAGTCTTTTTATCGTCGAAAATTAGTTGACCTTTTTTAACCGAATCACCCACTTTAACGTGCATGGTCGGCTTCATGCCTACATAATCTTCGCCGAGAATGGCGACGGTTTTTACCGTAGCACCGTCTGAGATCGTTTGCTCAGGTTGGCCTTCTATGGGCAAATCCAAGCCTTTCTTAATCTTAATCATAGGTCGCTACTTTCGTTGGTTAAATTAAATAATGTTAATTCAATATGAGGCTGATGCCTCCTAACCCTTTGATATACAGCGCAAACACGACAAAATGCCGGCATGTGGAACACCACAACCAGCGATAAAAAACATCTTTATCTCGCTATACCCAAAACGGTTAAAACTAAAGCCAAAATATTATTTCTGCTAAGAATTTCAATAATGACTTTAAACGGCGCGTATTATACTTGGATCAGGGGTTCAAAATCCATGATTTTTATAGGGAAATAATTTAATTGCACAAGTATCTAGCGGTCTTTCGTGGCTTTAGTCCTTGTGCTTAATAGGGCTTTCATATATCATTTGCGCCCTTTTGTAAAAAGCCGAAATTTAACCTAATTTTAACTTGTTAATTACTAGTAAGTTAATTGCGTTAAAATAGATGCTTTAAATCAATATAAATAGGCGTATGACAAGACAGACATTAATAGCCGGAAACTGGAAAATGAACGGCGATCGCCAGTTCATTCAAGAGTTAATGAACGGCATTAAAGATAAACTTGATCCCGCTTGGAATAGCGCTATTTTAGTGTGCGCTCCTTCTGTATATATGCCGTTAGTTATTGGTTTAGCAGAAAGCTCTCAAATAAAAGTGGGTGCACAGAACTTATCGCATGAAGCCAAAGGGGCTTTTACTGGCGAGATCAGTGGCGCTATGCTAGCCGATATTGGTGGTCAGTATGTACTAGTCGGGCATTCAGAGCGTCGTAGCCTATATGGCGAGTCGTCTAAAATGGTTGCTGATAAATATAATGCTGCATTAGGTTATGACTTAATTCCTGTACTTTGTATAGGAGAAACCCTTGAAGAGCGTGAAGCTGGCACCACTATGGATGTAGTGAAAAGCCAAATTGATGCGGTAATCAATCATTATGGCATTGAAGCTTTGGGCAAAGGCGTTATTGCATATGAGCCAGTCTGGGCCATTGGTACTGGTAAAACCGCAACTCCAGAGCAAGCTCAAGAAGTACACGCAGAAATTAGATCACATTTAGCCCAGTTTGATGGTGATGTGGCAGAGAAAACACAAATTTTATATGGCGGTAGTATGAATCCTACTAACGCTGAACAACTTTTAGCGCAAGTCGATATCGATGGTGGTTTGATTGGTGGCGCTTCGTTAAAAGCCGAACAATTTATAGCAATATGTAGAGCAGCAGGTTAAGACGATGGAATTATTTTTATTGATCAGTTTATTGGTAGTCGCCCTTTTATTAATTGGAATTATCTTAATTCAACAAGGTAAAGGCGCAGAAATGGGTGCTTCATTTGGTGCCGGTGGTTCAAACACCTTATTTGGTGCGCCAGGTGCTGGTAACTTCTTAACTAAAAGTACGACGATCTTGGCAATCCTGTTCTTTGTTATTGCATTATCAATCTCTTGGGTTAAGAAAAATGCTGCTGATGAAGTTGGTATCGCTGATGAAGCTGCTAAGTTAAATCAAGCGGCTTCGGAAACTACCAATGAGCCAAGTGTTAACGCTATTCCAACAGAGACTAATAGCACAGCTACTGAAATTCCAACGGAAGTAGTAGAAACAATCAGCACAGAAATCCCAACGGGTGAAGAAGTAAAAGCCGCTGTTAAAGCAGAAGCTGATAAAGCTGCTGAATCAGTTGAACAGAAAGTTGAAGATATCAAGAAAGATGTAGAAGCTAAAGCTGATGAAGTTAAAACCGATGCTGAGAAAAAGCTAGAAGAAGCTAAGAAAAAAGCTGAAGAAGAAATCAAAGAAAAAACAGACGGCGATAAATAAGCTACTAATTTAGCTCGGGTGGTGGAATTGGTAGACACGCCATCTTGAGGGGGTGGTGGCCGTATGGCCGTGTGGGTTCAAGTCCCACTCCGAGCACCAATATTAAACCGCAGCTGAAAAGCTGCGGTTTTTTTATGTCTACTGTAGTATCTTATTGATTCATCCCAACTCAATGTGGAGAGAGCAGTGAAAATTGTTCGGACACCAGATAACCATTTTAACAATTTAAAAGATTATCCTTTTGAAGCAAATTATCAGGATATTTCTGGGTTGCGAATGCATTATTTGGATGAAGGTGATCGAAAGAGCAATGACATTATTTTGATGCTTCATGGTGAGCCTAGCTGGTCCTATTTATATCGTCACATGATTCCAATTTGTGCACAGGCAGGTTATAGAGTTATTGCGCCTGATTTGATAGGCTTTGGCAGATCTGACAAGCCAACCAAGAAAAGTAATTATAGTTATTTAAAGCATGTAACTTGGGTAACTGAATTTATCGAAGAATTGGGTCTAAAAAATATTACCCTAGTTTGTCAAGACTGGGGCTCTTTGATTGGCTTAAGAGTGGCTGCGGAGCAATCTGAACGATTTTCACGGATTGTGGTGGGCAATGGATTTCTTCCAACTGGAAAGCAAGAGCTTCCAAAAATATTTAAAATTTGGCGAGCTTTTGCAAAATATAGCCCCTGGTTTCCTATTGATAAAATAATCGATAAGGGCAGCTTTAAAATTTTAGATAAAGAAGAGTTAAAGGCCTATCGAGCACCATTTCCTAGTTCAAAATACAAAGCGGGCGCGAGGATATTTCCACAATTAGTACCTTCGAGTTTACAAGATCCTGCTGCCAACGCCAATCGAGAGGCTTGGGAGTTATTAGGACAATGGAAAAAACCATTTCTGACGTGCTTTTCTAATGGCGACCCTATAACACGAGGGTTAGATAAGTTGCTGCAAGCTCATATTCCAGGAGCAAAAGGGCAAGCCCATCAAGTTATAAAAGGCGGGCACTTCTTACAAGAAGATTCTCCAGAAGAGTTTGCTGAAATTATTAATCAGTTTATCGCGGATAATTAACTAAGATGTTTTAGGATAAAGTCGTCAGCCCAGCTCTCGAGTTTAGCATTTTTGATAAATCCACAATGGCCGCCATATTGATTTGCATGGATTGCGAGATGCTTATTTTGGACTAGGCTAAATGTGTCACGATAATTAATTACCGGATCGTCTTTAGTCATTAATAGAGTAACCGACGTCTTGAGAGAAGCCATTCGTTCACCACTTAAAGAATAGCCATTAAAGTATTCTTCTGGAGATTCAAAATCACCAAATAATTCTAGTAAATGTTCGGTCATAGTACGCATGGACTTCATTGGATAGATATCCTTGAAGTTGTATGCTTCAGGAAAATAGTTCTCTTTTTTACGTAATGAACGCTTCCATTTTTTGACAAAATAATCGTGGTAAAAGCTAAGGCCATTTTCGAGTTGGTGTAAGATATCAATAGGATTAATTGCAGGGCAAATAGCAATGGCTTTATTGAGTTTTATATTATTAGCGGGTGCTTCAATGGCTACTCTGCAAGTGAAGTTCCCACCTAATGAAAATCCTATTATATCGAGTGTGTTTGGTTGTAATTGATTTTGTGCCGATACAATAGCTTCGACCACTTCCTGTAATCGGTTGGAGTGAAATAACTCTTGGTTTAGATGGTGACTGTTACCATGGTCTCTTAAATTTAACCTTAGAATGTCGTAGCCTGCTTTATAAAGGCTGTTTGCCGCTGATAGTAAATAGAGTGATTCATGGCTTCCTTCCCAACCATGAATTAATAATGCCAGTTTTTTTGAGGGCTTAATTTGCGGTGAATAAAAGCTTTGTAAACGAATATCATCATGCGCTTCTAGCAAAAGTTCTTTGCTTTGCTCCAAAAGATTTTTCGATTTCTTTAAAAGAATCGGCTTACGGAATTTTAAGGTGCCAAGTAACGATTGCATATGGCAATTTTTTGCCCAGCTTGGCGGTATAAAATCCTCTTCAATGATGTGTAATTTGTTTTCGACAGGCAAAAGTAAACACTTAAAAGTAGGTTTTTTCTATCATAGAAAAGGGGGGAGCCGATTACAAGTTAGGCGGCTATATGTTGCTGAATAAAATCATTCATATCAATATTGATTTCTGTATCAGATGCGCTTTTAGCGATCTGCAACACGATACCTTTGTATTTTTTCCCTTTGGATAGATCCACTGCAATCTTTCGTTTTAGCGGTTTTTGATTTTCATCGGTGATTATTTCAACAACAGGGCTCAACTTAGATTCTGGGTTAGCGGATAAAACGATTGCATAGAAGCCATTATTAAGCTGAACAAAAGAACCAACCGGATAGACGCCCACCATTTTGATGAATTCTTTAACAAGATATTCGTCATAGCGATGCTTGGTTTCTTTATATAATATTGATGTAGCTTTATCCGCAGACATGCCTTTGCGGTAACAGCGATCGCTGGTCATGGCATCATAACTATCAACAATCGCAATAATCCGATCGTACAAACTTAAGTAAGCAGCATCTATTTTTCTCGGATAGCCATCACCCACTAAACTTTCGTGGTGATTATAAGCTGCGGTACATACTTGTTCTGCAATTCCGCCATGTTCCTTCAGGAATACATAGCCCAATACAGTGTGCTCTTTGACGATATCAAATTCATCGTCAGTGAGAGGTCCCTCCTTGTTTAAAATTGAATTGGGGACTTTCATCTTACCAACGTCATGCAGCATTCCGCATAGCCCAAGTAACTCTAGTTCTTCGGGCGCCAATTGTAAGTGGCGACCAAATGCGATGGCCAAAATACCTACCCGAAGACAATGCTCGGCGGTGTATTCGTCTTGGTCTTTGATTTTGGTCATCCAAAACATAGCGCTAGGGTTACTAAGAATACTGGTAACACATTCGGAGACTAGTTTTTTGGAGCTGTCGATGTCGATGCTGCCGTCTTTTTGTACCTGTTGCATGACTTGATGGATGTGTTTATTGGAATTATCAAAGGCTTTCTTTGCTTTTGGTAATTCTTTTTTAAGGCTTTTACTTACTTTCTTAGCCGAAGCAGCTTTAGTTTTATAACGAATTTGACGACGCAGAGTGGCAATTTGTTGCTCTCTTTGAATTTTAAAAGACTCATAGTCGATAAAAACGTGCTGGCAATATTTTTGCAGTAACTGTATTTCTTCGTCGGTTTTGATAGTGAGTTCTTGGAACATCACTGGTAGATCGGTCCAAGGGCGATCGAGCTCAATTACCGTCATGCCAACTTGTAGTTCGTGGCAAGATATTTTACGTTTAACAACCTCACGCTTAACCTTTGGTTTGGGCGCCGTTGATGCTGATGGTCTTTTCCTTTTTTTCTTTGAGGAAAATAAGTTTGTCAGAAAACCCATTTCTTCATCTCCTTTTTTATTAATAATAATGATATTTTGATATTTATCAAATAGTTATTTCTATCAATTTGTATCAAGTAATGAATTATCGGCCTCAAAAATACTAGCCAAAGGGACAGGCTACTGGTAAGGTTAATGCAAAATAAAACTATAGAAAACAATAAGGAACGGGTCTCGCGCAGTTAAATTGACCATTTAAGTATGATTGCAGAATATGCACCAATACTCGTATTCGTTTTAATTGGCCTTTTATTTGGCGGCGGACTCTTATTAGTCGGTTATTTTGCTGGTCCCAGCAACCCTTCGGAAGATAAAGAAAAACCCTTTGAGTGTGGCTTTGATGCGTTTGAAGATTCACGCATGAAATTTGATGTCCGCTTCTATCTTGTAGCTATCCTTTTCATCATTTTCGATTTAGAAATTACCTTTTTATTCCCATGGGCGGTCGTTTTTGACGAAATAGGCTGGTTTGGTATCGGCGCTATGGGTGTTTTTATCCTATTATTACTCATCGGATTTGCTTACGAATGGCGCAAAGGCGCGCTGGAGTGGGAGTAGGCGACTATGGGAATTGAAGATAAACTAAACAAAGACGGCTTCTTTACCACGAGTGTACAAGACTTGTTTGATTGGGCACGAACAGGTTCTATGTGGCCAATGACCTTTGGATTGGCTTGTTGTGCGGTAGAAATGATGCACGCAGGTGCTGCCCGATACGATTTAGATCGCTTTGGAATTGTCTTTCGCCCAAGCCCGCGTCAATCTGATGTGATGATAGTGGCTGGGACACTTACCAACAAAATGGCTCCAGCTTTACGTCGAGTATATGACCAAATGCCGGATCCAAAATGGGTTATATCAATGGGTTCTTGTGCTAATGGTGGTGGTTATTACCATTATTCGTACTCTGTAGTTCGCGGCTGCGATCGGATAGTCCCTGTCGATATCTATGTTCCAGGCTGTCCGCCAACTGCCGAAGCGCTGCTGTATGGCATTATACAACTACAAAATAAGATTAAGCGCAGCAAAGTTATTTCCCGCCATCCTAAATCTACTGAAACCTCAGATGAGGTGGCAATTGGCTGATACTCTAATTGACCATTTAGGTGATATATTCGGTGACCAATTGGTTGCTTGTGAACAAGCATTTGACGAAATCACTATCGAAGTTGCTAAAGATGAATTATTAGATATATGCATCAAACTTCGTGATGAGGACTATTTGCAGTTCGAACAATTAATTGATCTAACCGTAGTTGATTATTTGCAATATGGCTTAGATGAATGGGCTACGGATGAAGCCACAGCCACTGGTTTTAGTCGAGGACGGCAAGATTTATCACAAGCGAAAACCAAATGGAAACGTGAACGCTTTGCGGTGGTTTATCATTTGCTTTCAGTGAGTTTAAATCAGCGAATAAGAGTCAAAGTATTTATAAAAGAAAATAGACCAAGTTTGCCATCGGTTATTCAAATTTGGAATGGGGTGGATTGGTTCGAGCGCGAAGCGTTTGATTTGTTTGGTATTTTATTTGAAGGACACCCCGATTTACGTCGTCTATTAACTGATTATGGTTTCGTGGGTCACCCATTTAGGAAAGACTTTCCATTAATCGGTAATGTCGAAATGCGTTTCGACGCTAAGCAAAATCGGTGTGTCTATGAACCAGTTTCCATTCAGCCAAGAGTCTTAGTGCCCAAAGTGATTAGAGAAAATGAAGAAACCATTTATGTGGCTGATCCTCAATCATTGAAAGAGTCGTTAAAACGCGAACAAAATGAAAATGCTAAGGGCGGTAGCAATGGCTGAAATTCGTAACTACACGGTGAATTTTGGACCACAACATCCTGCTGCGCATGGAGTTTTGCGACTAATTTTAGAAATGGATGGTGAGACCGTCGTTAGAGCTGATCCGCATATTGGTCTGCTTCATCGTGCTACTGAAAAGCTTGCCGAATCAAAACCTTTTAATCAATCTATTGGTTATATGGATCGTCTCGATTATGTATCCATGATGTGTAATGAGCATGCTTATGTAATGGCGATTGAGAAGTTAATGGGTATAAAGCCGCCCAAGCGAGCTCAATATATTCGCGTCATGTTCGCTGAAATTACTCGTATTTTGAATCATTTAATGTGGTTAGGCGCGCATGGTTTAGATATTGGTGCCATGACGGTATTTTTATATGCGTTCCGTGAGCGTGAATCTTTGATGGATGCATACGAAGCAGTTTCTGGGGCGCGTATGCATGCGACTTATTACAGACCAGGAGGTGTATACCGTGACCTTCCTGAAAAGATGCCGCAATACAAAGTTTCGAAATTTTCTAATCAGAAAAAGGTTGATGAGCTCAATCAAAATAGACAAGGTTCGCTGTTAGATTATTTGTGGGATTTTACTGAGAGCTTCCCAGATAGAGTTGATGAGTACGAAACCTTGTTAACGGATAATAGAATTTGGAAGCAAAGAACCGTTGGTGTTGGCGTGGTTTCACCGGAGCGTGCTTTACAGCTGGGTTTTACTGGCCCAATGCTACGCGGTTCAGGGATCGAATGGGATCTACGAAGAAAGCAGCCCTATGAAGTGTATCCTGAGTTAGATTTTGATATCCCAATTGGTTCAAAAGGCGATTGTTATGATCGGTATTTAGTGCGTATGGAAGAGATGCGTCAGTCGAATCGCATCATTCGTCAATGTATTAAATGGTTAAAAGAAAATCCAGGTCCTGTGATGTTGGATAACCATAAAGTAACGCCTCCAAATCGAGAGGCCATGAAAGATGATATGGAAGCATTAATACATCACTTTAAATTGTTTACTGAAGGTTATTGCGTTCCTGAAGGTGAGGTATATCAAGCGGTTGAGCATCCGAAAGGCGAGTTTGGTATTTATCTTGCTTCCGATGGCGCTAACAAACCTTATCGATTAAAAATTCGTGCGCCAGGATTTGCTCATTTATCGGCAATGAATGAAATGGTTAAAGGGCATATGTTAGCAGATGTGGTTGCAGTTATTGGTACTCAAGACATTGTTTTTGGCGAGATAGACAGGTAGGAGTGCTAAATAAGACATGAGTAAAGCAGACTTACCACAATTACTTTCTGCCGAAGCAATAGATTCGATAAATACCTGGATAAAGAAATATCCAAAAGAGCGTAAGCGAGCGGCAATTATTCCGGCATTAACTATTGCGCAAGATGAACTGGGCTATTTAGCTAAAGAAACCATGAATGCAGTAGCTGATTATTTGGAAATCCCACATATAGCCTCTTATGAAGTGGCAACTTTTTATTCCATGTTTTCGATGGAACCAAGAGGTAAACATATCGTTTCACTTTGCACTAATGTTTCTTGCATGCTGGCGGGAAGTGGAGATTTAAAAAAGTGGTTTAAAGACGAATTAGGAATCGCTCCAGGAGAAACAAGCAAAGACGGTCGTATCACTTTAAAGGAAGTTGAATGTATGGCTGCATGTGGTGGAGCGCCAATGCTAGAAGTGAGTAAGCAATACCATGAAAATTTAGATGTAGAAAAGCTATCACATCTGATTAAAGAGTTAACTTAGGATTAAAGATATTAATGGCAAACGAAGTTTGTTTTAGAACGCTACATTTAGATAAGCCTTGGACATTGGAGACATACCAGTCTGCCGGCGGTTATAAAGTGTGGAAAAAAATCCTTGAAGAAAAAGTAACACCCGAAGAAATTATTGATGAGTTAAAGCTCTCAAGTTTAAGAGGCCGAGGCGGAGCTGGTTTCCCTACGGGCTTGAAATGGAGTTTTATGCCACGTCATGTAGAGGGTCAAAAATATGTGGTTTGTAATTCGGATGAAGGCGAACCTGGTACTTTTAAAGACCGAGATATTTTGCGCTATAACCCGCATCAGTTAATTGAAGGAATGGCGATTGGTGGTTACGTTATGGGCGCCACGGTTGGTTATAACTATATGCGCGGTGAGTTCTACGAGCCCATCGAGCGCTTTGAAGAGGCACTAAAAGAAGCTTATACAGCAGGCTTATTAGGCAGTAATATTTTAAATTCCGGGGTTGATTTTGAACTGTACAGTCATATTGGTGCTGGTGCTTATATTTGTGGAGAAGAAACCGCGCTGATTGAGTCGCTTGAAGGTAAGAAAGGTCAACCGAGATTCAAGCCGCCTTTCCCAGCTAATTATGGCGTGTTCGGGAAGCCCACAAACGTTAATAACACTGAAAGTTTTGCCTCAGTGCCTGTGATTTTAGATAAAGGCGGCCAATGGTTTTTAGATCTTGGTATTCCGAATAATGGTGGCACGAAATTATTTTCAGTTTCTGGACATGTGAATAAGCCAGGCAATTACGAAATTGGCTTGGGTACCTCGTTTGCAGATTTGCTGGAAATGGCGGGCGGTATGAAAGCCGGTAAGAAACTCAAAGCTGTGATTCCTGGTGGTTCCAGTGCACCAATTTTGCCTGCAGATACTATGATGAAATTGACCATGGATTATGACGCGATTGGCAAAGCTGGTTCCATGTTGGGTTCTGGTGCAGTCATTGTATTCGATGAAGATACCGACATGGTAAAGGTCTTAGCAAGAATTGCGCATTTTTATTATGAAGAATCTTGCGGACAATGTACGCCTTGTCGAGAAGGTACGGGCTGGATGTCGCGGGTGATTCACCGTATTGCTGACGGTGAAGGTCAGCCTGAAGACTTAGATAAATTAGACGAAATTGCTGGCAATATTATGGGCCGAACCATTTGTGCTTTAGGTGATGCTGCCGCCATGCCAGTTCAAAGTTTTTTAAAGCATTTTAGACATGAGTTTGAAGCGAAAATTCCAGAACTAGCGAGCAAGCAAGTTAAAAAAGCCAGCTAGGTAACTAGAAAGGCTAAAAGAAGAGATAAAGTATGGTAACAATCGAAATCAATGGTCAAGAAATAGAAGCCGAGCAAGGCGCTATGATTATTGAAGTTGCGGATTCAATAGGGGTTGAGATCCCTCGTTTTTGTTATCACAAAAAACTTTCTGTCGCTGCCAATTGCCGGATGTGCTTGGTGGAGGTTGAAGGTCAGCGCAAGCCCTTGCCTGCCTGTGCTACTCCGGTTGCTGATGGCATGATAATCAAAACTGAATCCGACTGCGCTAAAGATGCACAAAAATCAGTAATGGAATTTTTACTCATCAACCATCCGTTGGATTGCCCTATTTGTGATCAAGGTGGTGAGTGTGAACTGCAAGATGTCGCATTGGAATGTGGCAAAGACGTTTCACGCTTTACTGAAGGAAAGCGTGTGGTCGAAGACAAGAATATTGGTCCTTTGATTGAAACAGAAATGACCCGTTGTATTCATTGTACTCGTTGTGTCCGATTTGGCCGCGAAGTGGCGGGCATTCGTGAAATGGGTGCTGTTGGGCGCGGAGAACACACGGAAATTAGTACATACATTGAAAAGTCAGTGGATTCTGAAGTTTCCGGTAATATTATTGATTTGTGCCCAGTTGGTGCCTTAACAGCAAAACCTTCTCGCTACCAAGCGCGGGCTTGGGAAATGATCCAGTATGACTCGATTGCGCCGCATGATTGCATCGGTACTAATTTACACGTTCATACTAGGCGGAATGAGGTTATCCGTTTAGCGCCAAAGGATAATGAGGCTACTAATGAAGTTTGGCTATCCGATCGGGATCGTTATTCTTATGAAGCACTAACCAAAGGCGATCGTTTGTTAGCACCAATGATAAAGCAAAATGACGAGTGGGTAGAGGCCGATTGGGAGACTGCATTAGAACGCACAGCGAGTAAATTAAACTTGTTAAAAGAAGCGCAAGGACCTGAACAAATTGGTGGGGTTGGCAGTCCAGTTGCGACTACTGAAGAGTTATATTTATTGCAAAAGATAATTCGTGGCTTGGGCTCTAATAATGTGGATCATCGCTTACGAGTGACTGACTTTAGTGGGCAGGAGCACGAATCACTATATCCTCAACTGGGTGTTGAGTTATCTGAATTAGAAGAACTGGATGCTTGTTTATTGGTTGGTGCAAACTTAAGAAAAGATCAGCCTTTAGCGGCTTTAAGAGTTCGCAAAGCGACTCGACATGGCCAAATGGCCAGCGTTAGTGCTCGGAAAATTTATAATAACTTTAAGCTCAAGCATCAAATTGTGGTGGAACCTAATGAGTGGATTAAAGAATTAGCTGGAATTGCTAAGCACTTAACAAACAAAACAGGCAATGAAGAAAAGCTTGCCAAACTTGATGGTTTGAAAGAATTAATTGCCTCAGTAGAAGTTAGCGCAAAACAGACGAAAATTGCAGAAATGCTACTAAATTCAAAAAACACTAGCGTGATTTTGGGGTTAGCTGCGGTAGAGTTTAGTAGGGCGGGTCATTTAAGGCAGTTAGCTAAAGCAGTGGCGATTCTTTCGAACTCTACTTATGGCTTTTTATCACATGGGGCAAATAGTGCGGGGGCCTATTTGGCTGGCGCCATCCCTCATCGTGGACCAGCAGGGGCAGATGTAGGGCCTGATGGTGAGAGCTTTGAACAGATGGTTTCTGCTGGCAAAAAAGCATTAATTTTATTAAAAACAGAGTTGTCAAAAGATTCTGTTTTATCGAAACAAGCGGTAAAAATGGCACAAGATGCTGAATTTGTTGTTTCTTTAAGCAGCTTTGCTGATGACGAGGCATTCGAATATGCAGATGTAATATTGCCTATCGCTGGTTACTTAGAATCCGCTGGTTCTTACATTAATGTTAATGGTTTATGGCAAGACTTCAGTGCTTCGGTAACTGCTCCAGGCCAAGCAAAACCTGCTTGGAAAGTTTTGCGGGTGTTAGGTAATTTATTAAACCTTAAGAATTTTGATTATGTTTCGGCTCAAGACGTAATGCAGGAAGTTAAAGGGCGAATGGGTGCAGTAGGCGATAAAGTAAAGTCAAAGTGGAACTGCCCAGAGTCATTAAATGGTGAAGCTAATAGTCCTGAACCTGCCAATATCTATCAAAGTGACTGCTATGTGAGACGTTCTAATGCATTGCAACAAACCGCCATGGCTCAGGGCGAGGAAGACTTGAAGCGTCCACAATTAAGTCCGTTCCATAACATTATGGGAGGAGTTTAGTGAGTTTTATGCAATTGCTAATTGAAGGGTTTTGGATTGTCGGTAAGATTTTGCTGATCCTTGTGCCTTTAATTTTAGCAGTTGCTTATACCACTTTTGCAGAGCGAAAGCTTATTGGTTATATGCAAATGCGTTTGGGACCAAATCGAGTGGGACCAAAGGGTTGGTTGCAGCCCATTGCCGATGTAATTAAATTACTGATGAAAGAAGTGGTGGTGCCATCTGGCGCTAATAAAACGCTTTTCCTACTAGCCCCAATATTATTTATTGCGCCTTCTTTTGCAGCCTGGGCGGTGGTGCCATTTGACGCTGAATTGGTTTTGGCCGACACCAATGTTGGCTTGTTGTATTTATTGGCAATGACTTCCATAGCCGTCTATGGCGTTATTATCGCTGGTTGGGCTTCGAATTCTCGTTACGCTCTGATTGGTTCTTTGCGTTCTGCTTCGCAAATTGTGTCTTATGAAATTGCTATGGGTTTTGCATTGGTCGCTGTTCTGATGGCTGGCGGTAGTATGAACTTGGGCGCAATTGTTGAAGCGCAAAATGGTAGTGCACTACATTGGTTTTGGATTCCGCTGTTTCCAATTTTGGTTATCTATTGGATTTCTGGCGTCGCTGAAACTAATCGTGCACCATTTGATGTGCCAGAAGGTGAGTCAGAAATTGTTGCTGGGTTCCACGTGGAATATGCAGGCATGGCCTTCGCATTATTTTTCTTGGCGGAATATGCCAATATGATTTTAATTTCAATTTTGACCGCGTTATTTTTCTTTGGCGGTTGGCTTAATCCGTTTCAGGGTATTCCTTATTTAGAGCCGGCTACTGATTGGATACCAGGGACTGTGTGGTTGCTATTAAAAGCGGCTTGGTTTTTATTTATGATGATCTGGCTCAGGGCCACATTTCCACGTTATCGTTATGACCAAATCATGCGCTTAGGCTGGAAAGTCTTCATCCCTATTACGGTTGTTTGGCTGATAGTTTTAACTTTCTGGATTAAATTTGAATGGGGTTGGTGGTTTGATGGGCGTGGTATAGCAGCAATAGGGGGTGTTTCCTAATGAATAGATGGAAGCACTTTTTTAAAACCTATTTTTTGACCGAATTACGAGCGGGTTTATGGTTAACTTGGCGGCATTTATTTAAGCGTAAAGTTACGGTTCAATTCCCAGAAGAAAGAACGCCACAATCACCGCGTTTTAGAGGTTTGCATGCTTTACGTCGCTATCCTAATGGGGAAGAGCGATGCATTGCCTGTAAATTATGCGAAGCAGTTTGTCCGGCAGCGGCTATTACGATTGAGGCTGGCCCTCGTGAATCGGATGGTACCCGTAGAACCACTAAGTACGAAATCGATATGTTTAAGTGTATCTACTGCGGGTTTTGTGAAGAGTCTTGCCCGGTAGATTCAATTGTCGAAACTCGAATTTTTGATTATCACTTTGAAAAGCGTGGCGATAATATTTTAACTAAAGAACAGTTGTTAGCAATTGGTGATCGATATGAAGTAATGATTGCCGAGGATAAATTAGAAGATGCTCCTTATAGGTAATTACCATTGAACATTGAAGTCTTAGTCTTTTACTTCTTTGCAGCAATAACCATTATTGCCGCTATTGGAGTCATCTCGGTAAAAAACTCTGTGCAAGCGGTCTTATGTTTAGTGTTAACGTTTTTCTCTGCGGCGGCGCTTTGGTTGCTTCTTGAAGCTGAATTTTTAGCTATTACCTTGATACTGGTTTATGTCGGGGCGGTAATGGTGCTATTTCTTTTTGTTGTGATGATGTTAGATGTAGATTTTGCTGCGCTACGACAAGGTTTTGTAAAGCATCTACCTATTGGGCTCTTACTTGGATTTGGTTTGTTTGGAGCAATATATTGGGTGATCCGTTTTGAAATATTTGGGAGTGAAAAAGTGCCTGAGCCTGCTAAGCATGAGCAAGGGTATTCGAATGTGGAAGAGCTTGGACGACTTTTATACGGCGAGTACTTTTATCCTTTCGAAATTGCAGGGGTAATTTTATTAGTCGCAATAATAGCTGCTATAAGTTTAACTTTCCGCGGCCGTCGTGAGCGTAAAGGGCAGTCGGTTCGAGAACAACACAGAGTTTTAAAAGAGGAGCGGTTAAAAATCGTTTCGATGAAATCAGAACCAATAAAACAAGGAGATGATGCATGAGCTTAACTCATTATTTAGTTGTCAGCGCTATCCTGTTTTCTATAAGTGTTATAGGCATTGTGATTAATCGCAAAAATGTGATTACGCTTCTGATGTGTATCGAATTGATGTTATTAGCAGTGAATACTAATTTTATAGCATTTTCACGATATCTGGATGATGCGACCGGGCAAATATTTGTCTTCTTTATTTTAACTGTCGCAGCGGCAGAAGCTGCAATAGGTTTGGCTATTTTGGTGGTTTTATTTAGAACCCACCGAAACATCGACGTTGCTGATTTAAAAGGTTTGAAAGGTTAATGGGTATTTTCAATCAGCTACTCATCATCGTTTTTGCGCCATTAATTGGTGCTTTATTAGCTGGTTTTTTTGGGAATAAATTAGGCCGAGTATGGACTCATAGAATTGCAATTTCTCTAGTGGCGACTTCCTTTTTATTATCTTTGAAAATTTTCCTTTCTTATTTTTACGGTAGTGCGGAACCGCTCAATCAAACACTGTATCACTGGGCGTCATTCGGCAATATTAGCATTCAAGTTGGTTTTTTAATGGATAGCTTGGCCGCTATGATGATAGTTGTGGTTACCTTTGTCAGCTTGATGGTGCATATATATTCAATTGGTTATATGCAAGATGATAATGGTTATCAACGATTCTTTAGTTATATCTCTTTATTTACTTTCTCGATGTTGATGCTAGTAATGTCAAATAACTTCTTACAGTTGTTTTTTGGCTGGGAAGCCGTTGGGGTTGTGTCTTATTTATTGATAGGTTTTTGGTTTAAAAAAGAAAGCGCTATTTTTGCCAATATGAAAGCATTTTTGGTTAATCGAGTAGGTGACTTTGGTTTCTTGCTTGGTATTGGTGGAATCTTGTATTTATTTGGCAGCCTCGACTACGCACCAGTTTTTGAAAAAATGCAGCAGGCTAAGGCCATGCAAGAGTCAGCGCAAGGAGTTCTAGCCAGTGGTGAAGTCACGGCCTTAGGCGCGCTAGGTTTAGAAAAAACTTTTTCTCCTTGGGCGGGTGTCGAATGGTCGGCGATTAGTTTTATTTGTATTTGTTTATTTATTGGTGCCATGGGCAAGTCGGCACAGGTGCCATTGCACGTGTGGTTACCCGACTCAATGGAAGGCCCAACACCTATTTCTGCCTTGATCCATGCGGCGACCATGGTGACTGCTGGAGTCTTTTTGGTGGCGCGCATGTCTCCATTATTTGAGTTTTCAGAAACCGCACTGGCAATGATTACTATCATTGGCGCTATTACTGCTCTTTTTATGGGTTTGATAGGGATAGTGCAAAATGATATTAAACGAATAGTGGCCTATTCAACTCTTTCCCAATTAGGTTACATGGTGGTTGCACTAGGTGTGTCAGCTTATTCTGCTGCTGTATTCCACCTATTTACTCATGCCTTCTTTAAAGCTTTATTATTTCTAGCCGCGGGCTCTGTTATTGTTGCTATGCACCATGAACAAGACCTACGTAAAATGGGCGGCTTGAGAAAGTATATGCCGATCACTTATTGGACTTCGGTCATCGGAACTTTGGCCCTAATTGGCACGCCTTTTTTTGCCGGATTCTATTCAAAGGATGCCATAATTTCTGCGGTTGCAGAGGCGCAAGGCTGGGGTTCAAACTTCGCATACTTTGCTGTAATGGCTGGAGTGGTTGTAACAGCCCTATACAGCATAAGAATGTTATTGCTTGTTTTTCACGGTCCTCAAAAAATGGATGAGCATACTGCCAGTCACTTACATGAATCGCCTAAAGTTATAACTTATCCCTTATTACTACTGGCAGTTCCTTCACTAGCGATAGGCTGGATAACGGCAGAGCCCATGTTAATTGGCGGTTATTTTGATGACGCCATTATGGTTTTAAATGAACATAATACATTGGCGCACCTTAAAGACATCTTTGGAAACGCTTGGGCATTTGCATTACACGGTTTTGTAACTCCTGTCTTTTGGTTGCTGTTAATTGGTGCAATAGCTGCTTGGTTTGTTTTTGCATATCAACCGCAACTTGCAGAACTCTTAGCAAAAGTTTTGATGCCGATTCGTAAATTATTACAAAATAAATATTATTTTGATCAGTTTAATCAAAAAGTTTTTGCCAAAGGTTCTCTGGGCTTAGGAAGGTTTTTATGGCGCTATGGAGACAAAGCTATTATTGATGATGGCATTGTTAATGGTAGTGCCCATGGTGTTAGGAAATTAGCGGACAAGGCAAGAAAATTACAATCTGGTTATTTAAATCATTACGCACTAGTTATGCTTATAGGTTTGATGGTATTGATTGGTTATTTATACCTAAGAAACTAAACATTAATGACAACGGGAAGAGTAGAGATAAACGATAGATGTTAACTCAAATACCAATATTAAGTTTATTAATTTGGTTGCCATTAATTGGCGGCTTCTTGGTCTTATTCGGGCCCGGCGATAAGATGCTAGTTTGGAGCCAAAGAATCAGTTTGGTTATTTCCATTATTGTTGTGTTTTTATGTGGATTGTTGCTTTATATGTTTAGTGGCGCCTCAGGACAAATGGAATTAGCGGAATATGCTCAATGGATACCTTCACTTAACATTAACTACTCGTTAGGAGTAGATGGTATAGCCGTCCCCCTTATTGTACTAACGGGCTTTATTAACCTGTTGGTCATAATAGGCGCAATGGGAAGTATCAAATTTCGACGCGCACAGTATTATTCCGCAGCTCTCTTGTTGACTGGTTTAATGAATGGGGTGTTTGCTGCACAGGATGCGATCCTGTTCTATGTATTCTGGGAAGCGATGTTGATTCCGATGTTTTTAATGATCGGTGTTTGGGGTGGTCCTAATAGGATTTATGCAACGATCAAGTTCTTCTTGTTTACCTTTTTTGGCTCAATCTTTATGTTGGTGGGGCTCATTTATATGGGCGCAAAAGCAGGTTCGTTTAACATAGCTGATTTGCAAAAGATGCCACTGACTATGTTTGAGCAAACTTGGATTTTTATTGCATTCGTTGCGGCGTTTGCGGTCAAAATTCCCATGGTGCCAGTGCATACTTGGCTACCAGATGCGCACGTTGAAGCGCCCACAGGTGGCTCGGTAATTTTAGCCGCAATTATGCTAAAGATGGGGGGGTATGGATTTTTACGTTTTGCCCTACCCATTACTCCCGATGCTGCCAATGAATATGCTTGGATATTAATCGCGTTCTCGCTAGTGGCTATTGCTTATATTGGGTTTATTGCATTGGCGCAGCAAGACATGAAAAAATTAGTAGCTTACTCTTCAATTGCTCATATGGGTTTTGTGACCTTAGGTATTTTTATAATATTTAAATTGAGTAATTTAGATGCAAGCTCAATGGCAGTACAAGGCGCTATGATCCAAATGATTTCACATGGTTTGATTTCGGGCGCACTGTTTTTCTCTATCGGGGTTTTATACGATAGGGTGCACAGTCGAGACATTGCTGATTATGGCGGTGTGGTCAACAGTATGCCAATTTTCGGCGCCTTAATGATGCTGTTTGTTCTGGCCAATGCGGGACTTCCTGGAACTTCAGGATTTATCGGTGAGTTCTTTGTTATTCTTTCCTCTTTTCAAGCGGACTGGCGCATAGCAATGGTGGCGGCAAGCACCTTGATTTTAGGAGCGGCTTATAGTTTATGGCTTTATAAAAGAGTCATTTTTGGCAAGCCCTTGAACGATACAATAGAACGACTAGAAGATATCAATACCCGAGAAAAATTTATCCTTATTAGCTTAGCACTTATGATTTTAGCTTTAGGTATTTTTCCACAACCTTTGATTGAAATCATGCAGCCATCAATAGAAGGTTTATTGAACCTAACCCAATCGAAACTTGAAGGTGCGGCTTAATGGAAACGACCTTATCTCTAGCGCAAGTAATTACTAATATTAATCATGATTTTTGGCCGTTATTTCCTGAGCTTTTTTTATTGAGCGCGGCTTCAATATTGTTAATGATTGATGTGTTTTCGGTCGATATGGATAGAAAGCTAAGTTACAACTTGGCCCAATTTATATTGCTGGTGACAGGTATAATTATTGTTTTTCAATTTCCTACCAGCCAAGATTTTTTATATCACCGTCATTTTATCCATGATCCATTATCAGCGACCTTAAAAATATCGATGGTCGTTTTAACCAGTATTGCCTTGATGTTTGCTCGTCCTTATATTTTACAGCGACGAATATTACGTGGCGAATATTACTTACTTCACTTATTTTCCTTGTTAGGCATGATGTTACTAGTCAGTGGATCTAGTCTACTGAGTTTGTACCTTGGCCTTGAGTTGATGTCATTATGTTTATATGCGCTAGTGGCTATGAATCGTCGAGACAAGTTAAGTGCAGAAGCTGCAGTTAAATATTTTGTCATGGGTGCTATTGCCAGTGGCTTTATTTTATATGGCATTTCCTTTGTGTATGGTGTTACCGGACAAATACACCTTGCTGACATTGCAGCCTTTTTAAATGATAACGAAGCCAGTTTAACGCTACGCTTTGCGTTAGTATTTATAGTCACGGGCTTGGCGTTTAAATTTGGCGCTGTACCATTCCAAATGTGGGTACCAGATGTTTATCATGGCGCACCTACTTCAACCACCGTATTCTTGGCATCGGCACCAAAGGTTGCCGCCTTTGGCTTGGCTATTCGGATTTTGGTATTTGGCTTTGCTGGAGTTTTAGTGGATTGGCAAAACTTATTGATCATATTGGCAGTATCATCCATGTTAGTCGGAAACCTAGTTGCATTGGCACAAACCAATATCAAGCGATTGTTAGCATACTCAGCTATTGCGCACATTGGTTATTTCTTATTAGGCTTAATTGCCGGCAATACTCAGGGCTATGCGGCATCTTTATTTTATATACTAACTTACGCAATAACTGCGCTAGGCGGCTTTGGTTGTTTAATTTATATGGCTAAAGGGCGACAGGAAGTCGATCGTATTGATGATTTAAAAGGGTTAGGACAAAGAAACCCGTGGGCCGGATTATTGGTCAGTTTCTTATTTCTTTCGATGGCAGGTTTACCGCCTTTTGTTGGTTTCTGGGCAAAACTAGAAGTCATAAAAGCCGTGCTTAATGTAGACGGCTTGATATGGTTAGCTTTAGTAGCGGCCTTCATGTCTATTATAGGGTTATTCTATTACCTTAAGGTAGTAAAAGTAATCTTCTTCGATAAAGCCGAAGTGGAAACTAGGATACGTGCCGAAAGAAGCTTACGTCTTGGATTAGGCATAACCAGCATCGCAGTAATAGCCTTAGGATTATTCCCCACTCAACTACTAGAATTCTGCCAAAAAGCCTTTCAGTATATTTAACTGTAAAAAGCCTTGTCAGGCCTTAATAAATAAGTATAATGCGTTCTCGTCGATGCGGGGTGGAGCAGCCTGGTAGCTCGTCGGGCTCATAACCCGAAGGTCGTCAGTTCAAATCTGGCCCCCGCTACCAAATTAAGATTTAATGATATTTCGTTAAATCGGGTTAATAGAATTGCTTAACTATTAACCAAGATATTGTGTTTTAATGATATCTGATTATAATAACAAGGCCCCTTTTATAGGGGCTTTGTTTTTTCTAAGCAAAACTAAAGGTTTATGTCATTTTGTCATCTACCTTTATGGGGCAAGTGTTAGCTTTAGTTGAAAGCTAAGCATATGACCCATCATATATAACGCTATTTGTGATGGGCCTTTAAGGCCTTTTTTTGTGTTTAAATCAAGCGTTTAATGTTTTATTAAGAGTTTTTAAAGAGTTTACAAATGGCAAGAAATGCTGAATTAGAAAAAATTATTCGTCCTGCTGTCGAGGCTACTGGCTTCGAGTTTTGGGGATTGGAATATTTAGCACAGGGTAAACACTCAGTGTTGCGTGTTTATATCGAGCATGAAAATGGTATTGATGTAGACAATTGTGCTGAAGTAAGCCACCAAGTGAGTGGTGTTTTAGATTTAGAAGATCCTATTCAAGGTTATTACAATCTTGAGGTTTCTTCGCCAGGAATGGATAGACCTTTATTTACGGAAGCTCAATTTGCCTTATATCAGGGCCAAGATGTTGAGTTACGTGTAGCCACGGCAGTAAATGGCCGTCGTAAATTTAAGGGAACTATTGAGCAAGTAGAAGATGGCATTATTCATGTGCTGGTTGATGGTGAGTCATATCCGATTCCATGCCCACAAGTGGAAAAAGCCCATTTAGTTGTGAATTTTTGATTAAGAATTTTATATTTGAGGAAACCATAAAAGGTTAATAGCTATGAGCAATAAAGAAATTTTGTTAGTAGTTGAAGCAGTTTCAAACGAAAAAGATGTAAATCCAGAAGTGATTTTTGGTGCATTAGAAGCGGCTTTAGCAACAGCGACTAAGAAAAAACATGGCATTGATATCGACGTGCGTGTAGATATTGACCGTGAGACCGGTGAATACGATACTTTCCGTCGTTGGGAAGTAGTAGAAGATGACGCGGAGATGGAAGAACCATTAGCGCAGATGACTATTTCAGCAGCACAAGTAGATGAGCCTGAATTACAGTTGGGCGAATATGTCGAAGAGCAAATTGAATCGATTGCTTTTGGTCGTATTGCAGCACAAACCGCTAAGCAAGTTATTGTGCAAAAAGTACGTGAAGCTGAGCGCGCTAAAACAGTGGATGCATTCCGAGACAGAGTCGGTGATTTAATTACTGGTGTTGTTAAGAAAATTACTCGTGATTATATTTTCTTAGATCTAGGTAACAATGCTGAAGCGGTTATTAAGCGTGAAGAAATGATGCCGCGTGAAACGGTACGTGCTGGTGATCGAGTTCGTGGATTATTATATGAAATTAACGAAGAACATCGCGGGCCTCAGTTATTTGTAAGTCGCACCAAACCACATATGCTGGTTGAATTATTCCGCATCGAAGTGCCTGAAATCGGTGAGCAAGTAATTGAAATAAAGGGTGCTGCGCGTGACCCAGGTTCTCGTGCGAAAGTTGCCGTTAAAACCAATGACAAACGCATTGACCCTGTGGGTGCTTGTGTTGGTATGCGTGGCGCTCGTGTTCAAGCGGTTACCGGTGAGCTTAATGGTGAGCGTATTGATATCGTTTTATTTGATGATAATCCCGCGCAATTTGTTATTAACGCCATGGCGCCTGCAGAAGTTATTTCTATCGTAGTTGATGAAGATAAACAATCTATGGATATCGCTGTTGCTGAAGATCAATTAGCTCAAGCAATTGGTCGTAGCGGTCAAAATATTCGTTTAGCCAGTGAATTAACAGGCTGGGAATTGAATGTTATGACAGAAGAAGCGTTTGCAGAGAAAAATCAATCAGACTCTGAAGCAGTATTGGCTGCATTCGTTAAAGATTTAGATGTGGACGTAGAATTAGCTGAAATATTGGTTCAAGAAGGATTTACTACTTTAGAAGAAGTAGCTTATGTACCTGTTTCTGAAATGTTAGAAATTGAAGGTTTTGATGAAGGCCTAATTGATGCACTTAAAAGTCGAGCCAAAGATTCTATTTTAACTAAAGCTATTGCCAGCGAAGAGAAGCTTGAGAAAGCTGAACCGGCTGACGATTTGTTAAATATGGAAGGAATGGATCGCCACTTAGCATTTGTATTGGCTAGTAAGGGCATCATTACTATGGAAGATTTAGCCGAGTTGGCTACTGATGATTTAGTTGATATTGAAGATATCAACGAAGAGCGTGCGGCAGAATTAATTATGACAGCACGTAAGCCTTGGTTCGAGGACCAAGAATAATAAGAGCGGAGTACTTGAATGTCCGAAATAACAGTAAAAAATTTAGCAGAAAGCGTAAAGACTCCCGTCGATAAATTGTTGGAGCAGTTAGCTGCGGCTGGCATTAAAGTTAAAGACGAAAATGCCTCTATATCTGATGAGCAAAAGAAAACTTTATTAGCATTCTTGCAAAAAAGTCATGGTGGTGAAGATAGTTCATCAAAACCACAGAAGATTACTTTGCGTCGTACGCAAAAAAGTACTTTAAGCGTAACCAGCTCTGAAGGGAAGAAGAAGTCAGTGCAGGTGGCGGTTAAGAAAAAACGTACTTTTGTAAAGCGTTCTGCGGAAGAATTAGCAAAATTGGCAGAGGAAGAAGAGTCGCTTAAGCAACAAGAAGCTGAAAAAGCAAAAGCTGAAGCAGCAGCGATTAAGAAAGCCGAAGAAGCCGCTAAACAAAAAGCTGAAGATGCAGCTAAACAAAAAGCTGAAGACGCGGCAAAGCAAAAAGCTGCTGATGAAGCTAAAAAAGCTGCAGCTGATAAAGCAGCTGAAGAAGCTCAAAAGAAAGCAGCAGAAGAACTTCAACGTAAAGTTGAAGAGTCTAAGCTAACTGACGAAGAAAAAGCTAAGCGTGCTGAAGAAGCTAAAAAGAAAATAGAACAACAGCTTGAAGAAAAGAAAAAATCTACTTCGGATAAGCCTGCAGTTGTGAAAGCTGATCCAAATGCTCAAGTTAAGCCTATGTCTATTGCGGACTTTGAAGAGAAATCTCCATACCGTAAAAAGAAAAAGAAGAAAGGCAAGAAGAAAACTTCTAATGCTGATTTAGTGGCCAATGCTGTTGCTGATAAGAATAAAAAAGGCGTAGTGATTGAGCAAAAAGTGTATGAGGCACCTAGAGCTATGAAACAGCATGGTTTCCAAAGACCAACCGGCGAAATTATTCACGAAGTTGAAATTCCAGAAACTATTACCGTTGGTGAACTGGCTAAAGCTATGACCGTTAAAGCACCTGAGCTGATGAAGGCCATGATGAAAGTTGGCGTAATGGCTACGGTTAATCAATCTATTGATCAAGAAACAGCTTCGTTAATTGTTGAAGAAATGGGTCATACACCTGTGATGGTTAATGCCAATGAAGAAGAAGAGAAAGCTTTATCTGAAGCACTTTCTGATTCTGGCGATGCAAAGCCTCGTGCACCAGTAGTTACTATTATGGGTCACGTTGATCATGGTAAAACTTCATTATTAGATTATATTCGAGCTAGTCACGTTGCTTCTGGTGAAGCGGGTGGTATTACTCAGCACATTGGTGCTTATCACGTTGAAACTGATAAAGGTATGGTTACCTTCTTGGATACTCCAGGCCACGCCGCCTTTACGGCAATGCGTGCCCGTGGTGCTGAAGTTACCGATATTGTTATTTTGATTGTTGCGGCAGATGATGGCGTGATGCCACAAACTATTGAAGCAGTTCAGCATGCTAAGGCATCTGGTGTTCCAATGATTGTTGCCGTTAACAAAATCGATAAAGAAGATTCGGATCCGGATCGCGTGAAAAACGAATTATCGCAACACGATGTTATCCCAGAAGATTGGGGTGGTGATGTACAGTTTGTACACGTGTCCGCGAAAACTGGCGAAGGTGTTGATTCATTATTAGATTCAATTTTGTTGCAATCTGAATTACTAGAATTAACGGCCGTTGATGAAGGTGCAGCTAAAGGCTTCGTAATCGAAGCTCGTTTAGATAAAGGCCGCGGTGCAATCTCTTCGGTATTAGTACAAAAAGGTGAGCTAAGAAAAGGCGATATCTTGTTGGCTGGCACTCATTATGGCCGTGTACGTGCCATGATGGATGAAAATGGTGAAACTATTGAGGTTGCTGGTCCATCGATTCCAGTAGAAATATTGGGTCTTTCAGGCGTTCCAGTTGCGGGTGATGAAGCCACAGTTGTTGCAGATGAAAGGACTGCACGCGAAATTGCTGCTAATCGAGAGCAAAAAGCGCGTGAAGATCGTCAAGCTCGTCAGCAAAAAGCTAAGCTTGAGAATATGTTTGCCAATATGGGTGACTCTGAAGAAGCTCAGCAATTAAATATTATTATTAAGGCCGATGTTCAAGGTTCGGTTGAAGCATTAACTAAGTCACTGCACGACTTAGCGCATGACGAAGTTGAAGTTCGAGTAATTTCAAGTGGTGTTGGTGGTATTAAAGAAACGGACGTGACTTTAGCGGCGGCATCAAATGCAATCATCATTGGTTTCAATGTTCGTGCTGACGGAACTGCCCGTAAGATTGCAGAGCAAGAAGCCGTAGAGATTCGTTATTACAGCATCATTTATGAAGCAATCGACGAAGTTAAATCAGCTCTAAGCGGTATGTTGGCGCCTGAATTCCGCCAAGACATTATTGGCTTGGCTGAAGTTCGTGATGTCTTCAAGTCGCCTAAACTGGGTGCAATTGCAGGCTGTATGGTTGTTGAAGGCGTAGTTAAGCGTAATAACCCAATTCGTGTATTACGTGATAGCGTAGTCATTTACGAAGGTGAGTTAGAATCGCTACGTCGTTTTAAAGATGATGCTAATGAAGTGCGCAATGGCATGGAATGTGGTATCGGTGTTAAAAACTACAATGACGTAAAAGTTGGCGATCAAATTGAAGTATTTGAAATCGTTGAAGTTCAGCGCAGTCTTTAAGTAGCAAAGATAAAGGAATAGATTGATGGCAACTAGTTCTCGTGCAGCAAGAGTAGCAGATCAAATCCAACGTGATTTGGCGGTACTCTTGCAGCGTGAAATGAAGGATCCACGTTTGGGCATCGTTACCGTTTCAGCGGTAGAGGTGTCCAGCGATCTGCAAAACGCCAAAGTGTTCGTGACTTTTCTAGGTAAAGAAGAAGCAGAAGAGATTGCAGCGGGTGTTGAAGTGCTAACACATGCTGCAGGCTTTTTGCGTTCGCAATTAGCTAAGTCAATCCGTATGCGAAGCGTACCAACTTTGAAGTTCTTATACGATAAGTCTATTTCTGAAGGTCAAAAGATGTCTTCTTTAATCGAGCAAGCCATTTCTTCAGATCAGTCTAACCATTCCGATTCATAATTTTCGATTATAACCTTGCTGGAGCTATAAAATGGCAAGACGCAGAAAACGCGGCCGCGATATCAGCGGTATTTTATTATTAAATAAACCCACTGATATGACTTCCAATGCAGCTTTGCAAGATGCGAAGTACTTATATTTTGCATCAAAAGCAGGCCATACAGGAGCTCTTGATCCCATTGCAACTGGTGTTTTGCCAGTTTGCTTCGGTGAAGCTACAAAATTCTCTCAATTTCTGTTAAATGCAGATAAAAAGTATCGAGTAGTCGCTAAATTGGGGCAAAAGACAACAACTGCGGATAGAGAGGGTGAGGTTATAGAGTCACGTCCAGTTGAAGTGACTAAAGAGCAATTTGTTAGTGTCATGCAGCAATTTAAAGGTACTATCAGTCAGGTCCCATCCATGTACTCAGCCTTAAAACATAAAGGCACTCCTTTGCACAAGTTAGCAAGGCAGGGGATAGAAGTGGAGAGGGAAGCAAGGGAAGTAACTATTTACTCACTTGAGCTATTAAATTTTAATGATGATCTAGTTGAGATGGATGTGCATTGTTCTAAGGGAACTTATATCAGAAATCTTGTCGAAGATATTGGAGAAACCTTAGGTTGTGGTGGACATGTTTTGGAACTTGAACGTACCGCCGTTGGCCAATTCGACTTAAATGAGACTATTTCCATGGAGCAGTTACGCCAAATGAAATCGGATGATTTAAAATTGGAAATGGATCAATTGCTATTACCCGTTGAAGAAGCCTTGAATAATTGGCCCAAAGTTGAATTAAGTGAAAACGAAGCTTATTACTTGAAGCAAGGGCAGGCAGTACAAATTGCTGATGCGCCATCTGATGGCATGGTTTGTTTAATTGAACCCGACAATTGTTTCTTAGGTATTGGTAAAATAGATGACGACGGTAAGGTTGCCCCAAGTCGTTTACTGAAGCAAGAAAATTAAGTTTAGATATATAGACAAATAAAGAAATGTCTTTTTGAGAAATAAGACGTTTTTATAATAAAAAACAAGGATAATAGTTAAGGAAAGTGATTATGCAAGAATTGAATATGGCGATTGAGCAAAAACCTATAGTAATATTTTCGCACGGTAAAGTGACCGGCCCAAAAGGTAGTCGGATTAAATCCTTGTCACAAATTGCGGTGCGGATGGGGTATGAAGTGGAATCTTTGGATTATCGCCGATTGCCAACCAATGAAAGAGTGGAAAAACTGAATCGCTATTTGGAAGAATTGGAGCGCCCCTATATTTTGGTTGGAACCAGTATGGGAGGGTATGTTTCAGCTGTGTCTGCGCTTTCTCATGATCCTCTGGGTATTTTCTTAATTTCACCAGCGCTTTATATGGATGGTTATGCCGAGGCAGAAGTGGAAAAGTTGAACTGTCCCACTACCGTAGTTCATGGCTGGGATGATGATATTGTTCCTGTGCAAAATGTCATTC
Source organism: uncultured Kangiella sp. (assembly GCA_947503435.1). GTDB lineage: Bacteria > Pseudomonadota > Gammaproteobacteria > Enterobacterales > Kangiellaceae > Kangiella. The sequence continues at coordinate 351,470 of CANNDL010000003.1, read as the reverse complement.
GTTTTGCCCGTTCTGCAGGCGCGAGCATGCATATTTTTGCCGGTGGTCACCGCTTACGAAATAAACTTTCAGAAACTGAATCATGCTTTGAACAATTTTTACGAGAATGTTTTTTGAGCTCGCCAAATCCCGTAGAAATTTCACCTGAAATGGCTGAAACTGGCGAGATCACACCTATCCGCGCAATAAACCAATAATTTCGAGCTGTAATCCAACAAAATAGTGGCTTTGGGGCTTGTTTAGCCCTAAAAACACAGGTAAAATCGCGACTTCGTTTGATTGGCTGAATTAGTGATTGGCCAGTCAGTAATATTAAAGACTCAACATTTTGGAGTAGATATATGTCACTAAGTGCAGAAGCGAAAGCTGAAATTGTAAAAGAACACGCTCGCGGTGAAGGCGATACGGGTTCTCCTGAAGTACAAGTTGCTTTATTAACGGCGCAAATCAACCATTTGCAAGGCCACTTTAAAGCACACAAACATGACCACCACTCACGTCGTGGTTTGTTACGCATGGTAAGCCAACGTCGTAAATTGTTGGACTACTTAAAGCGTAAAGACAGTTCGCGCTACGCAGATTTAATTAAGAAGTTAGGTCTACGTCGCTAAAGAATAAAAAGGGGCTTCTAGCCCCTTTTTTGTTTGTGGCATCAGTCATGATGTTATGAAAAAACTTTCAGACGATGTGAGTTCTGAAAGGGTAAATAAAATATAGGAAAATATTGTGGATTATATAAAAAAATCTTTTGAGTACGGCGGTCGCACCGTCACTATGGAAACTGGCCGTGTAGCAAGACAAGCATCGGGTTCAGTATTAATTGATTGTGAAGGAACTACAGCATTCGTATCGGTTGTTGGTAAAAAAGAAGCCAGACCGGATCAAAGTTTCTTTCCATTAACGGTAAATTACTACGAGAAGACTTACGCGGCAGGCAAAATCCCAGGTGGATTTTTAAAGCGCGAAGCTCGTCCTTCTGATGAAGAGACTTTAATTGCTCGATTAATTGACCGTCCACTTCGCCCATTATTCCCAGAAGGGTTTATGAACGAAGTACAAGTTGTGATTACTATCGTTTCAATTAACCAAGATATTCCAACAGAAGTTATTTCAATGATCGGTGCTTCTGCCGCTCTAGAAATTTCTGGAATTCCTTTTGCTGGTCCAGTTGGCGCAGCTCAAGTTGGTTATATTGATGGCGATTATGTGCTTAACCCAACCGTAACTCAGCTTAAAGAATCTAAACTAGATTTAATGGTGGCTGGTACTAATGACGCGGTATTGATGGTTGAGTCAGAAGCTCAAGAGTTAGAAGAAAACATTATGCTTGGCGCTGTGATGTTTGGTCACGAAGAGTCAAAGCGTGCCATTAAAGCGATTCAAGAATTTGCTGCTGAATCAGCAAAAGATAAGTGGGATTGGGCTGCACCAGAAAAAGACGTAGCACTTTATGATGCAGTAAAAGCGCACTCTTTAGCAGCTATTGACGAAGCTTACCAAATCGCTGATAAAGCTGAGCGCTATTCTAAAATTCACGCATTATCTGATGCAGCGGTTGAAGCATTAGCTGGCGAAGAAGAAGGCCAACCTGAAGCTGGCGACGTTAAAGACATGTTCCACTCGATTGAAAAAGAAGTGGTTCGTTCTCGCATCATCAATGGTTCTCCTCGTATCGACGGTCGTGAGCCAGATATGGTTCGTATGCTAGACATTCGAACAGGTGTATTGCCAAGAACTCACGGTTCTGCGGTATTTACTCGTGGTGAAACGCAAGCATTAGTAGTTGCTACTTTAGGTACGCAACGCGACGCACAAATTAAAGACAGCATCATGGGAGAATCTAAAGATTACTTCATGTTGCACTATAATTTCCCTCCATACTGTGTAGGTGAAACGGGCTTTATGGGCTCACCAAAGCGTCGCGAAATAGGTCACGGCCGTTTAGCTAAACGTGGTGTTGCTGCGATGGCTCCAACCATTGAAGAATTCCCATACACTATCCGTGTGGTTTCAGAAATTACGGAATCAAACGGTTCAAGCTCAATGGCTTCAGTTTGTGGTACTTCATTAGCATTAATGGACGCTGGTGTTCCAATGAAAGCACCGGTAGCTGGTATCGCGATGGGTCTAGTAAAAGAAGGCGACAAGTTTGTAGTACTTTCTGACATCTTAGGTGATGAAGATCACTTAGGTGACATGGACTTTAAAGTTGCGGGTACTGAAGCTGGTATCACTGCATTACAAATGGATATCAAAATCGACGGTATCACTCAGGAAATTATGCAAAAAGCATTACACCAAGCAAAAGGTGGCCGTTTGCATATCTTGAGCGTAATGAATCAAGCCATTGATAAGCCTCGTGATGATATTTCTGAGCACGCTCCACGTATTACTACCATTAAAATTCCGCAAGATAAAATTGCGGAAGTTATTGGTAAAGGTGGTTCTACGATTCGTGCTTTAACAGAAGAAACGGGCGCTACTATCGAAATCGAAGATGACGGTACTATTAAAGTGGCTTCTAGTGATTCAGAAGGCGCAGCTTTAGCCATTAAGCGCATCGAAATGATCACTATGGAAATTGAAGCAGGCATGGAGTTTGATGGCAAAGTGGTTCGCCTGGCAGACTTTGGTGCATTCGTTCAATTGACTCCTGGTAAAGATGGTCTGGTGCATATTTCACAAATCGCTCATGAGCGCGTGAATAAAGTAACTGACTACTTAAAAGAAGGCGACATGGTTAAAGTTAAAGTACTAGAAGTGGATCGCCAAGGGCGCGTTCGTTTAAGTATGAAAGCTTTGATTGAGCCGCCTGCTCAAGAAGAAGCTCCAGCACCTGCTGCGGAGGAAGCCCCTGCCCCTGCACCAGAAGCTGAGTAATCATTTTATATGATTAAGAAAAGGGAGCCTAGGCTCCCTTTTTGTTGCCTAGAATTCTTGAAACCACTCTGGAATGACTGTTACCTCTTCAACCTCTTGGATATTTACACCTAGTTTTAATTCCTTTAATTTTTCCGCAAAGTCATTTCCATCTATTAAATCAATTGGAGGAGCGCCATCTCTTTGTGCTTCTAGCTTTGCATCTCTTGTAAAAGTACCTGTTGTAAGAAACAATCCTTTGTCTGCTCTACCGATCATGGCACCTCTAAAGTCTCTAATTGCACTTGAAGAAACTGAGCCAGCATATCTTTTACATTGAAATACAACATGAAAAGACAATACCCCACCCAATTTTATTACGCCTACGCCATCAACACCTCCATCACCGCTTTTTCCGGTGACTTCAACATTGTTAAAACCAAGCTCTCTTAATACCCTTTGGCATAACCTTTCAAAAGCGTCAGGCTCGATAGTTTTAATAATATCTATAATTTCCTCTTCCCAAGTTAAATCATTTAACTCTTGAGATTGTTTTAGTTTATGCTCATTAATTTTTGTTGGTCGATATGGTTTTCCTCGAACCGATTTGATTGCTTCGACTTTATCGATGTTAGAAATTTTATTACCCTCAGGAGTAAGTGCCCAAACAGCTCTAGAAGAGTTTTCAATTAGTCCTAGATTTTTAAGATATGTTCGCGCCCATGCTGCTCGGTAAGCCAATTTTGATGTATTTCCTCTATGTTTATCTTCAATTTCTTCGTTAGTTAGATTGAGTGTTTTTATGATTTGTTCTTCGATTTCACTGTTAGTGCCTGAGCCTCCTAAGTGGTGGAGCGCTATTAAAACGGGATTTATTAGATCGTCAAATTTATAATTGAAAATTTCCATATATTAACCTCATCTATTGTTGTTCTTAGATTATCAAACCGATATTGATATTAACAGGTCCTTACAATGATGATTTTCTCTATTTGGATTCATTTAGTATGATATTTAAGCAAAAACTCTATGGGGAGAATTATGAAAAAGATAATCATCACGCTACTAGCTTTAATTTCAATGCAAGCCAATTCGGCACAGCAGCCAGTTCCATGCTCGGTAGAAGAATATCGTCAATTCGATTTTTGGATTGGTGAATGGGAAGTATTTAATCCGCAAGGGCAAAAAATCGGCGAGAATAAAATTGAGAAAATCCTTAATGGTTGCTCTTTAAAAGAGTCATGGGAAAGTACCACTGGCTATTGCGGCCATAGTTTTAATATCTACGATCAAACTCAAGGTAAGTGGCATCAAACTTGGGTCGATATTGGCGGTAGCTTGTTGCAGCTCGATGGTGGACTAAAAGGTGACGCTATGGTGCTACAAGGCTTTACTCAAGGACAAAATGGAAAAGTTTTAAATCGTATTACTTGGACGCCGATAAAAGATGGCGATAGAACCAACGTACGTCAGCACTGGGAAACCACTACGGATTCAGGTAAAACTTGGAATACCGCTTTCGATGGGTTATATAAAAAGAAGACATCTGAATAATTTGGGGAATGGTCAATTATGGGCAAGAAAATATTAGCAGTTGTTATCGGTTTGATTGTTGGCGGAATAGTGATCATGGGGATCGAATCTATCAATATGTTTCGCTTCCCATGGCCTGAGGGTCTAACACTTGAGGATAAAGATGCCTTTTCTGATTATGTACAAGGACTGCCGGCGAGCGCACTGGTGACGGTGTTATTGGCTCATATTGCAGGTGCTTTGGTTGCAGGGCTCTTAAGTACGAAAATTGCTGCAGCTAACAATTACACTTTGGCCCTTATCTGTGGCGTAATGCTTTTAGTGGGTGCCATTGTGAATTTATTTATGATTCCACACCCTGTGTGGTTTATGGTGATAAATGTTCTAACTATCATTCCTGCGTCTTTACTGGGTGCTAAGTTAGCAATTAAGCAGCCTTAAGGTGGTAAAAAGGTCTCTCGAACCAGTGCGGGTTTTAGATAGCTTAGGAGTAATCACTGGCTCGAGAGTAAAGGGTTATCACTGAGAGTAATAAGAATTCACATCCTTGTGACTTTGGGGAAACTATTTTTTAGCAATAAGCTTTACTAAATCAACTGACTTGTTTTTTGCTGAGCGGGCTGGCTCTGCAGGAAAACTCATTAAACTAGCGTGATAATTTGAATCTTCCGCCACTTCATATTGATAAGCTACCGTTACTTTGTCGCCTTTATCTAACGTTACGGTTTTCTCAGGTATGATTGTCGCTAACTCGTAATCGCTCTGCATTTTAAAATCAACCAGGTTGCCATTTTCTGGTATAGGGAAAAAATACTCTGCACTGATTGTACTTTTAGAATCGTTAGCAAAAACCTGACTAACCTTAACCGTGGCCTTATTGTCACTATAACGGCTGATAACCGTTGTCGCTGTGGCAATTTTCTTTTGTACAACACCTTGCTGGGTAAAACTTAAGTGGCCAACTTCGTCGATTGATAGTCCTTTCTCAGCCATTGCAGCGTTAAGTCCAAAGGTACCGATTAAAGCGATAGTTACTAATGATTTTTTGATATTCATGATGATCTCCAATGTTTTGTCATAATAGGTATTTGCTTTGCTTGAGTACTATTAAAGCAATAACTTATGGCTGAATTGATTGAACAAAATGATGCAAAACTGCTAAATCGGGCGAAAAATGGCTTTGGCTTGAAAGTCGGTATAATTAATATCGGGTTGTTCAAAAAATAATCGCATAAATATGGCGGTATAAAGTGGTTTGAGCTATAATTCGCGCCCTTTTTTAAGATTTAAAGCGGTAAATTGAGCCAGATGAGCGAACTAGTAGCTGAGCCAGCTAAACAAGCGACTAAAAAGTTATTTATTAAAACCTGGGGTTGTCAGATGAATGAATACGATTCGTCTCGTATGTCTGATCTGCTTAATAAAACTCAGGGGCTAGAAGCCGCAGCAACGGCAGAAGAAGCCGATGTAATTCTATTGAATACCTGCTCTATTCGTGAAAAAGCTCAAGAGAAAGTATTCTCGCAATTAGGCCAATGGAAAAATCTTAAAGACAATAAACCCGATTTGATTATTGGTGTGGGTGGTTGTGTTGCTTCACAAGAAGGTAATGTGATCCGCCAAAGAGCGCCTTATGTGGATGTAATCTTTGGACCACAAACTTTGCACCGCTTGCCAGAAATGATCAAACAAGCTTCGGGTCAGAAGAAGGTGGTTTTAGATATCAGCTTCCCTGAAATTGAAAAATTCGATCGTCTACCTGAACCTCGAGCTGAAGGTCCAACTGCCTTTGTATCGGTTATGGAAGGCTGTTCAAAATATTGCTCATTCTGTGTTGTGCCATATACTCGTGGCGAAGAAGTTAGCCGTCCATTTGACGATGTCTTGGCTGAGTGTGCTCAGTTAGCTGAGCAAAATGTGCGTGAGATTAACCTATTAGGTCAAAATGTAAATGCTTATCGCGGCATAACTCACGAAGGCCATAAAGCGGATTTAGCAGAGTTAATTACTTATGTCGCGGCGATTGATGGTATTGACCGTATTCGTTATACCACTTCTCATCCAGTTGAATTTTCTGAGCGTTTGATTGATGTTTATGCTGATGTTCCAGAATTAGTAAGTCATTTGCATTTACCCGTTCAGTCGGGCTCTGATCGAGTATTAGCCATGATGAAGCGTGGTCACACGACGTTAGAATATAAATCAAAGATACGCAAGTTACGTAAAATACGTCCAGATATTTCTATGTCTTCAGATTTTATCATTGGCTTCCCAGGTGAAACGGATCAAGATTTTGAAGATACCATGAATTTGATTGCTGATATTGGCTATGACCATTCGTTCAGCTTTATTTATAGTGCACGTCCAGGCACACCAGCTTCAGATTTGGTAGACGATACACCTGAAGAAGATAAAAAGCAGCGTTTAAGTTTGTTACAACAACGAATTAATCAACAAGCTTTTTCCATTAGCCGCAACATGGTTGGTACTCGCCAAACTGTATTGGTAGAAGGCCCATCCAAGAAAGACCCAATGGAAATTAGAGCTCGTACTGAAAATAATCGTATTGTTAATTTTCAAGGACCACATACCGTTATTGGTAAATTCGTAGAAGTGGAAATTACTGAAGCATTTGCAAATTCATTGCGCGGTGAATTTATTGCTGACGGCAAAATTTACTAAGCAACATTTCGAATAAGAAATCAAACAAAAGGAATTTATGTCCGATTTAGCATCACAATCCTTTGAATTATTGCCCGCCGATAATGCTCGTGTTTCAGCATTGGTGGGTTATCTTGATGAGCATATCAAACACCTTGAACGTCGACTTGGTGTAGAGATCAATTTGCGTGAAAATCAGGTGCAAGTGATTGGCGAAGCTAAAAATACCAATGCAGCTCGTCAGGCCATTGAAAGCCTGTATGCGCAAACAAAAAAGCGACAAGACTTGGATAGTGCTGATGTGCATTTAGCAATTCAAGAAGTAATGGCGGAGCAAGCTTTAGCAGAACCGGCAAGTCATGACGATGTAAAATTAATTACCAAACGCGGATTGATTAAACCGCGTAGCCCAAATCAAAAGCACTATATACAGGCCATTAAGCACCATGATATTAGTTTTGGTATTGGCCCTGCCGGTACCGGTAAAACTTACTTAGCGGTGGCAAGCGCAGTAGATGCTTGGGAGAAACAACAAATTCGTCGCATTCTGTTGACAAGACCGGCGGTTGAAGCCGGCGAACGCTTGGGTTTTTTACCGGGAGATTTGGCGCAAAAAGTCGACCCCTATTTACGCCCTTTATATGACGCACTTTATGAAATGTTTGGCTTTGAAAAAGTTGCGAAATTGATGGAGCGTAATGTAATTGAAGTAGCACCGCTTGCTTATATGCGTGGCCGTACTTTAAACGATGCTTTTGTGATTTTGGATGAAAGCCAAAACACCACCCCTGAGCAAATGAAAATGTTTTTGACTCGTATTGGTTTTAATTCTAAAGCGGTTATTACCGGTGATATTACTCAAGTGGATTTACCCCGCGGACAAAAATCCGGTTTACGCCATGTGATCAATGTTTTGCAAAAAGTGGATGGTATTAGTTTTACTTTCTTCCAATCTCAAGACGTGGTTCGTCATCCGGTCGTGCAAAGAATTGTGCAAGCCTACGAATCGTTTGAGCAAGAAACTGATAAGGACTGATCAATATTTATGATTAGTTGTGAGCAAATTCATCTCGATTATCAAATCGCCATAGACTCTCAAGATATTCCTTCTGCGGACGAAATTAGTAATTGGATTGCCACAGGGCTATCGGCAGAGTATGAAAAATTTGGCTCGGCTAAAAAATTACCATTGCCAATTGAGATAACCGTTCGAGTGGTAGATACCAGGGAAAGCCAAGAGCTAAATGCTAATTATAGAGGAAAAGATAAGCCTACCAATGTGCTTTCGTTTCCGTTTGAAAATCCGCCGGGTTTGCAGCAGCAGTTGCCGATTTTAGGCGATTTAGTGGTATGTGCCGAAGTGATAGCAAACGAAGCCCGTGAACAGGGTAAAATGCTGAAAGCACACTGGGCGCATATGATAGTGCATGGTAGCTTGCATTTATTAGGCTACGATCATATAAATGAATCTGAGGCTCTGCAGATGGAGTCTTTAGAGATTGCTATATTAAATTCTATGGCAATTGTTAACCCTTATGAGCTAGCGTAAAAAGTAGTCATAAGGCATCTGATTATTATTGGCAAAATGAGGCAAAAATAACCCTAAATGAACGACGACAAACCTCCGTCGAGAAGTTTTTTTCAAAAAATCACTCAACTGTTCCAATCGGAACCCCAAGATCGCCAAGACTTAGTCGAAGTTTTGCGTGGCGCTAAAGATGACGAACTCATTAAGCCAGATTCCCTTTCTATGATGGAAGGCGTGTTGCAAGTTGCTGAAATGCAAGTTCGCGACATTATGATTCCACGCTCACAGATGAGTGTTATTCATGAAGATGCCAAGCTCAATGAAATATTACCGATGGTTATTGAAACCAAACACTCCCGCTATCCGGTGTTCGGGGAGAATCGTGACGATATTGAAGGGATTATGCTGGCTAAAGAATTGCTAGTGTATGCAGCTGAGAATAGCATCAACCTTTCTGAGTCTGAGCAACAAGTATTTGATATCAAGGATATTTTACGTCCTGCAGTGATAGTTCCAGAAAGCAAAAAATTAGACGTATTACTTAAAGAATTTCGCTTGAACCGAAACCATATGGCCATTGTGGTCGATGAATACGGCGGTGTTTCGGGATTAGTGACCATTGAAGATGTATTGGAACAAATAGTCGGCGAGATCGAAGACGAATTTGATATCGATGAAGATGAAGGCAACGTTAAGCCGCATGGCAATGGCGTTTATATGGTGAAAGCCCAAACTGAAATTGAAGATTTCAATGAAGAGCTTGAAGCTGATTATTCTGATGACGAGTTCGATACCATCGGTGGCTTAGTGGTTAATCAGTTTGGTCATATGCCTGATGTAGATGAATCGATTGAAATGGGTAACTATGAATTTACCGTAGTTAATGCCGATGAACGCAGAATCCATCTGTTGAAAGTGACCTCTATAAAGCCTCAATAATGAATCAATCAAATCAGACTACTCAGCAGTCTCAGTCGGTGTGGCTTTATATATACGCATTAATCGCAGGCGCTAATTTCCCATTAGCTTTTGCCCCACTAAATTGGTGGCCATTAGCTGTAGTTTCAGTAGGAGCATTTTGGTTTTTGCTTAAAGGCACAGCGCCAAAATCGGCTTTTCGAGTAGGCTTTTGTTATGGCATAGGTTTATTCGGGCTCGGTGTTTCTTGGGTTTTTGTTTCAATTAATACCTTTGGCAACGCTGGAATTCCTTTGGCGATATTCCTTACCGTATTATTGGTAGCATTGTTGGCTTTGCTATTTGGATTTCTCGCTTGGGCGTTCCGCAAGTTTTTTAGTGATTATTCTTTTGTTAGCCAAATCATAGTTTTCTCATTGCTATGGTTGGCTATTAATCTGTTTCAAGGATATAGCTTCTTAAGTTTTCCATGGCTTTACTTAGGATATAGTCAGACCGGCCAAGCCTTTATGGGAATAGCTTCCTTGCTAGGAGTGCACGGAATTAGTTTGTATCTGTTGCCCTTGTCAATTCTAGCTGCGGAAATAGCTTCTAATAAAACGACCCCCAAGATTATTGCATTAGGTTTTTACCTAATTCTCGGGATTGGCTTATCTGCATGGGGTGTTAGTGGTGAGCGAAAAGAAAACTCCAGCTTAACCGTTGCATTAATCCAGCCTAATACGGATCAACATGAAAAGTGGGATAGAGAACATTTCCCGAAAATTGTTAATGGTTTAATTGAGCAAACAGAAAGTTATTGGGGAGCTGACTTAGTTGTATGGCCAGAGGCAGCAATTCCAGCGATGGATTATCAAGTCGATTTTCTATTAAAGGATTTATCCAATAAAGCCAGTGACTCAGGTTCAGCTTTCATAACCGGAATTCCGTTAACTCCTAATCCAGAGGATAGAAATACTTACTTCGCTGGGATTAAACAATTGGGCACTATAAAAGCCGAATATCGCAAACAGCAGTTGGTTCCCTTTGGTGAGTATGTTCCTTTTGGATCGCTTATCCGGGGTTTAATAGATTTGTTTGATTTACCTATGTCCAGCTTTACTCAAGGGGAATCAGAGCAAAAAGGATTCGAAATAGATAGCGCTTATCTAATTCCGGCAATTTGTTATGAGATTGCTTTTCCTGAATTAATCCAGGGGTTATCCCAGAACAGTGAAAGCTCTGAAAAACCACAAGCCATATTAACAATTAGTAACGACACTTGGTTTGGCGAATCTTGGGGGCCATTGCAACACTTTCAAATAGCGCAAATGCGCGCTATCGAAAATGGCATGCCAATCATTCGTGCTACCAATAATGGAATTACTGCTCTAATTGATCATTATGGCCAGGTGATTACCCAAGAAAAGCGCTTTGAAAAAGCGGTTTTAGCTGGTGTATTACCATTAGAGCAAAGAGCGACTATTTTTAATCAGTACGGTTTTTTGCCACTGTGGATTTTATGCCTTATTTTACTGGTATTCGCCTGGTTATTTCGCAAAGCAGTAAAATAGCTCAGATCCCTTTATTTACAGTTGTTGCAGGGCGCTAGCTAAGGTATCCTTTGGCCTTATCCCCGATGAATTTATTCGAGCTTGGCTTTGTTATAAAAGCTAAGCTAACTTATTGAAATATAAAATAATGCAAATGAACGAACATTACCAGCCTTCTGAAATTGAAGGCAAAGTCCAAGCCCATTGGCGTACGAACAAAACCTTTAAGGCTGTCGAAGACGCTTCAAAAGAAAAATACTACTGCTTAAGTATGTTGCCTTACCCAAGTGGACGCCTGCATATGGGGCATGTTCGTAACTACACCATTGGTGATGTGATTTCTCGTTTCCAGCGAATGCAGGGAAAAAATGTCATGCAGCCCATTGGTTGGGATGCCTTTGGTTTGCCAGCTGAAAATGCCGCGGTGAAAAATAATGCGTCGCCTGCACCTTGGACTTACGAAAATATTGAATATATGAAAGGCCAGTTGGAAATGCTGGGTTTTGCTTACGATTGGGACCGTGAGTTTGCTACCTGCGATCCTGACTATTACCGCTGGGAACAATGGTTTTTTACTAAGCTGTATGAAAAAGATTTAGTTTATAAAAAGACCTCGTCCGTCAATTGGTGCCCAAATGATGAAACGGTTCTGGCAAATGAGCAAGTGATCGACGGAGCTTGTTGGCGTTGTGACTCCCCCGTTGAGCAAAAAGAAATTCCTCAATGGTTTATTAAAATTACTGCTTATGCCGAAGAGTTGCTAAATGATTTAGACACGCTGGATGGTTGGCCCGAAATGGTAAAGACCATGCAAAAAAACTGGATTGGTCGCTCGGAAGGGGTCAATTTAGATTTTGCAGTCGCTATTGATGGTTATGCAGAAAAACAATTACGAGTTTATACCACTCGACCAGATACGTTATTTGGTGTGACTTATGTGGCTGTTGCTGCAGCACACCCGTTGGCAACACTGGCTGCCGAAAATAATTCCGAGCTTTTAGATTTTATCGATGAGTGTCGTAACAGTAATGTTTCAGAAGCTGAAATGGCAACTATGGAAAAAAAGGGGATGGCTACGGGTTTAACGGTAACTCACCCTTTAACGGGTGAACAGGTTCCTGTTTGGGTCGCTAATTTTGTATTAATGGATTATGGCACTGGCGCTGTTATGGCGGTTCCTGGTCATGACCAAAGAGATTTTGAATTTGCTACTAAATATGGCATCGACATTAAACCGGTGATTAAACCTACTGATGGTTCTGAATTAGATATTTCTGAGTCCGCTTATACGAAAAAAGGGATGTTGATAAATTCTCAAGAATTTGACGGCTTAGCATTTGAAGAAGCTTTTAATGCCATTGCTGAAAAATTGGCAGCCGAAAATAAAGGAGAAAGAACCGTTAATTATCGCTTGCGTGACTGGGGAGTTTCTCGCCAACGCTATTGGGGCGCACCAATTCCAATGGTTAACATGCCTGACGGTTCTGTAGTCGCATCGCCGGAAGATCAATTGCCAGTTCGCTTACCGACCGATGTGAAAATGGATGGTGTTACGAGTCCATTACACAGCGATAAAGAATGGCAAAAGGCTGTTGTGAATGGAGTTGAAGGCGTTCGTGAAACCGATACTTTCGATACCTTTATGGAATCCAGTTGGTATTACGCACGTTACTGTTGTCCTGATCATGATGAAGGGATTTTAGATCCTGAGCGTGCTAATTATTGGTTGCCTATCGATCAATACGTCGGTGGAATTGAACATGCCATTATGCATTTGATGTATTTCCGTTTCTTCCACAAGCTATTACGCGACGCTGGTTTTGTAAATTCAGATGAGCCAGCAAAAGCATTATTGTGCCAAGGCATGGTATTGGCGGATGCCTTTTATTATGTGGACGAAAAAGGCGCTCGTAATTGGGTGTCGCCATTAGAAGTTGAAGTGACTGAGCGTGATGAGAAAGGTGCAGTTTTAAAAGCGGTTGACTCGACAGGACGTGAAGTTACACATGCCGGCATGACGAAAATGTCTAAGTCGAAAAACAACGGTATTGATCCACAATCAATGGTTGATCAGTATGGCGCTGATACGATGCGTTTATATACTATGTTTGCGTCGCCTCCGGAACAAACTTTAGAATGGCAAGATGCCGCTGTTGAAGGTTCATTAAAATTCCTACGACGTTTATGGAAGCTTGTATACAGTCATGTGCAGAAAGGTGAAGTGAGTGAGATTGATGCCGCTAACTTAAATGCCGATCAAAAAGCTTTGCGTCGAAAAACGCATGAGACTATTGCGAAAGTCACCGATGATTATGATCGCCGTCATACTTTTAATACGGCTATTGCAGCAGTGATGGAGTTACTGAATCAAGCGGCTAAATCAGAAGAGTCTAGCGAACAAGATAGAGCGGTGATGCAGGAAGCGTTGGAAGTCGCTGTATTGCTATTGTCTCCAATTACTCCACACATATGTACTGAGCTTTGGAGTATTTTAGGAAATGAGACCGATGTGGTGAATGCAACTTGGCCAAAAGCTGATAAAGCCGCTATGGTACAAGACGAGAAGTTAATCATTGTCCAAGTTAATGGCAAAGTTCGCGCCAAAATGACGGTTTCTGCTTCGGCTACAAAAGATGAGGTGGAAGCTTTGGCGGTATATAATGACAATGTGAAAAACTTTACGGATGGCTTAACAGTACGCAAGGTGATCGTGGTACCTGGAAAGCTGGTAAATATTGTAGCTAACTAGCTAGGTAAAAAAGAATCGAACATATGAAGAAACTTTGGTTATTGAGTCTTGGGATTTTGACATTGAGCTTTTTATCCGCTTGTGGGTTCCATTTGCGGGGTCAAGGTTTTGATTTAAATAAAACGAATGTTCTGCTTCAAACTAGCAGCCCTTATGCAGATTTTGAACGTAGTTTAAAAGAGCGCTTGTCTATTCAAGGTGGCCATTGGGTTGAAGACATAGCGGATTCAAAATTGCAGTTAGGCATTGAGCAATATCAAGTGGAAGAAAGAGTGATTGCACGCGATGCTAATGGGCGTCCGAGCGAGCTGGAGTTAATATTTTCATTGAATTATCGTTTAGGTGTCACCGGTCAAGAGTATGAAAATGGCCTGGCTCCTTTACAAGTATTAACGAGTAGACGCGAGTATGCATTCGATAGAAATCTTGAGACAGGTCAAGATATAGAAAAGCAGCGGCTTATCCTAGATATGCAGCAAGATGTGGTATCAAGGCTTTTGCTGCAAATGGCCAAAACAAAATAAAGGAAATTATTTGAAAGTCTATCCGGAACAGTTAGAACAACATCTAACCCAGCTAAAGAATGTTTATCTAGTTTCGGGTGATGAGCCACTCCAAAAAATAGAAGCTGCCGATAAGATTCGAGCTTTTGCAAAATCACAAGGAATTCTGGAAAGGCAAATATTGGAAGAAAACACAAGCAAAAACCCACTCGTTGATCAAGCTGGCACTATGTCATTGTTTGCCGAAAATAGACTGTTAGAGTGGCGCTTCGATAAATCGGTAAAAAAAGCTCAGGGCGATTACATCTTAGATTTCTTACAATCCGGAAGCCAAGATATTTTGCTGATCATCACTCCGAAATTATCTAACGAAAAAAGAAGTAACTGGTATAAACATATTGAAAAAAATGGACTTTGTGTGGAAGCTTGGCCTATCCCGGCTGAAAGGTTAGCAGGTTGGATAAATAATCGAGCAAGACAAGCTTCAGTAAAGCTAGAGCAAAGTGCCGTTCAAGCATTGATAGAGCGTTGCGAAGGTAACCTCTTAGCAGCTCATCAAGATTTGCAGATGCTTTCATTGCTGGCCAATGGAGAACTAGTAACGAGCGAAAACATTAAACAGTATGTTGGGAAAAATGCTCGGTATTCTATTTACGAATTATCAGATGCCTGTTTACAAGGTCAATCAGCACGAGCTTTAAGGATGTTGAATAGTTTGCAAACGGAAGCAACATACCCACTACCTTTAGTAAATCAATTAACTCGTGAATGCCAATTATTAGCTGACTGGAGTGAGCGAGTTGATGCCGGCTCAAGTATTGCAGAAATTATGCAAAGCTCTCGATTATGGCCGAAACGTCAAAAGTTGCTTCAAGCAGCTTTCCAGAGAGGAAGTAAGAAAAAGTGGTACGCTATTTTACAACGCTTAAGTTTCATTGATAAGTCTGTTAAAGGCCAAGCAGATGGCGATGTATGGTTAGAATTGGCTCAAGTTATTTGTTTAATGGCAAACCTGAATCCTTTTAGAACAGGGAAGGCAACTTCGGTTTCAAGGCCTCAGTCAAAAGTTAGTTCGTTAGATGATATGAAGAAATCTTTAGGACTTTAAAGTGACGGACAAGCGTAAAGTACGAATCATCTTAGGCGGGACTTTCGATCCTATTCATTTTGGGCATTTAAGAATGGCTCAAGAAATGTTAAATCACTTTTCAAACGCCACAATTGCTTTAATGCCTGCGGCTTACCCGCCACATCGAGCAGAGCCAGCAGCTAGCCCTGAGCAACGAATTACCATGCTGGAACTCGCTTTAAATTCTACTCCTCAGTTACTTGTTGATACTAGAGAACTAAGACGAGAAGAGCCAAGCTATAGTGTTGTAACCTTAAAAGATATTAGAGAAGAAGCTCAAGATAGTTGCTTGATATTCTTATTGGGAACGGATGCTTTTGCTAAATTAGATCAATGGTATCACTGGGAGCAGTTATTAACTTTGACAAATGTATTGGTTATTAAGCGCCCTGGTAGCGGTTTGCCCAGAAAAGGGCCTGTGTCCGAGCTCTTTAAGCAACACAAAGTAAATGATATAGCCGATTTAGCTGATTACTCTCATGGTAAAATTGGATACTTCCAAATGCCATTATTGGATATTTCTTCGACTTACATTCGTGATCAAATAAAGTGCGGAAAATCACCACGCTTCTTATTACCAAATGTTATACTAGACTACATAAACCAAAATCATTTATACCAACTTTAAGCGAACGCATGCAATCAGAGCAATTAAAAGAGCTAGTTATAGAACAACTAGAAGAGTTAAAAGCAAAAGACATCAAAATTTTAGACGTAAAAGAGATGAGTTCAATTACCGATTATATGGTTATTTGCTCGGGTACTTCTAATCGCCACGTTAAGTCGATTGCGCACAATCTAATTCGAGAAGTTAAAGATCAAGGTTTGATGCCATTAGGTATCGAAGGCGATGATGTGGCTGAATGGGTGCTGGTTGATTTAGGTGATGTCGTCGCTCATGTCATGCTGCCGCAAACCCGTGATTTCTATCAGTTGGAAAAGCTCTGGGACCCTGCTTGGACAAATTCTTCCGAAACTAATCAGTAACCAGTAATGCAGCTTCGTTTAATCACTGTTGGTCAGAAAATGCCTGCATGGGTTGAAGAAGGCTACCAAGAATACGCAAAACGCTTTCCGCGTGATTTTAAATTGGAACTTGTTGAAGTTAATGCTGCCAAAAGAAGCAAGAATGCAGATCTGGAAAAGATAAAAGTTCAAGAAGGAGAAGCTATTCTCGATAAGATTAGTAGCTCTGATTGGGTAATAGCTTTAGATGTTAAAGGTAAAAACTTTAGTACCCCCCAACTTGCACAACAGATTGAACACTGGCAACAGCATCACCCTAGTTTAGTTCTGATGGTTGGTGGCCCGGAAGGCTTGTCACAGGCATGCTTGAGTCGAGCGAATCAAAAATGGTCGCTTTCAGAGCTAACTTTTCCACATCCATTAGTGAGAGTGATCTTGGCAGAAACTTTATATCGAGCCTGGTCAGTGACCGTAAACCACCCATATCACAGAGAATAAGCTTTAAATAGATGTATAAAAAGCAAGCGATTAAAGACTATGGCCGCGAGATCTCTATCTTTTATGCTAGGGCGGTTATTGCATTAATCATAGTCACTGGATTGTTACTGCTTTTATTTGTTCGCCAATTCAAATTACAAGTCTTGAACCATGAGTCTTATCAGACTCAATCTGAAAACAATCGCATTCGTATACGACCTGTTGCCCCGATTCGAGGGCTAATCTTGGATCGTAATGGAGTGCTGCTTGCTGAAAACCGTTCGATTTTCACCCTTGAGATAACTCCAGAATTAGTTGGCAGGAAAAAGATGGACGCGACTCTCGCTAGCTTAAGTGAATTACTAGCGATCGATCAAAAGCAGGTGGAAGAATTTAAAGAACAAATTAAATTCCGCTCGAAATATAAATCCTACCCTATTAAAAGTAAGCTAACAGAAGAGCAAGTAGCCCTATTTTCTGTAAATCGTCATTTATTTCCAGGAGTTACTGTCGAGGCGAGGCTCGAGCGTTTCTATCCGCATGGTGAAGAGTTAGTGCATGCAATCGGTCGAATGGCTGCTATAAATAAGCAAGATATGGAGAAAATGGAGCAGGCAGCAGAGGCTTCACAGGATTTTACTGAGCTTAAAAATTATGCTGCAACTACAAAAATAGGCAAGCTGGGTTTAGAGAAATATTATGAAGCATTACTACATGGAACCGTTGGCCAAGAAAAAGTTGAAACTGATGTTCGCGGGCGAATTGTAAGAGTTTTAGAACGACAAGATCCGGTTGCAGGTAAAAATTTACATTTACATTTAGATTATGGATTGCAACAAAAAGCTAACCAGTTGTTAAAAGAGGTTGGCGCACGTGGGGCGATAGTAGCCGTTGATCCAGAAACTGGCGGGGTATTAGCTTTAGTTAGCCAACCTTCCTACGATCCTAATTTATTTACTGGCGGAATCTCTCAAGCAAACTACTCTGCTCTGATAACTTCAGAGGATAGACCTTTATATAATCGCGCGGTGCAGGGGACTTATGCTCCGGCTTCAACTATCAAGCCACACTTAGCATGGATAGCTCTTCAACATGGCGTTATTGATAGGAAAACTCGCATCGCCGATCCTGGCTGGTTTTCTTTGCCAAATAATGAACATCGTTATCGTGACTGGAAGCCTTGGGGACATGGAGCAAGCATGAATGTAGTCGATTCCATTATTCAATCGTGCGATACCTTTTTTTACGATCTGTCAGTTCGACTTGGTATTAATAGAATTTTTGAAGGCATGCAACAATTTGGTTTTGGCGATAAAACTGGTTTGGATATGATTGAAGAAAAGGCAGGAATTATGCCTTCTCGTGATTGGAAAAAAGAATACCGTAGCGAATCTTGGTATATGGGAGATACGGTAAACATTGGTATTGGGCAAGGTTTTTGGACCGCAACGCCTTTACAACTGGCTAATGCCAGCGCAGTGCTTGCTAATGACGGAATTCGCTTTCAACTGCAATTGGTTAAGGAATTTGCAGACAATGGAGCTATAGAAGTAAATATTCCTAAAATGTCTCCTGAACAAATCGTGACGGGTGACGGCCGTTGGTTAGATACGGTTAAAATGGCAATGCATCAAGTAACATTGCCACCATTAGGTACTGCGAAAACAGCATTTGAAAATGCACCTTTTACCGCTGCAGGTAAAACCGGAACTGCACAAGTGAAGAGTATCGCTCAAGACGAAACCTATGACGCGGAAACCGTAGAAGATAGGTTCAAGGACAATGCCTTATTTATTGGATACGCGCCCTTTGAAAACCCTAAGATTGCTATAGCAGTCGTAATGGAGAATGCTGGTGGTGGTGGTGGTAATGCAGCGCCAATTGCTCGTCAATTAATGGAATATTATTTGCTGAACAATGATAGTAAGCCTAATGCTAATCTGCAGGTGGGATTAGAGTGATGTTAAAATCTTTCAGTCAAAACCCTGTTAGCAATACTCATAAAGCAAAAACCAATATACTTTGGCGACTGCACATAGATGTCCCTTTACTTATTGGACTATTGCTTTTGATGGGTTTTGGCTTATTAGTAATTTATAGTGCCGGTGGTGAAAGTATTGGGCTGATAAAACGGCAACTGATTCGGCTAGGTTTTGGGTTGGGTGTAATGTTTGTCATTGCACAAATCCCGCCACGAATTTTGAAAATGTGGTCGCCATTTTTGTATGTGGTAGCAGTTGGATTTTTGATAGCGGTTCTGCTATTTGGCATTGAAAGTAAAGGTGCTCAACGTTGGATAAATATTGGAATTCGTTTTCAGCCTTCTGAAATGATGAAATTAGCCATGCCGATGATGGTTGCTTGGTATTTTGCGGAAAAAGCTTTGCCTCCTAATTTTAAGCAGTTGGTAGCCGGTTTGGTATTAGTGTTTATGCCTACTATCATGATTATGATGCAGCCGGATTTGGGTACCTCTTTATTAATCGCCTCTTCGGGTATTTTCATTATATTTTTTGCTGGAATTAAATGGCGCTATATTTTATCGGCAGCAGTTGCGGGATTAGTTATGGCGCCGATTATGTGGTTTTTTGTGATGCATGAATATCAGAAAGGGCGGGTCTTAACTTTCTTGAATCCTGAACGAGATCCTCTGGGTGCGGGTTACCACATTATTCAATCACAAATTGCTATTGGTTCAGGCGGTGTGAGTGGTAAAGGTTGGCTAAAAGGCACCCAATCACAATTAGAGTTTTTGCCTGAGCGCCATACGGATTTCATTTTTGCTGTGTTAGGCGAAGAATTTGGATTAATAGGTGTTGCTGTATTACTTGCGTTATATCTATTTATTATTGTTCGAGGATTACAGATTAGCTTGCAAGCGCAAGATACTTATAGTCGCTTGTTAGGTGCAGCAATAACCTTAACATTTTTCGTTTACTTGTTTGTCAATATTGGTATGGTCAGTGGATTGTTGCCAGTAGTTGGATTGCCCTTACCATTAATTAGTTACGGTGGTACATCAATGGTGACCTTGTTAGCAGGTTTTGGTATTTTAATGTCTATTAAGACCCATAGACGTTTACACTCTCGATAAAGGATAAGTTTGTGATTAAAAAAATAATTTCACTAGCGGTAGCATCAGTAATGATGACAAGCCCAGTCATAGTTAACGCAGGTGCTAATGATAAGGCGCCGACAAATGCCAAAGAGTTTTCAGTTTTTATGGCTAATAATCACGGTTTCACAAAAGATTATGTGGAGCAGGCATTAAATAAAGCTCAAAAACGCCAATCGATTTTAGATGCCATGAGTCGACCCGCTGAAGGTAAAGATTGGTATGAATATCGCCCGATTTTTTTGAAATCAAAACGTATCAAGCAGGGCGCTAAATTTTGGCAAGAGCATCTAGCAACTTTGGAGCGCGCAGAAAAAGAATTTCAAGTTCCGGCAGAAGTGATTGTTGCGATAATCGGTGTTGAAACTTACTACGGAAGAATTCAAGGAAGCTATCCGGTTATTGATGCCATTAGCACTTTAGCATTCCATTACCCAAAGCGCGCGAAATTCTTTGCTAGCGAATTAGAGCAATATTTTATCTTAGCGCGAGAGCAAGGTTGGTCGCTGGATAAACATAAAGGATCTTATGCTGGTGCTATGGGAATGGGGCAGTTTATTCCAAGTTCATACCGTCACTATGCAGTTGATTTTGATGGAGACAAGCAAATTAATTTGTTTTCGAATCCTGTAGATGCGATTGGCAGTGTGGCTAATTATTTCCATAAACACAAATGGATGCTTGGCGAGCCGGTTGCTGAATACTTACCAAATTTAGATAAAGCGCTTTCCACAAAATTTCATAACAATAAACTAAAGCCAAAATTCACTACGCAAACTTTAAAAGACGCTGGTGTTGAGTTTACTAGTATTGCTGAAAAAGATCCTAAAGCCGGCGTTTATCACTTTAAGCAAAAGGATTCTGTTGATAACTGGGTGG
This sequence comes from uncultured Kangiella sp., assembly GCA_947503435.1. Lineage (GTDB taxonomy): Bacteria > Pseudomonadota > Gammaproteobacteria > Enterobacterales > Kangiellaceae > Kangiella. Next base: position 330,621 of record CANNDL010000003.1, on the reverse strand, counting down.
GCTTTCACAACTTCTATGTAATTACGCGTTATAATCGTAGCCCTATGTATGCCATGGCTGTTCATCAGTTAAGCCAAGAAATAAAAGCTGAGTATCAAGCACAATTGGCTGAGCAGCAAAAAAGTCCTGAGACCAGCGAATGAAAAAAGTAATTCAATTAGCATCAATTCTGAGTGTCTCTATTTTATCGGCTTGCACTACGACCAATATCAAAAGTCCTGGCAGTCAAGAGCCATTAGATAGAAGTATTCCCGACTCAGCGCCGACAGATTCAGACCGTTCATTTAGCGACAGCTTGCCGGGAGAACCACGACCTAAAGTTGAAGCAAAGAGTCGTTACGGAAATCCACCATATTATGAGCAAGACGGTAAAGTTTATCATGTGTTGGATAGCGCCGATGGTTACATTGATGTAGGTATTGCTAGTTGGTATGGGAAGAAATTTCATGGGCGCCGGACCTCATCAGGCGAAATTTATGATATGTATCACTACACTGCAGCTCATAAAACCCTGCCTTTGCCAAGTTATGCTAGGGTAACCAATTTAGACACCGGTGAAAGTGTGGTGGTGAAAGTCAATGACCGAGGGCCGTTTGTCAAAAATAGATTAATCGATCTTTCGTATGCGGCTGCGAAAAAATTAGGCTATCAAAACAAAGGTACTGCACGGGTCGAAGTGCAAGTATTAGCTTCGCCAAAAGGTACAGGTATTGGTGCTTCTTATGAACGAAGCGATTTAATTATCCCACCGATCAAGCAGCAAGCATCGACACCAAATTTGTTTATTCAAGTGGGCGCTTTTAGTGATGCGCTAAGAGCGGATACTTTGGCGGCACGATTACGTGAGTTTTTTAAACAACCCATTCAAGTCAGCAGCTTCAAGAATAGCCAAGGCGTGAATTTGAATCGAGTTCGCATAGGGCCTTTAAATGATGGTTCAACTGCAGAATCAATTTTACGACAATTAAGCCAATATGATCTTGGCACAACCCCTAAACTAGTGACCGAATAAATATTGATGAAAACCCTTATAAAAAAATCACTCCAGAGCTTAATAGTTTTTACTACCATGACTGCTGGCTTTGTTACAGCTGCGGCTAATAATCCCGGCGCTCCAGAGATAGATGCTCGCTCTTATATTTTAATTGATTATCAAACCGGAAAAGTATTGTTGGAGTCGAATGCCGATCAAGCACTACCACCTGCTAGCTTGACCAAAATCATGACGGGTTACATAGTTTCAGATGAGCTAGCTAAAGCGAATATCACTAACAACGATAAAGTATTGATTAGTGAAAATGCTTGGGCACAGAACCCAAAGCTAAAAGGCTCATCTCTAATGTTCGTTGAGGTGAATAAATATGTCCCTGTGGATGATCTACATAAAGGTATTGTTATTCAATCGGGTAATGATGCCAGTATTGCGATGGCGGAGCATATTGCCGGCTCGGAGAGCGCTTTTGCCGACTTGATGAATCAACATGCTGAGCGATTGGGAATGCATAGCTCTAATTTTGAAAACAGTACCGGTTTACCAGCTGAAGATCATATGACCACAGCGCGTGATTTAGCTATTTTATCCCGAGCTTTAATTCGTGATTACCCAGACGATTACGGGATCTATGCAAACAGGGAATTTACCTACAATGATATTACGCAACAAAATCGAAATACGTTATTAAAAGATCAAAGTTTGAACGTGGACGGCTTAAAGACAGGCCATACTGAAGCTGCAGGCTATTGCTTAGTATCTTCAGCGATAAAAGATGAGATGCGCCTTATTGCAGTAGTGATGGGTACAGAGAGTAAAGCAAAACGCGCCGACGAAAGCCGTAAGCTTCTTAATCACGGCTTTCGATTTTATACCAACGTGACGCCATTCAAAGGTGGTAAATCCTTGAAGAGTGCAAAAGTTTGGAAAGGTGAAGTAAATGAGTTTCCAGTTGGATTGGCTCAAGACGCTACCATCACATTGTTAAAGGCAAATAAAGACAAATTGAAAGCAAACTACACGCTAAACTCAGAATTGATAGCGCCGATTAAAAAAGGCCAAGTAGTTGGTCAGGTATTTTTTAAAATTGATGGAAAAGAGGTCAAAAAGATGCCGATGGTAGCATTAGCCGATGTACCAGAAGCGGGCTTCTTTGGCCGCATGTGGGATAGTGTCAAGCTTTGGTTTTAGTTGCAAGGTGATTGAATAGATGGCTATTATTTACCTGAATGGTGAATGGCTAGAAGATTCTGCAGCTAAAGTCTCGGTTTTTGACCGAGGCTTTTTGTTTGCGGACGCAATTTATGAAGTGATTCCGGCTTATGCCGGAAACTTTTTCCGCTTTGAAGAGCATATTCAGCGTTTAAATGCGGGTTTACAGCAAATCAAAATGGATTACCATTTAGATGTACCTGAATGGCAACAAATTGCTCAAGATCTTTTAGCGCGAAATGAACTTAAGAACGCATCGTTATATTTGCAAGTAACGCGGGGTACTTATCCAACTCGTAGCCATGACTTACCTAAGTCTTTAACGCCAACCTTGATAGCCTTTGTTTCAGAATTACCACCAGTTTATGATCATGAGAAAAAGCAGATTGAGAGCATTAGAGCCATAACTGCCGAGGATATTCGCTGGAATCGTTGCGATATCAAAACCACAGGTTTATTGGCGAATTGTCTTTTGCTGCAACAAGCGCTTGAATCTGGAGCAGATGACACCATATTAGTGCGCAAAGGCAAAGCATTAGAAGGCACTGCGAGTAATCTGTTTATGGTCAAAAATAAACAAGTGATTACTCCTCCCTTAGGTCAAACTATTTTAGCTGGAGTGACACGAGAATTTGTTATTTTGCTGGTCAAGCAACTTGGCATGGAGATGATTGAGCGCGATATTCCTGAAGAAGAACTGGTGAATGCCAGTGAGATTTGGTTGACCAGTTCAAACAAAGAAATCCGCCCAGTAGTGGAATTGAACCATGTTAAAATAGGTACTGGTATTGTGGGCGAAGTTTGGGAGCAAGTGAATCAGCGCTACCAAGAATTGAAATTTAACCTTTATCGTGGTTATTTTTCTGAAATAGAAGGTATTAAATCGAATGAACCAAAATTACGATAGAGATAAACTGTGGGAGTTCCCAGCGGATATTTGCTTTAAAGTAATGGCAACTAATCGTGACGGAATTCACTTAGAAGTTTTAGATGTTGTCCAGCGTCATGCTGAGCATGAACAAGAGCCGACTAGCCAGATGAGTCGTAATGGTAATTATATATCTTTATCATTTAATATTCGTGTTGATTCTAAAGAGCAAGTTGACGCTTTATACAAAGATGTTTTCACGGTTGATGGCGTGAAAATGACGCTTTAATTTATTAAGAATACCTATGTCTATTGAACAAAATGTAATTATTCGAGAATTAGGTCGCCAAGACTATATTCCAGTATGGAAAGCGATGCAGGCTTTCACCGATGAACGTGATGAAACTGTCATGGATGAAATTTGGTTAGTTGAACATGACCCAGTTTTTACCCAAGGGCAAGCAGGCAAAGCCGAGCATGTTCTATTTCCTGGTGATATTCCAGTAGTTCAAGTGGATCGTGGTGGGCAGGTTACCTATCATGGGCCAGGCCAGCAAGTAGCTTACTTTATGATTGATTTACGCCGGAAGAGCATGGGGCCGCGTGATTTAGTTTCTGGTATTGAAAATGCTATTGTAGATATGTTGGCTGGATATGGTATTGAGGCATCGCCTCGCGCAGACGCACCGGGTGTATATGCAGATAATGAGAAGATTTGCTCCTTAGGCCTTCGAATTCGTAAGGGTAAGTCATTCCATGGCTTAGCATTAAACGTAAATATGGATCTAGAACCATTTGTCCGCATTAACCCTTGTGGTTATCAAGACATGGTCATGACTCAAATTGTTGATAAGGGTGGGCCGAAGGAAATAGCGCGAGTGAAGCCGGATCTAATCGATCAATTATGCGAAAAACTAGGTTATACTAAGCGCCTTGAGCAAGCTGATCTACCACAAGCTGAACTTACAGATTAATTAAGAGAACTCCATGTCCGATCAAGTCAAAAGAGGACGAGTGACTGGCAAAGTCATTCCAGGCAAGAAAATGCGAGCCGAAGATAAGATGGCGCGTATTCCTGTAAAAATTGTACCGACCGAAGAAATGCCGCGTAAACCGGATTGGATTCGCGTGCGATTACCGAACGGCAATCAAATTACTAAAATCAAGGACATGTTAAGAAACAAAAAGCTTCACACCGTATGTGAAGAAGCATCTTGTCCAAATTTACCGGAGTGTTTTGGTCACGGAACTGCGACATTTATGATTATGGGCGATATATGCACCAGACGCTGCCCATTCTGTGATGTTGCACATGGCCGACCATTACCGCTTGATCCGGAAGAGCCTCAAAATTTAGCGGATTCAGTTAAATCAATGGGCTTAAATTATGTTGTGATTACTTCAGTCGATCGTGATGACTTACGTGATGGTGGCTCAGCTCATATCACCGATTGTGTTAGAGTTGCCCGCGAACAAAATCCTGATTTAAAAATTGAAGTGTTAGTTCCAGATTTTCGAGGAAGAATGGAAAAGGCGCTAGACTTGATGGCTGATGGCTTGCCTGATGTGTTTAATCACAACCTAGAGACAGTGCCTCGTTTATATAAACAAGCGCGTCCAGGCGCAGATTATCAATGGTCGTTAGATTTACTAAAGCAGTTTAAAGAGCGTTATCCAGGTATCCCCACCAAGTCAGGTCTAATGATTGGTTTAGGTGAAACCAATGAAGAAATCATTGAAGTACTAAAGGATTTACGAGCACATGGAGTTGATATGTTAACCCTCGGACAATATTTACAACCGAGCAAATATCACCACCCTGTGATGCGCTTTATGCCACCCGAAGAATTTGATGAGCTAGGTAGAATTGCTGAAGAGATGGGCTTCAGTAATGTGGCAAGTGGTCCAATGGTGCGTTCTTCTTATCATGCTGATCAACAAGCGGCTGGCAATAAGGTCAAATAAAATTACCGATTAAAATAAAGGTTAATGGTTGTTCGTTTAGAATTTACAGACGTTAGCGATAGCCTTAAAAATCAATGCAAACTAAGCGAGAAATTTATGCAAATTGAAAAAGAAAAAGTAGCCATTATTGATTACACTGTGAAAACCGCAGAAGGACAGTTGGTTGATTCTTCAGAAGGTAATGAGCCTTTAGCATTTTTATGTGGTTATCATAATATTATCCCAGGATTAGAGACAGCTTTGATAGGCAAAGTGGCTGGCGATCAAGTTGAGGTTTCAGTTACTCCAGAAAATGCTTATGGGCAATACAACCAAGAAATGGTTAAAGAAGTTCCGTTAACTGCTTTCGAAGGGGTAGAGAAAATTGAAGTCGGCATGCAGTTTCAAGCAGAATCTCCAAATGGTCCGCAATTGATCACAGTTGCGAAAGTTGAGAATGAAACGGTTACTGTTGATGGTAATCACCCATTGGCTGGCGTTGAGCTACATTTTGATGTAACAATTAAAGAAGTTAGAGCTGCATCCAGCGAAGAAATTGAACACGGTCATGTGCACGGTGTTGGTGGTCATCATCATTAAGCATAAACTTTTACGAAGCGGCTCATGAGCCGCTTTTTTATTGTTTGGGATTAGTTGCAATTGAAAACAATTAGATTTACATTAAATACAAATTAGCTCACCTACAATAACCATGAGCAATATCGACCAACCGATACTAGTTAGTTTTAAGCTTTGCCCTTTTGTACAAAGGTCTGTTATTACTTTGCTGCATAAAAAAGTAGATTACACCATTGAGTATATCGATCTAGCTAAAAAGCCAGACTGGTTCTTGAACATATCGCCACTGGGTAAGGTACCGTTGCTTAGAGTCGGGGAAGAAGTATTATTTGAGTCTGCTGTAATCAATGAATATTTAGATGAAACCTACGGCGATTCAATGTTACCAACCGAAGCTTTAACTAGAGCGCAGCACAGAGCATGGATTGAATTTAGCAGTAGTTTAAACAATGCTCAGTTTCAATTAACTCAAGCTCGTCGCGAGCAAACCTTTCGTCAAATTCAATCAGATCTTGCAAAGAAGTTAGCGCATTTGGAGCAGCAAGTTGATGTTCAAGGCTACTTTGCTGGGGATTCGTTTTCTTTAGTGGATGCGGCATTTGCACCATTCTTAATGAGAAGCCAAATACTTGCTGACGAAACCGGTGAAGATTCTTTAGAAGATTTTAGAAAGCTTTTGAAATGGCGCGATAAACTTTTATCTTTAGATGAAGTAAAAAACTCTGTTGTAGACGACTTTATTGATTTATATAACGAAGCCTTTTATGAAAGAGATGGTTATCTGGTCGATTTAGCGAATTAGAAATAGGTCCCAATAAAAAGCCGAGCTCTTGCTCGGCTTTTTTACATTTATACAGTTTACAATCTGCAATTTGGACGTTTGCCTTGCGATCTTGCCTGTTGATAAATTTGTAATGCTTGCGGCATTTTAGAATTCAAATCATTGATTCGGGTTTGATTCGATGGGTGAGTCGATAAAAATTCTGGTGGTTTTTTACCTTTCGCTAAGCGAGACATGTTTTGCCAAACTTGAACGCTTGCTCTTGGATCAAATCCTGCACGAGCCATTAAGGTTAAGCCTAGATTATCAGATTCAGATTCATGGTCTCGACTAAATTTTAGACCGCCAACTTGAGTGGCAACTCCAAGTAAGCCAAGCACTTGTTGTTTCTGCTGAGTCTCTGTTCCACCAAGAATAGCGGTGAGTTGAAGCGCTGTATTACCTAAAAACTGATTCGACATACGAGCATTGCCGTGCTCCGCCCAAACGTGTCCAATTTCATGGCCTATTACTGAAGCTAGCATGTCAGGACTACTGGCAACTTTAAACATACCGGTATGAACACCAATTTTTCCTCCTGGCAATGCGAAAGCGTTGGGGGTATCTTCTTGGAAGACACTGACTTCCCACCTGGTTCTATTCATTTTGGCCTTTTTACCAAAAATTCGTTGGTCTTCCACCAACATTTCAGGGATTAGAGCAGTCACAATACATTGCACGTAGCGATTACTATTAGGTGAAGCATCTACCTTCTGGCTTTGTTTCATCGAAGTAAAAGCGGCCGCGCCCATTTGATTCATTTGGCTATCTGGAAATATCTTGACGTATTTCTTGCCGGTTGGAGACGTAGCGCAGGCACTGGTTAACAATATTAGGATTCCAATCAATAAAAATCTTTTCATAAGAAAGTCCATCTTGCTGAAGTGAATAAAATTATATTATCCCTAATTATCATTAGAAACAACGAACTGGCCAAATTTTAACAATTGTTTGCCATTTGTGATCGAATCCCAATTAAGTTGGTTGAATTATAACCATAAATCTTGTAGTTTAGGCTTGGATAAACCCAATATATGGTAATTATAATGAATAAAGGGCATGGGGTAATAAGAGGGGAAGAAAAGGCTAAAACTGGCCTGCAGCTGGATAAGGAAGTTATATTAACCATTAATGGTAGTGAGCATGAAGACATCATGTTAACTATTTCTGAAATCCTTTACCGTTTCAAAGGTACTATATTATCAAACCATTTTCACCGAATTGGATTGCAGTTCAGTGGCTTGATGCAAATAGGTATTAACCATATGTATCTCAAGCCGTTTATATCTTGCTTAGATAGTTTGGCTTCATATAGTGTTCGATTTGACACCCAAATTCTTGGTCAGGAGCAGAGCCAGCGAATTAATGAGCAAATTCGCTTTGATTTTGAAATTTGGGGGCCAGAAAACTCAGAGTTTCGTTTGAAGTTTTTGCAATGGCTTGGTCGTCATCGCCTTGTAGTAGAGTCAACACAAGATAGCGTCAAGCAAAGTGCTAATGGAGAGCCGCAAATAAGCTCCCATATTAGAGTTGCTACTGAATATGTTGTTGATGAGCAAGAAATTCAGGAAGAAATATACGAGTTGGCACAAGAATCAGGGGTAACAATCTTATTGTTGAACCCTGATATTGGCGATAACTTACAGGATATGGAGTTAAAAGAAGCTATCTAGAAAAGTGTTAGATAGCTTGAACGCTCGAATATTTACTCTTCGGTTTCTTTACCGTCGATAATAAAGCCAATTTTCTTTTCAGGCACTTCTTCTGCAATTTTCTCAATATAACAAAGTAACTGAACGTTTGATTGGTGGCTTAAGATCATACAAGGATTGCCGCCCACATGACCTTCTATTCTTATCCCATGGAACGATTCTTGAGCTAATCTAGTAACACTTATTTGCATACCGCCAGAAAGAATAGCGGTGATAGCTGGTTGTGCATCGGCCGGAGTGGTCTTTCTCCAATGACGAATGGTATTAGCAAGACTGCGGATTAACTCTCCCGAAGAGCGGTAGTCATTAGTCGCTTGATTAGCCATATTCAATTGATCGATTTCCATTCGTGGCGGCGCTACGTCAGGGTGAATGTTTTGAAAAACTTCGACGTCTTGTGGCTGTCGCTGCTGAATAATGGTTTTGTATTGGTCGCTCATGTTGCTTGGATTCATTTGTTGATATGAATAGCAAGATAAACGACTCAATTCTAATAAGCAAGGCAAATACTTTATAGCCTATCGACATTTCGTGAAAATTTGTTCATGATGCGCCCATGGAACAAATCGTCGATAACATTTTAAACTGGATTAGTGCTAACCCGCATTGGGCTGGCATAGTAGTGTTTGCTATCGCTTTCTTTGAATCACTCGCTATTATCGGATTAGCGGTTCCGGGTTGGTTATTGTTAGTGGGGGTGGGCTCTTTAATTGGCGCTGGCCACTTAAATTTTTGGCTTATCACCCTTGCCAGCTTTGCTGGTGCAGCATTGGGACAAATAGTATCGTTTGCTGTTGGTTATTATTTTAACGATCGTATACACCAATGGTCTTGGGTTCGAAGACATCAATCTATGCTAGAGCGATCAGAGCAATTTTTTAAACAGCATGGCTTTGCAGGTATTTTAATTGGTCAATTTATTGGCCCGATTCGCGCAGTTATATCTTTAGTAGCAGGCATTCTATCTATGCCACTAAAACGTTTTGTGTTGGCGGTTGTTTTGGCAACAATGATATGGGCGCCAATATACTTGATGCCTGGGGTGCTAGTTGGCGCAGCACTTACTTTTGATCAGCAGCAAATGTGGGTACTGTTACTATCTATAACATTGCTCGGAGTATCGCTTTGGTTGATGGTAAGGTACTTAATTGACCGATACAAAACCACGAAAAATAATGGTCAACTTCCAACTAGAAGGCATTTAGTATTCGCAGCGATGCTAGCCTTATTTATCTTAGTCATTAGCATTTTATCGTTAACAGATTACGGGGGCTTGATGCTGGATTTAGTTAGCAAAATTTGGAAAGTCATTAGTTAATGCTCGCAGATTTGTTTAATAATTATTGGCAGGAATTTTTGCTGATTGCTTCAGCTCATATTTTGGCAGTAGCCAGTCCAGGGCCTGACTTTGCCATAGTTATGCGCCAGAGTTTAATCTTTGGTCGTAAAGCAGCTATCGTGACTAGTATTGGCATTGGTTTAGCGATATTGATACATGTTTTTATTGCTGTTATCGGTGTGGGCGCTTTGGTCAAAAATACCCCTTGGTTATTTACTGCAATAAAAGTAGCAGGTGCTTTGTATCTTGGCTATATAGGTATGCAGGCAGTAAGATCAAAAAAGACAACTCATAGCAATCATGACTCACCACAAGCTGTTCAAACTATGCCTTTAGCGACAGCCTTCCGACAAGGATTTTTAACCAACGCGTTAAACCCAAAAGCGATGGTGTTTTTCTTTTCACTGTTTTCAACTTTAATAAGCACAACTACACCATTAAAAGTTCAAGTGATGTACGGTGTTTGGATGGCACTGGCAACGGGCGCATGGTTTGTGGGCTTGTCTTTTTTATTGAGCCAGCAAAAAGTAAGAGCCTTTTTCGGTAATTTTGGCCATTGGATTGATCGAATATTGGGAAGCTTCTTGATTGTATTAGCTCTAGTGTTACTCTTTTCGAAAATAAACTAGAGCTAAATTGTTTAAGGTTGACCCGGTAAGCTGAGGATGACCTTTAAACCTTCTGATAATCCGCAATCAACACCATTTTGAGCGCTTATTGAGCCACCATTCGCTTCTACACCACGTTTGGCAATGGCTAATCCTAAACCTGTTCCGCCAGAGGTCCGTTCGCGTGCTTCCGTAGGGCGATAGAATGGTTCGAATATTTTATCAAGATGTTGGTTATTAACCCCAGGACCATGGTCTTGAATCTCAATTTTTATATCGCCATTATTACTATACAATTTTAAATCAACACTGGTATTTGGTTTTGTATGGCGTATTGCATTGCGAACTATATTTTCTGCTGCTCTAGCTATAAGGCCATAGTAGCCAAAAAATTCAAATTCTTTCTCAGCAGTAAATTTTACTGCTTTATCAGCAGCCGCAGCTTCAAATTGAGCATCCTTGACTAATACCGATAAGAGATCGTTTAAAACAAATTTAGACTTTTCTTCATAAAAATGACCACGTTCTAGTGCTGCAACTTGAAGTAATTCACCAATCATTTCATCTAGTCTTTCTATCTCGAGTTCAATTCTTTCAAGATAATTTTTATTGTCGTCGGTAGCTTTATTAAGGGCTAACCCTGAAGCAATTTGCATTCGAGTCAATGGAGAACGTAGCTCATGAGAAACATCACTCAATAATCGCTTTTGAGAATGAATCATATTGTCTATTTTGTCTGCCATGCGATCGAAGTCTTCGGCTAAATCAATGAACTCATCATGACGGTTGCTCATAAAGTTTCTAGCTCGAGCTTGCAGATCACCCGATGCAAATGCCTGAGTGGCTTTTTGCAGTTGATGAATCGGACGAGTTAAATACCATGCCAAGCCAAAGCAAACTAAGCTACTGATGCCTAGAGCCGCAAGGATGGTCCAGATAGAGGTAGAGTGATAAATATAAGACAGAACCGTATAAAAGTGCTGTTTGGTTTTTTTACTGATATAGAGTTGGTAGTGTTTTCCGCGGTTATAAACAATTTCCGGACCATAATATCCTAAGTTATTGTCTATAACTGTAGCCAATTTATGGCTGCGCTTATTAAAGGCTCTAAGTTTATAAATGGCTTCAGGAACATCACGCTCAAAAAGATCTTTGCCGTATTTATCGAGCACATAGGCATTCGCTAAAAGTTTTTGAATCTTTTTTGGTTTTAATATTTTAAGTTCTTGATACTCATCGATCAGCCTTTTTTGCTGAATAAGAATTGCAGTTTTACGCAGCTCTAATCGCTCTGCACGTTCAATGGGAACTAGACGGCTTTCTTGTTCCGATAAGCTGTATAGAAATACGGTGGTTGCCAATACTATTAGCGTTGCCAACCAAAACCATAAAAAGATTTTCCAAAATAAATTGGGACGAGCTATTTTACGAATCGAGGGAGACATATTGATAGCCGACACCTCTTACTGTCTTAATTCGATCATCTCCTTTTTCATCAGAGCCCAGTTTGCGGCGCAAATTACTGATATGCATATCAATACTTCGATCGTAAGGCTCTAATTTTCTTCCTAAGCACTGCTCAGATAATTGATCGCGATCAACCAGGTGACCCGCATGGGACATCAATAAATATAAAATGTCGAACTCAGTAGCCGTAAGTTTAACTGCTTGATTGTCCTGCAAAACTTCTCTAGCTGACGGATTAATATAAACATCGGTAATATGAATAGATTCTAACTTTTGATTTTTTGATTTATATATATTCTCTGTACGACGTAAAATGGAGCGGATCCTTGCAGTTAATTCTCGCGGATTACATGGCTTTGCAATATAGTCATCAGCCCCAAGTTCTAATCCAACAATGCGATCAATTTCATCGCCTCGCGCAGTTAACATTAAAATAGGAACTTGTGATTCTTTTCTTACTTCTTTTAATACTTCGAATCCATTAAGGTTTGGCAACATGACATCTAATATCATTAAATCAAATTCTTGCGCTAATATTAACTTAGCTGCCGTACTACCATCATGAGCAAGGCTGATATCAAAGCTTTCATTTCCGAGATATTCATTTAATAACTGACATAGCTCGATGTCGTCATCGGCTAAAAGTAAACGTGCCATATAAATTTTTCTTATAATTCATAGAGATGATCAAATAATATCATGAATACTAGGAAATTATGTAAAGTTTAGTCAGCAGCCTTTACATGACTTTTACTAAACCTTTACCCTATGCTAATAGATTTGATTAATAAAAGGGGTATATTGGATTTAACCGAACAGAGCGGTAATTTTATTACTGCTAGAAAGTTAAATACCTAATTTTGGAGCCACCTATGAATAAGTTAAAAAAAGTTTCAATCGCAGCTGCTTTACTAGCATCTGCAGGAGCCATGTCGATGACAGCGATCGCAGGTCCTGGTCATAATCATGATAAGAAAGCACACTACAAAGAGAAGTTATACAAAAAGCTAGAGCTGACGGATGCACAAAAAGCACAAATCAAAGCGAATAAAGAGCAGCGTCATGCCCAAATGAAAGCAACTAAAGCCCGCATGGGGGAAATTAAAAAACAAGTACATGAATTGATGAAGCAAGATACTTTAGATCGCTCTCGTCTAAGAAGCTTATTGGCTCAAGAAGCTGATCTGAAAGCTGAGAAAATTGCTCAAAAGCATGCGGCTGGTCAAGAATTTAGAGCCATGTTATCTGATGAGCAGCGTGTAAAATTGAAAGAGTTTAAAGCCCGCATGAAAGAAAAAAGAGCTGCCCACAAAGAAATGCGCGCAGAACGTAAAGCGAGCAAAACGGAATAATCTCTGAGTAAAAGACTACCCTAAATTTCTCCTAAGAAATTATTGGCCGCTACTAGCGGCCATTTTTTTGCTATGATTTAGCGAAATGAACCACACAAACTTATCTTGAGATACCATTCAGACTTAAACTGGTTATTAAAAAGCCCAGAACTATTGCAGCTTGATAAAAATATTAGTGCTCAAGACTTAATATCTCTGTGCGAAGCTGAAAGTGATTTTACTTTTCAGCAAACTTATCGATTAGGACTTTACTTTGAGCAACTATGGGCTCACTTAATTAATGGTTCCAATGACCTAGAGTTATTGCATAAAAATCTCCAAATTATTATTGATAAACAGACCTATGGAGAATTTGACTCAATTATTGGTTTTCAAGATAAAATTGTTCATTGCGAATTAGCGGTGAAATTTTATTTGAAAATTGGAACGGGCAGTTTGCTTTCAGATTGGGTGGGGCCCAATTTAAAGGATAGGTTTGATGATAAATATAATAGGATATTTGATCATCAATTGGTGCTATCAGAGTTACCCGAGCTACAAATATGGTTAAAAGATAAAAAAATCCATATAGATGTAAAGCGTCTCTTGACCAGAGGCCGCTTGTTTTATCCTTATCGTGAGTTTATTGAACAAGAATTTAGTTTTCCTAAAGAAATAAATGCTAAACATGATAAAGGATTTTGGGTTCATTATTCTAAGCTTGACGGCTTACTAAAAGATTGTGATTTACAATGGTATCAACTACCAAGGTTTTATTGGCTTGCTGAAATCGACAGAGTAGACGATAAGTTACTGCCAGTCGAAAAAGATTTCTCAGGCTTTAGTTTACAGAAAATTGTCGCGCTAAAAGATGGCAAAGAAGTGATGCGGGGCTTTGTGGTCAATGACGATTGGTTAAACAAAGCCCAACAGCGAGTAGCAGATTAAAGTCGATTGTTTATTAAATCTTCAACAACCGAAGGATCGGCAAGAGTTGAGGTATCGCCCAAGTTTTCCAGTTCATTCTCTGCAATCTTACGCAATATTCTGCGCATAATTTTTCCGGATCGAGTCTTTGGCAAACCCGGTGCCCACTGAATTTTGTCGGGCTTGGCAATAGGGCCAATTTCTTTAGCCACATAAGCGACTAATTCTTTAGTAAGTTCGTCCGAATGCTCAACTCCCGTCATTGGTGTCACGTAAGCATAAATGCCTTGGCCTTTAATATCGTGCGGATAGCCAACAACGGCTGCTTCTGCTACCGATGGATGCAGCACTAAAGCACTTTCAATTTCCGCAGTACCTAAACGATGTCCTGAAATATTTAAAACATCATCCATGCGGCCTGTTATCCAGTAATAACCATCGCGATCACGGCGTGCGCCATCCCCCGTAAAGTAGTAACCAGAATACTGAGAGAAATAAGTATCGAAGAAGCGCTGTTGATCGCCATAGACGCCTCGCATTTGTCCTGGCCAAGAGGTTTTCATGACTAGACTGCCGCTAGCTTCGCCTTCTTGCTCACTGCCGTCTTTGTCTAGAATCGCTGGTTGTATCCCAAAGAATGGGCGCGTTGCAGAGCCGGGTTTTAATGGGGTAGCACCCGGTAATGGCGTAATTAAAATGCCGCCTGTTTCCGTCTGCCACCAGGTATCGACAATCGGGCAGCGCTCTTCGCCTACAACTTTGTCATACCATTCCCATGCCTCGGGATTAATTGGCTCGCCAACGGTTCCTAATAAACGCAGTGACTGACGAGAAGTAGAAGTCACAGGTTTATCGCCCAGCGCCATTAAGGCTCGAATAGCAGTTGGCGCTGTATAGAAAATATTAACCTTATGTTTATCCACTACATCCCAAAAGCGCGAAGCGGTTGGGTAATTGGGAACTCCCTCAAAAACTAAGGTCGTCGCACCATTGGCTAATGGGCCATAGAAAATATAAGAGTGCCCAGTGATCCAGCCAGCATCGGCAGTACACCAATAAATGTCGCCATCATGATAATCAAAAACATACTTGTGAGTCATGGCTGCATAAAGAATATAGCCACCAGAAGTGTGTAACACCCCTTTAGGTTTACCGGTTGAACCTGAGGTATAAAGAATAAACAATGGGTCTTCCGCGTCCATGACTTCAGGTGCGCACTCAGTTTCCATTTCCAACTTTAATTGGTTGTAATCCACATCACGATTGCCAAACCAACCAGTAACTTTATTGGTGTGTTTAACTACCATAACCGTGTGCACATCCGGGCAGCCTTCAAGTGCTTCATCGGTATTCGCTTTCAATGGAATTTTCTTGCCACCACGAACCCCTTCATCGGTTGTAATCACCACTTGGCAGTCGCTATCTAAGATTCGAGTTTTTAGCGCCTCTGGAGAGAAGCCACCAAAGACTACTGAATGGACCGCGCCAATGCGGGCACAAGCTAACATGGCATAACCCACTTCAGGGATCATGGGCATATAGATACAAACTCTATCGCCTTTTTTAACGCCACGAGATTTTAATGCGTTGGCAAAGCGGCAAACTTCATCGTGTAATTCTTGATAAGAAATGTGTTTTTGTTGATCGGGCTCGTCGCCTTCCCAAATAATCGCAGTTTGCTCGGCTTTGTCTTTTAAGTGGCGATCAATACAGTTATAACTAACATTGACCTTAGCCCCTTCAAACCACTTGATTGAAGCTTTAGTATAGCCAACGTCATTTAAGGTCTGCCAAGGTTCAAACCAATCCACAAACTCGTGAGCCATACGACTCCAAAAACGCTCAGGATTCTCGATAGACTGCTGATACATCTGTTGGTATCGCTCTTCATCAATATGCGGCGTGTGTGCCGGAATAGAGCGAATAGGGTAGGTTTTCACTTGCGACATTTAGTTTCTCCCTGGTTATAGTAGTACCAAAAGAAATTATATAGCAATAAGATGGAAGAGAATCCAATTAGTAAAATGGGGGCGCTTTTATAAGTTATAAAAGAAGAGTTATCGACAATAAAGTTTTGCTTAAAATCACTTAAGATATTAAACAATAACCATGTGCATAGATATATTAATAGGATAGCGCTAACACCGGTAGAAATAAATGATAGAAAAATAGTGTCAGATTTGCCCTTGTCATCCATTTGATAAATAAGTAAAGCTCCAAATATTAAAGATAAAATATAGGATGACATTGCGATATAGAAAAGGTCTCCACCAGTGAGTATTGCAATGAATGCAGATATTGAACCACTTAATATTATGGGCCATATTTGGATTAGCATGTCTTTAAATGCGTTTTTTAATAACAAAACAACAACTCCTTTATATTTGAATATTATCAATCAATCGAACTTTACCCATATAACAGCCTAATAATATCACCAATTTTTTATCATCAGCTTTGGCTAATTCTAAAGTTTCTTGATTGGTGATATTAAAGTAGTCAGGGGTAAAGCCTAAGTTTGCTAATTTTTGATTGGCTTCTTTCTCAAGTTCACGGAAATCGCTGCGACCACCTTTTATTTCTTCTTTTGCCCACTGCAAAGTTTTATATAAGTTACTGGCATGGTCTTTTTCCTCGACTGATAAATAACCATTGCGTGAACTCATCGCTAAGCCATTGGCTTCTCGAATAATGGGCGCGCCAATGATGTCGATACCAAAGTTAAGATCGGTAACCATTCGGCGAATAATCGTGATTTGCTGAAAATCTTTTTCGCCAAACACTGCGCAGTCAGGACGTACCATATTGAATAGCTTGGTGACTACGGTAGTAATTCCGCCAAAGAATACTGGGCGTGAGGCGCCACAGTGATTCTTATCTAACTCTGACACTTGAACCGAAGTGATATTAGGCCATTTTGGATAGACTTCTTCAGTAGCTGGAGCAAAAACAATATCCGTACCTTTTGCTTCAAGCATTTCGCAATCGTTATCTAAAGTTCTAGGATAGGAATCAAAATCTTCATTAGGTCCAAACTGAGTTGGGTTTACGAATAAACTCACTACAACAATATCAGAGTGTTTTTTAGCGACATCAACCAGGCTTAAATGGCCTTGATGTAAATTACCCATAGTAGGTACAAAGCCAATACGTTTACCATCTTGGCGATGAGCGTTTAATTCGATTTGTAATTCTTCAATGGCGTTAATGATGATCATGGAACTAGGACCTTTTACTCAAACCCATGCTCATCTGCAGGGAAATTCTGCTCTTTAACTTCGTTATGATACAAAGCAATGGCGTCTTGAATCGAGCCATTGGCATCCGCCATAAAATTACGCACAAACTTGGCTTGGAAGGGCGAAATACCTAACATATCGTGTAGCACCAATACTTGGCCGTCTACATCAACACCTGCGCCTATACCCATCACTGGAATTTTAAGCGACTCGGTAATTAATTTGGCTAACTCACTTGGTACACATTCCAAAACTAACATACGCGCACCCGCTTTTTCTAAGGCTTTAGCATCTAACAAAATCTTAGAGGCGGTTTTGTCATCACGTCCTTGAACTTTAAAACCGCCAAGCGCATCAACCGATTGTGGTGTTAAGCCAAGGTGTGCGCAAACTGGTATGCCGCGCTCGCTCAAGCCAGTAATAGTGTCATAAAGCCATTCGCCACCTTCGAGTTTCACCATTTGAGTGCCAGCTTGCATAATTGCTGCAGCAGTATCGTAAGCTTGCTCAGGCGTCGAATAAGACATATAGGGCATATCGCCCATAATCAAACAATTTGGACTGGCATTAGCCACGCAAGCAATATGGTATTCCATATCTTCAAGCGTAACTGGAACGGTAGTTTCTTGACCTTGGATCACATTACCTAATGAATCACCTACCAAAATCATTTCCACACCTGCGTCAGAAATGACTTCAGAAAATGTAGCGTCGTAAGCCGTAAGACAAGAAAATTTTTCGCCTTGAGCTTTTAATTTTTCAATATGACTAATGGTGATTTTTTTCATCTTAAATACCTATATTTCTAACTTAGGCTGGATGCGGATTGAAATAATTTTTACCGCGGGTAGTGCGAGCAATTTGCTCTAACAACATATTAAAATCGGTTTCGCTTTCGACTAAATCCAAGCCAGAGGCATTGACGATTAACAAAGGTGATTCGTCGTAATAATAGAAAAAATCGGTATAAGCTTCGCAAATACGTTCTAAATAACTTTTAGTGATTGGCGATTCAATATTGCGACCGCGCTTGCGGATTCGATTCAATAAAACATCTACGGGTGCTTGTAAATAAATAGTTAAATCAGGCTTTGGCGAATCAATCGTTAAGTTGTCATAAACTTGTTCATATAGGCGTAATTCATCGGCATCTAATGTTGAACGTGCAAATAATCGGTCTTTTTCAATTAAATAATCGGCAACGCGTACTGGCGCAAACATGTCTGATTGACGAACTTCTTGCAGCTGACGAACGCGTTGGAATAAAAAGTACAATTGGGTTGGAAGGGCACCAGATTTTGGATCCTGATAAAAGCGCTCTAAAAAAGGGTTATCTTCAGCCTGTTCAAGAATTAACTCGGTGTCTAAAGCTTCGGCTAATTTGCGTGCTAAGGTGGTTTTGCCAACTCCAATAGGTCCCTCAACCGCAATGAAATTGTGCCCAATGCTATTTGTTACTTGATGATCGCTCACCTTATCTCTCCACTTAGACGCTTCAATGGGTCCATTCGAGTTTTTTTAAGTTGTATTGTTGGCAATGATTTAATAAATCACTTACCTGACTATTATCAGGTAATGTTAATGTTGGGTTTATTTCCACTATTGGTGCTAATACGAAATCGCGTTCTTTAAGCCCATAATGCGGAATCACTAAACGACCATTGCTCATGTCACTAGTGATGATTGTATGATCGTAGAGCAAGATATCCAAATCTAATGTGCGTGCGCCCCAACGTTTTTTGCGAACTCTTTCATGAGAATTTTCAATGGCTTGTAGTTTATCCAGTAAATCTAGGGGCTCTAGGGAAGTGGCTAGCTTTGCAACGGCATTAATATAGTTTTCTTGCTCATCAGAATTATCATCTAAAGTCATCGGTGAAGACTGATATAAACTCGAATAGGCCAATAAATAAGAATTATCAAGCTGATCGAGTTCAAGTAGGGCGCGAGTTACTTGAGCGATAGGGCTGTTTAAATTTGAACCAATACCGATATAAGCAATATTCATGGATAATTACTCAGCCAGCAACAACTAACTTGAGCGGCTTTTACGCTTACGAGGACTGCGCTTCTTACCCATAGACTTACCCTTGGCAATCATCTTGATGCGCTGTTCGCGGCCAGCTTCTTGGAACTCAGTCCACCAATCGGCCAAAGGCTTTAAACTTGGATCCACTTCTGAACGCAACACTAAGAAGTCATAACCCGCTCTGAATCGAGGATTATCTAAAACGCTCCAAACACGCTTTCCATAATTGAATTTCAAGCGAACCTGCAGTGCCCAAATATCCTGCATTACCGCACCATAACGTTTCATTATCGAAACTGTTTGGCTTTGTTCATTAATGGTCGGATTGAAGTTTTTATAAAAAGCATCGTTAAAATGCATGCCTTTATTCACCAGTCGATCAGTGCGGTCGATTAATGGTTTCCATAACATTACAGCCAATAAAAACGCTGGGTTGATGGACTTATCTTGGCTGATTCGACGATCGGTATTTTCTAAAGCTAGCGTTACTAACTCGGCAAAGTCATCATCTTCATTAATGCCTTTACTGGTTTGTGGGAACAGGTAAGGTAGTAAGCCGAATGATTTTAACTGGTTGAAAGTTCTTTGACCTTTCCCAGAAAGAAACATTTTTTTATATTCTTCCCAAAGACGCGCTGCTGGAATGCCTTCCAATAAGTGAGCCATCTCATTAATAGGCTTGGCGGTATTTTCTTCAATGGTTAGATTAAGCTTACAACCCAAGCGAACAGCCCGAAGCATCCGTACCGGATCTTCTTTATAGCGATCAACTGGGTCGCCGATCATTTTCAATTGACGCTTTTCTAAGTCAGCTAATCCGCCACAATAATCATGGATACTAAAGTCGGCGATATTGTAATAAAGCGCATTGACGGTGAAATCACGACGTATGGCATCTTCTTCAACGGTGCCATAAACATTATCGCGTACAATCATGCCATCGCCACGTTGCTCGATATTGTCATCACAATGAGCACGGAAAGTGGCCACTTCGATAATATCGCGACCATAGAGAATATGCGCTAAACGAAAACGTCGACCAATAATACGGCAGTTTCTAAAAAGCTTTTTGATCTGTTCAGGAGTCGCGTTAGTGGCGATATCAAAATCTTTAGGACGCAAGCCCAACAAAATATCACGCACACCGCCGCCCACTAAGAAAGCTTCAAAGCCGCCTTTATGCAGGCGATACAAAACCTTGAGTGCATTCTCACTAATAAATTCACGAGAAACGCTATGCTGATCGCGTGGGATAATGTGTTGGTTCGACTTTGGCATGCTACTATGAATTTGTTATTTGCATATATTTACTTACGGAGTATTGCAGTATCTTATCAGGTTTTGCATTGATAAGTTCTGCAGATGTACCTTGTCCCAAAAACTTCAATGCTTTAATCAATAATTCACTCGCACTCTCAGCTTCAATTGCTTTTGCACCATGCTGTTTGCAGAGTTTATTGCCGTCTTTATCTAAGGCTAATGGCAAATGATAGTATTCTGGTGGCGCGGCTTTTAGGGCTTCGTAAAGTCTTAATTGGCGTGGCGTTGAGTCGAGAATATCTAAGCCTCGAACCACTTGGTTAATCCCTTGGTCGATATCATCCACTACCACTGCCAATTGATAAGCGATTAGGCCATCTTTGCGTTTGACAATAAAGTCTTCGTCATAAACCGATTGATCAAATTGGCAATGGCCTTGAATATGATCATTAAAATCGTATGAACCATTGCCATGACGCATACGCCACGCAACATCTTTAGTGTCTGTTAGATTTTTATCCGCACAAACATTGGTATAGATTCGATCTTCTCGCTGGGCAAAGATTTGTTTGCGTGTGCAATCACAAGCGTAAACCAAATCTTGTTGCTTTAAATCATTAAGGATTTCTTCATATCGATTAAGCCTAGTGCTTTGATAAAGCACTTCGCCATCCCATTCAAAACCAAAGGCTTCTAATTGGCGTAGAATAACATCGGCAGCGCCAGCAACTTCTCGTGGCGGATCGATATCTTCAATTCGAACGAGCCATTGCCCACCTGTTGATTTTGCGATGAGGTATGAGCCAACAGCGGCAACTAAGGAACCGAAATGAAGTGGGCCCGAAGGCGAGGGTGCGAAGCGACCAACAACTGGTTTAGATTGAGTCATTGGTCATCGCTAAAGGATCACTCAGGTAAGAATTACCCGTATTGACGTTCTTTAATCTCGTCAAGGGTCTTACAGTCGATACACATTTCTGCAGTTGGACGTGCTTCAAGACGGCGGATGCCAATCTCGATACCGCACGATTCGCAGTAACCGTATTCTTCTTCATCAATCTTAACGATCGATTGAGAAATTTTCTTTAGCAACTTGCGCTCGCGGTCACGAGTACGAAGCTCTAATGAAAACTCTTCTTCTTGAGAAGCGCGATCGACAGGATCAGGAAAATTAGCAGCTTCGTCTTGCATATGATGCACAGTACGATCCACTTCTTCCATTAACTGGGTTTTCCAAGTTCCTAAGATGTTTTTGAAATGCTCGTATTGAGCATCGCTCATGTAGTCTTCGCCTTTTTTCTCAGCGTAAGGCTTAATACCTAGTTTCTCTAGGGTTGCGTTAGTCGCAGCTTTTTTCTTTGGCATCTAATCAATGCTCCATAAAAATATGGTCAAACAATCATTCTTTTTGCTGGAAAAATAACCAATTATTGGGATAAGTGGCCAAACAGCAATCAGGGATAGTATCCCTATGAATGACAATTGAAAAGCACTATTTGTCAAAATTTCGACAATTCTAGTGCTTTTCCTCCTAAATCATTGATTTATTTAATAATAAATGGCAATGAGTCTTGCAGAATAATTTCTGCGGGGCTGATATGGGTGCGGTAAACAAGGATTTCAACCCCTGCATCGATGGCTTCGACTAATAATTGTGCATATTTAGGATCAATATGCGCGGCTGGGCTGACAGATTCGATACCAGAGTGTTGAACTAGAAAGAGTAAAACTGCTCGTTGGCCTGATTTAGTGATGGCCATTAATTCTCTAAGGTGCTTTTGGCCACGAGTAGAAACTGCATCTGGGAAGAATCCACGGCCTTTTCCAAGCACTTCATCATCAACATCATTCTCGAGTAAAGTTACTGTTTTTATTTCCACGTAGCAGTCTGGTTTATCATCGGCGGTTAACATCAAATCAATGCGGCTACTTTCTTTGCCGTATTTCACTTCAGGTTTAATGGTTTGGTAACTTTGTAATTCTTTAACCACGCCATTTTCAATGCCTTCAATAACAATTTGATTAGCCAGGTGAGTATTTAAGCAGAGCCAGTCACCATAATTAGTATGACTAGAAATCCAAGTGTATTGATATTTGCGCTTAGGATTTTGTGAATCGAGCAAATAAACCGTATCGCCCTCTGACCAGCAATTCTTCATTGAACCCGTATTAGGGCAATGAACCGTAAATTCGCCTAGCTCCTTGTGAGAAACATCAGCCAGAAAACGTTTGTAGCGTTTGATTAATTTGGCTTTCTCAAGCGGTGGTGAGAATTTCAAATTAGAAATTACCCAGCAACAAATACTTTTCCATTTTCAACTTCAAGCGGAACATCAGAAAGCTTAGCTCCGGCACATGGACCTGCGACACAAGATCCTGTTTCGGGCTCGAACAAGGCGCCATGAGTAAAGCACATCAAGTAGGCTTGGTCATCGGTCATGAATTGATCTTCTTGCCAGTTGAGATCGGTTCCAGCGTGCGGGCAGCGATTAATATAGCCGAATACGTTTAGCCCTCGACGAACTATGATTAGGGTTCTATCTTGATTTGGATCAGGGTGCGAGTAAGCTTTAGCTTGTCCATCTTCAATATCTGTGACCATGCAGATGTGCGACATCATGTAACCTCATTAATTCTTAAGGGCTTTTCTAAAGCCTAACAAATATGCGATAGTCGCATTAAGAACTAAATTTTACTGATTATTGGCAAAGGCGCAACTTCTTAACATGAAGTCTATATTGATTATTCTACTGAGCTTGGCTCTTATCTACCTTATCTATTGTGGGGTATTTTATGTTTTGCAACGCGGGATTTTATTCCCAGTGAGCCAACTGCCAGAACCAAATGCAGATTTGATATACAGCGCTGACGGAGAAATTGTTCGCCTACCTTTTTCACAAGGCGAGTTTGAGATGGCTTACTTGCCAAGTTTAAAAGCCTCCGACAACTTAGCGCCAGTAATTATGTTAGCTCATGGTAATGGCAACATTATGGATTCATGGGCACCCAGTATGGATATTATGCGCAATAAAGGCTTTGCGGTGGTGCTAGTGGAGTATCCTGGGTATGGCCGCTCACAAGGGAGACCGTCTTATCAATCAATAAAAGAAACCATGGCATTGGCTTATCAATGGGTGCTTGATAATAAGGAGTTAGATAATAAGAAGATTACTTTAGTGGGCCGTTCCATGGGTGGCGGCGCGGTTTTGTCACTGTTTGATGGAATGCTCGATGGCACCATTGAACAAGCTGATCAGCCTCATCGCTTGATTTTGATGTCTACCTATTCGAGTATTAAAGATTTAGCGAAAGCTCGTTGGTTACCAACTAATTTGATCAAAGACCCATTTGATAATGTGCAACAATTCGCCAAGTATCAGGGTAAATCGTATTTAATTCACGGTGATAAAGATAAAACAATTCCAATTGGCTCGCTCCATAAATTATTAGCAGTGGCTAAGGATGCAAAACATCGAATTTATTCTGGTGGACATAATGATATTCCGGACGATTGGATAGAATTTTGGCAAGAAGTGGCTGATTTTATTGAGGAATAGACTGGCATAAGCTGATCCAAAGCTTGAGCTAGTGTAAAATGCCCCCAACTTAGTTTTTAACCAACTATTGATAGAAGACATTAATGACCGATAACAGTCGCTTGCAAGCCAAGCTACCTACTCCATACGGCGAATTTACTATCCATGCTTTAGATTTAGGCGATGGCAAAGAGCATGTGGCGCTTACTTTGGGTGAGTGGCAACAAGAAGACTCAGTGCTTACGCGAATTCATTCGGAATGTTTAACCGGCGATGCACTTTTTAGTTTGCGTTGTGATTGTGGTTTTCAGCTGAATGCAGCCTTGCAAAAAATTGCTGAGGCTGGCGTAGGAGTCTTGCTTTATTTACGTCAAGAAGGCCGTGGCATTGGTTTAACCAATAAAATTCGCGCCTATTCATTGCAAGATCAAGGGATGGACACGGTTGAAGCTAATGAGCATTTGGGATTTGGTGCTGACGAGCGTGACTTTAGAGTTGCAGCTAAGGCTTTAGAACAATTGGCTATCGAACAAATTCGCTTAATGACTAATAACCCTCGTAAAGTTAGTTCTATGACTGAAGCGGGTATAAATGTGACAGAGCGAGTCGAATTACAGTTTGGCGAAAATCCACATAACGAAAATTACTTATCGACTAAGAAATCAAAGCTTGGTCATCTTCTTAACAAATAGTCCCACAAAATTTACCCAATAAGGAATCCCATGAGTTTACAAATATTTCTTTCCGAACAAGAAGCCACAAACGCATGGCAAGGCAGCTTAATTAGTTTCGGTGACAATAGTGCCACCGTTCATAGTGCCGACGCTGAAGCAGTGCAAATGGCGGCGCGTAAACTAGTAAATAATGGCGTTTCTGACTTTGAACTAACAGGTAATTGGCCGCTAGACGCGCAATGGAGTTTCTTTCAAGGTTCATACGATCCAAAAATCGACGTGCAAATCGAATATGCGGAATTGTCGGAAAGTGAGGCTAGAGAATTAGATGCTCGAGTGCAAGTTAGCCGCTGGATGCGCTCAATGGTAAACGAAACACCAGAGGTACAAGCGCCAGAGGTTTTAGCACAAGAAGCAGCAGATTTTATTCAAAGTTTATCGCCAGAGAATGTCAGCTATGAAATAGTTTCTGGCGAAGATTTAGAAAAAGCAGGTCATATTGGCACTTGGGAAGTAGGACGTGGCTCTACTCGTCCGCCGGCACTTTTAAAATTAGTATTCAATCCAACCGATCAAGAAAGTCCGACACCAATAGCAGCTCTAGTGGGCAAAGGCATTACTTTTGATAGCGGTGGTTATAGCATTAAGCCAAGCGCAGGCATGCTGCACATGAAAGCTGACATGGGTGGTGCGGCTACAGTAACGGGTGCTTTGGGCTTGGCAATATTGCGTGGATTAGATAAACCTGTGCACTTGTATTTGTGCTGCGCGGAAAATCTAATCAGTGGTCATGCGTATAAGCTAGGCGATATCTTAACTTATCCGAATGGTGTGACTGTTGAGATACAAAATACCGATGCCGAAGGACGTATTGTATTAGCTGATGGCTTATTGCTTGCATCTGAATCCGGTGCACCAACTATCATCGACGCTGCGACTTTAACGGGTGCAGCGGTTACCGCATTAGGTGAAGACTATAATGCAGTATTTGCCTTAGATGATGATGCGCGTAATGACTTCTTAAATGCAGCTCAATCTGAAAACGAACGTCATTGGCCATTACCTTTAGAATCATTCCATGCCAATAAATGCCCCTCGAACTTTGCTATTACCGCTAACAGTCGTGCGGTAAAAGGCGGCGGTCCAGGCGGAGCTTCCAATGCCGCAGGTTTCTTATCGCGTTTTGTCCGCGATGAAGGCAAAGGCTGGGTGCATGTGGATTTAGCCGCAGCTTACCGAGATAACGCTACAGGTAAATGGTCAGCAGGTGGCACTGGCGTAGGCTTTAGAGCAATAGCCAACGTTATAAGCAAATAATGAAAATTTTATTTTCTTCTGAGCGCCTAACTATGCGCGAAGTTAAAAGTGCAGATCGAAATTTATATGTTGATCTCTACTCTGATCCAGATTTAATGAAGCATATTGCGAAGCCTTTAGAAAAAGCACAATTAGAAAAGAGCTTTAATGTTGCATTAAAAAACGCTTTCACTGAAAAACTACATAACCGTTTTTTAATTATAAATGAGACGGACTCTAATAAAGCGTTTGGACTTTTAGGGCTGCAATGGGATAAACAAAGAAAAGGCTATGAGTTAGGGATTATCCTAAAGAAAGAAGCACATAGTGGCGGTTACTCATTAGAAAGTTGTGTCGCCATTATTGATTACCTGTTTGAAAATAAATTAGCTACTAAAGTGTTGGCCAAGTCTTCTAAACATAATGTTAAAGCCATCGAATCACTGAAAAGACAGGGTTTCAGTCCTGAGTCTGGCACAGAAAATAACGATACTATCAGTTGGTATATTAATAATGAGCAGTAATGACAAACAAGGCTCTTTAGTTTGTGTGGGTACAGGGATCACTCTTGGTGCCCATATTAGCACTAGAACTGAAAATCTTATTAAATCTGCCGACTTGGTGTTTTGCTTAATGGCCGACTCTATTTCTGAGCTTTGGATCAAAGAAATGCACCCTAACGTTATTAGTTTGCAGCAGTATTACCAAGAAGGGAAATCTCGCTTAGAGACCTATAAAGAAATGGTCGCTGAAATTTCTTCTAAAGTTAGGGATGGAAATAAGGTTTGCGGTGTTTTTTATGGTCATCCAGGGATTTTCGCTAAAGTCCCGCACGATGCAATTAAAAAAGTTAAAGCTTTAGGCTTGCCTGCGCATATGGAGCCTGCAGTATCTGCTGATGCTTGCTTATTTGCAGATTTAGGCATCGATCCAGGTAAATTTGGCTGCCAACAGCACGAAGCAACTCAGTTTTTAATGCACAACAGACTATTCGATCCATCATCCTATCTAATTCTTTGGCAAGTTGGGGTTGTTGGCGATAGATCTTTAAAGAAATTCAGCACTGATAAAGAAGAAAAAACGCTACTTATGGATAGATTATTGCAAAAATACCCTAAAAATCATCAAATCACTATTTATGAGGCTGCGACCTTACCCTCGGCAAAACCACGCATTGAGACAATTGCATTGTCAGAGCTTGCCAATTCAAAGTTGAATATGCATACTACTCTAGCGATTCCTCCGGCATAAAAAATAAAGCTAATCAATAGCTTGTAGTGCTTGAGGAGTGATTTAAATCAATCGGAGGAGACTATGAGCGAAATAATCCATTACTTAACTAATTTAGCTACTGATACTAATTCTGAAAATATGGAAATTAGTGAAGAGTTGCAATTAGCTATTCAAAACAACGACATCGAATTTTTAGAAAAAGAATTGGGTTTAGAATCGAATATATGCAGCTTTATTGTTCCAGCAGAAGATGACGATGAAGATGATGATTCTAATGAAGATCATGATGACGATTCGAATGAAGAAAATAAGCTACTAGTAAATGCTTCGTAACTATTTTTTATTTCTTTTTATTGGGTTCTGCTTTTCTACTGTGGTTGTTGCTGAAGACGACCACAGCCTTACATTGCTTATAAATCAGGCTGAGTCATTAAGAACAGGAGACAAAAAAGAGTTTTCAAGGTTATTGAAGCAACTAGAAGAAAGCGCTCATAGTTTAAATCAAGAGCAAAAGCTACGGCTTGATTATCTAAAAAGCTATGATGCTATTAATAATCAGTTTGATTATCAAAGGGGAATTAAAGGATTCGAAGCAGTATTAGCTCAAACAGACTCTATTGAATTAAAAGTAAAGTCGTTAGTAATACTCGCGAACCTGCATAATAATTTAAGAGATTATAATAAATCTTTAGAGTATTTATCGGATGCTGAAGATGTTATCAAAAATAATCCCAGCTTTGAGCTAGAAAAACTTATAAGAATTACATCATTAGTTATTTATAATAATCTTCATAAGTTCGAGCTAACTAGTACTTTAGCTAAAACTCTTTTAAAGGAAGACTTGAATAATAGGCAAAAATGTTTGGTTCGAGGATTAATGCTTGAGTCTGATTTAAATTTAAATACTTATAATAAAGACTTTTTTGACTTAACAATTAACGATTGTAGAAAGTCAGGAGAGTTAGACACTGCTAATGTTATTAATTTTGTGTTTAGCGAATACTTATTAAGAAATAATGATTTGCTCAACTTAAAGAGCTTTACTAGAAACAATTTAGATAAAGAGTTTGTAAGGCAGTCTAATAAGTTAAATTCAGCGTTTAACTATATTGACTCAGAACTAGCCTTATCTGATAAAAAATATAACGAAGCCGTGCTATTTGCCAAAGATGCCATTGCAAAAGAATCACTTATAGGAGCTCAACGCTGGATTTTGAACTCTTATCGTGTTCTCGCGGATTCCTATAAAGAATTAAAAGATTATAAAAATGCCCATAAATATTTAAGCTTATTCGAGAATAAACGTTACGAATATTTAGATGATGAATATAACAAGCTTTTAGCTTTTCAATTAGCCAAACAAAACACTATAGAAAAAGAAAGGCAAATTGAAGCTCTGGAAAGTAAGAATCAACTCTTGGGCTTAGAGCAGAAACTTGTAAAAGAAGAGTCTGAAAACAATAAGCTATTAATTCTCTTGCTATTATCGATATTATTGTCATTAGCTTATTGGGCATATCGAGTAAAACGCTATCAGGTAAGGTTAAAAAGACAGTCAGAAATCGATGTACTAACAGGAGTATGTTCGCGACATCATTTCTATATGATGTGTAATAAGACTTTGGAATATGCAAAAAACACTGATAAAGATGTTAGCTTTATTATGTTTGACATGGACCGTTTTAAGTCGGTTAATGACGATTATGGACATTTAGTTGGAGATTGGGTTTTAGAAACTGCGATAGCTGCTGCTCGTCCGCATTGGCGTCAGAATGATATTGCAGGTCGTTTAGGTGGCGAAGAATTTGCTTTGATGCTACCAACTTGTGATTTAACTAAAGCAATGGAAATTGCGGAAAAGTGTCGCCAAGCCATTGAATCAGTAGATACTTCAAAATCTAAGCATGGCAATAAATTCGATATTTCTGCTAGCTTCGGTGTGACTACCTCAAAGATTTCTGGTTATGAATTGCAGGATTTAATCGGTGACGCTGATAAAGTTATGTATCAAGCCAAAGACTCCGGTAAAAACCGTGTGTTACAAATGGCGAGTCAGTCATAATTCGCCACATTTCTTACTGACTTTAACCATTTTTCCTAGTTAATCTTTGTTATGATGATTTCAATCATTTACATAGTTTAAATCATGACAAAAAAATCAACCAAGTCATCTTCAAAGGGCGCCAAGAAAACTCTTTGGCAGAAAATTAAGTCCTTGCTCTGGAAACTGTCGTTATTGGCAACGGCTTTTTTGGTTATTCTTGTGATCTATTCAGATGCGCAAATAAAAAAGCAATTTGAAGGTAAACGCTGGCAGTTACCTGCTAAAGTTTATGCTCAACCACTGGTATTGGCAGAAGGAAAAGCCCTTACACCGACGCGTCTTAGGCAAGAATTGCAATTACTCGGTTATCGAAAAACCGTCAAAGCGACTCGCGCAGGTGATTATGAAAACTATGGAAATTATTTCTATATATTTGTTCGACCATTTCGTTTTTGGGATGAATATGTTCCAGCAAAAGAAATCGCTTTTAACTTAGAAACAAGTCGTATTCAGAAATTAAAAAATCATATTACCGGAGAGTCATTGCAATATGCACGGCTAGATCCATTGCTTATTGGGCAATTTTATCCTAATCACCAAGAAGACCGAGTATTAGTGCAGCTTGACGAGTTGCCAGAGCATTTAAAACAAGCATTGTTAGTAACTGAAGATCAGGGCTTTTATGAGCACTATGGAATTTCTTTTAAAGGAATAGCACGCGCAATTTGGTACAACATTAATAATGATGGCCGTTCGCATGGCGGAAGTACTATCACTCAGCAGTTAGTGAAAAATTATTTCTTAACTCGAGAGCGTAGCCTGTGGCGAAAATTTCGCGAAGCTATTATGGCTGTCATCCTTGAAGTTAGATATGACAAAGATGAAATTCTACAGGCCTATTTTAATGAAGTGTTTCTTGGTCAAGAACGAAACAGAGCGATACATGGAGTAGGTCTCGCCAGTCAGTATTATTTTGATAAACCCATTGATAAATTAACTCCTGCTCAATCGGCTTTGTTAGTTGCGATATTAAAAGGCCCCTCAAGTTTCGATCCTTATCGTAAGCCGCAAAATGCATTAAAGCGCCGAAACACCGTTTTGAAACTGATGAACGATAAAGGTGTCTTGTCTGATGCAGAGTATAAAGAACAGCTGGATACTAGTTTGGCTGTGGTCCGTAAGCCGCAATTGCGATTGTCAAAAGTTCCTGCTTTTATGGATTTAGTTAAACGCCAATTGCGACAAAACTACTCCGATGAAGAATTAAATTCTGAAGGTTTAAGGATCTTTACCACTCTTGACCCTGTGGCACAACGTTATCTGGAGAAACGCCTTAGCGTAGCTATGAATAATGTTGAAAAGTCACGTAATATTAAAGCCGATACCCTACAAACGGCAGTTATCATTTCTGAAGCCGATACCGGTAAGATTGTAGCCTTAGCAGGTGATCGTAAGGAAGGTTATTCTGGTTTTAATAGAGCATTGGATGCAAAGCGTCAGATTGGGTCTGTTATTAAACCTTTAGTGGTGGCTGCCGCTTTGGATAACAATGAAGATTATCAACTGAATAAGTTAATTACAGATAGCCCTATAAGTTTAACTCAAAGAGATGGTTCGCAGTGGGAGCCACGTAATTATAATAAGAAGTTTAATGGCAACGTGACCTTATTTGAGTCGTTAAGTAAATCGTATAACATTCCTTTAGTTAAGGTGGGACAAGAAATCGGTAATGACGCCATTGCTAATTATATTGAATCTTTTGGCGCAGAAAATGTACGAGCACTCGATGCCTTGCCGTTGGGAGTGCTTGAACTCACCCCACTTGAGTTAATGGAGTTATATCAGGTTTTGGCAAGTGGCGGCCTTAAAATTAAGCCCTCGGCAATTGAAGCTGTAACGGATAACCAAGGTGATCTATTGGAGCGCTACCCAATCAATGCGGAGCGGGTGATGAATGAGACCCATAACTACTTACTCAAAGCGAATATGCTTGAGGCAACAAAATCAGGTTCAGGCAAACAATTGAGTAAAAGAATACCTTGGACAAAGTTTGCTGGAAAAACTGGAACCACTAACGATTTGAAAGACTCTTGGTTTGCAGGGTTTAGCAATGAACATCTTGGTGTGGTGTGGGTGGGTCGAGATGATAATAAAGCTTCGAAGATAACAGGTTCTACCGCCGCATTGCCGGTATTTATCGATATTTTTGAGGGTATAACTACTGAATCTTTAAAGCTTGGTTATAGTCCTGAAGTTGAATGGCATAGAATTGATCTTGAGACAGGTAATTTGGCTGGGGATGATTGTTTAAATACTGTTAGTATTCCTTTTAGCTACGGCAAAGCACCAAAAGCAATTGCGCAATGTGAGGTAGAGTAGTGTTTGAGTTAGATCAGCGGCTGAGCAATGATACTGTTACTGTAGGGGAACTAAATTTGAGTCGCGTCTTGATGATGAACGATTGTCAGTATCCTTGGGTTATTCTAGTACCAAGGATTAGTGGTATTACAGAAATCCATCAATTATCTGAAGAACAAAGAAAGCTTTTATCTGAGGAGTCAAACCAAGCTGCTCAATTAATAGCAAAAGAATTTGGGGCTGATAAAATGAATATTGCTGCGCTTGGTAACGTGGTTTCTCAATTACACATTCATCATATCGCAAGATTTAAGGATGATATAGCTTGGCCAGCACCGGTTTGGGGAGCCCATCCTGTGAAGCCCTATTCCCAAACAGAATTACAAATTATAAGTCTAAGAATGAAAAATCTCTTTTCTCAAATGAAAGGTTTCTCTGCACAATAAAAAGGGCTCATCTGAGCCCTTTTTATTGTTGTTAATTAAGGTCTTTTAAAATTAAAGTGCTGGTTTTCCAACCATTTTATTTTGGTATTTTCCGGTATAGCTTTTATCGAGTTGGCAACGGCAATGGAAAAATTAGTCATGTTTTCAATATCTATCACGCTCATATCGTCATTAACTTGGTGATAATGCGGTTGTCCTTTCCAAATAGACATCGCATGAACTGGAATGCCTTTAATATCAGCTTTCTTTCCTTCTCGGAATACTTGGTTACCTTTCTCTCGGCTCATGTCCATCATGGAGAAAGGCGCATTATCAGAGCGCATAAATAGCATTTGCGCGGCAAAAGGATCTTCACCTAACTCCCAACCTTGTTTTGCCATTTGATCTTTCATTAAGGGATATAAGCTTGAGTAAGCAAAGCCTGTCATCCAAGCTGTGTTGGCTTCACTCTTAGAGCCCACTAATTCAAACATAAAACCCGATTCGATTTTATCCAGTGGCACTAATGGATGCTCAACAAAATATTTTGAACCCAACAAGCCCATTTCTTCAGCATCCCAAGCAGCGACTATGACATTAAATGGCAACTTTGGAGCTTTAGCTAACTCGCGAGCAATAATTAACGAAGCAACTACGCCGCTAGCATCGTCATCAGCACCATTGAAAATCTGATCACCTTCAAGTTCAGGATTAATCCCTACATGGTCATAGTGGGCGCCAACCACAAAATAGCGGTCGCTCTTGCAATTACAAGGCAAGTATCCGATAACATTGGCTGCTGCTAATTTTGCATCTGTGACTTCAAATGTTTGAAGATATGAGTTGGTTTCTGGCAATGGTTGTAAGCCAATTTGTTCGAATTGGTTTACTAACCATCCTTGTATTTCAAGCATTGGCTTGGTGCCTGTTTTGCGCCCCAGTTTATTGTCGTCTGTTAAATAGGCCATCATTTGCTTGGCAGTTAAAGGTGTTGGAGCCTTCGCTTTTTTTACTTTAGCGCAAGCAGTAAGACTTAAGCTGGCAAATGCCAGCGTAATAGCAATTTTTTTAATCATGGTAAATATTCTGGAGCAATGGATTCTAATTGCTCTACAAGTTGTTTAGCAAGCGACCAGTCTACCTGATCAATAGAGTCAATATCAGCAGATAATTGTTGCAAAATGTTAGCTTGAGTTAGACCTCGCGACTGTGCTATAGCATAGGGGATATGATGGAACATCACCATGGAGTAGCGTGGAATAAAATGTGCTGGGTGTTTAGTTTCTAATTCAAAAGCAATGACTTTCTTGAGTTGGAATTTTGTATCTCTTACCGAGTCACGCATTTCCACATAATTTTCTAAAGCCATATCGGCTATGGCGTTGGCGTTGGCTTTGCGTGTTTTTTCAAATGCTGGCATCACTTGCTGCCAATCATCTTGATATCGATTAAGCATTGAGTTTAATTCTGCACAATCTTCAAAACCGCAGTTCATACCCTGCCCATGAAAAGGAACAATAGCGTGAGAGGCGTCACCAAAAATTAAGACATTATTATGATGCCAGTCGTTACTACGTACTGTGCCTAAAATACCAGTTGGATTTTCAAAATAAAGTTCAGCTAGATTGGGGATTAGGTCGTAAGCATCTTTGAATTGGGTTTTAAAGAATGCCTCTACGGACGCTTTATCTTTAAACTGTTCGAAACTATGCTCACCTTCTTTTGGCATAAATAAAGTAACCGTAAAGTCACCTGCTAAATTAGGTAAAGCAATCAGCATATAGCCGCCACGTGGCCAAATATGCAGTGATTCCTTATCAATTTGATAAGCGCCATTATTGCCAGCAGGAATTGTTAATTCTTTGTAGTTATGTTCCAATAATTCGGAGCTAAAACCTTTAATACCGTAAGACTCCATGAGTCTTCGAACTTTGGAACCGGCGCCGTCTGTACCCAGCAAAATATCAAAGTCGTATTGTTTGGATTTAGAGCTAATTTGGTCTTCAACCACGATAGTGTCGTTTTCAAAATTAACTGACTTTAACGCTTGCTTAAAGTTAAAAGTGACATTACCAGTCGCCTCCGCCTCATCACGCAACAAGCTAACTAGTCCCGCACGGGATACGGAATAAATAACTTCTTCCGGTTTTTGGCCATAAGATTGAAATTGCAACTCGCCATCAGTGTCATGCAGCATTCGACCTTTCATTGGGATCAGTAGCTTTTCAACTTTTTGCATGATTCCAACTTGCTGTAATGGGCGAATGCCTCGATTGGCTAGCGCTAAGTTAATTGAGCGGCCTGCGGGAATGGCTTCTTTTCTGATGTCTGGTAGTTGCTCAAATACCGTGACTTTATAACCGCGCTGGCCAAGGTAAATACTCATTAGTGAGCCAACTAAGCCAGCACCTATAATCGTGATGTCTTTATCCAGTTTGGCGGGAATCATCTATTCACCTCTAAACTGTTTTTAAGAATTGAAACAAACTTAAAGCAATCTTCAAAAGAATTGTATAAAGGTACTGGTGCAACTCTAATCACATTCGGGTGGCGGAAATCACAAGTAACACCGGCAGCTTCGATGCGATCAAAAACGGTTTTGCTATCAAGGCCGTGTAAGTCGACCACTAATGATAATTGGGCGCCTGAATCTTCTAAAGCTTTTGGCGTTAGGATATTAATATCTTTGCCTAGCTCCTGCTCCAATAGTTCGCGCAAATAACCGGTAAGCTTAATAGACTTTTCACGCAGCACATGAATGCCGCCAGCTTGCTTTATGGTATCAAGCGTTGCTCGAATCGCAGCTAGCGATAAAATTGGCGGATTAGAAAGCTGCCAAGATTCCGCCGACTCAATCGGCAAGAAATTATTTTCCATACGGAAGCGCGATTCTTTATCGTGTCCCCACCAACCTGCAAAGCGAGGCACTTCATTATTCAAAAAGGCTTCTGACTTATGATGTTTTTCGTGAACAAAACAACCAGCTACCGAACCCGGTCCAGAGTTTAAATATTTATAAGAACACCAAGCTGCGAAATCCACATTCCAGTCATGTAATTGCATCGGAACATTACCAGCGGCATGAGCTAAATCGAAACCAACTTTACAGCCTTGTGCATGGCCAGCCACTGTAATGGCTTTCATGTCTAATACTTGTCCTGTGTAATACTGAACGCCGGGTAACATAACCAGTGCAATTTCATCGCCGTGCTTTTCGATTAAAGCAATAATATCTTCAGTTCTTAAAGTTTCTTCGCCTTCGCGAGGTTTGGCCAATAACATCGACTCTTTTGGATCAAAACCGTGATAGCGCAACTGAGATTCCACTGCATAATGATCCGAAGGAAAGGCATGCTCTTCGATCAGAATTTTATTACGCGTTTTCGTTGGGCGATAAAAAGACACCATCATAAAGTGTAAATTTGCAGTTAAAGAATTCATGCAAACGACTTCAGAAGTTTTTGCGCCTACCAATTCGGCTGAACCTTCAGCTAAAAATTCATGGTATGGCATCCAGGGGAAGTCTCCCGAGAAGTGGCCTTTAACACCCAGTTTTTGCCATTGGCTTAATTCATAATTTAAGTATTCTTGAGTACGCTTTGGTTGTAAACCTAGCGAATTACCACAAAAGTAAATTTCATTCTCGCCATTAGCTTGCTTGGGAATATGAAATTCCTCGCGCATATGGCTAATAGTATCTTGTGTGTCTAACTGACGCGCATGTTCAACAGAAAAAATATTCATAATTCTTTAAAATCGGTTTAAACTTTTAATAAAGGGTAAAGCAGCGGACGACTAGGAGCTGCATCTAATTCGAAAGCGGGCACTTGTAAATTTAGTGCGTAGAAACCGTCATCAGCATTGTCAGGTACAAATACCATTTCAGTCACGGTTCTATCTAAGTGCGCCTTATCATTTAATTCATGGCTATCGGCTTCTAGATTCCAATACAGATGATGATTAGTTAAATGGCCTTCATCGTACATCTTGTCTAAAGATGGAAAATCCACTAATAAATGTTTAATTGAGCTGGCCGCTAACCACTGCATAGCTTCAACGGTAAAAAAGGGCGGCTGCGCTTCATCACTATAAATCACTGAAATCTTATGGGCATGATTTGGCAAGGTGCGGATCACTAAAGCTTCGGCAACATCTAAATCAGCTTGCTGGATGTTCGATTGTAGCTCTTGTAAGTCGATGACCCAGTCATGCTCTCCTAAGGCTGGAACGTAACT
The DNA here is from genome assembly GCA_947503435.1 of uncultured Kangiella sp. Classification (GTDB taxonomy): domain Bacteria; phylum Pseudomonadota; class Gammaproteobacteria; order Enterobacterales; family Kangiellaceae; genus Kangiella. Next base: position 294,494 of record CANNDL010000003.1, on the reverse strand, counting down.
GTTATTAGTTTCAGTGGCCACCTTGGGCGATAAACTAGCTACTAAGGCGTGACTTAAGCTATTAGAGTGGATAGCGCCAATATTTACTGACTCATTTACTACATGATGAATAGATTCAGTGTGAGTGCCGTTGCAATGGGGCACCATACTAATCTGATCAACATTGCAGCTGCCGCCTTGCTTAGTATTACCTATAAAACCGCCGCCAGCTAATGGCGCTCTACTAGCTATAGGTGCGCCAAAATGATTCGGCTGCTCGCCATTAAATTTAACGGGAATAGCTAAAGAAATAGGATTCTCTAAATCTAATTGATAAGAACTGCCACTTAATTTAGTAATTAACTTCATGGCAAAAATAATTCCTTATCTAAGTTTAACCATTCCAATGCAGTACCATGCATCAAGCGATCGTGAGTCGTCTGATCGTAATTCATGGAAGTAATTAATTTACCGGGTTCTAATTCACCTAATGGGAATGGATAGTCAGTTCCCAAGGCTAGTTTATTAGGGCCCATTAAATCCACTATGTATTTCAACATATTAGGATCATGCACTAGGGTATCTAAATAAATTTGCTCTAAATATTTACGCGGGTGATGCGGATTATCTACCGCTAATAAATCAGGGCGCACATCAAAGGCATGTTCAATTCGACCAATCGCTGATGGGAAACCGCCACCGCCATGGGCAAAAGCTATCCGTAAATTAGGTAGGCGCTCTAAAACGCCGCCAAAAATTACTGAGCAAATGGCCAACGAAGTTTCAGCTGGCATGCCCACTAACCATGGAAGCCAATACTTCTCCATCTTTTCTTTACCCACCATATCCCAAGGGTGAACGAAAACAGCAACGCCTAATTCTTCGGCCGCTTGGAAGATCTCAAACAAATTCGGATCGCTTAAATTCCAGTCGTTAATATGCGAGCCGATTTGAATACCTGCTAAGCCTAACTCTTTAACGCAGCGCTCCATTTCTTGGATCGCAAATTTAGGCTCTTGCATGGCAACAGTACCAAGGCCAATGAAACGCTTGGGGTATTTCGCAACAATGCCTGCAATATGATCATTTAAGTAGCGTGATAAATCATGCGTGTGCTCAGGTTTAGCCCAGTAGTTAAACATGACTGGAACTGTCGATAATACTTGTACATGTACTCCATGCTGATCGCATTCGTGCATACGAACTTCCGGTGACCAACAGTTCTCTTCAATTTCGCGGAAGAACTTGTCATCAACCATCATACGTGCGCAGCCGCATTTGTGATGATCTAAAGAAACAAAACCGCCATAGCCATACTTTTCTTTTAGATTTGGCCAATTTTCAGGAAGAATATGAGTATGGATATCAATTTTTAATGAGTCCATTTTACAGCTCCAGCTTATTGTCTTTGGGCATCACAGTGCCGCAATTGTCGCAAGTGCGATTTTCTTCACTTTCCAAAAAGCGCTCGAATACTGGAAAGAAATCTTTTTCCACATTAGTAAGCGGAAACATTTCTTCATAGAGTTTGTTATCGCAGTTTTCGCAGAACCACATTAAACCATCAAGCTCGCCATTAACTCGTTTTCTTTCTACCACTAAACCAATCGATCCAGCAAAACGTACAGGCGAGTGGGGCACGCGAGGTGGTAACAAAAAGACTTCGCCAGCTTTTATTGGGTAATCAACTTTCTTACCATCTTGGATGGTTTTTAACAACATTTCACCTTCTAACTGATAGAAAAATTCAGGGCCTTCATCGTAATGATAATCACGACGACCATTAGGGCCGCCAACTACCATCACAATAAAATCATCCTGCTCGAAAACCTGTTTATTACAAACCGGTGGCTTTAGTAGATGGCGATGCTCATTAATCCATTGCTGGAAGTTAAAAGGCGCCATCAGTGTTGAATCGGACATTATTAACTCCCTTTAATTAATCAATAGTCGCAACACACTTAAGCTCAATCGCAATTGGTGTTGGTAAGCAGTTTATCTCGATAGTCGTGCGGCAAGGTTGGTTATCCGCAAAGTATTCCGCATAAACTTTATTGTAAGTCTTAAAGTCATCTTTCATATTGGTTAGAAAGACTTGCACGTCGACCAGCTGTCCCCAACTTGAGCCTGCATCTTCTAGAACCGCACGAACATTATCAAAAACGCTACGGCACTGGGTTTCGATACAATAATCGGTGATATTACCATCAGCATCTAAAGTCACACCGGGAATATCCTTAGTGCCTTTTTGACGAGGGCCAACACCAGATAGAAATAATAAATTACCCACTTTACGAGCGTGCGGATATAAACCTACAGGTTCAGGAGCTTTACTGGATACAATCTTTTGACTCATGGCGGTTACCTTTGAATCTAAGCCACTTACGGCTAATTAATTTTATTAGATGAAAATACTAGGAAATATAGGCGCGCGCAAATATTCGCCTATAACAAATCGATGGAATAGGGCGTTAATTCAAGATCCATTTGCAGCCAGATGAGCTAGCAAATATTGACCCAGAGGTTTTTTGGTGTGGGAAATAACGCATTTAGTATTTATAAACTAAAGCTAATTATATGTCTAGACTCTAGGAAGCAAGTCATCTCTTTGCTCAACTTTTCTGGGTAACTGAACATCATATATAAACTCCATTTTAGATAAGGCTTTAATTAACCACCAAGCTGGATCCATTTGATTTCTTTCAATCCCAATTTTCGCGGATTCAGGAAATGCATGGTGGTTGTTATGCCAACATTCTCCGTAAGTAATTAATCCTAACCCTGACAAATTTGAAGCTTGAACAGACGCTCCTTTTACATCCCAGTTACCTTTTCCAGGGTTATGACAAAAATAAGTGATGCTCCAGTGCCCAATAATGCTCAAACTGATCCGGACTAGTATTCCCCAAACAACCCAAGACCACCCGCCAATAAGGTAGAGCGGAATTGCTATAATTAACTGGTGCCATTTCCATGTGTTTTCGAGGAATGAGTAAAACTTGTCATCTGCTAAATTTGACTCAATGTTAATGTGAGGTGGCTTATCGAATTTAAAAGTACAGGTTAATTGCCAAAATATATCTCTTAAGTAATTCTCTGTATGTGCAAAGAAAGGGTGGCATTTGCTCTGTCTCTGAGCCCAGTCTCTTAGGTCATGAATTTTTATAATACCGAATGGCCCTGACATTCCAACTAAGACGCCAATATATATTAGTATTCTTTCCACACCCTTATTGGCTTTGAATGACCGATGAATCATCATTCGATGCATTCCCACACTGTGTCCTATCAATAGGCTAAGGTAGGTAAGAGAGATGCAAAGGAATAGAGCATCTAAACTAAAAGTTAAAGGAGCAAATACAAGAGAAAGCAAAATGATAGGAAGGTTCCAGATTAACTTATTCCTATCAAATATAACTTTACCATCAGTAGATGAAGCATTTGTTCCATCTATCCTTAGAACTGGCTCCATCATAAAGTTTTAATCCCTAAAATTCTTAAATTGAAATGGCTGTCCTAGTTCAGCGCCTTTGATTAAGGCGATAGCGCCTTGAAGATCATCACGCTTTTTACCGGTAACACGAACTTCGTCGCCTTGAATGGCAGCTTGCACTTTCATCTTGGCTTCTTTAATCGTTTTGACGATTTTTTTAGCCATATCTTTTTCGATGCCTTGTTTAAAGGTCGCAGTTTTATAGAAAGTCTTGCCAGAGTGGGTGGCATCATCAGTAATATCTAAGGCAGAAGTGTCGATATTGCGTTTAACGCAGCATTTGTAGAGCATATCGATCATTTGGTCTACTTGAAAATCTGCTTCAGCGGTAATTCGGACCGCCTCATCATTCAGTTCAAAACTGGCTTCTACTCCGCGAAAATCAAAACGGGTGCTCAACTCGCGGTTGGCGTTATCTACTACATTGGTAATTTCGTGTTTATCCACTTCGGAAACGATATCAAAAGAAGGCATGACTCAATCTCATTAATCAATAAATTGGCATGATTATATGCCAAAAGCGGTGACGGGGTAAAATGGCAACTAGTAAGATGACAATGGCCAACAGATTAGTAATAATCAATGCACTGAATTTTAAATAACGGGTATCGAAATGATTAAAAAAACTAGCGTACTGGCTATTTCTGCTGCGTTAACCTTGATGGCTTGCGAGCAAGCAGCTGATAACGATAAGCAGCCTGTGCAAGTAGTTGAAACGCAGGAAGTTCAAGTAATTGATGATGCCGCGGTTAAAGCGGCCGCAGCCGAAAAGCAACAACTTGATAAGCTTAATGACATTTTTCAGAAAACAACCATTGCTTTATTAAAAGCGCGTCCTTTAAGTGCAACAGCCTTTGGCGTCGCTGAATCTGATGCTGGCGGCTATTTTAATAATCGTTTAGAGCGCTTTTCGCCGAAAGCTGAAGCGGATTTAAGAGCTGAATTAGCTGAATACGCCAAGCAGCTCAATCAAATGAATTTTGACGATCCCAAAACCGATGAGAACCGTCAAGTGATGGCTTCGATTGCTCGTTATTATTCCGGCGAGCCAAACTTTGATATTGGCTATATCGATTCGTGGATGGGGCAATCAGCCTTTGTAGTTAATCAAATTAATGGGCCTGCAATTGATGTACCAACTACACTCGCTAATAATCATCCAATTAACAACCTTAAAGATGCGGAAGATTATTTGGCGCGTTTAGCGCAGTTTGATGAGGTTATCGGTAGCGTTAATCAAAAAGTATTGGCTGATGCTGAGAAAGATTGGATCCCGCCGAAAGTGATTATTGGTGGTGCGCTCAATTTTCTGAATGGCTTTACCAGCGCAGCACCTGAATCCCATAGCTTAATGACTAGCTTTCAATCGAAAGTCGAGCAGTTAGAAATTAGTGGGGATAAGAAAACGGAACTACTGAACCAAGCCAAACAACTGGTAGCGGAAACCGTTTATCCTGCCTACCAAGAATTATCGAAAACCATGGAGTCTTTATCCGATAAAGCTACTTCAGAATCAGGTATTTGGGCCCAGCCTAATGGCGCTGCATATTATGCCGATGCAGTACGTCAATTGGGCGATACCGATATGACACCAGATTTAATCCATAATATTGGTCTAGCGGAAGTTGAACGTATCACTAAGGAGATGGATGCGATTCTTAGCGCCAACGGTTATAAAGATGGCACGGTTGGCGAACGAATGGCTCAATTGAATGAAGAACCTCGATTCTTATATGAAGATTCCGATGAAGGTCGTCAACAATTATTAGATGATCTGAATGCACAAATTGCTGAAATTAATGAACGTATGCCTGAGCAGTTTGCAACGAAGCCGCCCTATGATGTTGAAGTGCGCCGGATTCCAATAGAGCGACAAGAGGGCGCTCCAGGTGGCCAATACACCACTCCATCGTTGGATGGCTCGCAACCTGGGATTTATTGGATTAATTTGCGCGATATGAAAGCCAATCCAAAGTTTGATCTCAAAACCTTGACTTATCATGAAGCCAATCCTGGGCATCATTGGCAGATCGCGCTAAATATGGCGCAAGATGATTTGCCTTTATTGCGTCGTTTAGCGCCTTATAACGCTTATGTTGAAGGCTGGGCGCTTTATTCGGAACTAGTGGCTTGGGAAATGGGCATGTATGAAAATGATCCTTTTGGTGATTTAGGGCGTTTAAAAGCTGAATTATTCCGGGCAGTTCGTTTGGTGGTAGATACAGGTCTACATGCTAAAAAATGGACGCGCGAGGAAGCAATTAAATATATGGCTGAAACAACCGGCACAGCCCAGTCAGATGTGGTTGCAGAAATTGAGCGTTATATGACTTGGCCAGGCCAGGCCCTTGGATATAAGTTGGGAATGATTAACTTAGTTGATCAACGCGCAAAAGCACGCAAGGCATTAGGAGATAAATTTGATCCTAAAGAATTTCACGATTTGATTTTGTTAGGCGGTGCCGTGCCTATGTTGGTGCTTAATGAAAAAATTGATAAGTGGATTCAAATGAAAACAGAAAGTTAAAAAAACGCCAGCTTTAAGCTGGCGTTTTTTATAGAAGTTCAAATGCTAACGTATTTTGCTCGTTGCTAACCAATTTTACAGGATAAACGGTGGAGTCTTTACGCTGAATATGCAGCTGCATGAGGTCGCCATCTGAAAAGATGAACGGTTTACGCTTTGGTTTTTTCAACAAGATTTTAGAGTTAGATACTTCTAATGTTTTAGTATCAATTACGCTATCACCTTGTACCAGGCTGACTTTGGCACCTTTGAAGGAGTTGTCAGAGTTTTGAAAAAATTCGAATATTTTTTTATACATAGCCATTTCTATTAGTCGTGTTCACCCTGCTCAGTTCCAAAACTGAGTAGGGTGAAATATACAGACGGGTTTTAAAATAGACTATTTAGGATTTGTATCGCTATGTAGCTTTAAGTAGCAATCAATACTTTATGCAAACATTTTTTGGCTCAGTAAAGAACCGCATGGCTTCTAGGCCACCCTCACGACCCACGCCAGAAGATTTAACACCACCAAAAGGAGTGCGCAGATCTCTAAGCAACCAGCAGTTGATCCAGACAATACCGGCTTCAATTTGTTTAGCGACTCTATGAGCACGTTTTAAATCATTAGTCCAAACACTTGCCGCTAAACCATATTGAGTGCCATTGGCTAGCTTCACAGCCGCATCATCATTATCAAAGGGCATCAAGGTGCATACTGGACCAAAAATTTCTTCTTGATTGGTACGGCACTGGTTATCTAAGCCTTCGATGACAGTTGGTTCTACAAAAAAGCCATCTTTGCAGCGACCTGTGACTTGATGGCGTTTTCCGCCTGTAAGAACTGTACCGCCTTCTTGTTGCGCAAGCTCAATATAGGAAAGTACTTTTTCCATATGGCTTTGTGAAACCGTAGCGCCATGTTGAGTGGATTCGTCAAGTGGGTCACCTATGCGAAGAGTTTTCACTTTATCCACAAAAGCATTTCTGAATTTTTCATAGATAGCTCGCTCAATATAAATGCGTGAACCGCACAAGCAAATTTGCCCTTGGTTGGAAAAAGCGGCTCGAACTACCTCGGTTACGGTTTCATCGAAATCACAATCGGCAAATACTAGGGTCGGATTTTTACCTCCTAACTCTAAAGATAATTTTTTAAACATACCGGCGGTGGCTTTGGTGATGTGAGCGCCAGTTGCCGAGCCCCCAGTAAAACTGATGGCCTTGATGTTAGGGTGGGTAGTGATTGGGCCGCCAATTGAAGGGCCTGTGCCATGCAAAATATTTAAAACGCCTGCAGGGAGTCCTGCCTCAATACACAGCTTAGAAAACAAATAAGCAGTCATTGGCGTGACTTCAGAAGGCTTGGCGATGACTACATTGCCACAGGCCAAAGCCGGTGCGATTTTCCAAGTAAATAAATACAGTGGGAAATTCCAGGGGGAAATGCAGCCAACGATGCCAATCGGATCGCGTAAGGTATAATTAATGGCGAGATCGCCCATTGCATGACTTTCGCTAGAGAACTGAGTGCCGGCGTGTGCAAAGAATCTAATGTTAGCAGCAGAGCGGTAAATATCTACGTCTTTGGCAAAGGAAACGGCTTTTCCATTATCAATCGCTTCGGCTTTGGCTAGCTCATCAGCATTAGCATCAATGAGATCTGCCAAACGGCATAATATTTCAGCGCGTTTTTCTAAAGAAGTATTTGCCCAATGCTCTTTGGCTGCTTCTGCTGATTTTACGGCGCTGTCTAAATCGACGTCGTTAGATTCTGGCACTAGTGAGTAGACTTGCCCAGTGGCAGGCTCAACATTATCAATATAGTTGCCCGAATCAGGGGCAACCATTTGACCATTAATGTAGTTCTGTATCTTCAGCATTATATTAATCTATTACAAACACGATGTTCGACCACCATCAACCGGCAAGTTAACACCAGTGATATAGCTAGCTGCTGGTGATGCTAAAAAGCCTACCGCATTAGCAAACTCTTCTGGCTCACCGAAACGCTTCATCGGGATGATGGATTTTTCTTCAACTTCCATCTCTTCAATCGAAACGCCTTTTTTAGCCGCTTTGTTTTGAATGATCGCTTCTAAACGCACCGTATTAGTTGCGCCCGGCAAAACATTATTAACGGTAATGTTAAATTGACCAAGTTCATTGGCTAAGGTTTTAGCCCAGCTAGCCACGGCACCGCGAACCGTATTAGATACGCCCAAACCATTTAAGGGTTGTTTAACTGAGGTAGAAATAACATTGACGATACGACCATATGCGGCTTGTTTCATTCCAGGCAGTAAAAGCTTCATTAATTCATGGTTGCAAACTAAGTGTTGATTAAAAGCCGCTAGGAAGTTTTCCGTTTCTGCTGTGTGTGCCGGACCAGGTGCTGGGCCGCCAGTATTATTAATTAATATCTGTACCGTATTACCTGACTCTAAATAATCGCTAACAGAAGCTTTGACCTGCTCTGGGTAAGCAAAATCTGCTAGTAGAATATCGTGTTCTTGTCCTTGGGAAGAGTCGAGCTCTGCACGAACTTCATCTAGACTTGCACGATTACGTGCTAGTAAAACTACATCTGCACCCTGTTGAGATAATTGAATTGCAATGGATTTGCCCATGCCTTGGCTAGAGCCACAAACTAAGGCTCTTTTGCCTTTTAAAGATAACTGCATAAGATTGAATGAGTACTTAAAATGATGAGTTATTTAAGCATATTTCTGGCACGTCGCCAATTAGCAAAGCTGACGTCTTGATTTATAAGTGAGAAACTTTATTACGTCCGGCTTGCTTAGATTGGTACATTGCTTTATCGGCCCGCTCGAATATAGAATCTAAATCATCGTCTTCGTCTCTAGTGCTAACACCGAAACTAGCAGTTATGCTTCCGATATGTTTGAAATTGGTTTCTTCAATGATTTTCCGAAGTTTTTCGGCAAGAACTATGGCAGAGTTCATGTCGGTATAAGGGCAAAGCAAAGCAAATTCTTCGCCACCCCAACGAGCTAAGGTATCCGAAGCTCTCAAGCTAGATTGTAAAAGCTTAGAAACTTTCTGTAAGGTAATATCACCAACAAGATGGCCATGCTGGTCATTGATATTTTTAAATTTATCGATATCAATCAAAATTAAACTCATAATTTCATCAGACTCTTGATGATATTGATAAGCGCGCTCAAAAAATTCACGATTATGTAAGCCGGTTAACTTATCTTTAAAGGCCTTACTTTCCAGTAATAAATTTTTATCAATCAATTTACGCTTATCACGATTGAAATAAATTAAAGCCAAAGTTAAAGCTAACAGATACAGCAAATAAGGCGTGAAGTTTGGTAAGAATGAAGATGTAAGAACCGGTTCTTTTGGAGCCACTAATGGGTTAGTGCTCACGCTAAATTTTGTGAGTATTCCGGTAGCAGAATAAGTATTGTAAATGTCACCGCCGTATTCGCCAGGGTTTTTCTCATTGATAAATACATATTCGATGATTCCAGTGTTATCTAATTTTTCAAGTAAATCTAAGTTGTAGAACATCCACACCATTAAATGAGTGGCTTTCATCGAGGGGTATTTTGCATTCCATTTTCTGGCGAAGGCACGGTCGTTAGTTACATAGTGCTGTTTTAATGTAGAATCGATTTTTTCAATAGGGAGTATATTTAATACAAACTCTCTTTTATCAGCGTCGTTTGAGTTTTTCAGGTGCCAAAGAATAATAAAGGCACGGAAAATATCATAGCTATCGTTAGCCTCAGCACCAAAGCGGGGGCGATAAGCATTTCTCTTTTCATCCCAACTATTATTTATATATTCAACAACCTTTTGAGTAAATTGGTCTGAAAAATTTCGTTGCTCTAATTCATTTAAGTGACCTAATGCTCTCATGGCAAAAGAAGTGCATTTCATACAGGATGTTTCACCGTATTTAGGATAGTGCGGATCCCAGAATCCACCATCTGGATTTTGATGCTTTAGAATAAAACTTCGAACGGCACTCCAGTTAATTTCAGAGGTATCTAATGCATTTAAAAATTTCAAGGTTAATATCGCATCCATAGTGGGCCTAACTCCCACTTCTGTATTTTCTAAAGTTGAAAACCCTGCTAAGCGATTACCTTGTTCATCCGTAAATTCATGGTAGCGTTGTTTAACAAACTCCAAAGCTGTGAGCTCATCAATGCTTCCCATGCCTTTTAGCTGAGTTAAAGTTGCTAAGGCGTAACGAGTAGAGCGTAAGCTGTTTTGGTTGTATTGTGATGGCTCATTAATTAGATCAGGGTTGGTAACAAAATAGCCATTTTCATTTTGACGGACTTCTATCCAATGAATGGTGTTCAGTGGTAAATAAAAAATATTGTCTTTTTGATATTGCGAATACTGTTGTTGATAACTTTCCTGTGCGGCTTTATTTTGCGAACCTATATAGGAATTATAGATATGTATACTCAGACCGAAAACAAAAGTTAACAGACTCAATAATAAATAGTTAGTGAAGCCCTTTTGGGGGCTGACGATTCGACTCATATCTTTAAACTAATGAAATTAATGCAAAAATGCATCAAAATTCTAGTGCAAATTAAAGTTTTAACAAAGCCTGAAATGTAAAATTGTGTATTTTAGTGATATTTAGAGGCGAAATGCATGATTTTGAGTGAATATGTAAGCTTTTGATACTTTGAAGCACCAAGTCGAGGTAGTTGAATAAAATAAAAAGCCTTAGATTTCTAAGGCTTTTTTAAATGCTGTAAGAGTAATATCAAGTTCTTTTTGAGAATGCTCACTTGAAACGAAGCCGGCCTCAAAAGCTGAGGGGGCCATATAGACTCGATTAGCTAGCATCTTATGATAGAAACCTTTGAAGTAATCCATGTCACCAGCCGCTACTTCTGAGTATTTGGTGATCTTGGGGGTTTCGGTAAAGAAGTAACCAAACATAGAGCCCACATGGTTGGTGCTGAATGCAATGCCCTTGTCATTTGCAATTGATTGCATACCAGCGACGAGTTTATCGGTGTAATCAAATAGAGGCTGATAAAAGTCGTCTTTAGATATCTTATTCATGGCGGCTAAGCCTGCAGCCATGGCGATTGGGTTACCAGAAAGAGTCCCTGCTTGGTAAACCGGCCCAATAGGAGCCATATGTTGCATGATCTCTTTCTTGCCGCCAAAAGCACCTACTGGCATACCGCCACCGATGACTTTACCTAGGCAGGTTAGATCGGGAGTAATGCCGTAAAAACCTTGAGCTCCTGCAACACCCATTCTAAACCCAGTCATCACTTCGTCAAAAATAAGCACCGCACCATATTGATTGCAAAGCTCTCTTAGGCCCTCCAAGAAACCAGCAACTGGAGGGATGCAATTCATATTGCCAGCGATAGGCTCAACAATGATCGACGAAATATCTTCTGGATATTGCTCAAAAAATGCCTTAACAGATTCTAAATCATTAAAGTCAGCAGTTAAGGTGTGCTTGGCAAAGTCAGCAGGTACCCCTGGTGAGGTTGGTTCGCCTAAAGTTAAAGCACCGGAGCCAGCTTTTACCAATAGGCAGTCGGCATGGCCGTGATAACAGCCTTCAAATTTGATAAATTTATCGCGCCCAGTATAACCGCGAGCTAAGCGTAAAGCGCTCATTGTGGCTTCGGTCCCTGAATTAACCATTCTTACCATTTCAATCGAAGGGATTAATGAGCATATTTTTTCAGCCATTTCCGCTTCGATTTCCGTTGGAGCGCCGTAACTTAAGCCTTTTTCGGCAGCTTTAATTACCGCTTCTTTAATCGCCGGATGATTATGCCCTAATATCATAGGGCCCCATGAGCCAACATAATCTAAATATTGATGACCTTCGGCTGAAGTGAAGTAGGCACCATCGGCTGAGTCGATAAATATTGGTGTGCCGCCTACGCCATTAAAAGCTCGGACCGGTGAATTTACGCCACCCGGAATATGCGCTTGGGCGCGAGTAAAAAGTTGCTCTGAATTATTCATAAGAGATTAGGTAAAAGTATTCTGTTTGATTATTTACGACTGAACCATTGGACGTCGCTTTCGTGTTTTTTCAATTGTTGGTCAACACCAAGCACTAAAGCAAAAAGAGCCATTCGCACTTTCACACCGTTGTTGGATTGACGGAAAATAGCTAAGTTGGGGTTTCTATTCAGATCATCACTTAATTCGTTTGCTTCTGGGCGTGAGTCTCTTGGAAGCGGGTGCATAATGATTGTGCTTGAATCGCAGTATTGATCATAAATGCTTTGCGTTAAACGGTATTTACCACGATACAAATTGGCTTCTTCTTGAGTATCAAAGCGCTCTTCTTGTACCCGAGTCATGTAGACAACATCTTGATTTTGTAGACCCGTGGATAAATCTTGAGTGACTGAAATGCGATGCCCTTGAGTATCACAGACGTTCATGATTTTTTCTGGCATGGCCAAAGCACTGGGTGACACAAAGGTAAAATCAATATTGGGAAACAAGCTTAAAATGCGGCTTAAAGAATGAACTGTGCGGCCATTTTTTAAATCACCGACAAGTGCTACTTTTATTGTGTCAGTGCTTTTGCCGAGGCGTTTTAATTCATCAAATATAGTGAACGTATCCAGTAATGCTTGAGTAGGATGCTCATTGGAGCCATCGCCACCATTTAAAACGGGGACCGTAGCACCATCGGCAAACTGACTTACTGAGAAGGCCTCTGGGTGGCGCATAGCGATAGCGTCCGCGTAACCAGAAATCACTTGTGCTGTATCGAATAGAGACTCGCCCTTGGTTAAGGATGAAGCACCCATACCAACGGTTTCCATAACTTTGCCGCCAAGTAAATTAAAGGCACTGGAGAAACTTACTCTAGTACGGGTACTCGGCTCGAAGAATAAGCTGGCAAGTACTGCACCATCAAGTACCGAACAGCGTTTCTTTCGTTCGACATAAGGTGTCATTTGTCGAGCAACGGCTAATACTTGCTCAACGGCATCGCGGTCAAATTGTTCTATGGAAAGTATGTGCTTACCTTGAAAATCCATCTTTTACCCAAAGATATTAGCCAGCTAAGAATGAACATAATTTTAGCATGAAGTTAATCTTTTGTTGTCATATTTAGTTACTTGGCTGGAAATTCTGGCCAAAAACACTAGAATAACCGCTGGCTGATAGCCAGTATTGGCAGATTTATTTGAGGTTTATTGTGGAATTTAAAAAATACCGTTGTTTGGTTTGCGACTATATTTATGACGAAGAAGAGGGGTGGGAAGAAGATGGCATAGCCCCGGGCACTAAATGGGAAGATATTCCAGAAGACTGGTATTGTCCAGACTGTGGTGTGGGTAAGGAAGATTTTGAGTTGATGACGGATGAGCTAAAAAAATCTTTATAGGTTTGACTTTTAATAAAAGCCAGCTTTTTTGAGCTGGCTTTTTTATATTTACAAGTTACACAGCTTTAAGTTTCTAAATGACGGGCGTTATGTTAGTAGCGTCCAGCACCAAAAGAACTATTGTTAATTGAATTGTTAGGTATAGTTTTGGGAAGTTAGTCACTCATGCAATTAAGTAGCTGGCCACTTTTATAAGCCTTGCTTAGTAAAGGCATTATTCTATCAATTGGCACGGTAAGATATTTATATTCTTTGTTTTGTACAACTCGTTGGCGAAGTGCGATTAACTCATGAACAAGATCGTTTGCAATGTTTGGGTATATTACCGGCCCGTTATAGAACTCTTCCCAGATCCAGTTTAACTGAGGATAATTGTCATCTTCATTGATCAAATCAAACATGTGTTCTTCATGATGATCTATAAAGACTCTTTCTTCATCTAGATAAATATCAAATGGCATATTATTCCTTATACCTAACATGAAAATACCAAAATTCGATTTTAACACTTTGATTTCATAAGTAAAAAAACCGTATTATCGATAATGTAATAGTTAAGGCGATCATGAAGTAAATAATCGCTCAAAATACAGGATCGATTAGTATTGATTTGATAATGTCTTAGAAAAGGGTTTGGCTTTTTGCAATTTAGATCGTAAAAGAGCTGCCACAACCACAAGTAGACTTAGCCATTGGGTTATTGATTAAGAAGCGCGAGCCTTGTAAACCTTCGGTGTAGTCAATTTCAGAACCCATTAAATATTGAAAGCTCAAATGATCAATAAGTACAGTTACGCCGTCTTGCTCAATTAGCATATCGTTATCTTTTTGCTTCTCATCGAAACTAAATCCGTATTGGAATCCGGAACAACCACCGCCGGTCACAAAGACCCGCAGTTTTAATTCCAAGTTTTCCTCTTCTTCAATAAGAGTGCGGACTTTACTAGTAGCCGCTTCGGTAACCGTTATGGACATATATCAACTAATCATTTAATACTTAAGACTATTATAAACTGATATGGGGATAAGTCGCTATCCCTTCAAGTAAAATACTAATGTTGCTTGGCAACATGGTATTCGTTATCAGGGTGGGCTTCCGATGCTTCTGCTTGATGTTCCAATTGTGGGCTTTCTCCCATGGCAATCATTTTGCCATTTACTTCTGAGCCAGCATTCATTTCAATCACTTTGTAATATAGATCGCCTTCAACTTTAGCCCCCGGTTTTAATTCGACTTTCTCAGCGGCATGCACATCACCTTTGATGTGGCCAAAAACTACTACATAAGGTGCATAAAGATCACCGCTAATTTGGCCATTAAGACCTACCGATACAATGGCTTCATGACTGTGGTCGCTACGTATATCACCCTTAACTTCGCCGTCGATAAATAGATTGCCAGCAATATTAAAGTTACCTTCTACACAAGTGCCTTTAGCAATAATGGTATCAATTTGATTACCTTTCTTTTTGTTGCCCCACATAAATTAATGTCCTCCAATAGGATCAGTTGGTTCCGGTGATAGTTGCTGTTCATTTTTTTCTTGTTGGGCAGAAGCAGGTTGCCAGTCATAATCTTGCATGATTGACTTGCCATTACGTCCGCTGCTCGTCACAACTACCCGAATAAATTTGGTTTTGAAATTAGCTGGCAATGTGAAGCTTCCAGTTCTAACTTCCATATATTTGAATTTAAATTTTCTATCTTTATCCGTTAAAGATTCTAACTCATCAAAGTTTATTTCACGCTCTTCACCATCGTGGCTGCCGACAATGCTTAATTCGTATTTGCCACTAATATTTGCCGTTTGCTGTTTTGCTTGTATGAGTATAAGGCGGTATTGGAAAAGCTCCGAGTTAACGGGTTCCCAACTAAAATTGGCAATTTGCAAGCCTGATTCTACAGAGTCGGGATCAAAGATGCGCTGATAAGCTTGAACTTCTTTGTTTCGATTGTGGAGTTTTAATTCTAGATCAAAAGTATGATGACGGAGCTGAGCATTAATGGCTTTTTCAACTTCGTATTGCTGTTGCCAGCGAACCGCACTGGCATTTGCTTCTTTTAGACTGTCCTGTACTTGCTGAAATTGCTGTTCTGCAGTTTCAGAAAAATCATATTTTTTTTGATTAAGCCAGTAGCCAATAGCTGACGCTGCGACTAAGGCCGCTAAAATTAGCAATGCCGCTGCCCAATACCAGTTGTTGGATCGGCGTTTTCGGATCACATAATCGGGTTTGTGGTCGTCTTGACTCATATCTTGGTCTTATTTAAGTGAAAGTAATTGTTCTTGATGCCATATTTACTTATTATGTAACTAATTGAATCTAATGGCTAATTTAATGCTTAGTGGCCAAAACGTAAACGTTTTGAATGGCTTTGAGATAAAGCCTATTAGAACAAAAAATACAAATCAAGGGAATTAGCTAATAAACAAGCTGTGACATATGACCTTAATTGATCGCTTACGATTAAAACTTGGTGGCTTTGATGCTTTGGCGTTAATGGCGGTTATTGGTTTGATTTGCGGAATATTAGCTGGCGGTTCAAATGTTTTATTTAGATGGTTCACTGAGTCCAGTTTAGTCCTATGGGCGATAGAAGAAGGTAGCGATACTGACTTTGAAAACATGGAATGGTGGTTTAGGCTGTTACTTCCAACAGTAGGTGGTTTATTAGTTGGATTTATTCTACATCGCTTAGCTCCGGAAACTCGTCAAGTAGGGGTTGCTCATGTCTTAGAGCGTCTTAACTACCACCAAGGAAACTTACCAGTTAAAAACGCAGTGGCGCAGTTTTTTATTGGTGGCCTAACCATTGCTTCTGGTCAGTCGGTTGGTCGAGAAGGTCCTGGAATTCATCTTGGCTCTACTTCGGGATCATGGCTTGGTCGCAAATTAAAACTCCCTAATAATAGCACTCGTATTCTAGTGGGATGTGGTTGTGCGGCAGCAATTTCTGCCAGTTTCAATACCCCATTGGCGGGCGTAATTTTTGCCATGGAAATCATTGTTATGGAATATGCTGTTGCCAGCTTTATTCCGATTATTTTGGCTTCGGTTGCAGGTGCGGTGCTAACTCAGTGGGCTTTCGGTACTGCCCCTGCCTTTGATGTGCCATCTCATTTAGATGTGCAGTCTTTATGGGAAATGCCTTATTTTTTACTGGTAGGAATTATTGGTGGAACTGTTGCTAGCGCTTTTATCTATTTAACTCGACGGGTTACTCGAATTAGTAGAGCTTGGCCTGTTTGGGTCAAAACCAGCGTGGCTGGTATCTGCGTCGGAGTTATAGCGTTAGGTGCTCCTCAAGTTATGGGAGTAGGTTATGACACAGTTAATAGCGCTATTCATGGCGAACTATTTTTAATTACCTTAGTGATAGCTTTGGGTGGCAAGTTTTTGGCGACGATTATTTGCTCGGGATTATCGCTGCCGGGAGGAGTGATAGGCCCTACCTTATTTATGGGCGCTATGTTGGGCGCAGTTATGGGTAATTTTGGAGGCTACTTTTTCCCTGAGCATTCTAGCTTTGAAGGGTTTTACGCCATTATTGGTATGTGTACATTAATGAGCGCTGTGTTACAGGCACCTTTAGCCGCTTTAATTGCGTTATTAGAATTAACTAATAATCCAAACATTATCTTACCTGGAATGTTCTCAATTGTTATCGCGAATATGGTCGTTTCTCAAGTGTTTAAGCAGCGCGCATTTTGGGAAACGCAGATGGGTGATCGTGGACTTGAGATAAAAGTTAGCCCGATTAAACAGGTGTTGCGCAGTATTGGCGTGGCTGGAGTGATGCAACGCAATACTGTCGTTTCTAATCGAATGAGCGATCCTCTAGAATTGGAAATTATACTTAAAGATAATCCGCGCTGGATTCTAATTAAGGAAGATGATCAAGTCATTTCTCTGATGGTAGCTAGTGATATGGCTCGTTATTTACTAGACTTAAATCAAGGCGATAATGTTGAAGAAGAGGAAGAATCGGTAAATAGAAATGCTATTGATCTAATGGAGATTCCAGCTAATCGACAGGACATTATTTCCATTAATCTGCAAGCCACCTTAGAAGAAACATTCGACAAAATGGAGCAACGGAAAATTACTGCAGCTTATGTCTACCGTTTAACGGCTGATGAGAAAGAAAAAATCTATGGTGTCATCACAAGAGAAATGATTACTGATCAGTATATTTTTGCAAAGAGAGATAGCAGTCGATTAGAAACCGCATAAAGGTACATAATGCTTTGGATTAAATCGTTACATATTATTTTTATGGTCAGCTGGTTTGCTGGAATATTTTATTTACCAAGAATTTTTGTCAATTTAGCCATGACGGAAGATGACGGGGCTTTTAACCAGTTGAATCTAATGGCGCGTAAACTCTACCGTTTTATTACGCCTTTTATGATTTTAACGGTCATATTTGGAGTATGGTTAACTACTTATAATTGGCCTTATTTTAAATCTGCTGGTTGGTTTCATGGCAAAATGTTCTTAGTTACTATTTTAGTTATTTACCACTTTATTTGCGGACATTTTCAAAAACAATTTTCAGAAGGTCGTTGCCAAAAAAATCACGTATTTTTTAGATGGTTTAACGAATTTCCGGTATTAGTTTTGATCGCAATTATTATTTTAGTGGTTGTCAGACCATTTTAGTTTTTAGTTAAAAAATCACTTATCTTTTTGAGCTCAATGATTTAACAGCCTGTACAAAATCGAGGTGCTTGTTAGCATCTACTGGCTTATAAACTTTTTCACCCGAAGCAGGGTATTGCTTTAAGCTAACGCCTTCTACATGTTCTGTTTTAGGGCGAATAGGACGTGGAACAAAGTTACCACCGCAATTAGGACATACGTCTTTTAATACATTTTTCACACAATCATGACAAAAAGTGCATTCGAAACTGCAAATCATCGCTTCGTTTGAATTGGCTAGTAAGGCTTTCTCGCAATGCTCGCAAGAGGGTTTAAGTTTTAACATGTCTAAATTTGCTCTAGGATAGATAGATATATCCTAGAGCAACTCCGCTAATGGAGCTAGTGATTTTCAGCTTCCTCACTCGAATTAATAGCATACCAATCAATTCTTCGAGTAAGGAACATAACTGCGGCTAGGAAAAACCAAACGCCAATGGCGCCCATTAATAAAGATATTTGTTCCGCTCGAACCATGATATAGATAAAACCATAAAGCATTGAAAATAACACTCCTGTATAAGCTCCTCTAGTTCTCTGTTTTAAAACTACAGAACAATAGCCACTGATTAAACTAATAATCGATATTGCAGATATTAAATATGCCCAACTAAATTTTAAATACTCGGATAGCGCTAACAGTAATAAAAAGAAAACACTTAGTGCAAAACCTATCAGAATATATTGAAAAGGATGTAATTTTAGTTTAAAAAACATTTCAGCTAAAAAGAACCCTGCAAAAGTTAATAGCATAATCAATAAACCATATTTCACTGTTCGCTCATTAACTTGGTAAGTATTTGCTGGGATTATTATTTTTACACCAAAACTAGATGGAGAGTTTATAATTGAGTAGCTTTTTTCGCCCTTAAGAACACGACCAAAATTATGGTTTAATCCGTTAACTAGCCAAGATGCTTGGAATCCATCTTTATTAATGACTCTTTTTTCAGGTAGAAAATTCCCGATAAAAGAAGGTGAGTCCCAGTTGGACTTCATAGAAATTTTAGATTGACCGGCTAAAGGCAGTATATCAATCTGATCTGAACCAGATAAAGTTAAACCGATTTGGTAGTTTAGTGTTCTAGTTTGTGATAAATGATCGAGTCTTAAACTAATTCCAGTTAGTCCCTTTATGGTTTTTTGATGTTGAGAAAGCTTAACTTCTTGATTGTTAATTAATAATTTATCGATACTTTTTACTCCACGCATTTCTTTAATTGGTATGAAGATGGTTTGTACAGACCAGTTATCTACCTGCCCAAAATGAAGTGCTGGTTCAATTTCAATGGTTCCAGAAAGTGAGGCTTTGGCTGTAAATATCGGAACCTGGTAGATACCTAAGTAGCGTTTTTCGGCACCCAAGCTAATATCAGCATTAAACTGTCGACTTAAAATATGATCTTGATATTGATAATTGACCTTACTATTTTGCTCTTTTGAGTTGTCCGTGTGTACCATTTTTTTATACTGTACTGTCGCCATCGGTGCGCCTATATGCTGAGAGCCACCCCACCGGCTACTAATATCTTCTTGTGCCTGAGATTGCATAGATTGTCTTTCGTAAATCAGCCCACGCATATAGGACAATGGGATCTGAAGTAACAATAATAGAAATGCAATGACTATTAATTTAAATGAGATGCTTTGTGAAAATTTTCCTTTAATCGATTCTATTTTTGTCATGATTACTCCTGAGATTAATTATTTCAGGAGTAATATTATTGATTGAATATGGCTATTATTCGCGTCAATTATGGCCAATTATGGAGTCTAGCTTTTGCTGTCTAGCTTTCTCGGTTTAAATTCTAAAACAGTTGCATTAATACAATATCTAGGCAGGCCATTTGGACCATCGTTAAATACATGGCCTAAGTGTATACCTGTAGACTTAGAGCGAATCTCAGTTCGTTGCATACCGTAGCTGTTATCTGCATGTTCGGTAATAGAATTATCAACCGGTTTGGTAAACGATAGCCAACCAGTTCCCGAGTTGAAGCGATCGCGGGTATCAAATAAGGGGGCGCCACTTAATTTATCTATGAATACGCCATCAGGGGTATCTTTAAAAATTTCATACTGTTTGCAGAAACGACTGTCGGTGCTTTTTTGGAAAGCTACTTGATAGGCTTCACTTTCACCTAATTTAAAGGCGCCCATAACTTTATAAAATTCCTCTGGCTTTAGATATCCTCTGTGGCCAAATACTTCCTTTCCATTGTCTATAAACAATATAGTAGGGGTGGCCCAAGTTTCGGTTTCAATGGTTAGCCCGTCAAGTTGCGATGCGTAGCGATAAGTTAATGGAATCGTGCCTTGATAATTATTAGCCACATCTTTTTTAAATTTCTCACAATAAGGGCAATAGTTTTGTGAGTCGATTACCACTATTTGTTTGCCTACTAACAACTTTGAATTATCAACCTTAGCTATCATCTCATCGCCATCAAACGTCACGCCAGTTGAATGGTCGGGACAATAACCATTAGGGTTTTTCTGCAAGTAGTCTTGATGATACGTTTCTGCAGGATAAAACTTATCCAGTGGCTTCACGCTAGTAGCGATTTTGCCATAGCCAGCGTTGGTTAAAAGAGGTTGGTACTGTTCAATTAATCGATTGGCTATCTTAGTTTGCTCAGGGCTATTGGTTAAAATCGTTGAACGGTATTGGGTACCCACATCATTCCCTTGACGATTCACTTGGGTTGGATCGTGCGCTTCGAAATAGTCTTTAAGAATGCTTGCTAGTTCAATTTGTTGTGGATTAAAAGTTACCTTAACCACTTCAGCATAGTTATTGGGGTTATTCTTGTGCTTACGTTTTATAATTTCCTTGTAACTAGCTTCAAAGCCACGACCATCGGCATAACCCGAAACCGCATCTACCACACCCGGCAACGCCTCTAAGCGCTTTTCTGCTCCCCAGAAGCAACCTTCGCCTAAAACAATAGAATCAAGTTGTGCAGTGGCTGCCATGTCTTCATCGATGACAATTTTCTTTGCGGAATAGGAGCTAGTCTGAATATTATTTTGATAGCTGGTAAGCGCGAAAACTCCCACCAATAACAGAGCGGCAATGGAGACGGAATTGATAAATTTCATAATTATCTAATGGCTTAAGTAGTAATGAGAACTTAGCCATTAGATAGCGCTTTTTAGAAAACGTTACATCCGTTATTCTTCTTCAATTACAACCGCTGTGCCAAAGGCTAATAATTCGGCTGCACCTTGCGAGACCATCGAAGTAGTGAAACGTGCGCCGATGACAGCATTTGCACCTAACATTTGCGCTTCTTCAGTCATACGGTCAATGGCTTGCTCACGACTTTCTGCCATTAATTTGGTGTATTCCATAATTTCACCGCCAACAATATTACGTAAGCCAGCAAGAATGTCTCGACCTAAGTGACGCGCTCTTACTGCATTGCCACGAACTAAACCAACAACTTTGATCACTTTGTGGTTGGGCACTTGTTCCATCGTAAATACTTTTATATCTGAGCTCATTGGGTAGTCTCCTATAGCTTAACGTTTTTATATTTGTCTGATTTTCTAGCGATTAATCTTTGTCGTAAGACTCCGATGAATAGCAGTAATACGCCAGCTTCAATTAGTAAAATAATGGTTTTCATTGAAAACAGGCTGAATGAGCCAATAGTAAAAATGGTCACTAGATGGTAAATAAATAATATGGTTAAGGGAATTGTAATCAGTACCCAGCCAGCAATGGATATTTTTTTAGCGATAGGTTCTTGCAGTATTTTTTCCATCTTTTGTTCCTCGCAGTCTGGATATTGTAAATTTCCAATGGAATCTTTCATGGCTTTTAGATCTTGATAAACCGCATTGCAGTTATCGCAAGACTCAATATGTACCCTAACCAATTGGTTTTGTTGTTGGGTAAGTTCCTGATCTAAATAACCACTGATCAATTCTTGAGTTTTATGACATAGATCATTACGAGAGGATTTCATGATTGACCTCTTGATTTTGCTCGGTTGATGACTCAAGTGCTTGTTGCTTTAACAAAAGTTGGCGTAAGGCCAATCTTGCCCGGTGTAGACGTGACATAACCGTACCTTTAGGGATTACCAGTATGTCCGCTATTTCTTCGTAGGACGTTTGATGGTAATCGCGTAATACGATAATTTCACGCTGAGCTATTGGCAGTAGGGCTAATGCTTGCTCCAAGCGTTGTTTGAGCTGGTTTTGCTCTAAAGATTTTTCTGGAGTTTGCTGATCAATGATTGGTGAGTGATCGAGTTCTTGATAGCGAGCTTGATCGCGTAATTTATCAATAGCCGCATTTCTTACCACTCGATAAAGCCATTTTTGCAAATCGACCCCACCTTTAGGGGCGCTAGGGTGAGATAATACCTTGACTAGGCTAGCTTGCACCAAATCCTCAGCATCACTCACATTGCCTAACATTTGCTTGGCAAATATCAAAGCTTTGTGGCTAAATTGCAGTAATTCTTGAGGTTGGTGTGTCGTCACCGCAAGCTCCAGTTGTTGTTCGTTTCAATAGTATAACGAAGGAGAGAGAGTTTTATTCCCACAAAGATCTGCAGATTATAAAAAAACGGCTTAAAAGCCGCTTTTTTTATATAATTTAAGTTTAGAAGATGGAGCCTTCATCTTCAGATTCGTCTTCCAGATTTTCATCGAGAGGATTTTCCAGATCAATATCGGGAATAGCAGTGTTATCCACTTCTGCTACTTCAGAAGGAATATTGTCATCTCTAAAGAATTCGAAAATGCCGTTAGATTGACCTAATGCTGCCAATTTCCCGCTAATAGGGTCGATCTTTGCTGAAACCACGCCTGGTGGTTGGATGATATGTTTTTCGGCTTTGTTAGCTAATACTGCTTCCATAAAGTCCGCCCAGATAGGCAATGCCGCTTTACCACCGTATTCAAACTTACCGAGGCTACGCCTATGGTCTGAGAAACCAACCCAAGCTGAGCCTACTAATTCGCTATTAAAACCTGAAAACCATGCGTCTTTATAATCATTGGCAGTACCAGTTTTTCCGGCTAAGTCACCGCGTTTCAAAAGAGAACTGTCACGACGTCTTAATGTTGTTGTTGCGGTACCACTCTTAATTACATCTTTCATCATGTCATAAATAATAAATGCATCTCGCGGATCCATAACTAAAGAAGCAATTTGCTCTTCTGCAACCGGTAATTCTGGATAATTTCTAATTTCAGGGGCAACTCGCTCAGCATTGATCTGACGCTCAATAATCATTTGCTCACACTCCTGACAAACGACTTTAGGAGTGGCTTCAAACAATACATCGCCTTCTGAGCTTCTGACTTCTTGAACGAAATAAGGGTCAACTTGATAGCCACCGTTGGCTAATACCGCATAAGCCATTGCCATTTCTAACGGAGTAAAACTTGCAGTGCCGAGTGCTAATGATTGATAAGGATCCATGTGCTCATCAGGTAAGCCTATGTTAACCAAAAATTGTTCGGCATAATCAGCGCCAATGGCATCGATTAAGCGTGTGGAAATAGTATTGATTGACTTTTTTAAACCAACGCGTAAGCGAGTAGGGCCATTGTATTTTAGGTTGTCGTTCTGAGGGCGCCAAACTTCATCAATCGCCTCGTTGATCTTAATAAAGGGAGCGTCATTGACCAAACTTGCCGGCGTGAAGCCTTTATTCAAGGCGGCAGCATAAATAAAGGGCTTAATATTTGAACCGGGTTGTCGACGAGCTTGAGTAACTAAATTAAATTTATTGGATAAATAGTCAAATCCGCCAACTAATGCCGTTACTGCACCATCCTTTGGATCGAGCGCCACAAAACCCGAAACAGCTTCTGGCACTTGGCTCAGTTGCCATTGGTGTTCAGCAATTACATTACCTTCCTTATCTGTTTTTGGGCCTGCATCGATTATGCGAATCAAACTGCCAAGGCTGACGATTTCTTCGGCCTTTTTAGGCTTATGGCCAATTCGGGTATCGCTGATAAATTTTGCCGCCCATTTAAGTCCATCCCAGTCAATATTAATGATTTCTAATTCAGCATTGATTGCTTGAATCGCTTGTTCTCCAACCTTTATGACTACCGCTGGCTCAAGCCCACCTACAGACGGTGTAGACTCTAGCAGCGTAGTAAGCGCTTCCTTATTATCAGGATCAAAGTTTTCAATAATTAACTCGGGCCCTTTATAGCCGTGACGACGGTCATAGGCAAGTAAGCCTTTACGCAATGCATGAGTAGCGGCAATTTGTTGCTCTGAATCTAGAGTGGTAAATATGTCTAAACCTTGGGTGTAAGCTTTTTCACGACCAAATCGGTTTAATGTATCAAGACGAACCATTTCAGCGACGTAAGGTGCATCTAAATCTAAATCGGCAGTATGCTTTTTGGCACTGAGTGGTGTGTCAATCGCGGTTTGGTATTCCTCTTGCGAGATGTATTCTTCAGATAGCATTCGGCTTAATACTAAATTTCGACGTTTGATTGCGCGCTCTGGATTTGAAATTGGATTATAAGCAGATTCGCCTTTCAGTAACCCTGCCATCATGGCAGCTTGGGGTAACTCTAAATCAGAAACATTCTTGCCGTAATAAACTTGAGCGGCAGCGCCAAGGCCATAAGCGCGGTGGCTAAAATGCACTTTATTCGTATATAACTCTAGGATCTCATCTTTGCTAAGTTCTTGCTCCATCCGAACGGCTAAAAACATCTCAATTAACTTTCGTTTTAATCGCTTATCTCGCGTTAAAAACATGTTTCTAGCGGTTTGCATTGTTAGTGTACTAGCACCCTCAGTGGCTTCTTGAGTAGTCAAGGCGACTTTTATCACGCGCAAAATCCCTAATAAATCGACGCCAGAGTGCTCACGAAAACGTTTATCTTCCGTGGCGATAAGCGCATTGATAAAGGTGCTGGGTACTTGCTCTAGTGATACGGGGATCCGCCTGACATCACCAAATTCGCCAATCAGTTTTTTATCCCGGGTGTAAATGCGCATGGGGGTTTGCAATTGGACATTTTTTAGGGAGTCGATAGTGGGCATCTGAGGAGCAGAAAATAGGTAAGCTCCTAAAATAATCATAACACCAAATATTGTGAGTAAACTCACAAAAAAGGCTATTTTTTTCAATATGTTGATGGCAATACTCATAAAAAGAATTAAGGTGATAATGCAAATGAGTTTCTGAAACTGGTTACTAGTATACCTTTTTACAAAAAAATGACTGTTTTTTTTTGTAAATTATAGTAAATATAGTATCTTAGAGACATTAGTTAAGAAAAAAGTTTAACTTATTGCTAATTAAAAAGTTTATCTTTTTATAGGGAAGCGCTAGTATAGGCTTGTAATAGGGAAATTATCGAACCACATAAAGAAGAGGCATAGGATTTATGGTTCTGGGGTTATTTCAAAAAAAACAGGTGCCCGTAGTTGGCATCGACATCAGCTCCACCGCAGTAAAGGTGTTGCAGCTAGGCAAAGTGGGTAATCGCTATCGTGTTGACAGATATGCAGTAGAGCCCTTACCTCAAGGCGCAGTTGTTGAACGGGATATTCGTGATACCGAAGCCGTTGGCAATGCTATCAAAAAAGCCATTCAGAAAGCACGAGCTAATACTAAGTATGCAGCGGTAGCGGTTTCTGGTTCGGCAGTGATTACGCGCTCTATACAAATGGAAAAAGGCTTAGATGATGAAGAGATGGAAGATCGTATTCGCATCGAAGCAGATCAATATATTCCTTATCCGCTTGAAGAAGTGAACATGGATTTCCGTATTCTAGGCGATTCGGCCAGTGCGGATAATATGGTTGACGTTTTGTTAGCGGCTTCTCGAAGCACGAATGTAGACTCAAGAGTTGAAGCGCTTGAAGATGCGGATTTAGTGCCGAAAATTGTCGATATTGAAGCTTATGCGATTGAGCGAGCTTATCAATTGACTAAGAAAAAGACGGTTGAGCACATCGAGAATTCTGTTGTAGCGATTATTGATATCGGCGCTACTATTACTTCATTAAATGTACTGCAAAATGGTCAGGTTATTTATAACCGTGAGCAGCTATTCGGTGGCAATCAGCTGACTGAAGAAATTCAAAGTCGTTATGGTCTTTCTTATCAAGAAGCGGGTCTAGCTAAAAAGCAAGGCAGTTTGCCTGATGATTATGAAGCTGAAATTTTAATTCCATTTGCTGAAATTATTACTCAGCAAGTTGGCCGAGCTTTGCAGTTCTTTTTCTCGGCGAGTGAATTTAATGCAGTGAATGAAATTATTCTGGCTGGTGGTTGTGCCTCGATCAACGGCTTGGATATGATGATTCAAGAGCATTTGGGAACGCCAACTCGTGTGGCCAATCCTTTTGCAGAAATGTCTATCTCTTCGCATGTCAATACGCAAGCGCTAAGCTCGGATGCGCCAGCGATGATGATCAGTTGCGGACTTGCACTAAGGAGTTTTGACTAATGGCTTTAATTAACTTACTCGATTGGCGTGAAGAAGCACGTCAACAGCGGCAAAAAGAGTTTTTTATAACGCTTGGTTTAATGGCGCTTTTAGCCGTTGGTATTATGGGGCTAGTGACTTGGGCCATGAATGGTCGAATAGCTGGGCAAGAAGAGCGAAATACTTATTTGCAGAATGAAATTAGGCAATTAGATCGACAGATTGCTGAAATAAATCAAATTGAAAAGAAGTTAGAAGAGCTTGAAAACCAGATGGAAGTGATTCAAGGTCTTCAACAGAGTCGTCCTGAAGTTGTTAAGCTATTCGATGAATTGGTTAAGTCGGTTCCAGAGGGAATTCATTTAAATAGTTTTGAACGTAAAAATGATAAGGATTTAACTTTTAATGGTCGCGGTGAAACGAATCCAAGAATTTCTGAGTTTATGCGTAAATTAGATTCTTCTGAACGACTAGATTACAAAGATTTAAAGAAAGTAGAAAAGGAAAGGAAAGGAGTTCCAGCACAAATATTTGTGTTAGATGCTTTGCAGATTATCCCTGGTAAGAAGACGGATGCTCAAGGAGGGTCAAAGTAATGGCTGATATGAGTAAATATCAAGATATAAATAATATTGGTAATTGGCCGTGGCCTGGAAAGATTGTTGTCATCTTAGTGGTGATGTTGGCAGTTTTTGGCTTAGGTTATTATTTCTTCACCAGTGATCAAATAAATGAGTTGGAGTCAAAACAACGAATTGAGCAAGATCGACTTGTAGATTTTGAAAATAAATACAAAAAGGCTGCTAATTTAGAATTGTATCGTCAGCAAATGGAAGAGATGCAGGGTATT
This sequence comes from uncultured Kangiella sp., assembly GCA_947503435.1. Taxonomy (GTDB): domain Bacteria; phylum Pseudomonadota; class Gammaproteobacteria; order Enterobacterales; family Kangiellaceae; genus Kangiella. The sequence continues at coordinate 267,136 of CANNDL010000003.1, read as the reverse complement.
TTTAATGATTTGTTAGATAGATTGCCAAAAAGTACTGAAATCCCTGGTCTTCTTGATGAAATTTCTTATGCTGCATCAGGCGCAGGAGTTGATTTAATTTCTCACTCTTATCAAAGTGAGGTGCCAAAAGAATTCTATATGGAAAAACCAATTGCCATTTCTGCAATCGGTAGTTATCACCAAATCGCCGATTTTGTAAGTCGCATTTCAGGTTTGCCGCGAATTGTAACTTTGCATGATTTTAAAATACAACCCGCAGCGGGTACTAATCGTAGAGCTGGCGAAGAAGATATAGAGATTTTAAGCTTTACTGTATTAGCCAAAACTTATCGCTATGAACCTAAAGATTTACAGGATGGCTCATAATATGAAAACTATAAAACTATTATTAGCTACAGCTATTTCTGGAGTTTTACTCATTGGCTGTCAAGGTAGCGGATTAAATGAGTTGCAACAAACTGTTCAAGAGATTAAAGATAGAACGCCAACGGGAATTAAAGAATTACCAACGGTAATACCTTATGAGCCGTACGCTTACAATGCTTTTGATTTACGCAGCCCTTTTGCGGAATTAGACCCTGAATATGAAACACGTTTATTACAAATTGAAGAAGGATGTGAGTCTGAATTACAGCCCGATCCGAATCGGCAGAAGTTTGATTTGGAGCGATTTGGTTTAGACGCATTGCAGTATGTAGGGCTAATATCCAATAAACGGGAACACCGCGGATTGATCAAAATTCAGTCAGGTGAAAGTGCAGGTGTTATTCAGCCAGTGCACGTAGGTGAATATGTAGGATTAAATGATGGAAAAATCCTGAAAATCGATAGCGATCAAATTACTATTGAAGCTATCGTACCTAATTCAAAGGGATGTTGGGAAAAACGTCCACAGTACCTAGTAATAGGGCAGTAGGGGGCAAATGATGAAACTAACAAATAGATGGAATCAACAGTTACACTTGGGTAATAAAATTATGTTGAAAAAAACAAATGGTTTTCTTAAGAAATGTTCAGTTGCAATGGTTGCATTACTGGCTTCATGGGGTATAAACGCCAGTCAGTTGGAATCTATAGATTATCAAGTATTGCCGGGTGATAAGGTACAGCTTCGATTAGAATATAGTAGTGCTCCACCTTCACCTTCCGAATTTACGACAACTAGTCCTGCGCGAATTTCATTGGATTTTAATGGTGTCGATTCGAATTTAGATTATAAAACTAAGCAAGTAGGTGTTGGAGTTGTTAATTCGGTTACTGCCGTTGAAGCGGGTGATAGAACACGAGTAATTATTAATCTTGATCAAATGGTTTCATACAATAGTCAATTACAAGGTAATGCCTTTGTCGTGACGCTTGGTGGTGTCGGAGCTGACTCAACTGGTAACGTTGCAGCGAGTTTGCCGCGCCAATCTAGCTCGAACGGTGGTTACGATATTTCGAGTATTGATTTTAGGCGTGGAACTGACGGCGCCGGTAGAGTACTAGTTAACTTAGGTAACCCTAATGTAGCGGTGGATTTGCGTCAAGAAGGACGAAATGTTATTGCTGATTTCTTAGATACCGATATCGACCCTAATTTTATTCGTCGTTTAGATGTCGTAGACTTTGCAACTCCAGCGCAAATTGTTGAAACTAGTCGCCGAGGCAATACGGTTCGTTTGGTAGTAAGGGCAACAGACAATTTTGAGTATTTGGCTTATCAAGCAGATGACCAATATACGCTTGAGTTGAAACCATTAACTAAACAAGAAATTGAACGTCGTGAAAGAGAAAAGCCGAAATGGTCAGGCGATCGTTTAACGCTACAATTTCAAGATATGGATTTGAAAGCAATTCTTCATACCTTGGGAGACTTTGCTGGTTTGAATATTGTTATTAGTGACGATGTTCAGGGCTCAATGGCATTGAATTTAGTCAATGTGCCATGGGATCAGGCGTTAGATATAATTCTCAAATCGAAAGGTTTAGGCAAGCGCCAAGAAGGTAATGTCATAATGATTGCACCGGCAGAGATTATTGCCTCCCGCGAAGAGCAAGAACTAGAAGCTTTAAAGCAAGTTGAAGAGTTGGCTCCTTTGCGTACAGAAATCATTCAAGTAAATTATGCTAAAGCTGCAGAGTTGGCTTCATTGTTAAAACCTTCTAATTTATCTACTACAAGTGGAGCGGGGGCGACAACTTCCGATCAAAGTGTTGGCATCCTATCTGATAGAGGCGCAGTGTCGATTGATGTTCGAACTAATAGTCTCATAGTTAAAGATGTTTCAAGTAAAATTGAAGAGGCTCGTACTTTAATTGAATTGTTAGACCGACCGGTAGAACAAGTGTTAATTGAAGCACGAATTGTGACTGCTGATGATGGTTTTGCTCGTGATATTGGTGCTCGTGTCGGCATTACTGATTCGTTTAACTCAGGAGAGGCGGCAACATCAGGGACATTAGGGGGAGCTATTGTAAATAACCCAGGAATTGTAGTAGGAAATCAGCCTTCAAATAGCATAGGCACATTCCCTGAGCGATTAAACGTTAACTTACCTGTATCAAATCCTGCTGGTTCACTTGGCTTATCATTTTTTAGATTGGCTGAAGGCCTTATTTTGGATTTGGAAATTTCAGCTTTAGAGTCTGAAAATAGAGGCGAAGTTATCTCTAGCCCTAAAGTAGTAACAGCAAACCAGCAAGAAGCTTTTATAAAAGCTGGTGAAGAAATACCTTATCTGCAAGGTGGCTCTTCTGGAGCTTCTAATATAGAGTTTAAAGAAGCTGTATTAGAGTTAAAAGTCACTCCTCAAATTACTCCGGATGGAAGAATAAATCTTGATTTAGCCATTAAGCAAGATAGAAGAGGAGCAGAAGTTGTTTTTACAACTGCTGCTGGATTTGCAGTTGGCGGTGCTCCAGCAATTAATACTCAAGAAATTGGCACTAGAGTGTTAGTAAATAATGGCGAAACGATTGTTCTGGGTGGTATTTTCCAGCATAGAACGACCATTAATGAAACCAAGGTCCCATTATTGGGGGATATTCCTTTTATGGGTTGGTTGTTTAGAAATAAATCTAGGGAAAACGTGAAAGAAGAGTTATTAATATTTGTGACTCCAAAAATATTAAACCCTGACTTGAAATTATAAGAATCGTACCCAATAAGTTAAAACCTAGGTATAATCGCTATGCCTAGGTTTTTGGCTTTTAGATAGATAGTAAATAAGAGAAAATAATAGTTCATGAAAGGTAAGCGCAATATATTTTTAATCGGTCCTATGGGCGCCGGTAAAACGACCATTGGCAAGCAATTAGCTGAGGTTTTAAAGTTAGATTTCATTGATAGCGATCAAGAACTTGAGCGCCGAACTGGAGCACCTATCGATTGGATCTTTGATATTGAAGGTGAGGACGGTTTTAGACAACGCGAAGAAAGTGTTATTGAGGAGCTAACTCAGCTGCAAGGTGTTGTTCTAGCAACCGGTGGTGGAGCTATTGCATCGGATAAGAGTCGCAACTTTTTAGCTGCTCGTGGCGTTGTGGTTTATCTCGAAACATCAATTGAGCAACAACTTGAAAGAACGCGTCGTGATAAGCGACGTCCATTGATTCAAAATGATAATCCTAAAGAAGTTCTTGAGCAGCTCATGCGAGAACGCGGCGAGTTATATACTGAGATTGCAGATTTAACGGTACCCACTAATATTAGTTCAGTTAAATCGGTAGCAAAGCAAATCGTCGAGTTGATGGACCAATCCATTTAAATGTGTCTGAGCGATAATTTTGAAGCAAATTGATTTATCGCTATCTCGTAAGAATTCCAAGTATTCAATACTGATTGGTAAAGGGCTGCTAGATCAGCCAATCAGTATTTTGAATAATCTCCAGGTCTCCCAAGTGGCTATCATTACTAATGAATTAGTCGCTCACCACTATTTAGAGTCTCTAATACTCAATTTAAAAAAAAGCGACCGCACAATTGGTATTGTAACCATACTCATAGGTGATGGTGAGTCGTACAAATCTCAAGCTAGTTTTAATCATGTAATGGATAAGCTTATAGAAAAACAATTTAAACGAAATGACTTGATTATAGCGCTAGGTGGAGGGGTTATAGGTGATTTAACTGGATTTAGTGCCGCTTGTTATCAAAGAGGTATAGATTTCATTCAAATCCCAACCACTTTACTTGCTATGGTGGATTCATCGGTTGGGGGTAAAACGGCTATCAATCACCCGAAAGGTAAGAATTTAATTGGATCATTTCATCAGCCTTTAGAAGTGAGAATTGACACAGATTGCTTAACTAGCTTAGCTAGTCGAGAATTTCATGCTGGAATGGCGGAAGTTATTAAAGTAGCAGCTATTCAAGATAAGCAATTTTTTCAATGGATAGAGTGTAACCGAAAATCAATCATTGAGTTGGATGATGATACTCTTCAAGAAATGATTTATTCTAGTTGCCAACTAAAGTCGAACATTGTGGCGGAAGACGAAAGAGAGCAAGGTGTTAGAGCTATTCTAAATTTTGGACATACTTTTGGGCACGCAATTGAAACCATTAAGAATTACAATAATATTTTGCACGGCGAAGCTGTCGCCATTGGTATGGTATTAGCAGCTAAATTTTCGCAGCAGTATCATGGTTTAAACGTTGAATTCGTAACTCGACTCGAATCAATAATTAGATATTTTAAGTTACCTACTCTATTACCAAAGAATATCAGCTCTAAGCAAATGATTGGTGCTATGGCTTTAGATAAAAAAAATCATAATAGTAAACTGCGATTGATTTTACCCTTAAAGTTAGGACAAGCGGCAATAATAGAACATACCCAAGAAGAGGTAGAATCTTTTCTAAGACAGTATGAAACAGTCTAATTACGAAAGTACAAAAGAGGTAGAAAGATTGTTGGTTCATATACCAGAGTCATGGCAGCGTTTGGTGTCAGTAATCCGTCACCAAGCGGCAGCAGGTCATTTTATATTTATTGAAGGGCCTCATACTTCTGGAAAATCGACTTTTGCCCAAATACTGCAAAGTAAACTAACTTTAATGGATGACCTAGAGAGTCATTACTATAAACTGCATCCATTAGTGACTACTCAACAAGTGTTAACTGAAGTTCCGCATAATTCAGAATTGATTCCGGTTGTTATTCTTGACGATGCGGACGAAGCGGACGCTGCTGTCATAGAGGAATTAATAGGCTCAAATATTAACTGCTTTTTTGTGATTTTGGCAGAGCCGGAGTTAGTCAATCGAGTACCTCGGTTACAAAACTCGCGCTTTAATTTACCCCTTTTTAATAAAGAAGACTGCCACAAATTACTCAGTAAAATGTACCAGAGCATTGATTCTAGTATTGATATTCCAATGCTTGATAGTGAGCTTGTTTATTATGAAAGCAAGGGATTTCCAGGAGAAGTCATCAAACTTGGCCATAAATTAAGTGCGAAACTTGAGCGAAAGACATCGGGAAGCATGAGTTTTGATTTAGCGAATAAAGGGATATTTTCTTCATTAGTTATAGGACTAGGTTTAGTAATCTTTTTGCTTTATTTGTTTTTTTCTAGCTCTGTCGAAAAAACAGAAGTTAACCCTATAGACTCCACTAAAGAGCTGACTATTCAAACTGAATCGGAGGCTGAAACTGAAGTTGTGTCTGAAGATGTTATAACGGGTGACTTATTGATCAGTAAGCCGGAAGAAAGTAAGCCAAAAACTTTTAGAGACTGGTTAGAGCTACAAAACGCTGAGCATTACAGTATCCAGCTTTATTCAAATATTATAAAAGCTCAGGCCGATTCGTTTAAAGAAGAATTAGATTTGGCCGATTCCTACATCTATTCGGCCAAGGTAAACGAGCAAGTAGTTTATAGAGTTGTTTGGGGTGTCTACCCTAATCGAGCTAGAGCGCAGTTGGCTCTTCAGTCGCTTCCAGAAAGTATATTACAACAAAAGCCATGGTTAAGATCGTTCAAGTCCATCAAACAAGAAATTATCGAGACTCCTTAATCACTTGAGTTAGCGCAATTAAAATACGGCTTTTTCTATCGTTAAGCAAAGAATCGAACTATAATAGCGCAAAATTTCAAGCTCTAAACTTCTATGTACGCACCTTTACAGAATGACCGCTATATCAAAGCTTGCTTAAGGCAAGAAACCGATCGTACGCCGATTTGGATGATGCGCCAAGCCGGTAGATATTTACCAGAATACCGTCAACTGAGGGCGGAAGCGGGCAGTTTCATGGATTTATGTACTAATCCAGAATTAGCTTGTGAGGTTACTTTACAGCCCTTGCGACGCTTCCCTTTGGACGCTGCTATCCTTTTTTCGGATATTCTAACGATTCCTGATGCTATGGGTATGGGTTTATACTTTACTCCGGGAGAAGGGCCTGCGTTTAAGCATCCGGTACGTAATTTAGCGGCTATCGAAGCACTACCAATTCCTGATCCAAACCAAGAATTGAAATACGTAACTGACGCGGTTACCACGATCCGCAAGGCATTGAACGGCCAAGTGCCCTTGATTGGGTTTTCAGGCAGTCCTTGGACCTTGGCTACCTACATGGTAGAAGGCGCGAGTACTAAGAATTTTTCACTGGTTAAAGGATTGATGTATCAAGATCCGAAAGCCATGCACGCTTTATTAGATAAATTAGCAGATTCGATAATTTTATATTTAAACGCACAAGTTGAAGCTGGAGCACAAGCCTTAATGATTTTTGATACTTGGGGTGGGGTTCTTACTCCGGCCGATTATCAGGAATTTTCATTACGCTATATGCAGAAAATTGTAGACGGTCTACAACGCAAAAAAGATGGGCAAACTATCCCGGTAACCCTTTTTACAAAGGGTGCTGGCGACTGGTTAGATATTATGGCTGAGACCGGATGTGACTGTTTAGGCGTCGATTGGACCACTGATTTAGCGGATGCAAAACAGCTTGTGAATGGCAAAGTTGCATTGCAAGGAAACATGGACCCTTCAATATTGTACGGTTCTGAAGAGAGAATTCGTGAAGAGGTTAGCAAAATTTTATCAAGCTATGGACAGGGCACAGGTCATGTGTTTAATTTAGGTCATGGTATCCATCAAACTGTAGCTCCTGAAAATGCAGGCGCCTTTATCAAAGCAGTGCATGAGTTAAGTCCGAAATATCATAAATAAGAACGAATTTAGTAAGTGACAAACAATTTAATAGCAAAATAAAGTGCGAAAAGAGAGTGAGTTCAATCCGCCTTGGTGGCTAAGTAATCGGCACCTACAAACCTTTTGGAGCCCGTTGGCACCAAAATTGCCTTTGCCTAAATTAAAGCGAGAACGCTTGGAATTAGATGATGGTGATTTTTTGGATTTAGATTGGCTAAATAAGGAGACCGATGCGCCCACTCTGGTATTACTGCATGGATTAGAAGGTAATATCGATTCTCCCTACTTGCGGCGAATGCTTAACCAACTCGCTGAGCGAGGTTGGCGTGGCTTATTAGTTTATTGGCGAGGTTGTAGTGGTGCTGATAATCGATTGGATGTTACTTATCATGCGGGTCGTAGCGAAGATTTAGCTAAAGTTTTCGAGCACCTTAGTCACAACGGAAACAAGGCACCCACTTTTATGGTGGGTTATTCTATGGGTGCCAACATTCTTTTGAAATGGCTTGGCGAACAAGGACTTACACAACAACTGCCTGACATCGACGCAGCTTTTGCCGTTTCTACGCCGTTTGATCTAGCTTTATGTGCGGACTCTATTGATAAAGGTTTTTCTAAGATCTATAAGCACTACTTGCTGGGGTCACTAAAGAAAAAGATCATTAATAAATTTAGTAGCGAAAAGCTTTTAAAACTATTGAATTTAACTGCAAAAGATATCCTGCTCATAAGTAGTATGCGCGAATTTGATGAACGTGTCAGTTGTAAGTTGAATGGCTTTAAAAATGCTGATGATTATTATCGAAAGTCATCTAGCAAATATTTCTTAAAACATATTGGGGTCCCTACCGTGATCTTGCACGCAGAAGACGATCCTTTTATGTCGCCTTCAATAATTCCGCATGAAGATGAGTTATCTGAGTATTTAGAATTGCGTATTTCACAATATGGTGGTCATGTAGGCTTTGTTGCCGAACCCGATAAATCAGGCAACAGTTTTTTCCTAGAGCAATCAATTCTTGAATATTTTGACGGCACTATGCAGCAAGTCGAGATCGCTTAATCCTAATAAATATATCTTGTATTATAAAAGCTGAAACTTCTTATAGTTTTTGTTATTCTGGTTCGACCAGGAAAATACAATAATAATTATGAAAGCGACATTTAACTCCTTAAAAACAGCCTATAAATCAACTCCATTCCCTAGTTTTTTAGAACGCAAAGCAAGATTAGAGCAATTAAAAAAACTAGTCTTAGAAAATGAACTATCGATAATTGAATCAATCGATAAAGATTTCAGTGGTCGAGCAGAATTTGAAACTCAGCTGGCTGAAATCTACCCTTCGGTAAAAGCAATAAAACATGCGCAGAAAAATTTATCCTCTTGGATGAAACCAGAAAAAAGAGGCATGAGCCTTTGGTTCCAGCCTGCCAAAGCACAAGTTATATATCAACCACTAGGCATTGCAGGGATTATTGTTCCTTGGAACTATCCACTATATATGGCGATAGGACCACTAGTCTGCGCTCTTGCCGCTGGCAACCGCGTCATGTTGAAAATGTCCGAGTTTACTCCGAATTTTAGCAGTTTATTTGCTGATCTCATTTCAAAGTATTTTTCAAAGGATTTAGTATCTGTGGTGAATGGTGGCCCAGAAGTTGGTGCAGAATTTTCACAATTGCCATTCGATCATATACTTTTTACAGGTTCTACTCGGGTAGGAAAAATGGTGATGAAAGCTGCTAGTGAAAATTTAACTTCTGTGACGTTGGAGTTAGGTGGTAAGTCACCGACTATTATTGACGATGGATATTCAATAGATGATGCTGCACAGAAAATTATGTTTGGTAAATTACTCAATGCAGGTCAAACTTGTTTAGCTCCAGATTATGTTTTCTTACCTAAAGGGAAAGAACAAGCGTTTATTAATGCTTGTAAAAAAGTTGTGCAAAAGTTTTATCCAGAATGGAATCATGACAATTATAGTGCCATTAACTCACCTAAGCAGTTCACTAGACAAGAGGAATTGATTCAAGATGCTATCGATCACGGCGGAGAATTAATTTACCTTAATAATGAATCAGCTGATAAAACTGATGGCAGGAAAATGTCACCGGCACTGATCATTCAAACGTTAGAAAATATGTTAGTAAGAAAAGAAGAAATCTTTGGCCCGATTTTGCCTGTAGTTAGCTATGACTCTTTGGATGATGTGATTGATTATGTGAATGATAATCCACGCCCTTTGGCACTTTACTTCTTTAGTAAAAGCCAAGCCAATATTGATAGAATTTTGACTGAAACGATTTCAGGCGGCGTGACAATTAACGATGTAATCTTACACGTTAGTCAAGAAACACTTCCTTTTGGTGGTGTGGGTAATTCTGGCATGGGGCATTATCATGGCTATGATGGCTTTAAAACTTTTTCTAAGGCTAAGAGTGTCTTTAAGCAAAGTCTTTTAGCCGGTACCAGTTTAATGTATCCCCCTTATAGTAAATTTGCTAAGTCACTTTATAAATTGATGCGTGGACGTTAATGGCTAGCCGTCGTCAGTTGCTCAAAGGAGTCGCATTAACCAGTTTTATTGCGGCTTCAGGTGTTTCCATTTGGCAATTAAGTTTAAAAGATAGTCACACCCTAGTAGAAGCTGATCTATACGAATACCAGCATTTAAGCTTGGATGATAGGCTCGTGTTATTTGCTATTATCCCTGGTGTCTTGGGTGAAGCGCTAGAAAAAGTAAATGATAGCTCCTTCACTATCAAAGTCATTCAACAGTTAGATCTGGCTCTTGGGTTTATTTCTGATTCTAGTTACGAAGAGTTACGCCAACTTTTTGATTTGCTTGGCAATCAATTGGGGCGAGCTTATTTAGCCGGAGTTTGGGAGAGTTGGAATCAAGCGGATGCCAGAGCCATCGTAAAATTTTTAGAGGACTGGAAAACTAGTTACCTGACCTTATTGCGCTCTGGCTATTTGGGGTTACATCAATTAATTATGGGAACCTTTTATGCTCAACCTGAAAGTTGGAAAGCAATAAACTATCAAGGTCCTATCGAACTAAATTTAAGCGACGAATTTTATCAACAATTCAAATTATAAATGAATTCACAATCAATCAACGCCACCGAATTTGAGCAATCAGTCATAGAAACTGATGTTGCCATTATTGGCAGCGGTGCAGGTGGCGGCGTTAGTGCAGAAATATTTGCTAAAGCTGGCTTTAATGTTTTATTGATAGAAGAAGGGCCCTATTTAACTGGTCGAGATTTTAAGATGAAGGAAAGTGAGGCTTACCCACTTTTGTATCAAGAAGCCGCTGCCAGAAAAACTAAAGATAAGGCCATCAATATTTTACAAGGGCGCAACGTTGGGGGATCTACAACCGTAAATTGGACTACATGTTTCAGAACGCCCGATAAAACTTTAGAGCATTGGCAGAATGAGTTTGGCTTAAACCATTTAAATAAAACAGAAATGGCAGCTTGGTTTAGTCGTATGGAAGAGCGGCTAAATATAGAGCCTTGGGCCATACCAGCAAATCATAATAACAATGTGTTGAGGCAGGGAGCCGAAAAACTCGGATGGAATCATGAGGTTATCGCCAGGAATGTTAAAGGCTGTGCAAATTTGGGTTATTGCGGGATGGGTTGTCCGCTTAATGCCAAACAATCCATGTTAGTGAGTACCATACCAGCGGCAAAACAATTAGGCGCTCGAGTCTTATATCAAGCGCGGGTTGATAAGCTTGAAATTGAAAATGAGCAGGTTAAAGGTTGTTTAATAACCCCTGTAGGGGTTAACTCAAAACCAGTTAATAATAAGCTGATTAAAATTAAAGCAAAACACACTATATTAAGTGCGGGAGCGATTGGTTCTCCTGCCGTGCTGTTGAGATCGAAAGTACCAGATCCCTTTGAAAGAGTTGGCAAACGAACCTTTTTGCATCCCGTCGTAGTCTCCGCCGGTCAAATGAAATACAAGGTGAACGGTTTTGAAGGAGCGCCTCAATCAATATATTCTGATGAATTTTTATGGCCTGAAGACGAAACCATGGGCTTTAAAATCGAAGCCGCCCCCTTGCATCCGTCTTTAGTGGCTACTGCATTAACGCAATTTGGAAATGAGCACTTCAACATTTTTAAACACTTCCCATTTAAGCAAGGTTCATTGGCTTTGCTTAGGGATGGCTTTTCGGAAAACAGTCAGGGCGGGGAAGTAGCGCTAGATAAATTTAATTATCCCAAGCTCGATTATTCGCTTAATGAGTATTTTTGGAATTCAGCCCGTAAAGCTCTACTGGCGATGACCGAGTTACAGTTTGCAGCGGGAGCTGTAGAAACTTTACCAGCACACCTAGATGCAAAGCCCTATTTTTCTTGGAACGCTGCTAAGAATGCTATTAACCAACTAGATATGGCTGAGTTAAAAGCATTAGTATTCAGTGCCCACGTAATGGGTGGTAATGCAATGGGCTCTGATGAAAAGCAATCTGTGGTAGACGAACAAGGTAAATATCGACATTTGGATAATCTTTACATATTCGACGGCTCTATATTTCCTACTAGTATTGGCGCTAATCCCCAATTATCAATCTATGGCTTGGTTGCTAAGTTAGCGACTGAAGCTGTGGAAACACTTCAAGCCTAAATTTTGATAATGGTATAAAGTCTTATTTTTCAGTAAGATATGGTTAAACAGTTGATTGTAATAAGACTATGAGTAAAACCCTTTTATACCCAGGAACCTTTGACCCCATCACTAATGGTCATATCGATTTAGTGAATAGAGCTTGTCGGATGTTTGATAAGGTGGTGATTGCGGTTGCCTATAATCCCAATAAAAAGCCATTGTTCAGCTTGGAAGAAAGAGTCAGTTTGGTCGAGCAAATTTTCATTGATAATCCGCAAGTAGAAGTGGATGGTTTTACAGGATTATTAGTAGATTTTGCTAAACAAAAGAATGCTATAGGTGTTCTTAGAGGGATTCGAGCAGTTTCAGATTTTGAGTTTGAATTTCAGTTGGCTAATATGAATCGTCATTTAGATCCAGAACTTGAATCTCTATTCTTAACACCATCAGAACATTACTCGTATATTTCTTCTTCTCTGGTTCGCGAGGTAGCCTCGTTAGGTGGGGATATTAGTGCATTTGTAGAACCCATTGTTGGTCAAGCCTTAGCCAAGAAATTTAAGCAATAATCTCATGATTAGCGCTATTGCGCTCGAACTTTGAAATAAAATCAGGGATAATAGTGGAGTATTAACTTCCTAGCGGAATAGCAAAAGAGAAACTGTAGAAAGCTATGGCATTAAAAATTACCGATGAATGTATCAATTGCGATGTTTGTGAGCCTGAGTGCCCGAACGAAGCAATTTACCAAGGTGAAGAAATTTACGAAATTGATCCGAATAAATGTACGGAATGTGTAGGACACTACGACGAACCGCAGTGTCAATTGGTTTGTCCGGTCGATTGCATTCCATTAGATGAAGATCATGAAGAATCTAATGATGAACTGATCATAAAATATGAAAAGTTAACAGGGCTTCCATACGTCGAAGTGTAATTAATTATAAAAGCGGCTATGCCGCTTTTTTTCTGCCACCTTAAATTAAATTTATGAAGTTAATCGATTGGCTAAGAGAAGAAGAATTTAGTTTGACCCTTTCTTCAGGGTTCTTCGGATTTTTTGCGCATACTGGTGTTCTAACCGTTTTAGAAGAAGAAGGATTGAAACCACATCGAGTAATGGGTGCTAGCTCGGGTGCCTTAGCGGGTTCTTGTTGGGCTGCGGGAATCGATTCAGTATGTTTACGAGAAATTTTATTCGAACTTAAACGAAAAGATTTTTGGGACCCCGGTTTTGGACTCGGTCTTCTAAAAGGAGAAAAATTCAGAAGCAAACTGGCAGAAATATTACCAGTAAAAACTTTCGAAGAGTGTCCTATCCCATTAGCTTTATCAGCCTATGATATGCGAACCAAGCAAGTGATTAGTCTAGATAAGGGAGAACTGGTTCCTGCCATTTATGCCTCCTGTGCCATTCCATTTATGTTTCAACCGATAGAGCACCAAGGCTATAAATTTTTAGATGGTGGGATTAAAGATAGGCCAGCGTTAGTGCCAGCGGAAAAAGATGAAAGAATATTCTTTCATCACATAGCGTCTAAATCGTCATGGCGGGCAAAAGAAGATCCTTCTATTCAAATTCCTCAACGTGATAACTTAGCTTCGTTGGCGATCTATGATCTTCCTCGCTCAGGACCCACCAAATTAGATGTGGGGCAGGAAGCTTACCAAAGAGCCTATTTTGCCACTAGACGTGCTTTAAATATGGATTTGATTGAAGGCAATGTTTCTGTAGCGGGATAGCATACTAACCTTGCCATCAGGATTTTAGATAAATACCATCAGTCTTAATTTCTATTTTACGTGCTTTGTATAATTGCCCCAGGGTGCGTTTATAGACGGCTTTGCTTACTTGGAATTGCTGATAAATATCTTCAGGTTTGCTTTTATCATTTAAGGCTAAGAACCCGTAGTTTGCTTCTAAGGCATTGACGATGATTTCGGATAATGAATCCTTTGCTTGAATAGCCCCTTTATGTAAAGACAAGCTAATCTTTCCATCGTCTCTAACTTGATGGATAAATGCTTTAAGCTCCGTACCTACTGGTAAATGCTTGACCGTTTGATCTTTAAAAATTAATGCGGAATGGTTGTTCTCAATAATGCAAAGATAACCTAAGTCCGTTTTACGACGGACAATCGCTTTAACCTCTTGGCCCTTTGTGAAGCTAGTAGGCTGCTTATCAAGGTGGCGATCCAGTTTAGCAGTGGCAACAAGTCTTTGACTGGCATTATCTATGTATAGATAGACTAAATAAGAACGCCCAGGTTGTAATGGTTGATACTGCTGACCATAAGGTACTAATAAATCTTTAGGTAAACCCCAATCTAAAAAGGCGCCAATACGATTCACATCAAGGCACTTTAGAAAAGCAAAGTCTCCAACCGTAGCAAAAGGATCTTCAGTAGTCGCCGTTAATCGATCTTCTGAATCAAGGTAAACAAAAACATCAATCCAATCATCAACTAGCATCGATTTTTCTACATAGCGATTGGGTAATAACACCTTTTCATGTTGTGAAAAACCTAAGTCCAAGCCGTATTCGTTAGAACTTAAGACTTGAAGGCGATTATATTTTCCCAGCTGAATTGATTGAGACATGATTATTCAGTCGACTCCATTTCAACGATAATAGGATGATTACCTTGCATAATGATATGACCAATATAGCGTCTAGAGCCTGTGGTTGCGAATTCAAACTGATAGCGTTTTAAGAATCGCAACTTGTTCTCTGGCGTTCTACCGAAATAGATTTTTTTCAAAGATACATAACCATCTAAATTCTGCACACCATATTCTTTACAAGCATTAATCGCCGCACGATGTGCCGATTCTCTAATTCGAGAATTATAAAAGTATAGCCCTATGGCTATGGCTACACTGAGAATAATAAGTAATTGGTCCATATATATTTCTTAATGGCTAGAATCAAAAAAGGCGACTTGAAGCCGCCCTGTTTCTAAATTAATCGCTATATCAATTTAGTTGGTCATTCGAGCAACTGTAATTTTTTCATGCTGAACACCTGCAGCGCGAGCTTGGTCAACTGCAGCCATTAGCGATAAATTTTGTGCATCATTATGAACGCGTATTAATACAGGTGAGCGAGGATCTTCAGCTAATTTAGCTTCAATATTCGCGCCAATGCGCTCAGAATCAATAATACGATCATCCATACTGATTTGGCTTTCATCATTGATGGTGATGGTAATAACCTTGGGTGGATCTTCAGTTTTCTCTTGATTCGGCGGTGTATTACTAGGACGCTTCAATCCAATACCTTCTTCTTTAATGAAAGAGGTAGTTACGATGAAGAAAATCAACATGATAAATACGATGTCTAGCATCGGCGTCATATCAATATTAGTATCTTCGTCTTCTCTATGTCTTCTTCTCATTTTATTTCCTACCGCTTATGGCATTAAAGCTAAAAATAGCCAGCTGCCAGAATTCATTCATCAATACATTGTAGCCGACACATTAAAGGGGATCTAGTGAAAAAAGTCCAGTTTTAATGGTAAAAACTGGACTTGCGGAGTGGGTTATAACTTTACTGCCAACGGCTAACGGTTGGACGCGCTAAACCCACTTGTTTTGCTTGGTCAACCGCAGTTAATAAAGCTAAATTTGAAGCATCACTATGAATCTTAATAATCAACTTAGAGCGAGGGTCATTGGCTAATTTAGCCTGTAAATTAGCGCTAATCGACTCCGAATCAATAATGCGATTATCAATACTGACGATATCTTCCGAATCGATAGAAATGACCATTGGCTCAGGGCAATTTTCTTTACAAGGCAAAGGATCGGATATTGCGCTAGGACGTTTAATTTCCAAGCCTTGCTCTTTAGTAAAGCTGGTGGTGACAATAAAGAAAATCAACAGGATAAAAACAATATCCAACATTGGCGTCATATCGACGTTCTTTTCACTAGAATCTTCACGGCGTCGACGTAAGAATTTACTTAACATACCTTTCTCCTTCTATCAGTGAATGTCACTTTTAGACTAACAGTTCGAAACTGGTCTGTCCAGAAGGGAGGAGGGTGAAGAAAGTAGGCTAGCGCTGACAATTTCCGCAGTAATAACTAGCTCTTTGACCAATCACTTTGCGCTTAATGGTTGATTCACATTTAAAGCAGTTTTCTCCGGCGCGGCCATAAACGTTAAGCTGTTGGGCGAAATAGCCTGGGTTCCCATCGGTTTGGGTGAAGTCCTTTAAGGTGGTGCCGCCTTCCTTAATAGCCTTGGACAATACTAGCTTAATAGCATCGACTAATTTAGATAAACGAGCTTTGCTGATTTTATTAGCAATGGCGGTTGGCTTTATACCAGACAAGAATAGCGCTTCTGAGGCATAGATATTACCAACACCCACCACTACTTGATTGGTCATAATAGCGTTTTTAATTGCGCCTTTGCGTTTGGATAGGGCTTGATTCAAATAATCGGGATTAAAGTCATCAGTTAATGGCTCTGGACCAAGATTTTCCAATATGGCTAATGGCTCATCTGAAGTTTGCCACAAAACAGCGCCAAAGCGGCGTGGATCGTTAAAACGCAAGGCTTTACCATTAGCGAAAATCACCTCGAAGTGATCGTGCTTTTGTAATGGTTCCTTACTGGAAACAATGCGCATAGCGCCCGACATACCTAAGTGCATCACCACTGTTCCATGCTTAAAATGCCATAAAAGATATTTAGCGCGGCGTTCTAAGCCAATGCTTTTTAAGCCTTGAATAGATTTAGTTTCTAACGCAATAGGCCAACGCAAAGTTTTAAAGTGGATATTAACCGCTTTTACTTTGGAATTTAGAATATAAGGCTCTAAGCCTTTTTTGGTGGTTTCGACTTCTGGAAGTTCGGGCATTATTTTATTCGTTTCCAAAGATAAACTAGGGCAACTGTAGCCGGAATTATTAATAGTGCTATGACCATAGGCACGCTTTCTTTAATGACTTCAACATTAAAGGCGTAAACAGAGACAACATCTGAGATGTCGGTAAATATTCGCACCGCTAAAATAACAAACAACGCTTTATGAGATTTAAATAAAAGAGCTATGACGATCCCTAGCGCTACAGTTAGATTTCTAGTGATATAAAGTTGCGACACATAATTAAGTTCTGTTACGCCAGGAAGAAACTCTGATGGACTCATTGCAGTTCCGATTGAAAAGAAACTCACTAAGCCAATCTGAATTAGCGCGATAATCCAAACCCATACAGGTAAAAACTTCTCGGATGATGTATTCATAAAACTTCCCCATTAATTAGATAGGTTTAGTAGTTTAAAATTATAATAGGGAAAAAAAACGATAATGACTAGGTTTGCCAAACAAAAAGCCCAGCAAATGCTGGGCTTTTATTAATCTACATGGAGGCTGTAGTAATTTAAGGTTTGAACCAATTAATTACTTAATTTTGCCTTCTTTGTACATAACGTGCTTGCGTACAACAGGATCAAACTTTTTGATCTCCATTTTACCAGGCATGTTTTTCTTGTTCTTTTCAGTGGTATAGAAGTGACCTGTACCAGCGCTAGAATTTAAACGAATTTTATCACGCATGATTTAGCTCCTTATACCTTGTGTCCGGCTTTACGAACATCTTTTAATACAGCATCGATGCCTTTCTTGTCGATGATGCGCATACCTTTCGCTGAAACACGAAGTTTCACGAAACGGTTCTCAGACTCAACCCAAAAACGGTGTGAGTGCAAATTTGGTAAAAAACGACGCTTAGTGCGGTTTTTCGCGTGTGACACATTGTTACCTGTCACTGGGCGCTTACCAGTTACCTGACAAACTTTAGCCATGATTAGCCTCCAAAAATAACCTTAAATTTCGTCTTAATTGGTATTTTTAAGACGATACTGCAAATTAGGGCGCACTTTATACCAAAATCGAGGTCCTTTAGCAATGAAAAGACAAGGATTTTAGCTAGAAATACGCGATTTCGCCGCTTTTCGACGAATACTTCAAAAAGCACTACAAGATGACTAGTCTATAAGAGGCCGTGTTCGGCAAAAGAATAGGTCTTGGAGTGGGCGACGATTATATGATCAAGCGTACGAATATCAACCAATTTTAATGCTTTTTTTAGTTGTTTGGTTAAAGCAATGTCTGCATCGCTAGGAGCAGCGGCTCCACTAGGGTGATTATGGGCAAATATAACTGCTGAGGCCTGATATTTAAGTGCTTGTTCTACCACGATTCTTGGGTGTACTTCAGAGCTATTAATAGTGCCTTTAAATAATAAATCACTATGAATTAGCTGATTTTGATTATTTAGCAATAATAGGTAAAAGTGTTCCCGTTTATGCTGATATAAAAGGCTTTTTAAGTATTGTTTGACTGTTGTCGGGTTAGTAAACGCTTGCTCTAGCGCTAATGACTGCTCTAAATAGCGCTTGGTTAATTCTAAACAGGCCTGTAATTGACAAAATTTGGCAGATCCAAGCCCTGGATAGCTATTAAATGTAGCAAAATCGGCTTCAAGAAGTGGCTTTAAGCCTTGAAAGTCGTGTAATAAATAGCGTGCTAAATCGACCACATTGAGCTTTTTAGTTCCTGTTCGCAAAAAAATGGCTAATAATTCTGCATCAGATAGATTGGCTGCACCCTGCGTCAGTAGGCGTTCTCGAGGACGTTCACCTAACGGCCATTCCATAATTTTCATGATAATTCCTTTTATCTTGTTAATTGAAACATAAAATTTACCGAATTTTAGTTGGTGAGTAATTGCTTAGATCGCTACAAATTTTGTAAGTAAAGGCGTAAACTAATGCCATCAATGTGAACTAAATCAACAATTTAGGATGAATCTAGGCCAAAAGAAAATATTATTAGGCTTAACGGGGGGAATTGCGGCTTATAAAGTTGCGGATCTCTGCCGACAATTAGTTAAAGCTGGCGCTGAAGTAAAAGTAGTAATGACTAAAGGAGCCAAGGCTTTTATAACGCCTTTAACCATGCAGGCCTTGTCAGGCAATCCAGTGCATGATGATTTACTTGACCCTAGAGCCGAAGCTGCTATGGGACATATCGAATTGGCGAAATGGCCCGATTTGATTGTCATAGCACCTGCTAGCGCGGATTTTATTGCGCGATCTACCGCAGGGATGGCGGATGACCTTTTAGCAACCTTATGTGTCGCGACGGCTAAGCCTATCGCGTTAGTTCCCGCTATGAATCAACAAATGTGGGCGAATAAAGCCACTCAGGCAAATATGCAGACCGCTGCAACACGAGGATTCCATATTTGGGGGCCTGCCTCAGGAGATCAAGCTTGTGGTGATGTTGGGTTTGGTCGTATGTTGGAACCAACTGAGATTGCTCATAAGGTTGATGCATTTTTTAATTATAAGCCACTGAAAAATCAAAAGTGGGTTATTACTGCTGGACCAACAGTTGAGAAAATCGACCCAGTTCGATACTTGACCAATCGTAGCTCTGGGAAGATGGGCTATTCGATTGCTCAAGCGGCCGCAAAATTAGGGGCAAAAGTGACCTTGGTATCAGGGCCTGTGGCTTTAGATGTTCCATCTAGTGTCGAGCTAGTGCCTGTCCAATCAGCTCAAGAGATGTTAGATGCTGTTAAAACGGCCACTGAAAAATCGGATGTATTTGTGGCATGTGCAGCAGTTTCTGATTATCGAGCAAAAAATATCTCTGAACAAAAAATGAAAAAGCAAGCTGAGTCCGGATTAACTATTGAATTAGAGCAAAACCCTGATATTTTGCATTGGGTCGCCTCGAACCAGAAATGTTATTCCGTCGGCTTTGCTGCAGAAACTCAAAATGTGAATGAATATGCTCAAGCTAAAATGCAGCGCAAGGGTATTCAAATGATTTGTGCGAATGATGTTAGTCGTTCGGATATTGGATTTGGTAGCGACCAAAACGAATTAAAAGTCTTTTACCAATCAGAAAACGAGTTGAAAATGAAGCACTTTGAGCCTCAAGCCAAAGTGATGCTCGCGGAAAAATTAGTAGAATTTATTAGTAAAATTAAGACGGAAAATTAGAAGCTAAATTTTTTATAAAATTTGGCAATAAGATTAAGAAATTGAGGTTTAGGTATGGCAAAAAATAAAGTAGCGAAAGGGAAAAGCATTCTAAGTTTTTTTATACCGGCATTAGGAATAGGATCATTATTGTTACTATTAGCTGCAGCAGCTTTTTATTATATGGGTTATCAACAACCGTTAAGAGAGCAGGCCAGTTTTTATTTGCAATCGGCAGCGGATGATAAATCTCAAGAAATTTCGCGTAATATTCAGCAGTTACAAGCAGCTATCGATAAAACTACTAAAAGCTACACTCATGAACCAACGATTTTATCAGAATTAAAAACAGTTTTTCCTGAAGTTAAGTCAATCACTTCCTACGATGGAAATAACTTAGCCGTAGATTTGGAAGCAGATCCTATTGTCACTCATGTCACCCAACAATTATTGAAAAAAGGGTGGGATGATGAGCAAGTGCAGCCGGAGTTGGTATTAAATGGTTCTAATGCTGAGTATGTAGCGTTTATCTCAAAGGCAAGGGGTAAGCTTTATTTAATTACTATCGATCATAATCAAATGTCGCGTTTAATTGGCGCAGTAAAAGGACCGGTAGAGGTGCAACTCAGGCAAGAATACGATTCTGGCCATCATTTAATAGCTGCAAATAAAGCGAATGCCTCCTCAGGTGAAGCGTTGGCAAAGTCGGGCAATTTTGGAGCAAACTGGTCGGTTGCAATTTTTCAGGATGCTTCGGCCTTTAGCCCTAATTTTATGTTACCTCTTTTATTATTATTAGCAGCTTTAGGTGGCTTAATAATTACCGCAGTTTTACCATTCTTGAGTCTAAACAAAACTTTAAAATCAGAGGCTAGAAGTTTCATTAAGGGCATTGCCACTAATCAATTACCTTCAAATTACAAGGTAGATTTTTTTAATGAATTAGCTGCCAGTTATCGTCGAGTGCATAAGACTGATGAAGTTAAAGCGGCTCCTGTTGATCTTATGGAAGAAGAATCCTCTGAAGGAAGTAAAGAAGCCATCGAAGAAGATAAACTTGATGTCGATCTGCTGCAAGTCGCTGAAAAAATCAATTCAGAAATATTTAGAGAATATGACATTCGCGGTGAAGTGGGTAAAACGCTGAATGAAGAAATTGTCTATGCGCTTGGCCGCTCTATTGGTAGTGAAGCCTACGCGAGAGGCGAGCAGAAGGTCCTTGTCGCTCGTGATGGCCGTATTTCTAGTCCACAATTACATCAAGCATTAATTCAAGGTTTATTGTCTAGTGGTCGAGATATTATTGATTTGGGCATGGTGCCAACTCCTATTTTATATTTTGCAACGGGTGCATTGAAGGTTCGCTCCGGAGTAATGTTAACAGGTAGCCACAACCCACCTCAGCATAATGGCTTAAAAATAGTTCTGGCTGGAGAAACCTTGTATGGCAGAGATATAAAAGGATTATATAGCCGCATTAAAGATAATGATTTCTTGAGCGGTAAGGGACGGAAAAAAGAACTAGACTTTGAGCAAAATTATTTAGAGAAACTTGTTTCTGATATTACTCTAGATAAACCATTAAAAGTCGCTGTGGATTGCGGAAATGGAGTTACTGGCAATATCCTTCCACGCTTACTACAAGCTTTAGGATGTGAAGTGATAGCTTTGCATACTAATGTTGATGGCCACTTCCCTAATCACCACCCGGATCCAAATAAAGCCAGTAATTTGCAAGATTTAATTGTAATGGTGAAATCCGAGCAAGCGGATTTGGGAATTGCATTTGATGGCGATGGTGACCGATTGGGCGTGGTTGATTCTAACGGAAAAATCATCTGGACCGATCGAGTTATGATGCTGTTGGCAGCGGATATCTTATCAAGAAATCACGGTGCAGAAATACTCTATGATGTAAAGTGCAGTCGTTATTTAGCGGATGTTATTAAGCAAAACAATGGTGTTCCTGTCATGTGGAAAACTGGGCACTCCTTGATGAAAGCAAAGATGCGCGAAACCGGAGCTTTATTTGGTGGCGAAGGGAGCGGGCATATTTATATTAAGGAACGATGGAATGGTTTTGATGATGCCATTTATGCAGCGGCGAGAGTTTTAGAATTGTTGGCTAAAGATACCCGGACTTCAGCAGAAGTATTCGCGGGATTCCCAGAAGGCATTTCTTCTGAGGAGATTAATATTCCTATTCCAGATAAAGTAAAATTCAAATTGATAGAAGCTTTATCCAAGAAAGTTACTTTTGATGGTGCTAATTTAAATACTATCGATGGTATTCGCGCAGAGTATGAGCAAGGTTGGTTTTTAATACGTGCATCAAATACCACACCAAGCGTGGTGGTTAAATTTGAAGCGGATAATGATATAGCTTTGGATCGATTAAAGAGCATACTGAAAACCCAGTTGGGTGTAGTTGCTCCAAAATTGAAAGTAAATTTTTAAAAGAGATAAATGACTAATGAGTATTAATAAAAAGAACAGTAAAAGAAAAGAACAAATATTGCAGTCATTGGCATTGATGTTAGAGAAAGAACCCGGTGCCAGAATTACTACTTCAAAGTTAGCAAAAGAAGTTGGCGTTTCAGAAGCCGCTTTGTATCGTCATTTTCCAAGTAAAGCTAGAATGTTTGAGGGCTTAATTGAATTTGCTGAACAGGAGTTATTTTCACGCATTAATTTGATTTCCAAAGAAGTTGATAGCCTCGATGAGCAGTGCCAAAAAATTATTACATTGTTGCTAACCTTTGCCGGCAGAAACCCTGGTATAAGTCGCTTATTGACCGGTGAAGCGCTCACCGGTGAACACGAGCGTCTAAGAGGGCGTATTAGCCAACTGTTTAATCGAATGGAAACGCATATTAAGCAATTGTTTAGACAGTCAGAAATTAATAATCAGAATAAATATTCGCCCGATGTATCAAGCCGAGCGAATATTTTAATGGCCTTTACCGAAGGGCGTATTCAGCAATTTGTTAGAACAAATTTCCTGCAGTCGCCATTGGCTAACTGGGAAGATGAGTGGTTGTTATTAAAGTCGGTGTGCTAATTAAATACTCGATTAATTGTTAGTGCTTAAGTAATCGATAAATTTTTGTTTAATAGCAATGACTTCTTTGCTTTGACAGAGTTTCTTTCCCTCTTCAGATGTATTACAAGCAACATTTAGCACGATATTCATCGCTTCATTTTCATTTTTTTGCGGTACCCTCGTTATAGTGAGTGCAATTTCACTATCGGCTTGTGGCTTCTGACTCACAATGAGGGTGTTAGTCACAATGGATAAAGGACGAGACGCATTATCTAAAGCGAATATCTGTGCATGGCTCCAAGCTTTGTCACAACTAATTCGAGTATCGCAATTATAAATATCTTGAATTTCAATCACATTAGGATCACGTAGTGAGTTTTCAACAAAAATTTCAGCTTTTAATTCTTGGAAGCGAATACGATCTTTTTGGAATTGCTCTTCGATATCAGCGATTTGCTTGTTATAGCGACTAACTGATGCAACATTAACGTCCATCTGATTTTTGATTGCTGCGATTTCATGTAATGTCGCCTGAGGAACTGCTTTGCCACGTCTTTCATAATCGGCAGCTCTTTTTTCCTGCTCCAATAATTTTCGTTCTAACGATTTGCTATGATTATTAATGATGCGGAGGTTAATTCTTAAGGTCGCCGTTTGTGAATTCTTAGTGCGCTGAATATCATCAACAGATTGGTATTGGCGTAAGAGTAGAGTATCCCGACGTCTTTCTTCGCGTCGCTTGGCTTCCTGAGATTTGAGTTGTTCTTGACGGATATTCTCAGCAATACGTTGTTCTTTAGTCAGAGCTGGAGCGATCTTTTCAATTAAACGCCCGGTATCACTAATAATTTCGTATCCAGACTTAACGGCCTCGGTAGGCAGATAATCCTTGACCACAACTTTGCCATTGCCGTCTATATAGCGGTAATAATTTTTTGCTTCGAGTGAAGTTGATATTAAAAGTGCTGCTAGACATATTGCTAAAGGAAGCCATTTCCTCATACCAATTTATACTCCATATTTCTTACGATACTCTACTACTTTATCATAAAAAGAAGCCTGTTGGGGATCTTGCTTAAGGTAGTTTATTAAGTCTGCTAACTTAATAATTGAATAGACAGGAATACCATAATCTTGTTCTACTTCCTGGACTGCGGAAAGCTCGCCTTGCCCCTTTTCTTGTCTGTCTAATGCAATGAGAACGCCCATTGGATTAGCCCCATTAGCCTTAATAATATCGATGGATTCTCGAATGGCAGTGCCTGCAGAGATGACGTCGTCAATAATTAGTACTTCACCATTAAGAGGGCTACCTACAATGGTGCCACCTTCACCATGGTCTTTTTTCTCTTTTCGGTTAAAGCTATAAGGTGCGCTAATATTGTGATGGTCTGATAAAGCCATAGTGGTAGCGCTAACTAAAGGAATGCCTTTATAAGCAGGACCGAAAGCCACATCAAAGCTAATAGATTCTTGTGCGATAGTTTCTGCATAACAACGTCCCAATTGCGCCAAATCTGAACCGCTGTTAAATAAACCGGTATTAAAGAAATAAGGGCTGAGACGACCTGATTTGAGGGTGAACTCACCGAATTTTAATACGTTTTTGGAAAGAGCTAACTCGATGAACTGGCGTTGATAATCTTGCATAGTAATAATTCTATTGAAAGTATTATGAATATGGAATGAATAGTACTCCTTAAATAGGCAAAAAAAAAGGCAACTCGATGAGTTGCCTTAATTTTAATTAACTTTCAAATAAAGATTATTTGAAAGTTAATGTCCAGCTGTCAATGTAACCAGTGTCGCCGTTAGCATTGTCATTTACTTGTAATTTCCAAGTACCATTACCGTTATTAGTAACAGAGCCCGCATTAATCGTATAAGTTTGATTAATGTCGTTTGCACTGCCACCAGAGCGGTTATGTAATGTTGCTGATTTTCCGTCAGGAGCAATGATCTTAACTTGTAAGTCACCTTTGTAAGTATGCTTAATATCTACTTTGATATCGATACTTCCAATGCTCGTACGATTTTCAACTACAACAGAACTAGATACTGTGCTGTTATCAGAAATAGTAACGTTAGTGTTGTTAGTTACTGTTTCAGTAGCGCTACCGCCGCCACCTCCGCTTGAAGCTTCAGTGTAATCAGCAACTAAGCTAACACCAGAGAATGCGCTGTAGGCACGGATCATTACGTGGTAAGTGTCAGTCGCTGGAGAAGCAACCGTACAAGTTTCAGAGTTACCCGATTTGTATGGACGACAGTCATAGCTTGACGTAGTTGGCTTAGAACCACGACGCGTATAAAGATCCGCATCACCAGTACCACCACTCATCGTGAAGCTTAAGTCAGTTGCACCCGCTGGTACGTCGATAGTGAAGAACTGCTCAGAACCAGAAGCTCCAGAAAGACCTGTTTTAGCTACACCTTTAGCTAATACATCGTCACCTGCTGGAGGTGGGTTGCCACCGCCGCCATTGCCTTGAGCTGCTAATACTGCTGCGTGTGCATCCATGATGCCTGCGCCACAGTTAGACGTTGAACAAGTTGAACCTGAAGGGAATGAACGAGCAGAGCTCTTTAACATTGATTCTACTTGATCAGGAGTTAAGTTCGGGTTAACTGCAAACATTAGGGCTGCAACACCAGCTACGTGTGGAGCTGCCATTGAAGTACCTGCTGAGTACGAATAAGTATCGCCCGCTGGAGTTGTTGTGCCTGAGTCCATAGTAGAAGCAACACCGTCAGAACCACCCATACCACCTGGAGCAGCAATATCAATGCTAGAACCAAAGTTTGAATAAGTTGCACGGCTACCATTACGATCCGTAGCAGCAACGTTGATTACGCCATTACAACTTGCTGGAGTAAAACCAGAAGCGTTTGCGTTAGAGTTACCAGCAGCTACAACAACTACTGCACCGTTTGCACGAGCAGAGTTAATAGCGTTTTGAGTAACGCTCTGACATGAACCGCCGCCGCCTAGTGACATATTGATAACTTTTACTGGGTTAGGGTTAGCAGGAACGCCTGAAACAGAGCCGCCAGCTGCCCATACGATGGCATCAGCGATATCTGAAGTAGAACCACCACAACGACCTAAAACACGTAAAGGAACCACTTTAGCGCCATAAGCAACACCAGCAACACCAGTATTATTATTCGTTACCGCAGCAACTGTACCGGCTACGTGAGTACCGTGCCAGCTAGAGTTTGAAGTGCCGTGAGTGTAACCACAAACGTTTGCAGCTTCTAACCAGTCACCTTCGTCACGAGCGTCAGAATCACGACCGCCACCGTCACGAGCTACTGTAGAGCTAGAAATAAAGTCATAGCCGCCAACAATATTAGCTGCTAAATCTGCGTGTGGGCGGTAACCAGTATCTAGTACCGCAACTTTAACGCCAGAACCGTTAGTTACATCCCAAGCTGCAGGAGCATTGATGCCGCCAGTTGCATCAGAATAGTGCCATTGTACGCCATAGTGAGTATCGTTAGGCGTCAAAAGAGGTTTCATCATGCGGTCAACACTAACTTCGTAGCCTTGAGCGCGCAATTTCATAGCCATACGCTCTAACTTAGCTACAGATTGCATGCCGCCTTCGAAATTTAATACTTGAGAACCGTTGAACATGAAACGCTTGTGATTCGCTTTTGCGCCCATAACAGCGTTTAATTTTTCTACTGCTTTTGCGCTCGCCATGCTTTGCATAGCTTTAGAGTTGGCTTGAACCCCCGGTTTTTTTACGATCAAGCCAAAAGCCATTTCTTGCTTAGCTGCTGCTGCCGCTGCTCGGTGAGCTTGGAAATCGATAATTGGATCGCCATTTGCATCATATTCAGTAGCTGAAACAGCAGATGCTGCTAATGCGCAAGACACAGCTAATGGCGTTAAAGCCTTATTAAAAGGTTTTTTCATTGTTTGTTAACTCCTAAGATTTAGAGACTACCCCAGGGGCTGATGCCCCAATAGACACACTCAGTGCCCCTTTAATAATAGAAATCTTGCGGGGTCTAAAAAGTGCGATTGCAGGAATATACAGTATCAATCAAATCAAAGTGTGAACTGCGTCACACATGTACAAAAGTAGACAAAAATAACTGGCCTGAATAGATGATTTGGATTAAAAAAACTTATGTGAAGAATTGCTAATTTAGAAAGTACTTATGTACTAGATGAATTCCAGAGCAATAATGCGTTCTTCGATTCTAATTACTTTCATTTCATGTAAGACCATTTTGCTCTGCTCTTCCCCTAAAATACCATCTATATGTACTTTAACTAGCGAGCCTTCCAGCAAATTAGCATTTTCATTGTTTCTAACTAGGATCCCGCCTTCAGAAAGATCGATGCTTTCTGTAAGGAATACTTGAGAATCTTGCTGGCGTATAGCAACAGGTAAATTGATATTTACTCGATTAAAGCGACGTGCGTTTTCAATAGTTTCAGCTATTGGTGAGCTCATAAGATATCCTTTTATGAATGATCCCAATAAATTTATAATAAATCAGGCGAAAGTACCTTGTAAAGTAAATTGTGATTTATGTCTCAATGGAGTATTTATAACTAATAACGGACTAATTATCCTAGAATTTACCAGAATTGTAATTAGATTAGTTTTTTTAAGTTAGAATTAACGATTGATATGACAAATTCTGTCAAATATATAGTCATTATTTGAATAAAAAATTAGCAATATTAATAAAGTCTTGAATTTCTAAATTTTCAGGTCTTTCGCCTGGGTTAATATCTAATGACTTCAAATCGGCCTCTGAAATATGTTTCTTTAAATTATTGCGTATCGTTTTCCGTCTTTGATTAAAACTGGCGGTTACTAGTTCAGCTAATAACTTAGGATCTTTGGCGGATAGCTCGGCTTCGGAACGGGGTGTTAATTTTATAATAGCGGAGTCAACTTTCGGTGCTGGTTGAAAAGCTCCGGGCGGAACTGTAAATAACATCTCAGCATGGCAGTAATATTGACTCATAATACTTAATCGGCCATAGGTTTTACTGTTGGAAGTGGCACAAATACGCTCTACCACTTCTTTTTGCAACATAAAGTACATATCTTGGATATGTTCTCTATAACTTAATAAGTGGAATATTAAAGGAGTTGAGATGTTATAAGGTAAATTGCCGACTATTCTTAGCTTGTTGTTATTTTCTTTAGTAACTAGCGAAGAAAAATCAAATTTCAAGGCATCACTATGATGAATGTTTAAATGAGTTTGTTTAAATTTATTTTTTAAACGGGGGATAAGATCTTTATCGAGCTCAACAAGGTCCAGAGAACCCACTTGATCAATTAATAGCTCGGTTATAGCACCTAACCCAGGCCCAATTTCGACCATTTGGTCTTCAGCTGTTGGATTTATGGCGGTAACAATTCGGTTTATATAGAATGAGTCAGTTAAGAAGTTTTGGCCAAAGCGTTTACGTGCTTGATGTCCTTGAACGACTTTAGAATTCTTATTTACCATATTACCTACTCAATTTAGCCTTTGCTAATTCAATGCTTTGCTCTAAAGCGTATTCTATACTGCCTAAGGATGCACAATTCTTGCCCGCGATATCAAGCCCAGTTCCGTGATCGACCGAAGTGCGAATAAATGGCAGACCTAATGTAATGTTAACTGCATTGCCGAACCCTTTATACTTTAATACCGGTAGCCCTTGGTCGTGATACATGGCCAAAACTGCATCAGCGTTATCAAGATAGTGAGGAGAAAAAGCGGTATCTGCTGGCAGAGGGCCAATTAAATGGCAATCTAATTTTTCATTTAGAGAATTGATTACAGGTATAATGGTGTCTATTTCTTCTTGTCCCAATAGGCCTGACTCACCAGCATGAGGATTTAATCCGAGCACTAAAATTTTAGGCGTTTCAATATTAAATTTCTGGGTTAATTCTCGACAAAGTATTGCAATAATTTCAGATAAAGACGCTTTACTGATAGCTTGGGAAACATCTTTGAGTGGTAAATGAGTAGTAGCTAAAGCAACCCTTAAACCGGTAGTTGCTAACATCATAACTACTTTTTTGGAGTTAGCTTTTTCTGCAAAAAATTCAGTGTGGCCAGAAAAATATTTGGAGCCTACCTTATCGTTTAGTACTGCTTTGTGTACTGGGCCGGTCAAAATAGCATCTACATGACCATTCAATGCCCATTCCGATGCCGTCTCAAGGGTTGCTAATACGTATTGACTGTTATCTGGATTTAACTGGCCGGGCACCGCTGTAGCTGGCATTGAGTGATCGATTAGATAAATACTGCCTTTAGGTGAAGGGCTCAATTGCTTGTTTGCTAATGAATATTCTTCTAATTTTAAAGATAATTTTAGTCGTTTTGCAGTTTCTTGTAATAACCCTTTATTGGCGGCTACTATTAGATGAGCTTGGTGTTGCTTCTGCGCTAATTTTACAACCAGCTCTGGACCGATACCCGCCGGTTCCCCAGCGGTAATCAATATTTTCGGAAAAGCCATTTTCGGGATTAGCTATCTTCTTCGACTACTTTTTTTACGTAAGCTTCATCGCGAATTTCACGTAACCAAGTTTCAACTTCTTCATTAAATTTGCGATTTCGCAAAACTTGAGTTGCTTGGCTTCGCTTCATTTCATCGCTTTGATCTTCTTGGCGCTCACCAAGTAATTGCACAATGTGCCAGCCGAAACCACTTTTAAAAGGCTGGCTAATTTCATTTATGGAAAGCTTCTCTATCTCTTCCTTGAAGATAGGATCATAAATATTGGGGCTCTGCCAGCCTAATTCACCACCTAGATTTGCTGAGCCAGGGTCTTTTGAATATTGCTTAGCTAAATCAGAAAATTCTTTTTCACCATTCAAAACATCTTGGCGAATGGTTTTTAATAAGTTTTGAGCATCTTGTTCGCTGGTGATTATGTCTGGCTTTACTAAAATATGCCTAGCGTTAACTTGACGTACCAAATGTTGTTCATCACCGCGCTTATCAAATAATTGTAAAATGTGAAAGCCAGATGGAGAACGGATTAAACTAGAGGTATCGCCGACGCCCATGTAGTAAACCACATCGGAAAATAAACTTGGCATACTATCTTCGGTGTGCCATCCAAAATCGCCGCCAGATGCTGCATTTTGACCATCAGAATTGTTCGCAGCAATAATAGCGAAGTCTCTACCGCTTTCAAGTTGTTGGCGAAGCTCGTTTGCTTTGTTTTGATAAGAGCTCACTGCTTGCTCGTCAGCATTTTCAGGGACTTGGATTAAGATATGCCCTAGATGATATTCTATTCGCTTTTGTGAATCGATGGCATGAATGATGGATTCGATTTCTTTTTCGCCGACTTGGATTCGTTGATTAACAAACCCATCTCTAACACGATTAACCATAATTTCATTGCGCAAATCGTTTAAAAATAATTCGTAACCAATACCATCTTCTGCAAGTTTAAGGCGAAATTCTGGCATGCTTAGCCCATTTTGTTGCGCTATCTGCCCTGCAAAATGCTGTAATTCTGCGTCAGGAACTTGCACACCGGCTCTTGCAGCCATTTGTAATTGAATATTTTCAAGAATTAATGCATCAAGCATTTCTTGTTGTAAAACATCTTCAGGAGGCATTTGACCTCCACGAGCTGCAAGCTGAGATTTAAATTGAGCAATTCTGCGATCAAGCTCAGACTGTAGAACTACATCTTCTTCAACTTGTGCGATTACTTTATCAATCTCTTCAGCTTGACTTGGAGCTAAAGAGAAAAGTGAAATTCCGGCAATGCCGATTAATGTTTTTAACTTCATATTTGACTCAAAATTGTTTATTTACCGAGTCTGTCCCGGTAACCATAAATGCTTTCTTCAAGGAACTCAGTGGTGCTTCCTCGTAAACTACCGATGCCTTTTAATACAAATTGTAAGAATACACCTGAATTGTGCATATCCCCTTGATTAGCAATCAGTTGCCCTTGGCTATCCAGCTGTATATTTAGATAGCGACGATTAACTAAACGTACCGCCCAACAGCAGGATTCATATTCTAGACCAAAAAATGATTCATTGGTTCTATTTTGTGATAAATCTCTGCTATATCGACCAAGAATTCGCCAGTTTTCTTTGATTGGCCATGCAAAAGCTAGTTCCGCTTCCTCAATGCGACGATCAAAGTTGCGTCTAAAGCGATGGCCTAGATTAATAATATGATTGGGTTTTGGCTGATAATGCAGTAAAAATGAGCCGCTGGAAGTTAGATCTCGTTGATCATCCCAATCAATAGCCCCTTTGACTTCAACTCGATCAGTCCAGCGCCAATTTAATTCGGTTAACAATCCTGATTGTCTAAAGGTTTCTCTTGGACTCGAATCCAGTAATTGAACTTTGCGATCTTGTAAGTATGCGATCCTACCTAATGTAAAACTAACCCTTTCAACTCCTTGCTGATCAATTAAGCGGCTAGTAACCGCGGCACTGATTTGGTTGGCGTCACCAATGCGGTCAAAACCAGCAAATCGATTACGGCTGAAAAGTTGAGTAAAGTTAAAGGTGGGTTCGCTTGTATCAAAAAGGCCAATTCCAGATTGGTCTTCATAAGGGGTGTAAAGATAAAAGGCTCTTGGCTCAAATGTATGAGTAAAGTTTTTTTCACCAAATTGCCATTGGCGCTCAAAAAAGAGCCCTGCGTCTACCGAAGCTGTGGGTAATGCACGATCAAAATTTTGCTTGTCGTCATTAACATCCTTTTGGTCATACTGAGTCAGAGCATAGCTTAATTGTGGGCGTATAAATCCGTATAAACGCTCAAAGTTCCAACCAATGGTTGGCTCGATATGAAAACGGTTGGCGCTGTTGAGTAGAATGGGATCTTTATGCTCAAACCGAGTCGCTTCAGCTGCAATATTGGCATAATAGCCGTCGCCATTAAAAAAGCGGGTTGCGCTAATTTTTGGCGCAATTTTATATCGCTGACTAGCACTGTTAAGTAGTTGCCAGTCTTGATATTGGGCTTTAAATTGCCAGTCTTGGGTCAAATATTGCAAGTACAGGTTTTGCGAAAGGTTGGAAGTATTTGAGTTATTAACTCCGCCTCCGAAGTCTTGAAAATAAGCATCATCGCTGACCTCTTGTGCATCTATAGCCGCACTCCAACTGTCACTGAATTGGTTGTTGTGTTTGATCGAATAAGACCAACGATCTGAATCAAGTTCTGGATTGCCTTTAGCTAAATCATCTTCAGGCAAATAATCAAATTTGATTTCACCAGCATAAGACGGCATCAAGTAACGAAACTCAGAACCTAGCGCTGCGCCTCGTTTACTCATATAGCGAGGAGTGAGTGTTAAATCATAATTCGGTGCTAAATTGAGATAATAAGGCGCACTAATATCGGCACCATTACGACTGGAGTTACTAAAAGACGGCGGTAACAAACCAGTTTTTCGGCGATCATCTACTGGAAAAGTTATATAAGGTAAGTAAAAAACCGGGATATCGGCAACTCTTACGACGCTATTATAGGCTTCACCCCAGCCAGACTCTTTATCAATAACAATTTTGTCGGACTCAAAGGCCCAGCTTCTTTGATCTTGCGGGCAGGTTGAGAAGTCTGAATTATAAAGTGTCAAAACCTTTTTGTTGTCGATGTCAATTTGTTCAGCTGAGCCATTCCCATTGTTACTAAACAAATGAAATTGACTATCGGTAATTTGACTTGAACCAGATTCTTCTTGATAAGCCATTTCTTTGGCTTTAACAATCACGTCCGGACTACTAAATACTAACTCGCCTACTGTTCTATAGCTTTTATTAAGGTTATCCGCAATTAACTTTTCTGCTTTAATGTATTGCTCACCTTGCTTAATGACCACATTGCCTTCTAAGTAAGCTTTATTAGCTTCGGTATAGGCCTTGTCTGACCAAGCACGAATAATATTATCAATTTGCGGGTTAATGGAATTGAAAGGATTCTTAATGGCAACAGCTTGAGGCGTCGGCGCTACTTGGCACGATTTATATTCAGGGAAAGTAAGGTTGGTATCTTCTTCGGCATGGGCGACTGAAAATAGGCCAAAGTTCAATCCTAATAGGCAGAGGCTAGCCTGAGTTAAGCAATTCAACTCAAATATGGACTTTTGCATAGGTGCTTTTTTTGTCTTAGCCTCAAAAAAAGGTTTTACCCTAACGGCTTTCTTGATTACCATTTAATCGTTATTATCCAAGCCAATTAAACGCTTTAAGAATAAAGGGTTAATAATAAACCTTAAAGCCTTGGATTGAAAATTATATTGATAATAAAACCGTTACTAAATTTGATTGGAAACTGAGGATAATGGATAAAAGACAAAAACTGCTTAAAAATTGGTCGCTACTGCAATTAGGGCTAGAAAATGGCGATTGGTCCGTGGTTTCTGGAGATGCCAGTTTTCGTCGCTATTTTAGAATAAAAAATAAGCATGATAGTTGGATTTGCGTAGATGCACCCCCTGAACATGAGAATTCTGAACAGTTTATTAAAATTGCTAGATTATTGGAAAATGTGAATGCACCAAAGGTAATTGCTCAAGATTTAAATAACGGATTTATGTTGCTTTCAGATCTAGGTGATGATTTATTCCTGCCTTTGCTCAATGAGCAATCGGCTGACCAATTGTACAAGTCAGCAATTATAAGTTTGGTTGAAATGCAAAATATAGATTCATCAGCAAAGATTCCTCTTTATGATGCTGAGCTATTAAATATAGAAATGGAATTGTTTCGTAAGTGGTTCATCGGGAAACATTTGCAAATGGAGCTTTCTATAAATGAAAATAAGATGCTGGATCAATTGTTTACATGGCTTACAGATAGTGCTTTAGAGCAACCGCAAGTATTTGTACACAGGGATTACCATTCACGCAATATTATGTTCATTGAGAATGAGTCTCCAGGCATAATTGACTTTCAAGACGCAATACATGGCCCAATAAGTTATGACCTTCTATCATTGCTTCGAGATTGTTATATCGAATGGCCCGACTATAAAGTTAAGGAGTGGCTTGACTATTTCTTAGAGCAGTCGGATTGGAATTTGGATAAAGCTCAATTTGTACAATGGTTCGACTGGATGGGTTTACAACGACATATCAAAGTTGCAGGTATATTTGCGCGTCTTAATTATCGCGATGGTAAATCAAATTACTTGAAAGATATTCCTTTAACCCTCAGATATATAGTTCGACAAGCAGAACCTTACCCTCAACTTGAGGAATTTACACACTGGATGAAGCAAACCATTCTTCCCAAGATGGACTCATTGGTTAGAGTTCAATAGGCCTAATTACTGAAATGCCTTTTACGGATAACTTTTATGAGTAATATCAAAAAAGCCATGATATTGGCTGCCGGTCGCGGCGAGAGAATGCGACCATTAACCGATACCCTGCCCAAACCTTTGCTAAAAGTTGATGGAAAGGCGTTAATTGAATATCACATTGAAGCCTTAAAAGCTGCTGGAATAAAGGATATTCTGATTAATACGGCTTGGCTGGGAGATATAATTCCTGAGTATTTGGGGGACGGTAGTTACTGGAGAGTAAATCTTAGTTACTCTCATGAAGAAGTGGCTCTTGAAACTGCTGGCGGTATTCGTAAAGCTCTCGACTTTTTTGAAGGTGAGCCATTTGTCGTAGTTAATGGCGATGTCTGGTCTGATTTTGATTTTAGCTTATTGAATAAACCTAAAGCAAAAGCGCATCTAGTATTAGTACCTAATCCCGAGCAACACCCAAAAGGTGATTTCGGTCTAGATAATGGGACTGTGCTTGCACAAAATGAGGTTCAATATACTTTTTCAGGTATTGGCGTGTATCAACCAGAAATTTTTGCAGATTTAGTCATAGATAAAGCCGAGCCTCTAGCCCCAATTTTGCGAGGACTTATGCAATACCAACAAGTAACTGGACAGCTTTATCAAGGGCAATGGCGAGATATTGGCACGCCAGAACGATTAGATATGCTCAACAAAGAATTTCAGAGACCAATTAAAACGATTAATTTTGATTTAGGCAAAGGTGATAACTGATGGGTTGGGTTGGCAAATTAATTGGTGGTTTACTCGGCTACTTTTTTACCCGCGGTCCGATTGGCGCTTTGATTGGGGCTTTTCTAGGTCATCAATTGGATAAAAAAACTGAAGAAGCAAGAGAGCGGCTCGACCCTGCTTCGCAGCAAAAAATTCAAGCAGTATTTTTCACTTCAACGTTCTCTATCATGGGACATATCGCTAAAGCTGATGGCCGCGTATCTGAGAATGAGATCGCTCACGCGGAAAATGTTATGACTAGAATGGGCTTGGATGCAGCTACTCGTAAAATTGCTATTGATCATTTTAAACAAGGCAAAGAAGCAAATTTTGATTTCGAAAATGTGATGAGAAATTTCAAACAAGTAGTTGGCCGTCAAAGAAATCTGTTACAAATGTTTCTTGAAATACAGATCAGTATGGCGATGGCTGATGGGCAAATGGCTGCCAGCGAACAAGCAATCCTTAGACAGATTGGCCAACGCCTTGGCTTTGCTAGTTTCATTATCGATCAGTTGATTAAGATGGTACAGGCCACCCAGGGTTTTCATCAGTATAGTCAGCAACAAGGTAGCAAAAGAGCTGGTGGGCAGCCAGGTTATGGAGCTCCTAGTATTGGACAGGCTTATCAAGTATTAGGAGTATCGTCTTCCGATGATAAAGCAACGATCAAAAAAGCCTATAAACGCTTAATGTCCCAGCATCATCCTGATAAACTAGTTTCCAAAGGTTTACCCGAATCAATGATTAAAATAGCCACAGAGAAAACACAAGAAATCAAATCAGCTTATGAGCTTATCGAGAAAAACCGCGGCTGGTAAATAGAGAATTAAAATGACCAATAAAGAATTAATGACTAATCAAATCGCAATAATGTTAGAAATGCAGGATGCGATGAATACTAAAGTAAACGATAAATGGGTTGAGCAAGGTTTCGAATGGTATCGCGCCATTTGGATAGAGTGTGGCGAAATGCTGGAACACTATGGCTGGAAATGGTGGAAACATCAGCAGCCAGATGCTGAACAAGTGAAAATGGAACTTGTGGATATATTCCATTTTGGATTAAGCTCGCGCATAGATGGCCCTTCCAATGAAAAGAAGTTGAGTTATGACGAAATCGCCTCTGAATTAGCGGGTGAACTGTCTGAACCACTAGTAAAAGGTGATTTCAAACAAACCCTAGAAGTATTAGCTGGCCAAGCAGTAATGTATCAACACTTTGATGGCACTAGTTTTGCAGGTTGTATGCAGCAAATGGATATGCCCTTTGAAGAGTTATATAAAAGTTACGTAGGTAAAAATACATTAAACTTCTTCCGCCAAGACCATGGCTATAAAGATGGTAGCTATATTAAAGAATGGAATGGCCGCGAAGATAATGAGTACTTAGTCGATATTTTAGATAGCCTCGATACCAGTGACGAAAATTTTAAGGAAAAAGTTTATCAAGGTCTGAAAGATAATTATCCATCATAATTAATTAGAGTGAAGCTGATGGATGAAGCTGCTTTAAAAGAAGTCAGGAATCTAGTTAAGCAAGCCAAACGTGTCTGTGTTCTCACAGGCGCTGGCGTTTCCGCTGAGTCGGGCATCTCAACTTTTCGCGAAGCTCAAGATGGTAAAGGACTCTGGTCAGAGTACGATCCGCAACAACTCGCCAGTCTCGATGGCTTCTTACAAGACCCAGAAAAAGTTTGGCAATGGTATCAATGGCGTCGCGAGGTTAATCAAGATAAAAAGCCAAATCCAGCGCATATCGCCCTTGCTCTGTGGCAGCAACAAGCTAAAGCATCAGGTGAACAAGAAGTTATACTAGTTACACAAAACGTGGATGGACTGCATCAAAAAGCAGGTTCTGATCCTAATGCTTATGAAGTCATAGATATTCACGGTAATATTTGGAAAAACCACTGCCTGCAATGTAGAGAACAATACTTAGAGGATGTATCAGGTTTGCTGCAAGTACCGGAGTGTAAAGCTTGCGGTGGCCAAGTCAGACCATCGGTAGTTTGGTTTGGAGAAGCCCTCAACGAGAAGAAATGGCAAGCCGCCGAAACTGCTGCTTATTGTTGTGATCTGTTTTTATCCATTGGCACTTCCAGCCAAGTATATCCTGCGGCAGGCTTAATGATGCTTGCTAAAAGCCAAGGGGCAAAAATAGTTGAGATTAATCCAGAGCCAACTCAAAGTTCGGTGGTGGATTATCAGATACAAGGCTTTGCAGGATTGGTCTTACCGAGTTTATTTAAAGCTTAAATACGTATTGGTAACGAATTTGTAGAAACTTAGGGTTGTCTCTTATAACGTTGTTATTAGCTTTGGAGTCAATATAGTTTAATGCTAACTTGGAGTTTTTGTTTAAGTAGTAATTAAGACCAAAAGTCCAGTTTTTCATTTTACCACCTAAAATCAGATTATCGCTCAAATCCATTTCACTGTATCGTAAGCCAATTTCCCAAGCTCCTGATTCTGCATGTGGAGTTAGAGTAGAAAAAATACCGTATTTATGGCTGTAGTTGCGCGATTCACCGGTTAGAAAATAGCTACCTAAAAAGTACCAGCTATCAATAGTTAAATTTGGGTTTGAATTTCTATTGATGGACTGCTGGATATACTCAGACTGTATCGACCATGGGCCTTCGACCCAAGCAAGTTCGACACCGTTAGTACGATAATTATCAACATCAGTTAAATTTCCCGTATCAATTAATCGAGTATCGGTTACATGAGTCTCTGGGCGCGTTCTAGCTCTATAGCTATCCATATCGGGGCTGCGTTGAGCAAAGCTAGCTCCTAAATGGAGTACTTTATTTTTAGAGCGATTTGACCAAGCTAGCCGAGCGGAAAAACCATTGGCGTCGCTAGAGGTGTCTCGTAAGTTTTGTCCGTAGTAGCCGGTAGCGAACATCCAGTTTTCCGTCCAATGAGTAGCACTAACCCCTAATGCACGATCGGGCACGAAAGCTACAGGTAGAGAGCGTTCAATAAAGGTTAAATTTTTTGAGCTGGTATAACCCTCGAGTCCAACCATTTCAAATATTTGCCCGGCTTGTATGTAAGTATTTTGGATTCCCGAGTAGCCAAAGTAAGCATCTTTCCATTCGCCATCGCCGACAAAGTCATATTGAAACTTAAAATCAAAATCTTCAGCAATATCGCCAGATAGATAAAGTCTAGCGCGCCGAGTTTCATAGCCGTCTCGGTGATTTAAAACATCTTCGTTAACCCATAAGTAGTCGGATTGTAATCTGCCACCAATAGTTAAATCAGTGTCGGCCTTGGTAGAAAACGGAAAAATGAAAAGTGCAGCCAGAGTTAGATTAACAAATTTGTTCAAACGATACTCCGATTTGCAATGTTCTTTTTCTGCTGCAGAATCATGTCGGTAATCTGTTCCGCGGGCACTGGTTTGCTATAAAAATAGCCTTGTACAAAATCACAGCCGTAGTCCCTTAGTAAATTTACTTGCGCTTGAGTTTCAACGCCTTCAGCCACTACTTCAAGCTTCATGGCTTTAGACAATGCTATTACCGCTTGTACGATATGAATATCGTTAGCTGACTCGGGAATTGCTGATATAAAAGCCTTATCAATTTTTAAATAATCAAGCGGTAGCGATTTCAAATAACCCAATGAAGAATAACCAGTACCAAAATCATCAATGGACAAACTGATACCAAGCTTAGTGATTTTATTGAGCAAGCTAGCAGTGACATCAATGTTTTCGATTAATGCGGTTTCTGTAATTTCGATAGTTAAATAATTTGCAATGTCTTTAATTGTCTCAAGAGAATTAAAAAGATCATTAAAAGCTGCGGTACTTTTTAACTGATAAGCAGAGACATTAACGGATAGTTTAAAATTAAATTGTGATTCTTGTATCCAAACTCTAGCCTGTTCAGCAGCTTTGTGAATGACGACTTCGCTGAGTTTATGAATCATACCGGTTTCTTCTGCAATAGGTATGAACTCTTCAGGCGAGATAAAGCCTAGAGTTGGATGCTGCCAACGAACAAGGGCTTCGACTCCGACAATGACATTCGAATTAAGTTGATATTGTGGTTGAAATACTAATTCGAAAGCCTTTGCTTCGAGTGTGTCGCGCATTTCTGATTCAAGGTTTAAGCGACGCATGACTTGTTGATTGACATCTTCCGAATAAATTTGAGTTTTAGGCTCTGGCAAATTTTTAGCGAGGAACATCGCCATATCGGCATCTTTTAACAACTTGGATGCTTTACTAGATGACTCTGAAAGCTCAGTGATTCCAATGCTAACTTTAGTATTTACAATAATCTCGTCTATATTAATAGGCGCAGAAACTGCATCATGAATGGTAGAGGCAATTTCATTGGCTTCGACAGCAGTCTTGCCGATTAATAGTATTGCGAATTCATCTCCCCCGATTCTGGCAACTAAATCATGCTGACTCATGTGAGTTTTTAATCGTTTTGCGATTTCTACAAGAAGTAAATCTCCAACTTTATGGCCAAAAGAATCGTTAACCCATTTGAAGCGATACAAATCTAAATATAAAAGAGATAAATGATTATGGTTGTTTTTAGCCTTAATTATTTCTTGCTGTAATCGCTGATTAAAATGATGGCGATTCGATAGGCGTGTTAGTGAGTCGTTATGAGCTAGCTCTTCGATAACTTTAATTTGAGTATCACGTATGAATTCAGTTGAAATGCGACTGGAAAATATTTGAAGTAGTGCTTTGTGATGAAAATAAAAATTAACTTCAAAGGCATGCATTTTAATTAAGCCAATCAAGCCAATGACTTGTCCTTCATGATCATTTACTGGTAACAGTAGAGTAGGGTGTCCATCAAAATGTGCTGTTCGTTCTTCCTGATTTATAAGTATGTGCTCTTGCTCATAAAACTCGTTATAGGCAGGTATTTTTGATTGATAGAGGTTATCAGGTTCCATCATACGAACATCACTAAAATAGTGCGCAGTGACTCTAAAACTCTCTGCACTCTCTTTTTTGGCGATTATGGCGCCGCGTAAAGAAAGCGAATCAGTAAGGAAACATAACATTGTATTGATATAGTCGTAACCTGTGATTCCTCGAGTATTAGTTTCGGCGTAATTTATGAGTTCTTCAATTTGTTGGCGCTCGCTAATTTCACTATTCAGTTTATTATTCAGATTCTGAATACGTTGAATGCCATTTTGTAAGTTATTAAATAGCTCGTTAATTTTAGTGACTAATAAACCTAGCTCATTATCTTTATGCTCAGTGGCAACGGTCAGTTGCTGCGGCTTATTTGAGAAAGGATCAATTTGACTTAAATTCTCTGCAATAGATTGAATAGGCCTTGTAACAAATTTATAACTGAGATAAAGCAAAACCAGTGCAATTAAAATGCTACGCACTAAACCAGTAATAAGTGTTAGCCAAGATCTTTCCACGAAATTGCCAAGAGAAATATAAGGGTCAACATAAATCTCTAAGGCTGCTTTGCTATTATCGACACTTGACTGGATCTCTAAAGGGAAGCTTAATTCTCGAGGTTGGAATTTGGTGAAGTTAGAGTGCCAAGTATCATTGCTTCTTTCTGTCGCTTTTTCCCGGCCTTGGAACCTGTCGCCATAATCATCCACAATAGTGGCTTTTAGAATTGCCTCTTGATCGAATAGGCTATCAATAACCAAGGAGCCTAGATTCTCATCAAATTCATAAACGGCTTTTTCAGCAGAAGGTTTTACTAGCTCGATAATATCGTTGATGTCTTGATTAAACTGCTCATCTTGTTGACGGTAATCGCGATATATTTGAAATAAACTCAGCAATATTCCCAGAGCAAACGCAATAATTACCGAATAAACGGCTAGTTTTTTATAGAGTCCCGATTTAAATTGAGAGGCCACGTTATTGCTCTCCCTCATCATGATTCATCATTTTCTTAGAGGTTTCAGCTAAAACCTCACTGCGTCTGTCGGCAATTCTTTGCCAGATAATGTTGATGTCGGCTTTATTCAATTGCCCTTGTCTTGATATGGCAAAGAAATAGGACTTTGAAGTTAATGGTTGCTCGTCATAAATCATGTTTGAACTATAATTTTGGTTATACCAATCGATGACGGTTGGTAAGGTGATAACAGAGCCATTTTTTTCACGAAGTAACCGTTTAATATTTTGCATGTCATTAATGGATGAATCATCCACCTCGATATTTTTTTTCTTTAAATCCTGGGCAATAGAATATCCTCGAGGAACTCTAATGGGCTGTGGGACTTTGGTTAAATCGCCTTCGAAGGTAAAGCGTTGATTTGAAGGCGTTGCGATAATGTACTCCACTTGCGAAACACGCCATTCTGATCGGTTATTTGATTCGGCATCTTGCGGGTAAAATAGAAATTTATTTCTATTACTATTAAAAGAAGCGGTGGCTACCGCATCGTAGAATCCTTTCTCTAAACCTTTAAGACATCGCTTCCAAGGAACGGGTAAAAATTCATATTGATAGTCTAAAGAGTTGAGAGCAGAAGAAATGATATCAATATGGATGCCTTTGGCTTTTCTTTCTTCAAGATAAATGAACGGCAACCAATTATTATTATCGATACATATTCTTAAGGGCGCAGGCGTAGCATTAGCCATTTGAACGCTAATTGAGAGTATAAACCCTGCTACAATATGATACATTCCTTGTCGCCAATAATTAAAAGTTATTAACTTATGATAAGCATAGCACTTTTTTGTAAACTATTGAAATTAAAGTGATTTAAGTCATATTTGCATTAAAAAAGGGGCTCTGTCTGCCCCCTTTAAATAATTGACAATTAAATCAATCGATTAAGCCATACTCATCATTGAGTATCTTAATTATTTCAGCTTTTGGATTATCAGAAAGATGAATTTTTTCAGCCGTAATTTTTTCAGCGATACCCACGTAAGTGTCGGTAATCATATTGATTGCGCTGATGGGTAGTGCGTTGTCGCGAGCAAGCGCTTCACGTTCATCCATACGGTTTTTATTAAGCAAAATATCCGGATCAGGGAAGTGATTTAATAATAATTGACGGAAACCTTCTTTTGAGTTTTCAATGATTTTGCCTTCGTCACGAAAAGCAGGACCATCCCAGATGCGTGAAGAATCTGGAGTACCCACTTCGTCCATATAGATTAATTTATCGTTACCATCTTTATCTTTGACGTAACCAAACTCAAACTTAGTGTCTACGAACATTTGATCCAACTTGGCTAGCTCTTCGCTGATCACGTTAAATCCATCTTTTAATAGTTTTTCGTATAAATCTATATCTTCGACAGAAGCAAAATTAAAGGCTTCAAAATTATCTTCAATATTTTGACGACTGATATTAACATCATCTTGCGCTGGAACGTTTGGAATACCTTCTAAAATTCCTTTAGTAGAGGGCGTGATTAACAATTCATCGAGTTTTTGATCCTTTGTTAAACCTTCAGGCAATGTGATCCCACAAAATTCACGTTCACCATTTTCATAAGCGCGCCACATAGAGCCAGTAATGTATTGGCGAGCAATAGCTTCGACCTTTACTGGCTTGGCTTTTTGTACAATCCAAACAAAAGGATGCGGAATTTCTAAGATATGGCTATCCGCTAGACCTTTTTCTTTAAATAACTTAAACCAATGATTAGATACCGCATTTAACGCAGCGCCTTTACCCGGAACACCACGCACATCGCCTTCACCACGCCAGATGCAATCAAAGGCAGAGATACGGTCACTGATCACCATGATCGCCAATGGTGTATCACTAGGTACATCATAGTTTCTTTCTTGGATTAAACGTTGGCTGTCAGATTCAGTTAACCAATAAACCGAACGCACTTTACCGCTATGTACAGGTTTATCCGTACGAATTGGAAGATCGTTATTTACTGCAAGCACTTTATCCGCAAGACTCATGGGTATTATTCCTAAATGATGTCAAAGGTTTGTCGATGTCATAGAAGCGCGTATTTTACCTAGATTGTAAACTGACTGCTAGCACTTCTAAAGACTTGATATGACTTGCAATAAGATACATAGTAAATAACACATATAGCTGTAACTTACTGATTTAATTGACTTGTCACCTTGATGACGTATGAAATTAAAGTGCCATGACGTATCAATGACGTATATAATTATCTACATTGTATTGATAATTGACCACTCATTAACGAGTGGAATATAAAAATGGTCGCTAACAAAAGTAATAGCTCAATATTTAAAGGGATTTGGTTTCAGTTTGAAATTGAGAATGGGGTTAAAGTTTCTGTACATTGCTTGCCGACAGGTAAAGAAATGGTTTATGTCGGCGATGCTTTAGTATCGCAAAAATATACTGTGATAAGTGGGGTTCATAACTTTAGCGCAAATAATAAGAACTACACCATCAATACAGGACATGGTAAAAATATTATCATGGGTGATATATTTTGTAGTTTGTTCGAAAACGGTGAGCACTTAGCAACCGAAGAACAAGCTTTTTTCCAAAGTAAAGGGAACCTATGGTTTGTGCTTTTGGTAGTGGTTTTAGCATTTATCTTTGGGCATGAAATTGGGCATATTATAGGTGAGTTTATGGTTTGGATGAAAAGCTAAATGATTATAGACCCTATAAAAGTTAAACATATTCGGGTAAGTAAAGGTTGGACGCAGCAGCATTTAGCTGATTTGATGGGGGTTAGTTTAAGAACCATTCAAAGGATAGAAAAAACTGGGCAAACTTCTTTAGAAACAATATCTGCATTTTGTGCGGTTTTTGAAGTGGAAAGAAACGATATTGCTTTAGTTCCAAACATAGGTAAAGAAGAGTTAAAACCAGCTAAACAATACAACATATTATTCCTATCGGTTGTTGTGTTTATATTTGGCGTTGCCGTTGGAGCAGTTTTTACTTTAATTGCAAATAATTAAGGAGTGAATTATGGCAAGTCCAGAAGAAATGGCGCAAACCATGCGCAATAATATTCCTGAG
Source organism: uncultured Kangiella sp. (assembly GCA_947503435.1). Taxonomy (GTDB): domain Bacteria; phylum Pseudomonadota; class Gammaproteobacteria; order Enterobacterales; family Kangiellaceae; genus Kangiella. The sequence goes on along the minus strand of CANNDL010000003.1, from coordinate 223,291 downwards.
AAGACCGGTAAAAGTCAAAGCGATTGGAATAGAGTTATCAAAGCCGCTGGCTTAGAAAAACATGGCCAGATTGTGAAGATGCTAAAAACTGAGCATGGGGTGACTCATGGCTTTGCCAACCTGTTAAGTTCTGACTTTCTAAAAGGCGGTGCCGAGCCAGTTTCTGATAATGATTTAGTTACAACTCAATATGAGAAGAAGGCGGATCTAAAGCCTATCTATGACAAGCTTATAAAAGCGATAGAGAAGTTTGGTGATGACGTAGAGTTAGCGCCGAAAAAGGCTTATGTCAGTTTACGCCATAAAAAACAGTTTGCCTTAATCCAGCCATCGACTAAAACCAGAATTGATGTTGGGATAAATTTAAAAGGTGATGAGCCAACCGCCCGTTTAGAAGCATCGGGTAGTTTTAACGCCATGGTTTCGCATCGAGTGCGAATAACTGATATTAAACAAGTGGATAAAGAACTTATCGGTTGGTTAAAAGAAGCTTTCGATAGAGCGAAGTAACCCGTTAATAATTTAATCGATTGGCGCTGTAAATAACGCCGATATAAGCTAAAGCGATAAAGGCATGCTGCCAAATAGCGATTTGTCCTTTTAACTCTAGAACTAAAGGGAAAGAAAGTGCTACTGCAGCGTAGATAACTAAGGATAGCCACTGTCGGTGTTTAGACACTTTCGGATCATATTTCACGAAGGTTGCCATATCAAACTTACCCCAAGGATATTGCTGTTCTACATCATTAGGCCGCCAACCTGTTGGCATAAACCATAACTTCAATTTATCTTTCCAGCTTTTAGTGTGATAAGTATCTTTACCTAAGCGAAACCACCAATCCACATGCGCTTTGATTGGATTAAAGCTGGCATAAGGCTTACGTACACCGTAAACGGCGTCATTATTTTTATCTTCCTCTACCCAAGTACCAAACCATTTATCAAAAACCATAAAAGTACCACCATAGTTTCGATCCACATAGGCTTCATTAACTGCGTGATGAACTCGATGAGCTGATGGGGTATTCAAAATACCTTCGATTAAAGGCACTTTGTTGATGGTGCGAGTATGGATCCAGAATTGATAAAGTTTGTTGGATACTCGAAGCACTAAGAACATCTCGATTGGGCAGCCCATGAGCGCCATTGGCAAATAGATTGGAAAAAGAACGGTATCTTGTAGTGCGCCTTGTCTTAAGGCAGTAGTTAAGTTGTATTCTTCGCTTTGGTGGTGAGGCAGGTGAGTATTCCATAGGAAGTTAATCTCATGGCACCAGCGATGCCCCCAATAGTAAATAAAGTCGCCGACAATAAAGAAACCTATCCAGGCGAGCCAGGAGTTCATTGAGAACTCGGCAATGGCGAAGTTATCGAATAACCAGATATAGGCCAAAATAAAAGGAATCTTGGTAAAAATCTCCACTAAGACGGTTACTGAACCACAACTTAAGCTCGAAATAGCATCATTTAAGCGATAAAAATCCTTCTTTTTCCACAAAGAATAAGCAAGCTCGATAAAAATAAAGAGCATAAAAATAGGGACGGCAACGCCAAGGATTTTTTCAGTCATTGTTTTATGTTGTTATTCAGATTTCTGGTATGACCAGGGATGATATGAGTATTATAAAAAAAACTGCTTACTGCAAGGGATTACTCAGGCTTTAGTGAAAACTTATCTAGAGGGCAATCGGCAGGAGTATCATTACACTGCTTTGATGCAGCAACAATGAGCTGCTTCTGCTGACTAATATCATCATTCAACATTTGCTTATAAGTATCAAACCTTTGTTGAGCGGATTCATCAGAGTTATAGGCTGCTTCAAACAATGGCCATAAAGCGATATATCCTCGATCTTTATAGCCCTGTTTAAAAGACTGATTGAGTAGGTCTAAACTTTCTGAGAAACTACCCTCTGTTGCTAGAAGCAGTGCTTGACTCATTTTGGCAAAGCCATCACTCGCTTGCTCATTTTGTTTGGCTTTGACTAATTGTCGTGCTCTTAACAGTTCTAGTTGCTCGGCTTCAGTATTTCCCAGGGCGCGATAAGACAGCACTTTTAAAGTAGCATCAATAAACTCCATGCCCTTAAAAGGAAGAATTTTCGGGTGTGCATTAATACTTTCTTGATAATTGGCTTGCTTAAATAACAGTAAGGCCATCATTTGAGCCATGAATGCATTGGGAACAGGAGCATCAACACTTTCTCTTAAAGTGCGAATATAGTTGATAGAGTCTTCATAGGATTGATTAGTTTCCATCTGCAACATGAGTTCAGCGAAAATAATTCTGCGACTTCTAGGAGCCACTGTTTTTAAGTGGTTAATAAGATATTGAACGGACTCATAATTACCAAGAATAAGTTCTAAATTAATAAATTCGTTCAGGATAACCGGGGAATTTGGGGATTTTGTATGTGCATATTGGGCAACTTTATAAGCATCGACTAAATTTCCCTTAGAGGAATAAAAGCGAATTACCTGAGGGTAGGTAAGTATAAAATCAGGTTCTAGCTTTAAAGAGCGACGAATAAATTTTTCTGCGTTCTCATAGTCACCAGTAGTAAGATACATATCGATCAGGTTTTCCATAACTAACGGATGCGCAGGATCGATTTCGTAATTTTTTTCGAAGGTTTGCAGTGCCATTTGGTATTGAGCATTATTAGCATAACCATTACCTAACCAAACATAGGCCATGGAATAATTTGGATTTATTTCTATGGCTTTTTTATAATACTCGAATGCTTTTTCACGGTCTTGCTTTATAGCGAATATAAGACCTAGCGAAGCCCAACTTTCAGCCATTTCGGGTGCAAGCTCTACCGCTTTTTGGGCATTTTCAAAGCTTTTAGGAATCGCCGTTTCTGGATCGAAGTTGGCATATTGAAATATTAGCGAATAAGAATCCGCTAGGCCGGAATAAGCTAATCCAAAATTGGCATCAAGCTCAATGGCCTTTTCAAAAAATTCTATTGCTTTGGGCAAAGAAGATGGAGAGCGTTGATGAAAATATTGGCGCCCCAATAAATATAAATCATAAGCTTCTAAGCTTTGCGTAGGAACCTCTGCGATTAATTCTTTTTCGGTATCACTTAATTGCGCTTTAAGTGCTGCTGCAATAGCTTCGGTAATTTGCGATTGAATCGAAAATAAATTTTCAACAGTTAAAGTGTGATCGTAGATCTCTGCCCAAATATGCTGATCGGTATTCGCATCAATTAACTGCACATTAACCCTTATGCGATCCCCAGCCCTTTGCACGCCGCCTTCTAAAATAGCGCCAACACCAAGCTCTTGGGCTATTTGAGGAATGGTTAATTCTGAATTACGATACTTCATGACTGAAGTTCTAGAAATGACTTTGAGATCTTTGATTCGAGAAATATGTGTCAACAAATCATCATGAATGCCATCAGTAAAAAATTTATCGTCTTCTTTGTTACTACGATTGGCAAAAGGAATTACCGCAACAGACTTAGTGTCGAGTAGCGCTTGAGGAAGATTTGTAGCTGAATTGGCTGGCTGCTGCGCCCTAGTTGTTTCAGATAAAGCCATTTGCTCTTGAGGTATTTCAGGCTGGTAATTTCTATCAACCACGACCAAAGCAATAACCAGTAGCAATAAAGCAATCGTGACTTTATCGAGCTTTTTAGCTGTAATATTAGTAATCGATTTGGTTCGGTCTACATCTCTCTCTTTTTTTAAACCTTCCGGAGTGATTTCGTACGCCCATGAAACGATTAAGGCAAAAACAAAACCTACCGCTAAAAGTAGAAGAATTAGTTTGGGAGTCCAAGCAGGAAGTTCTAAAACATCGGCAAGAATATCAATGACTTGCAGTAACAGCCAAGCAGCAACCAAGTAGGCTAATGCTACCCTAAAAACATTGCGTCTTTTGAGTTCTTCAAATAGCTGCACTTATCAACACTCGTAATCCTTAACGATGCTCTGACTAAAAATTATACAGAAAAATCAAGCTTTTGCATCTGCTAAAACGTAAATACGTTCGGCTAGTTGTAATCAAGTTTGCACTTTGTCATAAAACTTTATTCAATGTGTCATAACAGCTTCTTTTAAGCGGATTATTATCGGCGCCATAAATTTTGTGAGGAACAGCAAATGGTTGGAAAGAAACTTTTTATAATGCGCCATGGGAAATCGGATTGGCAAGCTAAATTCAAACGTGATTATGATCGTCCTTTGGCGGAACGTGGAATTAACGCTGCTAGTTTGATGGGCAAGCATTTAGCGGCCATTGAGCAAATACCAGAGTTAGTATTGAGTTCCAGTGCTAAAAGAGCGGTGAATACAGCAGAAATAGCTATGTCAGAAGGTAATTGGGAAGCAAAGCTTGAAGCTAGCCGCCAACTTTACTTGGCAAGTGCAGAAGAAGCCTTAGAGTTTATTAAAAGCACTCCGGGTAACGTTACAAAAGTAATGATCGTGGCTCACGAACCTATGTGTTCAAGTTTAATTGCAGAACTTTGTATGGGCGCTCATGTGAAATTTCCGACAGCTGCCGTTGCTCGAATCAATTTAAACATTCAAGCTTGGCACGCTGTGGAAGACAATGATGGGCGTTTGGATTGGTTGTTAACACCAAAGTCTTTAGCCTAGTAGCATTCCAAATATAAAACCTATTAAAAATCCGATTGCGATTGCTATGAGTGGGTTTTTTATATTAAACGGGAATGGCGGTTTATTTTTTACAATAATAACGGGGTCAAGTTCAGTATCGGTATCTGAAGTTTCAATATTGTAGCTTATTACTCTATCGTTATTTGCATCCGCTGAAACGGTTGTTTCAGTTGCTCCTTTTCCAGTTAACTTTGTGCTATTTGATTGATTATTAAATGGAATATTTGAAGAAATGGTAATATCTGAATCGTTATCGTATTTCCATTTTATAGTGTCTCCGGCCTCAACCTCGATGCACTTTTGACTTGGATCATCCAATCTAGGTATGGAATCTCCTTTCTTAAGCTTTTTCGATTTAATTTTAATATGAATTGTAGCCATAATATTTTCCTTGCTTATAGTGGGTAAAGTTGTAAATCTTTCGCATACGGAGATGCTGCAATTACTGTTTCAGGAAAGCCTGCATTAATTGATTGTTGTAAATAAATTTTTCCTTGAGAGAGATCACCAAGCTGAGCTTCCGTCTTAGCAGCTAAGTATAATATGTTTGGATCATGAGGACTGAGGCTTATAGCCATTATAATGTTGTTTTTAGCTTCAACATCATTTCCTGTCTTTGCATAGCACCAAGCAATAACGGCTCTTGCGCCAGCGTCATTAGGAGATTTAGATAGCAATTCAAATGCCAACTCCAATGTGTACTCGTAATGCGATAAAGCCTCTTCTTTATATTCTAATGACTGATCTTTGGTATCTGCTAAATTGAGCCAATAAAGGTATTGTTTTGGGGTTTTTTTAATCGCTTGCAAATAGTAGTTAGTAGCTTTGGAATAGTCACCATGATAAAACCACATGGTCGCAATATTGGATAAAGCTATATCATCTTCTTCAATTTTCAGTGCTTCTTCATAAGCCAAGGCGGCTTTATCAAATTCAGCTAGAAAGAAATAAGTATTGCCTAAATTAACATATCCATCTGGTTCGTTTGGTATTATCGCAACCACTTTACTAAATGCTCCAGATGCTTTTTTCCACTGTCCTTGTTCTAGGTAAATAACACCCAAAAGATTATTAAGCTTCCAGTAATTGGGTTCTACTAGCATTGCTTGATTTAAGTAGTTAATAGCAGAATCCTGATTTCCATTTTTATTTTCAATCCAAGCTCGAGTGTATAAAACTTCTACATCGCTTGGGTTGATTTCTTGTGCCGAAGAAATGTATTGTTCGGCTAACCTAAAATTACTCTTAGAAGTGTGAAGTGCCGCTAGCGCAAGTAGAGTTTCAACATTTTTTGACTCTTTTTGATGAGTTTTTGAACATTCCTTCTCGGCTTTTTCGAAAAGCGATGGTTCAAATTTAATGTGGTACATGCTGAAATATGTTTGACATAAAGCAGCTACAGCAGGTATGAAATCTTTTTGTTGTTCTAATATGCCAACCAATAATTTTTCAGCTTCTTGAAGTCTTTGCATATTTGATGGTTGTTTTAGAATTCCTTTTGCTTGAAGAAATTGTGGGTAGAGATCTTTTCTAGGCTTAGTAGAAATATTGACAAGTGATATTGGATCAAATGGCTTATTTAAAAATTGAGATAGAGAGTCTAAAATTTGACGGTTACCGATAAGTAAATCATTGTAATTAAGGTTAAAGATTTGACTCCAAAGTTCATGACCAGAGTTGCTATCTGAAATCCACATAGAAACTTTAATTCGGTCACTTTCTCGATTGATACTTCCTTCTAATATCCAATTAGCTTTGAGTAACTCACCGATTTCTTGGAGTGAAAGGTTAGTATTTTCTAATGCTTGAGAAGATCTGCGGGAAATAACATTAATATCGGGAATTTGCGATACATTATTAAAAATATCTTCACTCAAACCGCTCACAAAACTATGATGCTCATCATTTAAACTTATATTTTTAAAAGGCAATACTGCAATGGTGGCATTTTCTGTCGTCTCGATCGTAGGAATAAAGCGCCATAACGCAGCAGCAATAACGGTTAGAAAAACCAACGAAGCCAGTTTTAAAGAATTTGGCGTGGTGGGATATAAAATCGTATCTGAATAATCTTTAAGGGCTTGGTTAGCTTCATGAATCTGCTCGGGGTCAATAATAAATTCTTTCTGCTCAATCTTACTATTAGCATTTGCTAATGGTTTGAGTGCTTTTTCTACTACTTTTAAGCCACGATTTTTAATGGCTTGTTTAACTGTTTTAGTGGTTACAATTGCGCCTACTTGAGAGTCAATCGCTAAGGCTCTAGCTCTAGCGATTTCATTGGCTTCATCTTGCTGGCTTATTTCTTCTCTGGCTTCAATCACCGAAATTTTTAATGGTAGCCCTAATTGTTGTGAATGGTTTTGTATTCGAATAGCGTAACGCAGGGAATCGATGCTATTTTCAAAAAGTACCATATAGTCTTTGTCGTAGATGGCATGCTGTTGTGCATTAAAATCTTCCGCCCAAAGAATATAGTCTTTAAATCGTGCCTGTTTTTGCTGAGGATCTAATTTGTTATCTAGACTAGCATGAAAAATAATAGGGATGGCTTGTATATCTAATAGGCTAGGGTGTGGTAGCTCTTTGGTTTTAACTATGCCCCGCTGAGTGATGTCAAATACCCATGCCAATATAGCGGTTACAGGTAAACCAACCATTAACGCTAGAAATAGGGCTTTAAGAATCCAGTTGGGAGTGTCAAAAGTGTCGGCGAGAACATCGGCAACTTGCACCACTACCCATGCAAAAGCTATGTAGCCGATTACAACCTGAACGACTTTACGTCGTTTGATTTCTTGAATGAATGTTTGCCAGTTCGTTCTTTTTGTTTTCAAAGCTATACCTTCATACCAATAACCACCATGGAGCAGAGGTCTCCATAGTTCTTATTGCGCATAGCCTAAATCGGGGAGTTTGTAGTGTATTGCATCACTCCCTCGACGAATTACCACTGGAACGGAAATTATCCTAGCATGATTTGTTAGGTAAAAATAGGCAGCAAGTCATATTTGCATTGCAATTTTAAAGGTTAAACTCTTTATATTTCAAATGCTTGAGGAATACCCGTTGAGATTGACTGCAAAAATAAAGCTCTTAAAAAACACCTTGAATAACTTCACATTAACCCCATTTTAGTTCCATAATAGAAGTAACCGTTATTTATATAAATTAAGTCATGAGCCAGAACGACAATTTTGATAATGAGCGTGATCACGGTTTAGCCGTTGCTGATGCTAAACCAAAAGTGAAACAACCGCCGATGTATAAAGTCATATTATTGAATGATGACTACACGCCAATGGATTTTGTGGTTGAAGTATTGCGTAAATTCTTTAGCTTGCATGAAGAAGATGCGACGCGAGTAATGCTACAAGTGCACCATGATGGTAAAGGTGTATGCGGGATATTTACTTCTGACATTGCTGAAACCAAAGTGGTTCAAGTTAATGAATTTTCTCGTGCCCAAGAACATCCATTAATGTGTGTAATGGAACCAAATGACGATTAATGGCTTAGTAAAGCATTGAGGTGATAGATGTTAGATAAAGAATTAGAGCAGTCCTTAAATAAGGCTTTTCACAAAGCGCGTGAAAAGCGTCATGAATTTATTACGATAGAACATTTGATGCTGGCCTTGCTGGATAATAAAGATGCTTTAATCGTTTTAAAAGCTTGCGAGGTTAATTTAGGTACTTTGCGGACTGATTTAGAGTCATTTGTCGATAAAACTACGCCATTGTTTTCAGAAGAAGATGTTGATTTCGAAATTCAACCTACAATAGGTTTTCAGCGAGTACTGCAAAGAGCCGTTTTCCATGTGCAATCTTCCGGTCGTGATTCGGTAACGGGTGCCAATGTTTTAGTCGCAATGTTTAGCGAGCCAGAAAGTCAGGCCGTGTATTTATTATCAAAGCAAGATATCTCGCGTTTAGACGTGGTTAATTTTATTTCTCATGGGATTGGTAAATCAGAAGATGATTTACAACTTGAGCATGATGACGATATGGATGATGAAACTGAGGCAGTAGAAGAAGCAAGACCGTTAGATCAATACGCAGTTAATCTGAATCTATTGGCCGAAAATGGAAAGATTGATCCCTTGATTGGTCGTGCTTATGAAATTGAACGGGTGGTTCAGATCTTAAGTCGTCGCCGTAAAAATAACCCGCTTTTAGTTGGTGAAGCTGGTGTGGGTAAAACCGCTATTGCCGAAGGATTAGCTAAACGAATCGTGGATCAGGATGTTCCTGATGTAATTTCAGATGCAGTAGTTTATAGCCTAGATTTAGGCGTTTTGTTGGCGGGTACAAAATATCGTGGTGATTTTGAGAAACGCCTAAAAGCTGTGTTAGCGCAATTAAAGAAAGAAACCAACGTTATCTTATTTATTGATGAGATCCACACCATTATTGGTGCAGGAGCGGCTTCGGGCGGCTCAATGGATGCTTCAAATCTAATCAAGCCGGTATTAGCTAATGGCGATTTACGCTGTATTGGTTCGACAACTTACCAAGAATATCGCGGAATTTTTGAGAAAGATCATGCCTTAGCTCGTCGTTTCCAGAAGATTGATATTAAAGAGCCGACTGTTGATGAAACCATCCAAATTTTAGAAGGTTTACAAGATCGTTATGAAAAACATCATGGCGTTCAATATAAACAAGCGGCACTAAAAGCTGCGGCAGAGCTAAGCGCAAAGTATATTACCGATAGACAGTTGCCTGATAAAGCGATTGATTTAATCGATGAAGCGGGAGCGCGCCAAAGAGTGGTTCCGAAGTCTGAGCGTAAGTCAGTGATTACTGCTTATGAAATTGAACAAGTGGTTGCGAAAGTGGCGCGCATTCCTGAAAAAACGGTTTCTACTTCTGATAAAGAATTGCTGAAAAATCTTGAACGTAATTTAAAGATGGTCGTGTTTGGCCAAGACCAGGCTATTGGTACTTTGTCTGAAGCCATAAAGTTATCTCGCGCAGGTTTAGGCCAAGAAAATAAACCGGTGGGTTCATTTTTGTTTGCCGGCCCAACAGGGGTTGGTAAAACCGAAGTAACTAAGCAGTTAGCGGGCTTGATGGGCGTTGAGCTGATTCGTTTTGATATGTCCGAATATATGGAGCGTCATACGGTATCACGCTTGATTGGTGCGCCTCCTGGTTATGTGGGTTATGACCAAGGCGGTTTGTTAACGGAAGCGATTAATAAAAATCCGCATGCAGTGTTATTACTAGACGAAATCGAAAAGGCTCATCCGGATGTATTTAATTTGTTATTGCAGGTTATGGATAATGGTACTTTGACCGATAACAATGGCCGTAAAGCTGACTTCCGAAATGTGGTTTTAGTCATGACCTCTAACGCGGGTGCTCAAGAGTTGGCTAAAGGTTCTATTGGCTTTAAGGGGGAGGATGATTATTCGCGCGATAATATTGAAGCGATTAATAAAACCTTCTCGCCAGAATTTAGAAACCGTTTGGATTCCATTGTTTGGTTTAAAGCCTTGCCACCAAAAGTTATTTTATCAATTGTTGATAAATTCTTAACGGAATTGCAAGGTCAGTTGGATGAAAAGCAAGTGAACTTGCATGTGAATAATGAAGCTCGTCAGCATTTAGCGGATATTGGTTACGATGTTAGAATGGGCGCGCGCCCTATGGAAAGGATTATCAGCGAGAGTATTCGCAAACCATTGGCCAATGAATTGCTATTTGGCGATTTAACGCAAGGCGGCGACGTGTATGTGAGCTTGCAAAGCGGAAAGCTGGATATCCGCATTGAGCCGCATCGTGAGAAACTGCCTGCCAGTGCAGAGTAGTTTTTAGCACATAATAAAAAAGGCACTCAATTGAGTGCCTTTTTGCTTAATGAGTAATTCTATAATTAATTCATTAATAGCAAAGAAGTATTAACGGGCGCGGAAGGTGATTCTGCCTTTTGACAAATCATAAGGACTGATTTCTACAGTCACAGTGTCACCAGTTAAAATACGGATATAGTTTTTGCGCATCTTTCCAGATATGTGTGCAATAACTACGTGACCATTTTCAAGTTCAACTCGAAACATGGTGTTGGGTAGAGTGTCCAGCACTTTGCCTTCTAACTCAATTACATCTTCTTTTGCCATATAAATTCTATACCTATGTTGCCTAACAAGTCTGCCAATTGGCAGCGACTATGTGTTCAAAAAACGCGCGTATAATGCACTATTTGACCAATAATCGCAAAGTATTTTAACCAAATCACCTGAATAAAGGCTGAATTAAAGAATAACCGCGCAAAATAGCCCAAAAATGCTTTTAAAAGAGAAGCTAGAGAAAAATGTATTATTGGTCTTTGGCTAAAGATTGCCAGCGATTATTCACAAAAACTTCTGCAGGTCGGTAATGGCTCTTATAGCTCATTTTGCCACAATTTTTGATGTAGTATCCCAAATAGCAATAAGGCATACCTTGTCGATAACAGAGCTCAATGCTTTTCAGAATAAGGAAGTTTCCAAGTCCTTGATACTGACAATCTGGATCAAAGAAGGAATAAACAGCAGATAAGCCATCATCCAATATATCCAATGCCATTACGGCAACGATATTGCCTTTTGGATCTTTAGCTTTAAGTAGTAAGGTATCGCACCAATCAGAAAAAAGAAACTCATCATATTGTTGAAAAGAGGGTGGATACATATCGCCATCTTTATGTCGTATGCTGATGTACTTCTCATAAAGGTCGTAATCTTCAACGGTGGCTTTGGCGGAAGATAGTTCGGTCGATAGCTCTGTTAAGTTTTTTAAGATGCGTTTTTGTGACTTGCTCGGCTTAAATTCATTAGTCAATACACGATAAGTCCAACAAGCAGAACAAGCAGGGCATTGAGGGCGATAAACATGGTTGCCACTGCGACGAAAACCTAACCGGCTCAATGCGGAATAGATGTTGTTGTCGAAATCCATGCTCGGGTCGGCAAATACTGAAATCGAAGTTTGGTCGTCAATATAACCACAAGCGTGCTCTGGCCCAGCGTAAAGCTTGATATGTTGCGTGTCTTTTTGTTTATCAGTCATAGGTTAAAATGGGTATTACCAATGAAAAATCTCTTTGCCCACTGTAAACAAATCTGGTGGTTGCTGCCAGTTTCGATGATGTTCTAATAAATGTAGGAAATTGCTTCTACTAATATCCACGGCACCTAAAGAGTAAAGATGAGCGTTTGGGATTTGGCAGTCAATTAAAATAAATCCAGCTTGCTGAAGATGATAAACCAAGTGAGCCAGTGCAATTTTTGACGCGTCGGCAGTTTTACTAAACATAGACTCACCGAAGAAAAATTTTCCTAAACTGACGCCGTATAGACCACCTATTAACTGGTTATCCATATTATAGACTTCTATTGAATGGGCTACCTTTTGCTCATTTAGCTCACAATAAGCCATTTGCATCTCAGGCAAAATCCATGTTTCTGCTTGCTTTGCTCGGGGCATAGAGCAACTGCTTATAACCTTGTCAAAATCACGATTGATAAATACTCGATAATTATCTTTCTTCAGATTGCGCCTTAAAGATTTAGAGATATGAATTGGCTTTTGGTCGGTTAAGTTAAAAACGCAGCGTGGGTCAGGCGACCACCATAAAATAGGTTCATCTTCGCAATACCATGGGAAAATGCCATGGCTATAAGCTTCTACCAACCTGTTGGTAGATAAGTCGCCGCCAATCGCTAGTAAACCATTGGGCTCTGATTGAGCAAAGTCTGCTGGAGGAAAGCTCGTGGTGTCATCCAGCAAAATTAGCGGTTGCTTCATTGGCGATTGGTATTATGTGATTTCATAACATTGATAATATCAGAAGTTGTTTGGCTTTGACTATGAGCATGCTGTAAGCTAGCGACTCTTCTTGAGAATATCATCTATCACCAATTGAGTTATCCGCATGAGTTTTGAAGCCATTGGGCTTATCCCCGAGTTAGTAGAAGCCGTTAAACAGCAAGGCTATGACAAGCCATCGCCTATCCAATTAAAAGCCATTCCTGAAGTGTTGAAAGGAAAGGACCTAATGGGGGCGGCGCAAACTGGGACGGGTAAAACTGCCGGCTTCACTTTGCCGATTTTGCAATTATTAGCCAAGGGCGAAAAAGCTCGTTCAAACTGTGCCCGTGCTTTGATTTTAGCGCCGACTCGTGAACTAGCGGCTCAAGTTGGCAAAAGTGTAGAAACGTACGGCAAACATCTTAAATTGAGTTCAATGGTGGTGTTCGGCGGGGTTAAAATTAACCCGCAAATGATGCGACTGAGAAATGGTGTTGATATATTGGTTGCCACTCCTGGGCGCTTGTTAGATTTACATCAAAATAATGCGGTGAAATTTGATCAATTAGAAATATTAGTGCTGGATGAAGCCGATCGAATGCTTGATATGGGCTTTATTCACGATATTAAACGGGTGCTTCGAGTTTTGCCTGCAAAACGTCAAAACCTAATGTTTTCAGCGACCTTTTCGGACTCAATCCGAGCATTAGCAAAAACGATAGTGAATGATCCGGTAGAAATTTCTGTGAGTCCGCCCAATGCTGCTGCAAAAAGCGTTAAGCAATGGTTACACCCAGTAGACAAGAAGCGGAAGGCCAGCTTGCTTATTGAGTTAATTCAAGAGAACAAATGGCACCAAATATTGGTTTTTGTAAGAACCAAGCATGGCGCCAATAAGCTAGTAAAAACACTTAATGGCGCACGGATTAAAGCGTTAGCGATTCATGGCAACAAAAGCCAAGGTGCTCGCACTAAAGCCTTAGCAGAGTTTAAAGCTAATAAAATACAAGTATTGGTGGCTACTGATATCGCCGCTAGAGGAATCGATATTCATCAATTACCACAAGTAGTAAATTTTGACTTACCTAATGTAGCTGAAGATTATGTGCACCGAATTGGACGCACGGGTCGCGCAGGTTCAGAAGGGCAAGCAGTATCATTAGTGAGTGCGGATGAAATTAAGCAATTGCAAGATATTGAGCAGTTAATACAAAAGCATATTACTCGTGAATACATTGGCGGCTTTGAGCCAAACCATGAAGTTCCGCAATCCAAAACCATTAAACCCCTAAAAGCTAAGAAACCGAAAAAACCAAAAAAGCCGAAACAAACTAAACAGCAAGTGGCGAATGATTCAGCTAATTCAAAGCAGCCGAATAAAAATAAAGAAAAAAATAGAACAATAAAGAAGGGTAAATCGGTTAAAAGTAAGCGCAAGCCTGGTTCACGCCAATCCACAGAAAATAATATTTGGTCAGGTTCATCAAAAACCAAAACTAATAAAGGATAAAACATGCCGCGATTAGGTATCTTTGTTGATGTGCAAAATATTTACTACACCAGTCGCGATGCTTTTGGACGTTCTTTTAATTACCGCAATTTCTGGCAAAAAATATCTAAGCAGGGTGAAATAGTGATTGCTAATGCTTATGCCATAAAATCAAATCAAGATAGCCAGATCAAGTTTCAAGATGCCCTTAAGCACATTGGATTTAATGTGAAATTGAAACCTTTTATACAGCGTAGTGATGGCTCTGCGAAAGGCGATTGGGATGTTGGCATCACAGTCGATATGATGAAAGCCGCTGCACAAGAAGGAATGGATAGAGTTATTTTATTATCCGGTGACGGTGACTTTGATCTGTTATTGAAATCGATGCGCGAAGATTACCAGTTGATCTCTGAAGTATATGGAGTGGAGTCCTTAACGGCTCAGTCGCTTATTAATGCTGCCGACTATTATCACCCTATCGATCCCAGTTTTGTGATTACTTAACTAATTCTCTTAATGCGATATTTCCGGCCCTTAATTTTCTCGTCGGATAATTTACGAAACGCGGTATCAACTAATTTTCTCGATACAGCAACGTAAGACCAATTAGCTGCTACTTTTATTTTTCCAACATCATCACCAGAAATATTTTTGCAATTGGTTAACACTCCAAGGATATCGCCAGGGCGAATTTTGTTTTTCTTACCACCGCTAATTTGTAAGGTAGACATCGGCGCTTTATAACCCGGTTGCTTCAACAAGGATAAATCTGGCAACTTACTAGCTTCGATTTTAAATCCTAAATGTTCACCTAAACGACTGATTTTGTAGCTTTCTTTTTCAGAGAATAAAGAGCACGCCATACCATCATTGCCTGCACGACCAGTACGTCCGATACGATGAACGTGCGTTTCAGGATCGCTGGCAGTGTGATAGTTGATTACTAAATCTAAAGCTTCAATATCTAAACCACGTCCAGCCACATCGGTAGCAACAAGAATCGAAGTACTCTTATTCGCAAACTGTATTAAGGCTTGATCTCGATCGATTTGGTCAAGATCACCATGTAAAGCTAAAACGCTAAAACCAAAGCGTCTTAATTCAGCAGCGACTTCTTTAACTTCTTTTTTAGTGTTGCAAAAAATTACCGAAGAATCAGGACGATTTGCTTGCAAGATAAGACGAGTTGCTGTTATTCGTTGAACATCGTCGTTAACCTTATAAAAGAATTGTTGAATACTGGGTTGATCCTCTTCGGAGCCAACTTGAATTAATTTTGGCTGCTTCATCACACGCTGTGCAATAGCTTCTATCTCTTTTGGGTAGGTGGCACTGAATAATAAGTTTTGTCGTTTTGATGGAGCAAACTCGATGATGGCATCAATAGAAGGTTGGAAACCCATATCGAGCATTCTATCGGCTTCATCCAGTACTAGAGTGGTAAGCTGATCGATTTTCATAGTGCCCACTTCGAGGTGCTCCTCAACTCTTCCTGGTGTACCTACTACAATATGTACACCATTTTCTAAGGATGCCGTTTGAATCTTTTTAGGTATGCCGCCACAAACTACAATCACTTTGATATTTTGCATTGCTCGAGCTAGGGCACGAATTTCTTCTGCTACCTGTTCGGCTAATTCACGAGTAGGGCAAAGAACTAAACTTTGTACATTGAAATTTTTAGTATCTAGTTTGTTTAATATACCTAGTCCGAAAGCAGCAGTTTTACCAGAACCCGTTTTTGCTTGGCCAATAACGTCATCTCCAGCAAGAATTAGCGGCAAACTTTGCGTTTGGATTGGCGTCATTTTTAGATAGCCCAAGCCATCTAGGTTGCTTGTTAAGCTTGGAATTAGATTGACGCTTTGAAAACTATGCTCAGACATAATGGCTCTCAGTAAAAGATTACGAATAAATGAATAACGGCTCTACTGAGCCTAAGTGGCGTAATTATGGCGCTTTTTAGGATTAAAAGCGATGAAAGAATATTTACTGCTCGCCAGTTATAGCGCTAGTTGATACAGGTGACAATCAAGAAGCTGTTGACCTACCAATGCCATTTCAGGGTGGAAGCTTGCAATAACAAAGCCAAATTTAGATAACACTTTGGCAGAAGCAAGATTATCAGTAGAAACAAAGGCTGAAATTTTATTTAAGTTGAACTCTTCTTTTGCGATTTTGAGTATCTGTTCAGTAGCGAAAGTCGCCACGCCTTGGCCTGATGCAATTTCCGATACGCGATAACCAAAAGTGTTATAGCCTTTGTTGTTTAATCGCAAATTAGCTCTCGCTAGGATAGCTCCACTTTTAGATTTTATTAATGCTGGATACATTTGTTTGTTTTTAAACAAAGTAAGGAAGTTATCAATCTGTACTTCAACGGCCTCAATTCGGTAAAAATCATCCTCTCTTTTTTCAATAGTCGCTTCAAACCAGTCCTTATTGGAAATTTCAAAGTCGAGTAGAGCTTTAGTATCATTTTGGGATAATAAACAAAATTGCATATCAGAAATTAAAAATCCGTTAATAGAGTTATATTAACTAATAAATGTTCAAAGACAATTAAAAAAGGGCGCTATGCGCCCTTAATATTAATAAACTGCTAGTTTACTGATCTAAGTATTTTTCAGCATCTAGCGCAGCCATACAGCCAGTACCAGCTGAGGTAATGGCTTGACGATAAATATGGTCAGAAACATCGCCGGCTGCAAAAACACCTTCTACGCTGGTAGCAGTGGCATTGCCTTCATTGCCTGATTTAACAATGATATAACCGTCTTTCATTTCTAGTTGATCCTGAAAAATATCGGTATTTGGCTTATGGCCAATGGCGATAAAGCAGCCTTGCAATTCAAGTTCTTCAATCGAATCGTCTTGGACATTTTTAATGCGGATACCAGTCACCCCCATATCATCACCGACCACTTCTTCTAGAGTGCGGAATAAGTGCAAAGTGATATTGCCGTTCTCGGCCTTAGCTCGAAGTTTATCTTCTAAGATTTTTTCAGATCGGAATTCATCACGACGGTGGATCAAGTGAACTTCAGAGGCAATGTTTGATAGATACAAAGCTTCTTCAACCGCGGTATTACCGCCGCCAACGACTGCCACTTTTTGGTTGCGATAGAAGAAACCATCACATGTAGCACAAGCCGAAACACCTTTACCCATGAATGCTTCTTCAGATGGCAAGCCTAAGTATTTAGCAGAAGCGCCTGTACAGATGATCAACGCATCACAAGTATAAGTGCCTGCATCGCCAGTAAGTGTGTACGGCTTTTGCTTTAAATCTACTGTATGAATATGGTCGAAGATCATTTCAGTACCAAATCGCTCGGCATGCTTTTGCATGCGCACCATTAAGTCGGGACCTTGTACGCCCTCGTGATCACCTGGCCAGTTATCGACATCAGTAGTCGTGGTTAATTGCCCACCTTGCTGCATGCCCGTAATAACTACAGGTTCAAGGTTTGCACGAGCCGCGTATACAGCAGCAGAATAGCCAGCAGGGCCTGAGCCTAAGATTAGGCAGCGAATATGACGAGCATCGCTCATAAATGATCTCCGAACTAGAACAGTGTTATTTTGATGAAGAGATTGTAGGGGCTTGTTGCCTAAAAATAAACCCAAGCCTCATGATTAATTTAAGCTATAGAAAATATCAATGACTTTGATAGCAAAGCTATAAAACAGATTAACAGGCAGATTGATTCTCTTTTACGTATTCAGCAGATTCTTTAATTACCTGTCGTAAAATCTTTTCATCTACGTCTTCGAGTTTGTTGATATATAAACAGGCTACGCTAGTTTTGCATTTGCCGATTTTCTCGAGCAATTCAGGGCGCTTTTTAAAGCCGTCCATAATGTAGAGAGTGAGGTTCTGTTTTCTCGGAGAGAAGCCTGTATAAAACCATTCGCCAGTTCGACCAGTTTTGTACTTATAGGAGAATTGACCAAAACCCACAATAGATTCTCCCCACATGGTCGGTTTTTCGCCGGTGATTTCGCTCATCATGTCTAAAATTCTTAAACTGTCTTCGCGCCTCTTGCTATGTTCAACAGCATTGAGAAAGTCTAATACGCTTGCATCATTAGGTTGGGTTTTATTTGCTTTTGTCATTAGCTGCACCTATCCGAAGAGGGATTCAAATTAGCTTTACCATAATAAACTACCAAGACTAGTCTAAATAGTCTAACCGTTTGAATTTTAGAGCTTTATTGCTTTACTTTTTACGAAATTACTGTATCGTACGTTTTGCTGGTTAAGCAACAGCTATATTTGGTTTAAAAGTTCGATGGTACGACCCAAGCAAGTCAGTTTTGTTAAGCAATTGTGATTTCCTCTGTGTTAAGTAGCTCGCTTTACATCGTAATATAAATGTCAGTTTTTCAGTATTATCAGCCATAAGGCTATTTATATTTAAGTTATTTAGCAGAAATGCTATGGAGAAAATTATGTCTCAGATCACTGGTACAGTAAAATGGTTTAACGATTCTAAAGGTTTTGGTTTCATCGAGCAAGAAGGTGGCGAAGACGTATTCGTACACTTCCGCGCTATCCAAGGCGACGGTTTCAAAAGCTTGAACGAAGGCGAAAAAGTAATGTTTGAAATTGAGCAAGGCCCTAAAGGCGCTCAAGCTGCAAACGTAACAAAAGCATAATCTAAGCTTCTTAGAATATCTTTTAAAAAGGCCGCTCATTGAGCGGCCTTTTTTTATCTACAAGGACGTAGAAAGTGCCGAAATGCATGAGTGGGATTTCGGCGTATTAAGTACAACAATCGTTTATTTTAATTCTCTGTTGTATTTCGTTAGATCATCATAATCTAACCCTATCTTTTCGTACTCTTTCCGTATCAATAATTCGTATTGTTTGTCTAACTCATTCCATTCATCATGGCTTAACAAGTTGAAATCAATTCCTTTATCGCAAGTCATGGAGTCTCTGAAGTTTATCCAATGACTGGAATCAAACGTTGGGCGTGCAACTAGTTCTCCGTGTTTGTTAAGGATTTTAAAAGAGACTGTTTCCCATTTGGAATAATCGGCTTGGTTATAAAAAATTAAGCTTTCTTTATTTTCTATGCCTTTAGTCCAGCCATAGTAGATTTTGAAGTTATAAAATATCGCATGATAGCCAATAAAAATACGAAAGTAATAGAAAGCATACTGCTGTTGAAAAATTTAAAAGCTTTATTAAATGCCATTAAAAATAGTTCTATAAACCACCAGAAAGCGATTATGGAGAATAAAGCAATAAACCAAGTGTAAGGAGTGGCTGGTAAATAAGTTTCAAACCAAAACTCTTCAAAGCTCCAGCAGAAATCCCAAACAGCCGTTACCATGAAAGTGATCCAAAAAATTAGAAAGGATAAAAAGCAAGTTGTACTTAGAATTATAAGTCTATAATTGTCTATATATTATTTGCTAGTTTTATTATTATAGATATGGAGGCAAGTGCTTGAAATTCAAGCTATAAAAAACGCCACATTAAGTGGCGTTTTCAATCTAAAGCTAACTAAAACTTAAAGCCCTAATGCTTCCTTAGGTTCAACGAAATCAAACCCAAGATTTTGCGCTACTGAAGCTTCGGTTACTTTGCCGCGATAAACGTTTAAGCCATTCAATAAATGCTCATCATCAGCTAAAGCTTGTTTATAGCCTTTATTTGCCAAGTTAATGATGAAAGGCAAGGTTGCATTGTTTAGTGCAAAGGTTGAAGTTCTTGGAACCGCGCCTGGCATATTGGCTACACAATAATGAACCACGTCATCAATGATGAAAGTTGGCTCGTCATGAGTGGTAGCATGCGAAGTTTCAAAACAACCGCCTTGATCAATCGCAACATCAACTAATACTGCACCTGGTTTCATCTTAGTAACCATTTCAGCAGTAACTAGTTTAGGGGCTGCAGCACCTGGAATTAGTACGCCGCCGATAACTAGATCAGCAGAAGTCACATGACGCTCTAGCGAATCATGACTTGAATAAACAGTTTCTACTTGCGTGCCGAACTCTGCATCGATACGACGAAGTACGTCTACGTTTCGGTCAAGAACGATAACGCGAGCGCCCATACCAACCGCCATCTTAATGGCGTTAGTACCAACTACACCACCTCCGATTACGGTAACTTTAGCAGGAGCAACACCTGGAACGCCGCCTAATAACATGCCGCGTCCGCCTGAAGATTTTTCAAGGCATTCAGCGCCAGCTTGAATCGACATACGACCTGCAACTTCTGACATAGGTGCTAATAATGGTAAGCCACCATTGCGACTAGTCACGGTTTCGTAAGCAATGCAAACGGCGCCAGATTTTACTAAGTCTTCGGTTTGAGGCATATCTGGTGCCAAGTGCAAATAAGTAAATAAGATTTGTCCTTCGCGAAGGCGAGCACGTTCTTCCGCTAAAGGCTCTTTTACTTTCACGATCATGTCAGCTTGCGCAAATACTTCTTCCGCCGAAGCTACAACCGTAGCGCCTACTGCTTGATAATCTGCATCGGTGAACCCAATACCACTACCAGCATTATGTTCAACTACAACCTGGTGACCATGAGCGATTAATTCGCGCACACTTCCAGGAACCATACCTACTCGGTACTCATGATTTTTTATTTCTTTAGGTACCCCAATTAACATAATACGTCTCCAATAGGATGATAAATTGATTAATTCTCTCAATAGTGGCTCTAATAGAGAGTTGCGCTATTATAATGGCCTTTAAGTAGATTTATTTGCTAAATATTGGCTTTGTGTAGTATAAATAACTATATATTTAAAAATTGCAGTGAAAAATACTCTGAAAACACACAGTGCCAGTAAACAAATATTGGATCGAATTGATTTGCGGATCTTGAATGAACTGCAGAACAATGGTCGTATATCCAACGTAGAGTTAGCAAAAAAAGTGGGGCTTAGTGCGACTCCGTGCCTAGAGCGGGTAAAGCGACTGGAAGCGAATGGCTTTATTGACGGTTATAGCGCGCGACTTAACCCTATGAAACTGGCAGCTTCTTTGCTGGTATTTGTCGAGATTCGGCTTTCCCGAACTTCTCCTGATGTATTTGAAGAATTCAAGTCTGCAGTAATGGGCTTATCCATGATTTTGGAATGCCATTTAGTTTCTGGTGACTTTGATTATTTGCTCAAAGCTCGAGTAGCGGATATGCAGGCTTATCGTAAATTATTAGGAGAAACTTTACTTACATTGCCAGGCGTTAGTGCATCACGTTCTTATATGGTGATGGAAGAAGTAAAGGAAACTCATAATTTGCCAATTTCGGTATAAGTGTAGCAAGTTGTTATTGGGTATTAGTCTAAGAATGCGTAGAATGAGCTAAAAATAAAGGTATAAAATTAGTGACACAAGCAACCAAAAAAGCAAAACAAGAGCCAGAAACTAAAGCCTTATTAAGAAAACGACTGAGTGAAGGCGGTATGATCCTGCTAATCACTTTGGCGATCTTCTTATTCTTAGCACTGGTATCTTATAACCATAACGATCCAGGCTCCTTTACTAACGGTAATGGCCAAAGGGTTCAAAATTTAGCGGGCAAGTCTGGAGCTTGGTTTGCTGATTTCTTTTTGCATCTTTTTGGTTACTTAGCCTACCTGGTTCCTTTAATTGTGGGTTATTTTGGCTACCTGATTTATAGCGGTCGTAAGATTGAAAACTCTCATCCGAAGAGCTTTTGGCTAGTTAAAAGCGCGGGTCTTTTAATGGCAATTTTAGCGGGAGCTGGCTTATCAAGTCTACATTTCTTCGATCCTTCGATTCAACCTAGTTACTCTTCTGGAGGTATTCTCGGGCAATCATTGATTTCGAGTGTTCTGGAAGGTCTTGGCTTGTACGGTACAACTCTGATGTTGCTAGCGTTATTTTTATCAGGCTTAACCCTGTTTATGGGCATTTCTTGGATGTCTTTAATGGATAAAACTGGTGAATTAACTCTAAATGGTTGGAATAAGCTGAAAGCTTGGTTTGTAGCGACTAAGGAAAAACGCGCAGAGCAAAAAGAAGTTAAACAAGTGGTGGTAAAACGCCAACAAACCTTTAAACAAGAAAAAGCGAAAGTTGAAGCACGTAAACCCGTTAAAATTGAACCTAAAGTAGCACCAATAGCGCCGAGCAAAAAAGTCCAGCAGGCACAAGCTAAAAAACAACAAAAGCCTCTTTTCGATGGCCCAGTAACTCCAATGCCTGAGTTTGAGTTATTGGATGCGCCAGAGCCACCTAAGTATTCAGTTTCTTCAGAGGCTCTGGAAGCCATGTCTCGTTTACTGGAATTAAAACTTAAAGACTTCGGAGTAGAAGTTCAGGTGATGGAAGTTCACCCGGGGCCAGTAATTACACGCTTTGAAATTGACTTGGCACCTGGTGTTAAAGTCAGCAAAATCACAAACTTAGCTCAAGATTTAGCTCGTTCTTTATCAACTATGTCAGTGCGTGTGGTTGAAGTGATCCCAGGCAAAACTTTTGTTGGTATTGAAATCCCAAATGAGAATCGTGAAATTGTACGATTACGTGAAGTGATTGCCTCAGAAGCCTTTGAAAAGTCTAAAGCGCCGCTATCCATGGCTCTTGGTAAAGATATTGCTGGTAATCCTGTGGTGGTCAATATGGCCAAAATGCCGCACCTTATGGTAGCTGGTACCACCGGTTCTGGTAAATCAGTAGGTGTTAACGCCATGATTATCAGTATGCTTTATAAAGCTACGCCTGAAGATTTACGATTAATCATGATCGACCCCAAAATGCTGGAATTAAGTGTTTATGAGGGCATTCCGCATCTATTGTGCGAAGTGGTGACGGACATGAAAGACGCCGCTAATGCGCTACGTTGGTCAGTAGGCGAAATGGAACGTCGTTATCGCCTGATGTCCGCGATGGGTGTTAGAAATTTAGCAGGCTATAACAAAAAGATTGTCGATGCGATTGATAAAGGCGAACCAATTCCTGATCCGTTGTGGCAGCCGACGGATGGCTTAGAAGAAGAACCACCTACTTTGGAAAAACTTCCTTCAATTGTGGTGGTAATTGATGAACTTGCGGACATGATGATGATTGTTGGCAAGAAAGTTGAAGAGTTAATTGCACGAATTGCACAAAAAGCCCGTGCGGCAGGTATCCACTTAATTCTTGCCACGCAGAGACCTTCAGTGGATGTCATTACGGGTTTAATTAAAGCTAATATTCCTTCGCGTATGGCATTTCAAGTATCTTCAAAAATTGATTCGCGAACGATTCTTGATCAAACAGGTGCCGAACAACTCTTGGGCATGGGGGATATGTTGTATCTACCAGGTGGAACCAGCATTCCGACTCGTGTTCACGGTGCTTTTGTAGATGATGATGAAGTTCATCGAGTAGTAGAAGATTGGAAGCGTCGAGGAGAGCCAGACTATTTAGATGCTATTATTCAAGGCACTAGCGAGGTTCCAGTGCCGGGCATGCCTGGTATGGCTGGCGAAGATGATAGCGAGCAAGACGAACTATTCGACCAAGCCGTTGCCATAGTGACTGAATCGCGTCGCGCTTCAATTTCGGGAATTCAACGTCGTTTGAAAATTGGTTATAACCGCGCCGCAAGAATGGTGGAGGCCATGGAAGCGGCAGGAATTGTTAGTGAGATGGGCTCCAATGGAACTCGTGAAGTGTTAGCGCCACCGCCAATTAAGGATTAGTTCAGTTTATAAAGGTTATACCATAAGTAAGAATAGTAATAGCTGTCATGTTACGGCTAAGGTTTTGAAATGATAAAGAATTTAATAAAAACTATAAGTATAGGCGTTGTTAGTTTGGCTTCGGTTAATATTTTTGCGGGAGCGGCTGAAGAGCTGCAATCCAAGTTATCCAAGATTGAGTCTATGCAGGCTAGCTTTTCGCAGGTTGTGATAGATGAATTAGGAACAGAGTTAGACAGTTCGAAAGGTAGCTTTCAAATACAACCCCCGAAAAAATTTAAATGGACTGTAAGTGAGCCATACGAACAAGAGATTATTTCTGATGGTATGAACCTTTGGCAATTTGATAAGGATATAGAACAAATTAATGTTTCAAATTTAGATGAATCTTTTGATAATTCACCTGCGGCTTTATTGAGTAATGCTGGAGACACATTAGTTAATGATTACTTAATTGCTCAAGTTCAGGATGATGCAGAAGGAAGTGTTATATACCATTTAAGACCAAAATCAGAAGAATCTTTATTTGAGTCAATGTTGATGGAGTTTAAGGGCGACCATTTTGTAGCATTCCAGGTTAAAGATAACTTAGGGCAGGCGACAATTGTTGAGTTTAGCGAGCAAAAATATAATCAAGAGTTACCAGAAGATTTCTTTAAGTTTATCCCACCAGTTGGTATCGATTTGATTGACTCTAGAAACACTATTATTGAGAGCGAAGCGGATATTACTCAACCGCCTCAAATTATTGATACTGAAGCAGTTAAAGCAATTAACTAAAAGATGAGTCAACAATCCAATTTATTCCAAGAGTCTAATGTAAACATTCCTTTGGCCGATAGAATGCGGCCAAATACTCTTGATGGATATGTTGGCCAAGAACATCTATTAGGCGAGGGTAAGCCGCTTCGCCAAGCCATAGATTCCAAAAGACCATTTTCCTTAATCTTCTGGGGGCCTCCTGGAACCGGTAAAACTACTTTAGCTCGTTTGATTGCGCATAATTCCAATGCGCATTTTATTACTATTTCTGCCGTTTTAGCGGGCGTTAAAGATATTCGAGCTGCGGTAGAAGAGGCGAAGCAATATCAGTCTCAAGGTAAGCAGACCATTTTATTTGTTGATGAGGTACATCGTTTTAACAAAGCTCAACAAGATGCGTTTTTGCCCTTTGTGGAAGATGGTACTGTAACTTTTATTGGCGCAACTACTGAAAATCCATCTTTTGAATTAAATAACGCTTTATTGTCTCGTGCTCGTGTTTTTGTTTTAAAAGATCTATCTCATCAAGCACTCTCAGAGTTAATTGATCATGCCTTAGCTGATCAAGAAAAAGGCTTAGGACAATTTGAAATAAGTATTGATCAAACCTGTAAAGATATTCTGATAGAGTCTGCTGATGGTGATGGTCGTCGCTTATTGAACTTCTTAGAAATTGCCAGTGAGTTAGCAATGTCGCAAGAACAACCTTGGGCTATCAATCAGCAAGTTTTAGGAGAAACGCTTACCCAATCGTTGCGACGCTTTGATAAAGGCGGTGAGCAATTTTATGATCAAATTTCGGCACTACATAAGTCTGTTCGTGGCTCGAATCCGGATGCGGCTCTATATTGGTTTTGTCGAATGTTAGATGGTGGTGTTGATCCTTTGTATGTAGCTCGTCGCGTCGTCCGAATGGCAAGTGAAGATATTGGTAACGCTGATCCTCGTGGTTTGTCGATTGCATTAAATGCATGGGATGTTCAGGAGCGCTTAGGTAGTCCCGAAGGGGAGTTGGCAATAGCCCAGGCTCTAACCTATTTAGCTTGTGCGGCTAAAAGCAACGCTGTTTATATGGGCTATAAAGCTGCTATGTCCGATGTGAAATCCGATCCAACTTATGAAGTCCCCATGCACATTCGCAATGCTCCAACCAAGCTGATGAAGGAGTTAGATTACGGTACTGGTTATCGATATGACCATGATGAGCCTGATGCCCATTCGGCAGGGCAGGTTTACTTTCCACAAGAAAAGGGCGAAGTGGAATATTATCAGCCAGTGGATAGAGGGTTAGAAAAGAAAATCGCTGAGAAATTGAATTGGATCAGACAACGTAATAGAGGAAAAGCCCAATGTGGGGGATAGTCGTTTCTATTGGCATTGGTGGTGCTCTTGGCGCGCTTGTTCGCTTTCAAATTAAGGAATGGTCATTAGCCAAGTTTGACGATGAAGTTTACTGGGGAACTTTAATTGCTAATGTAGTTGGCTGTTTTGTAGCGGGCTTCTTACTCACCTTTTGGCAAGAATCGGATATCTCCATTAATCTCAAACAAGGCGTAATGATTGGTTTCTTAGGAGCTTTAACCACCTTTTCAACTTTTTCTGTTGAGGCGCTATTACTTTTTCAACAACAGCAATATCAAAAAGCACTCGTTTATATCGCAGGAAACCTGCTGATTTGTCTCTTTATGGTCTTTGTTGGCGCTTGGCTTGGTGATAGAATAGCCAGCTAATTTTGACCAAAGCCCCTCAAGATGGGCTCTATAAAGAAGATAGCCAAATGCTAGATCCTAAATTATTAAGAACTGATATTGATGCGGTAGCCGCTAACTTAGCCAAGCGAGGCTATGAGCTAGATGTTGCTGCGTACAACAAACTTGAAGAAGAGCGTAAGCAAATTCAAATTGAAACTCAAGAATTACAAAATCTACGTAATTCCAGTTCTAAATCCATTGGTCAAGCCAAAGCTCGTGGTGAAGATATTCAGCCATTATTAGATAAAGTTGCGGACTTAGGCGCTAAGTTAGATGCGGCAAAAGCTCGTCAAGCTGAAGTTATGACGCAACTTGATGAAATTCATTATGGCATGCCAAACCTTTTAGACGATTCTGTTCCATTTGGCAAAGATGAAAATGATAACGAGGAGATCCGTCGCTGGGGTACTCTGCGCGAATTCGAGTTCGAGCCAAAGGATCACGTCGAGATTGGTGAGGGTCTAGGCGGATTAGATTTTGCCAGCGCGGCCAAAGTTGCTGCCAGCCGTTTTATTGTCAAAAAGGGCAAGGTTGCAAAACTTCATCGTGCTTTGATTCAGTTTATGTTGGATTTGCATACTGAGGAACATGGCTATGAAGAAGTTTATGTACCTTATATGGTTAATGCGGAATCATTAACTGGCACCGGTCAACTACCTAAATTTGGCGAAGACTTATTTAAAGCGCAAGGTAAAAACCAAGATGATCGCCCGTTATACATGATCCCAACTGCGGAAGTACCGGTGACAAACCTGGTTCGCGATGAAATCTTAGATGCTGATGTTTTACCATTGCAATACACCGCTCACACGCCTTGTTTTAGAAGTGAAGCGGGCTCTTATGGTCGTGACGTTCGTGGTTTGATTAGACTCCACCAATTTGAGAAAGTGGAATTAGTGCATATCACTAAACCTTCTGAATCTATGGATGCTTTAGAGCGCTTAATTTCTCATGCAGAAAAAGTACTTCAGTTGTTAGAGCTTCCTTATCGCGTAGTAAACCTTTGCTCTGGCGATATTGGGTTCGGTGCGACTAAGACTTATGATATTGAAGTTTGGTTACCTAGCCAAGACACCTATCGTGAGATTTCTTCTTGTAGTAATACTAATGACTTCCAAGCGCGTCGTATGCAAGCTCGCTGGCGTAACCCTGAAACCGGTAAACCAGAATTAGTACATACTTTAAATGGTTCTGGATTAGCGGTTGGTCGTACTTTAGTAGCTATTTTAGAAAATTATCAACAAGCTGATGGCTCAATAGAAATTCCAAAAGCATTAAAGAAGTACTTCTAATTATACCGATACAAAAAGGGGCTTGATCTCAAGCCCTAGTCCTTACAGAATGGGCAGATGTTTTATAAATGCCCGTAGTTATGTTTATTCGTTATTTATCATTTTCATTCCTCATTGTTTTTTTTACTGCTTGCTCTAAAGAGCAAATGGTTACAGAAGAAGCTCCCAAAGATAATCCTGCAATTGCAGAATCATCTGTTAATTTGCAATTAAATCAGCAGGTTAAGTGGCATGATTTTACTATTGAATTCATGCAGCTAGCGGGTGATTCTCGCTGTCCCAAAGGCGTACAGTGTGCATGGGCGGGTAATGCTCAGGGTGTTTTCTTAGTCACAGGCAAGTCCTCTGCAGAAACTTTGGCCCTAAATACTCATGGTGGCGATGAATACCCAAAATCGTCTGTAATTAATGGCTATGAGATTAAATTGCTTGATATTAAACCTTATCCAGCAACCAATATTAAAATAGACCCTAATCAATACTTAGCCCATTTAAGTATTAAAAAATCGGAAAAATCTAAGCCAGATAGAGTCATCATCGATGTTCGTACAGAGAAAGAATATCAAGCTGGACATTATCCTAATGCTATAAACCTTAATTTCGAAACTATTGATAATACAATTCTGACCTTAGAATTATCTAAAGATACGGAAATTTACGTTTATTGCCGTAGTGGTCGTCGTTCGGGATTGGCAAAAACCATGTTGGAGCAACAAGGGTTTACCAATGTCATTAATGGGATTAATCAAAAAGAGTTGCATAATGCTCTAGACACACTTGAAACCATGTAAGGAGAAATTTAATGGGTAAGGCGTTAGGAATTGGCGGGGTATTTTTTAGATCGAAAGATAGGGATGCCTTAGGTAAATGGTATAAGGAAACGTTGGGTTTCGACATCGAAGAAAGCTATGGCGGCTCAAGCTTTATGCATGAAAAAGCACCAAAAGGTGCTTGTACGGTTTGGGGGCCATTTAAAGAGGATACCGATTATTTCTCGCCTTCAGATAAGCCATACATGATCAATTTGATTGTGGATGATATAGATGAGTGTCTTAAGCAAGTAGAAACCAATGGCGGTGAACTTGTGGGTGACCCTTGTGAGGAGTCTTACGGTAAGTTTGCTTGGTTTATGGATCCCGAAGGAAACAAGGTAGAACTTTGGCAAATCCTTAATGAAGGAAATTTCGATTCTTAGTAATAAATAGAGAACATCTATTTGCTAAACACCATATCGATTCTGTATAGTTTCGACTGAAAAATAAACAATAACTCGTAAATTGAGAGAGTCATGAAAAAAATACTATTGATACTTATCTTATTATCATTATCTAGCTTTGCAAAAGCAGAGATCCCCGTAGAAACGTTATTCAAGTTTCCTGACATTACTTCTGTAAAAATATCTCCAGATGGCAAACATTTAGCAGCTAGTCTTGAGTCAGATGGTAAAAAGAAATTAATTGTTTTGAATTTAGCAGAAATGAAAATAGTCCAGAATTTTGACTTTACCAAAGACAAGCAAGAAGTTGGCGACTTTGGTTGGTTAAATAATGAAAGGATTTATGCTTCTATGGTTGTTCGAGTAGGCCCATTATCTGTACCGAGATCGGCTGGTGTTTTATTTGCAGCAAATATTGACGGTAAAAGAAAAGCAAAGCTGGCTGACAGGGAATATTACCGCTTTTTAAATATGCTACCCAATGACGATAAGCATATTCTAATAGCAAAGTATAATTCCCGTGGGTTCCAAGTTGCTTATAAAATGAATGTATATAAAGGAGGTACCCGTAAAGTTGAAACCGCACCAGATAAGTGGAGCTCAATATATGCAGATAATCAAGGTAATGTGAATGTTGCCATAGGATTGGATAGCGACGATGAAAAGTATCGGATTTATTTGAAAACTGCTGGTTCGGACGACTGGAGTATTTTCAAAGAATATAATGAAAAAGAAGTTGGTTTAAATTTATTAGGACAAGATTTAGATGAAGGAACATTGATCGCAGAATTATCAGGTGATGAGGCCGAAAGAGGTGTTTATAAAATTGATGTGAATACTGGTAAAAGAAGCTTAATGCTTCCATTGTCTGGTGATGCTTCGATTACAAATGGGATTGATAATAAAAATCACTTTGAAAATCAATTAATTGGTATACAAAGAATGCCTGGCTACGTAGAAACAACATTTTTCGATAATAGCCATATTTTAGCAAAAGTTCACCGTTCACTACAAAAATCGTTTAAAGATCAGGAAGTTAGTTTTCTAAATTCTACCGCAGACGGTAAGAATATCGTGGTGCGAGTTTGGGGTGACCGCAACCCTGGTAGTTTTTATTTATTTAATATGGAAACATTTAAACTTAACTTTATGTTAAACAGCCGTCCCTGGATAGATAGAAAACAAATGGCGGAAATGCAACCGATCAAATTTAATGCTCGAGATGGTTTGGAAATTCGGGGTTATCTGACCTTGCCTAATGGAAAAAGCAAAAATTTGCCTATGGTAGTGGTAGTACATGGTGGCCCTTATGGCGTCACTGATACTTGGGGTTATGATAGCGAAGCTCAGTTTCTTGCCAATCGTGGTTATGCAGTCTTGCAGATAAATTATCGCGGATCAGGTGGTCGTGGAACTGAATTTCAGTACGACGCATACAAACAAATGGGCAAAGAGATGCAGGATGATCTTACCGATGGAACTTTGTGGGCCATTGAAAAAGGTTATGCAGATAAAGATAGAGTTTGCATTTATGGTGGTAGTTATGGCGGTTATGCGGCATTAATGGGTGTAATTCGCGAACCTGATTTGTATCAATGTTCTATTGGTTATGTAGGAGTTTATGATATTGAAGAGTGGAAGAATGCGGACACTTGGAGATTTGAAGGTGGTAGAAAGTTTGTAAAAGAAGCTTGGGGTATTGATGACCCTGCCTTCGTTAAAGAGCGCTCTGCAGTGCACAATGTGAATAAAATTAAAGTTCCAGTATTTTTAGTGCATGGTGGCAAAGATCCTAGAGTACCAGTTGGAAATTACCACACCCTAGAAAAAGAATTTAAAAAGCATAAAGTCGACTATGAAGCTATGCTCGAAACGTATGAGGGACACGGATTCGAGGACTTTGATAATATCGTCAAACTTTATAATCGAATCGATAAGTTCTTAGAAAAACATATTGGTGACTAATTGAATAAAGCCTCCATTTGGAGGCTTTTTTATGGGGGAAATATTTTGAGTCATAAAATAGCTTGGTTTGATGTGCCTGTCTTGGATCTTAAGAGGGCGATGGTGTTTTATAGCAAAGTTCTAAATTGTGAAATACGTGAAGAATTTGAAGGCGTTGCTGTTTTACAGCACAGTAACGATGAAGTGGCGGGTTGCTTAACCTTGGATAAAAGAATTAAACCTACTCAAGATGGGGTGTTAATTTACTATAATGTTAGTGGGCGTTTAACCGAAGCTGTCGAAGCCGTGACTGGAAATGGCGGCAAAATTGTCCAGGCGCAGCATTCGATTGGTCCATTTGGTTTTAGAGCTATCGTTCTGGATAGCGAGGGTAACCGCATAGCGTTGCATTCCGATTAAGAACTATTGCCTTGTAGCTTTAAATTGAACAAGGCATAATTCATACACTTTCACGACTTTCTAACAGCCATGCTTATAGTTGTTTCACCTGCCAAAACTCTAGATTTTGAGACTAAACCCAAATCAAAAATCACAACCACTCCCGATTTCTTAAATGATTCACAAGAGCTTATTAATCAACTTAAAAAGTTCAAATCACAAGATGTGATTGACCTAATGGGCGTTAGTCAGAAAATTGCGGACTTAAATGTTGAGCGTTTTAATACTTGGAAGCAACCATTTACCAGTGAAAATTCGAAACAAGCAGTGCTAGCTTTTAAAGGCGATGTTTATACAGGGCTTGATGCGGAAAGCATGAAGGCTGATGATTTTAAGTTTGCACAAAAGCACTTAAGAATTCTGTCTGGACTCTATGGTTTATTAAGACCGATGGATCTGATGCAACCTTATCGATTAGAGATGGGAAAGAAACTTGAAAATAAGCGAGGTAAAAATTTATATCATTTTTGGGGAGAGCAAATAACCGATGCCCTAAATCAGCAAATAAAGAGTGTTAAATCTGAAACGCTGGTTAACTTGGCTTCGAATGAATATTTTAAATCGATAAAGCCTAAGTTATTAAATGCTGAAATTATTACACCGGCGTTCAAAGACTATAAAAATGGTGATTATAAAATGATTAGTTTCTTTGCTAAAAAAGCCAGGGGAATGTTGAGTCGTTATATTATTGATAACCGAATAACCAATCCTGAAGATATGAAGAGTTTTGCTGTTGATGGTTATAAATTTAATTCGAAATTAACTGATGGGAATACCTGGACATTTACCCGAAAACAATAAGGCGTGTTATCTCATTTCTGATATTACTTGTTGGATAGCTTGAATTAGCTTGCTGAGTTGTTCGGGCTTTATAATATAAGGCGGCATTATATAGATGAGCTTGCCAAAAGGGCGGATCCATACGCCAAGTTCGACAAATTTTGGTACTATCCAATTGAAATCTACTGCTTGTTTCATTTCAACCACGCCAATGGCTCCTTTGACTCTCACTTCAGCAACTAGTGAGTGTTCCGATAAAGGGATTAATTCCTTTAGCAATTGAGTTTCGATAGATTTAACTTGGTGATGCCAGTTATTTTTCTCAAGCAGTTCCAGCGACTTATTAGCTACTGCACATGCAAGTGGGTTGGCCATGAACGTTGGCCCATGCATTAATACGCCCCCAGTCTTTCCATTCCCGCTATCAGCATGAATGCCATCTACCACCTTTTGATTAGCAAGCGTTGCTGCAAACGACATGTAACCACCGGTAATAGCTTTACCAAGGCAAAGTATATCAGGATTAACATTTGCTTCTTGGAAGGCAAATAGAGAGCCGGTACGTCCGAAACCAGTGGCAATCTCATCAAATATAAGCAATAAATCGAATTGTTCACAGAGTGCTTTTATCTGGCGTAAATACTCGGGATGGTAAAATTTCATTCCGCCAGCGCCTTGCACCAATGGTTCAAGGATTACGGCTGCGATACTGCTGTGATGCTTTTCTATTGCCGATTGTATTGAGAGTATATACTCATCTTTCCATTCAATATTGGCACCATAAACAGGAATATCAGCAAAATAGTTTTCAGCCAGTATCCCTTTAAACATGGAGTGCATACCATTATCAGGATCGGTCACACTCATAGCTCCAAAAGTATCGCCATGGTAACCATTTCGAATACTGAGCAACTTAGATTTTTGCGGTTTATTCTGAGCAAACCAATATTGAATAGCCATCTTTATAGCAACTTCTACGCTGACTGAGCCTGAGTCGGCAAAGAAAACGCGATCAAATGTTGGTTTATTATTGGAAGTAAATTTTAGTAATCGCTCTGCCAATTGAATGGCAGGTTCATGAGTTAAGCTGCCAAACATGACATGGCTAACTCTATCGATTTGGTTTTTCGCAGCGGCATTGAGCTCAGGGTGATTATAACCATGAATGACAGCCCACCAAGATGACATTCCATCAACTAACTTCTCGCCAGAACTTAAATGTAATTCTGCTCCAGAAGCTGAATTGATATGGAAAAGAGGGTTGTCTTTTGAAGTGTTGGTATATGGATGCCAGATGTTTTGATAATCGGCATCCAATAGATTGTTCATGTTATTTAACGCGTTTTACTTTTATTCGACGATTATGGCCTGGGAACTCTAATAAATAAGAACCCATAAATCCTTTTGAAATAATAATTTCAGGGTTTTTAGCTTTGAATCGAAGGGTGCGGCTTTCCGTTACCATCCAAGTTTGACCATTAGACAAGTTAATTTTGTCGCCTTTTTCTAAGTAATCGAATTCGCCAATAATCTTTGATTCCATTACTTCCGCAGTAGGACTATCTTTTTTTATTCTTTCGGCTCCAAAGCTATCTTGAGAATTTGAGCTGTTTGGCGCTGATTGCACCACATTACCTTTGCTGTGCCCAAAAATCGTGTCATAGCACTGTAATCTAGCAATGTCATTTTCAGTATCAATACATTGTTGTAAGGTTTTTTCTGCAAATGCCGTTGGCGTTGCAAGTAAAGCTAAAATAGCGATTAAATATGGTTTCATGAATACAACTTGATTGGATATAGTAATTTCAGTAATCTACTAACAATCAAGATTTAAGGCAAGAATAATATGATCAAATTAATGCTAGTTGACGACCATGACTTAGTTAGAATGGGCTTAGGGCGTTTGCTTGCTGATCAAGATGGAATTGAAGTTGTTGCTGAAGCAGAAAATGGTGAAGATGCCTTAAAAAAACAGCGTGAACTTCATCCAACAGTAGTTCTAATGGATGCCAACATGCCGGGCATCGGTGGTTTAGAAGCTACTCGCCGTATGCTTAGATTTGATCCTGATGTTAAAATCATTGCTCTAACCGCTCATATTTCAGAGCCTTACCCGAGTCAGTTTCTGAGTGCGGGAGCTATGGGTTATATCACTAAAGGTGGTGATATTGATGAGATGGTAAAAGCAGTTCGTTCGGTTAGTCGAGGTAAAGTTTATTTAGCCCCGGAAGTAGCCCAGGAAATGGCGTTAGCGCAATTCAAGCAAAAAGATGACAATCCGTTCAATCAACTTTCTGAACGTGAGATGCAAGTGATGCTGATGATTACCAGAGGCGAGAAAGTTCAAGATATATCTGAAAAGTTACATTTAAGCCCTAAAACAGTGAATAGTTATCGTTATCGCTTATTCGAAAAACTAGAAGTAGAAAATGATGTAGGCTTGACCCATCTAGCTTTGCGTTACAAAGTTATCGACCCGCAAGTTTAAAGACCATTGGCAGCTCTATGCCAGAGGCAAAAATCGAATTATCTGAAAATATAAAAAAGATATTACAGCATTTAAGTACCAAGCCTGGTGTTTATAGAATGCTGGATGTCAATGGCGATATCTTATATGTGGGCAAAGCTAAAAACTTATCAAATAGAGTTAAAAGTTATTTTGTAAAAACTCATACCTCCGGCAAAACTCAATTAATGGTTTCCTATGTTGAAGACATTTCAACAACTGTTTGCGAAACGGAGACCGAGGCGTTAATTCTTGAAAATAATTTAATCAAAAAACATCGCCCGCGGTTTAATGTACTTTTCAGAGATGACAAATCTTACCCCTATATTTTCTTGTCTAGCGATAAATATCCAAAATTGGTTTACCATCGTGGCGCAAAAAAACAAAAGGGCGATTACTTCGGCCCTTTCCCAAGCTCTACAGCTGTTAGGCAAAGTCTATCTTTAATGCAAAAAACCTTCCGTGTTAGACAGTGTGAAGATAGTTATTTCGCTAATCGTTCAAGGCCTTGTTTGCAGTACCAAATAAAAAGATGTACTGCTCCTTGTGTTGGGCATATCTCTGAGAAAGATTACGCGGAAGATATTCAAAGTATTAAGCACTTTTATCAAGGGCGCAGTGAAAGCGTTATTCAGAAGGTTCAAGTGAAGATGGAACAAGCATCGGAAGAATTGAAGTTTGAAGATGCTGCTCGATATCGTGACCAAATAAAAAATCTGAGACACGTCATCCAGAAGCAAGCCATCAGCGGCAACGACTCGGATTTAGATGCAGTCGCAATTGAGTACGCATCCGGCGTTGCTTGTGTGTTGGTTTTGTTTATTCGGCAAGGGCAAGTAGTTGGCAATAAATCGTTTTTTCCAAAAGTACCAAAACATACTGAGCTTAATGAAGTTTTAGAAACATTTCTTCGTCAATATTATTTGTCTGACGCTGAGGTTCCTAGAAAAGTACTTTTACAGAAAAGCACTGCTGACTTAATTTTAATTGCAGAAGCTGTTTCTAGTGCGCAACAAAGAAAGGTTGAGTTTAAAATCCCTGTGCGTGGGCAGCAGAAAGAATGGCTAGATTTTGCTCAGAAAAATGCCATACATTCAGTCCGTTCCAAATTAAATCAGAAAACCAACGTTTTTGAGCGATTGTCAGCTTTGCAAGATGCACTTGAACTAGATCACATGCCGAAACATTTGGAATGTTTCGATATTAGTCACACCCAAGGTAACCAAACCGTAGCTTCTTGCGTGGTTTTTGATGAACAGGGGCCAAAAAAAGCTGATTATAGGATATTTAACATTTCTGGAATTACCAAGGGAGATGACTATGCCGCGATGAAGCAAGCCTTGAGCCGTAGATATAAGCGGTTACTTGATGATAAAAAACCTTTACCTGACTTAGTTATAGTTGATGGTGGCAAAGGTCAGTTGACGCAAGCAGAAGAAGTTTTCTTGGAGTTAGGGGTTGATACATCAATCTTACTTGGTGTTTCTAAAGGCAGTGACCGGAAAGCAGGCATGGAGCAGCTATGGTTTGTCGGGGAACACAGACCAAAAATACTGGATGAATCGAGTAAGGCACTGCATATTATTCAGCACATTAGAGACGAAGCTCACCGCTTTGCTATAACCAAACACCGGCAACAACGAAAAAAGTCGGCAACTAAGTCATTACTAGAAGAAATTCCCGGGGTGGGAGCTAAGAGAAGACAAAATCTCTTAAAGCATTTTGGTGGCTGGCAGGAAATTGAAAAAGCCAGTGTAAAAGATATCGGTAAAGCTCCTGGTATCAGTTTGTCAATAGCGCAAAAAATTTATGATTATTTGCATGGATAGCTTTATATTAAGAAACAATGAGTTAGAATGACTTTGTTCATTCAATTTTTTGAGGGTTGAGCAGTGTGGAATCTGCCTAATGTACTAACTGCATTTAGAATTGCGCTAGTACCTCTGTTCGTCATATTTTTTTATATCGACTCGATTGAAGCGCGTTGGATCACCTTGATCATTTTTTGCGTGGCTTCCGCTACCGATTTCTTTGACGGCTTTCTAGCTAGGCGCCTTAAAATTGAATCTCCCTTTGGGGCTTTTCTTGATCCGGTAGCAGATAAGCTAATGGTCGCTATCACTTTGATTTTACTAGTAGAAAGAGAAGCCAGTGTTTGGCTAGCGATCCCTGCGATGGTAATTATCGGTCGTGAAATTACCGTTTCTGCCTTGCGAGAATGGATGGCGGAGATGGGCAGTAGAGCAGTTGTAAAGGTCTCCTGGGTAGGTAAGATAAAAACAGTGTGCCAACTATTTGCCATTTTCCTATTATTATTAGCTTCACCATACATCTTTAATGTGCCTAAACAGTTTGGCTATATCTTCATGTGGATAGCGGCGCTACTTACACTGTGGTCAATGTTTACTTATCTAAAGGCTGCTTGGCCTCACTTGACAAGCGAAAAGAAAGACGGATAATAATCAACCTTCATTGCAGGCACCGTTAAGATTGATAAATTGCTTGATAAATCAGCAGTTTGGCTAAGTCTTAATCTGCAATGAAAAAAGTGCTAAAAAAATCACTTTTTTGTGTTGACAGGAAATGATTTCGAAGTAAAATGCACGCCACTAAGACGCGAGAATAGCTCAGCTGGTAGAGCACAACCTTGCCAAGGTTGGGGTCGGGAGTTCGAACCTCCTTTCTCGCTCCAAATTCAAAAAACCTCGGTGCAACTTACCGAGGTTTTTTATATCAGCGCTTCTTTAGAAGCAATGAAGCTAAATTTAGGCTGAGTGGTAGAGTGGCTATACAGCGGATTGCAAATCCGTGGACGTCGGTTCGACTCCGGCCTCAGCCTCCACTTTATCAAGCTGATATGAACCAGTCATCTGATGCCCAGGTGGCGAAATTGGTAGACGCAGGGGACTTAAAATCCCCCGGTGGCAACACCGTGACGGTTCGAGTCCGTCCCTGGGCACCATTATGAACGAAGCCTCGCATTTGCGGGGCTTTTTTATTTCTAAGGCTTCTTCTTAGCCACTGTATTTATCTGTTTGATATTTATATAATACGCACTTTCAAATTGGCGATAACTTTTGCCGATTGCACAATTTATTTTGAGTAAATGTTATGAGTCTTGATAAAAGCCAGCCATTAGTAAGCATTGTAATGGGTTCAAAATCAGATTGGGGATGCATGCAAAAAGCATCTGAATCTCTAGATAAGATGGGCGTTCCTCACGAAGTAGAAGTGGTATCGGCCCATAGAACGCCAGGTAAAATGTATGAGTTTGCTGAAAAAGCTGAAGCTCGAGGGATTGAGGTAATTATTGCTGGTGCTGGCGGAGCGGCTCACTTACCAGGCATGGTAGCGGCGCTTACGCCTTTACCAGTATTAGGGGTTCCGGTTAAATCGAGAACCTTAAACGGTGTTGACTCATTATTATCGATTGCTCAAATGCCGGCTGGCATTCCTGTTGGAACATTGGCCATTGGTGATGCTGGTGCGGCTAACGCTGGTCTGTTTGCAGCCAGTATTCTTGCGAATAAATACCCAGAAGTTAAAGCGGCAATTAAAGAATTTAGAGCCACCCAAACTCAAACCATTATGGATAACCCTGATCCGCGTGAGGCGCTGTAAATGAAGATTGGCATCATTGGTGGTGGTCAGCTAGCGCAAATGCTAGCGCAAGCCGGTGAATCATTAGATATGGAGTTTGCTTTTGTAGCTCCAGAAAAAGATGCTTGTGCCGCGCCATTTGGTCAACACTTTATTTATCCGTATCTTGATCCAAAAGCCAAAGAATCGCTGCAAGAATGGTCAGACATTGTGACCTATGAGTTTGAAAGTATTCCAGTTGCGTTGGTGGAAGCTTTAGAAGCTGAATTACCAGTTCATCCTTCATCCAAAGCCTTAACCTTAGCTAGCGACCGATTGAACGAGAAAACCATGTTCAATCAACAAGGTATTGAGACTGCAAAATTTGCAACCGTGGATAGCTTAGAAGATTTACAAAAAGCGGCCAAGGAAGTTGGTTTGCCTGCAATATTGAAAACTCGTCGTGATGGTTATGACGGTAAAGGCCAAGTGGTTATTCGTGATGAAAGTCAGTTAATTTCTGCCTGGGAGACTCTCTCGCCAGTAGCTTGTATTTTAGAATCGATGGTGAATTTTAAGCGCGAAGTTTCGATTATCGCTTCCAGAAATGTCGATGGCGACATTGCTTTTTATCCTCTAGCGGAAAACTATCACCGAGAAGGTATCTTAAGACTTTCTTTGAGCTTGCAGAATGATCCTAAGCAGCAAGAAGCTGAAGAGATTATTCGTAAGGTGATGGAAAAAGTGAACTATGTTGGCACCATGGCGGTTGAGCTTTTTGACTTAGGCGATAAGTTTGCAGCGAATGAATTATCACCACGAGTACATAATTCAGGTCACTGGAGTATGGACGGCACTATCGCTTCCCAATTTAAAAATCACTTATTAGCGATAGCCAACAAACCATTACAAGATACCTCAATTCAAAGTCCTACCGCTATGGTTAACCTGATTGGCGGTATTCCTAGTAAAGATGCTGTTGCGGAAATTCCCAATGCGGTGCTTTATGATTATGGCAAAGAGCCAAAACCGGGCAGA
Organism: uncultured Kangiella sp.; assembly: GCA_947503435.1. GTDB lineage: Bacteria > Pseudomonadota > Gammaproteobacteria > Enterobacterales > Kangiellaceae > Kangiella. The sequence continues at coordinate 184,349 of CANNDL010000003.1, read as the reverse complement.
AAAGTTGGTCATATTAATATCTGTGCCAATGGCGATCAGGACGAAGACTTTATTCCGAACGTGATTAAAGTTCTAGATATGGTAGGACAACAAGAATTGATTGGTGAATTATTGAAGTCGAGCTTTTATAAGTAAAGCCATTTCATTTAACTATAAAAAAGCCCTCATTAAGAGGGCTTTTTGCTATATGGCGGTGAAGGAGGGATTCGAACCCTCGAACGGTTTGACCCGTTACACACTTTCCAGGCGTGCTCCTTCAGCCACTCGGACACTTCACCATAGGCGGCGTAAGATATAAGAAATAGCCATTAATGGCAAGTGAAAGCTTAATATCTTGGGGTAGGCTAATATTAGGGATATACTTTCTGTAGCATTGCTTATTGGTTTTCCTTTTGAATTATTCGAATTTTATTAAAAACAACAAATACTTACTGGCCTTTGGTTTCTTGTGTGTCTTTATTGGCAATCTGGGGCAAACCTTTTTCATCTCTTTGTTTAACCAAGAACTCATTCAAGATTTGTTGCTCGATGAGCAATCGTTAAGTTTGGTGTATTCAATAGCAACTTTGACCAGCGGCTTCACGTTATTTTTTGTCGGCCCCAAGATCGATAAAGTTGAAGTAAAGAAGTTTACCTTGATTGTGATTTTCTCTTTGCTGGCGGCTTGTTTGTTATTCGCTTTTAGCAACAATGTATGGATGCTATTTATTGCCTATTTAGGGATCCGATTATGTGGTCAAGGGTTAATGGGACACATCGCTACTACAACGCTAATGCGCTATATCCCGAAGGATAGGGCAAAAGCGGTAAGTTTATCCAGTCAAGGAATGGCGATTGGCGAAATTATTTTGCCATTGGTTGCCGTTTTTGTTTTGAAACACTATGGCTTTAGTTCAAGCTGGATGATCTTCTCAGGAATAACTTTAACAATTTTGACGCCGTTCCTGTTTTGGTTGCTACATAAAGCAAAACTAGAGCCGATTGAGCGCATTAATCAAGAGCAAGAATTAGCCCAAACAAAACAATGGACGCGCAAAGAAATCAGTCAAGACTGGCGCTTTTGGTGTTTAGTGCCCGCGATTATTGCGCCTGCATTTTTAATTACCGCCTTCTTTTTTCACCAGACCTTTTGGGCTGGACTTAAAGGTTGGTCTTTAGAATGGCTGGCTACAGGGATTGGGCTCTATGGCATTATGCATTTTGCAGGAGCTATCATTATTGGTCCTTGGGTAGATAAGTCGCATCCAAGAGCTTATTTGCGTTGGTTCTTGTTACCATTGGTCTTAGGAATTGTTTGCTTATGGTATGGAGAACACGTCTATTGGTTGATGGCTTTTATGGTATTGGCGGGTTTAAGCGTAGCCGCCACTGGACCAGTGATAAACTCCTTTTATGCTGAAGTATTTGGCACTCAACACCTAGGGGCTATTCGCTCGATGCTTGGCGCCATTATGATTTTATCAACAGGCGTAGCACCATTCTTATTTGCTCAGTTTAAAGACATTAACAGTTTTATGTTATTGGGCTTAACTTACGGTCTTATTTCATTGATATTGGTGCAGAAACGAATCAAAGCCGAGTTGTGATTTAGAGATTCACCTCCTTGATTGTAAATTCGGTTATAGCTAAATGACCTTTGTTATAGAATCAGGTAAAGTTTGAGCTAGATACTAGTGGAATTAATAACAAATATTATGCCTTCAACTGACTCTAAAATGGTTAAAATTTTGCCTGTAATTATTATCGGTTTAGTTGCCGTGGTGATTACTTATATGTTTCTGAATAAGCCAGAAGCACGTAAAAGACCGGCTTTTGAAAAGCCAATAATAGTAGAAATTGATACTATTAAATCTCAACCATTTCAGGTGTATATTGAGTCCTACGGTAATATTGAAGCTAAAACTTCTGGCAATCTGGTTGCGCAAGCTTCTGGGATTATTACTTCGGTTAGCAAAAGTTTAGAGTCAGGAGGTAGCTTTAAAAAAGGTGATCTTCTAGCGACCATTGATGACAAAGATTACAAAATTGAAGTTACCATTGCGCAAGCCGAGCTTGCCAATGCGCAGCTTACCTTGCAGCAAGAACAAGCGCTTGCCGATCAGGCAAAGCGAGATTGGCAGAAAATTAATCCTAATAAAAAAGCTTCAGGTTTAGTTTTGCGACAGCCGCAAGTCGCATCGGCCAAAGCAAAATTAGATGCCGCACAAGCAAGATTGGCTAAAGCAAGGTTGGCCTTGCAACGTACGAAAATTGTAGCGCCTTATGATGGCAGGGTTGTCAGTAAGCTTTCTGACTTAGGTCAACTAATTAATCAGAATACTCCAATTGCAGAAATTTTTGCTACTTCGAGGTTAGAAATTCGTTTACCTATCCCAACCAATAAGGTGCAATTCCTTCCTTCTTTTGATGAACAAAATGCTGTGGAATTAACTGCAGATTTTGGTAATTTTAGTAAAAGTTGGCCTTCGCAGTTGGATAGAACTGATAGTGTGATCGACCAATCCAGTCGTCAGTGGTTTGTGACGGCAAAAATCAATGGAGATTTGTTAGCTACCGATCCGCTGTTAAAAGTTGGCCAATTTGTTAATGCACGTATTAATGGATTAAGTCTGGAACAAGCTATCGTAATACCAAGCAAGCTAATCTATGACAACGATCAGGTTTACCTTTATCAAGATGGCAAATTAGAACGTAGGAAAGTAGTTACTCAGTGGCAAGGCGGGGAATTAAGTTTGATCCAATCAGGCTTGCAAGAAGGCGATAAAATAATAACTACGCCATTAAGATTTATTGCTGATGGCGCTACATTACAAGTCAAAGGTCAAGCGCCTAGAAAGTCTCCAAGAAGCAAAAGTAAGAAAGACTCCGCAAAAAAAGGTACTGAGCAATGATTGCATGGTTTGCTAGAAACCCAGTTGCTGCCAATATGTTGATGGTAGTGATCTTATTAGCAGGCGCCTTTACTATTTTCAAAAGAGTGACGGTTGAGCGTTTTCCAAATATTGAAATTAATACCATTACCGTAACAGTTCCTTTTCGCGGAGCCACCCCTGAAGAAGTAGAGAGAACGGTTTCAACCCGAGTTGAAGAGGCGGTTTTCGATTTAGAGGGGATTGATCGTTTACGCTCGATTTCTTCGGAAGGTTCGGCCACAGTGATTATCGAAATCGAAGAAGATTACGATATGGAGCTATTGCTGGACAAAGTGAAAAGTCGTGTGGATGCGCTTAATACCTTGCCGCTTGATGCTGAAAAACCAATTATTAGGCGTAGTGAATTTAAGCGCGAAACTATTAGTGTGATGATTTCAGGGCAACTTCCGGAACAGGAATTGCGCGAATATGCTGATATTTTACAAGAAGAGTTGCTAGCTTTAGATGGAATTACTCAGATTGAAACTTCTGGCGTCCGAGCTTTTGAAATTGCCATTGAGATTAATCAAGATCTGTTGAATGAATATGGCATGACCTTGCAAGAAATTGCCAGTGCCATTAATAACCACTCTTTAGATTTGTCCGCAGGACAAGTGCGGTCCGATAAAGGCGATATTCTTTTAAGACTAAAAGGTCAGTCTTATACTCAGCAGGAATTTTTTCAGATCCCTATATTAACCAAAACCGATGGCACCCGCTTAATGTTAGGTGATTTAGCCATTATCAAAGATGGCTTTGAAGAACAGGGCTTAAATACTAGCTTTGATGGTGTACCCGCAATTGAACTAGAAGTTTTTCGAGTTGGTGGACAAAGTGAAATTCAAGTCGCCAAGAAAGTAAAAGAATTTGTGACTGCGAAGCAAGGATTAGTGCCTGCAGGGCTGGAAGTAAGTATATGGCGTGATCAATCTAAAGGCCTTAAAGCTCGATTGAGTACCCTGAACTACAGTCTGATGCAGGGCGGTATTCTGGTTATTATTTTATTGACGCTGTTCTTGCGACCAACCATTGCGCTATGGGTAAGTTTGGGTATTCCAATTGCCTTTGCTGGCGGCATGGCATTGATGCCAGAAATGGGGGCGACGGTAAACCTTATTAGTTTATTTGCCTTTATTTTGGTGCTGGGAATTGTGGTGGATGATGCCATTGTCACTGGGGAGAATATCTATAATCATCTCAGTCGAGGCGAGCCTCCCCTTGAAGCTGCCATTAAAGGCACCAAAGAGGTTGCCGTGCCGGTAACCTTTGGCGTGATCACTACCATGATAGCCTTTGTACCGATCCTGTTTTTGCCCGGCGGCTGGGGTAAATGGTACTTCCAACTCCCTTTAATTGTGATTCCAGTATTGTTCTTTTCATTAGTGGAATCTAAATTGATATTGCCAGCGCATTTAGGCCATATCAAATTTAATAAAAAGCAGGAAGAGGGCAACGCCTTTCAAAGATTCCAGCAAAAATTCGCTAATGGCTTTGAGTCAGCGGTCATCCGCTTTTATAAGCCGGTATTAAATTTTGCTATTACCCATTGGGCTATTTCGGTGGCTTTATTTATTGGCTTACTTTATATCATTTACTTTGCAGTGAGTTTAGGCCATACCAAATATTCATCTTTTCCAAGAATTCCTAGTGAAGTGGCGCGTAGTTCATTAGCTATGCCAGCGGGCACACCTTTTGAAGTCACTGATAATTATATTAAACGTATGACTGATGCGGCTATTTCGCTGAAAGAAAAATATCAAAACCAAGAAACCGGTGAAAGCGTTATTACTCACGTATTCTCGGTCTCGGGTTCTGGTGGTCGAAGTACCAGCCCTAATCGTGGTCGCGTGATGTTTGAAACGACGCCACCAGAGCAACGGGAAAATGATATTTCGATTGGTCAGCTAGTTCGTGAATGGCGTGAGCTAATTGGGCCCTTGCCAGGCGCAGAAACATTGAATTTCAGAGCGGAGATTGGCAGAAGTCGCGATCCGATAGATGTGCAATTAAGCGGTGCTGACACTATTCAACTAAATAGAGTCGCAGAAGAAGTTAAGCAAATTCTAGAATCAACCGATGGCATCTTTGATATTTCAGATTCCTTTTCCAAAGGAAAGCAGGAGATCCAGTTTAACTTAAAACCTCAAGCCGAGGCATTGGGAATAAGTTTGAGCAGTCTGGCCCGGCAAGTTCGTAGTGCTTTTTTTGGGGTGGAAGTACAGCGTATTCAAAGAGGGCGAGATGATGTTCGAGTGATGCTACGTCTCTCTGAGCAAGAGCGAAGCTCGCTCGATGAATTGCATAATTTATTAGTCGATACCCCAAGCGGTGGCAAACTACCGCTGCATCAATTAGCGGAGTTGGCTTACGGCAAAAGCCCTTCTTCCATAGAACGAATTGACCGACGTCGCACGATTAATATTACTGCCGATATGGATAAATCTAGTGGTAACTTAGGTACTATTCGTGCGGGCATTGATCAAGAAGTCAGAGGTTTATTGCAAAATTATCAGGGCATTGGATACAGCTTAGAGGGCGAAGCAAGAGAAGAAAGCGAGCTCTTTAGCAGCATCTATGTCAGCATTTTATTTGTTATGTTGGCAATTTATATTCTACTGGCCATCGTGTTCAAATCTTATCGCAAACCCTTTATTGTTATGGCTGTTATTCCATTGGGCGGTGTGATGGCGGTACTTGGTCACTGGCTAATGGGTTTAACTTTAAGCATGATGTCGGTGCTCGGGATGTTAGCCCTAACCGGTGTGGTGGTAAACGATAGCTTGGTGTTAGTGGACTATATTAACAAACAAAGAGAAAAAGGCATTGCTCGAAAAGAAGCGGTGCTAAATGCTGGGGTGCGTCGATTAAGACCCATTATGCTGACATCATTAACCACATTCGTTGGCTTGATCCCTATTATTTTTGATAAATCGACTCAGGCACAATTTTTAATCCCAATGGGTGTTTCTCTTGGATTTGGAATATTATTCGCCACAGCGATTACCCTAGTGCTAGTGCCATTATTTTATTATCGGACCAAAGCCTTAATAGCATTCTTGATAAGTTTCGCTATCTTATTGATATATCAATACCAAGACTGGATCGTTCAGCTTTTCTAGTTTGAAAATTGGCTTTTCCCGTGCTTGCAAGAGCGCTAACTTTCTAAAGCTTTGCATGAAAAGCTGTGTTAGGATTACGCCAATTTTTGAGCACTCATAACAAGCAACAATGATAGCTATCCGACTAGCGCAGGCTTGGGCCTTGCTAGGATTTATTGCCATATTAGGTTTTGCCGTTTATCGACTGGGCGGGCACTTTTTAGTGGCCTGGGATATGCCATTTGCTTGGTATCATTGGCTAGTGCTTATCGCAAACACTAGCTTTATGGCTTACTCGGAAGGGTATAAAGGTTTTCAAAAAAGCTATTCCATTAAATTTGCCAATCGTCTAAAAGAGCTAGAGCAAAAGCCCACTCTTATACGTCAATTTTTAGCACCTCTGTATTGCATGAACTATTTTTCGGCAATCAAGAAAAATCTGATTTTGGCTTATGTGTTGACCATCGCCATCATTCTTTTGATCATTATCTTTAATTATATCCCACAGCCTTGGCGCGGCATTCTAGATGTCGGCGTTGTAGTTGGTCTTTCTTGGGGTATTATGGCAACAATCGTTTTGGCGTTAAAAGCATTAAAAAAATAAGCCGTATTCAGTTCTTGAAGGGAAAGTGTAGTGCCTCAGGATGTTAAGAGCGAGTTGGATTCTGAATTTGACTATAATTGAGTATGAGCAAAGAGATAAGTGGTGGGCCCGCCCCGACTTGAACGGGGGACCTGCCGATTATGAGTCGGATGCTCTAACCAACTGAGCTACGGGCCCTCTCTTTATCACAGGAGCAAGTCCTGAAGAAAGCGCATTTTACCTTAAGCCTGTTTTTTGGCAAGCCTATTCTAAATTAAATACAAGTTATTCCTCAGTATTTAAGTTAAAATGTTACTACAAGAATATTCTTATTATTTCCATGGCATTAGTTACCTTAAACCAAGTTGAAGTCAGTTATGGCGGTCCTGCCTTACTCGACAAAGTCGATTTTAGTATTGAGCGTGGTGAGCGCGTTTGTTTGATCGGCCGTAATGGGGTGGGAAAATCTACTCTATTGAAAGTTTTGAATGGCGAAATTACTCCTGATGATGGCAAGTTACGCTTTTTACAAGGTGTTAAAGTCGCCAAGCTGACTCAAGAAGTCCCTAGTGGCACTGATGGAAGTGTATTTGATGTTGTAGCATCAGGGCTTGGCGAAGCAGGAAGATTGCTGCAAGAATTTCATCACTTAACCCAACAAACGGATATGGAGTCATTTGAAAAAATGGCTCAGGTACAGCAAAAGATAGAAGAAATCGATGGTTGGGGCTTAGATCAAAAGGTTGAAACCGTTATCAAGCGCTTAAGTCTTGATGGTGAAAAAGCCTTCTCTGAGTTATCGGGCGGTATGAAGCGTCGAGTTTTATTAGCGCAAGCCTTGGTCAAACAGCCTGATATTTTATTGTTGGACGAACCCACTAACCATTTGGATATTGAGTCGATTGAGTGGCTAGAAGGATTCTTAAAAGCTTACGAAGGCAGTATCTTATTTATTACCCACGATCGTCGATTCTTAAAAAATCTTGCTACTCGAATCGTTGAAATCGATCGAGGTCAGTTGACCTCATGGCCCGGAAATTATGATAAGTACTTACGCCATAAAGCTGAAGCGTTAGCGGCGGAAGAAAAATCCAACGCAGAGTTTGATAAGAAGTTAGCACAAGAAGAGGTCTGGATCCGTCAAGGGATTAAGGCGCGTCGCACTCGTAACGAAGGTCGCGTTCGGCGTTTAGAGGCCGCACGCCGTGAAAGAGCAGAAAGACGAAACTTGATTGGCAACGTTAATATGCAGGTGCAAAAAAGCGAAGCGTCTGGCAAGAAAGTTATTGAAGCGACTAATATTCGTAAAGAATATGAAGGTAGGCTTTTAATTGAAGACTTTTCTACTATTATTATGCGCGGCGATAGAATTGGTATCATTGGGCCAAACGGAACCGGTAAAACTACCTTAATCAATATTCTGCTTGGGAAATTAGCACCAGATCATGGTGAAGTGAATTTGGGTACCAAGCTAGAGGTCGCTTATTTCGATCAGCATCGTGCTCAGCTGAATGAAAAGCTTTCGGCACAAGATAATGTATCTGATGGCAAAGATATGATGACCATTAATGGTAAAGATCGTCATGTCATTAGTTATATGCAGGATTTTTTGTTTACTCCAGAAAGAGCAAGAGCTCCAATTACGGCATTGTCGGGTGGTGAGCGAAACCGTTTATTAATGGCAAAGTTATTGGCTAAGCCATCTAATTTCTTAATTCTAGATGAGCCGACCAATGATCTTGACGTGGAAACTTTGGAGTTAGTGGAAGAGATGTTAGACGCCTATCCAGGCACTATTTTGGTGGTTTCTCACGATCGGGACTTTTTAAATAATGTGGTGACTAGTAGTATCGTGTTTGAAGGTGATGGAAAGGTACAAGAATATGTTGGCGGTTATGATGATTGGTTGCGGCAAAGGGAGAAAAATGGAGGAACTACCGTTAAAAAGCAGTCTTCTAAACAAAATGCCCCTAAAAAAGACATTAAGAAACTAGTTAAAAAACTGAGCTACAAAGAGCAACGAGAACTTGATGATTTACCTGCAGCAATTGCTGATTTGGAATCTAAAATTGAAACTTTGCAAACTACTATGGGCCAAGCAGATTTTTATCAACAACAAAAAGAAAAAATTACTGAAGCCAATGAATTAATGGCGCAATTAACGTACGATTTAGAGAATAAGTTTGAGCGCTGGGAAGCTTTAGAAGCTATACGTGAGGCGTTATAAAGTAAGTATCAAAATATTATGTCAGACGATTTCGATTTATTTAAAAAAGAGTTAACAGGAGTAAAGAAACTTGAGAATGATCAAGTTAATTTACACCAAAAAAATGATGAGTTAACACTAGCACAACAAGCTCGCCAAAAAGATGCAATTGGTAGAAAGCCCAATCATGATCCTAATCCATTGACCACCGGCTTTGTTGAAATGGTCAAGCCGGATGATTGGTTGGAATTCAAAAAAGATGGCGTTCAAGAGATTGTGTATAAAAATATGCGTTTAGGGAAGTATTCAATAGAGGCCTCAATCGATTTACATAGGCGCACTGTTAAAGAGGCGCGGGATGATGTTTTTTATTTTATTCAGAACTGTAAAAAGAAAGATAAACGCTTATTATTGATTACTCACGGTAAAGGCGAACGAAGTGAACCTCAAGCGGTGATTAAAAGCCACGTTAATCATTGGTTACAAGAAGTTACAGATGTTATCGCTTTTCATAGTGCACAACCTAAGCACGGTGGGTTAGGATCGGTTTATGTTATGCTCAAGAAAAGTGAATGGGCAAAACAAGAGAATCGCGAAAAATATAATAGGAAGTATTAATGACTAAAGAAGAGAAGCAGAACATTTGGGAAAAAACACGCGAATTGTTATTGTTCCAATTAAAATTATTCGCGGACGCAGCTAGAGATTTGCTGTTAAGTCCTGTGGCCATCGTTTGTTATATTTTAGATTTAAGTCATGATGGACCTAAGAAAGAATCTCATTTTGAGAAGTTGATGGCATTTGGCCGCCGTACAGATCACCACATAAATTTATTTAAGCACAGCCGCTCTTATAAAAAAGGCATGATGACAGTTGATGATGCAGCTAAGGTGGTAGAAGATACCTTGGTCAATGAACTAAAAACAGGCGAGTTAACCGAGAAAAGTCTTAATGCCGTTAAAGATGCTCTAGGAAAAAGGTTTGCTCCGGAAAATAAAAAAGATCCTAAATCAGATCCGCAATAATTTATAGACTGTCTATTTCTTTCTGTTTCATACGTCTTTAATATAAATGACAAAGGAGAGAAACTTATGAAATTTAAAACACTATTATGGTCTTTATGCTTTGTGGCATTTGGTAGTATTGCTGCAGAAAAACGCACAGAAAATACCTATAAACTAAGCGAAGGTGAGTCTCAACCGAAAGCCAATTTACAGGATGTTAAGTGGCTAGTGGGTTCGTGGGAAGGTACTGCCTTTGGTAGTAAATTTGAAGAAGTCTGGAATCCTGAGTCGGCTAATACCATGGTGGGAATGTTTAAGCTCTATGATCAGGAAAAAGGCGTTTCTTTCTATGAAATTCTGTTACTTATTGAAGAGAATGATAGTTTAGCTTTACTAGTAAAGCACTTTAGCGCTGACTTTACTGCTTGGGAATCCAAAGAAGACTTCATTAAGTTTAAGTTGGTGAAGCTGGAAGAAAATGCCGTTCACTTTTCAGGTTTAAGTTTCTACCAAAAAGATGCGAATACCATCGATGGCTATATCGTCATGAGTTACAAAGATGGTAGTGTCAAAGAACAGCCGCTTAGTTATAAAAGGGTTAAGAATTAATGCTTAACCCAATTCGGGATAAAAAATAGCGGTTATCCAATAATCTTTATGCCCTTCGGGTAATTGAACCCGTACCGCATCGTCCAATTGCCTTTTTAATAAAGCTCTCGCCATAGGGGAGTCAATACTTATATAGTGTGACTCTTGATCAAATTCGTCAGAGCCTACGATACGATACATAACTTCTGAGCCATCTTCAGCTTCTAGAGTGACTTCCGCGCCGAAGAAAACCGTATCTTGATCCTTAGGTTTATGCTCGACTACTTGGAATTCTTCGCAACGCTTTTGTAAGTAACGCAAACGTCTATCAATTTCTCTGAGTTGTTTTTTACGATAAATGTACTCCGCATTTTCGCTGCGATCACCTTCTGCCGCTGCTACGCCTAACGCTTTGGTGACTTCAGGTCTTAAAGTTCTTACTATATGTGCCAGTTCGTTGCGCAGGGTAGTAGCGCCCGATAAGGTGATGAGATTGGTTCGCTTCATGGTTTTGACTTTTAGATAGAGTTATTGGGGTCGTCTTTCTTTTTTTCTTCAAGTTCATCTAGCTGTTTATTAAGGTTCTCGATGCGTTTATTCATCTCATCTTCTACTTTTTGGGCTTTTTCTAATTGCTGCTTTTTATAATCGGACAGCAATTTATCACTTTCTTTAGGCTCATCTGAACAACCAGTAATTGCAAGCGTGATCAGTAAGCAGTTGAATAATAAAGATTTTTTCATAATAAACCCTATTTTGGATAAGTGGTTATTATAGAACATTACAAGCTCAATACTCAAAATATAAATTTTAATTAAGAATCTAATTGATAATCATTATCATTTAGATCTATAATGCGCTCGTCTTAAATAACAACCATTTAAAGAGTGCGCAATGAACCTTAAAACTCAACTTACCTTAACTGCATTCGCGGTTATTTCTGTGTTAAATGCCAATCAATTGGATGCAGAGGAAACTCAAAAAGATCAAAATAGCTCTAACGTAGTTACTATTATTGGTAGCAAACATGCAGCAAAAGACGTTCCAGGATCGGCAATTGTCGTTGATGCCAAGCAAATAGAAGAAATGAAATATTCCGATGCGACTAAAATATTGCAGCAGTTGCCAGGTGTATATATCCAACAAGAAGACGGCTTAGGCTTGCGCCCAAATATTGGCTTGCGAGGTACGCCTACCGAGCGCTCTGGCCATATTACTTTAATGGAAGATGGTGTTTTGATTGCCCCAGCACCTTATGCAGCATCGTCAGCATATTATTTCCCAACTTTTGATCGCATAGCGGGTTTAGAGGTTTTAAAAGGTGCAGCTTCGATTCAATATGGTCCATTTACGGTTGGTGGTGCTATTAATTTTCTAACGCGCCCTATTGCTAGTGAAGCGGAAGGGCAGATCAAATTAGGTTTTGGTCAAGATGGTGATCAGCAGCTTTATGGCTATTATACCGATTCAAGTGAAAACTTTGGTTACTTGATTGAAGCCAATAAGCACGTATACGATGGTTTTAAAACCATTACTAGTTCAAACAGTGATACTGGTTTTGATAAAGAAGATTATGTTGCAAAGTTACGTTTTAACAGCGAAATGGGTGCAGATATTTACCAGCAGTTTGATTTGAAATTGCAGCATTCCGATGAAGATTCCGATCAAACGTATCTAGGTTTGTCAGATGCCGATTATGCTGTGAGCCCACATCGTTTATACAGTGTAACCCAGTTGGATAACTTCATGGGTGAACACGACCAAATCATGGCTTCCTACTATTTAGATTTTAACAATGGTTTCGATACTAAAGTGACTGCTTATCGAAACGAAACAAAGCGTAATTGGTTTAAGTTAGCAAAACTAGACGGTCAGTCGTTAACCAATATTATTAATAGTGTTAACCAAAATGACGCTAACGCAAGTTATTATCAAACGATTTTAAATGGCGGTGATTCTGCTATTGGTGCTTTAACCATTCGTGATAATAATCGTGCCTATTTAAGTCGCGGTGTACAGCTTGATTTCGGGTATGAATTCAGTGCTGGTGATGCACGCCATGAATTAGCATTTGGCGCACGCTTGCATAAAGATGAAGAAGATCGTTTCCAACGCGATGGCGACTATACGCAATCCAATGGTCAACTAACTGTTTCCAATGTTGGAGTTTGGGGTGAGGCGGGTAATCGCATTCAATCCGCTGAAGCTAAATCTTTGTATATTCAAGATACTATCAGTGTTGGCAACTGGATTTTAACCCCAGGCGTTCGTTTTGAAGATGTCGAGTTAAAACGTGAAAACTGGAGCACGCCAAACCGATCTTTAACTCCAAGCATTCGTGAAAACTCGGTTTCAGAAGTTTTACCTGGTATGGGTGCTTTATGGTCAGTAAATGAAACTACTTCACTCTTAATTGGTGTAAATAAAGGCTTCGCACCTCCAGGAAATAATACTGGTGATAAAGCCGAAGAAAGCTGGAACTATGAATTCGGTATTCGCTTTTCTGGCGAGCAATACAACAGTGAGTTAATCGCTTTTGCAAATGATTACGATAATATTCTTGGTGAATGTACTTTAGCTAATGGTTGTGAAGAAGATTTGCAAGGCGACAAAACTAATGGCGGGAAGGCCAAAACGCAAGGCATTGAACTATCAATTCAGGGTGAGTTCGCGAAAAACTGGCCAGCACGTTTTGCTTATACTTATACTGACTCGGAATTCCAGCGCTCATTCGACAGTGATGCTTGGGGGGACGTTAATGCAGGCGATTCTATTCCTTACATTCCAGAAAACCAAGCTCAGTTTAGCTTCGGGTATGACAATGGTCAGTGGAGTCTCTTAAGTGCTATCCAATATGTAGATGGTGTTTGTACTAAAGCTGTTTGTACGCAGTTTTTAAAAACTGATGATTTGCTAGTTGTCGACTTATCGGCGGAATATCAAGTTAACGATTCAACTAGTATTTTTGCAACGATAGATAACCTACTCAATGAAGATGGTATTGCTGGTCGCCAGCCCTATGGTGCGCGTCCGGTTAAAGACCGCCACGCACGTGTAGGCTTGGTATTTAACTTTTAATTAAGAGGCTACATTTATTAAGCCCGCAAATGCGGGCTTTTTTATTTACATATTGGCAACACAGCAATCAACGTTACAGCAGTCGCGTTTTGTAAGTTCTTCTTTGCGCTCTGAATAGCGGCTGACTAGGTAGTCTTTGTTATCTCGAGTAAGAAGAGTAAATTTTACGAGCTCTTCTAATACATCAACAATTCGATCGTAAAACGATGAATCTTGCATACGATAGTTGTCATCAAATTCACTCCAAGCTTTCGCGACAGAGGACTGGTTAGGAATGGTTAACATCCGCATCCAGCGTCCTAAAACTCGTAGTTGATTTACAGTATTAAATGATTGAGAGCCGCCCTCAACCTGCATAATCGCTAGTGTTTTTCCTTGAGTGGGACGGACCGCTCCGATAGAGAGAGGGATCCAATCAATTTGTGTTTTCATAATGCCAGTCATAGAACCATGGCGCTCTGGCGAACACCAAACTTGACCTTCTGACCAAGTAACCAGTTCACGTAGTTCTTTCACTTTAGGATGGCTTTCATCGGCTTCATCCGGGAAGGGTAGTCCTTTAGGGTTGAATATTTTCACCTCTGCGCCGAGCATCTTTAAAATGCGTTCGCTTTCTTCAATTACACCTCGACTAAAGGACTTTTCGCGCAATGAACCATACAGCAAAAGAATGCGCGGAGCATGAGTAGAAGGCTGCTTAATTTGTAGCTTCTCGTAGCTAGGTTTATCTAAAGCGGCGGTTACTAAATTGGGTAGATCGATCTGGACTGTGTTGTTCATGGATATCTCCAAAATAAAATTATTTATACTAATAAAGACGAGAGACAACTGAAAAAGACGAAAAATATTTAAAATTTATGCGATACTTCCCACAACAGTACAGATATAAGACAAAAAGTGAGTTTAACTCATGAGTTTTGAGCAAATTTGGACAGATTATCGAGGAGCCTTAAAAGGTTATTTGGCTAATAAAGTTAGTCAACCAGATGAGGTGGATGATTTATTGCAGGAGGTATTACTCAAAACTTACTTAAAGTTGGATAGTCTGGAGTCTGAAGCGGGCTTAAAGCCATGGTTATTTAAAATTGCGCACAATTCTGTTATCGATTATTACCGCAAATTCAAACCTGAAATAGTTGATGAGTTGGATACTATTTTTGTTGAAGAGTCAGTAAATGTTCAATCTGAGTTAGCTGCGTGTATATTACCTTTTATTCAATCTTTGCCGTCTGAAAATGCAGATCTGCTAATGGCGGTTGATATAAACCAAGTGTCACAAAAGGACCATGCCGAGCAGTTGGGTGTTAGCTACTCTACCTTAAAATCAAGGGTGCAGAAAAGCCGTCAGATGCTAAAAAAGAGCTATGACGATTGTTGCCATTTTAATTATGACAACCAAGGTAATTTGCTAGATTATGAGCGAAAAAATTGTAATAAAAGTTGCTAGCATGGCTGTCTATCATGAAATGCTTGTAAATCATTCTTAGCCTATCAATAATAGTTACATGAGTTTATCGAAACCTCAAACACGAAAACTAATTCACCAAAGACGTATTAGACCGAACGCCTATCTGCGCCAAGATGGCCTATGGGACATTGAAGCTAACTTGATCGACAAAAAGGCTTATCCTTTTCCAACTTTACAGCGTGGTATTTTACCTGTTGGCGAGTTAGTTCATGATATTTGGTTACGCTTAACTGTTGATACGAATTTAGTGATTAAGAAAGCAGAAGCAAGTTTAATCACTACGCCTTTTAAGCGTTGTCCAGATATCGAGCTTAATGTAGCTCTATTGGAAGGGCTGAAAATCCAGAGTGGCTGGATGCAAGCTGCAAAACAGAAAATTGGCAGTGTTGCGGGCTGCTCGCATATTGTTGAACTACTAAGACCTATGGCAACCACGGCTATTCAAGCCATTTATCCTTATTTAACTTTTGGTCAGGATGGCAAGTTTCCCGTTACTGATGGGTTGTTAGATTCTTGTTATGGTTTTGCCGCAGATGGTGATGTAATTGAAGTTTTGGCTCCAGAAAAATACATTAAAAGAAGGAACCCAACTAATGCAGATTGATTGGTTCGCAAAATACAGTGAAAATTTTGACCTGATCGAAAGCGCGTTAAAAGAAAGTGGACTTTGGTCAATCCTGCCGCCGAGTGACGAGGCGTTGGAATCAACCATGCCATTTGCGGTGGACACTATGTCTTTTGAAAACTGGCTGCAATTCATTTTCCTACCTAAAATGCGTCAGTCCATTGCAACCCATCAACTTCCACCTGGGCCTGCGCAGATATATCCCATCGCAGAAGAAGCTTTTAAAGAAAATAAAAATGCTAAAGTTTTGCTGGATGCTTTGCGAAAATTTGATGAGATCTCACACTTAAGCCATTTGCACTAGTTTTTCGCGTTTAAGCTTCGCAACCAAATACCCAAAGCTGTAGAGTAACCTTGCGAGCTAGCGGTAATGTCACCATGTTCATCCACTAAGTAATAGGTAGGGAACCCTTTGACCTTATAGTTTTGCATGGTCTCAAGAGTTCCCATTAAGACTGGGAAACTTAACTCTTTATCAGCAACAAAGGCTTCCACTTCATTTTGTGTTTGCCAATCCAGAGCTACATAACGGACTTGATAGCCTTTGTTTAATAATGCTTCTTTTTGCAGCTCTATATTACCGATAGATAAACGACAAATATTGCACCAAGGGGCAAAGAAATAAATTAACTGTTTTTGATTACTTGCGGGTAGTGCATAGGTTTGTTGATCCAAACCCACCAATATTTGGCTAGGCGCTTTCGCCGAATCCGACTTACCAAGTAAGTGGCGTTCTTGCCATTGCATAATTGCAAGAACCACGCCAATGACAACTAGTAGTTCAATAAGGTGACGCCACCATGCCTTTTTAGGTTTATTAGATTTGGTTTGTTGGTTCATTATTTAAAAAATTCTTCGGGACTAAAGTCTTTGTTGGTTTCTTGATTAGTATTTTCGACGATTTCCCATCCAAATTGTTTCAAATCGATTTTACCTTTGTTAACAGTGACCCCTTCTTTTTTTAAAAGGTACTCTTGTTTAGAAAATCCATCAGAATCAATCTTAAAAGCTATTTTACCGCTAGCGGCTATAACTCGTTGCCAAGGCAATTTCAAAGACTTATCAGCAGAGCCTAAGGCTTTTGATACGTGCCTAGCATGACGCGGATAACCAGCTAAACGTGCTATCTGACCGTAGGATGCTACTTTGCCTTTAGGGATTTGCGCAATCCAATAATAAACCGCTTGTTGAAAGTCCTGAAGCTGTGAGTTCATAAGTTGATCGCTAACTGTTAAATAGTGTTAAATGGTTAGTTCTACTATTGGATTATAACTATTACACACCATATAGTGTATGAGTTATTGTTATGCAGCGTCTTGTTGCTTTATTTTAGGAGATCGATCTTATGGGTAATTTATTAGAAATGGTATTGGGCCAGCAAAATTCAGGTGCAATTGGTCAAATTGCAAAGAATTTAAACTTAGATGCAGGTGATGCATTAAAAGGCTTGGGTTCGTTACTACCAGCATTACAAGGCGGCATGAAGCAAAATGTTGCAAAAGGCGGATTAGAATCATTATTGGGCGCTTTAACAAAAAATAAAAACCAACAATATATTGAGCAACCTGAATTATTGGGTCAGCCGCAAGCCATTGATAACGGCAATTCGATTTTAGGCCATATTTTAGGTTCTAAAGATGTCTCTCGTCAGGTAGCGCAGCAAGCTTCTCAACAATCGGGTTTAGACTCTTCAATTTTAAAGAAGATGCTACCAATGGCCGCTTCGGTATTAATGGGTTCATTAGGTAAGCAAAATCAACAACAACCAATGGCTAAAAATCCTAATATGCTTGAAAGTTTATTAGATTCAGATGGTGATGGTTCAATGATGGATGATTTGATGGGAATGGCAGGTAAATTATTCCGTTAAGATGTTTGTCTTCTGTATCAAAATAGATACGGCTAAAAGCCTTTGTTTTTACAAGGGCTTTTTTAATGGCTACATTGGAATGTTGTGTTTATTAAGTAGACGATAAAGACTGGTTCTAGATATGCCCAAGTTTTTAGCGGCTAATGTATGGTTATAGCCTGAGTGCTCAATAGAAAGGATGATGGCTTCTTTTTCAGCTTTCCCTCTAGCTTCTTCCATACTGGTAATATAGGGCTTAGCATTAAAGTTTAAATCTAAGTGCTTTTCGTTAATTAAGTTTCCATCAGATAAAATTACGGCTCTTTGCACTCGATTCATAAGCTCTCTGACATTTCCTGGCCAATGGTATTGCTGCATGATGCTGTAACAGCTTTGAGAAAAGCTTTTCTGCGCCTTGCCTTTTGTAAAGTGCTGGAGGTAGTAGTTCGCCAGCAGTGTTATATCTTCTTGTCGCTCTCTCAATGGTGGAATTTTAATATGTAATACATTAATGCGATGGTAAAGATCTTCTCTGAACTTTCCTTCTTGCACGGCTTGCTGTAAATCAACATTGGTAGCAACTAATACACGACAATCTAAAGGTGCACTTTCTGAAGCTGCAAGAGATGCTATCTGACTCGATTCTAAAAATCGTAAAAGATTGGTTTGAAGGCTATAGGGAATATCACCAATCTCATCGAGAAAAAGAGTGCCGCCGTTTGTGGATTCTATTTGTCCTGCATTATTTGATTTTTCCTTTACAAGGTTGTTTGTATCATGACCAAATAGCTCAGAATAAAAAAAAGATTCTGGTATGGCAGCGCAATTAATCGCAGTAAAAGGTTGATCCGCTCGATGAGAGTTATGATGAATATTACGAGCCACTAATTCTTTGCCTGTACCGCTCTCGCCAGTAATAAACACACAAGCATCTTCTTCAGCGACTTTACCGATTTGCCGTTTCAGTTTTAAAGATGAAGGAGCCTGTCCTATAAAATCATCATCAGAATTATTGATGGGTGCTTGATTCAGTTGTCGAGATTGTAATTGTGCCATACCGTAAGCATGACCTAGTGTGGCTAAAAAGTATTCGAAGCGTAAAGGCTCTCGATGATAATCATAAAAAATATTGTTGAATAAAAAGTTGGGGTGGATTTCAAACCAATTCTCTTGCTCAAGAATGGCAATCCATTTGCTGGCGATATTAATGGAGGCTAATTCCTCGAAAAGACTAGATTCCAAAAAGTAACGTTCATTTAAATAAACGATGACTACATCAAAGCGATGGTGGTGGTACAGAGTATTGAGCTCCTGGCGATTATTAGCGGTGAAATAACGCCATCCTCTCTTCTCAAGATGTTGGAAGAGCTCCTCTGTTGATTCAGCTGCACCATAAATTAATACTGAGCGCTGTTCCATATCCATGTCCTCAGTCTATATCGTATACTAACGATCCATGACATAGGCAATAAGCCTACTTCCTTGATTGACTTTTACATTGTGCCATATTTAAGTCATATTTGCATTAAACAGCTAAAGAGAAGCAAAACTAGAAAGTTAAAAGAGCATAAAAAAAGCCCTTTAGAAACAAGGGCTTTTAGAAGCAATTACAGTTATAGCATACGTTTTAAGACATCTACCTCTGGATCTTTATCGAAGAAGCGGTGTTTTAAAGCACCTGCAACGTGTAATACCACAATGCCTAGTAACACATAGGGGAATATCCCATGAAGTTCCTTTCCTTGTTTCGAAAATTCTTTGTCTTCAGTTAAGAAGCTGAATTCCGTAAAGAAGAAATCGATACCATGACCTCCTGCATCAGAGTAAATAATTCCTGAAATAGGAACCATTAACATAAATGCATATAGAAGGAAGTGGCCAATATGGCTTAAGTATTTTTCCCATGGGGCTAGCTTTGCAGGAGTCGCTGGAACTTTACTGGATAAGCGTATAATAATCCTTACCACTAAAAGCATTAACAAGGTAAAGCCAAAAGATTTATGCCATGAGTACCAGACATCATATTTGTAAGGGTCGTCATTAGGGAGCCCTTCCATATACCAGCCGGATGCGATCATTCCAATTATTAAAATCGACATCAGCCAATGCATCATGCGCATAGGAACATTATATTTGTTTGCCATTTATTTATTCTCGTTAGTAAAGTTGGATTTACTATAGCGAATAATAAGCCTAAAGGGCAATAGCTTGAACGAGAGCTATATTGTGATGGCCGCTAGTTCAGACCCCATTACGGTTGGAGCATAGGCTTTCATGCTTTTATCCCACTCGATGGTGTTTTCAGGGAAGAGCATGACTACGGTTGAGCCTAATTTAAAACGGCCCATTTCTTCTCCTTTCTTAAGCTCGACTTCATTTTCAATAGGGTAATCCCAAACTTTGAGCTTATCGCGGGTAGGTGGAGTGACAGTGCCATGCCAAACGGTTTCAATGCTACCAACAATGGTTGCGCCTACTAATACCATGGCAACGGGACCAATAGCAGTATCGAACATAGCTACTAGGCGCTCATTACGAGCAAATAGATTCGGTACATTACGTGCAGTTAAAGGGTTAACGCTAAACAAATTACCTGGAACATGAATCATTTTAGTTAAACGCCCATCAATCGGCATATGCACCCGATGATAGTCTTTGGGCGACAAGTATATGGTTGCAAACTCGCCATTCTTGAAGGGCTTAGCCAACTCTTCATCGCCACCCAGTAAAGTTTTTGCCGAAAATAGATGATCTTTTGCTTGGAAAATAAAACCGTTTTCGATTTTTCCTAATTGGCTGACTTTGCCATCGGCTGGATTAACAAGATTGTTACCTTCAGCGATGGGGCGCATTCCGTCTTTTAATGAGCGGGTAAAAAAGTCATTGAAAGTGGTATATTCTTCGGCGGTTTCACGCTTTGCGATGGACATATCTATGCCGTATTGGTTGATAAACCAATTAATAAAACCATTTTTAATACGGGAGCTTTCAGACTCAGCAATTTTCCCCATAAGCAAAGAAATTCCATGTTGTGGAATTAGATATTGGGATAATACTTTTAATTGATTTCCAAAAGATTCTGACATCTTAGTGCTTTCCAAAATTGCTGCTGCAGTTAATTGATACGAATTTTAACATTAAGCCCAGTAAAATGTTAGGCGTTAACTTGCTCAAAATTTTGAATAAGGTATTGATAATTCTTTAGGCGAGATGCTGTTACTTGACCGGCTTCAGCGGCTGCAATAACGGCGCACTTTGGTTCATTGAGGTGTTTGCAGTCTCTAAATTTACAATTATCCGACAGCTCAGCAATCTCTACAAATCCTTGTTTGATCGAATTGCTATCCAGATGCCAAAGGCCAAATTCACGAACACCTGGCGAGTCAACGATATATGAATTTTCGTTTAATTGATAAAGTCTAGAGGCAGTGGTGGTGTGAGTTCCAAGGCCCGAGGTTTCTGAAATTTCAGAAGTGGCTACTTTATGTTCGGGAAATAGTCGATTAATTAGGGTTGATTTGCCAACGCCGGATTGTCCAGCAAGTAAAAGGCTTTGACCATTAATAGCTGCGATAAACTCATCAACACCATAGCCTTGTTTAGCGCTGATAATGTGGATATTGTAGTTGAGGTCTTGATAAGTTTTTAATCGTGCTTTGATTTCTACTTGTTCTACTTCATCTAGAAGATCCCATTTGTTGAATATGATCCATACGGGTAACTCGCTAGCTTGAGCTGCTACCAAATAGCGGTCCAGCATCATTTCAGAAAAGCCTAAAGCAGGAGCCAGCAGTAGTGCTATAAAATCAACATTGGCCACTACGGGTTTGATACCATGATGCGGAGTTGGCCTTTTGAGTAATGAGGAGCGCTCTATGAGTTCGTTAATGACCCCTTTCTCAACACCTTGGTCAGAACTTGCTTGCCGACAAAAAATAACTCGATCACCAACCACCGGAATATCTAGCGATTTACGAATAAAACAGCGAATGATTTTGAAGTTACAATCGGCGATATCTGCTTGTTGACCAAAGCGACTGACCACAATGCCTTTTTCTGGCGAAAGCAGACTAGATTCATCTATGGATACTTTCTTCTTATTATGTTGTTTATCGGTAATGTGCTTTGCTTGACGTCTAGCCATGTATTATCTTCTTATTGATTATTCTTGAAAATTCGGACCAAAGTTGCCGCTATTTTCTAAGGCATCGATATGGGCTGCACAAATCAAATCGTTCATGCACAAGCTATTACCAGCATCATGAGTTGTATAACGAACGATACAATGACCATAACTCACTTCTAAGTCTGGGTGATGTGCTTGCTTGTTGGCAATCCAGGCAACCGCATTGACAAAAGCTATAGTGTGGTAATAGTTTTTAAATTTGAATTTGCGCATTACAGCGCCAGCAGCTGCATCGAATTGCCATTGGCTTAATTGCTCATTTAATAATGAGTCACGAGTTGCATCATCAATTGGACTGCGCGCATCATCATTGTGTACGCACTGTTGCTCTTTTAATAGCATGGTTTACCCTTATAAGTCTGAATGCTTAATTGCTAAACATTCAATCGAATTTGCGACTATAATAGCCCATATTCGAGCGTTATATTAGATCTAACATAAAAAACATTGGAGTCGAACGTGACCATTGAAGTGAATGACAAAAAAGGATTGGCCGATAATTTGATATGGGTCGATTTAGAAATGACTGGGCTAGACCCAGAAACCGATGTGGTCATTGAAATAGCTACCATTGTGACGGATAAAGATCTGAATATATTAGCCGAAGGCCCTGTGCTGGCTATCCACCAAAGTGATGCAGTGTTAGCTAATATGAATGAATGGTGTGTTGTACAGCATGGAAAATCAGGCCTTACTGAAAGAGTTAGGCAAAGTGACATAGATGAAGAAACTGCATGTCAATTAACCTTAGATTTTTTACGCGAGTGGGTACCCGAGGGTAAATCTCCAATGTGTGGTAACTCAATCTGCCAAGATCGTCGATTTATGGTACGGCACATGGCTTCTTTGGAAGTTTATTTTCATTACCGCCATATTGATGTCAGTACCATCAAAGAGTTAGCAAGACGCTGGAAACCACAAATATTAAAAGGATTTACTAAATCAGCGACCCACTTAGCGTTAGATGACATTAGAGAGTCTATCGCGGAGTGTAGTTATTACCGTGAGCACTTTATTGATCTTGATTAATCTAGCAAGATTAAGCTTTCAGTCAGTTTGGGCTAATTAGAATAATACTATGACTAACATTGAGATCTTTCTGAGCGATGCTAACCAAACCGAGGCCTTTGGGTTGTCTTTGGCTAAATCGATTTCAGCTCCAGTAACAATTTACTTACAAGGAGAGCTGGGTGCGGGTAAAACCACTTTAGTTAGAGGGTTATTAAAAGGCCTAGGTCATTCTGGTTCTACAAAAAGCCCAACCTATACTTTAGTCGAACCCTATCAATTAGATAATTTGACCGTTTATCATTTTGACTTATACCGGTTAGCAGATCCTGAAGAGCTAGAATATATAGGTATTCGCGAGTATCAAAATCAAAACTCTATCCTTATATTCGAGTGGCCTAATAAAGGTCAGGGGATGATCCCAATTGCCGATCTATTAATAGAATTGAGTTATTCAGAGGAAGGTCGGCAACTAAAAATGAAGGATTTTGCGGGTAAATTAACCAATAACTGGAATTTTGGTGATATTTTGTGCCAAAATGAAAAATAATAACTATAGGCATTAGCCATATAAATTTGTGACCAAATGACAAAGCGAACTAAATCTATTAGACGCCATGATGTATGGCTCAAGAATTTAAAAACTGTTTTATTAACATCAACGGTTACTGCCTGCGCTCTATTTTCTGTCATTTCTAATGCCGCGGTGGTTAAAAGTATGCGCTTTTGGCAATCGCCAGAGTCTACTCGAGTGGTTATTGATTTGAGTACGGCGGTTAAGCACGAGATTAAAATACTATCGAACCCACATAGAATTGTAATTGATATTCCAGAGTCATCTGTAATTGTTGATTTAAAAGAACTAGAAATTAAAAGTGACTTAATCAAAAAAGTTCGCCAATCTAAACCTGTCAAAGCCGGTGATTTACGATTAGTTTTGGATTTAAATAAAGCGGCTTCTCCAAAGAGCTTTAGTCTAAAACCATACCAAGATTATGGTGATCGTTTAGTTATAGATTTATTCGATCAAAAAAGCGAAGTTGCTAAACCGCAACCGAAGGTAGCTCCTGAAAAAGAGTTACAACGTGATATTGTGATTGCCATCGATGCCGGACATGGTGGTGAAGACCCTGGTGCATTGGGGCCTACCGGTTCTCGTGAAAAAGATGTGGTATTGAGATTGTCTAAGCAATTAGTTGACGTCATTAATAAAGAGAAGGGTTTAAAGGCCGTTCTAACTCGAACAGGTGATTATTACTTAGTGCATCGTAAAAGAACTGATATTGCCAGAAATCACAGGGCGGATTTATTCGTTTCAGTACATGCTGATGGTTTTAAAAGTCCTAGAGCTCGAGGCGCCTCTGTTTGGATTTTAAATCCAAGAGGTCAAAAGTCTGAAGTAGCGCGTTGGATGAAATTGCAGGAAGAAAAGTCTGAATTATTAGGCGGCGTAGATAGTAAGATTACTTTATCAGATTATGACTCCTCTGTTCGTTCAGTTTTGCTTGACTTGCAAATGGATAATTCGATTGCAGAAAGCATGAGCATTGCAAAAAATGTTCATGGCGCTATGCAAAGAGTCGCTCCGAAAATGCATAAACCGCATGTCGAAGAAAATAATCTCTTGGTGCTGAAAAACCCTGACATTCCTTCTATTTTGGTAGAGTCAGGATTTATTTCTAATCCGCAAGAAGAGAAGCTATTAAAATCCAAAAACTATCGTCTTAAACTAGCAACAGCAGTGAAAGATGGGATTAAAAATTATTTTAAATCGAATGCACCAGATGGTACTTACTATGCTGCTAGGTATCGTCAAAATATTTATCGTGTACAACGTGGCGATAGTTTGAGTAAGGTAGCTCATCGTTTTGATGTGTCGATCAAAGAAATAAAAGTAGCCAATAGCTTAAAATCCAATACGGTTCGCATTGGACAGAAATTAATTATCCCAAGCGCAAATTAATTTGAGTTAATTCTGTGCCTATCCAAAAATTATCCCCTTTAATAGCAAATCAAATTGCAGCCGGAGAAGTGGTTGAAAGGCCTGCTTCGGTAGTTAAAGAATTATTAGAAAACTCGATTGATGCGGGCTCAACTCGGATCCAAATTGATTTAGAGCGGGGCGGCATACGTTTAATTCGCATTACTGACAATGGAAACGGCATTCCTAAAACTGAGTTGTCGTTAGCACTTGCCCGTCATGCTACTAGTAAAATTATAGAAGCTAAGGATTTGGAAGCCATTGATACTTTGGGTTTTCGTGGAGAAGCCTTAGCGAGTATAAGCTCTGTGTCCAAATTAACTTTAAGTTCAAAGCCTCAGGCGCAAGATATTGGTTGGTCAGCTCATGCAGAAGGGCAAGATATGGATGTGAAAATACAGCCGCATCCATTGCCATTTGGTTCTATTGTTGAAGTTAAGGATTTGTTTTTTAATACTCCAGCACGACAAAAGTTTCTCAAGGCAGAACGAACTGAGTTTATTCATATTGAAGAGATCGTTAAAAAGATTGCCTTAGCAAACTCACAAATAGCCATCACATTAAAACATAACGGTAAAGTTATAAAGCGCATACCAGCTGCCAATACTGAAGAACAAATCAAGCAACGAGTAGGAACAATAGTAGGTCGGAGCTTTATTCAAAGAGCAATTTTGCTAAATAACGAGCTTGAAGATTTAAAACTAAGTGGCTGGTTAGGTCCAATTGATTACCATCAAAGCTCTAGTTTAAGTCAGTATTTTTTTGTGAATGGCAGACCAGTAAAAGATAGGACCATTAGTCACGCGGTAAGACAAGCATATCATGAACTTTTACCCGTGGGGCGCTCAGCCGCTTTTGTATTATTTTTAGAGTTACCAGCAGATAAACTAGATGTAAATGTTCATCCAACAAAACATGAGGTTCGATTTACTGACGGCCGACGGGTTCATGATTATATAATAAAAGCGATCGAAACTGCCCTAGACGATTATGCAAACAATGACATTTTATTCGACAGACCAGCAACAAACCCAGGAATGCAAAAGTTTCAACAAGAAACCCGCAATGAAGTTTATGAAGTTAAGCCGCAGACTAATTCTTTTCAGACCACTGGATTAAGAATCAATGAGCAAAAGAAGTCATATCAACCTAAAAGTTTAAGTTCAAATAAAGCTAACAATCAATTGCTCTTTAGCCGTTTTCTTTTGCACTTCAATAAAGAAGAAGTGTTTTTGCTTGATGTTAAATCTTATATGTTGGAGCGAATAACCGTGCTTCTAAAGCAAGAGTGGAAACAACAAAGTATCAAGCAAAAACCAATTCTAATTCCAATACGGCTGACTATAGATTCAGAAAAAAGTATTGCCAACTTAGTTGAATATGGGCCTATGCTTGGGTTTGATGTAGCGCAGTTGGGGCCGCAAAACTTAGTGATTAAAAAAATTCCGTCATGCATAGAACATATTGGCATTCAGCAATGGCTTAATCGAGTGTTTTCAAAAATTTCAGATTTAGCATCATTGCAGCGTGACTTACTTTTAACGCTTGAGCAATATTGGCAGCCGGATGAGAAAACTCAATGGTTTGATTATATTCAACAGTTTAATCAGTTAAAAGATTGGAGAGCTACTGAATTTTGTCATCTACTCACAGAAAAAGACATTTTGCATTGGCTTTCTATTCAGAAGCACTGATCGCATGAGGAAAAAATTGAAGACGGATAAACCAAAAGCTATTTTCTTGATGGGACCAACTGCAGCCGGAAAAACAGAGCTGGCAATTAAGTTGGTTCAAGAACATGAGTGCGAAATCATCAGTGTTGACTCAGCGATGGTTTATCGTGGCATGGATATTGGCTCTGCTAAACCAAGCATAGAAGAGCTCGCTTTAGCGCCTCATCGATTGATTGATATTTGTGATCCAAGTGATCCTTATTCCGCAGCGCGTTTTAGAGATGATGCCTTGGTTGAAATGGATTTAATAACCAAAGCGGGTCGAACTCCACTTTTAGTTGGAGGGACTATGCTCTATTATAAAACGCTACTTGAGGGTATGAATAATTTGCCCAATTCGGACTCCAATATTCGTGCGGCGCTACAAGTTGAGCTGGACCAAAAAGGGCTATTAAAGCTGCATCAAGAATTAGCGAAAGTCGACTCTATTTCTGCAGACAGAATAAATAGCAACGATCCTCAAAGAATTTTACGTGCGCTGGAAGTATTTAGAATTACGGGAAAATCATTAAGCCAATTGCATGCGGAACAAGAAAATGAAGACTTTCCTTATCGAGTAAAACAAATAGCACTTGTACCTTCGGATAGGACGGAATTACACCAGAGAATTGAAAAACGATTTCACATGATGATGGAGCAAGGATTTTTAGCTGAAGTTCAAGCTTTATATGGGCGTGCTGATCTTAACCCTGACTTGCCCGCCATTCGTTCTGTAGGATATCGGCAGATGTGGCAATACCTATCCGGTGATTTGAGTCTCGATGAAGCGGTTGAAAGAGCTATAATCGCCACCCGTCAGCTTGCCAAGCGCCAATTTACTTGGCTGAGAAGCTGGCAAGAACTAGAACAAATAGAATCTAACCAACCGTTTTCAACGGTGTACCAAAGCGTCAGTAAAGTGTTAAATAGCTTTTAAAAATATGTATAACTTATTGACAGACCTCGATTTATTGATTTTTTTGGGGTAGACTTTTGTCTGGGAGTAAAATTTACAATTCAAGTCAGGACGATTGAGAATAACAATAGGCTCACATGAGTCAATTATAATGATAAGAGGTAGCTATTATGTCAAAGGGGCAATCATTACAAGACCCTTTTTTAAACGCGTTAAGACGTGAAAAAGTGCCGGTTTCTATATATTTAGTAAATGGTATTAAGCTTCAAGGGCAAATCGAATCTTTCGATCAATTCGTTATTTTATTAAAGAACACGGTTAACCAAATGGTTTATAAGCATGCGGTTTCAACAGTTGTTCCTATCCGTAATGTGCGTACACAATACGGAACTAACGAAAATGGTCAACAGTCGGAAGATTCTTCTTCAGAAGATCAAGACGGAATGGGCTCCGGTCCAATGGGCGGCGGTTATACCGGCGGCCAAATGGGCGGTTTATAATCCTTTAATTTCCCCCCTTCGTTCTGATAGCTATCAAGATTACCAGTTGTTGATAAAAGCAGCTGGTCTTCTTATGGCCTTTCTATCTATAATTACCAATTAGAGTTTAACTCAAACTGAGGTGACGAGTGTTTGATCGTCATGCTGGCGGTGAGTCAGCAATATTAGTTCATATCGATTTCCAACAAAATTTAAGCCAAGATAAAAATCAAGAAGATCTTTCCGAGTTCGTAGAGTTAGTTCGTTCTGCAGGCTTAAAAGTACTAGACATCGTTACTGCCAAGCGAGGTGCACCCGATCCCAAGTTTTTTATTGGCAGCGGCAAAATTGATGAAATAATCTCGGTAAAAAATGCACTAGATGCTGACTTAGTGATTTTTAATCATGCACTATCCCCAGCTCAAGAGAGAAACATCGAAAAAGTAGTGCAAGCCAGAGTGATAAATCGAATTGGATTAATTTTAGATATCTTTGCACAAAGGGCGTTTACCTTTGAAGGTAAATTGCAGGTTGAATTGGCTCAATTGAAACATTTATCGACTCGCTTAGTGCGTGGTTGGACTCACCTAGAAAGACAAAAAGGTGGTATCGGTTTGCGCGGACCGGGTGAGACCCAGTTGGAGACCGATAGGCGGTTACTGCGTGATCGCATTAAATATATCGAACGTCGTTTGGATAAAGTAGGCAAGCAACGGGAACAAGGTCGGCGCTCGCGTAAAAGAGCCAATATTAAAACGATATCTATTGTAGGTTACACCAACGCTGGAAAGTCTACCCTATTTAACTTGGCAACTGAGTCAGATGTTCTTGCAGAAGATAAACTCTTTGCTACGCTTGATCCAACTTTGCGAAGATTAACTTTGCCTCAAGGAACGGACGTTATTTTAGCCGACACGGTGGGTTTTATACGCCATTTACCACATGACTTAGTCGCAGCCTTTAGAGCTACTTTAGAAGAGTCGGTAGAAGCGAATGTTTTACTGCATGTAATTGACGCAGCATCGGACAGGCGTGAAGAAAATATTGAAGAGGTGATGAAGGTTCTGAATCAGATTGGTGCTGATGAAATTCCTATGTTGCAGGTTTTTAATAAAATTGACGCAATAGAAGGGGCCGAGCCACGTATAGATCGAGATAATACTGGTAAGCCAATTCGAGTGTGGGTTTCAGCTCTTAATAATATTGGCATGGATCTATTGCAGGCAGCGATTGAAGAAATGGCAATGGATGAGCAATTTATAGGACAGTTGCAAATTCCCCCATCTAAGGGGCGCTTAAGAGGTTATTTATATGAGTTGAATGCCATAGAAGAGGAAGCCTACTCTGAAAATGGCGATTTATTGTTGAAAGTTCAACTCGCAAAGTCTGACTGGGTAAGGCTTTCTAGGCAATTGGATGAGGATTTATCTAGTTACATATTAAATACTAAGTAACTCTTATAAATCAGTCTTTTACCTTGAAAGCAAAGCATTGCGCCCATACAATTAAAGCAATAACTTTGTAATATTCATTATTAATTCGGAGAGTCTAATGGCTTGGAATCAACCAGGCGGAAATGGTAATAACCAGGATCCGTGGGGCAAGAAACGCCCAAACAATCAAAATGATCTCGATAAGATGATCAAAGATGCGGGCGATAAATTTGGCAAGATGTTTGGCGGTAAAGGCGGTAAAAATGCCAGCGGCGGGAAAAGTTTCTTTTTTATTGGCTTGCTCGTTTTAGCTGGATTTTATGTGGTTAAAGGTTTTTATACGATTAAAGAAGCTGAGCAAGGTGTGATTACTCGTTTTGGCGCTTTAGATAGAACTGTAGAGCCGGGCTTGGGTTGGATGCCACCGTTTATAGACCGTTTGTACAAGGTTGATGTTAACACGGTTAAAACAGAAAATTTCCAAGGCACCATGCTGACTAAGAATAAGAATATTGTTGATGTTGAATTATCAGTTCAGTATCGCGTTAATATTCCTGAAGACTATTTATTTAATGTAAATAAGCCTGATTCAGTATTAAAACATGCCACTGATGCAGCTTTAAGAAAAGCTGTGGGTAGTTCCAATATCGATGAAGTTTTAAAAGATAATAAAACTGGCATTATGGCGATGGTGCAAGATGAGATTAATAAGACCATTATTCCATTAGAAATGGGTCTAACTGTTATCGAAGTTAACCTGCAAAATTCTGAAGCGCCAGCGGCGGTACGTGAAGCCTTTGATGATGTAAACCGTTCGATTAATGATAAAAAGCGCTATGAAGAACAAGCAGGTGCTTATCAAAACCAAATCATCCCAACTGCCGAGGCTGAAGCTGAAGCGATGATGCAACAAGCTGAAGCTTATCGCCAAAGAGTAGTTGCTGAAGCAAAAGGTGAAGTGGCTCGATTTGCTAAATTATTGCCGGAATACGAAGCAGCTCCTGAAGTCACCCGTTCGCGTTTATATTTAGAAACGGTAGAGCAAGTTATGAGTAATGTAAGTAAAGTGGTACTAGATACCGAAGGTGGTAATAATTTAACTTATTTACCATTAGATCAAATCGTTAATAAGAAAAAAGAAACTAAGGAGAATAAATAATGAGTAAGTCTCCAATATTAGGTTTTTTATTGTTGGCAGTAGTATTTGTATTGTCGCAATCTATGTTTATCGTAAAGCAACAGCAACGTGGATTTATCCTTGAGTTTAGTAAAGTTAAAAAAGACGCATCAGGCGTACCAAGCGTTTATGAGCCTGGTTTACATTGGAAATGGCCTTTTATCAATAAAGCGTTAAAAATTGATGCTCGTGTGCAAACATTAGATGGCAATCCAGAGCGCGTGGTAACGTCAAATAAGTTTGACTTAGAAATTGATACTTATGCCAATTGGCGAGTAAAAGATTTCGGTCAATATTATTTACGTACTGGCGGTAAAATTGTGAAAGCTAATGAATTCTTAGAGCGCTTTATTGATTCTGAACTTCGTACTCAAGTAGGTTTGCGCAATACTCAAGAGATTGTAGCAACCAAACGCGAAGAAACTATGGCAGCCATTTTAGAAGCCGTTAAGCTGAAAACTCCTGAATTTGGTATCGAGCTAGTGGACGTACAGGTTAAAAAAGTTAATTATCCAGAAGAGATTCGACGTAACGTGTTTGAGGAAATGAAAGCTGAACGTGATCGTTTCGCTAAGAAAAACCGCGCTGAAGGTCAAAAAACCGCTCGTATTATCCGTGCTGAAACCGACGCTCAGGCAACTATTATCGTCGCTGAAGCGGAGCAGAAAACCCGTGAGATTCGTGGTAACGGTGATGCCGAAGCGGCCAAGATTTACGCTGAAACCTATAATAAAAATCCAGAGTTTTATGCATTCTTAAGAAGTCTTGATGCTTATAAGAAGTCATTCAATAGCTCAGATGATATTATGGTGATTAATCCGGATAGCGAATTCTTTAAGTATTTTAAAGATATCGACGGTAAGTAACTAAGCAGTTCAATATAAAAAGGATAAGCTTCGCTTATCCTTTTTTTTATGAGTAAAAAAAATTATGTTTAAGAGGTAAAGATGTCGCAAGAGTGGTTAATAGCAATGGGCTTATTTTTGGTATTTGAAGGACTGATGCCAGCTTTGTTCCCAAAACAATGGCGTAAGACTGTTGTTGAAATTGCTAAGAGCCCTGAAATGAATATTCGTACAATGGGCTTTATTAGTATGCTAATCGGGTTAGTTTGGATCTACTTTGTTACTTAAGTTTTAAACTTAAGTGTTTGATCTATTGAACAACTTGATGATATCCATGCGCTCAATAGATTTATTTGGTCTAAAATCGAAAAAAGTAAGGATTTTCATTGGGATTGGCGGTAAAATGCGCGGTTTCTTGTCGCAGAAATGCGAAACAGATTAACCAAATTTGAGTTGAAGCAATGGCACAAAGTGTTGTGGTTTTAGGCACCCAATGGGGTGACGAAGGTAAAGGTAAGATCGTAGACCTTTTAACTGAGCAAGCAAAAGCGGTTGTTCGCTATCAAGGCGGACACAACGCCGGTCACACCCTAGTGATCGAAGGCGAAAAAACCGTCCTCCATCTTATACCATCAGGTATCTTAAATGATGGCGTTATGTGCTACATCGGTAATGGTGTGGTGTTAGCTCCTGATGCGCTGAAAAAAGAAATGGACATGTTGGAAGAGCGCGGCGTTCCAGTTAAAGATAAGTTGCGCATCAGTCCAGCTTGCCCATTGATTCTTCCTTATCATATTGCTTTGGATAACGCGCGCGAAGCCGCCCGAGATCCAGAGAAGAAAATTGGTACTACGGGCCGTGGTATTGGTCCAGCCTATGAAGACAAGGTTTCTCGTCGTGGATTGCGAGTTGAAGATTTATTTGACCAGAAGCGTTTAGAAGAAAAATTATCAGAAGTTATGAAGTTACATAACTTTGCGCTAACAGAATTCTATGGCGCTGAAGCAGTAGATTACGATGCGACATTGGCTTTGTGTAAAGAATTCGCAGTGATGCTAGAGCCTATGCTTGATGATGTACCTGCTACATTAGCCGATATGCGTCGTGCAGGTGACAAACTGATGTTTGAAGGTGCGCAAGGTACTTTGCTAGATATTGATCACGGTACTTATCCGTTCGTAACCTCTTCAAACACAACAGCTGGCGGCGTTGCAACAGGCTCTGGTGTTGGCCCTCGTCATATTGATTATGTTCTGGGTATTACTAAGGCTTATACTACGCGCGTGGGTGGCGGGCCATTCCCAACAGAACTATTTGATGAAACTGGCGCACGATTAGCAAAAATTGGTCATGAGTTCGGTGCAACTACTGGACGTCCGCGCCGCTGTGGTTGGTTAGATGCTGTGGCGCTTAAACGCGCAGTAGATATCAATAGCGTTTCAGGTCTTTGTTTAACAAAATTAGACGTTTTAGACGGTTTAGAGACGGTAAAAATTGCTGTTAAATATAACTGCTCTAAAAAAGGCGAAATGAACAATACACCATGTGGTGCCGAAGACTACGAAAGCTTAGAGCCTGTTTATTTAGAAATGCCAGGTTGGTCAGAAACTACTTTCGGTGCTCAATCGTTAGCAGATTTGCCGCAAAATGCTTTGGATTTTATTGCTAAGGTGGAAGAAATTGTTGGTGTACCAGTAGATATCGTCTCAACCGGGCCAGATCGTGTTGAAACTATTATTAAGCGTCATCCATTTGAAGCTTGATATTAAATTGGATTCAGATAAATTAAAGCGACCAACAGGTCGCTTTTTTTATGGTTTTTTAAAGGTGAATTATGCAATGGCAATTTAACGATTATTGGGTAGATACTGATATTCAGAAATTGGATACGAACCGTATCCATCAATTTCTTGATATAGAATCAACTTGGTCAAATGGGATATCGAAACCATTGGTTCAGAAATCGATTAATAACTCGATTAACTTTGGCCTCTATAAAAGCGATCAAATGGTCGGCTATGCGCGAGTAATTAGCGACAAAGCAACTTTTGCCAACCTGGTTGACGTATTCGTTCTTCCAGAAGAGCAAGGCAAGGGTTTAAGTCATTATTTGATGCAAGCGATTGATGCTCACCCAGATCTACAAAATATACGTCGCTTTACTTTAGTAACATCAACTGCGAAATGGCTATATGAAAAATATGGTTTTACAGAGCTTAATAATCCTAGCATTATGATGGAGCGATATTTCCCTGATATTTACCAAGAATATACTAATGATTAAAACGGTTAAAAAAGGCATTTACCAACACTTTAAAGGGCAAAAATACGAAGTGCTGGATGTTGCCACTCACTCAGAGACTGGAGAGTTATTTGTAGTCTATAAAGCACTTTATGGAGATTATGGGATTTGGATCCGACCATTGGATATGTTCGGTGAACATGTTGAAATCAATGGTAATACAGTACCAAGATTTAATTACTTTTCATCTAAATAAATAGAATTACAATAATAATTGATGAATTGAACTTGCTTCTTGTCATTTTTGATTTTATGTAAAATTGAGCGTATTGTATTGATTATGAAACAGTCAGTATGGCGTCAAAGGAATTGATACATGGACGATAAGAACTACTTTTCCGATATCGCGCAACAATATCAACGTAATCGACCTGAATATCCTTCAGAGATCTTTCAGTATTTATCTATGGTTTGTGATAACCACCAAGTTGCGTGGGATGTGGGTACGGGAACGGGACAGGCAGCCTCTCAATTAGCTAAGCAGTTTGATAAAGTAATTGCCACCGATGAAAGTATCGAACAAATTGCCCATGCTAAGAAAGCCCCTAATATTATTTATCGAGTTGAAGTTGCAGATAAATCTAACTTGAATGATGAAAGTGTCGATTTAGTGACAGTCGCTCAAGCATTGCATTGGTTTGACTTTGACTCTTTTATGCAAGAAGTTGATAGGGTATTAAAACCTGGTGGTGTATTTGCTGCTTGGTGTTATTCCTTGGTGCATATTAATCCTGAAGTGGATAAGAGCATTAAGCTTTTATATGACGATATTCTTGGCGATTATTGGTCCAAGCGCCGTCACTGGATTGATAGCGGGTATGAAAATTTTGAATTCCCTCATCAATTGTTAGTACCGCCTAAAATGCAGATGGAAATCACTTGGTCTTATCAACAATTTGCGGATTACTTACGTACTTGGTCTGCAGTGCAAAAGTACAAAAGCATGGAAGGCGTTGATCCAGTTAATCAAATATTACAGCCATTGGAGTTTGCTTGGTGTGATACTGGGCATATGAAAAAGTGTATGTGGCCGTTGCAGTTCAAATTATTTAGAAAACCAGGTTAATTAACTAGTTATCGCATATTGTGACTCTAGCCTATACAATGGGTAAAACTACTTTTTAAATAATACGATTTGTCCAAGAAAAAAACTAATCAAGATCCACAAGCGAATTTAGAAGCCCAGCGCTATCAAAATCCTATTGCTAGCCGTCAATTTATACTTCAAACGCTAGATAAGTCAGGCGAGCCTTTATCGTTTGATGAGTTAGCAGAGCGATTAAAAATTACTGACCCCGATGATAAACGAGCTTTTCATAAGCGCTTGAATGCCATGGAACGCGACGGCCAATTGATTTGTAATCGAAAAGGTGATTATTGCTTAGTCGATGCTACGGATTTAGTGCGTGGTACCGTTCTAGCTCATCGCGATGGCTATGGATATTTGTCTCTAGAGCAAGGCGGTGAAGATTGGTATTTGTCTCCTAGAGAAATGCACAATGTTTTTCATGGCGATAAAGTATTAGCACGGATCAAAAAAGTTAATCGTAAAGGAAAAACCGAAGGCGACATTGTTGAAATCCTTGATGGCTCTACGACCCATGTGGTTGGTCGTTTGTATGAGGAAAATGGACTATTCTTTGTTTCTTCAGAAGATTCACGAATTCAGCATGACTTGATTGTTGATCTAAGCTCTGGATTAAAAGCTAAAGCGGGACAAGTAGTGGTTGCTGCCATCGTGCAACGACCCAGCAAAAATCGCCACGCTCGGGGTGAAATCACGGAGGTGCTAGGAGATTATTTATCAGCTGGAATGGAGATAGAGATCGCCATTCGTAGCCATGGTATTCCACATGAATGGCCAGAAGAAGTGAATCGACAGGTTACCGAGCTTCCTGTGGAAATTACGGAATCAGACTGGAAGTTTGAAAAAAATCAGCGCGTAGATTTGCGCGATTTACCTTTAGTAACGATTGACGGCGAAGACGCGCGTGATTTCGATGATGCGGTATATTGCCGCAAAGAAGCAAATGGCGGTTGGCGACTATGGGTTGCGATTGCTGATGTAAGTCATTATGTTCAACCGGAAACTGCATTAGATGCCGAAGCGATTAAGCGCGGTAACTCGGTTTATTTCCCGAATTTTGTAGTCCCGATGTTGCCAGAATTATTATCCAATGGCCTTTGTTCTCTGAATCCTCAAGTTGATAGACTCTGTATGGTTTCTGAAATGGAACTAGATGCTAATGGAAAAGTAATTGACTCTAAATTCTATCCAGCAGTAATGCATTCTCATGCACGATTTACCTATACTAAAGTCTGGACAATACTCAACGATGAAGAAGAGGGTCATCAAGAGTTACGAAAAGAATATCAACCACTGGTCAAAGATTTAGAATGTTTATACGACCTTTTTAAGGTGCGATTAAAACTAAAGCATGAGCGCGGCTCGATCGAATTTGAAACTACCGAAACACAAATCATCTTTACGGAAGATCGCAAGATAGACAAAATTGTGGGTTTAGTGCGTAACGATGCCCATAAGATTATTGAAGAATGTATGATTTGTGCCAATGTGGCTGCCGCTGAGTTTATTTTAAAGAATAAAGTCCCAGGGGTTTACCGGATTCATGAAGGGCCCTCGGAAGAGCGATTGGAAAAGTTTAGAGCTTTTTTAGGTGAACT
The DNA here is from genome assembly GCA_947503435.1 of uncultured Kangiella sp. Taxonomy (GTDB): domain Bacteria; phylum Pseudomonadota; class Gammaproteobacteria; order Enterobacterales; family Kangiellaceae; genus Kangiella. The sequence continues at coordinate 148,214 of CANNDL010000003.1, read as the reverse complement.
GGGATTAATTTTATTCGGTGGTCAGAATCCTGAACCAAAACATTATCGCGAGTTGCACAAATCAATTATAGAGCGTCCGGATTCGGAATTAATTCAATCCATGATGCTACGTTCAATGATGCAAGCCGTATACAGTCCTGAGAATGAAGGTCATTTTGGCTTAGCATTTGAATCTTATACTCACTTTACTTCTCCAATCCGACGCTATCCTGACTTATTAGTCCACCGTATTATTAAGAGTATTTTGGCGAAAAAAGAGCAATTAACAGGTTCTGAATCAGGGCAAGCCTATACAGACGCTGAGTTGGTTCAGTTAAGCGAACACTCTTCTATGACGGAACGACGAGCAGATAAAGCGACCCGTGAAGTTGTGGACTGGTTGAAATGCGAATACATGTTGACTAGAGTTGGCGAAGAGTACTGGGGAACGGTTTCAACGGTTACTAGTTTTGGTTTATTTGTACAGCTTGATGAATTACACGTCGATGGATTAATTCATATTAGTGCTTTAGATGGCGATTATTATCACTTTGATGCCGCTAAAATGCGTTTGATAGGCGAGCGTAGTCGGCAAAGCTTTAGAGTTGGCGATCGTTGCTTGATAAAAGTTAGCAGAGTTGATCTAGAAGACAAAAAGATTGATTTTGATTTGGTAAAGCGTGAGTCAGTAAAACGCGAAGAAGTTAAAGGTTCTGAACGAAGAAAGCTCTATTCTAAGGCTAAGCGCTCAGGCTCTGTTTCTAAAGATGAGCGCAAAGGCAGCTCTTTTAGTAAAAGCGCAAAAAATAAAGGGAAAAGTACTAAGGGCCCTAAAAAGAGCTATGGCAAGAATACCAAACCTAAACGTGGAAAAAGCGGCAAACGCAAATAAATTGACGTTAACAGTTAACAGCTAAGAGTGGAAATAAATGTCTGAAATTGTCTTCGGAATTCATGCAGTAGAAGTTTTAATAAAAAGAAATAGTGAAGCGATCAACCGTATTTTAGTGCAATCCAATCGCCGCGATCAGCGTTTGCATAAACTCATAAAGCTAGCACAATCGAACCAGATAAAGGTAGTACAAAAAAGTCGTGAAGACTTGGATGAGCTCACTGAGCAACGGCATCAAGGCGTAATTGCTGAGTGTGGCGAGTTAAAGAGAACTAGCTATCATGAAAAGCATATCCCTGAGCTTTTAGATACTGTTAGTGGCACCCCCTTTATCTTAATTCTTGATGGGGTGACCGATCCACATAACTTAGGTGCATGTTTAAGAAGTGCGGATGCAGCTGGTGTGAATATGGTAATAGCACCAAAAGACAATGCTACCGGTATTACAGACGTAGTAAGAAAAGTTGCCTGCGGTGCAGCGGAAGCCATTCCTTTTATTATGGTGACTAACCTTGCTCGCACCATGAAACAACTTCAAGAAAGAGGCATATGGATTTATGGTGCCGCTGGGGAAGCAGAGCATGATATTTACCAATCAAACTTAACTGGCCCAATTGGTGTGGTAATGGGTGCTGAAGGTGATGGTATGCGCAGACTCACCAAAGAAACCTGCGATCATTTAATCAAAATTCCAATGGCTGGCGAGGTTTCTAGCCTTAATGTTTCAGTAGCAACAGGAGTTACTTTGTTTGAAATAGTAAGACAAAGAAATGGAACTAATAAAAAGATTTAATAGCAAATAAATATAACTATATAAAGGAGAAGGGAATGAATAAGCTATTAATAGGCTTATTAACGCTATCTATTGCTGGAAATACCTATCTAATTTTAAAGCCGAAAGATGTTGTGGTTCAGAAATCTGAACCTGAAACTGTAATAGTAAAGGAAGAAAAATTTATTGAAAGTGATAAATATAAGGATAAATATCTAGCTGCGACTTTAGAGATAAGAAATTTAAAGAAGATGTTAGAATTTAAGTCGGAATATTCGTTGAATGAAGACATCAGCCAAGAAATGTTGAACAAATTCTTGGAAACTGAAATGCTAGAAAAAATTTCAAAGGACTCGGTTAAAGGGTTTGAAGCATTCCACAGCGAACAAATCGATCCTATTTGGTCAAGGAAAGTCGAGTCAGCCTTTTTTGATGTGGTTAATATTAACGCAGATGTTGAAAACTATAATTTTAGCGATGTTGAATGTAAATCAACAACTTGCAGAATGCGAATAACACCTCTGAGTGCTGATGGCACGAATAATCTGTATTTAGCTAGAGAAGCCACTGCAGGTTTTAGACCTGGCATGCATGAAAATTTGCCAAATTTTGGAACAAAGTATGTATTGGATGAAAATACCGGTGATGTCATTGTTTATTTTTGGCAGTCTCAATAATAATAACTTAAGGATAAAATAATGAATAAACTATTAATTGGTTTTTTAACCTTATCAGTTGCTGGAAATGCCTTTTTGATTTTAAAGCCTAAGGAAATTGTGGCAGAAAAATTAGAACCAGAGAAGGTGGTGGTAACCGAGACAAAAACCATCACTGTGGAAAATTTTGCACTGAAAGACCAGTTACAATCGATGGCAAACAAACTATCAGAAGCTGAAACAGAAATATTAAGATTGCAAACAGAGGTTGAGCTTCATGAAGAGAGGTTAGCTTTAAATAAGCTAAATGGTGATATTCAAAAAGATACAGAAGAAAACCTTGCTTCAGGTGTTGTAAAGTTAACTGATGAACAAATGCAACGACATGAAGAAAAACGTAAAGCTATTATGGAACTCTATTCTAAAGAATCAGTGGACGGTTCATGGGCGTATCAAGCTCAAGATGATATTCGTAAAGCTTTGAATGATTTAGGCGATTCGGATTCATATAGTTTTGATGAGCTATCTTGTAAAACTACTGTGTGTAGACTTAAATTAAACCCCTATAAAGAAGGACAGGCTGCTAAAAATATGGCAATTATGAATGCAACAATGGCTTTAGTAATGCAACCAAATCTCGATTTAGAAATGTCAGGTGCTGAACATTTGAAGGATGTAGATGAAGGTGTGCATATATATGTTACAAAGAAAAACTCTAATTAGAGTATAAAGCTCATTGTTACTTGATAAAAACAAGAGGAAAGAAATGAATAAATTTCTGATGGGTTTACTAATGCTCTCTATTACTGGAAATATTTTTCAATACTTAAAGCCTTCAGAAGTTGTGCTTGAAAACATCTTGCCAGATAAAGTGATTGTGAAAGAAACTGAAACCATAACCTTAAAGGATGCGACACTAGAAAGTGATCTAAAACTCAGTAAAGATAAGTTGTTAGAAGCTGAAGATGAAATTGCTAGACTTCAGGCTGAGTTGGACCTAATTAAAGATAGAGAAGAGTTAGCAAAACTGAATAAAGCTGTTGATAAAGATATAAAAGAGTTAGCAGATGACGAACAGTCTAAAATAAGTGAAGAAACTTTAGCAAAAATTCAAAAGGAAAAAGAGGCTATTCGTAATCTTTATCAACAAGAATCGGTAGATGAAACTTGGGCCTATCAAACCCAAGACTCACTGCGAAATGCTTTAAATGAATTTGGTAATCCCAGTGCTTACGAACTCAATCAAATAGAGTGTAAGACTAGCATTTGCAAAATCAAGATGACTCCCTATAAACAAATACAAAACGGTTCTGTTATGGTAGGTATTAATACCACAATGGCGCTAAGTGCTAGTAATCATTTACGCGAGTTTAGTACAAATATGGAGCTACATGAAGACAACGGAGTCCATTCAGCAACGGTCTATGTATATAAAAAATAAGCTTGATCAAAGAGGCGCAAACCCTTAAAATACGCGCCCTTAGCCCATATTCGGCTAAGTTTTTTACAATTAGGTTTACTCCTTGCTGTTTATGATTTTCCTTATTAATCAATAGCTTAATAATAGATCATGAAGGGCTGGATACCGAAAGGAGACTTTAAATGAGACACTACGAAATCGTATTCTTGGTGCATCCTGATCAATCTGATCAAGTGCCAGGCATGATCGAGCGTTACACAAAGATGATTACAGACGCTAGCGGTACTGTTCACCGTTTAGAAGACTGGGGTCGTCGTCAATTAGCATACCCAATCTTGAAACTTCACAAAGCTCACTACGTTTTAATGAACGTTGAGACTACTGGTGACGTTATCGAAGAATTAGAAGATGCCTTCCGTTACAACGACGCAGTTCTACGTAACATGGTTGTTCGTCGTAAAGACGCAGTAACTGAAGCATCACCAATGGCTAAAGCAAAAGAAGAAGAGAAACCTTCTCGCCCAGCGCGTTCTGAAGAGAAGCCTGCGGCAAAAGCTGAAGCTACCGAAGAATCAACCGAAGCTGCGGCTGAGTAATAGGAGAATTATCATGGCTCGTTTTAATCGTCGTCGTAAATTCTGCCGTTTCACTGCAGATGGCGTAACTGAGATCGATTACAAAGATACAGCAACTTTAAAGAACTACATTACTGAAACCGGTAAAATCGTTCCTAGCCGTATCACAGGTACTAGCGCAAAATATCAACGTCAATTGGCGTCTGCTGTTAAACGCGCTCGTTACATCGCTTTATTACCTTACACTGATAGCCACGAATAAGCGGCTTTTTTAAGAGGAAATTGATAATGAACGTCATTCTACTTGAAAAAATCCGCAACCTTGGTGATTTGGGTGAGCAAGTTTCTGTAGCTGCAGGCTATGGTCGTAACTTCCTAATCCCACAAGGTAAAGCGGTACCTGCTACTGAAGCAAACGTTAAACACTTTGAAGAGCGTCGCGCTGAGTTAGAAGCGAAAGCTGCTGACGAACTAGCTGCTGCTCAAGCTCGTGCTGAGAAGTTAGCTGCATTAACCGTTACTATCCCTGCTAACGCTGGTGATGAAGGTAAATTGTTCGGTTCTGTTGGTACAACAGATATCGCAGCGGCAGCTACTGAAGCTGGTGTTGAATTAGCGAAGAAAGAAGTTCGTATGCCAGAAGGTGCTATCCGCACAACTGGTGAGTTCGATATCGTTGTGAACCTTCACACTGATGTTGACGCAACGGTTAAAGTTAACGTTGTTGCAGAAGACGAATAATTCTTACTGAGTTAAGAGTTTAAAAGGCGCCAATTGGCGCCTTTTTTAATGGTCAAATTATTTAGTAAAAAGTAATCAGTAAATCGACTAAGAAAGGCCATTCATGTTTTGGTATATCTAGTTGGTTTATATGAAAAAGAATATATTGGGCAACAAATAAAAGCGTGAGAAAAGTATGAATAAAATATTTTTTGGACGTCGCTCTATACGCATTGAGTTTGCTAAATATTATTCAAAAGCTTGATACAAATGTAACATAGTTGGAACTATGGCTTGTATCAAGCTTAGCAATAAAAAAGCCGACGCAAGGTCGGCTTTTTATCAATTGTTGTATTTTAACAACCTCTTTTAGGGTGACATTTACCACCGCCACCAGAACCACTGTCTGAGTCGCTACCATCAGAGCCACCGCTTGAAAGTGAGCGTACGAGTGTTATGTTCACGTTTGCCGAAATAGATACTTTACCGTCAGATACTGTGTAAGAGAATGAATCGCCGCCTCGCTTATTACCGTTAGTTTGGTAAGTCACTGTGTTATCAGGGTTTATCAAAACAGAGCCTTTTGAACCATTGGTTACTGATACAAGTGTTAAGTTGTCACCGTCTAAATCGGTATCATTAGCTAGGACGTTAATCACTTTTGAACCGCCTATTAAAACTTCAGTGCTATCAGCTAGGGCAAGTGGTGCTGAGTTAGCTTCTGGCATAGTGCGGCCCGTAGCAGTAAACGATAAGTTGGTTTCATTTCCTGAATTATCACGAGCTTTTACTTGGAAGCTGTAATTAGTATCTGCGTCTAAGCCTGTAGCTTTGAAATAAGTTCCCGATTGCCATTGGCTAGTTGTACAGTTATTGCCACCAGAGGTGCAAACAAACTGATATTCAACTCGACCTGAGTCATCCGTAGCAACAATCGCTTCCATCTCGATAGCGTGGCTACTTACAGCATTTGGAAGCATTGCCCAATCCATAGTGTTTGGCGTTGGCGCGGTTGTGTCGGCTACTGAGCCATTAGATTCTACCGAGCCTGAGATGAAGTACTGTCCCATGCTGCCATAATCATTATAAGGCGTTATATTGTTGCCAACACCATTAATGCTTAAGTAATAGCGCCCTGGAGCTACTTGTGCAGTAAGAGTTGCATTGGTATCGGACAAATCGTCAGACGTTATTTCCATACCATAGCCATCAGTAATAGTGGCTTTGATATCTAAGTTTACGCCGCGTTTTGCATCGCGAGTATAAGCATCCCAAGCTGGATTAATGGTAATATTAATATCGCCTGAGCTGGTGTCGAAAAAGAAAACATCCTTGTCAGTACTGGTGCTGATGATACCTTTGTTCTCAGAACGTTGGTTATCAGGATCTATTTCTGGATTGCTGCTAGCCACGTGGCCATAGCCGTCCACTAATAAAGGCGTAGCGCCGACCAAAGAGTCCGGATGGTCGTCGCTACTGTAAGACAATTTTTCCGAGATTACGGCTAAATCGTCTTGTTCGGCGTTGTTGGAGTCCGCGTAATTACCATTACTCCATTGAGTAACGTTACGGTTATAACCAACACCCATGATTGGAGCCCAAGAGCTTAAGCCTGAGCCGTGACCATAGTAGTAAGACTTGGTGCTAGTACCATGGTGTGATAACCCCATGTGATGACCAAATTCGTGAGTTGCTGCCTCAGCATAGCTGCTAGGGGCAGAAAGGTTTTGATAATAAACCAATGCTGGTTGATACCATTCGTAGTTAGGAATACCCCAAACACCGACATAAGCGTAACCACCGCCAGTTCCGCCTGGCATAGCTTGGCCGTTAGCATCATTTTTACCGGTAATTAATACGTGACCTACGTTAGGGCCGAAACTAGCTGGACGCTCCGTAGTTACGTTAATGTCGAATGGCGCCATATCTTCAGCAACGCGGTGCCAAACTTCTGCGATCGCTGCACGTTCAGAGTCAGAATAGCTAGTTGGGTTGCCGTCTAAATCAAACGCTGTAGCGTCATAACGATCGCTACCGAAAGAGTCATTCCAAACCGTGTCGACGATAGCTTCGCCTTTGAAGTTTAGATAAACCGTATTCGCAGCGCCTGGCTTGCTGTGCAGTTTGAACGCATCAACACTGCTAATACCAACTTGGCTAGGGTTTGATACTAACTCGGTTTGACTAATCGATTGTGGCTCTGCTGGTTCGTTATAGAAAACGTTACCAAATTTATCGACGTTCAATTGTGCGACGTCATTAGCAGGGAATGTGAACTTATGCAGCCATTGCATGGCTTTCTTTTGACTGGCCTTGTTAAGACCTTTCAATTGATTCTTTAATTTTCCGTTGGGTAGTTCGTCCATTTTGAAGGGAGCTTTAGCACCGAAGTGTTTTGCTTTACCTGGTTCACCATGAGCAGCAAAGCCACTAAGGGTAAAAGTAGATGCAATTAAAAATGGTAATAATTTTGGACTCTTCATGTATCGGGGACTCTTTAATTTGGTGTTTGGGTTGAAAGTGTCGGCATTTTTAACACTAAAAATCAGGTCTGACCATTTTTTAATCAATAAAGTGTCTATCAGTTCAAAAAATGAACAGTGATGCGGTGGAGTTTTGAGATACAGTTCCGTTTTAAACTGTTAATATTTTTTACACACGGATTTTGTGTAAGATTTGCTTAACAGTTTTTAGCGGTTCGAAGAGGGTTTTGTAAATTTAGTATAAATTGCATTTAAAACAACGACTTAAGGCTTGTTGCTCAATGATTTATTTGAATTGCTTTCTAACTATCAGTAATGGGAAGAGAAACAACAATAAGGTAATACCATTAATTAGAATGTGGATAGTGATGCCGAAATAGAGTGAGTAGATAGAATCAAGTAGTGCCCAAATAAGCAAGGCCATAATCAAGAGTTGCCATTCTTTGTGAGTTTTAGATATAAAGGCTTTGTGTACTGCAAAGTAAAAAAGTAATCCCCAACTAGCCACCGTAGGGCCAAATACACCCAGCATAAAGCGGAGCGAGTCACTATTAGAGCTTGAGAACTTGTTCTCAAGACTAGCTAAATAAGGCTCTATTAATGAAGTAAGTGCTAACATAGGGAGCAATAATCCCCCCACTATATGTACAACAGCCAAGCATTTAAGCCATTTTTCGGCAGTTGATGGCTTCATTATAAAAAGCGCTCCCTAATATCTGAGGTGGGTATGATGCAGTAATTATTCCGCCCAAATAATCGATAACGATTTAAAGCGATACGATCATAGCCCCAGTCTCTTAATTTTAAAGGGAATAAACGGAATGCATTAATCAATGGCCATGGGTAACTTAATTCTTTGGTAATCTTGAAAAAAGCTTCTGATTTGAAGAAAGGTTGTTGATTAACTATTAATACCATAGTTTCGTAACTATCCGTGGGTAAGCCAATTGCATTAAGCAGCAATTGCCCCTTAGGAGATTGGACGGAACAAAATTTAAACTTGGCATTGGGATCTCTTTTAATCACAAAAGGAACCCATGCTGAGCAAAGTTTGCACTCACCATCGAACAAGATTATGTGACTAGCTGCGCTAGAAAGAGTCATTGTGAAGATATATATTATTGTTGATATACTTATACCACAAAAAGGATAATTATAAGCTGAATTATGAAGGCGTTTAGTGGGTTATCCTTATTTATCCACAGGCATATGCACAGACTTGTTGGCTTGCCATATATGATTTTGAGTGTGAAAATAACTGTCTTAGTTGTCTCGCTTAAGATGACCAATAATTAAACCCAAAAATATTAAAACTAAAGATTCTAAAAATGCTATCAGCTCAACAAACCGATAATAAAATCAAAGACTTAAAAGTTCCTCCTCATTCTATTGAAGCTGAGCAGTCAGTCTTAGGCGGCGTAATGCTGGATAATGAAATGTGGGAAATGGTTTCAGAGGTTCTTTTAGGGACAGATTTTTATGTTAAAAATCATCGAGAAGTATATAAAGCATTAGAATCCTTGGCGAATGTTGGTCAACCGATGGATGTTATTACCGTTTCTGAATTTATTGAGAAACAAGGTGAATCAGATATTGGGTTGGCCTTTTTAGGCGAATTAGCTCAGAACACTCCCAGTATAGCCAATATTCGAGCTTACGCTGAAATTGTTCGTGAAAAAGCCGTGACTCGTCAGTTGATATCTGCGACTAATGAAATTGCGGATGCTAGTTTTAATCCAGAAGGACGTTCTTTATCAGAATTGTTGGATTACGCTGAAAAGAAAGTGTTTGCCATAGCTGAATCACGCGAAACGGATAATGAAGGCCCGACTGGAGTTGAAGAGATATTAAAGTCGACTATCCACCGCATAGAAGAAATCCAAAAAACTAAAGGTGGCATTACCGGTATATCAACGGGCTTTAGCGATTTAGATGGAATGACTTCAGGCCTGCAACCCGCTGACTTAGTGATTGTGGCAGCCCGTCCTTCTATGGGTAAAACAACTTTTGCTATGAATTTGGTTGAACACGCCGCTTTAAATAGTGAATTGCCGGTTTTGGTTTTCAGCTTAGAGATGCCAAGTGAATCAATCATAATGAGGTCAATATCATCATTAGGCGGTATTGAGCAAAATAAAATTCGTTCCGGCCAGATAAAAGAACAGGCGGATTGGGATAAATTTAATAGTGGTATGTTGCAGCTTAAAAACCATACTAAATTATTCATTGATGATTCTGCGGGCATTTCGCCCGCCGAAATGCGCTCTCGTGCTCGTCGTGTTTATCGAGAACAGGGTGGTATGGCGTTAATCATGGTGGATTATTTGCAACTAATGCAAGTGCCTGGTTATGGTGATAACCGTACTCAAGAAGTGAGTGAGATTTCTCGCTCGCTAAAAGCCTTAGCAAAAGAATTGAATTGTCCCGTAATAGCTTTATCTCAGCTTAACCGTTCGTTAGAAAATCGTAGTGACCGTCGCCCAGTAATGGCTGACTTACGTGAGTCAGGAGCGATTGAGCAGGATGCAGATGTTATTATGTTTATCTACCGGGATGAAGTTTACAACAAAGATTCTGAAGATAATAAAGGGCGCGCTGAAATTATTATTGGTAAGCAGCGAAATGGTCCTATCGGTAAAGTCGACCTGACTTTCCGTGGTGAAGTGTGTCGTTTTGATAACTTGGCTCATCAAGATTATGAAGCCATGGGCTATTAAAAGGAATTAGCATGCGCTCTACCAAAGCGGTCATTGATCTATCCGCGCTAAAACATAATTTTCATACGATAAAATCCATTGCTAAAGACAGCAAAATAATGGCAGTGGTGAAAGCAAACGCTTATGGTCATGGGTTGGTTGAAGTTGCTTCAGCATTAACCGATGCAGATATGTTTGCGGTAGCAACATTAGAAGAAGCCTTATCGCTACGCGCGGCAAATATTCAGCAAGATATTCTTTTGCTGGAAGGTTTTTTTGAGCTAGAAGAGCTGCCTGTTATTCAAGAAAACCGATTACAACTGGTGCTTCATCACTTCAATCAAATTGAAATTCTAAAAAAGTATCAGCAAGCGCCGGTTAATGAACAACCTATTAAAACATGGATGAAGTGTGACTCGGGGATGTTTCGTTTAGGTTTTGCATTGGATACGGTTGAAGCGGCACACCAAGAATTAAAACAATTAACCATAATAGAGCAGCCGGTTAAACTGATGTCGCATTTCTCCAGTGCAGATTCAGACCAAAATTTTTCCGAAGAGCAAATAGATTTATTCCTTAATGCAACAAGGGGGTTGGATGGACAAAGATCCATGGCTAACTCTGCAGGAATTTTAGCTCATGAACAGGCCCACTGGGATTGGGTGCGCCCCGGCTTATTGATCTACGGTGCTTCGCCAATGCCATATTCTACTGGCAGCGATTACCAGTTACAGCCGGTGATGTCTTTGGAATCACAATTAATGGCGATAAAGCCTATTAATAAAGGTGAGTCAGTAGGCTATGGCCGTAACTGGTATGCCGAACAAGAAACTAATATTGGATTAGTAGCTATTGGCTATGGCGACGGCTATCCTCGTCATGCAAAAAATGGCACCCCTGTTTGGGTTAACGGTCGAGAGGTGCCTCTAGTAGGCCGGGTGTCTATGGATATGTTAGCTGTGGATTTAGGTATTGATTCTAAAGATAATGTTGGCGATGGAGTCGTGCTTTGGGGTAAAGAATTACCGATGGAAAAGGTGGCGCCTTTTGCCGATACGATTCCTTATACTTTATGCTGTGGTGTCACGCGACGAGTAAAGTTCGAGTATATTCATGACTGAGCACGAGAAAATTGATTTACAAACAAGTGGTCAAGGACTTTATGAATTGACTCAAAAAGTAAAATCAGTAGTTTCTCAATCACCGGTAAAAAATGGTCTCTGCAATCTATTCATTCAGCACACATCTTGCAGCTTAATCATTCAAGAAAATGCGGACCCAAGCGCCAAGCGTGATTTAGAAGCTTGGATGAATCGCCAAGTTCCTGAGAATGATCCGCTCTATACTCATATATTTGAAGGTGCGGATGATATGCCTGCACATATAAAGTCTATTTTAACTGCAACAAATTTAACTATACCGATTCTTGATGGAAAGTTAGCATTAGGCACTTGGCAAGGTATATACCTTTGGGAGCATAGACATGCTCCTAACCATCGAAAAATCATCGTTAGCATCTCACAATAAAAATTTATGAAAATTCATCGTTTCTTTAGAAAATTTCATCGTTGGTTAGGGTTATTAATTGGCTTACAAGTGGTGCTTTGGCTCGCTGGTGGATTTGTTATGAGCTTTTTCGATATTCATCAAGTACGTGGTGAAGACAATATCGCAAAACCAGAAACAATTGTGATTACTGAGAAAGTTGCATTCAATAGTGACCAACTGATAGATGGGTTGGGTTACTCTCCTTTGAGTATTGAACTTGGCCAATGGCAAGAGCGATTAGTATGGCGGGTGAAAGGGGAAAATAAGGTGGATATTTTTGATGCCGCTAGTGGGCAAAAGTTATCCCCCTTTGCTGAAGATATTTTAAAAGTTGTTGCGTTAAAGGACTTCTCAGGAATCGGTGAATTGGTTTCATCGCAGAAGATTACTGAGTCAACTACAGAAATTCGCGGCAGGACATTACCATTATGGCAATTTCAGTTTAATGATGAAGAAAATACTAGAATTTATGTCTCACCTGATAGTGGTGAAGTAGTCGCTCGACGGAATGATACTTGGCGTTTATTTGATTTCTTTTGGATGCTACACATTATGGACTATCAAGACCGGGATGATTTTAACCATCCTTTATTGATTATTGCTGCATTATTGGGCGTGCTATTTAGTTTAAGTGGTATTTATCTCGTGGTAAAAACCATCTTTTATAGAAGGAAGCCTCGTGTCCAAAGAGCCTAACAATAGAAAGAATATTAGAATAGGGCTCTGGGTAACGGTTGGAATTTTTGTTGCTTATTGGGCGTTTAAGTTATTGATATTTAAATACTTAATCTAATTCATCTATCTAAAATGTAATTTTGACATAAAATATTACAGATCTTGTGATTTGCTAACTTGCACCGATTAGCAAAGCCCCCATATAGTGGTCATATAAAATTTTAATTTATTTGCGTGGAGAAATTATGTTACGCATCGGTTTATTTTTAGTCACCAACTTTCTAGTTTTGATCCTTGCGGGGTTCATTATGAATGCCATGGGATTGGAACGTATACTGTCAGAAAATGGTTCTGATCTTAACTTGCTGAGCTTGTTAGTTTTTTGCGGATTGTTTGGCATGATTGGTTCATTTGTTTCGCTATTTATTTCTAAGTGGATGGCAAAGCGAAGCATGGGAGTGCAAATTATTGATCCCAATAATCCGCGCTCGGAAAGAGAACAATGGTTGTTGGATACTGTGACTAGCTTGGCTCATGATGCAAAAATTGGTATGCCAGAACTTGGTATATTTCCTTCTCAGCAATCCAATGCTTTCGCTACCGGCTGGAATAAAAACAATGCGCTTGTCGCGGTTAGTGAAGGATTAATGCAGCGAATGGATAGAAATGAAGTTAGAGCAGTCTTGGCGCACGAAGTTGGCCACGTGGCTAATGGTGATATGATTACTTTGGCTCTAATTCAAGGCATCGTAAATACGTTTGTTATGTTCTTTGCACGCGTAGTAGGTCATATTGTCGATAAAGTGGTGTTAAAGAATGAGCGCGGTTATGGCATTGGCTATTATGTTTCGGTCATGATTGCTCAAGTGGTCTTTTCTATATTAGCCAGCGTTGTAGTGATGTGGTTTTCTCGCAAGCGTGAATTTAGAGCAGACGAAGCCGGTGCTCAATTAGCCGGCACAGGCGCTATGATTTCAGCCTTGGAAAAGTTAAAAGCTGAATACGATATGCCATCGGATATGGGTGAAACCTTTACTGCATTTGGTTTGAAAAACGGTAAAACAGGGTCATTCCAAGAGAAATTCGGCCACTTATTTATGTCGCATCCCCCTTTAGATGATCGTATTAATGCATTAAGAAACTTTTAATTAAGTTTATATCTCTATCAAAAGCGGGCTTAGCCCGCTTTTTTTTGTCCTACACTTAGGTAAAATGTCTCAATGTTAGATAATTACTTAAGCTTATGAGAATTCAGTTGTTTTTACTCTTGATGAGTATTAATAGTTTAGCCATTGCTGCCGATGAGCCGGCATACTTATGGCAAAAGGATTTGAAACTCAGTAAAAATGAAGCCGGTCAATTACAGTATTTTGATAACGAGCAAAAAGCACTGAATGGTTTTTATCAAATACAGCTTAAAAACGGTTATATCCAAGCTACTTTCAAGAATGGTTTTTTTAACGGCTCTTTTAAACAAGTTGAAAATAATCGTTTAAAGTATTTAATTGATTACTGCGAATCAAAGCCTTGCGGTTCTTATCAAAGCTATTTCGATGATGGCAAAATTGCAAAGCATAAAAGCTACAATAAGTGGAGTCAGCTGGATGGTAATTTTAAAATCTATAGTTCAACTGATGGTCGCTTGTTACGTAAAACTCATTACCAGAAAGGTATTAAGTCAGGAGTTGAAGTCGTCTATTTTGACGCTGGCCTGGAGTCGGTAAAGAGTCGTTCGAATTTTCTCAAAGGAATAAAAGTAGGTGAAGAAACAGTCTATTTTCAGCAAGGTGGACTGGAATCAAAACAGTTGTATAGCAATGGTAGGTTAGAAGGGTTGCATATAAAGTATGATGAGTCTGGCGACAAACTATTTGAGGCCAATTACAAGGATGGTCAGTATCATGGCTCTGCAAAAATGTTCCTTGAGGGGAAGCTTTGGATTTTAAAGCATTATCAAAATGGCAAGCTGCATGGTAAATGGATTGAATATGATTTAGAACAAAAAGGAATTACCAAGCAAGTAAAGTATTTTGAAGATGATAAAGAGATTGAGCAAAAGGGCTGGTCTAAACTAGAAACTAATTAGAAGTAAAAGAATAACAACATTGAAGGCTTACCTTTGAATTCAGAAAAACACCTTAATCGTAAAATTTGTATTGCGCCAATGCTCGACTGGACAGATCGACATCAAAGACGATTTATGCGCTCTATAACTAAGCATGCGGTCTTGTATACTGAAATGATCACTACTGGTGCAATATTGCATGGTGATCAAGACGGTCATCTAAAATTTAATGATGAAGAGCACCCTGTAGCTATTCAATTAGGAGGTAGTAATCCTAATGATTTAGCCGAGTGTGCGAAAATATGTGAAGACTACGGCTACGATGAGATTAATTTGAATGTCGGTTGCCCAAGTGACCGGGTTCAAAATGGTCGCTTCGGCGCTTGCCTTATGGCAGAGCCTGAACTCGTTGCTGAGTGTATGGCGGCTATGGCTAATGTCATTGATATTCCCGTAACGGTTAAAAGCCGAATTGGTATTGATGATTTAGATTCTTATGAATTACTTCATCAATTTATTGATACCGTGCAAAAATCCGGAGTTGATACTTTTATCATTCATGCTAGAAAAGCATGGTTATCGGGTTTAAGTCCAAAGCAGAACCGCGAAATTCCTCCTTTAAAATATGAAACAGCTTATCAAGTTAAAAAGGATTTCCCGCATTTGGAAATTATTGTAAATGGCGGAGTAACTACTTTAGATCAAGCTGACGTGCATATGCAGCATTTAGATGGCGTTATGGTGGGACGTGAAGCTTATCATAATCCTTATCACCTTATTGATGCAGATAAGCGCTTTTATGGTGATAGTTCAAGTGGCCTTCCAACACGAATAGAAGTTGCACATGACTATATGAACTATGTACAAAGTCAATTAGACAAAGATGTATATTTAGGCCACATGACCCGGCATATTTTGGGTTTGTTTCATGCCCAACCCAGAGGGAAATTATGGCGAAGGCATCTAAGCGAAAATGCCTATAAAAAAGGCGCGGGCATTGAGGTGATAGAAAAAGCTTTGGAGTTGTTTGAGTGAAGAAAGGAGTGGCTTTACTGTCGTTGACCATCGTAATAGCTTTAATATGCGTTTACCTTTGGCAAGCAGGTAAATTAAGGGACTTATCTAGTCCTTCTCCTCTAGTAAATGAAACTTCAGTTAAAAGCCCTCAATTAGAAAATGGCATATCTGAAATAATAACTAAAATTCAAACTCCTCAACTAGCGAATAAATTTGCACATGCAAAAACGTGTGTGGAAATTATGGAATTATGTCCTTCGTGCCAATATCAATGGGATAGATTTGTAGAAGAAATGGAACTCGTTGCTTTAGAAGCCGCATCTTCTGGGCCTTACTCCACTATGCCAAAAGAAAATTTGATTTCATTGGCACATTCTAACGACACGAATGGAATGTTTTATCATGGTTCCAATTTGGTTTGGAAAGGACTGTCTGGCTTTACTATATTTAGGCCTGATTTTTTTGAAAACCGTCCTTCAAATCAGCAAATCAAGGAGCATAAACTTGATCTTGAATTAGTTAAAAAGGGCGAAAACTTTATATTTCAAGCGGCTATAAAAGGTAAGCCGATGGCATGGTTGGAATTAAGAAATATTAAAATTATGATTCTTAGGAAGTTGACCAAGCTAGGAAATGATAATAAAGAACAAATCAGAGAGCTAATTGCTCAGCATTCATCAATATCAAAGCTTATTTCTGAAATCTATAAGAAGGATCCATTTCTACTTGAATTACATTCATTAGGCATAATCAACGAAATGGATTGGCTTGCTAAGTCGCATTTTAAAGATATGGCGCCAGAGGAAGTCCAAAAAGAAAAAGAGTTGATCAAAGCTCTATCGGACGATTTCTATAATAAATATTTGGAAAAGTGGATACACGAGAGAAATTATAATGGAGAAGAAATTTATCCTGAACAATACAATGAAGAGTTTGCAGAATTTTATAAATATGCAGATAAACTTTGCTGGCCCGACTATTAAGGAACAATAGCATGAAATCTAAGGTTGCTATTGTTGTCACCGTGGTGGCGTTACTATTAATCGTCTACTTCTATTTAGGCCAGCCTGTTATTCAAGATAATAGATTTGGTTCTACAGCAATTGATCCTACATTAAAAGTTGAGACACAAAAGGAAGCAAAAAAGGAGAGTTTGAAGGAAAAGAAACATCAAGCTGGATCTAGCTTAGATGATGCACCTTCGGTTGTAACAGAGTCATCATGCAATGAATTCAGAGAAAAACACCCTATACAAGAAGAAGCATTCAATGCCATTATTGCAGAAATTTTCATGAGCGAAGAAGATACGGCAAATACTAGTGTTTTCACCAATATGGATATGATAAGTATCAAAGCATTAGCGAACGGTGGTGACAGGGAAGCGCTATTCTTTTTAGGCGATGGTATGTCAGTTAAAGCTATTTATGGCAAAGATTTTTATGGCCCCAAAGCTGTCCGAAATAGCCCTTCTAAGGAAGAAATTGAAACGCATAAAGTTGATTTAATCAAGTTAACCATAGGCCGTGATTTTTTATTTCGTGCTGGAGTTCGAGGCAAGCTGGGAGCTTTTTTGAGTTTGCAAATGAATAGCGATTTAGCGACTAGGCAGTTGATTCGAACTGAACCAGATTCTGACGGAAAAATTAGAAGGATGATGGCGGATCTAATTGCTTATAATCGCTTATTAAGTTTTGTTCATAAGTCAGATGAACCTTTTCGTCTAATGTTCGCAAAGAATGCTAAGAACTATTATGACGAGCATATTCAAAAACATTATAAAAATTGGAAACCAGATTTTAACTCTGAAGAAAAAAGTAGTGAGATTAAGGCATTGAATGAATTGGCAAATTTAAAGTACCAGTCTCTTGAACAAAAATGGATTGAGCAACGTGAGTTTTATGGTTTTGATGTGCATCCAAAACTTCTATCCCTTGAACTAGAAGAGTATTTGATGAATGTATCTAAGCTTTGTTGGAGTTAATTTGTTACAAATAATTAATCGTGCATTAGAGTTAACTTCTTGATAAATAAGATTATTTGTTACTATTTATGTAATTTTTAACCTTTAAACATGATTTTTTCGGTATTCCAATATTGTCACTATTTGATAAGTTTTTAATCAAGTCTTAGAATAAGTTATTGAAAGTAAACAACTTTAGGGGGTTGTATGAAGTTTTTAAAGTGGTTGTTAATCATTTTAGTGACTCTTTTAATCGTTTTAGCTGTGGTAGGGTTCTTTTTGCCACAGAAAGTACATGTTGAGCGTTCTATTGTTATCGACGGTGATCGAGATGCGGTTTTTACCCAGATTAATAGTATGCAAAATTTTAATACTTGGTCACCTTGGTTTAAATTAGATCCGAATGCCAACTACCAGTATTCTGGTCCAGAGGCTGGAAAAGGCAATAAAATGTCTTGGTCTAGTGAAGATCCTAATGTTGGTAAAGGCGCGCAAGAGATTGTTGAAAGCCAGTATCCGGCTTTTGTAAAAACCGAGTTATTTTTTGGCGATGACCCAAATCCTGGATACGCTGACTTTACTATTGAAGAAGTGACATATACCCAAACACGAGTGACTTGGGGTTTTGATGCTGATTTTGGTAATAACATCTTAGGTCGTTATTTTGGTTTAATGATGGATGGTATGTTAGGACCAAAATATGAAGAAGGGCTGCAAGCATTGAAAGAAAAAGTAGAGAACTAAACTTTATATTTTACTAGAGCCACCTGTTGGTGGCTTTTTTATTTTTGAACTTGAAACTATGCACTGTTTTAACGATTGAAAAACGTATAATAAGTGCGAAATTTTTAACTTAGGACTAATCATGAGCAAACAAAAGAAAAGCTTAAAGTTGCCAAAAGTAGCTGCGATTGCTGTAGCAACTGCATTGACAGGTTTGGTCGCCTGTTCCTCTGCACCCGTTGCAGAAATGGGTACAGGTGAGCTAAAAGGGGTAAACCTAGTAGAAGAAGTTGCCAAAATTAACGGCGACTTAGTGATTCCATATAAGAAGTATGTTTTAGATAATGGATTAACCGTTATTTTACATGAAGATAACAGTGATCCATTAGTGCACGTGGATGTCACTTATCATGTGGGTTCTGGTCGCGAAGATATCGGTAAATCTGGTTTTGCTCACTTCTTTGAGCACATGATGTTCCAAGGTTCAGAAAATGTTGCGGATGAAGAGCATTTTAAAATTATCACAGAAGCAGGTGGTACCTTAAACGGTACAACTAATAGTGATCGTACCAACTATTTTGAGACTGTTCCTTCAAACCAATTAGAAAAAATGTTGTGGCTAGAGGCTGACCGCATGGGCTTCTTGTTAGATGCTGTAACTCAAGAAAAATTCGAAGTTCAGCGCGAAACGGTTAAGAATGAACGTGGTCAACGCGTTGATAATCGTCCTTATGGTCGTTTGAGTGAACGTGTAGCACAAGCTTTATATCCAGAAGGGCATCCTTACTCATGGCCAGTAATCGGCTTTATGGATGACTTAAATCGTGCCGATTTGAATGATTTGAAAAAATTCTTCCTACGCTGGTATGGTCCGAATAACGCGACTTTAACCATTGGCGGCAAGTTCAATGAAACTGAAGCATTGGCAATGGTTAATAAATATTTCGGCTCTATCCCAAAAGGTCCGGAAGTTAAAGACCCAGCCCCGCAAACGGTCACTCTTGATAAAGATCGTTATATTTCAATGGAAGACAATGTTTCTTTGCCATTGATTTATATGTCTTTCCCAACTACTTATGGCCGTAGTGAAGATGAAGCTCCGCTAGATGTTTTATCATCTATTCTTGGTCAGGGCCGTACCTCTTTATTCTATAAAAATCTAGATAAGAAAGGCTTAACAGTTCAATCTGGCGTTAGTCACCCTTGTCAGGAGCTTGCTTGTCAGTTTACTTTGTATGCACTTCCAAATCCTGCGAAAGGACAATCTCTAGCAGATTTAGAAAACATTATGCGCAATACTTTTAAAGAGTTTGAGCAACGTGGTGTACAGCAAGATGATTTAGACCGTGTTAAAGCAGGTATGAAATCTCAATTGATTTACGGTTTACAAAGCGTTTCAGGAAAAGTTTCCCAGTTAGCAGCGAATCAAACTTTTGAAGCTAACCCAAACCGTATCGCTGAAGAATTAGCTCGTTATCAAAACGTGACTAAAGAAGATGTTATGCGTGTTTATAATAAATATTTGAAGAACAAATCTGCAGTAGTCATGAGCATTGTGCCTAACGGAAAACCTGAGTTAGTTGCAAAAAAAGATACCTTCAAAATTAAAGATCGTACGATTCCTGAATCAAACGATTCTTCTGACTTGAATTTGCGTATTGCTAAAGATAATTTTGATCGCAGCCAAAAACCTGGTTCTGGTGAAAACCCATCGATTACTTTACCTTCTATTTGGAGTACTGAATTAGCCAATGGAATTGAAGTTTTAGGTGCCAACAATAGCGAAACGCCAACTACTGCAATTAGTTTTAGAATTGAGAATGGTCACCGCAATGATCCGCTTGCTAAAGTTGGTTTAGCTTCGATGACGGCATCAATGATGAATGAAGCTACTGACAGTTATTCCAGTGAAGACTTGAGTAACATGCTGCAAAAGTTAGGCAGTTCTATTAGCTTTTCTGCTGGTGAAAACTACACCACCATGACAGTTTCATCATTAACAGAGAATTTAGACAGAACCCTTTGGATTGCTGCTGAAAAATTATTAACGCCTAAGTTTGATGAGAAAGATTTCAAGCGTATTAAAGATCAGGCAATAGAAGGTATTAAGTTTTCACAGAAACAAGCTTCTTCAGTAGCTTCAAATGTGTATGCTAAATTATTATATGGTGAGAACGCATTTGGTGAGCCTACAGGTGGCACTTTGGATTCTGTTGCTAATATAACTTTAGATGACGTTAAAAACTTCTATAGTACACAATACTCACCACAAGTATCCAATGTAGTTGTAGTATCTGACTTGTCTGAAGATTCAGTGGTTTCTAAATTAAAACGTTTTGCGGCTTGGCAAGGTGGTGAGGTGGCAAAAGCTCCATTAAAGCCATTCCCAACCTTAAAAAAGGCTATCTATTTGGTGGATAAGCCGGGTGCAGCTCAATCAGAAATTCGTATCGGTAAACGTGCAATGGCATATGATGCTGATGGTGAATATTATCGTTCTGGTCTGATGAACTATAACTTAGGTGGAGCTTTTAACTCTCGGATCAATATTAATTTACGTGAAGATAAAGGTTATACCTATGGCGCCCGTTCAGGGTTCAGAGGTACTAGCGATCATGGTGCTTACACAGCAAGTGCTGGTGTTCGTTCTGATGCTACTGATAAATCTTTAATTGAGTTTTTTAAAGAAATGGACAAATACCAAGCATCAGGTATGACGGGTTCTGAGTTAGAATTTATGAAAAACTCTTTAGGTCAAAGTGACGCACGTCGTTATGAAACTCCTTCGCAAAAACTTGGCTTATTATCACGAATCTTAACCTATGATTTGGATGATGATTACATCGAAGATCAAAATGATATTCTTGCTGATATTGAGTTAGAAGAGCTAAATGAATTAGCGGCTAAACACTTAAATCGTGATGAGATGATTGTGGTTGTAGTTGGTGATAAGAAGTCGATTTTACCTGGCTTGAAAGAACTTGATTATGAAATTATCGAATTGGATGCCAATGGCAAACCAGTAAAGTAATTGTAAAATAGTTGAAAAAGGGGCTTAGGCCCCTTTTTTAATGGTCGGCATTCATGGCTTTACTAAATTGTTATCTGTTACAATTCGCTTAATTTTTCAGCAGGAAACTAAAATGAGCCGCTTAATCGTATTGGTATTAGTAATGACATTCCCAGCTAGCGTGTTGCAAGCGTCAGAGCAGTTGGAAACTTGCCTGATAAAGAAAATGGCAACGGCTAGTGACGATATGACCATTGGCCAGCTTAAAGCAATGTGTCAGCAAGAACTCACGGTAGAGAAAGAGCAAACTGATGATGTATTAGTGGTTAAAGACAGTGCTAAAGCTGAGGATATGGAAGATGAGTCCACTCTGGTTAAAGACCGACTGCGTCAGGAGTATCGAGCGCGAAATAATCGTTTTGCGATTTTACCGCATAAGCCTAATTACATTTTGCCGGTAACCTTTAATAATAGTCCTAATGATGAAGGTTTTGATCTGGCAGGGGATGAGCGAGAAATTGATAATGTTGAGATTAAATTCCAGGTAAGTTTTAAAACCCCATTCTGGGAAGCGCCTTTTGGTAAAAATAGTGCTTTGTTCTTTGCATATACCGGCCAATCTTATTGGCAAGCTTTTAACTCTGAGGTTTCCAGTCCTTTTCGGGAAACCAATCATCAGCCCGAAATCTTTGCCGCATGGTCTACAGATTGGAAATTAGGTGGATGGCAAATCCCTGCTTTTTCTGCGGGTGTTGAGCATCAATCTAATGGTCGTAGCGGTTTAAGTTCTCGTAGTTGGAATCGAATATATACTGAATGGGCTTTTGAAAAAGACCGCTGGGTATTGGCATTTAAACCTTGGTGGCGAATTCCTGAAAAACAAAAAGAGAACCCCTTAGATCCAGAAGGAGATGATAATCCTGATATTGATGATTATATGGGTTATTTTGAACTGCAAACACGTTATCAATGGGATGATCATAACTTCGGTATTTTATTACGTAATAATTTACGCAGTGATAATAAAGGCGCGATGCAATTTGATTGGACATTCCCGTTGGACGAAAAAGGAAAGTTACGGGGTTATGTGCAGTATTTTAACGGTTATGGCGAAAGCTTAATTGATTATAATCGCCGTACAAATCGCCTAGGCGTTGGCTTTGTCTTAACCGACTGGTTATAATATTTTCAGTGACGAGGAGTTACTTGTGACTCCTCATCATTAATAAAAGCTTTTATCCTAAAGAAATTCCAGTAGCCATAAGCAACCACCAAAATAGAGCTAACTCCTAATAACCAGCCCACGTAATCTAAAATTGGATAATCATCCACAAATTTGAGCAAACCAAAAGACGCTAAAAATAACCCAATGGCCGTTTTGATGTAGGCCAGTAACGTACGAGTATTGGATAAACGCGTTCTTAAAATAGCCAATTTAAAGGTATCAACCGGAATTTTGTCCATATTTAACCTGCTGGAACTGCGAAAATAGTAATAAATAATAGTACCAATGCAAGCGAGCTAAACAATGATTTCTTGGCTATGCTATTGCAGTTGGTTAATGCCACTAGGCACTGCATCATGTAATAAAATGCAAAAGCACGAGAAGCAAGGGCTAAGATTTGACTGGTATTTGCCGCCCAACACAGCAGAATCGCGAAACCACAAATAATGAGGTAACTTAGTTTTTCACTAAGCTTATCATGTGTAAATTCTTGCATATTGCCACTGGCACCAAAAGTATCAGCTACCGCGGCACTAAACTGACTAAATATCGCGGCTAAAACTAATGGAATCGGTAACCAAAAAGCAGTTACTTTGGCTAAATCAATTAAAGCATTGTCGCTAAATTCCCCTGTCAGAAAGTGAGTTAAAGGCGTCGCTAACAATACAAATAATAGATAAATTGCTGTAGAGATTAGCTGAGAATTTCTAGAAGAGCGTATTCTATCTTCAGTAGTATATTTGTGTCCTAAATAACGACTAGTTTCAAAACCTTGCACTACAATCAGAGTCCCTCCCAAAATGGTAGCAATTTCCCACCAACTCCTTTTTGGTATCTCTGAAAAAGTAAGACTGTCAGCTTGCCAAGTTTGTAAGTCATAAAATGCAAAGCAAAATAATACTAAGGTAATGATGAATAGAGTGACACCTAGAGCCCACTTCTCCAAACCCTCTAATGCTTTCAAGCCTTTGATAAGCCCTATAGTTAGAATAAATAAAATGATGCCTGTCGTTATGTATTGTTCGTACAGCTCTATATCATTATTGAAAAAACCTAGTAAGTACGATGATAAAATTCGTAAATAAAGTGTCACTGAGATTATATAAGCTGGGACTAAAGCAATATCCGAAATCTTCTCCATTAATAAAGTGCTTTTTTTAGCGCTTCCTTGCTCAATTGCCTCTTCGTTATGCTTAATGTTGTATCGAATAACCATCCCTACACCAAATGCGACTAAACAAACTAGCGCCATAGCAATAAAAGAGTAAGGGCCGGCGACGCTGTCTAAAATCGGGATGATAACTAAAAAACCGCTTCCAAAAATAGACGCTAGCGGAGTAATAGTGGCTTGAGTGACTTTTTTCATAATGGAATTTTATCGATTATAGTGATCAACTATGACTTGAGTAACACATGTCGTTAGTTTCTTGGCAAAAGGAATATGCAAAAATTCATTGGGACCATGAGCATTTGAGTTTGGTCCTAGTACGCCTGTAATCATAAATTGTGCCTGGGGAAATTTTTCTCCTAGCATCGCCATAAATGGAATAGTACCGCCTTCACCCATATACATTGCAGGTTTGTTATAAACTGCTTGCGAGCCTTTCTCCAAAGAGTCAGCTAGCCATGGATGGACATCAGGTGCATTCCAACCATCAGAGGCTTGATCAGCTTCGAAAGTTACTGTGGCATTGTAAGGAGAATCTTCAAGCAGAATGGTCTCTAGACTTTTTGTAGCAGCTTCACTGTCTGCTGTTGGTGGTAAACGCAATGATAGTTTTATCGAAGTAGTAGGACGTAGAACATTACCTGCATTTTCAATTTCAGGCATGCCCGCTATACCTGTATAAGAAATAGCAGGTCGCCAATTACGGTTTAGCAAGCGCTCAAAATTATTTTCTGCCATAGGCTCAGTATCGCCTTCCCACGGATATGGTGTGATAACTTCGTTACCTAAGACTTTGGAAACTTGGAGTGTTTGCTCAAGTCGCTGCTCAGGGATTTGAGCATAAAACTCTTTTGGAATCATGCGACCAGTATTCTCATCTTCCAGTCGGCTGAGTAGTTGTCTAATGACACGGAAAGAAGAGGGGACTACGCCGCTACCATAGCCTGAGTGGATTCCTTCTTTTATGACATCAACTTTTAAAGTACCGCTAGCCATTCCGCGTAAACTCATGGTTGACCATAACTGTTCATAATTGCCAGCGCCAGAATCTAAACAAATTACTAATGACGGCTCACCAATACGATCGCGTAATTGGTCAATATAGTAGGGCAGATCATAAGAACCCGATTCTTCACAAGCCTCAATCAACACAACCGTTCTAGCATGTGGCAAATCTTGTCGTTTTAATGCCATAAGCGCAGTAAGTGAAGCATAGGCAGAATAACCATCATCGGCTCCGCCACGACCATACAGCTTGTCATCTTTAATTACCGGAATCCAAGGCCCTAATCCTTCCTCCCAACCGACCATTTCAGGCTGCTTATCCATATGGCCATACATCAAAATAGTATCGTCAGTGGGGCTGTTAGAACCATCACTGGCCGGAATTTCCATGAATATGACGGGTGTTCGGCCATTAATACGAACAATTTTTAAGGTCTTGCCGTTAATGTCTTGCGCTTCACACCAGCTAGCTATCTGTTGAATGGCTTGCTCCATATAGCCATTTTCATCCCAATTGGGGTCAAAATGAGGGGATTTGCAGGGGATTTTTATGTATTCAATCAGTTCTGGAACAATTTCCTGGTCCCATTTTTGGTCAATAAAAGCTTGGGCTTTTGCGAAATCTAAACTCATATTAGCTACTCCCTCGTCATAGAAACCGTAATAAAAGTTACAAACTCTACTCTACACTCTTAACAACTTTTATGTAAACTGTAACCACAATTTGAAAGTAAGACTTTATTTACAAGTCAAAGGAGTCGCTATGTTCAAGAAAAGCTTAGCCTTAACTGCTGTATCACTGGCTTTATCCCTGGGATTATCCACAACGGCAACTGCTCATGGCGAGCAAAGACCCGAAGTAGAAATTAAAGTGCAGAAATTAACGGATGGCATTTATGTTCTTTTTGGTCAGGGTGGGAATATTGGTTTATCAGTCGGTGATGATGGCGCCTATATTATTGATGATCAATTCGCTCAACTAAGTGATAAGATTAATCATGCTATCGATGAAATTACCGATGCTCCAGTAAGTTATGTGATTAATACTCATTGGCACTTTGATCATACTGGTGGTAATGAAAACATGGGTAAAGCCGGGGCTACGATCGTGGCTCACGAAAATGTTTATAATCGCATGAGTACGCGCCAAGAAATGCCGGCCTTTAATCGAGTTTTTGAACCAGCTCCAAAAGTTGCACAACCTAAAGTAACGTATCAAAAAGAAATGAGTTTAAAATTAAACAATGACAAGATGCGCATGGTGCATGTTGCCAATGCTCATACCGACGGCGATTCATTAATTTATTTCGAAGAAGATAATGTATTACATATGGGCGATTGTTATTTCAATATCGGCTATCCATTTATTGATCTGGATTCTGGCGGTTCGATCGACGGTTATATTAAAGCCCAAGAAACGGGTTTAAAATTAGCCAATGATGAAACGCAAATTATCCCTGGTCATGGCCCTATGGCTTCTAAAGCGGATATGACTGCTTATGTCGCTATGCTTAAAGATATCCGAAATAATGTAGCTGAGTTAAAAGCAGCTGGTAAAACTTTAGAAGAAACTTTAGCCGCTAAGCCAAGTGCCAAGTACGATGAGAAAAATGGCAAGGCCTTTATTAAACCTAATCAGATCGTAACGGCGATTTATAAAAGCCTTTAATCTTTAGGTTTAAAGAAGACTTCGATTAGTCCTGCTATAATTAATAGGCACAGACTGGCTATAGCTAATAGTATTGAGCTAAATATATCTCCTTTTTCAAGATATAATTTGCCTTTTATAGGATGATAGTATGCGTTAAAAACCTTACCAACGGGGTATGTATTTTTGATTTTGTCCCAATCAACTTCTTCAGACATACCCCACTTAAACCCTGACTCAGAATTAAATCCACCTGTTTTAAGTCTGCTTACTTCAATTTCTTTTTCATTATGGTATACGAATAGCTTTAAGCATTTGTATTTTTTTGTTCTACTTCTAGCTCCTGGAGGTTTACTAGAATAGCGGCAGGTTTTAATTTCTTGTCTCGATAAAACAACCTCAACATTTTCTGATTCTTCATGCTTTTTATATGCTTGGTAGATATCAATTCCAGCAAAGATCGTTCCCCAGACTCCAAATACAAGACAAGTTTTGAATAGATAAGACAACACTTTATTTTTCATATTGTTTTAATGTCAAATTTAAATATTTTTTGCCCTTAAAGTATACTTCCATATTATCGGCCCTTGATATTTCACCAACCCCACTAGGCGTCCCGGTAAAAATTAAGTCGCCTGCTTTTAATTCGATATGCTTTGAAAGTTCAGCAATGACCTCAGGAATGGACCAAATCATTTGATTGATATTTCCTTGCTGGCGCAACTCATTATTAACCGATAATTCGATACTGCCTTCTTTGAGTTTTCCTAACTCTTTAAAGGGAATGATAGAACTGATAGGTGCTGATTGATCAAAGCCTTTGGCTAGATCCCAAGGGCGCGATTTTGATTTGAAATCAGCTTGTAGGTCTCTTTTGGTTAAATCAATGCCTAACGCATAGCCAAATACATAACCCCATGCATTCTCAGAGTTAATTTCAGCTCCATCTTTTCCGACGGCTACTACTAGCTCAACCTCATGATGCAATTCCTTTGTCATGCTTGGGTAATTTATGCTTTCTGGATTAACTACTAATGCATCGGCAGGTTTGGTAAAGAAAAAAGGAGCTTCGCGTTCGGAGTGTCCCATTTCGATAGCATGTTCGACGTAATTACGGCCTACACAATAGACTCGACGAACTGGAAATTTTTGACTAGAGCCTTCAATTGGAATACTGGTTATGGTTGGTTCGAATGCGTAACTCATGCTTTTGCTAGTGCTGAATTATATTTGTCAGTACAATATCGGCTTTAAATCTTAATGACAAGTTTGTCTTATTCTCATGAACAAAATACTCAAAACTTTGTTATCTGTAACATTTCTTTTCTTTATCAGCGGATGCAATAAGCAAAGCGAAACCAATGAAGAACTTAGAGTAGTGATAAGCGATGGCGTTCATATCATAAATCCTTGGTTGAGGGATATGCCAGCCGGTGTTTCAAACACAGCAGGGTTTATGACCATTAAGAATGACACTGGTAAGCCTTTGTTTTTAGAGGATGTTTCTTTAGATTGGGCTAGAATGGGCATGATTCATGAATCTAAAGTAGTTGATGGTATGGCAAAAATGATTCACCAAGATCAAATTGAAATTAATGATCAATTGGAGTTTCAACCTGGCGGCTTGCACATCATGGTGATGGGGATGAAAGAGCCTCTCGATTCTACGCAAACCTATAATATTCTTTTACATTTTGTAGGGCGCGAACCGCTTGCAGTTCCGTTTGAAGTGCGCCAAGCTAAATAAAGCAGTTTTTTAACTGAAGAAGGAGCTATGGAAACTACTAATAAAAGAAAAAAATTTAGCGCGATATTAGTTTCGCTAATCATTATTCTACTCGTAATTGTTGTACTAGCATTTGTTTGGAGCAGCGAGCCTGAGCCAATTGATCCTATTGCTGTACGGCAGTCCTACCCAGCTGGTGAGCCTCCTATTGGTTATTTGACCGTTGAAGCTACTGCTCAAGTTGCAGAAAGTCTATTGGATAAAAGCGGCGGATTTTTAAGTAACGACATACTTCCGCCTAGTGTTTTTATGGATAATATGCCTAGCTATGAGTTTGGTGCTATGGTTCAAATCCGAGATATGGTTACCGTATTGCGGGATGATATTAGTCGCGCACAATCCCAATCAACTGAGAATTTATCATTACGCAATGCACTTGAACGATTTAATATTGCTCATACCAAGTGGATATTTCCTCGCGCGGAAGGTCAGTACCGTGAAGGAATTGAGAATTTACGCGAATACCGTAATGAATTAACGGATAGCCAAATTACCAATACTCAGTTTTTTGCTCGCGCCGATAATTTACGTTCTTGGTTGTATTTTGTGAGTAAGCGTCTGGGTTCACTGTCACAACGATTGAGCGCTAGTGTCGGCCGAACGAGAATTAATACCGATTTATCCGGTGACAAGTCAGCACAGCAATCAACGAATGCGAGTCAATTAGTTGAAGTCAAAACACCCTGGCTAGAGATTGATGATATTTTCTGGGAAGCACGAGGTTCTACTTGGGCTATTGTGCAAATGATGAAAGCTGTCGAACAAGACTTTGACTCAGTAATTAAAGACAAAAATGCACAGGCCAGTTTTCGACAAATCATTTTAGAGCTTGAGGCGACTCAAGATCCCATGTGGAGTCCTATGGTGGTGAATGGTCGAGAGTTCGGATTTGTGGCTAACCATTCTTTGGTGATGTCTTCGTATATCTCAAGAGCCAATGCGGCCATTATAGATTTAATAGATTTACTTAAACGCGGATAATTAAAGCCCCATTTAATGGGGCTTTTTTTTATCTAAACCTTTTTGAGTTAATTAGCATCTAATATGGGATAGCTAATAAAATGATAATGGGGATCATCAAACATGCTGTTTAATACACCTATCTTTTTTATTTTCTTTGTAATTTTCTTACTGTTCTATGGCTTTATCTTTATGCAAAGAAAGCCCAGAGTCTATTTTATACTGGTTTCCAGCTTGGTATTTTATGGTGCATGGAACTATAAATTCATTCCCTTATTGGTCGGAAGTGCCATTGCGGATTACTTTATTGCTCAGGCTATAGGAAATTCTAATGACCAAAAACGGAAGAAATGGCTAGTTAGCTTATCCATATTTATAAACCTTGGAATATTAGCCTTATTTAAATACGCCGACTTTGCTATTGAGTCTTTTGCAGACCTGCTTGGTGCATTTGGTTATCAAGCTTCATTTGAAACTCTGTCTTGGGTTTTGCCGGTTGGTATTTCTTTCTACACTTTCCAGAGTTTGAGTTACACCATTGATGTTTATCGTGGTGATATGAAGCCAAGAAAAGGGCTTGTAGAATTTACCGCGGCTTTAGCGTTTTTCCCACAGTTGGTTGCAGGCCCTATTTTAAGAGCTAAACAAATTTTGCCGCAATTTCATAAATTGCCCGTCCCAACATGGCTTAATGCCAAGCATGCCTTCTTATTAATAACTGTAGGTTTAATTAAGAAAACCGTAGCGGACTTATTAGCAGCCCCTGCAGCACTTGCTTTTGATGCTCCAAATACTGTTTCGACAATAGAGTTATGGACAGGCGTTTTGGCATTTGCTGGACAAATTTATGGCGACTTCTCAGGTTATAGTGATATGGCCATTGGTATTGCTTTGCTACTGGGTTTCCAAATACCATTAAACTTTCGAGTACCATATTTCGCATTATCTCCAGTAGATTTCTGGCGTCGATGGCACATATCGCTATCTAGTTGGCTTAAAGATTATCTTTATATTTCCTTGGGAGGAAATCGAACAGGCCATCGCTACCGAAATGTATTCATAACAATGCTATTGGGTGGCTTATGGCATGGAGCTGCTTGGGGTTTTATCGCTTGGGGTGTTTTTCATGGCGTGATCATTACTGCAACTCATTTTTTCCGCGAGCAAGAACGATTTGCAGGATTTGCTCAATCAAACTCGCGATGGATTAAATTTATTCAATGGGCAGTAACCTTCTATTTGATTCTAATTGGCTGGGTATTATTTAGAGCAGAAACACTAAGCGGTGCTTGGGAAATGTTGATCAATATGCACTCACTAGCTTCAACCGCGGCTGCTGGTAATTCAGCCTTGTTAATTTTAGGTTTAGTAGTGGGCTCAACCATTTTAATTCATTTAATGGATTATTTTGTTTTGAATAAGGCGGAGAAGCTCGAGTCTAAATGGTGGTTGTTCTGGCCGTTATTAGTCATAGGGCACTTCTTGTGCTTTATGATTGGTCAGCCTAGTACTGAATTTATTTATTTCCAATTTTAAGGAGGTGAAATTATGAGTGAACGTAAAATTTATTTCAAAATCCTTCTGGCAATTGCAATTGGAATGATTGTAGTTGTTATAGGATTTCGTGCCTTTCTTGCTGCTATGGGCGCTGGAGGCTTGATGAGTCGAGTGTCAGAAGCGCGAGCAGAGATACCTACTATTGTTAAAGAAGAAAAAGACCTGGTTATGTTTTATGGCTCCTCGATGGTCAGGGCTGGGTTTTCTCCCCGTCAATTTGATAGGGAACTAGCGGAGCAAGGGGTTGATATTAAATCCTATAATTTTGGCTTCGGTGGGTTGAATCCTTTATTTCAAGCGGCTCTTGCGAGACGAATCAAGGAGCAATTCGATGCTAATGATAAGCGTTTGGAGCTAGCCATCATTGAATTCAATCCTTTTCAAACGACTAAGACTCGACGTAATGGTGCAATTGCTGCTGAAGAATCATTTTTGGGGATTTTGGGCAACGATCAAGAGCTATTGGATATTGCAAAAAATGATCTAAGAAAGGGCATTCGTATGGCCAATATTAAATATATTCGTGGTGGGATTTCGGCTGAAATGGTTACTAATTTCTATGGCCGTATGTTTGCTGAACCCAGACCTAGAACTTTATTGGCAAAGGATAGCGAAGAGCATGGTAAACGTCTTGGAGAAGTAGGTGACGCTTTAACTAAGAGATTTGATGAAGAATATCCTAACTATGTTGATTCAGACTGGTCCCTCGAATGGCAGGGTGGAGGTACTATCCCAGAAGAGCGCTCCAAAGAAACATTAGAATTATTTGATGAGTATTATAAGCTGCTACAGTCTGATTATCGTATGGATAACGCACGTTTAAATCGAATTCATACGGCTGATATTGAAGGCTTGAATTTTGATCCTTTATTAATGGAGTCTTTCATTGAAATTGTAAAAACTTTTCAGCAATTCTCTGATCGAGTTGAGGTCGTCATTTTACCGCAGAATCGGAAGTGGATTAAAAACCCTCCAGAAGCTATTGAACGATTTGATAATGCAGTGGCTCGAATCGAGGGTGAAACCGGGGTTCAAATTCGTAATTTTGATAGAACAGGAAAATTTGACCCGACCATGTTTAGCGATACAACCCACTTAGCTCGTTATTTAGGTGATGTTCCTTTTACTAATCATCTAGTAAAAGTATATCAACCAATTTTAGCTCAGGACTAAACCTTTTTGCTACACTGGGCGTCTAATAGTAAAGATAGCTTTAAAATTATCCGAAATTGACGCCTTTGAGCCAGACAGAACACCAAGAATGCACCTTAGGTGATGAAAACTTTGATGAAGTAATGCTGGTTCAATCCGCGGCTGCAGGTGACTTGCCAGCGTTTGAAACGCTTTATCGCCAGTATCATAAGCAGATTTATTTGTTGTGTTTACGGATGACAGGTCGTCAAGCTTTGGCTGAGGAGCATTGCCAAGAGGCCTTTATCAAAGCTTGGCAGGCATTGGCTAAGTTTCAGGGTAAGAGTAAGTTTAGTAGTTGGTTGTATCGAATTGCGGTAAATGTAGTGCTAGGTCATCAGCGAAAATATCAATATGAGGTTTTGGCTGATCAGGATTGGCAACAAGCCTTTGAAGATGAATTTTCCAGCACACATAATCCAGAGCAATTAGATTTAGAAAAAGCCATTGCTAATTTACCGATGCAAGCGAAAAACGTATTGATATTGCATGACTTAATGGGCATGACCCATAAAGAAATAGGAAATTCCTTGGATATAGCGATTGGAACCTGCAAAGCTCATTTAAGTCGAGCAAGAATGTTAGTAAAAGAGCAGTTAGTATAGTGGATGCTTATGAATGAAAAAGAATTGATCCAGCAATTGAAAGACTTACCTCGAGAAATCGAGGCAAAAGATCAGTGGCAGCAAATCAAACAGGCAATTGAAGCCGAACCAATGATGCAGCAAGAAGCTGAAGTCGTTACAAAACGATCATGGAAATTTCCATTAGCGGTAGCAGCTTCCGTATTGATGGTTTCATTATTAGCTGTATTTATGCCTAAGCAAGGCGCGGTTAATGAAATAGACTTGGCTCAGCAAAAGACACTATTTAGCTTGCAACAAGCCAATAGCCAATATTATTCAGCATTAGGTAACCGTATGGCTAAAGAGTCGGCGCAACTTCCAAGCGGCGTTAATTTAACGTTAAAAGACTTAAGAAAAGCGCAAAAGTCCTACCTAACTGAGTTGGCCTCTAGTCCAAATAATGCCGATATATTTAAGAGGTTAATCAAAACTTATCAAACGGAAAGAAGTTTATTAAGACAATTACTAAGCTAAAAATGAAATGCATAAAAAAAGGCAACCAATTGGTTGCCTTTTTTTATAGAAACAATAATTATGCTTCTTTCTCGTATGCTGCAATGCTATCAAGAATTTCTTGTTTTGCTGCTTCAGCACCTTCCCAACCATCAATTTTAACCCACTTGCCTGGCTCTAGATCTTTGTAGTGCTCAAAGAAGTGCTCTATTTGATTGCGCAGTAATTCTGGAATCTCTTCAATGTCGTGAATACCTTGATACATAGTGCTTAATTTACCAGTAGGAATGGCGATAACTTTCGCATCTTGTCCAGACTCATCAGACATTTTTAATACGCCAACGGGACGACAAGGGATAACGCAGCCCGCTAATAGTGGAAATGGAGTCGGTACTAATACGTCCACTGGGTCGCCATCGGCAGATAAAGTTTGATTTACATAACCGTAGTTTGCTGGGTAATGCATGCAAGTTGCCATAAAGCGGTCAACAAATAAGGCGCCAGTTTCCTTGTCTACTTCATATTTGATTGGATCGCTGTGTGCAGGGATCTCGATGATTACGTTGATTTCTTCTGGAGCATCTTTGCCCGCTGATACATTATCCAAACTCATGGGGTTACCTTTAATTCGAGGGTATTAGAAACGGCGCGCATTATACAACTGTTTAATTCGAAAAAACACTGCTTAAAGTCTAATCTTTTTGCATAAAAATTGTACATTTGGATTAAGTTTGTTAGATTAAATTCGGAATAATTAAAAAACTTTTAATAATCAAAGAGATAGTGACCAATGGGGGTTATATGTTAGAGAATCTTGCGCTACCGCCAATTCTTGGCTTGGTAGGTTTAATCTTTGCGTTCATCATTTACATGTTGGTAAAAAAATACCCAGAAGGGGAAGCCGACATTAAAAAAATTGCCGATCAAATTCATCTAGGCGCCATGGTTTTCATGAAACGTGAATATACTATGTTGGCGGGCTTCGTCGCGGTATTAGTACTTTTAGTATGGTGGAAGCTTGGTGGACAAACGGCAACGGCTGTTATTGCAGGTGCCTTGTCATCCTCAATTGCTGGCTGGCTGGGAATGTATGCAGCCACTAAAGCCAATGTACGGACGGCTACAGCAGCACAAAAAGAAGGTGCCGCTGCAGCTTTGTCGGTAGCATTCTTTGGCGGCTCAATTATGGGGCTATGCGTGGCCGCTTTAGGCCTAATCGGACTAGGTGGCTTATTTTGGTATTTTAACCCAGCAACAGACTTGCACGCGGTACATGCGCTAGAAGGTTTTGGCATGGGAGCTTCCTGTGTGGCTTTATTCTCTCGCGTAGGTGGAGGTATTTATACTAAGTCCGCCGATGTTGGCGCCGATCTAGTGGGAAAAATTGAAGCAGGAATACCAGAAGATGATCCCCGCAACCCTGGCGTAATCGCAGATAACGTTGGTGATAATGTAGGTGATGTCGCGGGTATGGGTTCAGATATCTTTGAATCTTATTGTGGCTCTATGATTGCTTCTATTGCGATTGCTGCAACTTTAACTCAACCAGATTTACGCGCTTCGTTAATGGCCTTTCCATTATTGCTTGCGACGGTAGGTATGGTGGCTTCTATTATAATGATTATTGTGGTGCGACTTTTTTCAGGTTCAGCTCCAGCTACCGCATTACGGATTGGCACTATGGGCGCTCCAGTGTTATTTGTTATTGCGGCTTATGTACTTGCGGGTCAAATGAACATTCCAATTAATTATTGGTGGGCGGTAGTAGCAGGTGCAGTAGGTGGCGTAGCTATTGGCTTGATTACAGAATATTACACGGGCGGTTCACCGGTTAGAAAGATTGCAAAATCAGGTGAAACGGGTTCGGCAACAGTCATGATTACTGGCCTATCAGTTGGCATGCAGTCAGTTGTGATTCCTATCTTTGTATTGTGCGGAATTATTTATGCTTCTACAGAGTTGGCAGGTTTATACGGTGTAGGTATCGCTGCGGTGGGTATGTTATCAACAGTAGGCATAACGATGGCAATTGATGCCTACGGTCCCGTTGCAGATAACGCTGGCGGTATCGCGGAAATGGGTGGTATGGGTAAGGATGTACGTGAAATTACTGACTCACTAGACGAGTTAGGCAATACTACTGCAGCAATCGGTAAAGGCTTTGCAATCGGCGCGGCAGCACTAGCGGCCCTTGCGATAATTGCGGCCTTTATTAAATCGGCAGGCATTAACCCTGCAGATATTAATTTATCCAATCCAACGGTATTAGTTGGGATGCTAATTGGAGGCACTATTCCATTTTTAATTGCATCGATTACCATGACTGCAGTAGGTGATGCGGCATTTGAAATGATTAATGAAATTCGTCGTCAATTTAAAGAAATTCCTGGTCTGTTAGAAGGCAAAGCTGAGCCAGATACCGCAAAATGTGTGGATATTGCAACGACTGCGGCTTTAAAGCGGATGCTTTTGCCAGGTGTGATTGCCGTGGGTGCTCCGG
This sequence comes from uncultured Kangiella sp., assembly GCA_947503435.1. Taxonomy (GTDB): domain Bacteria; phylum Pseudomonadota; class Gammaproteobacteria; order Enterobacterales; family Kangiellaceae; genus Kangiella. Next base: position 112,904 of record CANNDL010000003.1, on the reverse strand, counting down.
TAATTGTAGGTATGTCACCTTTAGGTGCGATTGGTCTGGCCGGTATGCTCGCTGGCGCTTTATTGGGATGTGTATTAATGGCGCTTATGATGGCTAACGCTGGTGGTGCTTGGGACAACGCTAAAAAATACGTGGAGAAGGGCAACCATGGCGGTAAAGGTTCAAATACTCATAATGCAGTGGTAGTTGGCGACACTGTTGGCGATCCATTCAAAGACACTTCTGGTCCATCCATGAATATTTTAATTAACGTGATGGCAATTGTGTCATTGGTTATTGCTCCCCTTCTTAGATAGTTTTAAAACTAAAAGCAGTTTGATAAAGTGCGGTCTAAATGGCCGCATTTTTTATTGGGAATAATTAATAGAGGAAACAATGGACTGCAAATATCATGATAATAAAAAGGCAAATTGGAATTGCGAAGCTTGCGACACCCCGTTTTGCATGGATTGTGTGGAAGTTGAATCAGGAACCATTGCACCTAGGTGTATTCTATGTCGAAGGTATTTAACGCGTTTAGCGGTTAGTGATCAGATCGATCCTTTTTGGAACCGTTTAAGCCAATTTAATAGTTATCCTTTTCAAAAAGGGGCAAAATCATTTCTAATGTTTTATGCCGTGATAGCGTTAGTGTTGGGCTTTTTGATTGATTTAATACCCATCTTTTTAGTTGGTTTAGTCTTAAAGTTGACTTTGTTTGCTGTGTTAGTGAGTTACATTTTTTCAGTTTTAAGTCGTACTGCTAAAGGTGATTTTATTGCGCCGAAATATGACCAAACCATTACCTACGATTCTGATGGAATGACCATTAAAGTAATTTGGTTGTCGTTGATTTTATTAGGGATAGGTTTTTTGTCGGCTAAAACATTTGGCTTAACAGGATTAATTATTTATCAAATAATTCTTGCCGTTGCTATGCCTGCGATTTTAGTAACGCTAGGGATGAGTAAGCACTTATCGTTTGCTTTAAGCCCAGTATATATCCTTAGAACCATGGTAAGCATTGGCTTTCCTTATTTAATCTTAGTGGCTTTTACAGCATTAATATTCTTTAGTTTGGCATTTGCAACAGGCTTTATCGAATATTGGCTTCCAGATCCTGTCGTCTTTTTCATTACTAAAACCATTGAAGCGCTATTTTATATAATGCTATTTAATATGCTTGGTTACGTGGTTTATCAATATCATGCGGAGCTTGGCTATGGTGTTGATGTTGAGCAACTTGCAACCAATGAAAATATACAGCTCAGCCCCGAAATTAGAGCGCTAGCACATGCAGATGTATACATTCAAGAAGGGCGATATGAAGATGCCAAACATGAGTTAATGAAGGCTGGAGCAAATATTAAACATCAGGAGCAGGCTTATAATAAACTGGTAAGGCTTTTCATTGCTCAAAATGACAATCTTGAAATGTTGAAAGCCGCGAAATTATATTTTGAAAATCCAAATCTAAATTTGCATGGCTTTGCAGCATGGCAGCTGTATTTGCAAGTTAAAAAGCATGAGGTTCGATTTAGACCGATGAATGCTAATGCTAGAGCTGTATTAATTAATCAAATTCGAAGTAAGAAATTGATTGAAGAGTTGCAGTGGTTGACGGACGATTTAATTGAAAAATTCAATCAAGATATTGATTTACCTAAGGCTCTATTAGCAGAAGCTAAATATTACGCTGATATTGAACATAATGATCAAAAAGCCCTGCAAAAGCTTGAATCTTTGTTACAAAACTTTCCTCAAGGCGAGCATTGTTTAGAGGCTGAAAACCTGATTAAAACTTATAAAGCTATGGCCTAATGATTTAACTCTAGTTCGCGCTGCGCTTCTTGCCCTGCAAAGCTAGAACCGCAGTGTTTGCTAAGGTAAGTTAATACCTTATGTTTAGTATCCCAGTCACCTTCTTTTTCTATTGCAAAAGCAAAGTGAAGTAGGATATTAGGCAATTCTTCAGAGTCCGAGGCATGCTTTACTAAATGGTTAATTACACTTCTAATAAGCTTTGGCTTTTTGCGAGTTAAGCAACTTTGGCAATAATTTATCAAGGTATTAATGGGCAATGGATTAAAGTTACCTAAGTGAGCTTTAAGATCTTGAATAGCCGTGTCCGCCAGAGGCTCCATGCTTTTATTTGTTTTTGCGTTCTCCACCAGGGTTTTTACGAGCTCGGTATATGCCCTCGATTGCGGATTACTTTTCTCTAAATTGTATAATGCCTGGTAATGTACTGAGTTATTTGGCTCGATATTAATCAATTGTTGATAATAGTCTTTGGCTAAATCAAAATCTAATTCCTTGACCGCCATTCGTGCTTTTTGAGTAAGCTCAGAATGAGCTATAAATTCAAGCCCAATTTTCGGATTACTCAAAGAAACATCGGAATTGGAAGCGATATTGCTTGAGACTCCAGCAAGGTCAGGCGTTACAGTTTTCTTTTTAGCGCTACTCTTTGATAGTAGCTTCATAACAAAAACAAATATGAAACCTGCGACTAAACCGCCAAAGTGAGCCATGTAAGCAACTCCATCGTCGTTAGAAGCTTGGATGAGCTCATTCAATAACCAATAAATGAGCACTAAGATTGCAGGCAAACGAACATAGTTGAAATAAACAAAGATCCAAATAAGGTAGCGAATTCTTTTAAGCCCATAAAACCCTGCAAATCCTCCCATAAGTCCTGAAATAGCCCCTGAAGCGCCAACTAATGGAATAAACTTGTCATCAGTGGTGTAAGCAAAATAGGTGACAGCTGCTAAACCAGATAAAAAATAAGCTAACAGCATTTTTCCTCTACCCAGCAAAACCTCCAAGTTATATCCAAATAAAAATAAGAACATCATATTGCCAAGCAAATGAAATATATCACCATGCATGAACATATGGCTTAGTGCGGTAAACCAACTCGGCTCAGATGGATAGTAAGAGTATTGATAGGTAGATGTGTCTTGAATGATTTCCGTAATTTCTGAGCGTTGACTTTTCCAATCGGATGTTACAACTTGACTATTTGAAAGATATTGTGTGAAGGTTTTATCGAATAAGATGATATCTCGCAACTCTTGGTCACTGATGAGACCATCCTTAATTTGGTAATACAATTCTGGTCGGTGGCGTTCAGCATGATTTTGGAATATAGGTTTTTCTAATACCAATAAATTATTAGAATCGTATATTTGAACCGCCTCGCGATATAATTTATGGTCATTAGTTTGTAGAAGGCTAAAGGCCAAAATATTCAGTAGGATTAAAGTGAAAGTGAGCCAAGGTAAGTTCGTTTTATTAAATCCATTTTCTGCAGGTATTAAAATCATGGTTTATTCTTATAATTAATTGTAGTTGGATAATTTATTGATAATATTGGCTTTAACGGATGGCCATTCGCTATTTAAAATCGAAAACACTACCGTATCTCTATAGGAACCATCGACCAATTTTTGGTGTTGCCTTAATACTCCATCTTGTTTGGCGCCAAGCCTAGCAATTGCTTGTCTTGAAACTTGGTTATGCCAGTGTGTTCGAAATTCCACCGCAATACATTCTAAGGTCTCAAATGCGTAAGTTAAAAGCAGCAGCTTGCAAAGAGAATTAGTGATCGTCCTTTGGTATCTTTTTGCATACCAGGTATAACCGATTTCTAAACGTTTATTGGTAGCATCTAGATTACAAAATCGAGTAGAGCCGATCGCTTTCTGGGATTCGGTATCAATGACTGCAAAAAGTAATTGATTGCCAGCTGATTGCTGCTTTAAGGCATCTTGAATATAAGATTCAACCTCTTTTGGGTGTGGAACGCTAGTAAACCACAGTTCCCAAAGGGCGCCATCGGTAACAGCATCCTGCAAATCTTTAGCATGTGACAATGTTAAAGGTTCAAGTCTGATTTTTTGAATCTTAAGTTGAGTAGGAGTTAGCCAATTCATTGTTATGCTATGAGTACTTTTATGCTCACTTTACTGGCTGCTTATCTTAGATTCAATTTATTTAACCCCTTTTTTTTAGGAGCACGTTTATACAAGTGAAGAGGAAAGAAAAGGGGATGTATTATGAAAATGAAAAGTATCGCAGTTGCATTGTCCGGCTTCTCGATAACGTTAATATTATTGGCATTAATGACCAGCCTAATTGCTGAGCCGCAAAAACTAATCGTGAAAAAGAAAAAAATAGTAGTTTCGCCCTCGGTGCTGCCTAAAGAAGAACCTCAGAGGCCGGACAAAGACACTCCTAAGCCACCCAAACCCAGCATTGTTCCAAGTTTGGATATTAATACGGACATTCAAGTTGAGCCTCTGGAGTTGAAGGATCTGGTTGCGACTAACTTTTCACCGGCTAATACTAATGTCATTGACGGATTGGCATTGCCCGGAGAGGGTTTTTATGAAATGTCTGAGCTTGATAGCCAAGCTATTCCGTTAATACAAACGTCACCTTCGTACCCAATAATTGCACTGCAAAAAGGAATCGAAGGTTGGGTGAAATTGAAGTTTGATGTTGACGCAGTTGGCATGGCTCAGAACATTAAAGTACTTAAGACCAGCCATAAAAAAGTATTTGATAGAGAGGCGATAAAGGCTCTAAAGAAATGGCGTTTTAAGCCAGGAAAACAAAATGGCGAATCTATTGGATTAGATAATCAGACGGTAACAATGGAATTTAATTTAGAGCAGAATTAATTGTGCTCAAATCCCCAAGCCCAGTTTGCTACCCGCTGGGCTTTTTTTATAGAAAGTCCCTGATTGATTCTGCACATTCCTGGGCGTTCCCTTGTGCAACCAAATGTGTGGCTTTGAGTTGTTTAACACTTAAATTGGAATAAATTTTTTTAAAAGACTCTAAATTTCGTGCCGGCACTAACCAATCGTTGGAAGCTTGAATGTATAAAGTCGGTTGACCAATGTTCTCTTCAGGTAACTGCAAAGTTCGCATATCGCTAATACGTTGCGCAAGTTGCTTTTCTGTAACATCTTGCATCGCTTCTTTGAATAACTGGATTAGCCGACTATTAGAACCACTACCAAATAGTGTCATGCCAAGCACTTTTTCAGGAAGGATAGGGTTTTTGATAATGTTCATTGAAAAGTACTTTTCCAACTCCGTCAACTTGGTTGGGTTTTCTAGAAAACTCGCCATAATGACTAGCTTCTTGATATTTAAGTTAGCTCTAATGGCTAGCTTGGTGGCAATATGGCCAGCGTAAGACTCAGCGACTAAAACTAGATCTTCATCAGCATATTTATCTTCAAGGTATTCAATATAAGCATGTTTATCCTGGTGAGGATTAAGAGGCTCAATAACATTGCTCAATCCTTTATTTGATAAGAGTTCGCTCAAAGGCTGATAAAGAAATCCCGAACCATCCATACCAGGCATTAGAATTAATTTGATTTTATTCATAGGTATTAATAAATAATTAAAAAGGGCTCAAATGAGCCCTTAGAATGTATTAGTTAAATCTTAAATTTCTTTTTAAGCTTTTTCTTAACCAATTCGTTTTTAAGCTCAACGTATTGCGGTAAACCATTTTTATAAGGTGGGTAAGATTCCCCTTGAATTAATGGTTGTAAATATTCACGGCATTCTTCGGTGATGCCGTAGCCATCACGAGTAATGTATTTGCGTGGCATCATTTTTTCAACGTTTGCGACATCCGCTAAATTAGCTTCACCTATGGTCCAAGAATATTTCTTAGTTTTCTTACGAACAATGGTTGGCATCACTGCATTTTTACCAGCATCAGCAAATTCAACGGCTGCTTGGCCCATAGCATAGGCTTGTTCAACATCAGTGGCTGAAGCAATATGGCGTGCTGCGCGTTGTAAATAATCGGATACTGCCCAGTGGTATTTATAACCTAGTTCTTCCTTTATCATTTGTGCAACAACGGGAGCTACGCCGCCTAATTGTTTATGGCCAAACGAGTCAACTGTACCTGCATCAGCTAAGAAAGTACCATCTTTGTAGGCTGTTCCTTCCGAAACGACAATGGCGCAATAACCATATTTCTTAACAGAGCGATTTACTTTCTTTAAGAACTTTTCTTTATTGAAGGCTATTTCGGGGAATAGAATGATATGTGGAGCATCACCATCTTTTTCGCAAGCTAATCCGCCCGCCGCTGCAATCCAGCCAGCATGACGACCCATAACTTCCATTACGAAAACTTTAGTTGAGCTTTCTGCCATTGATTTAACGTCAAATGCAGCTTCACGAATTGATACAGCAACGTATTTTGCAACTGAACCAAAACCTGGGCAGTTATCAGTAATCGGTAAGTCATTATCAACCGTCTTAGGTACGCCAATACAAGTGATTGGGTAGCCCATGGTTTCGCTTAACTGAGAAACTTTGTGTGCAGTATCTTGCGAATCACCGCCACCGTTATAGAAGAAATAGCGAATATCGTGAGCTTTAAAGACCTCGATTAAACGCTCGTATTCAGCTTTATTTTCTTCAATACTTTTTAGTTTATAGCGGCAAGAGCCAAAGGCACCTGAAGGCGTATGCTTAAGTGCAGCAATATCTTTCTTAGTTTCTTTACTGGTATCGATTAACTCTTCACGTAAAGCACCAATGATGCCGTTTCGACCAGCATAGACTTTGCCGATATTTTTAGATTTGCGAGCAGTTTCAATAACGCCACATGCTGTAGCGTTGATAACGGCGGTTACGCCGCCAGATTGGGCATAAAAAGCATTGTATTTTTTCTTAGCCATTTTCAGATTCCTAAAGAAGTTAGCTGAGGATAATAATTTACGCGATTCTACATTATTTCGTCTTTTCTCGCTTGAAAAGATGACGAAAAATCTCGCTTAGCTTATGATTACTGCAGGATTTATAAAAAACTTCATAATAATCATGCATATCCATATTTTAGGCATTTGTGGCACCTTCATGGGCGGTATTGCGCTGCTTGCCAAGCAGCAAGGCATGTCAGTTAGTGGTAGCGACCAAAATGTGTATCCGCCAATGAGTACTCAATTAGAAGAGCAAGGAATTGAGCTTATTCAAGGTTTTGATCCTAAATATATTCCCGAACAAACGGACTGTGTGGTAATAGGCAATGCTATGTCGCGTGGAAACCCATCTGTGGAATACGTACTGGAGAAGGGGCTGAATTATCGTTCAGGGCCTCAGTGGTTATGTGAAAACACTCTTAAAGACAAATGGGTTTTAGCGGTTGCAGGCACTCATGGTAAAACCACTACAGCCAGTATGTTGGCTTGGATTCTTGAATATTCGAATCTAGAGCCCGGTTTCTTAATTGGCGGTATACCAGAGAATTTTGGTCTTTCCGCCCGTTTAACTGAATCACCATTTTTTGTGGTTGAAGCCGATGAATACGATACGGCCTTTTTTGATAAACGCTCTAAGTTTGTCCATTACCGCCCACGAACATTGATCATGAATAATTTGGAATTCGATCATGCGGATATCTTTGATGATTTAGCGGCTATCCAAAAACAATTTCATCATTTAATTAGGATCGTGCCAGCTAACGGTTTGGTGATTTATCCAGATACCGAGACAAATTTACATCAGGTTATTGAACAAGGATTATGGTCAGATTCTGAACTCACGCTTAGTGATGAAGGTTGGGGTTATAGGCTGCTTAAAAAAGATGCCAGTCATTTTGAGGTTTACTTTGATGGAGATAAGCAAGGCGAAGTAAAATGGCCATTAATTGGACTGCATAATGTCAATAATGCTTTGGCGGCGATTGCTGCCGCTCGTCATGCAGGCGTTCCTGCTAAGCATTGCTGCGATGCTTTAGGAGAGTTCCAAAACGTAAAACGTCGTATGGAACTTAAAGGCGAGTCTGATGGAATTGAAATTTACGACGATTTTGCTCACCATCCTACAGCGATAAAAAGCACGCTAGATGGTTTTAGAGCCAAAGTTGGCGACAATAAAATTATAGCGATTGTAGATCTCCGTTCTGCGACCATGCGCTCTGGGATCCATAGAGAAACTTTACTTGCTTCGCTACTCGAAGCTGATGAAGTGATTATTCATAAACCCGCTGAGTATGGTTGGGGTTTCCCAGAGTCGGAAAAATCAAGTATAGCAAATTTGCACATTTTGCCCGATGTCGATTCAATTCTGGTGCACGTCAAAAACATGGTAAAATCGAGTGATAAAATTTTAGTCATGTCGAATGGCGGTTTTGGTGGTATTCATCAAAAGCTACTTGACCAATTGGCAGGATAAGCAGGTAAAGAATGAACAAGCAGAAAGCTATCACTCTAGCGATTACAGGCGCTTCAGGCGCTCCTTACGCTTTGCGTTTAATACAACAATTGGCGGAGCACTTTGATCATTGTTATTTGATGCTGTCGAGTGCCGCACGAGTTGTACTTGCTACTGAATGCGATATAAAAGTTAATAAATCGCCAAGTGTGGTAGAAAAAGAATTAACTGCACAGCTAAATTTACCAGAAGGTTACATTCAGGCATTTTCTAACGACAACTGGATGTCACCTGTGGCAAGCGGTTCTAGCGCCCCGAAACGAATGATTATTTGCCCTTGCTCAACGGGAACTTTAAGTGCTATTGCAAATGGTGCTTCGGATAACTTAATTGAGCGCGCTGCTGATGTAGTTTTAAAAGAACGTGGGCAGTTAATTTTAGTGCCTCGCGAAACCCCTTATAATACGATCCACTTACAGAATATGACTCGGCTATCTGAAGTGGGAGCAACAATTTTACCGGCTTCGCCAGGATTTTATAACCAACCCAGCTCCATTGATGATTTAGTAGACTTTGTGGTGGCAAGAATTCTCGACCATTTAGATATTGAGCATCCATTAGGGCATCGCTGGGGCTATAGCGGTAATTAACAAATAAGAGATAACAATGACAAAAGCTTTATCTATTTCAAATTTACATAAGACTTATTCTGGCGGTACACAAGCTTTAAAAGGAATTGACCTTGAAGTTGAACAAGGTGATTTTTTTGCACTGCTTGGACCTAATGGCGCGGGTAAATCTACTGCCATTGGCGTAATTAGCTCGTTAGTTAATAAATCTCAAGGTTCGGTAAGTGTCTTTGGCCATAATATCGATACAGATTTAGCTAAAGCCAAGCAGAATTTAGGGCTAGTGCCTCAAGAATTTAACTTCAATATGTTTGAAGGCGTCGAGCAAATTATTGTGCAGCAAGCAGGATATTATGGCATTAGCCGTAAGGAAGCAAAAAAACGCTCGCAGCCCTTATTAGAAGAGTTGGGTTTATGGGATAAACGTAATAGCCAATCGCGTGAGTTATCAGGAGGCATGAAACGTCGCTTGATGATTGCACGCGGATTAATTCATAGTCCTAAATTACTAATTCTTGATGAGCCGACAGCTGGGGTTGATATTGAGTTACGTCGTTCTATGTGGGATTTTATGCAACGTTTAAACGAGCAAGGTACAACGATTGTCTTAACCACTCACTACCTGGAAGAAGCAGAAAGCCTTTGCCGTAACATTGCTATAATTAACCAAGGCGAAATTGTACAAAATACTGATATGAAATCGTTATTGGCACAGCTTGATATGGAAACTTTCGTTTTGGATACACAAGGATTGCCCGGAAATTTACCGGCGTTTGATGGTTACGATATCCGTCAGCGAGATGAAAACACTTTAGAAGTGGATGTAAAGAAAGGTGTAGGAGTAAATGGTGTTTTTGCTGAGCTCGATAAACATAATATTTCAGTATTAAGTATGCGCAACAAAGCTAATCGATTAGAGGAATTATTTGTTCGAATGGTCGAAAAAGGTTCTGATGAAAATGTGTCAACTGCAAATGGAGAAGGCTAATGGATAGAATCAATACTACTCCAATCCAAGGCTCTAACTGGGTCGCATTCAAAACCATTATCACCAAGGAAGTGACTCGATTTACTCGTATTTGGGTGCAAACTATTTTACCGCCAGCTATTACCATGAGTTTGTATTTTGTTATTTTTGGTAATTTAATTGGCTCACGAGTCGGTACAATGGATGGCTTGCCTTATATGGAATTTATTGTTCCTGGCTTAATCATGATGTCAGTGATAACCAATTCTTATTCAAATGTAGTCTCCTCATTTTTCAGTGCCAAATACCAAAGGTCCATTGAGGAAATGATGATTTCACCAGTTCCTAACTGGATTATTCTGGCAGGCTTTGTCGGCGGTGGTGTGTTAAGAGGTCTTTTGACTGGCTTCATAGTCACCATGGTTTCCTTGTTCTTTATTGACAATATTGTTATTCATAATATTTTGGTAGTGATAAGTGTAATTATCTTGACCTCCATTTTGTTTGCGATGGCCGGCTTTTTAAACGCTTTATTTGCCAAGTCATTCGATGATATTTCGATAATTCCTACTTTCGTCTTAACACCTTTAACATATCTAGGTGGAGTGTTTTATTCGATTCAATTACTGCCAGATTTTTGGCAAAACGTTTCTAAGGCTAATCCGATTATTTATATGGTCAATGCATTTCGTTACGGATTCTTAGGCAAGTCTGATATTTCGGTTGGAGTTGCCTTTGGCCTAATATTTGTCTTTATTATTATTTTAGCTTCGGTATGTTTGTATTTATTAAATAAGGGCAAAGGCTTGCGTTCTTAAATGGATTTTGCCGATAATCGATTAATTCCGATATTTCCACTCGGCCGAGTAGTATTTCCTGATAGCTTGTTCAGATTACAAATTTTTGAGCAACGCTATCTCAGTATGATTTCAGAGCAACTTTCGAAAGGGCAAGGTTTCGGGGTTTGTCTTATCAAAAAGGGCCAAGAGGTAGGGCATCCGGCTGTTCCATTTTCTATGGGAACTTATGTTGAAATAGTAGACTTTGAACAAAGTGATGCAGGAATTCTTAATATTAGTTGCCTTGGAAAAGAACGCTTCCAAATTAATAGTTTGGAGACCTTGCCGGATAATCTGCAAACTGCCAACATATCTTGGCTAAAGCCACTTGAGTCATTAACATTGCCTAACGAAGAGGATGAGTTAAGAAGCCTCTTAATGGATCTATCTCAACACCCTGAGGTGGATATCATCGAAGATCCCATAAAGTGGAATGAGCTTGGCTTTGTAATGGAGCGTCTAACTGAGTTTTTACCTATTCAAGAGCAACAAAAGCAAGCTATTTTAGAAACCGCAGATCTAAATATGCGACAAACTATTCTTTATAAAATGCTGCATTGGCTTAAAGGCTAACGATTTTTATCGTTATTTTATTACCATAAAAAAAGCCCATCCTATTGGATGGGCAAATGGCTTGCGCATTGATTGGTTAATTTTGTACGGGGTAGTTGTACTCCACTAACCGGGGATAGTCAGCACATGCGTGTGCTCACATATATAGTATAAGCATAAAGTGTGCCAACAAAGTTAACTTATTGATTTATAAGGTGTATTATTTTTATATAGGTAGTGAGTAAAGTAATAATTTAAAAAAATGTAAAGAATTCAAACGGTTATGCACAACCAATATAAAAGCAGGCCGAAGCCTGCTTTTTTATATATGAGAGTATTAGATTCTAGGATCTAAGTCTTCTTCGTAATCAACACCATCCACTTCAAACCCAAACAATTTAAAGAACTCATGTTTGTATCCGGTGTAGTCAGAGATTTCAGATATATTTTCTGTGGAAGCAATATCCCATAAAGCTTCTACTTTGTCTTGAATACTATCATCCAACTCTTTCAGGTCTAAACGGTAGCGACGTGTATCATCATAAAGTGCTTCACCATTAACCATTTGGTCATGGATTAACCCTTTAATCTGTTCAACAGGATTTTCATGAACGCCAGCCTCTTTCATCACCTTGTAGAGTAAAGAAATATAAAGTGGCATTACTGGAATCGCCGAGCTTGCTTGAGTGACGACAGCTTTTAAAACTGCAACGTTAGCCGTACCATTGTATTTAGTTTGTAAGTGTTCATGGATAGCATGAGATGCTCGATCCAAGTCTTCTTTAGCTTTACCGATAGTGGCGTGGCCATAAATAGGCCAAGTGAGTTTTTTACCGATATAAGTATAAGCGACAGTTTTCACGCCATCTGCCAAAACGCCGGCTTCGTCCAACGCTTTCATCCATAATTCCCAATCTTCGCCACCCATCACTTTAATGGTGTTTTGAATATCATCATCGGTAGCTGGATCTATCGAAATAGAGTGAACTTCACCTTTGTCGGTATTTAATGACTTTTCTGTGACAGCTTCACCGATAGGCTTCAATACTGATTTATACACTTCGCCTGAATCTGGATCTTGACGACGAGGAGATGCGAGCGAGTAAACCACCATATCGATTTTGCCCATTTCTTCTTTGATGATTTTAATGGCATCTTCCTTTGCTTGGTGCGAAAAAGCATCACCGTTAAGGCTTTTGTGCCATAAACCTGCTTTGTCAGCGGCCAATTCAAATCCACGGTTGTTATACCAACCTGCAGTGCCTGTCTTACGTTCGCTGGCTTCTTTTTCGAAGAATAAGCCAAGCGTTTTAGCGCCATAGCCAAAAGCGGAAACTAAACGAGAAGCGAGACCATAGCCAGTTGAAGAGCCAATTACTAGAACGTTCTTTGGCGCTTGAGTTGGAACTTCAGTGATTTGTTGCTTAATGTAATCAATTTGTTCTTGTACGTGAGCAACACATCCTTTTGGGTGGGAAGCTGTACAAATAAATCCGCGAACTTTAGGTTTAATAACCATTAATCATCTCCAAACGAATTAAATATAGGCATTGCCTTTAAATTGGCGCTATTGTACCGCTTTTTATTGATAAAGAGGTACAACCAAAGCTAAGATATTCATAATTGATATAAACAGTGATTAAAAATGTCATATTGTCCCCAGTGCTCAAATACACCGTTAAAGCCAATTAAATTAGAATCAAATTTACCTGCGAAAACTTGCCTAAAGTGTCACGGCTGTTTCGTAAATTTGCTAAGTTATAGAAATTGGATTGAATCGACTCATATTGAAGAGGCTGTATCTAATACTAAATTAGATATAACGGCAGATGATTCTAAAAACGCCATAATATGCCCTAATTGCTCGACTTTAATGCAAAAGTTTTTAATACAATCTGGAGTGAAAAATCGAGTAGATATTTGTTTAAAGTGTGATGAGGCTTGGTTAGATCAAGGTGAATGGCAGCTGCTTCACCAACTTGGTTTAAATGATAAATTAACCAAAATAACAACAGAGCCATGGCAAATTAGAGTCAAAAAGAAAACTGCCCACGATGCTGTGGAACAAGGTATTAAAAATAAACTAGGTCAAGAAAATTACCAAAAAGTCATAGAGTTTAAAAAGTGGATGCAAGCCCATGCGCAAACTCAATTAATTAAAAGCTTATTAAAACGGTGAATGAATCACAGTCCCAAAAAGGCCTAGGTTGTTTAGTACTATTCGGTGGTATTTTTCTTTTGGCTGGATTAGGCATATTTCTATGGCAATCATCAGCTATATGGAAGTCTTGGTCGGCAAATGATTGGCAACCGGTACAAGCGCGTCTTATAACAGTTGAACAAACAGTTTCTCATAATGATGGAAGCACCAGTTATGGTGTTAAGGGACAATACGAATATAAAGTTAATGATCAGCTCTATAAGTCCCAACAACTAAATTTTCACTCAGGCAGTGATAATATAGGAAACTATCAAAGAAGTTTTTATCGCAAGTTATCTGCGGCAAAACATAAAAACGATAGTATTACTGTTTATTACGACCCAGCGGATCCTGAAAAATCAGTTATAGATAAGGGTATTCGTTGGGAGATGATAGGCTTTTCATCTATATTTCTATTGGTCTTTGGTGGTGTTGGGGCGGGTATCATATTTGCAGGCTTTTGGGCGCAAAAAAAAGGTAAACGTGAGCAAGCCCTACAAAAACAATTCCAAGAGCAGCCCTGGAAATGGAAAACCGAATGGCAAGCTGATTACTTATCACCAAATACCAAATCCAGCTATATTGGTATCGCCGTCTTTGCTGTATTTTGGAATTTAATATCGTTGCCCGCAACCATTTTTGGTTTACCAGAAATTATAAAAAAAGAAGAGTATATAGGGCTATTGATATTATTATTCCCACTAGTAGGGATAGGCTTAATATTTTGGACAATTGTTTTATTTTCAAGGCATAAAAAATATGGCCGTACCCAATTACACATAAACGAAGGTCGAATCAAGATAGGTGATTTTAATACTGGGTATTTGCAGTTCGCGCAAAACCGATTTAGCCAATCGAATGCAATTCTAAAATTAGCTTCAATACATAAATACGAATCTGGGAGTGGCAAAAATCGCTCAAAAAAAGAAAAAATCCTTTGGGAAGACACACAAAGAGTAGAGCTTTATTCTTCTGAATGTAGATTTGAATTTGAAGTCCCAAGAAACCTAAAACCCACCGATGAAAGCAATTCAAAATCGCAATACTTATGGCGTCTTAGCATTTCAAGCGAACAAAAAGGCCCCGATTTAAAATTAGATTTTGAGGTTCCTGCATTCCCTCTATCTGAAGAAGAAAGGTCGTTGCGAGATGCACAAGAGTCAGATTTATTCAGTGAAGATCGGATTAGTAATTTTCAAAGCAAATCTATGGAAAGGGGGAATTGGAGTAAAACTGGGGTCATTCAGTCTTACAGTAACTTGGGAGTGGAATATCATTTCCCTCGACTCAACTCGGCCACCTGGATATTTATGTCCCTACTTGGATTCCTTTTTGTGGCCATTGGAGTAGGTGTGTATATTGCGGGCGCCTCTATACTATTTCCAATCATTTTCGGACTAGTTGGAGGTTTGCTAGGTGTAATCGGCTTAAGAGCCGCGCTATTTAAAAGCAGAATATACATTGATGGCTCGGGACTACATTACCAAACAGGGCATCTTGCTTTTGGTAAAACTAGCTCTATACAGGCGTTAGATATTTTAGATTTTGACATGACTTCACAAGCAAGTTCGGGCAACACCAAATTTTATAATCTGCTATTAAAAACCCATAATGGACAGCAACATACCTTAGCTAAAAATTTAAAGGTTAAAGGCGACATACTGGCTTTAATTCAGCATCTTAAACAGGAGTTGAATCTTTAGTTAGACAGATTTGACCTTATCAGCATTCGATACTAATATTGGTGGTAAGACCAGTTAGAGGTGGATAATTTATGCCAAAATATGATGCCCCATTGAAAGAGCTCTCTTTCTTATTTAAAGAATTCATTAATATCCAACAATATTCAGACTTACCAGGGTTTAATGAAGCTACTCCAGAGCTAATAGACTCAATTTTAGAAGAAGGTGGCAAATTTATGTCATCGGTATTGTTTCCGCTTAATCAGGTCGGTGATCAAGAAGGCTGTTCACTAGAAAAGGGAGAGGTTAAAACTCCGACAGGATTCAAGGAAGCTTATCAGCAATACACTGAAATGGGTTGGGCTACTTTAACTGCACCAAGTGAGTATGGCGGCCAAGAATTACCAAGAAGCATTGGCTTTGCATTAAGCGAAATGGCAATTTCTTCAAATGGTGCATTTTCTATGTACCCCGGTCTTACTCACGGCGCAGCAACGGCAATAGAAAAGAGCGCATCTACAGAACTGAAAGAAAAGTTTTTGCATAAAATGGTTTCGGGTGAATGGACTGGAACCATGAATCTAACAGAACCGCAATGTGGCACCGATTTAGGATTGATGACCACCAAGGCTGAGCCGCAAGATGATGGCTCTTATGCCGTAACTGGCACTAAGATATTTATTTCTGCGGGTGAACACGACTTGTCAGAAAATATTATCCATTTGGTATTAGCAAAAGTACCAGGAGGTCCTAGTGGTATCAAAGGAGTTTCACTATTTTTAGTTCCCAAATTTAATGTGAACGCAGATGGCTCATTAGGAGATAGAAATTCAGTCATGTGCGGATCAATTGAACATAAGATGGGTATTCACGGAAATTCAACCTGTGTTATGAATTATGACCAAGCAAAGGGATATTTAGTTGGAGACTTACACAAAGGAATGCGTGCAATGTTTGTCATGATGAATGTGGCGCGGATGGATGTAGCTCTGCAAGGCACGGCATTATCTGAAGTGGCATATCAGAATGCGGTTGAATATGCCAAAGACCGTAGACAAGGAAGAGCGTTAACCGGCGCTTCTGACCCTGAATCAAAAGCAGACCCTATCATTGTCCATCCTGATGTTCGAAGAATGCTTATGAAAATTCGTGTATTTAATGAAGGAGCTCGTGCGTTAGGTTTGTATATTGCAAATAAGATAGATCTGTCAGAGCGCCATCCTAATGACGAAATTAGGCAAGCTAATGATGATGTTGTTGCTTTATTAACTCCTGTCTTAAAGGCTTACTTTACGGATAAAGGAACAGAGAACTGTAATGATGCGTTGCAAGTTTTTGGTGGACACGGCTATATTCAAGAGTGGGGTATGGAGCAGTTTGTAAGAGATGCCAGAATTGCCCAGATCTATGAAGGGGCAAATGGAATTCAGGCAATGGATCTAGTGGGTCGAAAATTGATGATAGATAACGGACGTCTACTGAAAGTATTTATGTTAGAAATAGCGGAATTTATAGAGAATAATAGGCAGCAAGAAGGTCTGGAGGTCTTTATAGAACCGTTGAGGAATTCTCTTGCTATTTGCCAAAAATCTAGTGAATTTATAGCTCATAATGCGGCAAAAAATCCTAATGAACTAGGAGCTGCGGCTTACGATTACTTATATATTATCGCATTAACTGCAATGGCTTATACTTGGGCGCAATTGGTGGCTATTGCAACTAATAAAGTTCATTCTGAAGATCAAGATAAAAAATTCTATCAAAATAAAATAATTACAGCGGAGTTCTTTTTTCAAAGAATTCTTCCTGAAATTGAAAGTTACTATCGAAAATTGACTGCAGGTTCAAGAACTATGATGGGCTTGGCAGAGGAAGATTTTTAAAGTTCCTATTGGAATATAATTCCTTTACGTTGAGCTACAGTTTTGATGCCATTTAAAACTTCTTGATCGAAGGACATTCCCTTATTATTTTTATGGATAAGAAGGTATTCTTCACGTTCCTCAACGAGCTTTTTGATTACCTGGTTGTAGATTTCTCGATATTTAGAATGCTCTTTAATATGAGAAATTTGCTCCCTAGGTGTCATGGCTTGCATATCTTTGGGTAGATTTAGGCTTTTGAGATCATCGTAACTAACGAACCCATTAGCAATATCACTGACCAGATCATAAGTCTGTTTTTTAGTTTGAGGCGCTTGAGAATAAAAGCTTAAACGATCGGCTATTATTGACTGACTATCAGACTGAATATCAAGTTGACGTTGAATGACGTTTTCTTGTCTAGATGAAATACCATAAGGAATAATAGTTAGTCCTAGCTTAATATTGAGTGCTGCGAAATCTTGATCCATAGGAGTTCGGATAACTTTTACATTGCCACTCTGGATAAGTTTTGAATATACACCTTGACCACTGTTCGCAATTTTTTTCCAAATAGAAGTGGTCGACTGCATATTACCGCATTGAATGGTGCTAATAGTTATTCCTTTTTTCATAGCTTGAAGTACTGTACCAGGATATTGCACTTCTTCTGGATAATCCATATGTGGCGGAGCATCACCCACTAGGAAGATAATTTTCAAAACATTCGGCTCTGATGACCAAGAAACATGGTTTACACTTTCATACAAAGCCTGGTTGACTGACTCTGGAGCGTCTCCGCCGCCTTGAGCCTGAAAAGTTTTTAAAGCTGCATAGATATTCTCAATATCAGGGTCTAAATCCGTTAGCTTGGTAATATAAACATCCCCTCTATCCCGATAGCCTAATAAGCAAAATTTAACATTGGGTTTAGGCATTAAATTGACTATGTTTTTAGCAATTGACCATATCGAACGTTTCGCGCCGTCTATTAAACCTGACATCGAGCCTGTGGTATCTAGAACAAAACAAACTTCAACATCGATATTGTTGGATTTGGTTTGTTTCTGGCTACCCGCAAAAGCTTGAAAAGAGATGACAGTTAGTACAAATAGTAGATAGATTGGTTTCATAGCTTAGATAGATGAACGAATTTGTCATATAGCTTATAAAACGAATCTGACAAAAATATGGCTACGAAAAGTATAATTATGGAAGTAATTGAGAATAAAAAAGCCCGCTATAAAAGCGGGCTTTAAATATGGCGGGAGGGTGGGATTTGAACCCACGGAGATATCTGTGAACACACTGATTTATCTAGTAATTCAATTAGTTAGAAAAATTAGAGGGGACCCCAGGGGACTGATTGGGCCCCAGGGGTGGCCCCAAAATGGCCCAAAGATAGTATAATGCTATTGGTTTGCTTTCTGTTTCAGATACCGCGCGACAGCTATTAAATTACCCTGACCGTCTTCAAGCATAAAATCAAGTGGCTGCTTTCCTTTGAAAGGGATATCAGATGAAGGCAACCGTATCCAGTCATAAGCATTGTCATCTTTCGAAAAGATATTAAGTAAACTTGTCCTAATAGACATCAAATAAGATAGTCGATCTAACTGATCATCACTTAGTATTGCTTTAAACCTTATAAAACTATCTTGATACTCCGATTCTGACATACCAATCAGTCTAGAAATTTCATAGTTAGAGAGTGAGAAATGACACTGCAATGAAATCACTGTATTCCACTGCAGAATTAATTTCTGACTATTTGATAAGTTACTCATCTTCCTTGTCTCTAAGATCAAATAAATACGCATTTAATTTGTCACGGATATCTTTGATGTTTTGAATATTGTTATCAATTGGTATTTCATCTAAAGAATTGAGCAACCAGCTTGTTATGGCTTTGAGGTTATTATCTGAAGATAAATCTCCAATAGAGCCAACTAACTCCTTTGTGCTAGGGCTTAAATTTAGGCTTGTGCAAACACCTCTAGATAAGTTTGAAATAAATCGATTATCATCTTTTATCATCGTACTCATTTTAATCTCCGGTTTAATATAGTAGCCACTAATTTGGCTACATAATCAAAGTACTACGGAGTTAACTCAGAGCAATTTAATGATTCCATCAATGCAGCGGGCAATAGCCCAGATGTTAAGCTATTTTTGAAACCTCAGTAAATTTAGAAGGATATGATTTGAAAAAACTGATAGCAAATGATGAGAAAAACTAATGCTTAATCCTTTACCTGCTTTTCGGTTAAAAAATATTTTTAACATTATATTATAAGGTTAAAATTTTCTATAAACATAAACACGGTCTAGTAAAAAACTCATTTTAACTTTAAACCTTATAATATAATGTTAAATCTGAGCTTTAACAGAAAATTTTTTATGTTAATTTATATTTTTAACATTAAGATAATATATAATGTTAAATTGCACTGGTTATCTTGCCCAGATATTCCACAATTCAGAATCTTTCTAAAACTTATTATTAGTTAATAAAATGCATTACCCTGTGGGTTGCTATATCTTGCTTCTTAATAAACGATTTAAGGGCCGCCACAGGGGGTTACAAAGAAACTTTAAAACGTGATTGAATGGTTTTTATTATTGTATGAAGTGAATTGTTTTACCCTCAGATATTGATGTTCATTTTTTTATAAATATATATCGGGATAAAGCTAATAGAAAACGCTGTGTACTAATCTAATTTAACAAAAAAATATTTAATGTGTTTTGAGTAGAGTAGAATAAATAATTCTAATACTAGCAATAACATTCCTTTAAAAGTTCGCAGCATCAATTTAGTATTAAAAGTTATGCTTTTGAAGAGTATATAGATACAACCTTCGCAATTTACCAAAGCAAGTAATTCAGCTGGTAGAGCCGTAAACGTCTGGCAATAACACCATAAATAAATATGGAGGCTTTAGAAATTCCATTAATCGATAAATCACATTATTGAATTGGTTATGCTAGGGATGTTAAGAGTCTGGCCGTTGGGAGGCAAAGGGATTCGCTTAAACAGAGGATGTCCATTTATCTAGAGTGAATTGAAGTCATTAAATATAAATAATACACTAAATTATGAATAGAGCTCTTAACGTTACAAGGCAGACATTGAATCAGAGAGATTACCTTTATTAAGTGCTCTTATTTAAAGAGATGATAGGGACTCGGAAAAAATAATACTGAAGATGAAAACCATGGCTTAGGTATATTAGGTTGCCGGGGCTTGTTTATGGTGGGTGCCATTAAAGTAAAGGCACATGCCGCTTATAAATTCTTTAGATAATTCAGTTCTATTTACTTATTGTTTTTATTTAGAAAATTCAGAAACTGTTGGGATATAAAAATTATCTGCCGCAGCGCGAGCTGAATTTCACCTTGAAATTATTAGTTAATGCTGTAATATTTTGCCTGAAAATTATACAAGGAAGTCACAATAAGAAGAGCTTCCTAGAATAAAAAATAAACATATAGCACTGAAGGAGCTCCCATGCGCGCTTTATTTCCCAGCGTCATTAAGCTGGCATTATTCTTATGCCTGTTGGTTTTTACTTATTCATTACAAGCTAGAGTTCCGTTCCCAGGAGGGGGTGGAGGAACTACAACACCTACACCATCCACACCAGGCACAGCTAGTGTTTCTCCTTCAAGCTCATCAGATGGGGTACTAACGGTTAGTTGGGGAGCCTCTAATGGCTTGGGACTTGGATATAGCTCCTTTGGTACTTATTTAGTATTTGAATCAAAAAATGGTGGGAGTTTCAATCTAGTCGATGAGGTTGGGCCAACTCATACCTCTAAACCCTTAACAGCCAGAAATGATGGCAGCTATAAGTATTACGTCAAAGCCTGTAATGAAAATTTAAATACAGGCGTAAAAATGTGTAGCAGTAATAGTGGTCAGTCAGGTACTGCTACAGTACGTAAAAAACCAAGCACTCCTTCTGCTCCAAGTATATCAACAACTACTAGCACGGGCTCAGTAACCGTTTCTTGGTCAAAACCTAGCGGTACCGTGACTTACTACAGCCTTCAAAAAAGAAAAAATTCTGGCAGTTGGTCGACGGCGGTATCCAGTCAGTCAGCAACTAGTAAAACGGTGACAGGTCTTACCGACGGTAGTTGGGACTTCCGTGTCCGCGCTTGCAATACTTATTCTTGGTCTTGTACCAGTTACAGTGCTGACTCTGCGAATGCAACGGTGCGAGTAAGGCCTTCATCGCCAAGCGCTCCAAGTGTCTCAAGTTCTACCAGTACCGGCTCGGTAACCGTTTCGTGGTCAAAGCCAAGTGGCGCAGTTAGTTATTATAATTTACAAAGACGACAAGGAAGTGGTAGCTGGGCAAATGTCGGAGGAAACATATCTTCCACCAGTTACAGTGCAACAGGATTGACTGATGGTTCGTGGGACTTTAGGGTTCGTGCTTGTAATGCCTACTCTTGGTCTTGTTCAAGTTATGGAGCAGATTCTGCTAATTCAACGGTAAGACAAAAACCAAGCACACCAGCTAAGCCAAATATTTCAGCAACTACAACTACGGGTTCCGTAACAGTTAGCTGGACAAAACCTAGCGGCTCAGTGACTTATTATAGTCTACAAAAGCGCAATGGAAGTGGCAGCTGGTCTACGGTTACGTCGAGCAATTCTTCAACGAGTTATGTGGTACCACTAACAGACGGCTCTTGGGATTTTAGAGTTCGGGCTTGTAATGGTTATTCATGGGCTTGTTCGGGATATAGTTCTGACTCCAATAATGTAACAGTTCGGCTTAAACCTTCAACCCCGGCTAAACCGTCGATTTCATCTTCAACCAGTACTGGCTCAGTGACCGTGAGTTGGACAAAGCCTTCAGGAACAGTCTCGTTTTACCGTCTCTATAAGCGCAACGGCTCTGGCAGCTGGTCAACGGTTACGTCTAGTACGTCATCAACGAGCTATACGGTTTCCGGTTTAACAGATGGCGCCTGGACTTTTAGAATTCAGGCCTGTAATGGTTATTCGTGGGCGTGTTCAGGTTATAGTCCTTACACTTCAAGCTCAACAGTAAAGTTAAAGCCCTCAACGCCTGCTATCCCTACCATCTCTTCAAGCACCAGCACTGGTGCGGTCACGTTAAGCTGGTCAAAACCAAGCGGCAATGTGTCTTTTTATAAGATCCAGAAAAGAAATAATTCAGGAAGTTGGTCAACTGTAACCAATAGCACTTCGAGTTTAAGTCGTGTCATTTCGGGGCTAACCGATGGTAGCTGGGATTTTAGAGTCAGCGCTTGCAACGGTTACTCTTGGTCATGTTCTAGTTATAGCTCGGATTCCGCTAATACTACCGTACGAGTAAAACCTTCGAACCCTGCCGCCCCTTCGATTTCAGCGACGACAAGTACTGGGGGCTCTGTAACGGTAAGCTGGACTAAGCCTTCTGGTAATGTCAGTTATTATCAATTACAAAAACGCAAAGACTCTGGAAGTTGGTCGAACGTTTCAACCAATATATCGGGCTTAAGCAAATCCGTTACTGGGCTTACAGACGGCTCTTGGGAATTTAGAGTTCAGGCTTGTAATGGTTATTCTTGGTCTTGCTCTGGACACAGCTCTGTCTCTTCTAATTTTGTCGTACGTTTTAAGCCATCAGCTCCGAGCGCGCCAACGACAAATTCTACTGTAAGCACAGGTTCAATTACAGTTAGCTGGGCCAAGCCTTCGGGTACCGTGACTTATTACAATATACAAAAACGAAACAACAGCGGGAGTTGGGTAACGGCAGCAACCAGTGTGTCAGGGACTAGCAAAGCTCTTTCGGGCTTAACTGATGGAAGTTGGGACTTCCGAGTTCAAGCTTGTAATAGCTTCTCCTGGGCTTGCTCTAGTTATGGCGCAGATTCAAGTAATGTCACTGCAAGATTGATACCGGCAATTCCCTCGGCACCTTCTGTGCCAGCTAATGATACGGATGGCGCTTATAGCATTAGCTGGACTAAGCCGAATGGAACAGTTACTGCTTATCATGTAATTGAATATAAAAATTCAACTACAAGTTACACTACGATTGCGAATACAACGCAAACTAATTTTAGTGTTAATGGCAGAACGGATGGTAGTTATACCTATCGCGTCAGAGCATGTAATGAGTTTTCTTGGGCATGCTCTTATTACAGTGCTTTTAGTAGCGTAACAGGCGTTTTACATAAACCGGGGATCCCTTCTTCAATTAGCGGTCCAGCGTCATTAGATACGGATGGTTCTTTCTCTGTCAACTGGGGAGTCAGTAGCGGTCAAGTTGACTATTACCAAACGGCTCATCGACATATGCCGATAGGTGGCAGTTTTAGTTCTTGGACTCATGTTAATCGAGGAGTTAGTACTGCTTATGCTTACAGCGGCCTTGCCGATGGCGAGTGGGACTTTGCTATAAGAGGATGTAATGCCAGTGGATGTAGTAGTTGGAGGTTTATAGCTCCACATGTCAATGTATTACGAAAACCTGGAGTGCCAAGCTCTATTACAACGCCAACAATTACTGATACGGATGCTAGTCATACGATTTCCTGGGGGGCTGCTTCAGGTAATTCAATAACAGCTTATAAATTAGAAGAACGCCTAAAGCCTTATGGCAGTAGCAGTTATGGAGCTTGGGCAGAGGTTCATAGCAGCACTGCGCGCTCAAAGCATTTTGATAATAGAGCTGATGGTGATTGGCAGTATCGAGTTCGCGCTTGTAATACCGCAGGTTGCGGGAGTTATAAAAGTTCTTCTACGGTTACAGTTTTAAGAATTCCGTACTCTCCAGGTAATCCGACTGTTCCTTCTTCTGATACAGATGGTTCTTATACGGTATCTTGGCAAGCACCATCAAGTGTAGTTAGTCGATACGAATACTCAGAAAGCCCTAGTTTTAGCTCATGGCATTCAGTGGGATTAGCGACCTCCAAGCAAATCAGTGGAAAAGGCGATGGTGGCTTTAGTTATCGAGTGAGAGCTTGTAATGCTTCAGGTTGTGGTATTTACGCTACCACAAATACGGTTACCGTTTCACACCCGACGCCGGATGCACCAGCAAGCATCACCGTACCAGCTGAAACTGGGGAAACCACTTATACGGTTTCTTGGGGTGCTGCGACTTCGTCAGTAACCGATAAATATCAGCTTGCGCATCAACATGAGTCGAGTAGTTGGACGGCTTGGGAAAATATGGGCACTGCATTATCCGCTGAAGTAACAGTCGATAATAATGGTTTATGGAAACATAAAGTCCGTGCCTGTAATGATATTCCTGGAGGAACTAAATGCGGACCTGAGAAAGTATCTTCCAGTGTGGATGTGAAGCTTCCACCGAATTGGGCGTTCCCGAATGGTAATGTTGCCGATCAACTTAACGGTCATATAGATACCATTACTGGTGATAGTAACGTTGGAGTTCTAGAAGGTAACGCGGGTGTTTCTGGTGGCGCAGCAAACTACTCCATTCCAGTTGCTTTGCCGCCTGGTCGTAAAGGGATGCAGCCATCGGTCTCCATGAGTTACAGCTCTAGAAGTGGTAATGGGGTAATGGGTATAGGTTTTGCTTTATCAGCAGGTTCTAGCATTAGTCGTTGTGGCTCAATTGCCGATATTGATGGCGCTAATCTAGGAGTTCAATACTCGACTCAAGATAAGCTATGCCTTGATGGTAAGCGCTTGGTTAATGTTTCTGGTTCATACGGTAGCTCAGGAACCGAGTATCGTACTGAAATGGATTCGTTCGTAAGGGTGACACAAAAAGGTGGCGGCATTAATAGTGCAGGCACTTATTTTGAGGTTCATACCAAAGACAACAAAATTAGTGTTTATGGCAACAATACATTAAGCAATAATTCAAAAGTGCAACCGGAAGGCGCGCCAGCGACCTTAAGCTGGTTAATTGATTCGACACGCGATTACTCCTCAAATGCAGTTCATTATCGATACATGGAGGGTGCAAATAGTGGCGAAATCTTACTGGAAAAAATTCAGTATACAGGTACCAGTGATGGCTCGAGTAACACGCCAGGTAACCGAGAAGTAGTCTTTACTTACGAACCAAGAACGGATGTTTCAACCTCGTATTTAGCAGGCGGTAAATCTCGTCAAACTAAACGTTTGAGTAAAGTCTCTACTCATTACGATGGCGTTACGATTCGCGAATATAACGTCATCTATAAGTATAGTGCTGCGACCAATCAATCGTTAGTGGAAAGCATTCGAGAGTGCGCTTATAAAAATGGTACCTCTTCTTGCTTGCCAAAAACGGATTTCAATTGGCAAGATGCTCCGATGACTTATGAGTTAGAACCATTTACTTTGACCATGGAGAATGGGAGTACAGTTTCGCCGTATCAAGGCTACTCAATTACAGATTCTCGTGCACCAAAAGTCAGTCATAACTCGGTGTTGTTTGATGAAATTATGCCACGTGGTGATTTGAATGGAGATGGTGTTAAAGATTGGTATGGAAGTACTTCACCTTCTCACCCAAAAGGTTATTTCTTTAACGCAGAAGGAAAGCAGGGCGTTGAACATGGATTCTCAGCAAATAATTGTGGCGTACCATTTGCATACAGAGAAGAGTTAGCGTGTAGTTTTGCCGACTTTAACATGGATGGCAGAACTGATGTTTGGGTTGGGTCTGCGACATCAAGTCAGTCTTTAAAACTAAGATACACAAAAGTTGACTCCAATGGCGAAGTATATTTTGGAGATGAGGTTGACACTGGGATCGTAACTGAGCGAGATTACTCAGTTGAATTATCAAATTACTATGGTTATACCCAACCATCATTAATTCCTGATATATCAGACTTCAATGGAGACGGTTACCCTGATTTATTGATTTATAATAATAGAAAAATCTCTATTTACTTACATAATGGTAATGTGAGTGGAGGCAATCCCTATACTATCGCTCCTATCTTTGTTCGTGAATATGAAACAGCTGGTATTCCTGCAGGGCCATATGTTCCTGTACAACAAAGAAATTCAGAAACAATTAATAGCATTGGTGATGTAGATGGTAATGGGCTACCGGATTTATTGGTTGTTCAAACTATTGCTTACTCGGACAGTAGTAGTAGTTACTATTTCTTACCACAACCACGCCCTAAGAAGATTTTGTTAACCCAGCGCTCAGGAAATAATAATTTATTTTTTAATGAAAAAGACTTGTCTCAAAAGTGCGTCAATGGTTACTATTTTAAATTCATCGATATTAATTCTGATGGACTTTCAGACTTTATCTGCTCTGACGGAAATGGAACCACATATAGTATCAATAAAGGTGATGCAGATTATTCCGTTAGAGTGCCTTTGGGTGTGGATTTAGGGAAAGAGCGAATACTTAAAGTTAAATCTGGTTATGAGTATAGTGGCACAGGTGAAGCACAGAAAGTTATGTCTGAAGTGGTTCGTGAATATAGATATGCACCAGGCTTTAAAGTATCTGATATTAATGGTGATGGAAAAATTGAATTACTAATACCTAACCAAAGAGTAATAGAATCTTGTGTATATCAATACCAGTGGAAACTTGGAGATGCTCAAGAGTCGCTAGAAGAATTTTGTGCAAACGATGAAATTGATAGTCCGCTTATGGGAGGGTTGTACGGTAAATATTGGCATACAGAAGTAGTTACCAATATTCAAACCTGTACCGGCTGTACGTCAAATCAATACACTTATACTTATTTGAAAGATATGCCAGGCGCTCAGCAAGACGATAGTATTTATCAGTATGACGCTATCTATTTTGATGAGAATACCGATGGCTCAATATCTACTCGTAAAGAAGATTCAGGCTTTGTTGGTCCTCTAAAGCAAGGCGCTTTTATTGATACTTATGGCAATGGGTTAACGGATTTCGTATTTACTTATGGTCCTACAAATGAAGACTCTCCTGCGTATATTCCAACCGCAGAAAGCACAAAACACGCTGTATTACAACGTAACTTCGATACTTACGTTTACCGGAATCGTGGCTCAGCTTCTGGTGATGATTATTCTCCAGTGAACATGTTGAAGTCGGTAGTTAATGGTTTTGCGCATAAATCTGAGTGGGAATATAAACCGTTAAGCACCGGCAAAAAACAAAACAACAATTTGCCGCTGTATGCGTCCGATTATGACCAAACGGATACGGATTCAGATTATTTTCATTTTGCATCAAGCATGTACGTGGTTTCAGACTTTAAACAAAGTGATGGTATTGGTGGCGACTTAACAACTCAATACCGTTACAAAGGTGCTATGTATAATGTGCGTGGCCGCGGCTTCCAAGGCTTTAACCAAGTTGCGGTTGATAGTTTGGATTCTGGTTTACGCTCGGTAACTGATTTTCATCAGAAATACCCATTGGCAGGGCAAGTTAAACAAGCACGCTCTTGTTTAATAACAGATAATTCTAATGATTGTTCGGTTAATCCAACCAATAAAACCACAGTTTCTAACTACCATGTAATTAATACCACTAGCAAAAGCAAATGGATTGCTGCTGGAAGTAGTGTAAAAGAAGAGTTCGACTTGACCAATCGAAGTTTGCGCTTATCCAAGGTGGAATCGATATTAGGAAATCAAGTCGGCGTGGATATCGATACATACGGCAATATTTTGCATTCCACTCAAATAGTTGATGATGGTTTCGGTGTTATCACTAGCTCGACTACTAATCAATTTGACACAGGTGCTCAATCTTCTGGCTGGTGGAATAAGCTTTTAGAAACAAAAGTCGATACTTCCCAAGTGTCTAACCGTAATACAACCATTGGTGCTCCGACCGAGACTGGTACAGATTATGATAAGTGGGCTAAAACCAATTTTGTTTATAGTGGAATTGGACAGACGCATCGTATTCCTAATGAGACGGTAACGAGTGCTAGCGATACAACGCTAACCCATAAAGTGGTGATTGATAACGTATCGAATCATGGTTTACCAACTTCGATAACAACCCATGGTCAGAAGTATGACGGCTCGAATTTAACTACTCGACAAGTAAGTACAGTATACAGTAATGATGGTTACTTCCCTAAAACAGTAACTCAGGAAAACGGTGGTTATGATCTAATATCGAGTTCTACCGTTTCTCCTATCCATGGGCAGGTAAAGGTAGCTACCGATCCTAATGGTATCAGCGTTACCACCACTTATGATCCGTTCGGGCGAGTGGAGTCGCAAACGGTTCCTGGCGGGAAAATCATTGAAACGGGTTATCAGTGGTGTTCATCTACTTATTGCCCTGACTCAAAGAGTGAGTATTTGGTATTCACCAAACAAGAGGGTAGTCCGACTGTCAAAACCTTCAAGGATAAGCTCAATAGAGACTTGATGGTCGAAACACAAGGTTTTGGTGGACAGGCTATTTATACTCGTATGGCTTATGACGCTTTAGGTCGTAAAATCTTAGAGACTAAACCATCTTTTGATTCTTCCAGTGACGTTGGAACGCGATACTTAAGTTTCGATCCTTTAGGGCGTTTAACCCATAAAGAAACCGATCAAGCAAATTATAGTGCGATGACCCTAATCTATAGTTATACCGGCCATCAAACGAATATTACTGCTACCGATAGAGGCACCATCTTAGAGATGAGTAGAGCTTATTCGGGAACTGGTAAGTTAATGCGTACAGTCGATTCTATGCTTGGTCAAACAAGATACGCATACGATGGTACTGGCAATCCAATTACTTTGATAGATGCCAATAATAATCCTATTCATGCCTGGTATAACGGTTTAGGCCACAAAACTAAAGTGGACGATCCGAATATGGGTATCAAAACTTTTGCTTACAACACTTACGGTGATGTTGAGCGAGAGCAAGATGCCAATGGTAATGTTTTAGCCATGTCTTATGATCGTTTGGGCAGAATGTATCAAAGAATCGTCAATGGTAGCTCAGATGCTAGCTGGTCCTTCGATACTCGACCAAATGGTTTAGGTTTAGTCGCTACTGAAAACGGCGTTGGAATTAGTAAGTCATTTAGTTATGACAACCTATCAAGACCAATTAGCCAAGCAACGATTATAGACGGTCTTACTTACAATACCTTAACAGAATACGACTCGAACTATGGCCGAGTTAAGGCAGTTCAATATCCAAGTGATATCAAAGTTACCACAGAGTATGACCCTTATGGTTATCAAACTAAGTTAATCAATGCGGGATCAGGCTTTGTCTATCAAGAAGTGACGCAAAGAGATGCTTTACTTAACTTAACTCAATCGAAATCAAATGCTGGTTCATTAACTGAGCAAAGATTCTATTGGCCAGAATCAGGTCAAATGAGAAACATTACAGTTTCGACGACAAACGGGAATAGCCCACTACATAAGTTGTGGTATGACTATAGTGCTTTCGGCAATTTAGCCTGGCAAGAGCAATGGTATAAAAATGGTGCCCAATGGCTATCAAGTCGTGAAGATTATCAATACGATAACTTACATCGCCTAAAACATAGTTATAGAACTTTCAATGGAGCCCATACCGAATCTCCAATTGATTATGATTATGATGCGGTTGGTAATTTAACGTTAAAGACCGATTATGCTTCTACACTTTCTTACGGTAACAATGGAAAGTCAGCGGGCGGCAATGCGGGTCCTAATGCAGTAAGACAAATTGCTAAATTGTCCTCAGGGGGCGGAACGACTAACGTCAATTATATCTATGATAACAATGGTAATTTAAAGACGGGAGATGGTAAAACCATTACTTATAATGCATTTAATAAGCCCATAACTATCACTAGAAGCGGTATAGTCAGTGCATTTAATTATGGTGCGGATCTCATGCGCTTTAAACAAGTAAAGTCAGGCTCAGGTTCTGACGAAACCACGATTTATCTTGATAAGTTGGTGGAGGTAGTCACAAAAGGTAACTTGAAAACCACTAAAACTTACATTGGTGATGTCGCTATTGTAACTAAAGAACAGACTTCAGCTTCTGCTTTACCAAGCCACAGAATCGCATTTACTCATCGTGATAGATTGGGCTCTGTGATTACTTTAACTGATCATGGCAATAATGTATTTGAGCACAGAAGTTACGATCCATTTGGTAAACCGCGTAAAGGTGATTTTGTAGATGTAGCTCCTGCGACTATAACTGGAGTAGTGGGGGGCAAGCCGTTTACGCCGAGAGGCTTTACCGATCATGAGCACCTAGATGATGCTGAGCTCATTCATATGAATGGACGCGCGTATGATTACAATCTTGGGCGATTCTTGAGTGTTGATCCGTTTATTCAGGAACCTGGTAATTCACAATCGATGAATCCGTACTCCTATATCATGAATAACCCAATGTCAGGGACTGATCCAACAGGTTACATAATATCAGGAAGACCAAAAGGTCCAGATTTTGAAATGGATACTTGTAGAGGCTCACTGTGCGCAGGTTATCAAGATATTCAAAGCAATGGATATATCGGGCCAAATCTAACTCCAAGAGTTGGTCATGCTGGGAGCGCAGAAAATAAAGATTCTGGGGATCAACAGGCTGATGAGGTCGAAGGCAAGACTTATCATGACCCAGAAAACTTTAGATGGCTTGAACTAGGAAAAGGAATAGGTCAAGGTGTTGTTGGAGATACAGCGGATATGCTTATAGAGGGATTAATCTATATAAACGCTGCGCAGCATCCCAGCTTAGCTTATAAATCTAGAGGAGTGTTGAAATCAATTGCAGATATCGACAAAACAGAGGCTATTTGGGGGCACTCAAAAACAAATGAAGGCGATTTAGGTAGAGGGTTATCTCCTCTGGTTCCTTCATCGGGTGCTTTAGGATGGACAAAAAAAGGTGCAAATTTACTTACGGGCATAAGGTTTAACTTTAAAGGGTTTACTGCAAGTTCTTCTACTTGGAAGATGAGCCCTACTGATCGTGGTATTGCCATCGAAGATAAACTGGCGGTAACAGATTATAAAAATTGGTACAGAGTGGGCGCCTCTAACAAGGGTTATTTCCCACTTGTAGATTTCCAAAAGGATAACATTCTAGTCAGCCTTAAAACTGTAGATACGAGACAAGCATCTAATTGGATGGGTAAAATGCAATCTCATATTAGAGATTTAGGTCGTGGGCATAAAGTTGACGACAACCCTGCAAATATGGTGTTAGATTTAAGAGTGCAGCCTGGAGGAGCTTATAGAGCAAGTACTTTAACTGATTTTGGCAAAAGGTATGGTGTAAATGTAAGAGTTACGGAGTATAAGTAATGAAATTAACATTAACAGTTGTATTTAAAATAGATACTTGCTCAATAATCAAAGTTTGGGAAAGTGCTTTATCTGGATTGAGTGAAGCTAACTTATTAGAGGATTACTTTCGTATAAATGGTAATGTTTTATTGCCGCCTAATAAAGTTATGGGATACTTATTGGAATCAAAAAGTAAGCATATTGGGGTTACATCTGAGAGGTTTAATTTGAGTGTTGGTGATGTCGGAGCTCATAACATAACAAGACTAGATATTACTGGAAAGAATATTGACTTAAATGTTATCGCGAACAAACTAATTGAACTAAATGCCATACAACAAGCTTTTATAGTAGATTATGACTTCGACTATTGGCAAAATGCTGAAGATATTTTGCAATACAAAGCAAAAGGAAAGGTTTATGAGCATTTACCTCTTATTTCTAATCGTCTTCCGTTTCCATTAGAACAAAAGATAATTGATACGACTAAAAACCCTGGAAAATATGAGATAAAAGATGGATATATTAAAGTTGCTGCTTATAGAATGTGGCTTGATGCTAACTTAGTTGAGAGGCTAGGCGTAGATATTAAATCACTTGAAATGACTTTGGGAGCCAAAGTTAGTTGTCATAATGATATTTATCTTGTTCATGTGGGTGAAAGCCCATTTACTGAATCAACTCCTAAAGAGGTATTATTAAATATGAAAAATTTAATTTTTAGGGATATTACGTAAACTAGCTGTTTTTATAAATTCTAAAATAAACGAGTTTGACCTACTTTTTACATTTAAACTTAAGCCGTCATATCGACGGCTTTTCTTTGCTTGTGAATCGGATGTTTACCAGTACCTTTCGGAAGGCTTTTTGGTTTGGGTTCGGAGGTTCTGGCGTTTAGGCTCGGAAGTTGGGGCGGTGCCAGTAATTTTTCAAACAAGTAATTCTCCGAACTAATTCCAGTTCGTACTCCGAATGGTTTCCAATTAGCTCTCCGAAGCCTGCTGCTAAGTCTCCGAATATCTTTTAAATCTCTCATCAAAAATCGGTATAAATGCTTCGGTGCATTGTTACCGATTTATGGTGCATCCTTTCCGACATTGATGGTGCGTCTAAACTGATTTGCTGGAACATTGGCTGCGTCATCTCCAGTAGCTTTATTTGGATGTAGGTTAATTATCGAATAGAGCTGATTCTATTTGTTTTCTATGATCTAGAGCATCTTCATTAATGAACTTACCATAATGCTTGTAAAGCATAGTTACTGAGTTACCCATTTCTAGTGCTATTTTTTCTAAGCTAATCTTTCCCGTTGATAAAAGCTGGGATGCGTAGGTATGACGGCATTGGTTTGCACCTCTATGGTCTACTCCTGCCTGCTTAAGGTGTTTATCCCAGAACACTTTCCCATAGACAGAAATATCATTGAAGGGAAGCATTGAGTTGCTATTCATGAAGACTATTCTTAAAGATTCAACAGTAAAAGATTTGTTGTCCTTTTCCAAAACTCTGTACTTTTTAGGGTCTAATTTAGACGATATGTCTTTTTGTCTCAGTAAAGCCTGGTATACGGGCTCTAATAAGGTAACTTTGCGCATATTGCCTGTTTTGGGACGTTTATAGGTCCCTGCTACTACGGCTCTATTGATTGTTATTGTGCGATTTTCAAAATCGATATCTTCCCATGCTAAAGCAAGGGATTCTTCGGCTCTATTGCCAGACCAACAAGTGTATTCGATATAATTTTGCTCACTTAGCTTTTTAGTAGGAAGCTCCAAAAGAAGTTTAATTTCTGCGCGAGTGAACGGATTGGGTGTGCTTTTCTTGAGTTTTAAATTTCGAATCTTATCCATAGGATTAGATTCGATCTGGTCATTCATAAAAGCTAAATCAAAGACAGCTCTTAGAACAGTAAAAATATTATTAATGTATTTGTTAGAGTATTCAGATAGGTCGTAAGAACGCCAAAGCGCAATATCGTGGCTAGAAATCTCAGAAACTAAGTTAGAACCAAATTTTTCGATAATCTTCTTAGAGTGCTTTTTATATCCTTTTAATGTATTTGGGTCCAGTTCGGTCTTTTTAAGCTTGAAGAATAAAGATAAGAATTCACCGACAGTCTTAGCTTGTGTAGTATTAATAGAAAATTGAGGAAAATGCTCTTCCAAAATAAATTGGTTTAGAGCAATTTGTCGCTTAATGGTATGGAGCCAACTTTCGGCACTTTTGATATTCGCGAGAGTAGGCTTTAGCTTTAGGGTAGGCCTATACCTTTTCCCTCTATAAAAGAAACTCAACCTTAAAGAATTACCATGGATGGAAATACCTTTTCTTGACTTAAGGTATTCTCTAGTTTTGTTATCCAACTCCGGCCGCCCAACGTTGGATTCTGTCATAATGATAATAGATACGACTATCAGGCCCTTTGACCCAATGAATACCTTCTATCCAGTATCCCCGATATCTTTTCTTTTTTGCAGAATCAGGAGTTATCCCCATCTTCCGCTCTAAAACATTTGCTAAAACATATCCACTCATAAATATTTAATAAATTGTTGCCTATACATCTAACGTATGAAAATAACCCGTAGTTTGTGACAAATCGTGAAAATATCTTTTAATTATAAACCCTTTATAATTTCAGCAACTTAATGAGCATTTGATAAAAGTTAGCCAAAATATTAATAAATTATTAGAATACGGATGGACTAAATTTAGGAATAAATAATGAGAATAATAAAAATTAAGATATTCGTACTTTCTCTATTGCTATTAGGTTGCACCAATATTGAACCGGAGAAACAAGCGGTATTGCCTAGTTTTGATGAAGTCGTTCAAAGCAAAACATCTTTTGACAGGCTCACTGAGTACGAAAATGCTCGACTGAAGAAAAAGTACGCTAATACAGATGCGTTTAAAGCTTTTTTCGAAACTGCATCTTTTGCTAACCGCTTAGAAACTGGCTTAGTAGCACCAATCTTTTCAGGTAATAACGTTTATAAATATACTTCGAAGGGTAGTGGAGTTGAGTTAAGCCTTAAAAAGACCAGTTTAAAATCCTTTGAATCGGGAAAGCCAAGCTGGGTAACTTTATTCCAAGAAGCAGAACTTATTAAGCGCTTTGGTGAGAACTATGAGTTTAAATCTTTTTCAATTCCGGTTCCCAACTCATCCTATGGTTATATAACAGCGTTTAAAAATGGCTCAGATGTAAATGCTTATTTTGAATATAACCTTAAAAATGAGCAGTTTGAGGATAATGGGTTTAGAAAAGATACAGATAATATAAGTGCGATAAAGTATCTAGATGAAAACAACATCTATTATATGGACTTCGGCGAAGGCCATAATCAAGTAACCATCTCTAATGGTGGGACAGGGCTTTATCATTGGAATAGAGGATCAAATACTAAAAAGTTAGTTATCCAAACAGACAATAACGAAACTTATCCGACACTACATAAATACCTTTGGGATGATAAACCTTATATTCTTTTGCAGACCTATAACCAAAATAACCCAAAGTGGTACTCACAATATTTGGGGCATTTAGATGATGGCCTGAAATCATACTTTTCATCTGATTACGACATGATTGCTTCTGGTGAAAATTTGTACATGACTGCTTATGGCAACCAATCTAAGCTTCTTTTTGGCAGTAGTGCTCAATCTATATATAAGGTAAAAATTCAAGACTTGTTAAAAGATGGCAAAGCAACACCTGATAACTCTGTTGGTTATAAGAACTTCTATGAAAAGGGTGAAGTTCGCTCTTTTAGAGTCCTTGGTAATAAATATTTGCTTTTGTCTGCTAGGGATTATGACAAAAGAAATATATCCATTTATGAGCTTAATTCTGGAAAACGTAGCGGCTCTGCTTTAGATATAGATAACTTCGATAGACTTATTTTTTATACAAGACCGTCTAGCCCTGATAAAGCT
Source organism: uncultured Kangiella sp. (assembly GCA_947503435.1). GTDB lineage: Bacteria > Pseudomonadota > Gammaproteobacteria > Enterobacterales > Kangiellaceae > Kangiella. The sequence goes on along the minus strand of CANNDL010000003.1, from coordinate 77,823 downwards.
TTTTATATGAAACGATCATTTAGCGACTACAAGTCAGTGCAATATATCGATATGAATAGCCCTTTAGAGCCAGTTGATGTATCTGAGTTTAATGTTGAAGGCATTAAATCTGTAAAAACTAAAAAGTTTACGGCTATATCACATGATGGTGTTGAGGTTGACTATACGGTTCTAGGTAAATCAGAGTGTTTGGAAGACTCTAATGTGAAAACAATGCTCTATGTTTATGGAGCATTTGGTTTTTCTAATACTCCTTCGCTTAACCCTGATGTGTTTACTTGGGTTAAATCAGGAGGGAAGGTTGTCTATGCTCATACAAGAGGCGGAAGAGAGCAAGGGAAAAAATGGCACGATGATGGTAAAGGCTTAAAGAAAAAAAGTACTTTTTACGATATCAAGGCAGTAATGGACGATATGGTAAAAAAAGGTATCGCTAAGGCAAATAAAACAGCCCTTTATGGTGGAAGTGCCGGTGGTCTTGCCGCGCTGAGTGCGGTTTCATTCGCAGAAACAGAAGTCGCTGCTATTGTGGCTTGGGCTCCGCCTGCTGATGTCATCAATATGAATAAGTATTCACGCGGTGAAGAGTTCATGGAAGAGTATGGTGACTATAATGATCCCAAGGTTCTGGAATATGCCAGTAGTTATTCTCCTATTAATACATTTAAAACTGGGGGCAAATATCCTCCTATAGGATTGTTCTACTTTGAAAATGATGATCGTGTTCCTAAAGAGCATGTTCTAAAAATGTATTACAAAGCCAAAGAAATTGATACACCAGTATATTTTTATAATGCAGGTAAGGGCGGCCACGATACCTTTGGAACTATTGAAAACACTTATAATATTGCTTATATGCTAAGTTTTATGGATGACGCATTAAATTAGTAATTTCTTATGCGGTTCAACTTTTATAACTCTGAACGTTTATTTAAGAAGTTACTGAATTCAATGTAAGCAATATCAATACTAAGCGTAAGACATTAATCATCATTAAAGGTAAAGGCTCTATGGATAGAGTTGTCCCAATCTCTGATAGCGCGCTTGCAGCTATAGCTAGATACCTAGAAGAATTAAGGCCAAGGTTGGCGAATATCAGCTCTGGCGATGCTTTGTTCTTGAGTAAGTATGGCAAGCGGTTATGTCCTTCATCAATAACTAGTCTGGGAGAAAAGTACGTTAGCCGCTCAGGTATTGGTAAAAAAGGGGCTTGTCATATCTTTAGGCATGCTAGTGCATCTGAACTGATAAGAAATGGCGCTGAGCTGCCTTATGTGCAAGACTATTTAGGGCATTTGGATATAAACAGTACCATTATTTATACCCATGTGACGATTAGAGACCTGAGTAGAGTTTACATAAAGTGCCACCCAGCTGAGAAGTAGATATCATAGCTGAAATTTTATCCAGCTTTGAACTCCCATATGTGAGCCAAATCTGTTCCTGATGAGCGCTTATTTTTTTTTCTTACAAAGTCATATAGCATAACAGTACCGTCATTATTGACTGCGAATTGTGCCGCAGCTATGGCCGCAGGTTTAGTTCCAAAAGGAGCTAAACACAAGCTTTTATCCTGGTAGTCGGCAGAACTGTAAATTGTGTGAAGAACTTTATAAGTTTCAACAGGGTCATTCGCACCAGCAAACCAAAACTGGCTTGATGAATTGTTTTTTGCAGCTATTAATTGAGTGTAATTATTAGACAGTGTTTTATTTTCCCAGCCTAGTTTGAAAGGAGGTGCTCCAATCAAACAGTCGATATCGTTGGAGTTTAACTCATCAGAGTTGATGATTGAGCCAAATCTATGACCTTCGAACCCAAGGAATATTAAAAGTTTGGAGTTTGATGTATAACTTACAAAAGGTGGAACTTGCTGAACGCCTAATCCATCATCAGAAAGATCAAATGTCTTAATTTTGTCTATCCCTTTATCGTTAGATTCAGTATAGCCAGTAGGCTGGACATAAAAGACATCAAAATTAAGCTTTTGCTCTTTCATAATTCTAAATAGATGTAAGATCTCGGGCAAGGCCAGAGAAGTTGCATCAATTAATATGTTTCCCTTTGGGAGCTCTATTTTAAGAATATCGAGAATGCTGAATTCTATATCATTGATACTCACGGTTATTTCATGAGGATCGTATTGAACTGTATGAATCTCTTCCGAGATACTAGCTAAGTATTTAAAAGACCAATCACTACGATCATCATGCTTCGAAGTGCTAGTAAAAGTTACAGAGTATTTCCTCTTGTTTTTTAATTCAATTTCGGAGCCTAGGGATGACTCCCAAGAAACAAGCTCTATCATAATAATAGTCCTTGTTTAGTGTCCGTATCATCACTTTTCCATCTTTGCTGGAACTCTTTTTTAATCAGCTCAAAACTTTCAGAGCTTCCGGCTATGATTGTTTTAAATTGATCGAGAGAAAAATTAACCCCTCTTTTTTTTCTATAGGAGATACCAAATTTTGCTGCGTATATAGGGTTCAATCTATATTCTTTATTTGTAATTTGCATATCATCCTTTACTCGTTTCGATTCATCTTCAACAATAACACGCCAACTAAGCGCTGAAGTTATGAAGTTCTCTAATTCTTTATCTGAGCCTGCATAATCATAAGGAAACGTAAATATATTTCTTTCAGGTTCAGTTTGATAGCTAGACTTCTGAGAAATTTTAAAGAGCTCGCCAATGCGATTAACTAATTGAGAGAATTTATTACCGTGCGGGGGATAGCTAATGACTTCTTTTACTAGGGCAGAGCTACTCAACAAGACCCCCATATGCATTCCTCTAAAAGAAATAGGTCTAATATCCGAAATTGACTCATAATTGGCTTCACTATCCAAATCTTCTGAGTGTTTAAGAGCTGCCAAGCAAAGCTCTTTATAATGCCGTATATTGGGAGTGCTCATTGTTATAAATCGATCAAAGCCGGAATATACGGGAGTCTCTATAAAAGAATTTTGCAAGTTTAAAGATAGCAAAGTATTAAACTCATATGTGCTAATTTTATCTCTAACTTGTGAGATTTCCTTTTTAGAAGCTTTTCCTAAAACATATTTTTCAATAAGTTTTGGATCAAAGCCTCTTTGTTTATGGATACCCAATATAGTAATTGCGAGGCTTATATCTGCGTTGATTTTTCTAACTACATCTCCGCTATACGATAAGTTGTTTAGAGCCGAATTTATTTTACTTCTTACCCCTTTATGTGAGTAACAAAGCTCTGATAACTGCCTTATGGAGGGGGTCGGGAGAATTCTATTTATTATTTCTAGTATCTTGTCTTGATATGACTTTTCTCTGCGTAATTTAATATGATCTCTATTTCCAAGGAAATCTGGAGCAAGCTCAGGCAAATCGCATGAAAGGCCTGAATTTTGAAGAGTTAGAAGAAATATTTCCGCTGCAAAAATTTTATAGTCTTCTTTAATAAAGTCATCCAAATTTTGCTCTTGATAATCATCAGGAGACTGTAACCATTGATCACTTGTCGTTTCCTTGGAAGGCTTTGCATTAAGTTTATAAGCTACATTCCAACTAAGTAGTTTTCCAGATTCCTTTCTATAAGTATTAATTAATTTTTGCTGCTCTAAATTTAGTAACTCAAACTCATCAACAAAAACTTTAAATGCTGTATGTTTAAAACTTGAATAGTCTTCTCTTAGGGCTTCAGTCAAGTATATGAGCATTTGCTTAGGCTCAAATGAGAGCAGTCCATCTGTATTAATGGGGTTTAGGCGTGTAGAAACAAGGTATTTGTAGTCTCTAATCCAGTTGTTTAGGGATTGAATATCTTTAATGTCAGAGTTTGTAACTTTAGTTATTGCTCGCCAAAAATTGCCATTTTGGTTTAAGGATGGAATTAAGTCCTTGTAATGATGGCTAACATTATCAATTAAACTTGAAAGCTCGCTAAGTAAAGACAAAGAAGCGTGAATTGAGAAAAAGAATGTGGCACTATCCCCAAGCCAATTTTCTTTTAATCCTTGGCAATACGCAATATCAGGTTTCCAATAAAGTAAAATACATTCAAATTCACTCTCTTGGACATTACTTAGTTTTTTATCAAACCTGGTACTTTGAGAGAAGTATTGTATATAGGTACTTTTACCAGAGCCTCTAGAACCAGCGAGAGCAACAGAGTGCGATAATTTTCTAAGATCTAGCCTATCTATGAAAAAAGGTACAACAAATGTATTTAATACACTTCCTCGAGAGCTTTGATATTCCATTCGAGCCACAGATAGCTTGTTTATAACATCGATTATTTGCATCATGATCTCCTGGAAAACAATTGTTGCCAATTAGGGAAAGACTTAGCATATTTCATGAAGAGTATAGCGGGAGCTTGATTTGGACACCCCCACTCAAATGCTAAAGGTAGAGAGGCATCATCATACCCATACCAATTCTTCATGGATTTAGCATATTTATTGTGCATGTCTTCGAACTTCTTTTTAAAACTTCCAATAGAATTATCATTATCATTTTTAAAAGGTGCACTGTCAGAACCAAAAAATAAACTGTCGCTTTTGTAAATATATTCCGCAGGCAAGATATGCAACGTGGGGTACAGTTTTTTAATATGTTCGATACCAGTTTCAAATGCTATTAAGGGGCAATAAATCACATGAAATTTTTGTAATGTATCAGAAAGATTATTTTCTGCTGCGAAAGTTTCAAATTGCTTTCCACTACCAATAAAATCATCAACAAATATCATCACTTCAAGTTTTTCGGAGTGAGAACGCTTGGAATAACGATCAGTATTTATACTTTCAGAAAGCATTCTATAAATTATTTCGGAAGAATCTCCGCTATCACCTTTTAGTTTTGCAGGGTAAACTCTTAATTTTGAATTTAGGCTTCCATCTTCGAGTTTATTTTGCCAATCATTGATTGAATGGGTTGTAACAGAGGTATGTTCATTCAGATGCTGTCTTAGGGGCCCGTGTATAAGACGCGAATAACTAGACTTTGCCATTTCATTCGAGCGAACAACAAGGTTGTCTAGAAGTTGTAAAGCTAAATACTCCTCTACTTCGCATTCAAAATTGTTTAGCCAAGCAGCAAACTTATCAAATTTAAATGGCCATATATTGGTATCACAGTATATTCTAATTTTATCTAGTACTATATTTTTAAAAAGTTCAGCATTATTTGGTCTCTTCATATGGTGTAATTAAATAATCCTTTATTGTGTTATAAGTTATATATTTTGCGCTTACTCCTAGCAGTGAACTCTCTAAATATTGATTAAAGTCATTGCTATTTAGTTTCTTCCAAATTTTTTGTCCCATTCTTTTTGTTTTAGGCCTGATAGCTATAATGCAATCGCTAATAGGCAAGCTTCCCGCTTTGACTTTTAACAATCTTCCGACACATCTGCGTCCTACCCTTGCAATTAGTATGTCTCCAGGTTTGACATTTTTTAGCCCACTTTTGGCGCTCTCTACTAGCGTTATATACTGGGGTTTTTTGGGCATGTCGGTTGTATGTAGATGTTTTACTGCAGAGTTGCACAAGATATTGTGAGAGCGATTTCCTCTTAATAGTTCAAAATCACCTTCCTGCAGTAATTTCTTTGAATCGAGAGTAACTTCTTTTGCATGAAAATTATAATCTGCTCTATTTACTGCATCGTGAATGGTTGCATTTATTCTTGAACATTCGTTGATATGAGAAAGAGGAATGTTTTTTTGTTCTTTGTTTCTATTTTTGATAATTAAAATAAAAGTTTGCGCATCAGTCTTTTTGAAGCTATTAACAGGAAGTTGAATGACATTAGAAATATGGTATTTTGAAAATAAATACTCTCTAATCGGCTTCCACCTTTGTCCTGAGATTAATCCAGCAGGCAAAATAATGCCTAACTCTCCCTTCTGGGATAATAGCCTCAAGTTTTGAGCAAGGAAAATTAGCTCAGCTGGTACTCTTTTAGTACTACTTGTTATACATTCAAGTAATCCAGAATGCTTTAATATTTTTTTACTGTTTATATTGAGCTCTTTTGAAAAGTACGGAGGGTTAGATATTAACAGATCAATACTTCCAAATTTCTCAATTATTAAATCAGGTAGGTTGGGGTCAAATCCGTTGTGTTCAAACGCTTTTATTGTCGGGTGAGCGTGTTTAACATTCCTAGCGTCAATATCGATGCCAATTAAATTAAGTTTTCTCCACCTGTTTCTTGCGGCACTTAAAAGATTTCCTGTACCAAAACCTAAGTCAAGAGCTGCCTCAGGTGAACGAATGCTCAAATTTTGAACTAAAACTTCACTATAATTTTTTTCAGTATAAAATTGATTGAGCTTCATGATAATTTATAATATCCCCCGTATGGCAGAATATATCTTAAATCCTGCTAAATATATACTGAATCTTTAATGCATATTTGCATAGAGCGTTCTCCAATATAAGGTGGTATTGTTGGTAAGCGATAAATTAAAGCAGAGACGCCAAGATATAAGCTATTGTAGGGGTCGTACTACCAGTTAGTTTACTACTACTTTAGGGATTATGAACCCATGTTTTGAACATACATACGGTGTTCTCTATAAGTGCTGTACTGTCTAATTATCCGGAGATTTTATATAGCGTAGAGGTTGAGATTTAACTATGCGAAAGGTGTTACAGTTGGTTATATTTGCTAGGTGTTGTGCCAAAATAAGCTTTAAAACATTGTGAGAAATGGGATAAATTAAGGAATCCAGCTCTGTCTGCAGCTAAGTTAACAGGGTGGCCTTCGAGTATGAACTTTGCACTTTTTTCTATACGGAACTCTTTAATGAATTCAGTAGGAGTTTTATTGATCAGAGCTTTAAGTTTTCTTTGAAATTGCCTTTCACTCAATGCCATTAATCTTGCAAGCTCTACTCTGCCAAATTCATGACTGGAGTAATTGTTTTCGAGTACGGAACTTAACTTATTAAGCCACTTTTGGTCTACTTTGGTATAACTCTTCGAGATGTTTTTTTCGCGGCTATTTGACTCAGAACTTTTATCGCTGGTTTTAGCCTTACTTCTAATAAGATTCCTGACTGAAATGATGTTGCTCACTCTCGCTTTCAGCTCTTGCACATCGAAGGGTTTTGTCATGTAATCATCGATGTTTTCGTTCCAACCTTGGATGCGGGATTCTTTGTCGCCCTTGGCGGTTAAGAGAACTAGAGGAATGTGTGAAGTGATGATGTCACCTCGAAGGCGCTTCGCCACTTCATAGCCATTAATCCCCGGCATCATGATGTCGCAGATGATGAGGTCAGGGACTTGGGTTTTAGCCAGCTCAATACCGGCTTCACCTCGATCAGCTGTGATGCAATGGTAATTGGGCGCTAAGACTTCTTGGATGTAATCACGCATGTCGGGATTATCATCAATGATAAGGACCAGCTCTTGCTGGTTATCTGACAAGCTGGCTTCGGCGGCTTGAGTGGTTTCAGAAGTTTTAGTTTCGCCTTGCGTTAAGTGCTCAATCGATTTAATCGAGTGAGTCTCCGAAAGAGCGGCTTGCTTCGTAATGGGTAGGCTGATGGTAAAGGTGGAGCCTTGGCCTTCGATGGAGTCCACTTGTACTTGCCCGTCATGAGCGCGGACGAGTTCTTTGACAATGGACAAGCCAATGCCGGTTCCAGCGATGTCGCTGGTTTTATCCAAACGAACGAATCGTTCAAACACATCCTTTTGCTGCTCAGGCGTCATGCCGACGCCGGTATCGGTGACGCTAATCTGAATGTTGCCGCCCGATAGGTTGGACATTAGGGATACCTGGCCGCCTTCAGGCGTGTACTTAATGGCGTTGGAGACTAGATTGCCCACCATGACTTCTAAGGCATCGTTCGCAGCCATCACGTTGGCGTCTTTGTTGAGGTTTAAGGACAACTCAATCTGTTTGGACTCGGCAAAAGAGCCGAAGGAATCAACAATGGCTTCTAGGGCCGGATTGACCGCATGCGGCACCTTATTGACGGTATCTTCTTTTTTCAGCTCGGTGAGCTTTAGGATTTGCTCGACCATGCCCAATAGACGGGTGGCGTTGCGTTGAATCATCTGTAGATGCTTAAGGTTTTTCGGCGAGTCTAAGGCTTTAAGTTCTTTCTCTAGTGGCCCTAAAATCAAAGTAAGAGGTGTTCTAAACTCATGAGAGATGTTAGCAAAGAGTTCATTTTTACGCTCGAGTAATGACTCAATGACATTTTTTTGGGTTTCAATCTCTTTGGTACGCAGGGATACTTCTTGCTCAAGCTCAGTTGCACGGGTAATGGCCGACTGAGTTCGATAACGAATAAACCATAGAATAGAGCCGATAATCACTAAGCCATAAATGGTAAAGGCCCACCAAGACAGCCAAGGGGCAGGGTGGACGCTAATCTTTAAAGCGACATTGTCTTCCTCGAGTGACCAAATACCATCTTTGTTGGCAGCTTTGACGCGAAAGACATAATCGCCCGGAGATAAGTTGGTAAAGGTGGCTGTGCGATTCTTGGCATCGGTAGAGACCCAGTCGTCATGGAAGCCTTCGAGCTTGTACTGGTATTGATTGCGCATCGGATCGGCAAAGTGCAATCCAGCGAACTCAAAGCCGATGACATAATCACGATGGCCAATCTCAAGCTTATCCAAATACTCAATCTGCTTCTCAATGGAAAAGCCTTCGTAATCCTCACCCGGAATCACTTCTTCGTTAAACCGAGTCAGCTTAGTCAAAGCCACCTTAGGTGTAACTAAGTTGTCCTTAATATCTTCTGGATAAAACGCATTGAAGCCGTTGCGGCCACCGAAATATAACTTGCCGTCAGGGGTTTGAAAACTAGAGCCATTAATAAAAGAGTTCCCTTGCAGGCCATCGGAAAAATGATATTTCTTTATGTGAGAAGCATCTTTGGAAACTCGAAAAAGCCCGTCATTTGTACTTGCCCAAATGTTTTGATGTTTATCAATTAAAGTATCAAAAACAATAGCTCTTGGAAGATTGATGTCCAAGTCTATTCTTTTAATTAAATTACCTTCTATATTAAAAATGTATATAGTGCTTGCTCTTCCAGCAATTAAGATGTTGTTATTTATATCAAGAGAGATGGCATTAATACGTGAGCGCAGAGCTAAATTAGAGTGATCATCAAATGATGATATAGAATTATCTTCATGGAAAATTAAAAGACCTTTATGAGTCCCCAGCAGGATAGATTTGTTAAATGCTGTAGCTGAACTCAAAGTATTATCAGCAAGGAATAACCTTTGTTCGAAGTTTTTGTTTACGTGATCATATTCGTAAATGGAGTTTTTAGTTAGTATAAAAACTTTGTTAGTAAGTTTGATAACGTTGCTGACGTAATCTAAATTTGCATTTTTTATGCTAGCATACTCGCCTGACGTAATGTTAAATACTCTCAGTCCTTTCGTTGTGCCAATCCAATATTCATTTTTTGACTTGGGAGTTACATTTTTTACTGTCGCTGTGTCATCGTCAGAATAATATATTTTATTGCAAGATGATGTGTCTGAATTAGTCAAATATAAACCATTGTCAGTACCTACCAATAATCTTGAGCTATCAACTTCGTATATAGTAGATATGTAGTTACTACTAAAGCATTTAAATCCTTCGGAAAAGTTATCAATTTTATTAAAGTTTAGACTGCCAATGTTCAGGGTGTTTAAGCCTTGGCTAAATGTGCCGAGCATTAAATTTGTATTGTCTGAATGCAAAGATGTTATAGTATTTTCAGAAATCGATTTTGAATTTGCCCTATTGTGCTTGAAATTACTAACTTTTGAGTGCTTCTGTAATTTAATTAATCCATAATTGAAAATTGAGAGCCAAATTTCATCATTAATAAATTCAATATCTATGACGGGTGATTGTGGCAAACCAAGAATTTCTTCTATCGAGTCTACACTATTTAATTTTAGGTGGAACAATTTTTGTGAAGTAGCAATCCATAATTCGTCAGTAGGGCTAAGTTTGATTTTCCGGATATTAGAATCTAGTAAGTCGTTCCCCGAAAAAATTAATGAGAACCTTTTGGTATCAAGATCAAATGAAAATATATTTTTCCCTGCACTAAGATATAAATGACTTGAGTTGGAAAGTGATACGGAGCTTATAGGGGTTAAATCTGAAATTAACTCAGAGGAATGTTTTGAAAGTTTTTTATCTTTAGAAATTAGTGTTACATTTTGATTCTGTGCTATTAATAATCCTTCTTTATAACTAGCAAAATCATTAACCTGGTTAAGGGTTAAGTCTAAATTAAATTCAAATAGTCTTCCTTCTTCATATTTATATATTTGATTTTGCTTAGAAAGAAGCCAGATTTCATCTTTATTAATTCGAATGTCAACAAAGTTTTTTGCAGAAGATGCCGTATGCTGATCAATAAAAAGGTATTCATACCCATCATACCTTGCAAGACCTTGGCTTGTTGCAAGCCAAGTAAAGCCTTTAGGGCCAGTCTCAATATCGTGAATAATGGCTTGGCTGTTGTTCTTTATTTTAAAAAATTGAGGGGAAATAGTTTTTCCGGCGTTACTACACAGAAGTGCAATAACGCCAAAAATTAGGACTCTAGCTTTCAAGATTAATCAAAGATTAAAAGATCATTATCTTTTTTTGAATAATACAGCTTTCCGGATCATCATCTTCGTCTAAATGAGTTAATCCTATATCGCCGCCTAGGTCAAATAGCTGCAATTCTCTATGGTAGTCACCGGCTTGTAGCCCAGTGTTGTGATGCTGTTGAATTTGCCACTTTTTAAGGAATGTTCCGTCACAAGATTGATTGTCTAGTACCACACCGAAAACAACACCGTTATGTAGGCATTGATATTGAACATATCCATCGCCATTGAAATTATTCGCTGATACATTTGAGACAGGAGTAAACAATAGCGCTACCCCAATAAATAAAGTGCTAAGAGTTTTCATATAATATTCTCTGGAAGCTATGTAATTGTTGGTTAATAAAGCAACAGCGATTCTAGTAATGCAATTGCGACTTGTCAATTGACATGTCTTTCACACAACAACATTTGTCCAAGCGACAACAGTTCTCGGCTAATCTAGCAAATAGATTGTCTTTTCTCAGATAACGCATAACTACATAGTAGCAATATAATTCCGCCGAATATCAATACCTTAACTCGATATAAGTGAAATTATGAGATTACGACAGACTTTATTAGCTTTAACCGCTTTATTCTATACGGGATTAACTTTTTCTTTACCTGGCGGCGGAGGTGGCTTTAACCCCCCGCCAGGGCCCCCAACCTCTATTACGAGCCCTAGCAGCAGTAGTTCGGGACAATATACTGTATCATGGAATAGTGTATCCAATGCTAATTACTACGAATGGCAGCAGCAATATAATGGTACTTGGGACGGAGTCTGGAAAAACTCTTCTTCAACCAGTTTAAGTATCTCCGTTTCAAATTCTGGTACCTATCGATATCGAGTTAAGTCCTGTAATAATTTCACAACTCCAAAGTGTGGTCCTTATTATGATAGTGGGACAACAACAGTTGCTTTGGTTCAAATTCCGGGGACCCCCTCGTCTATCAGCATCAGCGATGGCACAACTAGCATCGATGGTACTTATACAGTTTCATGGGGTACATCTTCAAACTCACCGACGAGCTACCAATATCGAGAAAAAACAGGTAGTTCGTGGGGTTCTTGGATAAGCAATGGCACTTCTCGTAGCAAATCAATTTCTGGTAAGGCAAATGGTACCTATGCTTATCAAGCCCGCGGTTGTAACTCGGCTGGTTGTGGAAGCGCTAGAACATCTTCTAATGTCGTAGTTAGCATTCCTCAAGGCAATACAGATTGGCAAAACACAGGTGGTTCTGTTCCTGACGCTACTTGGAGTGGCGATACGCCAGTATTAAATGGCAATCTAGGTGTAGGCTCAATCGAAGGTTCAGCAGGTGTATCTGGCGGTGCAGCTAACTATTCAATTCCAATTGCAACACCACCTGGTCGTGCAGGAATGCAACCTAGCTTGAGTCTAAGCTATTCTTCTCGTTCGGGTAACGGAATCGCCGGTCAAGGTTGGAGCTTAAGTGCTGGTTCTAGTATTCATCGTTGTTCGGGAATCTATGATATTGATAATGATGTTTGGAGAAATGTTCAGTTAAACTCAAGCGATAAGCTTTGCTTAGATGGACAACGCTTAAAACGATATTCTGGGACGTACGGCGTTTCTGGATCTTATTATCATCCTGAAACCGATCCAACTACGCGAGTTCGTCTATATAATGCTATAGATTCAAGTGCCGCTTATTTCACGGTTGAAACCAAGTCTGGTGGCAGAAGCTTTTATGGCAACACCAGCGATAGCCGAGTTGTTCGACAAGGCACTTCAAAAGTTAGCAGCTGGTTACTAAAGAAGTCAGAAGACAAGCCGTCTAAAAACAATATTATTTATTCCTATAGTGATTTAGGTGATGCAGGTCAGAAATACCTTACTACTATCTACTATACGGGTTACAACGGTGCAACGGGCGATAGAACAGTTAATGTAGCCTACGAGACACGCCCTGACATTCGATTCGATTATCTTGCAAATACCTACGCTAAAAGTACGAAGCGTTTGGAGAGTGTCACTACAAAAGTCGGCTCTAAACAAGTCGCAAAATTTAGACTAATTTATCGCAATGATAACGATGCGGTTAATAACAAGCTAGCCTTAACGACCCAAGAGTGGACTGGTGAATCAGCAGTTTCCAGCGCCACCAACACCCCGCAAACTGAAAAGAGAAAGTCCTTACTAGACAGCGTTGAGCTGTGTGCTTGGCGAACAGATGGCGTTCAAGAGTGTTTACCTCGCTCAGTGTTTGATATGGAATATTGGAAAGCAGGTGTTTTTGCAGAGTCAAAATTTATGAATTTAACTCAAGAAAATGAGTCATATGAAAATTTACTCAGCGGAGATTTTGATAATGATGCAAAAATGGATTACGCCTTTGCCAAGATCTCAGGAGGGATGTCAGTATGGCTTTCCTCGAAAAACCAACGATATGATATCAGTAATTTGGTTAATACCTTATCGCCAAGGAAGAACTCTGTAGAAAATATTATCCTAGATTATGATCTTGATGGCCAAATGGACTTCCTAGGTTCAGAGCTTGATTCGCAAGGGTTGAACCGGCTAACTTTTGTAAGCTGGAATGGTAGTTCTTTTGTTAAAAAGTCCACAAATATATTAGTGGATTGTGGCTTTAAACCACAGAGCAATCCTCAGACATCAAATACAATTTGCCAGACTTTAACATTAGATTTCGATGGTGATGGTGATACAGATTTAATAACCGCCAGTCGCTCTGGTACAAATTTAACTTTAGAGCTTTATAGCAACACAGGTGGAAGTGACAATACTCCATCTTTCGTATTTAAGGATAGCTTATTAGCCTCCAACTGGCAGGGCGTTATTACTAGTCCCTTAGTGGCGGCAGATTTAGAAGGGGATGGAAGGGCTGAATTAATAGGGCGTAAAAGTTATAGCACATCTTATAACAGCAACCTTTCTGGTTACGTTATTCGGATTAAAAAAGTTAACAGTCAATATCAATTTGTTGATGAAAGAGTTGGTACTTATACTTTTAGTTCGGCTGCTTATACCCATCCATTAGCATCAAATCATCAGTTAACGGATTTCAATGGTGATGGCCTAGTAGATATCATTTCGAATGAATGGAATCTCAACAATAAAAAGTTCTGGGTTAATACGGGAGGGCAGTTCCAAGAGCTACAAAATATTGCTTCTAATCAAGTAGGATACCAATTAGGAGATAAAATATTTGACTACAATCATGATGGAGTGCCCGATTATTTGATCCCTTATGGAGTAGCTTATGCTAGTGATTGTGGCTCTATACCAAGCTATTTTGATATTGTGGGTAATGGAGAGGATTGGGATCTCTGGCAAAAGTGTAATGACTACAGCGCCTTATATCATTGGAAAATTTTGCAAACTGAAATTAATACCAACGGAACCTTATCCTTTAAAGAAATTGGTTCTCCTGAGTTAGGAGTTGTTGCGTCTCGCAAACTACTTCACCTTGTGGATCATAATGGTGACGGCGCAGTCGATATTATTGCTAACAAAGGATTATCGACAATGACCAGTAGCCATAGCCTAGGTTTATATTGGTATAAGAATCCTAATGCCAAGGCTGACAAGATAGTTAAAGTGAATCGAGGCGGTGATATGTCTCTTATCGATGAGTTCAGTTATGATTCGTTAACAAATTTACACTCCTCTAACCGCTATTTATTTAGCAAAGGTTACTTCAAGCCTTATGTGAATTTTAATACTGCCATACAGATGGTTAATTCTTATAAATCTAGTAATGGTATCGGTGGATTAAATGAAACAAAATTTTCATATACGGATGCAAGATTTAACTTGGAAGGCAGAGGGTTTCAGGGTTTTAAAACCATAACAGAAGAGCATGTAACGCTTGGTACTAAAACGACTAACACCTTTAGACAAGATTTTCCATTTTCGGGAAAGGTATCATTATCCGAGTCATATGCTAAAAATTCGAGTGGCTCTTACCAGAGAATTTCTAAAGTTGACACAACGTGGAAAACTCTTACTAACCAAAGTGCCTATCTTCCATATGCCGATCCAGTAATTAGTAGAAATTATGATTTAAATACCGGCGCATTTTTATTTAAGAAAACCAACGATATTATTTCGATAGATACTTGGGGGAATGTCACTAATCAAAAGAGTATTTACAGCGAATCAGATACCTCGTTGATTAATGCTAGTGAGTCTCAAACCACTACCAGTAGCTTTGTCGCTAAATGTTCTGCTGTGCCTAATCAGCCTACCTGGAGCCAAGTCACGACAAAGAATATCAGTAACCGTCCTAGTGATTATGCATCTGTAGAAAGTGGAGCAGATATAACTAAGTCGGTAAAAACGACTATTGATACGGTTAGTGCAAGTTATTGTAAACCGACAAAAGTCACTACTGTAGCGACTCAAGGTCAGGGAACTGCGAGTAATTTATATTCAGTTGTGAACACTGCATATAACAGTTATGGCTTGCCAACTTCGGTTACTACTACAGGTGACCATTTTACTGGTTCGGATATGTCTAACCGCTCAGTAACCACGACTTACTCTAAAGATGGCGTGAATACTGCTACGGATGGTTATTTTGTTAAAACTGTCACTAACTCTAAGGGCCATGTAACGACAACTGAAGTCGATCCTATTCATGGCAAGGCCACTAAAGTCACAGACCCGAATAATCAAGTGACCACTATGACTTACGATGCTTTTGCCCGAGTACGGTCAACTAAACTTCCTGGTGAACCGACTCAAAGAGTGGCTTATTGGTGGTGCAGTGGAGTTAATGCCGGTAGTGCTTGGTGCCCACAGTATGGTAATTTTAAATCTAAATATAGAGTGTTAAACCGAGCTGTTGGCAAACCAAATACCTATAGTTATTTTGACAATTTAAACAGAAATGGTTACGGAATAACCCGTAATTTTAATAGTGATCACTGGTACTATAATCGTACTTTGTTTAACAGCAAAGGACAGAAAATATCTCAGGGTACATATAACGGTGGCGATGGTTTAGGTTGGCAAAGAACTTATTTCATGAAATACAATGTTTATGATGGTTATGATTCTTTAGGTCGATTACTAATAAAGCAATCACCACAGGCTGATAATAGTTTAATGGAAACTCGTTATAGCTACGATGGTTTTGAGACGGATATTACGGCTATTGGCGAAACGACCTTAAATATGAGTCGTAAGTATAATGGTTTAGGACAGTTAGTGTGGACTGAAGATGCTGATGGTAACTACACGCGTTATGCCTATGACGGTGCAGGTAATCCTGTAACGCTTCAAGATGCTAGCGGTAATAAGATTTACGCTAAGTATAACGCCTTAGGTCAAAAGGAATACGTTGATGACCCGAACATGGGTAAGAAGTTTTTCTGGTACAACACCTTTGGTGAAGTAGAAAAAGAAGTCGATGCAAATGGTGATGAGCTAACCTACTCCTACGATACTTTAGGCCGCATGACCTACCGCTGGATAAACGGTACTCGTAATGGTCGATGGGTTTGGGATGAAACCTGGTCTCGCAAAGGTTTAGGATTATTGAGCTGGGAAGAAAACGGTAGTAGTTTCACTAATCGATTGCGTAAGTACTATTACTACACGTCAAATTCAGCAGGTACTAAGAAGGTTATTGACCAAGTGAAGTACCGTAATTACCACACCAGTAGTTCAAATTACTCTGACTTTGACATTTTGTATTACACGGATACGAATTATGGTCGCCCTAAAGGCATGAAGTACAACACCACGGGGTTAACTTTGGCTTATGATTATAATTCTCTGGGTTACATGACCAAGATTAAGAATGCCAACGGTGGTTATGTTTATCAAGAAATCCGTGACTTAGATGCGCACGGTAAGGTTACTGACCAATTAAAGTCTAATGGTTTGCTAACTGAAATAACTAATTACCATGCTGCGACTGGGCAAATGATGGACGTGCGTACTTCCACAACCAGTGGTGATAGCTTGCGTCATGAGCTTTCTTATCAATACGATGGCTTTAGCAATTTGTACAAACAGATGGTCTCGACGACTGGTGGAGTGAACTCAGAAGAATATCAATACGATAACTTGCATCGTTTAACCAACAGCTATCGTAGTTTCTACAATGGGGCTGCGCCAGTGAGTATTAACTATGCTTATGACGCAATTGGTAACTTTAAATATAAGTCAGATTATAGCGCACAAAACTCAACTGCCTATTCATACCATGCGAGCGGCTCTCGAAACATAAACAATAGTGGTAACGCAGGTCCAAATGCCGTTAGAGGGTTGTTAAAGAAAGGTACTAGTAGTCGAATTTATTTTAACTACGACAGAAATGGCAACTTGCTCAATGGCGATGGCAAGACGATTACTTACAATGAGTTCAACAAGCCATTAACCATTACTAAGGGTGGTGTGACTTCGACTTTTTCTTATGGCGCGGACTTGATGCGCTATAAGCAGGTTAAGACGGGCGCTGCTGGCGGTACTATTACCACATACTACATTGATAAATTATTAGAAAAAGAAGTGCAGGGAAGCACAACCAAATATAAGCACTACATTGGCGATGTAGCAATACAAACCAAGAAAAATTCAACTTGGGATATTGGTTTTACTCATCGTGATCGCTTAGGTTCGGTAGTGTCCATTACTGACCATTTAGGCAATATCAAAGAGCACAGAAGCTTTGACCCATTCGGCAAGCCACGTAAAGGTGACTTCGTTGAACCTAGCCAAAATACCTTAACCAGTATTATTGGCTTAACTCAAATTAATCGTACTACGGAACGTGGCTTTACAGACCATGAGCAGCTGGATGACCATGAGCTCATCCATATGAATGGACGTGCCTACGATTACAATCTTGGTAGATTCTTGAGTGTAGATCCTTTCGTGCAAGATGCCGGTAATTCTCAGGCTATGAACCCTTATTCATATGTGTTGAATAATCCGTTAGCCTTTACCGATCCTAGTGGTTACGCAAGAGAAGCGGTTAGTTATTTGGAAAAAAGGTATTCTTGGCTAGGTGGAGCCTATTTTGGCGGAATCAAAGGGTGTGATGCTAGTAGTTTTAACTGCAGTGGAGCAACAACTGGAAGTGGAGCATTGATAGGCAAACATAGAGGGCGTTCTCGTAGCGATGCAAATGCAACATTGATAGTGCACACACTAGGCAAGCCAAACAAAGCAAATATATTAGATGCAACTAATGTTATAGGTGTTAAAGTTGTAAATGATGGAGCTAGTTTAGAGGACATCACTAAGGTTATAGGTGGAGGTACAGATAAGAAGAAAGCAATCAAAATGGCTTCTACTTTAGGCCCAGGAACGGTCTTTAATTTAAAAGACTTGATCAAAAGTATGACCGAAGTTGATTCCTATAAAAAACTTGAAGAACTTAATGAAATTATGCGCCAAGCTAATTCAAATGGAAAAGATAGTTTTAAGCCGTGGGCTGAGTTATTAACATTTTTATCATCGAATGGCTTTTTGTCGTCAGAAGATCTTATGGTAATGCTTCATAGCTCTTATGAATACGGACAAAAGTGCAACTGTAAGGGTGTAAGTTCATATATAAAAAATGAACTATTTCTACATTATGCAATTGCACACGACCATTACAAAAGATTGTATATGATTCAAGCTCATAAAATAGCACATGGACAGTTAAAAGATATATTTATAGGCACATATATGATTGGACCAATGCAAAATAAAGTTATTGAAGCGGTTGGTAAGGCAAAAAATAAAACTGACCTAATGATTGAGTTAAAACAATTAGAAGTCGAAGCGTATGGGATTCTAAACAGTGAGCGGAAAAAGATGAGGAATTACTAAAATGAAGTGGTTTTTAATGGCAGCTGTGATGCTTATTTCAAGCTGCGCAGAAAGAGTCGAAAAGTTGTCGAGCGCTGAAGTATTAAGTAATGATTTCAATATGACTATTGAATTGCCGAGGTCAATTCCAAAGGATGTTACTATATATGAAAGCTCTAATACTAGAATAGTAATTTTCAGTGATAATAACTCAAAAATGACATTTACATCTAGTAATAGAATAGAGCTTTGTGAGTCAATAAATATTTCCGACTGTACTTTCAAAAGTATTTTTGAAAATAAAATGAAGGATGGTTTTAATGATGTTTACGAGAGGGTTTCGAAAATAAGCACGGCTGGACTTCAATTGGTTGACGCTCGAGTTAATAGAGGCGGAGTGACTTTTGAAGCTAAAAATGTAGATTGGTTAACTACAACATCTTTAGTAGAGCTTAATTCAGATAAGCAGCTAACTTATAGATTAGATTTATATCTAAATTCTTCTACTAATAAAAATTCATACGTATCGAATGTTGTATTTGATACAAAGCTATCTAGTTTGCTAAATACCTTTTTATCTAACCAATCATCATTTAAAGAGCTTGGTAATTATCTCGCTAAAAATGGCTTTAGAGTTCATGTAAGTGGGTCAGAGTAACTTTTTACATTTAATTATTAGCCAGCATTGTGCTGGTTTTTTTAAACCACCATATATTGTCCAAATTGAAATAAAAAAAGGCTTATAACGAATAATTGAAAATTGAGATTTCTCTAAAATCCCTTTGAATTTTATTAAATGTGAAGGTGAATAATGAAAACAAAACTTTTAGCAGGCTTAATGCTTTCGGCATTGGCGACTTCTACTCAAGCAGCAACTATGAAAATTATCAAAAGCCCTGATGGAGTTTTTGATAAGCCAGTGATTATTGCTGAAGGTTATGACCCACTGAATGAATACAACGAAGCTTATTATGAATCTGCTTATAGCACTTTAATTAATCAAGTGACGGCTGATGGCAGTGGTCGTGATATTGTTTTGGTGAATTTTGCTAATGGCGGTGCATCGATTAGCACTAATGCAAATGAGCTAGTGACTATTATTAATAGTGTTAATACTCAGAAGGTGGGAAATTATCCTAATGCGGTAGTGGGTATTAGTATGGGTGGTTTAGTGGCTCGCTGGGCGCTAAAGCATATGGAAAACCTTGGGCAAAGTCATAATACCTCTTTGTATGTTTCTTTTGACTCGCCTCATAGAGGAGCCAATTTACCTAAAGATATCCGGGATCATATTGAAGACTATGCAGACTTTATTGATATTGGCTTCGGTGTTCCTAGTGAAATTTCTAAAGCCAGGAGAGCTTATGATACTCCTGCTGGCCAGCAGATGTTAATTTGGGGAGATAGTGCTAAAGGTTTTTATCAGCAGCTCGAAATGAAAGGATACCCTAATAACTTAGCAAGAGTGGCAATTGTGAATGGTAGTAAGGGTAACAGTTATGGTCTGAGTGAAAACCAGACTCCACTAAGTTATAAGATGGATTTTACTATCCGTGATTTCCATCATTCTGTGAAGTTTAAATCGATAGAGAATTGCGAGTTCCCTTGTGATAGAACTAAGTATCATTTTTACGATAATGCGCCAGGTAGCTTTTTAACTCCTAACCCAATTCAGACCTTCCGTGATGGACTGCAAGAAGCCGCGGGTATTTCCGGCGTGAGCTATAGTGAATATACTTTTAACTTAAGAGATTATAACTTTATCTCGACCTATAGCGCTTTAGATATACGCAATCATAATATTTCACAACCTTTATCTGAAGATACGATCAGCAAACATTCTCCATTTGATTTAGCGCTGTTTAATAGTTCAATTAATCGTCCACATAACTATATTAATGTTTACCAATTTAAATATGCCTTAAATCAATATCACAATGGCTCCACAGTTATTCCATCTCGTACACATAAAGTAGCAGTATTAAAGGATGTAGAGAATGTCCGTAATACTCCGATGGGTTTCGCCGGTCGTCCCCTTGCCTGGGATAAGATTGCTGGCGCAAGTCACTACAAGGTTTTTGTCGAAAACTCAGCAAAAGATCTGCAATTATTTACAACCACAACCAATGATTATGTAAATGTTTTCAAAAGCTGGGGTAGTGGCGATATTTATGTACAAGCTTGTAATGCGGAGCGATGCAGTTACCCAATAAAGTCAATTGAATATGCTACTTTAGGCGGAGGCCGGACGGGAGGAACTTGCACACCGATGATGTGTAGTAGTGAGCCTTAATTTATAAAGCAAATTTAATCTTTATAACCTAGCCAGCTATATAGCTGGCTTTTTTATTATAGAAATTTATAACAGCAAAATATTGAATTGTTTTGAAATTGGTATAATTGACCCAAAAATGGCCCAAAGAAATTATATGCAGATATAAAAAGCCCGCTGAATAGCGGGCTTTCTGGTCTTGCGACTTAGCAATATGGCGGAGAGGGTGGGATTTGAACCCACGGTGGGCTATTAACCCACGCCGGTTTTCAAGACCGGTACATTCGGCCGCTCTGTCACCTCTCCGGAGAAGCAAAATGATACCCTAACTTAAAGTTAGATGGAATCATTTTTAAAGCATAAATTAATATACTTTGAATATGGTAGCTATGGGTGGACTTGAACCACCGACCCCAGCATTATGAATGCTGTGCTCTAACCAGCTGAGCTACATAGCCATAAATTCAGTGGCGCGTATTTTGGTGATTTTAGGGCTTTTTGTCAAGCCCATTTGACCTAAAACGCGCTAATATTTATACGTTAAATCTAAAGTGCATGACGTCGCCATCTTGCACCAGGTATTCTTTTCCTTCTAGACGTAATTTACCTGCTTCTTTGGCACCCGCCTCACCATTACCTGCAATATAGTCGTCATATGCAGTTACTTCTGCTCGGATGAAGCCTTTTTCAAAGTCGGTGTGAATTACCCCTGCGGCTTGAGGAGCGGTTGCACCTACTCGAACCTGCCATGCACGAACTTCTTTTTTACCAGCGGTAAAATAGGTTTGTAGACTAAGTAGCTTATAACCTGCACGAATAACGCGGTTTAAACCAGGCTCTTCTTGTCCGATATCAGCAAGAAAGTCAGCTTTGTCTTCATCATCTAATGCTGCAATTTCAGATTCAATAGAAGCACAAATTGGCACTACTTCTGCATTTTCTTGAGCTGCAAATTCTCGAACCTGATCCAAAAGCGCATTGTCTTCAAAGCCATCTTCGCTGACGTTTGCAATGTACATAGTTGGTTTTGTGGTGATTAATTGGAAGCGAGATAAAATGTGTTTCTCGTCTTTATCCCAATCTAAACTACGCAAAGCATTGCCTTCATCTAAACAGGCCTTGCACTTCTCTAGGATTTCCAAATCTGCTTTAGCTTCTTTATCACCGCTTTTAGCTACTTTTGTAGTTTTGATTAAGCGTTTTTCAACGGACTCTAAGTCAGCTAGGGCTAATTCTGTGTTGATAGTTTCGATATCGGCTATCGGATCAACCTTGCCTGCTACGTGCACCACGTCATCATTGTCGAAGCAACGAACTACATGCGCTATGGCGTGAGTTTCGCGGATATTAGCCAAGAATTTATTTCCTAGGCCCTCACCTTTAGAAGCTCCAGCCACTAAGCCAGCGATATCCACAAACTCCATAGTGGCAGGTAAAACTTTTTCGGGATCAACTATAGCTGCCAATGCGTCGAGGCGCTGATCGGGAATAGGTACTACGCCAGTATTGGGCTCGATAGTACAGAAAGGGTAGTTGGCCGCGTCAATGCCAGCATCAGTCAGTGCATTGAATAAAGTTGACTTGCCAACATTTGGTAAACCTACGATTCCGCAATTTAAAGGCATCTTGTTTCTCTTCTCTAATTAGTTTTGGCCAGTGGAGATTCAAGGCTGTGCAAACGCTGCACAGCGATATCCCAATCGCCTTGTAATAGGGTTTCAGTTTCTCGAACTGATTCATCAATAGCGATATTGATAGCGTTACGTTCATCGGCACTAGGTTTGTTTAACACATAACCAGTGACTTTCGATTTATGGCCCGGGTGGCCAATACCAACGCGTAAACGCATAAATTCTTTATTATTACCAAGCTTACTGATGGTATCTCTTAATCCGTTATGACCGCCATGGCCACCGCCTTTTTTTAGTTTCAATGTTCCTGGAACGATATCCAGTTCATCGTGTGCCACTAAAATTTCTTCAGGCTGAATCTTATAAAAATTAGCGACAGCTTGAATGGCCTTACCGCTTAAATTCATAAAAGTTGTTGGAATTAATAGTTTAACTTCATAACCGCCTATCATTCCTTTGCCAAATAGGCCATGGAATTTGGATTCGGTTTTTAGTTGGATTTGATAAGAACGGGCAAGTTCTTCGACATACCAGGCGCCAGCGTTATGGCGAGTATCTTGATATTGTGAGCCTGGATTGGCCAGGCCCACAATTAACTTGATGCTAGACATGGTTAAATGTTCTTTATGTCTAACTAAAGGCTGAGAAGAATTACTCTTCGCCGCCTTCTTCTGCTGCAGGTTCTTCAGCCGCTGCTTCCGTAGCTTCTTCAGCGTCATCGCTGCTAGAAGTAGAAACAGTAGGAGGAACGATGTTAGCAACAGATAAATCATTGTCTTCGCCTTGTTCAAACGCGGCTAAACGCACGCCTTCTGGCAAGGTTAGATCAGATAAGTGAACTACGCCACCCATTTCTACTGCGCCCATATCAACTTCAACGTACTCAGGTAAGTGACGTGGCATACAAATGATTTCAACAGAAGTAACTTGGTGAGAAACAACACCGCCTTCTTTAACGCCAGGAGCATTTTCTTCATTCATGAAGTGCAATGGAGCGTTAGCGTGCATTTCTTGACCACGAACAACACGCTTCAAGTCCACGTGTAATACTTTTGGCTTGAACGGGTGACGTTGTAAGTCTTTTAATAAAACTTCTTCTGTTTCGCCTTCGATATCCAAAGTGATGATTGAAGAGTAAAAAGATTCTTCTTCTAAGAATCGAGTCACTTGGTTATGGCTTAATGTAATTGAAGCAGCATCTTCTGTACCACCGTAGACAACGGCTGGGATCATGTTTGCTTCACGACGTAGGCGGCGGCTCGCACCTTTCCCTATATCGCTACGCTTAGTAGCATTTAAAATAAAATCGCTCATATTTGTCTCCTTAAGAATAGACTATGAGTGTGAGTAAAACGCTATCGACTTGCGACCAGTCAATAGCCCATAAAAATTTGGAGCGCGATTATACAATAAAAAACGGCTTAGGTACTAGCCTAAGCCGTTAAATAATCTAATTAATTTAAATTAATGGTTAATCTAAAAACATGGTACTGATGGATTCTTCAGTATTTACTCTACGAATCGATTCACCAAGAAGTGGAGCTAAATCCAAGGTTTCGATTCTATCGCAAGTTTTTGCGGCATCTGATAATGGGATAGTATTGGTAATTACTAACTTGTCCAATCCAGAACCATTAATGTTATTAATGGCTTTACCCGATAATACCGGGTGAGTAGCGTAAGCAGAGACGCTCTTAGCTCCGTGATCTTTTAGTGCTTGAGCTGCTTGGCATAAAGTACCTGCCGTATCCACCATATCATCAACAATGACACAATCTCGGCCATCAACATCACCAATAATATTCATCACGCTGACTTCATTAGCACGCGGACGGCGTTTATCGATAATTGCTAAATCTGCGTCGTTTAAGCGTTTTGCGATGGCGCGAGCACGCACAACACCGCCAACGTCTGGTGAAACCACCATTAAGTTTTCACTCGCGTCCTGCATGATATGATCAAGCAATACGGGTGTCGCGTAAACGTTATCTACCGGGATATTGAAGAAGCCTTGAATCTGATCAGCGTGTAAATCAACGGTTAGAACGCGGTCAAAACCAACTCCGCCAATCATGTCGGCAACCACTTTAGCACTAATTGGTACACGTGCAGAGCGAACTCGTCTGTCTTGGCGTGCATAGCCATAATAAGGTACTACGGCAGTAATACGCTTTGCAGAAGCACGTTTAAGCGCGTCTGCCATAATGATCAATTCCATTAAATTGTCATTAGTCGGAGCACAAGTTGATTGAATGATGAAAACGTCTTTACCACGAACATTTTCCATGACTTCAACGCTGCATTCGCCATCGCTAAATCGGTTAGTTGTAATATTGCCTAATGGCACATTAAGATAAGAAGAAATACTAGCGGCAAGATCTGGCGTGGCATTACCACTAAACAGCATCAAGTCAGACATGAATAAAGGCCCCAAAAATACAAAAACAATCAGTAATTGAAAATACGCTAAAGTTTAGCGCTATTTACTCTCTAGCAAGGTAAACGTTTGTGGCTGGTAGAACAGGAAGAAAATGGCAGGGGTAGCAGGATTTGAACCTACGAATGGCGGCATCAAAAGCCGCTGCCTTACCGCTTGGCGATACCCCTATTTTTTTTGCAACTCTTTAAGCGGTGAGGTGTTGATACCCTTAGCTCTTAGAGTTAACCAGCGCTGCTTACACAGTGCCGATATTTTACTGGCTTCTCGCTCATTGTCAAAGGTTAAGAAGACGCTGCTTCCAGTTCCAGTGAGCATTGCTTGACCATATTGATTAAGAAACTCTAAAGCTTCTCGAACTTCTGGATATAGCTCTGCGACCAGTGGTTGAAAGGCATTGTAACCTAAGCTTTTCAAGTCCACCTCTGGGCGAGTGGCGCGTAATTTAATGGGTTTATCGTCTCTTGTCAACGCTGGATGCGAAAAAATTTTCCCGGTGCTAATGGCGCATTCTGGATAGACGATTAAAAAGTGTTTTTCTGGGATATCCGTAGCGGTTAAAACTTCACCGATTCCTTGCGCCCAGGCACTGTATCCATTGACAAAAACGGGAACGTCGGCACCTAGTTGTGCGCCTATCTCACAAAGCTTTTGATTGGATATATTTAGGCCCCACAAATGATTAAGTGCAACTAAAGTTGTCGCTGCATCAGAACTACCTCCACCCAAGCCTGCGCCGGAAGGCATGCGTTTATTGAGCTTTATATGGGCCCCAAACAGTTGATTGCTAGCGTATTTTAAAAGTGCACGAGCGGCTTTTATGACGAGGTTATCTTCTTGTGCGACTTCAGAGTAATCAGAATTGAGCTCTAAAATACTCTTGCTATTGGGCTTAATCCAAAGCTCATCACCAATATTTAATAGTTGGAATAAAGTTTGCAGGTTATGATAACCATCAACTCTTTGCCCCAATATTCGTAATTCTAAATTGAGTTTTACCGGTGCAGGCCAATAGCTATAACCTTGTTGATCAGAAAAACCTGTCGGATGCGAAAAATTCATGGGTTAAATTTCCCAGCTCCTAATAGACAAGATTAATTTATTACTAGACTCGAGAATTCGAATCTTAGTTGGCATCTTTTTATCTTGGAA
The DNA here is from genome assembly GCA_947503435.1 of uncultured Kangiella sp. Classification (GTDB taxonomy): domain Bacteria; phylum Pseudomonadota; class Gammaproteobacteria; order Enterobacterales; family Kangiellaceae; genus Kangiella. The sequence continues at coordinate 51,920 of CANNDL010000003.1, read as the reverse complement.
TTGGCCATATTTTTCAAAGCTAACGTTAAATATTCGGTGATTAGAGTGGTAGCTTAGTGATTGCAAGGTACCATCGGCATTGATTTTGATTTCATCTCGCCCCACACCAGTAGGGACGCCTTTAATCCAGTCAGATAAATAGTTTAGCGGTAATGGCCAACCCATGGTTTGGATGATTAGCTCAGAAGCATCGGGGCCTTCAAAAAAGCGCTCATCACCGGTTTCTAATGTTGTCCAATCAGGTGTTGATTTCATCATCACATAAGTATTACCGAAGGCTCCATACATTCGAAACTCAAAATCTTTAAAATCTTTTTGCTGCCAACGGAAGTTACTTGAAAAGCTGTCTTCTGGATTAGTGATCCCAATTCGCCCTTTGAGAGAGTATTTTTGAATTGGTTTTAATTGTTGATAGTGTTGCTGCCACAAAGGATCGTCCCACCCAGTTGTTGGTTGAACCACTCTTTGTGTTTCACAAGCTTGCAGTACTAATAAGCTGAATAGTGCAAAAATTATTATCTTATTCATAAAATTTATATTATGGAGATAAGCCTGCTTCTGGGAATCTGGCTAAAGTGTCCAGAATATAAGGGTTGTGTGGTGCTTGTTGCAAGGCTTTTTGCCAAACCACTTTAGCTTTTTCTAACTCACCTAGCTGCCATAAGACTTCGCCAAGGTGTGCTGCAATTTCCGGTACTGGCGCTTTATCGTATGACATTTGGATATATTTTAGTGCTTCAGGCAAATTACCAAGCCTATACTGAACCCAACCCATTGAATCTAAGATGGCATCATTTTCGGGCTCTTTTTGAAAGGCTGATTCAATTAATTCTTTTGCTTCTTGTAAGTTTTTATTGATATCTGCCAAGGTATAACCTAATGCATTTTGCGCATCGATATGTTCCGGATCAATGCTTAATAGATGTCGAAGATCTTGCTCTAAACGATCGAATCGTTTAAGTGGCTCATTAGCTAACGCACGAGAATAGAGTAAATCAAGTTCTTGCGGGGCAAGTTTTACTTCTTTATCTAAAAGGTCGTAAACGGCTTGATGTGCTTGTTTATTAGTTAGAATATTAACAGCACTAAATGTGACTTCTTTACGCAGTTCGGAATCTGAAGCTTGCTCTTGTAAGTGGATAACTTTAGCTAAAAAGCCCTTACGTGAAAGTGTTTTATCAGCTAAAACTAATTGTAGGTAGTAAATAGTGCCATTGTGAGGATTCAGTTCAATAGCAGATTCGAGGCGCTGACGGGCTAAGACGTATTGCTGGTGTTCAAGCAAATAATTGATTTCGTAATTTAATAACAATTGTCTTTGATTAAAATCTACCAATGACTGCCCTTTTTCAAGGCTTTGCGCTCCCACTTGATACATTTCCTGGTTTGCGTAAATGGTAGCCATCCGTTGTCGCGCTTCAAGAAAGTACTGACCAACGGGCACCATTTCGAAACAGCTCAGACTTTTTACAATATCTTTAACCCTTTCTGAAGAATCTCCGCAATAAAAAGCGCTAGCTCCTTTGCGATAGTCGTCTATAGCTAATTGATAGAACAGTTTTGCCGATTGTTGGTATTGTTTATCACCAAAATAACTGCCAGCTAATAAAAACTGTGCTTCTGAGTTATCGGGTTCAGCAGCTAAAACTCTATTATATCCTGCTATAGCAGAGTCAAAATCTTTTTGCTGATAGGCTAGATTTGCGAGCTTGGTGATTTGCGGTTTTGTGAGTGCCTGTTCAGTTATTATTTTTTGAAGAAATTCAGCGCTCTTTTGTTCGGACAATAAAGCCAAAGCTTGGGCTTTAATTTTGATAGCGCCTATAAAACTGGGGTTTTTGTCGATGACTTGATCGAGTAATAGGTGAATTCGTTCCAACTTATTTAGTGGACTGCGGCTTTTTAAATGCAAGAATGCTTCTGATGTTTTGGTTATTGCAAGGTAATTGGAGTTTAAGTTTTCTTGATTATATCTTTGCAACAGTTCCGCGATGCCCAAAACTTGATTTTCCAAACTGCTCACATCGGGTGTTTTCCAATAAGCGAGTTTAAGCAGCTCTTTTAATCCTAGCTCCAGTTCATTGATAGACAGCGGCTTTTTTGAAAATGAATCAGTAACATCGTTTAATGAATTGTCTTCATGCGGATAAATTGCAATCAACTGCTGATAGGCTTCTTGTGGTTGATTTTGATGTAACGCAATTAATAAAGCAATTTGCTTAGGGGCAGAAGAATCAGGTTTACTGCTTTGCCAGATAGCTAAGGCTTGCTCTGCCGCTAGATAATCCTTTTGGAAAAGAGCAATTTTGGTACTGTGTCCCGCTAATTCAGGACTCTTGGTTTTAACTAAAGCATCTTGATAATTACTTTGGGCTATATCTAACAATTGTTTATTTTCGGCAAGTTTTGCCAGCAAAATAGAGTAATATAATTGACTGCGTTGATCGGTTGATAGATGACTAATATTGGTCACTGATTCAGTTTTAGTCGAGTCAATTGGTTTTTCATTCGGCAAAATCTTAGGGTTGGTGGCGCAAGCGGACAGGAGTGTTGCGATAACCAATAACCAAATGCGATAACTTGTCTTCAAAAATATGCTCATTAATCTTCTATAGGCTTAGGTTATCAGCTTTGCCCCTTAAGAACAGTGAAAACTTGTAAAGTTAACTTTAGCAGCTAGCCTTAATTATTTGATCTCGCAGATAAACTAAGCGAATGCTATAATTCGCGCCAATTGTTGGAAGAAACCATGCCCGCTGTAAGAAAAATAATCTATGTCCTTGATATCCTTAGGTATTAACCATAAAACTGCGCCAGTTTCGGTGAGAGAAAAAGCAGCCTTTGCTGAGCATGAATTGGCTCAAGCGATGGCTGACTTGCAATTATGGTTAAATCAAAAATTCTTGGATAAATTGACTAAACCAGCTGAGGTTGCCATTTTATCAACATGTAATCGAGTAGAATTTTATTTAAAAGCTGCTGGTTGCGATTCTGTAGCGTTAGTCAAAGAAGTCGGAGTATGGTTGCAACAACATAATCAGTTGGAGCAATCTTTAGAGCCCTACTTGTATCAACATCTGGAGTTGGATGCGGTTACCCATATCATGCGCGTGGCTAGTGGTTTAGATTCTATGGTTCTTGGTGAGCCTCAAATTCTAGGTCAGCTTAAAGCTGTTTACCAAAAAGCAAAACGGGCCAATACCTTAGGTGCAGATTTGGAGCGTTTATTCCAAAAAGCTTTCTCAGCAGCTAAAAAAGTTCGTCATGATACAGAAATTGGCACCAATCCGGTGTCGGTAGCTTTTGCTGCAGTTAATTTAGCAAAGCATATTTTCGCAGATTTTTCCAAGTTGACGGTTTTATTTGTAGGTGCTGGCGAAACTATCGAGCTTGCTGCTCGTCATTTGCAGCATCATCAGGTTGGACAAATGATTATGGCTAATAGGACATTGGCTAATGCCCAAAAATTAGCTGAAGAATTTTCGGGTAAATCGATTGGTCTGGAAGCAATTCCGCACTATTTTTCAGAAGCGGATATGGTGATTTCTTCTACTGGCAGTATGTTGCCTATTATTGGTAAAGGAATGGTAGAGGAAGCGCTAAAAAAGCGTGGGCGTAAAAGTATCTTTATGGTGGACTTGGCTGTGCCAAGGGATATTGAGGCTTCGGTGGCTGAATTAGACGATGTCTATCTCTATACAGTGGATGATTTGGAAGGCGTGATCCAAGATAATATGCAGGCTCGACAAGAAGCTGCAGAGCAAGCAGAAGAAATTATTCGGCCGTTTGTGGATTCTTATTGGTTATGGTTAGAAAGCCAGAAGAAGCATGATACAGTCCGTGACTTGCAGAAAAAGTATCAACAAATTGCCTTGCATGAGTTGCAAAGAGCTAAGTCTCAAATGCAAAATAATCAATCCGCGGAAGAAGCTTTAGATGAATTGACCCATCGATTATTGAAGAAATTTATGCACCAGCCATTGGTATGGCTTCGCCATGATGCGGAAGAGCAGGGGTTATCAAGCTTAGATAATGACGAACTCTTACGCCAAATATTCAATTTAGATGAAGAGAATTAAGCACTAATTACATTACAGGAATAGAATTCACCTATGTTACAAGAATCAGTTATTGAAAAATTACAAGGTTTAGTAGATCGCCATGAAGAGCTCAGTGCTTTGCTAGGTGACCCTGATGTGATTGGTGATCAAAATAAATTTAGAGATTTATCAAAAGAATACTCAACTTTAGAAGATGTTGTTGCTGGTTTCCAAAACTATCAAGAAGCGGTCGACGGCTTAGCAACTGCAGAAGAGATGTTAGGTGATGATGATCCTGATATGCGTGAAATGGCGCAAGAAGAACTTAAAGAATATAAAACTTTAATTGAACAACTTGAAGTTAAGTTACAGAAGTTGTTATTGCCAAAAGATCCAAACGATGACAAAAACACTTTCTTAGAGATTCGTGCTGGTACTGGAGGCGATGAAGCGGCTATTTTTGTTGGTGATTTATTTCGAATGTATTCAAAGTATGCGGAAAAGAAGCGCTGGCAAGTGGAAGTAATGAACGAAAACCGTAGTGAGCAAGGTGGCTACAAGGAAATCATCTTACGAATTAGCGGTACTATGGTCTATTCACGTTTGAAATTTGAATCTGGAGCTCATCGGGTACAAAGGGTTCCTGAAACAGAGTCACAGGGGCGTATTCATACTTCGGCCTGTACGGTAGCTATTATGCCTGAGGCCGACGCAGTCGATGCGGTAGAGATTAATTCAGCAGATTTGCGGGTGGATACATTTAGAGCATCTGGTGCGGGTGGTCAGCACGTTAATAAAACCGATTCGGCAATTCGCTTAACTCACCTTCCAACTGGAGTAGTGGTAGAGTGTCAGGACGAACGTTCGCAACATAAGAATAAAGCTAAAGCTATGGCAATGCTGCAATCTCGAATTCAAGCCGCGGAAGATGCTAAAGCACAAGCAGAGCAAACGGAAATGCGCCGAAATTTAGTGGGTACTGGTGATCGCTCTGATCGTATTCGTACTTATAACTACCCACAAGGTCGTATGACGGACCATAGAATTAATTTAACTTTGTATAAGTTAGACGAAATTATGGAAGGCGATATTGACCAAATTGTGGAGCCATTAGTGGCCGAAAATCAAGCAGATCAGTTAGCAGCGTTAGCAGAATCTGCTAACTAGGTTTAATGAATTATACCCTAGATCAAATTGAAGGGACGCTTAATTGGGCTTCTTCAAGGTTGACCGAAGAATATGATATAGCGGAAGCACGGCTAGATGCAGAATTGCTGTTGAGTTTTTGCTTAGATCGTACTCGAACTTGGCTAAAAACCTGGCCTGATTATCAGTTATCTCAATCTGAAAAGAAGACCTATAACGACTTTATCGAGCGCCGACTTAGTGGTGAACCGGTTGCTTACATCATTGGTTATCAGGAGTTTTGGTCATTAACCCTGAAAGTCACCTCAGATACTTTAATTCCAAGGCCAGAAACTGAGTTATTAGTCGAGTGGGCATTACAAAAAATTCCTCAAACTGAAAGTTTTAGTGTCGCTGATTTAGGTACAGGAACAGGAGCTATTGCTTTAGCTATCGCAAGTGAAAGGCCTCACACACAAGTCTTTGCAGTTGATTTTAGCGAAAAAGCTTTAGCTGTTGCAGAAATTAATAGGGATATGTATCAACTTGATTCCGTTAAGCTAATCCATAACTCTTGGTTAAATAATTGGTCTGAGGGAAAATTAGACTTAATTGTAGCCAATCCGCCTTACGTGGCTGAAGGTGATTCTCACTTAGACAAACTAACCTTTGAACCACTTTCAGCATTAGTGGCAGAAAAAGATGGTTATTCGGATATCCTAGACATTGCTACCCAAGCAAAACTGTATTTGAAACCGGGTGCTTTTTTAATGTTTGAGCATGGCTTTGAGCAAGCCAAAGAGGTTAGAAACATCTTAAATGAACTTGGCTATTCGGCGATCCAATCCGTTCAAGACTTATCTGGTCAAGATAGGGTTACCATGGGAAAATTTATCGCATAAAAAATACCCGTAGATGGAATTATTAAGCGTAAGTTTGGTCTACTAAAATAGCTGATATAGCGCTATTTGAATACTTTGTTCATAAAACCTAAAAATATTACTCAAGACTCGGGTTTTTAGCTTGCTCCGATGATGGACTATTGCTAGAGTAGCGCGATTGAAATAAAAAGCGCTAAATCAATGAATACAAGGCTTTTAGACAATTCGAGTCATAAAAAGCCAGCATTATTTGATTAGCTATAAACACTAAATTCTGCATTAGGATCACTCCTTTCTATGTTAAAAAAGTTACGCGGTATGTTTTCGACAGACTTGTCGATTGATTTGGGAACAGCCAACACCCTAATTTATGTGCGCGATCAAGGTATCGTGTTAGATGAACCATCAGTGGTAGCAATTCGTCAAGATCGGGTAGGTGGTGTTAAGTCCATTGCAGCGGTAGGGGAAGCTGCAAAAAGAATGCTAGGACGAACTCCTGGTAATATTGTTGCGATTCGCCCTTTAAAAGATGGCGTTATTGCAGACTTTGAAGTAACTGAAAAAATGCTTCAGCATTTTATTCGAAAAATTCACGACAATACCTTCTTCCGTCCAAGCCCAAGAGTTCTGATCTGTGTGCCATGCGGCTCGACTCAAGTAGAGCGTCGCGCGATTAAAGAATCAGCCTTAGGTGCTGGCGCCCGCGAAGTGCATTTAGTAGAAGAGCCTGTAGCGGCAGCAGTAGGTGCTGGGTTACCAGTAGGAGAAGCTCGCGGTTCGATGGTTGTGGATATAGGTGGCGGTACTACTGAAATTGCCATTTTGTCATTAAATGGCGTAGTTTATTCTGACTCGGTTCGTATAGGCGGTGACCGTTTCGATGAAGCCATAATTGAATACATTCGTCGTAATTATGGAACAGTGATAGGCGAGGCAACTGCTGAGCGCATCAAACATGAAATTGGTACGGCTTATCCTGGAACTGAAGTTCGTGAGCTGGATGTTCGTGGTCGCAATTTAGCGGAAGGTATTCCAAGAAGCTTTACGATTAATTCAAACGAAGTCTTAGAATCACTGCAGAATCCATTGCATGGTATTGTGCGAGCTGTAAAAGCGGTGCTAGAGCAGTCTCCACCAGAATTAGCGGCTGATATTTCAGAGCGAGGCATGGTGTTGACCGGTGGTGGTGCATTGATTCGTGATTTAGACCGCTTATTGATGGAAGAAACTGGGCTACCAGTAATCGTTGCCGAAGATCCATTAACCTGTGTAGCTCGAGGTGGTGGTAAAATATTAGAAACCCTAGAAGAACATTCTGGCGATTTATTCTCAGCAGAGTAAATTCAAGCTACAAGTGGAATCGGGCTAAGTGCCCGATTTTTTATATCTATAAATTTAGGTTTTGAATAACGAAATTAAATAGGTGACAAGCCATTAAAACGATCTTTACAAGAGGCCCATCATTAATAGCACAATTAATTTTAGTGTTGCTTTTATGCGCTACCTTAATGGTTTTGGATTATCGTTATCAATACTTAAATAGCGTTCGTAGTGCTTTTTCCACGCTTGCTTCACCGGTATATTATTTAGCGAATTTGCCTAGTGAAATTAGTAATTGGACGGATAGCAACATCGTTAGTCGTGGTGAGTTGCTGGATGAAAATCAGGAGCTAAAAGATCAAGTTATGATCTTAAAAGCACAAAATCAGCGGCTAGTGGGGCTTGAGTCTGACAATGCCCGATTAAGAAGTTTGCTGGAGTCGTCGAGAAAACTCCGTGGTAAACGGCTAATTGCTGAGCTTATTCAAGTCAATAGCAATAACTATGCACAAGAAATTATGATCAATAAAGGAACCTCAGATGGCGTTTTTATTGGTCAATCAGTAGTGGATTCTGATGGGGTAATGGGGCAGGTAATAGCTGTCTCTAACTTCTCGAGTAGAGTTATTTTGCTCACCGACCCTAAGCATGCAATCCCAGTAAAAAATAACCGAAATGGTATTAGAGCGATTGCTCGAGGAAATGGATTAAATTTAAATTTGATGCACTTGCCTAGCACTATAGATATTAAGCAAGGTGATTTATTGCTTAGTTCGGGCTTGGGTGAAAAGTTTCCGGATGGTTATCCAGTGGCCAAAGTTGTTTCAGTGATTAAAAGAACGGATCAGCCTTATTTGGAAGTTATAGCAGAACCAACGGCTAATATTAATACCGCGAATCATGTGTTATTACTTTGGAATCAAACCACGCAAGACATGGAGCGATTGAATGAGTCGGAATAAGCATCACGGTGGTTGGCTTATCATTACTTCATTACTCATCGCGATGGTTATGAGTTTGTTTCCTATGCCTGATTCATGGCAGGCATGGCGTCCATCTTGGTTAATGTTAGTGTTAAGTTATTGGGTAATTGCACTACCTGAAAGAGTGGGATTGCTGTGGGCGTTTATTTGTGGCTTGTTAATGGATGCTCTGTTAAACACTAGTTTGGGTTTGCATGGATTTGCTTTAGCTATTACTACCTTTATTCTGCAAATTTTATACAAAAGAATTCGACTGTTTCCTCATTGGAAACAAGGGCTATCCATTGCGGTTATCAGTAGTGTTTATATCGCTATAACATTCTGGTTAGTCAAGCTTACTGGAAAGTCACAAGACTCAATTGCTTGGCAAGCTATACTAATCAATGGCGTCTTATGGCCTTGGATTTATTTGGTTTTAAAGCAGTTGGCATCTTATTTTAAGGTTAGATAATGACCTCTAGCTACGACAAAATATACCTTGCCTCTAATTCACCACGGCGGAAAGAGCTGTTAACTCAAATGGGGGTTGATTACCTTCAACTCGACAATAGTTTTGATGAGTCGATATATTCAGGAGAGTTAGCGCAAGACTATGTAGAGCGCTTAGCGCGTGGTAAGGCAAACTCAGCAAAAAGTAACCTGTTGAAGCTAGACTTTCCTATCTTGGCAGCCGATACCATAGTGGTTTTGCAGGATAAGATTCTTGGTAAGCCTGCCAATATTCATCATGCAGCAGAAATGTTGCATCTATTGTCCAATCAGCAACATCAAGTTATGACCAGTGTGGTGGTGCTAGACCGGTATCATTTGAAGCAAAAAACCAGTATCAGCAATGTCATCTTCTCCGAATTATCAAAACAGCAGATAGAGCTTTACTGCCAAACCAAAGAGTCGTTAGGGAAGGCTGGTTCATACGCGATTCAGGGTGTTGCTGCTAGCTTTATAGCTAGTATCGAAGGAAGTTATTCGGGAGTTGTTGGCCTACCTTTATTTGAAACACGACAATTGCTAGATGAATTCCGTATAAAATACCTATTGAGCCAGTAAGATACTTGCTACACTGGAGCTAAGCTTTTGATTTATTTGAATTATGCGTGAAGAAATCCTCATCAATGCAACCCCTCAAGAAACTCGAGTTTCTGTGGTGGAAAATGGAGTTTTACAAGAAGTTCATTTAGAACGAGCCGCTAATAAAGGGATTGTAGGCAACATCTTTAAAGGAGTTGTGACTCGAGTAATGCCGGGGATGCAGGCTGCCTTTATAGATATTGGTCAAGATAAAGCGGCTTTTTTACATGCTGCCGATATATTTCAAGAAAAAAGTTTAAATAATCAAGCTGTCGATCTTGAGCAACAGATTCAACATCCAGAAATTACCAGCTTATTAAAAGTTGGCCAAAAAATTATTGTTCAAGTGATAAAAGATCCTATTGGTACAAAGGGCGCACGATTAACTACTCAAATTACTATACCATCACGCTATTTAGTTCTAATGCCTGAGCAAAGGCATATTGGAATATCTCAAAGGATTGAAGCAGAATCAGAAAGAGAACGGTTAAAGCAAATATTTGAAGAGCCCTCTATTCAAGAGTTCGGTTATATTGTCCGAACTGCAGCTGAAAATGTTGATAAAGAAGAGCTGCACAGAGATAAGGCTTTCTTAAGCAAACTATGGCTAGAAATCGACGATTTTGCAAAATCAGTAAAAGCTCCAGGTTTAGTGCATGAAGATTTATCGCTTGAGCTAAGAATTATGCGGGATATTCTGGTCGATGATATTGAAAGAGTACGAATTGATGACGAGAATTCTTTTAAAAGAGTGATTGAATTTGTAAAAAAATTCATACCTAGTTTGTTACAAAGAATCGAGCGTTATACCGGAGAAAGGCCTATTTTTGATTTATATAATATCGAAGATGAAATTAGAAAAGCATTAGAGAGGAAGGTTCTACTTAAATCTGGTGGTTATTTAATTGTCGATCAGACAGAGGCTATGACAACTATTGACGTTAATACGGGAGCTTTTGTAGGGCATAAAAACCTAGAGGAAACTATATTTCGTACAAACCTTGAAGCAGCTAGCGCTTTAGCAAGACAGTTACGTCTGAGAAATTTGGGCGGCATTGTAATTGTTGATTTTATCGATATGCAAGGTGAAGAACATAAACGTCAAGTTTTGAGAACATTAGAAAAGGCACTAGATCGTGATCATGTTAAAACGCAAGTAACCGAAGTTTCATCTTTGGGTCTGGTCGAAATGACTCGTAAAAGAACTCGCGAATCGCTTGAACACTTAATGTGCGAGCCTTGTCAGCAATGTAATGGACGAGGATTTGTAAAAACTTCCGTGACTATATGTTATGAAATCTTTAGAGAGCTTAGCCGTGCATCGCGCGCTTATGAAGTGCAAAAACTTTTAGTGCTCGCTAGCCAAGAAGTGATTGAGTGCCTATTAGACGAAGAGGCTAATAGCCTTGCGGAATTAGAAGAGGCAATTGGAAAGCCGATTAGGTTGCAACCTGAGTCGTTATACGGAATAGATCAATTTGATGTGGTTCTTGTATAGCTTATGACTACTAAGCTGGCTAAGTTTTTTTCAAAATTATTATCAAGAATTATTTGGCTTGCTTCAATATTTTTAATTCTCTTTGTATTGCTGCTTTCTATATTTAAAGTCTCACTTCCTTATTGGTTAGGGCAAAAGGATTCGATTACTAATTATGTTGAAAGCTACTTTGGTGGAAAATTGGACTACCAGTCACTGCAAGTTGATTGGACTGAGTTTCACCCTACAGTTTTAATTAATGATTTAACTTGGGTGAATGATTCTAAAAGCGTCTCTGTTAATAGTGGGAAGAATAAAATACAACTAAACCTATGGAAGACTATCTATTATGGGGATTTAGTATCTGAAGATATAGAAGTTTCTGGCTTAGACATTGCGATTTCCACCTTAAACTATGAACCAGCAAATAGCGATGTGTCTATAGAAAAAATAAAGAAGAATATTCTTACTACTCTAAAGCGCTTTAGACACAAATATATAGCAATAACAAATTTCAATCTTCGTTTTATTGGTGATAACCGCATTACTCAGCAAGTTCCTTTATTAATATATAAGCAAAATAAGACAGAACGGCAATTGGTTTTTGACACTATGGGCGAGCTTATTGAAAGTGGGCGCTTTGTGATCGAGTCTAAGGGGGAGCCGCTTGCCAAAGGTAGTCATATTGACTATTTTGCTGATTTGAAACGCGCCAATTTAGAGTTACTTGCTCGACAATTTGAAATTAAAAATATTGCTGACTTCAATACTATTGATTTGAAGGGTTGGCTTAAACAAAAATCTGAAATTATTGAAAAAGGCCGTTTGGAAATATCTAATGAGAAAAGTCAGGCGGCGCATCTTGATTTAAAAGTTAATCTAATCAACATGGCTGGGCGATATCAGATTAACAGCGAAACTTTCAAAATAAGTGTATTAAATAATAATCTATATGAAACTCACGATAGTTTTATAAAGTTTTCTGATAGTGAAAATGGTTCAGACTACAGGGTGCAAACTGGAGTTATGCCTATCGGTTTTGTTTCTAAACTAGTATTACCGTTTGTAAAAGGCGACGCTGCCGAATATCTTGTAAATTTACACCCTTCAGGAGTGATTAATCAGTTAGATCTACTGTTAGTTGAAAAAGATGATTATTTAATTCCTAGTCGTGGCCACTTGAAATTAGAAAACCTAAAGTTATCGGCTTTTAAAGGGGTGCCAGGATTGCACTTAGCTCAAGCTGAACTAAGTGGACGTGATGGCAAATGGTTAATGTCAGCTCATTCCAGTAAGTTTTTATTAGATTGGCGACCCATGCTAAAAGAAATAACATCGGTTGAATCATTGGAGTTTGTTGCGGGCTACGATGTTAATCGCAGCAAAGAAATTAACATTGAGCGTCTATACTTCAAGAATAATGATGCAATAGTAAAAGCGCGGGCCAGTCTCAGCCTGGACAATGAAATTGCAATGGCAATTTACGCTGAAGCTGAAGATGTTGATATTTCTAAACTTCATTATTATTGGCCTAGATATCCAGGGTTAAAACCTAAGACACTAGACTACTTAGATAGTAGCCTGTTAGGTGGTCGAGTACCTTTTGCAAAATTCATTTGGCAAGGAGCTTCAAAGGGATTTCCATTCAAAGACAATGATGGGCAGTTTGATATTAAGGCACAGGTGAAAAATGCTACCTTTAAATTTCAACCGGACTGGCCGAAGGCAACCAATTTATTTGCCACCGCCTCCTTTGAAAATGAAAAAATCATAATTAACTCTCATAAGGGAGAATTGCTTGGAGCTAAAATTATCACTGCTTCAGCCATCTTGCCTGACTTGGAAGCAAAAGATAATCAGTTGCTGATAACAGCCAAAGCTGAAACTTCATATGACAGTTATAAGAATATATATTTAAATTCTCCGCTTAAAGATATGCTCGGAGATGACCTCATTGAGATCAACTTTGATAATATGCTAGAGACGGAACTCCAACTTGCATTTGTATTAGCAGATAAAGTTGAAGCGAAAGTTAATGGTTTAATAAATTTTACCAATAATACTATCAGTGGGATTCCGTATAATATTGAATTAACTGACACTCAGGGAGTTTTGAAATTTACTGAAAACGGAGCGATAAGTGAGCAACTTAGTGTAAAATATCTAGGTAACCCGCTAATCGTTGATGTTAAAGTCGAAGACTATACTGATAATGACAGTTTAGTTCAGGTAGATGCGCAGGGTTTTGTCGATGTAGGAGCTGCAAGTGAACAACTGCTTGGTTTTAGTCCGCTAAATATTGAAGGGAAAAGTTTATTCAATATTCATTATGAAGTAGATAAACAAGAAGACGCAACTGAGTCTCTAATAGTCAGAAGTGACTTACTTGGGACTAAGATTGAAGGGCCTAACTGGTTGTCAAAATCTGTGGAAGAAGAAGCCGAATTTCTCACTACTCTTCTTAAATTAAATGATCAGCTTAATGTACGCTCTTTATATAAAGATCAATTTTCGACCCAATTAAATGTTATACCAGATTACCCTGAAGAAATTAGCGGCTTAATTCGTTTAGGTGATTTAGCAACTCAAACTTTTGAGATGCCTGAACAGGGTGTAGCTATTGAAGGTTACTTTGATAGTATAAAAGTACATGAATGGCTGAATGCTTTCAAATCGAATGATGACGGTGAACACGCTTGGCCAAAGTGGATAAATAGGATAAATGTCACAACACCAAGCTTAGTATTTGCTGGTCAAGAATTTACCAAGGTTCGAATTAATGATTTAGGTTCGTTAGATCAAGAATTACATTTTAATTTATATTCAGAGCAGGCAAGGGCCAATATCGCATTTTATGCCAATGGCCAAAAAAAGCTTATAATCGAGAATTTAGATGTTCATTTAAAACCTTTTATCACTGAAAACAGTGAAACGATTCAAGTTTCGCTACAGGAGTATGATAACTGGCTATTCGAATGCCAATTATGCAAAATTAACGATTATGAGTTTGGTCCTGTCTCCTTAAGTAGTAATTTCGATGGAGAAAATATTCTCTTGCAAGGCGATGCCTATGTATCAGATCAGTTATCTATCAATATATCAGGCTCAATCAGTGGGATCTCTACTGGTGTGACACTTGATTTTTCGGTTCCTTCTCCGGATGGGTTGTTAAAATATTGGCAGTTAGAAGGTGACGTCAGAGACACTGAAACACAAGGGCAGTTAAATTTAAATTGGCCTGGAAGATTACATGATTTTAGCTTAAATAAGACCAATGGCCATTTTAAAATGGAAACGGGCAGAGGTTCGATTAAAGATTTAAGCGATCGGAAAGCGCGAATATTCAGCTTATTTTCCCTCCAGTCAATCCCCAGACGCTTGTCTTTAGATTTTACTGATATTTTCAGAGATGGTTTTTTCTATGATCAAATTGTAGGAAATTTTAGTATCAAAAATGGAGTTTTGGTTAGCGATAAAGTAGAAGTAAAGGGTACCGCAGCTGATGTGGCCGTTACCGGCACAGTGGATTTGAACACACAAATGGTCTCGCAAAATGTAACAGTGACCCCAAAACTTGGCTCAAGTCTACCCGTATTGGCTGGTTGGGCGATAGAGCCTACCACAGGGTTGATTATGTTAATTGTCAGCAAAATCTTTGAACCTGCTCTCAATGTGGTTTCTAGTATTGAATATAAAATTTCAGGCCCATTAGATAACCCGAATGTAGAAGAAATCTCCAAAAAATCTAAAGAAATAACTGTAAGTGATGAGCAAATAGAAGCACAAAAAAAGTTGTTAGAAGAGTCGAGCAACGAACAAGAGATAGAGCATTGAAATTAGCCTTACTACAAATGACATCTTCTAACCTGGTGAAAGAAAACCTGGCCAAGATTGAAAAGTTTCTAGCCCTTAATACTGAGCAATTTAATTTATTAATCCTGCCTGAAAATTTCGCTCAAATGGCGAAGTACGCACAAGAAAAACTTCAGACTCAGGAAATTTTTGGTCAGGGCTTTGTCCAAACTTGGTTGAGTGATTTAAGTAAGGAGTATCAATGCTGGATTATTGCCGGTTCTTTCCCTATTCAATCGGAAGACACAAGCAAACCATTTGCCCGCAGCTTAGTTTATAATCCCAATGGAGCTTTAGAAACGTATTACGATAAAATTCACTTGTTTGATGTGGCAGTGTCACAATCAGAAGCTTATTGTGAATCTAATGATACTCAACCAGGGCTTGAGCCAACTATAGTAGAAATCAATAGTTTCAAAGTTGGGCTTTCAATTTGTTATGATTTAAGATTTCCTGAATTGTATCGTTATTACCAACAACAAGATGTCGACTTACTGGTGGCTCCTTCGGCTTTCACTTATGAAACTGGCAGATGTCATTGGGATCTTTTATTAAAGAGTCGTGCGGTAGAGAACCTCTGCTATATGGCGGCAGTCAATCAAACTGGGTTCCATGCTAATGGAAGAAGGACCTACGGTCACAGCCAAATTATTTCAGCTTGGGGAGAAACCGTTGCTGAACTTGAAGAGCAAGAAGCTCTGTTCATTTATGAATTGAGTAAAGAGCACCTTGCAAAAATCAGGGGTCAATTCCCTGCCCATACCCATAGAAAACTGTAGTGAACATATGAGTTTAATTGAATCGGTAGAATCTAATTTATTTGAGTCTTCGGACTTATCATTGCCTTACTTAAGACGTTCTATTGAAAAGTTGCATGCTTATAAACTCGATTTTTCAGACATATATATCCAGCAAGGTAGTATGGAATATTGGCAGCTTGAGGATGGCTTGGTAAAGGACTCTAGCTTCAATCTTGTAAAAGGTTTGGGTATTAGGACTATATTAGGTGATAAAACAGGCTTCGCATACGCCAATGCCTTTGAGCAACAACAACTAGATAATGCTTTATCGGCGGCGGCTTCTATTAGTCGTTTGGGACAAAGTAGAAAAGTAAACTTTTGCCAAGCTCAGCCTCAAGATGTTTATCAACATCAATTAGTAATGAAGGATATTGGGCAATCAGTAAAGATAAACTTGTTGCAAGAATTGGATAGAAAGACCCGCCAATTGGACGAGAAAGTGACCCAAGTCATTATAGGATTATCTGCAGCTGATGAGAGTATATTGGTGGTCGCTAGTGATGGAATTCAAGCAGCAGATGTGCGCCCTATGATTCGGTTAAATATAACGGTTGTGGTTGAGTCTAATGGTAAAAGAGAGCGGGGTAGTGCTGGCTTAGGTGGTCGTTACCTATGGAATGATTTAATTGCGATGGATTTAGTTCAGGTGGCTCAGCAAGCAGTTGATCAAGCAGTTCGGAATCTAGATGCTATTGAGGCTCCTGCAGGAAGCATGCCGGTTGTATTGGGTAATGGCTGGTCTGGTGTTCTTTTGCATGAAGCTGTTGGTCACGGTCTTGAAGGCGACTTTAATCGCAAAGGATCCTCAGCTTATTCTGATAAAATAGGGCAAAAAGTTGCGTCTGATTTATGTACAGTAATTGATGATGGAACCCTTCAAGATATGCGTGGTTCGATAACTGTTGATGATGAAGGGACTCCTAGCCAAAGCAATGTGCTAATCGAAAACGGTATTTTAAAGGGGTATATGCAAGATAAACACAATGCCCATTTAATGGGAGTTAAGCCTACAGGTAATGGCCGGAGGGAGTCTTATGCTCACCTTCCTATGCCCAGAATGACCAATACATTTATGCTGTCTGGAAATTCAGAAAAAGATGAAATAATTCAGAGCGTTGATAAAGGAATTTACGCACCTAATTTTGCTGGTGGCCAGGTTGATATTACCTCTGGGAATTTTGTTTTTAGTGCCAGCGAAGCATATTTAATTGAGAATGGAAAAATAACGGCGCCAATTAAAGGAGCCACTCTAATTGGTAATGGACCAAGGGTATTGCAGCGAGTGAGTATGGTTGCTAACGATTCTTGTTTAGATCCGGGTATTGGAGTATGCGGTAAAGCAGGGCAGAGTGTCCCTGTATCAGTAGGGCAGCCAACGTTAAAAATTGATGAAATTACGGTGGGTGGAACTCAAAGCTAGCTCTAAATTATTCGATTAAATGTTCTTTTAGATACTGGAATATTAAGCGTTTAGATTTAGGTGGTTTGTTTCGCTTTATTTCATTTTGCGCATTTCTAATCAGCTGCCTTAAATGTTGTCGATCTAAATGCTTCGCCTCTAGCATTAATTTGGAAAGAGCAGAATCACCAATTGCTATTAAGTCATCTCGCCACTGTTCTAATAGATGAAACTGCTTATTGGCTAATAATTTTTCATGGTCAAGTACTTGAAGCTTACTATTTATAGCATCGATATCTTCTTTACGTAATAATTTGCCAATGTATTTGATCTGTCGATTTCGACCGATAGCGCTAGTAATTTTTTTCCCTTCTAAAATAGCTTTCAGACTGGTTTCACTCAACGGATACTGTTTTAACGTTTCTATTGGAATTTGTAGAAGCCTTTCACCAATTTTAGTGATTTCCTGGATTTCACGTTTCTGCTCAGATTTAGACTGATAGTTATCATCGTTAAGTGGTTCAATTTTGGTGGACATTAGTTGCCTAGCTTAAAAGTTAAAACGAGCTCTAACAAAACCGATGGTTTGATCGGCCACTACGTTTTTTGAAGTAAAGAAAGCGTCTTTAGAAAAACGATGCTGGATGACAAAATCAATTTCAGACTCAATATTACCCCAATTAAAGCCTATGCCATATCGTAAATCAGCACGTTCAAACCTATCATCATCACCCATGGTTTGGTTATAGTAGGCTATGCTAAATTGCTGTGAGTCATTAAAGGAGCGTTGATACATTAAAGAGGCTGTATCTTTGACCATTTGATGATTGACGGAACGTCCAGCTTTTAGATCATGGTCTAAATGGCTAAAGGTAGCCCATAGCTTGTCTTTATCTGTAAGTTGATATTCCAATTGCAAATCAATTCCATGATTATCAAAATCTAAAGTATTTCGAGGATCGAATTCCCCTAAGGTAAATAACCCATCGATTGCATTTTCAATTTCCTCATGAAAGATTTTGATATCTAACGAAAGCGCATCTTTACTATAAAACCAGCCGAATTCATATGAGCGAATAGTCTCTTCAAATAAATTGCCTGAGGATTGCGGCGTTAAATAGAAAGTAGCAAAGTCATCAGTACCATTTACCGCTGGTGATAAATTCACAACTTGATAATGACGGTGTCCTAACTGTTCATAGAAGTCCGGTGTTCTGACGCCTTTAGCGGCAACCAGTCTAAATGCCGAATTTTCTGATGCAATATAGTTTAACGCTAATCTTGGTGAAGTTACTGAATCTACATAATCGTCATCTTCATACAGAAGCCCGCCATTAACTAACCAACTAGAGTTTAGTCGCCATTCGAAATTACTAAAGAAATAAAGGGTGTTATTTGATGGTTCGCCATCAAAAAGAGAGTTGCCACGAATCTTATCATCCCTTATACCTAGTCCTGCTACCATTCTAAAGTGATTAGAAAATTGATAATGATTGACGAATTCGAACCCCCATTTAACTTCATCAAAATTTTGGTTTGCAGTTCCACAAGCTACCGATGTACCCAGTTGGCCTGCTCGAATGAATGCTTGTTGTGCCAATAATGCCACTTCCGCAGAGGTTGGGGCGGGCGGGGCCATTCCGGCAACCAGTGCTGAAACAAATGCTTGGGCATATACAGGATCAAGATCATACATATCGCCCAATTCTTGAGTTAAGAAAAAAGCTGGCGGGCAGGTTCGCCAAGTTTCTTGGTTACTACTTTTGGTATGATAGGCATTAACATTTAAGGTAAAGTTTTCGCTAAAGTGATGCTCCCAATTAATATTAATACTGGAGTCTTCAACTTTTAAAGGATGTACCGGATCGATTTGGTATTCATCGAGTAAATCTACTTCTTGCTCTGACTGAGAGTGCCCAAGGGTGAAACGCCACTGATTACTTATATCGGGGTTATAACTAATATCAGCTCTTAGATATTCCCGATTATTTGCATCTTCTCGCTTCCTACCATTTAGAATGCCGGTAAAACCGTCATCTTGTTGGTAACCTGCGCTAAGTCTATAACTTAAGCTATCGCCTTGATCGGCTACTCTCACATAGGCATCAGCAATTCCATGGTTTCCAGCCAAAACAGAAACCGAGTGGCTATCTACATCAGAAGGGTGGCGAGTAATGATATTGATGACGCCTAAGAAAGCGTTTGAACCGTAGCTGCTGGTATTTGGGCCGCGAATGACTTCTATCCGCTCAATTTCATCGATGTTTACCGGTAAGTTATTCCATAAGACTCTTGATAATCCCGGTTTGAAAATGGACTGGCCATCTACCAGTACCTGCATTCGCCTTGAAAATTCAGTCAACAAACTATGAATGCTAACTTCGGGTGTACTCCCATTGGAGTAATAAAGAGCAAGGCCTGGTACTTGGCGCAATGCTTCAACTACATTGCGCGCGCCACTAGCTTTAATTTGCTCGCGATCAATAATGGTTACTGCAGCAGGGCTTTCAAGCTGAGATTGACGTAAGCGAGTTGCAGATAGGACTATTGGCAATGATTCTTCTGCGAAGAAATCATCACTTTCATTTGGAGATTGCGCTTGCGAAAAATGCCCAGTAACTAGAAAAGGAAGAGCAAAAACAAGCTTTTTTTTAGTATTCAATATTATTTCCTCCAACAACCCCATTCATTCTTGTTAAAATGATATCTTATGTCAAGTTTCAAACCATGATTATAGCTTATATAGGGATCTTATAAATGGGATTATCGAGCCAAAATTTAAATTTAGCGCAACTTGCTGAACAGCAAATCCTTACTAAGGATAAATATACCGAATTAGTAAAATATGGACTGCAATTGGCTAAAGAAAACGGTGCTGATGAAGCGGAGCTATGGTGCTATAACACTGTCGGTAATTCGATTGATATCCGTAATCAACAATTGGAAACTTTAGAATTTAACCAGGACAGCTCTTTGAGTCTGACTTTATATTTCAATCAATCTAAAGGCTCAGTTTCAATTAATGACGTGACTAAGCTAGGAATAGAGAAAGGGGTGAAAGCTGCTGCGGATATTGCTCGTTTTACTCAGCCTGATCCTTTTGCAGGTTTGGCCCCGGAAGATCGGATGGCTAAAGAAATTAAAGACTTAGACTTGTTTCATCCAAGTCAAATGTCAATTGATGATTATATTGAGCAAGCCGTCGTTGCTGAAGCCGCTGCCAAAAAACATCCAGCAATAAAGCAATCTGAAGGAGCGACAATATATGGCCATTGTTCGGTAGGCATATGCGCCAATAGCCATGGCTTTATTGCTTCAAAAAATACCAGTCGTTATAGCCTTTCAACCAGCATGATCGCTAATAACGATCATGGAATGTTAAAAGATAGTTTTTATACGGTAGGACGAGATTATCAAGACTTGTTGTCAGCCGAAGCGGTTGGGCAAGAAGTCAGTCAAAGGTTAGCAGCTAGATTAACCCAAGGTGACGCTAAGTCGGGTAAATATCCTGTGGTTTTTTCACCTGAGACAGCTAGAACCATTTGGGGGCATATGCTAAGTGCGATCAAAGGTGGTGCCTTGTATCAAAAATCGTCTTTTTTATTAGATAAAAAAGGGCAACAGATTTTACCCAGTGATATCCAGATCCATGAAGACCCCTTCCTTCTAAAAGGTTTCGGTAGTGGTTGTTATGATTCAGAAGGAGTAGCAACCTATAAAAGGGATATTGTGACCAATGGCGTTTTACAAGATTATTTCCTAAGTAGTTATTCGGCCAAAAGATTGGGCATGGAATCGACCGCAAGTGCCGGTGGAATTCATAATATTCTGGTAGCTACTGAAGAATTGACCCAGCAAGATTTAATTCAAAAAATTGGAACTGGTCTATTGGTCACGGAGCTGATGGGGCAAGGAGTGAATATGGTTACTGGTAATTATTCACGGGGAGCGAGCGGTTTTTGGATCGAAAATGGTGAAGTTCAGCACTTTGTTCAGGAAATTACCATTGCTGGAAATTTATCGGATATGTTAATGAATATTGTTGGTTTGGCTAATGATGTGGATGAGCGCTCGAGTATACTGACCGGATCTATGGCGATTGATGGATTAACTATTGCCACTCAATAGCTTTTGGTTTATCCAAAGAAGTAAGTGGCTAAGCCTAGCAGAGCAAAGAAGCCAGCGACATCAGTAACGGTGGTTAAAACTACCCCGCCAGCAATTGCCGGATCGATGTCCAACTTTTTCATGAGCATTGGTAGTAAGGCCCCCACCAAAACCCCCGTTATTAGGTTAAATAACATAGCCCCACCAACGGTGATTGCAAGGTGTAAATGGCTTACATCTACATTCTTGAAATTAGCAAATGCATACACTAAAGAAGCGATCACCAGTGCCCATAAAATACCATTGATGATACTAACTGCTAATTCTTTTTTCATAAGATAAGCTTTATTACCATCACTAATATGACCTAAAGACATACCCCGAATGACTAAGGTTAAGGTTTGAGTACCAGCAATTCCGCCCATGCTAGGAACTATCGGTAGTAACACTGCTAATAAGGTAACTTTAGCAATGGTTGATTCGAACAAGCCAATCACTAAGGCCGCTAGGATAACCGTTACTAAATTAATTCCCAACCAAATAGCTCGGCGTTTAGCTGTGGCTACTACTGGACCGAAAGTGTCTTCTAGTTCATCTAAGCCTGCCATCGAGAGTAAGGAGTGATCGGCTTCTTCGATAATGACATCAACTACATCATCAATAGTGATACGACCTAGCAAACGTCCTTTATTGTCGACAACTGGCGCGGTAATTAAATCGTGCCGCTCAAATATTTGAGATACTTCAACTTCATCCATCTCAACAGGGATGGTGTAAGGATCATCATTTAAAAGCTCAGTGATTTGAGTATCTGGATCGCAAGTTAGGATTGAACTTAAAGCCACTGAACCAATTAGCATATCTTTCGAGTCAACTACATACAGCTGATCCGTATTGGAAGGTAAGTTGCCACGAATTCGTAAATAGCGAAGCACTACTTCCACTGACACTCTCGGTCTAATCATGATGGTATCAATATTCATCAAACCGCCAGCGGTTTCTTCGGGATACGATAGAGCTTGCTCAATTTGAGCCCTATTTTGCTCGTCTAGTCTGAGTAATACTTGATTGCTAACGTTTTCAGATAAGTCTTCTAAAATATCAACGGCATCATCGGTATCCAGCTCCGAAACGACATCAGCTAATTCTTGAGGCATCATTTGCTCAATAAAGTTTTGTCGGACTTCATCGTTCAAGTGCTGTAGTACGTAACCTTCTCTTTCTTTACCAATAATATTCCAAATGGCTTCTCGTACACGGGGAGGCGTTGATTCTAATAAATGGGCAATGTCAGCTGATTTTAATTCGGCTAATAGATTTTGCACAGGTACAAGTTGACCATCTTCTAGTGCTCGATTAAGCAATAGAAGCTGTTCTTGACGGTGATGCTGTCCTTGAAACTCAGGCATGGTAAGCCACTTAGCCTTTTGATTTTGTTAAGATTTTACCCTAAAACACAGGAAGCTGGCTATAATTAGTTGTGTTAAGTAGTTTTGTCTAGTTGACGATGGCGAATTTGTACGTTGGGATAAAGGCCCGCAAAGTGCTCATTCAGTTTTTCCACAATATATACAGAGCGGTGTTTACCACCCGTACAGCCAACGGCGAAAGTAAAATAACTTCGATCTTGTTTCGCAAATTCAGGTAGCCAAGTATCTAAGAAAACTCTAAGCTGCCAAATATATTCCATCACTTGGCTATCAGCGCCAAGGTATTCTTGGATAGGGGCATCTCGTCCCGTAAAAGGCCTTAATTCTGCAACCCAATGGGGATTTGGAAGGCAACGAGCATCAAAGATAAAGTCTGCATCTTGCGGAGCACCATGTTTAAACCCAAAGGAAGTAAACAGAATATCCATATTGGACGAACCGTTTTTGGTAACTCGTGAGCGTATTTGTTCTCTCAACTCATGCGGTGTTAATGAGCTGGTATTAATTACAAGGTCAGCCGCTGCACGGATTGGCGCAATTAATTGCTCCTCTTGTTTCATAGCATCCCGCAATGAAATTCCCATGTGTGTTAATGGATGCCTGCGACGGGTTTCGCTAAAGCGCTTAAGTAAGACTGATTCATTGGCATCGGTAAAGATAACTTTGAGTTCGGGATGGACTGTTTTAATTCGTTCTAATTCTTGAGTGAAGTGAACTAAATCGTTCGGATTACGGGCATCGACGCTAATGGCAAGTGCATCGGTATGTTTAAAATGGCGGTTTCTAACCTCTAGTGCAAGCGCCATAGGCAAGTTATCAATACAGTAATAACCGGAATCTTCCAATGCGTTTAAAGCAACCGATTTACCTGAGCCAGAGCGGCCGCTAAGTATGACTAACTTCATTATTTATTCCTGTTGGTGTTTGTCTATCTTTTTGACAATGAATAAGGGCTCGATGCATGATGTCGTACAAAGCCTCTCCATTATGCGCATTGCGCATTTGAGCGCGTAAAGTTTTATTTTGGAAAATTTCTACAATCTGATTAAGTCCACCGAGTTTTTGAAAGTCGTAATTTGGCGGCACCAATAAACAGAAGATTAAGTCCACACCTTCTTCGTCTGGGGCCGCAAAATCAACTCCAGAATTCAAATGTAACAAAACAGCAATCGGTTGCTGACAAGCTTCAATTCGACCATGCGGTAAAGCGACCCCATTACCGATAGCGGTAGAGCCCAACTGTTCACGAGCAATTAAAGCTTTTAAAATGTAAAAGGTATCAAAATCTGATTGATAGGACTCTAATGCTTGAGCGACTATTTGCAGTGCTTTTTTTCGGCTGGTAGCTTGTTCCCCGAGCAAGCATAACTCGGGGAACAATATATCTGAAATTTGCATTTAGGATGAGGGCTTTAGTGCCGTGCCAATTTTTCCTTATGTTTTATCACTTGACGGTCTAGTTTATCAACCAATAAATCAATTGCCGCATACATATCTTCTGCTTCGCTATTCGCAAAAATTTCTCCGCCGTTGACATTTAGAGTGGCTTCTGCGATTTGTCGTACTTTCTCTACACTTAATATCACATAGACATTATTGATGTGGTCAAAGTGACGTTCTAATCGAGCGAACTTATCATTAACGAAAGATTTTAGTGCCTCTGTTACTTCAAGATGGCGGCCAGTTAAATTGATTTGCATAGTTTATTCCTTCTAAATATTAATTAGTTTGACGTAAAGATGATAACTGTTTGCGTTTGCTAGCACTTGGGATTTGTAAAGCGTCGCGGTATTTTGCTACCGTCCGACGAGCGATTGAGATCCCTTTTTGCGCTAATAATCCTACAATTGAATTATCACTTAGTGGTTTGCGAGAAGGTTCCGCATTAATTAGTTTTTGAATATGATGTTTTACTGCTGTCTGTGACCATACACCTCCATTTTTAGTATTGATTGCATTCGAAAATAAGGATTTTAATTTGATTAACCCATTGGGTGTCTGACAATATTTATTACTGGTTGCTCTGGATATAGTCGACTCATGAAGTTCGAGCGCATCAGCGACATCTGTCAGTCTCAATGGCTTTAATCCCTCTTCTCCATGTTCAAAAAACTGAGTTTGAGTTTTGATTAAATAATTGGCGACTTTTTGCAGAGTTGATTCTCTTGCCTCCAATGACTGAATAAATTGCTGAGCTTCTAATGCTTTTTCCTTAATAAACTTTTTGTCGGATTCGCTAGTGGCTTTTGTTGCCAGCGATAAATAATCTTTATTTATACTGACCTTGGGTAATTGGTTTTGAGCTACATGCGCTTGCCAACTAGAACCGCATCGAGAAACTTGAATGTCGGGTTTAATATAGTTTTCTACTTTATCCGCAGAGTAGTCATTTGGTCGCTGCTTAAATTGTTGCAATGCTTGAATTAGTTCATTTAAAGCACTGCCAGAAATTCCAAGTTTAGACTCAATTTTTTTATAATGCTGTGCTACTAGTGAATGGAAGTGATCATTTAAAATAATTTTCAATAATTGCTTTTTCTTACTACCGAGTTGCAATGACAAGTCTTCATTTTTAAGTTGAAGTTGCATAAATTCTTGCAAGTCAGAACTTCCACAGCCAAAAGGTTCAAAGGTTTGGATTAAATGGATTATTGCAGTGACTTCTTCAGGTTCAACTTCGTGATGGGTGTCTCGCTTTATGAATTGACAAATTTCATGAACTGTCGCAGTTAGAAACCCTTGTTTATTTAAATTTTCGATGACGTAATATCCGATCTCCAAATCTAATCTAGAGAGAGAATGAAGTTGTAACTGAAACTCTAACCTTTCTTTTAAATCACCCGTATCGGGAACCGATTCCCAATGATTGGCTTCGCTGGCTGAATGATCCTGAATTGCATTGTAGCTATTGGCAGTAACTTGATTGCTTGAACTGTTCAGCTCATTAAGACCTGGAGTGGTTTCGTCGGAATTAAGTAACGGATTGCGTTCTAATTGATGGTGAATTTCTTGAGCCAATTCTAATTGCGAAAGCTGGAGCAATTTTAACGATTGCTGCAACTGAGGGTTCAGTTTTAATTGATGATTGAGTTGTAGCTCTAACTCTGGGCTCATTAAGGTATTGTTATTACATTAGTCCGATTATTCCTTTAACTTACAAGTTACTCCTCTGCGGTTAAGCTTGCAAGCGCTTCTTAATAAGATAGGGCTAAAATTTAACATTTCAATAGTGGGCTATGTAGGTGCTATAACTTATTAACTACATTGTAAAGTGTTCACCCAAGTAACGTTTACGAACGAGTTTATTATTAAGTATTTCATCAGGGGTACCTTCAGCGATGATATTCCCTGCGTCTACAATATAAGCATGCTGGCACACATCAAGTGTTTCTCGTACATTATGATCTGTGATCAAGACACCCAAGCCACGTTCTTTAAGTTGCTGAATAATACTTTTGATTTCGATAACCGAAATTGGATCAACGCCGGCAAATGGCTCATCTAAGAGAATAAATTTAGGGTCGTTTGCTAATGCTCGAGCGATTTCGACACGACGTCTTTCGCCTCCGGATAGGCTCATGCCTAGACTGCGGCGAATGTGTTCAATGTGAAATTCTTTTAATAATTGTTCAAGTTTTTCTTCTTTTTCAGCGTCAGAGAGCTCGGTTCTTAGTTGCAAGATTGCCATGATGTTGTCTTGCACCGTTAGCTTTCGGAAAATTGAAGCTTCTTGTGGTAAGTAACCAATTCCCATTTTAGCGCGATTATGCATAGCGACAGAGGTTAGCTCTTTATCGTCAAGTAAAATTCGACCATCATCCGATGGAACCAAGCCAACGATCATATAAAAGGACGTGGTTTTGCCTGCGCCGTTAGGACCCAGTAAACCTACTACAGCTCCTTGTTCAACTTGCAAGCTGACGCTTTCAACGACTTTTCGGCCTTTGTAACTCTTTGCTAATGATTTTGCATAAAGAATGGTCATATTTAAGGATTCTCTTTATCTTCTTTTTTATTATCTTCGTTCCAGAAGAATTCGGTTTCCACTCTTTGTGTTCCATCGGCACTTTGTTGCGCAGAAATTAATTCAGTTTCGCCGTCGTAAAGCATAGAAGCCGCAGCCATCAGTGAGTCACCTTGACGCAACTGTACATTGCCAATTAATTTTGTCTGACGTCCTTTACCGTTAGAGCTTAAGCTAGTAGCTCTGGCTTCGATTAGAGGTTGCCCTGGCCGCTGCAATTCAAAGCGAGTAGGATTACCGGTTAAAGTAAAGCTAAAGCCAGAAGCATTTTTTCGGTTAGCTTTTAATTTAGCACCTGAAAGCTTTAATCTATCTTTTTTAGATGTCTGGTTAATTCGTACAGCAGTATTAGTAGCGCCGGAGGCGATAATTTCGCCAGAATCTTCCCAATATAAAATTTCGTTAGCAATAATTTTAGTTTGTTCGCCTTTGGCATCAACATAAACCACTTCTACTGGAGAGCCAGAAACTGTTATTTTTTTTGCATTTTGAACCCGTACTAACTTATCGGCAGAGACCGATAAAGCACCATGGGTATAACTCACATTGCCTTGATAAGTAATATTGTTATTATCTAAATCAGCAAAGGATTGCTCTGCATTAACACGAAATTTTTCTACTTCTGCTGCAGACGCGACCAAAGAAAAAAAGGCAATAAAAAATAAGCTAATAAATAGTTTCATAATTCTTCCGATACTACTTGCGATTTAAAGTGAATAAGGTTTTCTTTTAAATCGGCATTCATGCCTATGGCGGTTAGTTGGTAAAAGGTATTGGTCAAAAGTACGGAGCCATCAGTAAAAGCGTTTTCAGTGGCGAAGTCTATGGTTAATTCTTTAGTGGTTAACTTTGCCAGTTCTCCGTCAGGGTTACTCATGGTTATTGAGACACCGTTAGTGAGGATCAGTTCTTCGGTTAGCTCTTTGCTGACAGCTTTAGTCGCAGTAACGTGCCAAGTTTCTTGCTCTGCATTGGTAAAGGTTAATACAGGACTCTCCATGGCAGTTTCTTGTTTAAATATATAATGCAGTGTTTGGGCGCTATTAAACTGTCGTTCTATAATTCCATCAGCTTTAAACTCATAAGATTTAGTATTAACCAAAAAATAATCGGGGTTAGACTCTTGCTGGATAAAATTTGGCTTTGGAGTGCTAGATCGATCCCACAAAAAGGCAATTACAATGGTCAATGGTATTAATAACCAGAGAATGGCTCGGCCTTTAAAGAAGTTCATTAGCTATCCCTGAGGTATTGGCTTAAGTGAGTTTCTAGTCGTCCCTGGCTATGTAAAATTAAATCGGATACTTCGCGCACAGCGCCAAATCCGCCATTTTGAGCGGTGATCCAATGAGCATTATCTTTAACAAACCAGTGAGCATCTCCAACTGCAACACCTAAACCCGCTCTTTGAATAAGCGGTAAATCGGGCAAATCGTCACCCACATGACAGACTTGTTCAGCAGTAATTTGATATTTCTCGCAAAGCTCTTCAAAAGCAGCTTCTTTATCAAGATGACCTTGGTAGTAATCCTGAATGGACAATTCTTGGCAGCGCTTTTCAACAATCATAGAATTACGGCCGGTGATGATCGCCGTTGGTATTTGAAATTTTTGCAACGCTTTTATTCCAAACCCATCTTTAATATTAAAAGTTTTCAGCTCTTCGCCAGAGTTGCCAATAATAACCTGTCCATTGCTTAAAACGCCATCGACATCACATATCAATAAACGGATTTTACGGGCTCTTTGTATAAGCTCGTTGGACATATTTTCTAAGTGAGGATTGATTATCATATTTTAAACGATCCCAGCTTTAAGCATATCGTGCATATTTAGAGCACCGATAGGTTGGTTTTGTTCATTTAAAACGATTAAAGCATTAATGCTATTGGTTTGCATTACTCTGACAGCTTCTGAAGCTAGGGTGCCAGATACAACAGTTCTACAACTAGCTGTCATTAGGTCACCTATTGGTTTACTTAATATGTTGCTTTCAGTTTCTAAAGAGCGACGTAAATCACCATCGGTGAATATGCCTAATAATTCTTGCTTGTCATTAACTACCGCGGTCATACCAAGGCGTTTGTTGGTAATTTCCAATAAAGCTTCTTTAACGGTGACGTTTTCGGAAACTGATGGAAAATCATTGCCAGCGTGCATCAAGTCATCTACTACCAGCAGCAACTTTTTACCTAAACTACCGCCTGGGTGAGAAAGGGCAAAGTCATCTGCAGTAAAACCGCGAGCTTCAAGCAGGCTCACTGCAATAGCATCTGCTAAAACTAAAACCGCAGTGGTTGATGCCGTCGGAGCCAGATTATGAGGACAAGCTTCTTGCTTAACGGCCACCGTTAAATGCACTTGGCTAGCTTTAGCCAATTGCGAGTCAGGATTACCAGTAATTGATATTAAAGGGATACCACGACGCTTGATAACGGGCAGTAATGATGTAACTTCGTGAGTTTCGCCAGAATTAGACAAAGCGATGACTAGATCATTCTCGCTGATCATGCCTAGATCACCATGGCTGGCTTCGGCCGGATGAACAAAAAATGCGGGAGTGCCGGTGCTCGCTAGAGTGGCCGCCATTTTGTTACCAATGTGACCTGATTTACCCATACCAATAACCACCACTTTACCGGGCGTGTCTAGGATTAGCTGACAACACTCAATAAAGCTAGTATCCAAGTTTTGAGCTATATCTTCGATAGCTTGCTTTTCAATGGAAAAAACTCGCTTAGCACTTTGTAAAAAGGAATTGTTATTAAGATCCATATTATTGGGCTTTGCCTATGGTTTTAAATCAGAGCTTAATTATCTGATTTTTAAAAGAATCTTATAGCATAATACCCGATAAAGACGGCTAATAAAATGGTGCCTTCTAATCGGTTAATTTTGCCAGGACCTTTAAAACCATAAGCCATGGCAGCCATGGAGATGGTTAAACCGAACATTACGGGATAATCAAGGGTAAGAACTTTGCTTTCAATGGATGGTGCGGCAATTAGTGCTGGAATACCTAAAACCGCCAATAAATTGAAAATATTCGAGCCAATAACATTACCAATGGCGATCTCATACTCTTCTTTTAGCACACCAGCAATTGAAGCTGCTAACTCTGGCAAGCTAGTGCCAAGCGCAACGATGGTAAGTCCAATAACGGTCTCTGATACGCCAAAGTGTAGTGCAATACCAGAGGCGCCTTTAATTAAAATATTTGAGCTAATAACTAATAATAAAAGACCTATAACTAAATAAAATATGGCCTTTCCATTACTCATGCCGTCAGGGAGCTCTTCGACTATTTCTTCTAACATGGGGTCATCTTTAGTGCGCGATTTTAAACCCAGTCTGACAAGCCAAATAAAATAGAATAGCAATGAGCTCAGCAGCAGAATTCCTTCTAAATGAGTTAACTTAAGATCCCATAGAAAAATTAACCCCATTAACGTTACGGCAAATAGAATCGGGATTTCGCGTCTCAAAGTTCCTGACTCGACTATTAAAGGCCTTACTAATGCAGTGATGCCCAAAACCATGGCAACATTTGCAATATTGGAACCAATGGCATTTCCGATTGCAATTTTAGGACCGCAATGTAAATCACCTGGATCGCAGGGTTTAATCGAGTCCATGATTGAGACGAAAATTTCTGGTGACGATGAACCAATGGCAACAATAGTTAAACCCACGATCAATCGAGACACGCCAAAATTCCGGGCGATGGCAGCTGCTCCGTCGGTAAAACGATCGGCACTCCAAACTAATAAACTGACACCTACCAATAGGTAAGCGAGGTACTCTAACATGGATTTCCTAGTTCAAATTTAGTTATTTTAATATGGACGTTAGGCCCATGATTCAGCTCTATCTTTTATAGAATAGTAACGAACGAACAAAAGCAAGCTAGATTTTGTTTCAAACCATTGCTCTATCAATGGCTTCGCCAGCCGACTATTGTAACTGATTCCGCCAAAGGCTGTCATCTAAAGGTGTTTCTAGACGTAAATTAGGGTAAAATCTCGCCAGATTTTGACAGACTTAATAAGAGAATTGCTTGATTGTTGAAGAATTAAGCAATTTTTCTCAGTTATCTTGGAAATAGACCATTCGATGGTGAATTATGATTGAAACAATAGAGCAGTTGATACAGGCTGAAATAGAATGCCAACATTTAAAAGTAGAAGGTGATGGTAGTCATTTTTCGGTAGTATTAGTGAGCGATTCTTTTGCAGGTTTGCGCTCAGTAAAGCGTCAACAAATGGTATACGCTACGGTAAATGAACATATCGCCAGTGGTGCGATTCATGCCTTGACCATCAAAGCTTTTACCGACGAAGAATGGCAAAAAGTTAAACATTTTCAATAATCGCTTATTTGAGGATACTTAATAGTGGATAAATTACTCATCCAAGACGCGGGTCCATTAGACGGCTCAGTAAAAATATCGGGCGCTAAAAATGCAGCCTTACCGATTTTAATGGCTACATTATTGTGTGATGGCCATGTCTCCATTGGTAATCTTCCTCATCTGAATGATGTAACTACGAGTTTAGAGCTATTAAGTCGTTTAGGCGTTCAGTTGACCATTGGCGAAAAAAATACGGTAGAAATGGACGCTAGTGATATTCACAGTTATGAAGCGCCGTACGATCTAGTGAAGACTATGCGAGCTTCAATTTTATGCTTGGGTCCATTAGTAGCCCGTTTTGGTAAAGCTGATGTTTCTCTACCAGGTGGTTGTGCTATTGGTTCTCGCCCGGTTGATTTACACCTAAAAGGTCTGGAAGCCATGGGCGCTAACATCAATATGGATCACGGTTATATCCAAGCACGCGTTGATGGAAGGCTACAAGGCGCAACTATTGTGATGGATATGGTCAGTGTCGGCGCGACTGAAAATTTAGTTATGGCGGCAACCTTGGCCGAAGGGACTACCATTATTGAGAATGCTGCCCGTGAGCCAGAAGTGGTGGATATGATCAACTGCTTGAAGACCATGGGTGCTAAAATTTCAGGTGGCGGTACCTCGGTAATTACGGTTGAAGGTGTCGAAAAGCTTCATGGTGGTCATCATGATGTGCAGCCAGATAGAATTGAGACGGGTACTTATCTAATCGCCGCGGCCATAACTCGCGGTCGTATCATGTGTAAAAATACAGACCCAAGTATTTTAGATGCAGTTTTAGTTAAACTGCGTGAAGCGGGCGCTGAAGTTAATACCGGTGATGACTGGATTGAACTTGATATGAAAGGGCAACGTCCAAAAGCAGTAAATATTAAAACTGCTCCTTATCCAGCCTTCCCAACGGATATGCAAGCGCAGTTCTGTGCGCTGAATGCTGTAGCTGATGGCACTAGTACTATCACTGAAACTATTTTCGAAAACCGCTTTATGCACGTATTAGAGATGCAACGCATGGGTGCGGATATCACCATCGAAGGAAATACTGCAATTTGTCGTGGCGTAGAAAAATTATCCGGCGCACAAGTTATGGCAACGGACCTACGTGCTTCTGCAAGCTTAGTGATTTCAGGCTTAGTAGCTGATGGGGAAACGCTAGTAGATCGTATCTACCATATCGATCGTGGCTATGAAACGATTGAAGAAAAGCTGCAGAATATTGGGGCTAGTATTCGTAGAGTAGGGTAGTTTTAATGTAAGTGGATAATGATAAAAGGGCGATTTAAGCGCCTTTTATTTGTTCAAAATGTTTTTTCCAGGATCTAAGTAAAACATTTTTTTCCATCCCTGAGTTGCACTTGTTATTTTCCAAAAATGAGGAAAGAGACTAACTAAGGAATAGTGGACATGTGCTGGCTTTCCTTTTGCGTTGCCGCTATCACCCACAGTTCCGATTCTTTCACCCATTTTAAGAGTAGATAAACTATTAGTTTCAATAGAGTCTAGGTGTGCGTAATAGTGAAGCTTCCACTTTGGTCCGAGAACTAAAACAACTTTTCCGCCTTTATTTATATTCCCAGTATACAAAACTAAACCTATAGTGCTTGAAACCAGCGGTCTGCCCTTCGGTGCGAATATATCAATCCCCTTATGGACACCTGAAGTTCCCCACGGCTCATACCAAAAAGACTGCTTGTTCCAGTCATTCGGCTTAGCTCCCTGAACTGGAATTATTGTTTTCTCTGGGATTAAATAGCCGACGGCGATAATTAAGGCTATTATTAGTAAAGTTCTTTTTGTTTTGGTAAATCTTTTGTTGGTAGCATTGACCATTAACCTTTGCTTCCTAAAGTAACTTCTAATTGG
This sequence comes from uncultured Kangiella sp., assembly GCA_947503435.1. GTDB lineage: Bacteria > Pseudomonadota > Gammaproteobacteria > Enterobacterales > Kangiellaceae > Kangiella. The sequence goes on along the minus strand of CANNDL010000003.1, from coordinate 19,143 downwards.
GATTTAATCCCCGCTCTCCAGTAAGTCACAGTAACTTTATCATTAGGCTTTTTATTCCAAATAGCACCTAACAAGTCGCTTGTGTTATAGATAGCTTTGCCATTTACCTCCGTGACTATATCAAATTCTTGCAAGCCAACTTGATCTGCTGGCCCACCGGCATTAATAGCAGTAATGACTATGCCTTGTCCGAATGGCAAGCTGGAAATTTCTGACTTTAATTTTGTGGTTTGCTCGGTGGTTAACTGAGCTTCCTTGGCGATGGATTCGATATTGGTGCTCATATCGCCATTTAGCCCCAGCCAACCGCGGCTCACTTCGCCGCTTTGCTTTAACTGATTGACGATGTCAGAAACATCAGGTGCAGCTATGGCAAAGTTCTGGAAAACTTTTTCGCCGGAAACATCTTGAGTGCTCAATTGAGTAATGCCGACAAGTTCGCCTTTGCTGTTTATTAAAGCACCGCCAGAGTTACCGGTTCTGAGTTGGGCATCTACTTGCAGGTAGTTTGAAACTTTGGCGAAGAACTTGGCGCTTACAATGCCGCTGGTTACGGTTTGCGGAAACCCCATATAAGGCGTTCCAATAGCATAAATGGACTCACCCACTTGAACCTCGTCGTTAGACAAATTCAAATAAGGTGTTTTGTTGGTTGCAACTTTCAGTAAAGCAATATCTGATTGTAAGTCCAAACCTATAATTTCGGCGGTTGTTTTCTGGCCATCGAAAAATTCGACAAGAACGCTTTCAGCCTGATCAAAAACTTGCCCTCTTAGCGAAAATGTTACTACGTGCGCACTGGTGACTAAATGTCCTTGCTGGTCAATAATGACGCCAGAGCCTTGATTAAAAAATTGGCAAGCATTTTGATTGTTTTGATAATTTCTTACCCCTTCAAAACATTGACGAGAATTGATGGGGTAAGTTTTTGATTGAACCTGAAGTGTGGCAACCGCAGGGCTTGCTTGGGCTATGATTGCTGGGGTATTCGGTTGAGAATGCTCTTTATGCTCATTTTTATTTTGTAAGCTAACCCCAAAACGATTTGGTATCAATAACACTAATAAAGCTGCTATTCCTAAGCCGATTAAAATATATTTAGCAATGAAAGCTAGGCTGGATAATATTTTCATAAATATTTCAAAGAAAAGTTTTTAGTGAGACTCAAGAATCTTTATTTGGTTCGGAGTCATTATCAGGATTCTCATCAGTGTCACTTGCTTGATAGTAATCCACCGGTTGTTGAGGCTGTTCATCTGTATCATTTTTAGAATCGTTTTCAGCTTCAACATTTTCATTCGTATCTTTCTCAGTTGCCACTTCTGATGATTCATTTTTTGTAGAAGGGGGTGCTTGGAGCTCAGGCTCAGTTTGATTCTCATCGACAGTTTCATGGTCAATCAAAGTTTCATTAGGAGCGCTTAAGGATAGTTTGAAACTTTCATCACTTAATTCTGTAGCACCCTTGGCTAGGTGTTTATATAGAGACTTGTATTCACTGGTGAGATTAGTGAACAAACGAGCAGTTTCTGAAAAATGCTCATTAACATTTGATTTTAAGTCCTTTAATTCTTCCTCTTTTTGCTCTAGTTCTTCCGATAACTGCTTTGAACGTTGTGACATGCCATGCCAGCGACCAGCAAAAAAACCAATAACTAGTGCGACTAATATTCCGATGGTGAAAAGGGCTGTACTCATTGTAGTGATGCAACTCCGTGACTATTGTTAGGTTTATAGTGAGCAGTTTAAGTCTAATATCCTTAGTAATGATGATACACACATTTATAAAGAAAAATGTAAATAAGTATCACAATCAACAGTCTATCCGAGCTTTATCTATCTGAGCAATAGTTAAATTCAATGGCTTTTGTGATCAGAAACTGTCTACAATGGTTAACTCGAATCTTACGAGCAAAAGAGGGAATCATTGTGCAAGCATCTGATTTGTTAGTGAAATGCTTAGAAGAAGAAGGCATCGAATATATTTTTGGTGTTCCTGGTGAAGAAAATGCCGATTTTATGATGTCATTAGAAAAGTCGGACAAGATACAATTTGTTCTGACCCGTCATGAACAAGGTGCGGCATTTATGGCCGAAGCTTATGGTCGACTAACCGGAAACCCTGCTGGTTGTCTAGGAACGCTGGGTCCCGGCGCAACGAATCTTATCACTGGGGTAGCCGATTCCAATATGGACCGGGCACCGATGTTGGTTTTGACAGGGCAAGGTGCAACAACGCGATTGCACAAAGAGTCTCACCAAGCTATGAATGTGGTGGAAATGTTTAAGCCCGTGACTAAATGGGCCGTCAGCATTGCTCATCAAGATAATATACCTGAAATTACCCGCAAAGCGGTGCGTTTAGCGCGAACCGAAAAACCGGGTGCTGTGTTAATAGAGTTGCCCGAGAATATTGCTCATATGCAAACGGACAAGATGCCAATTAAGCCTGTACGTTTTAGACGTTCCGTGCCAGAGATTGATGTTGTTGAGCAAGTAGCCAATAAGATAGCCGAAGCCAGGCGTCCAATCATTGTAGCTGGCAATGGTTGTATTCGAGAAAGAGCCAGCGCCAGTTTACGAAAGTTTTGCGAATTAACCGGAATTGGTGTTATCAGTACCTTTATGGGTAAAGGTGCGGTGGATATGGATTCTGAGCAGTGTCTATTTACCATTGGGCTAGGAGCGAAAGATTTGACCGCCTGTGCGCTAGATGCTTCCGATCTAATCATTATGCTTGGTTATGACATGGTGGAATATCATCCGCATTTATGGAATGAGAACGCCGATAAAAACATAATACATATTGATTTTTTACCCGCTGAAATTGACGAGCATTATAATCCGCAGATTGAAGTGATTGGTGATTTGGCCAATGCGCTAGATATGTTGACAGAAGCCATGCAGGCGCGCCTGTTTAATTTCGACTTTAGCCAACAAAAAGCGGTCAGGCGAGATATGCAAACTGAGTTGGCGGAGCATAAAAATGATGTCACTCAAGGACTAATAAAGCCGCAAAAATGTTTATGGGATTTACGACAAGCATTAAATCCAGAAGATATTTTATTGTCTGACGTCGGTGCCCATAAAATGTGGATTGCTCGTCATTACCATTGCAATGAACCGAATACCTGCTTAATTCCCAATGGTTTTTGCTCCATGGGATTTGCCTTGCCTGGCGCTATAGGCGCAAGTCTAGTTCATCCGGACCGTAATGTGGTTGCGATTTGTGGCGATGGCGGATTTATGATGAATGTTCAAGAAATGGAAACCGCCAAACGATTGAATAGTAATATCTTAGTGATTGTCTGGGAAGATAGCGGTTACGGTTTAATTGAGTGGAAACAAGAAACTGAATTTGGTCGTCATACCCCTTTAAGCTTTGGTAATCCGGATTGGCTGCAATTGGCGCAAGCCTTTGGCTGGAAAGGTTATTTTGAAAAAGACTCAGCTAATTTTGCTAATACTCTCGAAAAAGCTTTGAATGAAGAAGGACCAAGATTGGTAGTTATTCCAATAGATTATGAAGAGAACCCAAAACTTACCGCTAAACTTGGAAAGATCGTTTGTCCTATATAATGGGCTGTCATCAATACTGGGAAAAATAAATGATTACTCATGATGTAAAAATTAATTCAGATATTCCGAAATCAGGGACTTTGGAGGTTTTTAATCCTTATGACCGATCGAAAATAGCCGAGATTGCCACTGTTGGTGAGCAGCATTTAGAAGATGCTTTATCGAGCGCTGAACAATTGTATTTGGATAAAAACAGTTGGATGACAGTTCACCAAAGGGTAGAAATTCTAGAAAAAACTGCTGAAATTATTAGTAGCCGAATCGAAGAGCTGACTAATTTAGCCGCTAGTGAAGGTGGCAAACCCTACCTAGACTCTAAAGTGGAAATCAATCGTGCTATTGATGGCTGTAAGTTAGCGATTGAAGTTATTCGCAATGAACATGGCGATGTAATTCCTATGGGCGGCGATATGTATTCTGCCAATCGTGCTGCCTTTACTTTGAAAGAGCCCATTGGCGTAGTGGTAGCAGTGAGTGCCTTTAACCATCCCTTTAATTTAATTATTCATCAGGTGGTGGCTGCAGTTGCTGCGGGTTGTCCTGTAATTGTTAAGCCCGCTAGTGATACGCCGCTTTCTTGCATAGCTTTAAGAGATATTTTAATTGAAGCGGGCTTACCTGATGTAATGTGCCAAGTCTTTATTAGTGATAAGAGTGCTACTGCAACTAAATTGGTGACTGACCCGCGTGTAAGTTTTTTCAGCTTTATTGGAAGTGCCAAAATTGGGTGGATGTTGAAATCAAAATTAGCACCAGGAACACGCAGTGCTTTAGAACATGGTGGTGTAGCGCCAGCCATTGTTTATCCTGATGCTAATTACGATGAAGCAATAAATTTATTGGGCAAAGGCGGCTTTTATCATGCGGGACAAGTCTGCGTTTCGGTACAAAGAGTCTATTTACAGAAAGGTCATTCACAAGCCTTTATCGATGGCTTGAAAGTATTAGCGGAATCACTCGTAGTGGGCGATCCGTTAAGCGATAAAACCCAAGTGGGCCCTTTAATAAAACCTCAGGAATGTGAGCGTATTGATGAATGGGTCAGCGAAGCGGTAGATGCTGGGGCGCAACTTATTACGGGCGGCAATAAAATTTCAGAAACTTGCTATCAGCCGACCATTTTACTGAATCCTCCATTGGATACCAAAGTCAGTCAGTTGGAAGTATTTGGTCCTGTAATTTGTATTTATGAAGTGGATGAAATGGCGCAAGCTATCGAGTTAGCCAATGGGCTCGAAGTATCCTTCCAGGCTGCTGTTTGGACTTCCAATATTGATAATGCATTTTATGTACGCAAACATATCAACGCCGCAGCAATAATGGTCAATGACCATACTGCTTTTAGAATTGACGGTATGCCTTTTGCGGGCTTGAAAGAGTCGGGTTATGGCATCGGAGGCATTCCACATACCATTCACGACATGCAGGTGGATAAAATGATGGTGATCAAGTCGCCGAGCATTTAGCCAGATATCTTTATAGAATCTAGCCCTTAGCAAAAAAGCAAGTTTGTGCGAAAATAGCCACTCTTAATTTAGAGCACTAACCTTTGAATAATATTCATGAATAAAAGTCATATTTTGATTGATGGCGCCGTAGGCCAACTAGAAGCGGTTTGGGATTTGCCTGAAAACGATCAAGAAAATTATGTGGCTGTCTGCTGCCACCCCCATCCACAGCATGGCGGAGCCATGACCAATAAGGTTATTTACACGGTGTCACGAACCTTGGCTGGCTTAGGCATGCCGTCTTTGCGTTTTAATTTCCGTGGAGTGGGGCATTCCGAAGGTGAGTATGACGAAGGTCATGGTGAGCAGCAAGACCTAGTCAAAGTCATTGAATTTGCGAAATCAGAATACCCAGACAGAAAACTATGGTTGGCTGGATTTAGCTTCGGTTCTTGGATTGCCGCTTTGCAAGCTCATAAACAGATGCCAGAGCAACTAATTAGTATTGCTCCGCCCGTTAATCGTTTTAGTTTTGATGATTTTGTTATTCCCAACTGCAACTGGTTAGTGGTGATGGGTGATGCAGATGAAGTTGTCGATCCACAAGCAGTATTTGATTGGATTGATGAGCTTGAACCACAGCCGTATTTAATAAAGATGCAAGGCGCTGGTCATTTTTTCCATAGTCGATTAGTGGACTTACGAGAAGAGCTAGAAGCCGTGTTAAGGAATAATCTTTAAATGCAAAGCTTTATTAACATGACTCCTATAGAAAAATATCAACAAGATTTAACTAACGGCTTTACTAAAGATGATGCTCAACAAAAAGCGGTTGAAGCTTTGAATAGAGTGTATCTTGAGTTAGACGACCAAAAAGGAACCGGTTTTTTTAGTAAATTATTTGGAACCTCTAAGTCTGTTAAAGGGCTTTATATGTGGGGCGGCGTAGGCCGCGGCAAAACCTATTTGATGGATACTTTTTTTAATTGCGTAACTACCGATAAAAAAATCCGCTTACACTTTCATCGTTTTATGCATGAAGTACACGGAGAACTTAAAGCGCTTTCCGGCGAGAAAAACCCTTTAACCATCATTGCCGATCAACTTTCTGAGCGCGCAAAGGTGATTTGCTTTGATGAGTTTTTTGTCAAAGATATTACCGACGCTATGATATTGGGTGGGCTTTTTGAAGAGTTGTTTGAGCGAGGCGTGGTCTTGGTTGCGACTTCGAACATTCCACCAGAGCGGCTTTATTGGAATGGCTTACAACGTGATCGATTTTTGCCAGCGATTGCCTTAATCGAGAAGCATTGCCAAGTAATGAATGTGGATGGCGGTACCGATTATCGAATGCGCACTTTAGAGCAGGCGGAAATTTATCATTACCCTCTTGATGCGCAAGCAGATAGCAATATGCAGGAATACTTCTTGCAGCTTTCTGGCGAAAAAGGTGAAGAGCACCGAAAGTTAAAAGTAGAAGGGCGCTTAATAGATACGGTTCGTTTGTCGGAAAACCTAGTGTGGTTTACATTCGACGCTATTTGTGGCGGACCTCGCTCCGCAGCTGATTATATAGAATTATCAAGAAGTTATAACACCGTATTTGTGAGTCAAATCCCGCAAATGGATAATTCAATTAATGATGCGGCCAGACGCTTTATTGCTTTAGTAGATGAATTTTACGAACGCCACGTTAAGCTAATCATTTCTGCAGAAGTTGCTATCGAAGAGCTTTATATAGGTACAGGCCTAGCCTTTGAGTTTGAACGAACTATTAGTCGTTTACAAGAAATGCAATCCAAAGATTATTTAGCGAAAGAGCATTTGGCTTAAAATACTTCACCGAGAGTAAATGCGTTTATCGCCTAAAGTTAAGGTTCGACATCCAATTATTTCTGCGTACTCTTTTGTTAACTCATTGGCTTTATCTATGCTGTTAACTTTCTCCAATAGTATCGGTGCTTTTTCATAGGGTTTTATGTAAACAAAGAAATAATAGGTTTTAGTGTCTCCTAGTCTATCTGAGCTACCACTTGTTAAGTGGTAACCGCTGTCTTTATAGAAGAACTTTTTTGCTGAGGCTTGAATGTATTGAATATCGCCAAACATCAATGTGATATGTCTCTTAGACCAAAAAAGTTTCCGCAACACTCTTATTTCTCGATTTGTTTTATCAATTGTGACTGTTAAGTGATAAAAGGAACTTTTAGTCAGCGCATAAATGCCAACAGCAAAAGTTATAAATATAATCGGATAAAAGGCAATTGGTATCTTGTCAACCGTTTGGTCAGTAGCAATTAAGTAGGTTATTAAACCAGCTAAATAAATTACTGCTAGTAATAGTGCTAATCGAAAAATAAACACTCCTTTAGTTATGTTCGCGGCATAATGCTTATGAGTTATTTGATCTAGCAGTGATAAATTTATTGGTTCTTCTAGAATATCGTCAGGAAACTCAGGCTCTTTGTATCTATGTTCTTTGTAAATCATCCAAAAGACGATTAAGCCAACTAGCAAGAAAAGCCCATTGGCTATTAATTGAGGTAGTGGCCATTTTGGTGTTGCCACGTAAGGATTATCAGGCAAAAACCTTACTTCGACAGTATTGCCTTTATGAACATTCTCATATTGATTGCCTGCCATAATGACTTTGGCATCATAAGCTTTCTGATACCAATAAAATCGTACAGTAGGATGATAAGTTGATATCCACTTATTGCTGTCATTACTCCAAAATGCATCTCTATCGACATGAATAACTTTGGCCTTAGTAGTTAAGCCATTGACTATGTAGTTAAGAGGCTTGTAAAGCTTCCAAGCACCAATCGTTGTAAAGCCAATTGCTATTACAAGCATAATGATCAGTTTATAAATGTTTTGAGTAGATCTAACGAATGACAAATTTTGTTGGAAGAGAGAGTTTTATTATAGTAAAAAGCCGGCATTTGCCGGCTTTTCATTAAATAGCTTGGTAAAGCTTAGCCAACCATATCTTTCAATTTCTTCAATGGACGGATTTTTACCGCGATTGAAGCTGGCTTAGCTTTGAACATAGTTTCTTCGCCAGTGAAAGGGTTGATACCCTTACGAGCTTTCTTCGCTGGCTTTTTAACCGTACTGATCTTTAATAAACCAGGTAAAGTGAATTCGCCGCATGAGCGTTTCTTAACGTGACGCTCGATTACGATACCTAATTCATCGATAACTGCGCCTACGTCTTTCTTAGTTAGACCGGTTTGCTCTGCGATTTCGTTAAGGATTTGTGTTTTTGTGAATTTGTCTTTAACTGCGGTTATTTTACGAGTTGCCATTATTTTTTCCTTTGCCTCATGTTAATTGACTGATAAAATGTCTTTGTCTTGGCGAGTAATGCAAAACTGACTCCCCCAGCGCTTTTTATAGCGCTAAAAGCCCGTTAAATAAAGTCTTTTGTTACGAATTCAGGCTAAAATTCGTAAATATCTTCAGGACACTTAAAAATATTTAATTATGTGGCATTACCTCTTGTACTAGGGGTGGTGTTTCTGTACAATTCGCGCTCTGAATTTTTAGGTGGCGTAAGGCTTGGTTGTATCCAAATCTTGCCAAAATCGACACCCACATAGAGTGCAATCGGCTTTTGGAGCTCGGAATAATGAAAACATTTAGTGCAAAGCCTGAATCTGTAAAACGCGACTGGTTCGTTGTTGACGCAGAAGGCAAAACTTTAGGTCGTTTAGCGACTGAAGTTGCTCGCCGTTTAAAGGGCAAGCATAAAGCAGAATACACGCCTCACGTTGATACTGGTGATTACATCATCATCATCAACGCTGAAAAAGTAACGGTTACTGGTAAAAAAGCGGAAGATAAAATTTATTACCGTCACACTGGTTACCCAGGCGGTATTAAAGAGATTAATTTCAATGACTTGCAAGCGCGTAAGCCTGAAATGATCATTGAAAAAGCGGTTAAAGGCATGCTTCCAAGAAACCCTCTTGGTCGTGCTATGTTCCGTAAATTAAAAGTATATGCGGGTTCTGAGCACGGTCACGCTGCTCAACAACCAATCGCTTTGGAACTATAAGGTAGAAGACAATGGCTGAACAATATTACGGAACTGGTCGTCGTAAAAGCTCTACTGCTCGCGTATTCTTACGTCCGGGTAGCGGCTCTATTACTGTGAACCAAAAATCTTTAGACCAATATTTTGGTCGTGAAACGTCACGCATGGTCGTTCGTCAACCTTTAGAGTTAACTGAAACTTTAGAAAAGTTTGATGTATACGTAACCGTTTCTGGCGGCGGCGGTACTGGCCAAGCTGGTGCGATTCGTCACGGTATCACTCGCGCATTGATGGAATATGATGGTGAGTTACGTGGTGATCTACGTAAAGCGGGTTATGTGACTCGTGATGCTCGTGCAGTTGAGCGTAAGAAAGTTGGCTTGCACAAAGCACGTAAGAAACCTCAATTCTCTAAGCGTTAATCTGCTGTTGCTCCTCAGGAGCGAGAATTCAAGAGTTCTACAAAACGCCTGCATTATGCAGGCGTTTTTGTTTGTGTTATTTTGAAAACATTCTTGGAAAGATCGATAATTAGATGATAAGAATATTTTTTGCATTGCTCGCAATGTTGCTTTTATTAACTGGCTGCTCTAATAAAATAAAAACAAATGTAGATTTTATTAGATATGTTAACCCCTTGATTAATGAAGAGGTTCTTATATCAACAAAAAAATCTTATGTTTATAACGGACCTTATGCAGATGAAGTTGAGTTCTGTAACTTAAAATCAGGTTTTATTTGTATTGATCATCCTGTTCTCACCTTTGCAATACCCAGAGACTTGGCAATTGAGGGTTCACAAAGGCAATGGAAATATAATAATCGCACTTATGGTATCCATGGAATTGTTGAAAATTTCAAGCTTTCTAATTCTTATTCAAAAGTGTATTTAATTAGTTCTTATAACACTAACGGCTCTGACAGATATGATTTTGTGTATTCTTTAACCTACGGTTTATTGTATGTGCATAGCAACAAACATACACCATTTAGTATTTTGCAGTTAGATGGCAAATATGGTTTTGGATTTCTCTCTGAGTAGTTTGCTAATAAAACCCATATCGCGTGGTCTGACCAGATTGTAAATTTCTTCTAATTCCCGTATGATTCGCTCCCAGTATGGCATTAATAAACGTATGATTTATAAGGTTATTTTTTGACCTATTCGTTTTTGCCAACTTTATCTTATTTTTCAAGTGTTTATCGTTGTTTTAAGGTGTTAAGAGAGTTAACGATAAATATACTTTTTTGAATGTGGGGAGACAAACCTAATGAGTAATGAAGGCGTTAATAAAGGACGCAGAAATTTGCTGATCGGTGCAACCGCTGGTGTGGGTGCCGTTGGAGCAGTTTTTGCGGCTGTGCCTTTCGTCAAATCTTGGAAGCCGAGTGAGAAAGCGAAAGCTGCCGGCGCTCCAGTTGAGACTGACTACAGTAAACTAGAAAATGGCCAGCAAATTACCATCGAATGGCGTGGAAAACCTGTATGGGTGATGCGTCGTGATCCAGCTATGTTAAAAGCAGTAACGGCTTCTAACGAGTTAGTAGCGGATCCAAATTCTGATAACGCAAAGCAACAGCCTGAAAACTGTCAAAACGAATACCGCTCAATCGAGCCAGAAATTTTCGTAGCGATTGGTTTGTGTACTCACTTGGGTTGTTCGCCTAAATTATTCGCCGATCCTGGTTCGGTTGATTCGAGTTGGTTAGGTGGTTTCTTCTGTGCCTGTCACGGTTCTAAATTTGATTTGGCTGGCCGTGTTTATAAATCGGTTCCAGCGAATGCTAATTTAGAGATTCCTCCTTATGTGATCGATACGACCAATAAAACTATCTTAGTTGGGGGAGAAAGCTAATGTTTAAAAGCATGTTTGAATGGTTTGATGCACGCTTTCCTGCAACTAAAGTTTGGAATGAGCATTTAGCTGAATATTACGCGCCAAAAAACTTTAACTTCTGGTACTTTTTTGGCTCTTTAGCTTTATTGGTCTTAGTAAACCAATTATTAACCGGTATCTGGTTAACTATGTTCTACAGCCCAAGCGAGCCATTCGCGTCTGTGGAATACATCATGCGTGATGTGGAAATGGGTTGGTTAATTCGTTATTTGCACTCTACCGGTGCTTCTGCCTTCTTCGTAGTTGTTTACTTGCATATGTTCCGTGGCGTTATGTACGGTTCTTTCAAGAAGCCACGTGAGTTAGTGTGGATCTTCGGAATGATTATCTTCGTACTATTAATGGCTGAAGCTTTCATGGGTTACTTATTACCATGGGGTCAGATGTCATTCTGGGGTGCGCAAGTTATTGTTAACCTGTTCGGTACTATTCCTTATTTTGGTGATGGACTGGTTGAGTGGATCCGTGGTGATTTCACCCTATCATTAGCAACGCTTAATCGTTTCTTTGCATTGCACGTGGTTGCGGTACCATTAGCATTGGTTGCTATGGTGTTCTTACACATTGTTGCATTACACAAGGTTGGTTCAAACAATCCAGACGGCGTTGAGATTAAAGAACATAAAGATGAAAACGGCATCCCATTAGACGGTATTCCTTTCCACCCATACTACACAGTGAAAGACATTGTGGGCGTGGTAGTGTTTTTAATCATATTCTTAGCGATTGTATTCTTTGCACCAGATTTAGGCGGCTACTTCTTAGAGCGCCCTAACTTTGAGCCTGCAAACCCGCTGAAAACGCCTGACGTGATTGCTCCAGTTTGGTATTTCACGCCTTTCTATTCGATTTTGCGTGCAGTTCCAGACCCATTCTTAGGCTTCTTAGCTATGGCTCTGGCAATCGTTGTATTGTTCCTATTACCTTGGCTAGATAGGCAGCCAGTGAAGTCCATTCGTTATAGAGGTACTTCGTACAAATTAGCGTTAGCCTTATTTGTAGTCTGCTTTATTTTGTTAGGTTGGTTAGGCGTTCAGGCTCCAACGGCAATAAAAACATTATTGGCGCAGGTTGCATCAGCTTATTACTTCTTATTCTTCTTCGTAATCTTGCCATTGTTGCCAAGATTCGAGAAAATTAAGCCAGTACCAGAGAGGGTAACTCACTAATGAAAAAGCTAATTATTACTGCTATTACAGCATTGACGCTAGCTGCTCCAGTTGCTTTCTCTGCGGGCGGCGGAACTACATTCCCGAATGAGAAGGCTAATATTAACTTAACGGATAAAGCTTCGTTGCAAAAAGGTGCTCAGTTATACCTTAACAATTGTGCGGGCTGTCACTCGATGGAATATGTTCGTTATTCAAGAATCGCGCAAGATTTAGATTTATCTGAAGATGAAGTGATGAATAACTTAGTATTGGGTGATCAAAAGTTTGGCGCTCCAATCAAGAAAAGTATGAACCCAAAGCTAGCTAAAAAATGGTTTGGTGTTGATCCCTTAGACTTGTCATTAGTGGCTCGTGTTCGTGGCGAAAACTGGGTTTATAATTATCTTAACTCATTCTACGCAGATCCTTCTCGTCCATACGGTATGAATAATACGGTATTTCCAGATGTAGGTATGCCGCATATTTTAGCGGACCTTCAGGGCGAGCAAGTTTTGACTGAAGAGTGGGTTGCGGCTGAAACTGCTATTAAAACGGCTAAAAACGTGATGGCTGATAGCGAAGCAAGCGATGCCGCCAAGTCTGAAGCTAAAAGCACTTTAGCCCAAGCAGAAGCAACTAAAGCGCAGTTATCTGCTGACGGCGGTATCTTTGTACAAACTAAAGAAGGCACTTTAACGCCTGAAGAGTTTAAAGAAGAAATGCTAAACCTTACGGCGTTCCTTGCCTACACTTCTAATCCAGTGAAACTTCAAAGTAAAAACATGGGTATTTGGGCAATACTATTTTTAGTATTGTTATTGATTCCTGCGTATTTCTTGAAGAAAGAATTCTGGAAAGACATTCATTAAGAGTTAGTTTGGCTCAAGCAATGGTATTGCTTGAGCCTATTTATTTAGGAGAACACCTATGGCGGTAGTTGCCAAGCGTTCAGTCATGACACTTTTTTCAGGTAATGATGCATACAGTCATCAAGTACGAATTGTACTTGCAGAAAAAGGCGTTAATTTTGAAGTTGTAGAAGTAGTAGGGGACAACATCCCTGAAGATTTAAGCGACTTAAATCCCTATGGTTCAGTACCAACGCTAATCGACCGTGATTTGGTTTTATATGAAGCCAATATCATCATGGAGTACTTAGATGAGCGTTTCCCGCATCCGCCATTAATGCCAGTATATCCTGTAACTCGTGGTCGTAGCCGTTTAATGATTCACCGTATCCAAAAAGAATGGTACACCCAGTTTGAATTGATTAATAACGGTACTGAAGCTAAAGCTAAAAAAGCTCGTAAACAATTACAAGAAAGCATTATGGCCTTATCGCCAGTATTTGCTGCTAGTGATTATTTTATGAGTGAAGAGTTTTCTTTAGTTGATTGCGTTATTGCTCCATTATTATGGCGTGCTGAGCAATTGGGTTTAGAAATTTCTGGTAAAGGTTCAAAAGCTATTCACGACTATATGGATAGAATTTTCGAGCGTGAATCATTCAAAGTAAGCTTAACGGAAGAAGAGCAAGAACTAAGAATGGGGTTATAAGTTTAGTCTTATGACTGACAATACGCCGTTACAACCTTATTTACTCATCGCTTATTATGAGTGGATGATTGATAATGACTGGACTCCGCAGATCCTTGTGGACGCCAGTCACCCTCAAGTAGATATTCCTCAACAATTTGCAAATGATGGCAAAATTGTTTTAAACATTGCTCCAAGTGCAGTGGGGGATTTTCATATTGGTCATGAAGCGATTAGCTTTAAGGCACGTTTTTCTGGTTCTTCATTGAATATTTTTGTACCCATGAATTCCATCATGGCCATCTATACTCGTGAAAACGACAAAGGGATTATGTTCTCACCGGATATGTATGAAGGTGAAGCGCCAAAAGATCCGGATGATGAGCCACCTAAGCCGCCGAAGGGTAAACCTAGTCTTAGGGTTGTAAAATAAGTAATAAAAAAGCCTGCGATTGCAGGCTTTTTTATTATAAATGCTTTGTTAATCACTTCCACAAACACCATCTTTAGCAGAGCCGCAAACACCGTTTATATTTTCATTTGGTTTATTTTTTTTCGAAAATTCTCGCAAATAAAAAGGGCCAATAGTCATATCTTTTACTTCAGCTTGGGTATGACTATCAGTAATCATATACAGGATTAAAAATGCTCCTAAAATTGGTATTAGCCAAATTATTAGTAACTGGAAAATCTTTTGAGTATTTGTAAGTAGATCATCTTTTAGGCAAGCTTTAGTAGCAGAAAAGTTAAAAATAAACAGTATTATTCCAAGCGAGAAGATTATAATTTCAAGCATTAATCGATGTACTCAAAAATCTTAACAACTTTAGTCACACCAGATATATTGCGAGCAACTAATGCTGCTTTATCACCTTCGGCGCGAGTCACTAAGCCCATTAAGAATACTTCTTTGTTTTCGGTTCTAACCGTGATGCGCTTGGAGTCCAAGCCTTTTTCAGCGGTCAAACTGGAGCGTACTTTGGTGGAAATCCAACCATCACTGAAACCGCCAACATCATCAGGATTGCCTACCCGTAGTTCATTAAAGACCTTGCGGATCTCCGGAACTCCATTGATGGCTTGGTTGACTTGATCAATTACGGCTTCATTAGGAACCTGTCCATAAACAAGCACGTACAAGTTATGGCTATCAACGTTAATTTTAGCCGGTTGATTTGCTTCTTCGATAGGCTCTAATAAGTCAACGACTCGCGATTCAATACTATTATCTTCGAAAATGGTGCCAAAAGTTGTACATGAACTGATAAGTAAAATGCTTAAAGTGATAAGTAAGAATTTAATTCGTGTCATTGGTATTCCTATTTATGCTTGGCCAAATAATGCGTTATCGATGTAATCACAAAGGGCGTGAATAACCACTAAGTGAACTTCTTGTGTTCTAGCTGTGGAATTTGAAGGGACTCTGACTTCAACATCGTTGGCACCAAATAAGCCTGCCATTTCGCCACCGTCTTTTCCCGTTAGGCCGACGATTAGCATGTCTTTAGAAACGGATGCTTCCATAGCATTGATGACATTACGAGAGTTACCGCTCGTAGAGAAGGCTAAGAGCACATCGCCAGCTTGACCGAGCGCGCGTACTTGCTTAGAGAAAACGTCATTAAAGCTATAATCATTAGAAATGGAGGTCAGAGTGCCAGTATCGGTGGTTAAAGCGATAGCTGGTAGACTAGGGCGTTCACGCTCAAATCGATTCAGCATTTCTGATGAGAAATGTTGAGCGTCTCCTGCGGAACCGCCATTACCGCAAGTTAATATTTTATTTCCTGCTAATAAAGCGTTAACCATGATTTGGCCAGCTTGCGCTATAGATTCAGGTAATGCATCTGCCGCTGCAATTTTAGTTTGAATACTTTCTGTAAAAATATCTTTAATTCGCTCTAACATAAATCGAAAAAGCCTTTTTAAGTTTTAGGATCAGTTTACCAAGCATTTGCATCGAAAGCATGGCTTTGCCAATCGGCAATAAAATTCGTATTTTCACTCGATATTGATACTACATCAAAACGAGCATTCAAGTCGGCAAAATGTTGTTCTTTTTGTAAGAAAATTTGTGCCGTTTTAATAATCTTTTTTTGTTTAGTAGAAGTTACTGTTTCAGATCCGGTTACTAAACTACCAGGTTTTCTATAACGAACTTCGACAAATACTAAAGTTTTAGGTTCAGCCATCTTGTCGAGAAATATTAAATCGATTTCACCGTATCTAGAGTAATAATTTTCTGCAACAAACTTGAGTCCTTGCTTTGATAAATATTGCTTACACCAAGTTTCTGCTTGTTGACCAATTTCGCGGCTATCCATAGCCATATAAAATCCTGTAGTTAATAGATCTATCTTTCGTTGTAAGTTCTAACTTCACCCTTAACATATTGGCCCCAAGCCAACTGTCTCTGAATACGTCCCCGGGCGTCCATACTTAAAACACCGGTTAAACCTTCTATAGCCGCATCTGGTAAAGCGGATAATTGCCCAATTTCAGGTATCACTTTAAAGGCGTCATGACCTAAAGCAAAAAACCTGCCTAAACTGCGGCGTGATTTTGGTAAAGTCTTAGCGAGCTCTCTTTTCAATTTTTTTATATCGTTGCTAGTTGCTAACATCCAAGGCGAATCAGTAAATTTAATACCCGATAAATCATTATCCGTTCTGGCGCTACTGGTTCCATTATAAATATTGGATGTGGCATAAACCGGCAAGTTATAAGCGTAATAGTAATTTAAATAAGGCTTGATAATTCTCGCTCGTTTAGCGTCACTGATTAAAAAGATAGCATCAGCATTAGCACTTCCTTGACCGGATGATTCAATGGATAAATTGAGTAAGTTTTGCAGTTCATCAGCACGCTGCTCAATTTTATCAACACCGAGTAAGCGAGTTATTGCTTCTTTAGGATCTTGATTTCTGCCTATCGTAGCCGTTTGCACTACTGTGCCGCCCAGCTCTTGATAGGTTTGTGTAAAAGCATGCATGGCTCTTTCGCCAACGCTTGGCTCGGCATTAATGATAAAGGCGCGTGATTGACCGTTGCGCATTGCAAAGCGAGCAATCTGTTCGGCTTCATCTTCAACGGGTAAACCAAATTGATACATGTTGCTTGGACTAAAATCGTAACTTAATCGATTCAAAACGAGCGTCGGTATCGGCATTTGTTCAAAGCGGGTCAATTGGTCGATATTCTTTTTTAGTAATGGGCCAATAACCATTTCTACACCATCATACATGGCGTTTTGATATATTTGCTCCATCGAATCGCCATTGGCACTGTCGTATACTTTTATTTCTGGCAGTTCGCCACGGTCTAAACGGCTTTGGAAATAGCCACCAACAAAGCCATCGCGAATAGCACCTCCAACATTGGCGAACCGGCCGGATAAAGGAACAATCAAGGCAACTTTGCGCGGTGCGAGAAATTCTGCATCTCTAAGGGCCATGGTTTCAGTGGGCAAAAAATCAATCGCGTTATGACCGGGATATTCCTGAGACCAGTCCTTAAGTCCCTCTGATAATAGACGGGCATTGTTTTGATAGCGGTTTTTTGCAATCGCTAGATCAAGCCAAGCTAAGGCATCTCTTTTTGTTGCACTCTGACGCTTGGATTCAAGGGCGCCTAGTGGCGAGTCAGTGAGTTCCTGCCAAGCGAATTGGTATTGCTGTTCACGTAAATTAGAGCTATCAATAAGATCGGCGGCTAAAATACGAGTGACAGCCGCGTCTACATAACGCTTATTAACCTTGAGTGCATCGGCTGTTAGTAATTGATGATGACGATTCCATGCACGTGATTGTTGTTCAGTATTTCGAATTGCTTGTAGCGAGCGAATGGCTTCAAAGCCTTTTTGCTGCCTAAGCGCCGACTCACCTTTTAATAAATAATAGGCATTTCTCTTATCGGGCGATAACTGAGTGGGCTGGAAGCTGATTAAAGTTTGATAAGCTCGGGCAAAATTATCTTGCTGGGCAAAAGCCGCCGCTGCTCTTAATTTCCAAACGGCTTGCTCGCTAGCTTGTCGCTTATTGGCTTCTTGTAAGTAATATTCGGCAGATTGATCCGAGCGGGTACCATAGATATTACTTGAATTGCGCGAAGTGCTGGATTGAGTGGTTAAGCAGGCGCTAAGTAATAAAGTAGAGGCCGCGATAATAATTGTCTTATATGAATGGTTTTTAATCATATTTCCCTGCTCAATGTCATTAAAATTGGTTAAAATGACAATTAAATGAATAAGTTAGAATGCTCATTTGATAATAGATATTCTATGCTTTAATCGGATATTAGGCAAAGTGAGCAAGCAATTTTTAACATCAAATCACATTTTAAGGTCATAATGCCCTTAACTTGTGATCGAAACGGCAAATACTTCAATGACAGACCAGACAAATCGCTCAAATTACGGCTGCTTATACGTAGTAGCAACACCAATTGGTAACATTGAAGATATATCTTTACGTGCAATAAATACCTTAAAAGAAGTTAGCTTAATTGCCGCTGAAGATACTCGTCATAGTCAGCGCTTATGTCAGCACTATGCCATAGGAACTCCGATGATTTCCTTACATGAACATAATGAGTTAGCGCGGGTAGAGCAGATTGCTGAAAAACTCGCTCAAGGCCAATCCATTGCTTTGATTTCTGACGCCGGAACACCGCTTATCAGTGATCCTGGTTTTAAACTGGTAAGAGAATTACGCAATAAGGGACACAAAGTGAGTCCAATTCCAGGCCCTAGCGCTCTAATCACCGCTTTATCTGTAGCCGGTATAGCTACAGATAGTTTTAGCTTTTTTGGCTTTTTGCCGGCGAAAAGTAGCTCTCGTAGCCAAAAGCATCAAGAGTTAGTGAACAGAGTCGAAACCCTAGTCTTTTATGAGTCATCACACCGTATTCTTGCCAGCTTGATAGATGCTGCAGAGATTTATGGTAATAGGCGCGCTGTCATTGCTCGAGAACTCACCAAAACCTTCGAAACGGTACTTGATGGCTCATTATCTGAGCTAATTGAAAGTGTTAAGCAAGATGACAATCAGACTAAAGGCGAGTTTGTACTAATCATTTCTGGACAAGAAAAGTCTAAACAGGAACAAAAGTTCGATAGTAAGCAGTTACTATCAGAGTTGCTCAAGGAACTTCCGCCCAATAAAGCTGCAAAGATCGCAGCCAAGCTCACTGGCGAAAAGAAAAAAGATCTCTATCACCTGGCTTTAGAGCTTAAATAAGCATGCTCTCTTAACAAAGCTAAAAATTAAAATCAATACCTAACCTGTAAAGATATCGAACAGTTAACGTTTTGTTTGTGGCTGTTGTGATATTTTACATTCAATTATATTAACTAATTCTTATATAGCTTTGAGGTTTAAAATGAAAGTTCGCGCATTATTATCTTTAGTCTTAATATCATCCATATTTTTTTTTAGTGAGGTTAGCGCTAAAGTTCCTGGTAATGGTGGAGTAGAGCCGTCAATTGCTGG